>CAVSZM010000021.1:0-53890 GCA_963732455.1 uncultured Alphaproteobacteria bacterium | reverse complement strand
CAGCTAGTTAGCGCGGGTTGTACAAGGTCGTGATTACGCTGCCCGCTGCATCGCTGCGGGAATGCGATTGAACGCCCAAAGCAGGATCGGGCAGGCCAGGATCGTGGCGGCGCCAAAATCGAACTCCGGCGGGGCCCGAAGCTGAAGATGATCGCAAAGCCGACATTGAACCGACCCCAGATCAGACCGGCAGCGATCACAGCGATCGCGGTGTTGCGATCGATCCGCGTGGATGCCGCAGCGATAATCACGGAATTCGCTGGCGGCTGGTATGCGACGGCAAGAAGAACCAGACCTGATCCGATCAGAACCGCCACCGCGAGATATACCGCGCCGACGCCACGAGAAGGCACCCGAGCCGTTGAGCGATTGGTTGCAGGGCCTTATAAACAAAGCAGGGAAGACGTAATGCGAGCGATCTCACAGCCTCAACGCTCGAATACGCGAGGGCGTCGCGCCCCCTGAACTGGACGCGGAAAGCCCCAACCATGTGTCCGGCAATTATGGCCTGCTGGACCAGCAAGCCGCGTTGCACTGGGTGAAGACGAATATCGCCGCATTCGGCGGCGATCCCGAGCGGATCACGATCTTTGGCCAGTCGGCCGGAGGCACAGACGCCGGCTATGCAATGGCATCCCCGCTCGCGAACGGCCTGTCTCGCGCGGCTGCCGCCAGTGAAGCAGTAAGGCGGCGTTGCATCGATAGCATCCGGTGAGGCGCATTCCCCACGAACCTGGGCGGTGCCCGAAAGCAGCAGGCGGTGCTTCCGTCAGAGCGGGTGATCGGCGAGGCATTTCAGGAAAATCGGAGGCATCCGCTCATTACTAGAGCCAGATCCGCACGCGCGAGCAGCGCTTGGCCTGCTGGGCGAGGACAACATGCGGCCACGTCGCCGCCACACCGCCAACCAGCGTGATGAATTCGCGTCGCGCATGTCCGCCCTTGGGCTTAGAGCGCGGCATACGACGCTCGGCGCGCCGCATCAGCACCAGAGCCCCGAGTACCGTCGTCTTGTCGTCGAACCTTTGCCCGATAGCGATTGCGTCTCGGTCCTTTTGAGATAGCCGCGCAAGGTGAGACGGTGCGGCAGGCCTGTCAGTTGCGGGAAAGTTGAACGCACCAGGCGACACATTGGCATCCTCACCGAGTTCACCTAGTCTTCTTTCCGCCCAAGCACAGCAATCAACCATCGCCGAAGGGCCGGAGGAAAAGTTCATGGAACACATTCGTGTTTGCACTTATGACGGTCCCGGCGCGCGGCCGGTCATTCGCACCGTGCCATGGCCGAAAATTCCGAAGAAGGCCGCGCTGATCAAGGTCGGCGCCTGCGGCGTTTGCGGAACGGATCTGCATATCCTGAAGGGCCACTGGCCGAAGCAATTGCCCTGGCCGTTCACGCTCGGCCACGAAATCGGCGGCGTGCTGGTCGAGGTCGGCTCGGAATTCAAGGAAGACTTCATGAGCAAGCCGCTCACCGTGGGATCGAAGGTGATGATCCCGCCGCTGATGCCGTGCGGTCATTGCTATTACTGCGTTCACTATCCCGAGAGCGCGAACAAGTGCCTGACGCCGGTGTATTACGGGCGCTATCTCGGTTTCGACAAGGCGCCGCATTTGTGGGGCGGATGGGCCGAATATGTCTACGTCGATCTCGACATGCTGCCGGGCACCAAGATCTACAAGCTCCCGGATGATATGTCGCTGCGGCTCGGCGCCTTGTCGGAGCCGCTGACCTCATGCATCCGCGCCTTCAACCGCGCCACGCGATCGGGCGGGTTCACCTGGGGCGATACCGTGGTGATCCAGGGCTCCGGCCCGATCGGAATTCTTGCAGTCGCTGCCGCACAGGAGATGGGGGCGGGGCGCGTAATCTGCGTCGGCGCGCCGGAGGTGCCGCGCCTTGCGCTGGCGCGTAAATTTGGCGCGGAAGCCACGGTTGATATCGAGGAGGTCAAGACGCCGGAAGCACGGATCAAAAAAGTGCGCGATATCGTCGGAGGCTTCGGCGCCGACCTTGTGATGGATTGTTCGGGGCATCCGAGCGCCGGTCCCGAAGGCATCGAAATGCTGCGCGACGGCGGCACCTATGTCGAGATGGGCCAGTTCACCGATGCGGGTTCGATCACGACGTCGTGGCACCGCATCTGCACCAAGGACCTCAACGTTTTGGGGTCGTGGGGATTTACCGGAAACGATCTGCCGCTCGGCGTCGACATGCTCTATCGGACTCGCGACAGATATCCCTGGCTCGAAATGCAGACGCTGTATCCGTTCTCCGAGGAAGGGATCGGGCGCGCGGTTGCGGATGCGATGGCGATGAAGACGGTGAAATCCACCATCGTGCCGTGGCCGGAACTGGCGGAATGATTTAGCTCAGGCCTTCATAGACCATGAAGCCGCGCGCGATCGCGAGCTTGCGCAGTGCGCGCGGAACCAGGCGCTGCGGAGGGTGACCAAGATAGCGCCAGGATGTCAGTTTGAAGTCCCGGAGCGGGCCTTGTTCGCGTTCGAACGGCGCCAACAACCCGGTCAGGCTAAGCGGTGTGTGAGCGCGGGTGTTGAACGGCAACAGCAGCAATTCCAGATGCGCCGGCGAGCCATCCTGCGACGTCGCGGTAATGCCGGCGACGGCAGCCAGCATTTCCTCAGCTACCACCGTAATGATGTCCCCGATCTCGCGGCGGCCGTCCGGTTTAAATAGCGCGGAAAAGCTCCGATCCTTCAAATCGCAGCCGAGCAGGGCACAGACCCGGGTGCCGGCGACGCGAAATGGATATCCGGCGGTCGGGTCATAAGACAGCACGAAGATGTCACCGAGCAGATCGCGCACCGCTTCGGGCTCGATCTCGCTTCGGTCCGGCGCGCGTGCCCCGGCGCGCTTGCGGTCCCAATATGCAAAAAATTCGCGGTTTGACGGGTGTTTCATTCTTCGGCCTTGCCCCGGCGCCCAGCTTGGCGGGACACATTTGTCCCGCTTTCGCGCACGCGCACTCCCTTCCTTGTTTTGCAAGACAGGCCGTGCAGCGTCTATGCCACAGGCGCATTTTCGGGCCGTCGGCGGCGGCTTTGCGCTGTTAACGTTAAGTTAACTATGCAGTTGGCGATCGGCGAGGACCTGCTAGTGTCCGCGCCTCTACAACTCTCGCCGGCTTTCTCCAGGGGCCAGCGAGGTTGTTACACAGGCGGTGTCAAACAGGGTTTGGTCGTCGCGGGGAGGGGTGGGGGTGTCGTCCTCCGGCTCCTAGCGCGAAAAGATCAGCACAAACGAGGGAGGGCTTTCTCAGGGCCCTCCTTTATTGTTTTAGCCCGCCGAACAGCGCGCCGGGCGGGCTAGTTTAATGCGATTATCCTCCTAACCGTCATCATTCACTGACGTGCTGCGGTCTGCTTTTCTTGCGGCCTTCCGAGCAGACCAACGCGCACGAAACCGCCTCAAGGCGCGGAGCGTCACGGGGGCGGCCGCTTGAAGCGCTAGAGATGCACCTCCGGCTACCAGCCCCTTGACAAGATCAAATGCTAAATCGGGCCAAAAGTACCACATGACCCTGCGTCCTCTTCACAGGGGCACCGCCGGGCAACAGTGGGCAGAAAAAAGAAATAGAAAAAGCCCCGTCCGTCGCCGGCGGGGCCCAGAAAAATCTCCTGTACGCGGTATTTAGCGCACGCGAAATCTCTTTGGTTCACCCGCTCAAGGTGGACTCAAGAATGAGAGCGGTCCACACCATGGTGGCCGTGCAATTGAAATCGCGCATAACGATCCTCCTAAGATGCCGCATGCTTTTCGCAATACCGGCTACGATCGAAAACTGACGGCCCGTAGCAGAGTTGCGTATTTTCGTCAATTCAATTTCATTCCAAGACCGCGTGGCGCGCTCTTAGCCAAGCCCGCGACCATCCACCTAACACAACCAGACTGAACGGCTCCAGTCTGTGTGCCATTTCACAATTGCCGAAAGAATTTTATTGGGTTTTGGCCCTGGCCGCTCGGAGGCAAAGGAGAAATGAGGGATAATATTTCTGTCTTACTTGTCGGGTATGTTCTTTGAATATGAGTCGCCTTGAAACAATCCTACACGGCTTGCTGGTCGGCGCAGTTCTTAGCGTAACGGTTTCCCTGTTGCTGTCAGGGGTTATAGTTGCCCAGGCTTTCCCTTAATGGCGACTGAGCCAAGCTGCTCAAAACCGCATTCAACAAATCACACACCGAATTCAGGCCGAGATCGGCGCGCATCAGCGGTTGGCGCCCGCGCTTGAAATTGCGGAGGCGGCGAGAGCGCGATTGCGCGGTTGATGCCCTGGAATTGGCGCTCTGCCAGGTCCGCTTCGGGGGGCAAATCGCCGAAGGTCGCGCCAACCCAAAGACAAGCCCATAGCGGTAATGTTGGAAAAATAAATAGCCCATGGCGAGGGCTCGCAATTGCGCGGGGAAGCTGCCCGCACTACCTCAAGCCCACCGTACCTGGCGCCTTCATCGCGCGAGACCTTGTCGGCATCGCCCTGGACTCGCCGATATCGCTAGATTATTTCGACCGCCGACCTTACGCGTTCGAAGAAGATATCGGCCGTCAGCGTGCAACTGAAGTAAGGATGACAACCGTAAGCAACCAGCCGAGGAGAGTTAAATGGCCAGCAAGATGCCATCGATGACAGCACTTTTGGGATTGCTCGCAATTGCGGGCTACCAAAACCGCGACAAAATCGCCGAGATGCTCAAGGGCGCAGGAGCAACCGGAGACAAGGCCGGCGGCGGCACGCAACCGGGTTTGGGCGGCGTGCTCGGTAACTTGGGTGGCGAGGGCGCTGCGGGCGGCGTGGGAGGTCTTCTGGGCGGCGGTCTTGGTGAATTGCTCGAACGATTCAAGCAGAGCGGTCATGGAGAGGTTGCTCAGTCGTGGGTCAATGACGGCCCCAACAAGGAGATTGCTCCACCTCAACTCAGAACGGCGATTGGGGCGGATGTCCTGGCAGCCCTGGAGAAGCAAACCGGCCTTTCGCAGGACGAGCTTCTCGCCAGGCTTTCGAGCGAATTGCCGGCGGCCGTGGATAAATACACGCCGGGCGGCCGGCTTCCCGGTCAGAACGCTTAAACCCTTAAACCATGGAGGAACGCGAGATGGGCATCATCTGGACGATCATTATCGGGTTTATCGCGGGCGTTATCGCCAAGTTCATCATGCCAGGACCCAATGAGCCGCAGGGGTTCATCCTCACCGCCATCCTCGGCATCGTTGGCGCCTTCGTAGCCAGCTTCCTCGGACAAATGCTCGGCTGGTACGGACCGGGCGAAGGAGCCGGTTTGATCGGCGCCGTGGTCGGCGCGATCATCGTTCTGTTTGTTTACGGGTACTTTGCTGGCCGGAAAACGGCCTGACTTGTGATCTCCCGGCAAACCCGACTTCGCAAATACTCAATTGATGAAAGCGGAGCCGGGGAATTGATCTGGATGCCGCCCAATCTCGCGGGCATCATCCATGCGATTTTGTGCGCGAGGAACTAGACTAGCTCAACCATTTTGTTCTTTGCGTCGTGGCGCTGCATTCTCAAGGACGAGAAGCCGTCCGATTTGACAGTGCAATTGTCCGCAAAAGTTGAACGGCTACTTAATCTCGAGGCTGCAAAGACACTCGGCCTTGCCGTACCCGTCTCATTGCTCGCCCGCGCCGACGAAGTGAGATCGAATAAAGGCGCCGATTGCTGCGATGCACGGGTCCGTTCATGGGCACGAAACGGACCACCAGCGATGTCCGCAGTAATTCCGCGCCAGGAGGATAAGCGGAAGTGACTTGAATGGTCGATTTTGGTCTCATTGGTCCGTTTAGGACTGCCACACCGGGGAAGCCTTGGCGACGTCCTTCGGCCAGACCGTCACCAGCTCCTTGTTGCGCCACTGAACCATGATCGGTACCGAAAGCGTGTTCAGGCCGGTCTGATCGAATTGAACCGCACCGCCGGGCATTGCTTTGGTCCAGCCACCTTCGAAGCGCACACCGTGCAAGGCTTCGGTCACTGCTTTCGGCTTTGGCGACTTCGCTCGCTCGATCGCCTGCACGAGCACGTCGAGAGCAACCGCTTGCTCGATCGCTTCATGCACCATGAAATAGCCAAATCGCTTGCGGAACGGGTCCGACAAGGCGGGGGCCAGATCGTAGTTTGTGGGCGAGATCGAGAGCACGCCCTCTGCGAACTCCCCCAGCCCCTTCTCGAAATCGGGAATGATGTAGCGTGTTGATGCAACTCGCTGCGAGCGATTCGTAGGCACGATCTAATGTCGAGGCATTGCAGCACCTGCGTGATGACCGCATTTGGGCACGAAACGGAAATGCCGAAGCGGCATGGCAATGTCCGTTGTTCGGGGATGAACGGACCTCGTGCGGAGGCGGACCGAGGTCCGAGTTTGGCCCGGACCGGACTCCAATCCCATAGACGGTTAGGATGCCGCAGCTATAAGTTTCTGTACGGCACCCATTGAACCGGCACCCCGAAATGGCCGAAGAACGCACTCAACGTCGCCTTGCCGCGATCCTGGCGGCCGACGTGGTCGGCTACAGTCGCATGATGGGAGTCAATGAAGCCGGCACCCTGACAGCGCTCAAGGCCTGGCAAAGAGATATCGTTCAGCCGCTGATGACGAAGCACTATGGCCGTGTCGTCAAGTTGATGGGCGACGGAGTCCTGGCAGAGTTCGCCAGTGCCGTTAATGCCGTCGAGTGTGCCGTGAACATGCAGGAAGCCATGGCTGCCGCCAACGAGGGCGTTCCCGAGGAGCGGAAAATCATCCTTCGCGTCGGGATAAATCTTGGCGATGTGATCGTTGAGGGTAGTGACCTCTACGGCGATGGTGTCAATGTCGCAGCACGGCTCGAGGCGATGGCCGAGCCGGGGGGGATCTGTGTCTCCGATGACGCCCATCGCCAGGTCCGCGACAAGCTCGATATCGCCTTTGAGGATGCCGGCGAACACCAACTCAAAAACATCGCACGGCCCTTGCGCATCTTCCGTGTGAGGGTTGGCACGATGCCCCTTGCGCCGCAGCCAAGCCTCGCCCTGCCTGACAAGCCGTCCATCGCGGTGCTTCCGTTCCAGAACATGAGCGGTGACGTTGAGCAGGAATACTTCGCCGACGGCATGGTGGAGGACATCACCACGGCATTGTCGCGTACAGGATGGCTATTCGTGATCGCCCGGAATTCTTCGTTCACGTACAAGGGGCGCGCGGTCGACATCAAGCAGGTAGGGCGCGAGTTGGGCGTGCGCTACTTATTGGAGGGGAGTATCCGGCGTGCTGGCGGGCGGGTACGGATCACCGGGCAGTTGATCGAGGCCGCGACGGGCGGCCATGTCTGGGCTGATCGATTTGAGGGCGCATTCGACGACATTTTCGAGTTGCAGGACCGCATTACCGATAGCGTTGTCGGAGCCATCGAACCGAGCCTTCGGCGCGCCGAAACCGTGCGTGCCTGGGCGAAGCCGACCGACAATCTGGATGCCTATGATCTGTATCTCCGCGGTGTTCATCAAATCTATGTTGCCACACATGAGTCCCTCGATGCGGCGATTGGCTTCCTGCGCAATGCAGTGACAATCGATCCCCGCTACGAACTCGCAAAGGGTTATCTGGCGTTGGCCTATGCTATACGCGACGCTCTTGGTTGGACTGCGCCGGGGGATCGTGAAGAGGCGATCGCACTGGCACGCGGGGCAATTGGTGCAGCTGACGACAATCCGACAACGCTGCGCGTGGCAGGATACGCTCTCGCGTATTTCGCGGACAAGACGGCCGGCGGATCGGGAGGAGACTTCGGGACGGCGTCCGCCGCGCTCAACCGTGCGCTGCGATTGCACCCCAACTCGGCGCAGGCGCTCCACAGCCTCGGTTTTGTGCACATGTGGTCGGGTGACACCGAGCAGGCTATCGATTGCTTCGTTCGAGCTATCAGGATCAGCCCACGGGACCAGGAAATGGGCTATATGCTTCACGGTCTGGGAACGACCTATCTAATGTGCCACAGGAATGCGGACGCCCTTGACGCCGCGCTTGGCGCTGTCGAAGAAATGCCCAAAAATGGCTCTAGCCGTCGTGTTGTGATCGTAGCGCTGGTTCGTCTGGGCCGGCTGGAAGAGGCGCGGGAGGCCACCGCCCGGCTTCTGGAGATCGTTCCAGAAAGCCACCTCGCAAGCATCAAGCCACCGTCGCGGACACCCGGATTTGCGGAAGGGTTTCTCTCCGACCTGCGGGTCGCCGGATACCCCGAATGACCATGCGCCACCTGGGCCGCAAAGCGGACCTTCATGTTGCGCGTCCGGGCTTCCGAGTTTAACCCAAAGCGGACTGTCTTCCTGATACGGGCGCGCAGCCGCGCGTGTTGCAGTTTGTTCGCGCTGGCGCGCAGGGCTCGCTCGGGGTATCTCTGTAAGTAGAATGCGCAACAATCCCATCATCGTGCAGAAATACGGCGGCACCTGCCTTGAAACGCCGGCAAAAATTCGCGCGGTTGCAAGCAGTCTCGCCGACCTGCACAGGCGTGGTCATCGGGTCGTAGCGATCGTTTCAGCGATGGGTAAGACCACCGACGAACTTGTTAAAATGGCTTATCAAGTAAGCCCGCATCCCAATCGCCGCGAACTCGATATGTTGCTAACCACCGGTGAGCGCATCAGTATGTCTCTAATGAGCATGGCGCTGTCCGATTTTGGCGCCCCGGCGATAAGTTTTACCGGCAGTCAAGCTGGAGTGATGACCGACGAATCCCACTCTTCCGCGCGCATTTTAGATGTGCGGCCCATTCGCGTGCGCGAAGAACTCGACCGCGGACGCATCGTGGTTTTGGCCGGCTTTCAGGGCGTGAATCCGGTGACCAAAGAAATAACGACGCTGGGCCGAGGTGGCAGCGACACCACTGCGGTCGCCATGGCAGCGGCGCTGAAAGCCGAGTGCTGTGAGATCATTAAAGAGGTCGACGGAGTTTGCTCGGCCGATCCGCGCATCGTGGCGAATTCAAAACCCTTGCGTCAGCTGGATTTTACATCGCTATCCGAAATGTGTTTTTGGGGCGCCAAGGTCTTGCATTTTCGCAGCGTGGAGCTGGCACAAAGCCAAAATGTTCCTTTGGTTCTAAAAAAATTGGGTGACGCTGAACACAGCACGCAAGTGATGAGAGAGGTTATGGGGATGGAAAGCGGAAAAGTCTTGGCCGTCAACTCAATTGCCCGCATTGAGCATGTGGAGATCGATTCGGCGGATCTCAATCAAGGCTTTGAGAAATTCGCGCAGCATCTTAAACAAAGCGGCTTATCTTGGCCGCAGCTCCTCGCCTCGGCTTTCACCGCCGGAAAAACGCGCATGATGATGACTTCGGATTCGGAATCGCTCGACACTTTGCTGCGCACGCTGGAGAGGAGCAAAGACTTGCGCCAACAGCGTGAGGCTTTAAGTTCGGTGAGCCTCACCTGCTTCGGCGGCGTTTCTTCAGACTTGCCGTTTAAGGCGATTCAGATTTTGCAACATCACGGGATTATCGCCGACAAATATGTTTTGTCGCCGCATTCGGTGAATTTGTTTGTTGCTGTCGAGAGCCGCGAGGCCGCCGTCAAGGCTTTGCATTCGCTGACTTAGTTGACCGTTTTGTTCGTCTGCCAGGCGGGCGGAAGGCACGCTCGATTTTCGGACAAGTCACATCTTGATCGCATTCGCAAAGAGCGTTTCACCCCACTCGTACAAGGGCCGCATGAAGTCAGATTGGGTGTGGATTGCTCGACCTTTGCGCTCGCGCCATTTTCGTCCGTAGGTATCGAACGGAAAGTGTCGCATGTAGTATTCGCAAGTCTCTTCCCAATGTTCGACCGACAACGACTTGCCATAGTGTTGGCAATACAGACCGGTTCCCACGCGTTCTACGCCGCCCGGCTCTCGCCCATGGTGCTTCGCGAAGATGACCTCCCGCCGGTTTCGCCACAACATCAGAATGTCTCGGCGTTCCGGGCCGAAGAAACGACGAAAGCCCAACAGTTCGCGATCGGCTTGATAGGGTGCATGATCGCCAGGTGTCATATAGGCGTCGAACAGTTGAACCCGCACGCCGTCGTAATCGCCAGAATGCGTTCGTTCCATGAATCCGCGTAGATCTCCGGTAACGCGCTCATCCGCATCGAAGCAAAACATCCAGTCGAACTGCAAGTGTTCGCGCGCCGTCTGCAGCAAAAGTCCGCGATGTCGACCCTCGGCAATCCGGCGTACCTCGATGTCCGTTTCCCACGACCGATTTGTCACGATCAGAGCGACTTTTGGGTGTCCGCCAAGAATCTCCAGCGTTCGATCCGTACTCGCGTCATCATAGGCGACTATCGCGTCTACGTGCTTGCCGACGTAGTCCAATGTGTCTCGGAGAATAAGTGCTTCATTGCGAATGCGGGTGATTCCGATCAAAAAGTGCCTACGACCCAACAGGCTTCCATTGCAAGCAATGATTTGCTCACCGTCGCGGAGCTGCCAACTACTCGTGCCCAGCATGATCAGCACCTGGCTGCGATAAAGAATTGGCACCAATGATGGTGGGCGGGCGCAGTAACCGCAAGGGTTAAGAATCGGGGGGCTAACGTTGCCGATGGTACGCCGCTAACGAGAGATTGCGGAAAGTCATGCGCCTAACGCGGGGCCACGTTTCCCAGCATGGCGGAAGCCTATCCACCCCGCACAGGTGCGGGACCTTCTATCTTGCCTTCTTCACCGAAGATACCGAACGATGTTCGCACCTGGCACGAGACGGACATGGCGCGATGTGCAATTTCCCGCGCCCGCCAAAAAAACGCATCATCGATGCTATCGCATTCACAAATGAACCGGCTTTTGTTAGGCTAATGCTTGCGTTTAACCGCGCATCGTATTTCGAAAGCTGCGCGTCACTTGACGGTTTCCTGAACGAGCGGCGATTTAAGATTTTATGGAACACTTCAGGACCAGTAGGCTAACCGCCGAGAGGCTGCATGAAGGTCACCTTGCGGACCTGGTCGCGCTGCACCTCGATCCGGATGTTTCTCGCTATCTAGGCGGTGTGCGGTCGCCTGAGGCGACAAAAACATACCTGACGGTCAACATGGCCCATTGGGACCGACATGGCTTTGGGCTTTGGGTGGTGAGAACGCAGACGGGTGAGTTCGCCGGGCGGGCGGGAATCCGGCAAGCCGTCGTGGATGACAAAGAAGAGGTCGAGATTGCCTACACGTTTAAACGTGTTCTTTGGGGCCAGGGGCTGGCGAGTGAGATCACGAACGCGCTGACGAACCTCGGACTGTTGCAACTTGAGTTGCCGTCCCTTGTCGGCGTGGTTTCTGTCGAGAATGGTGCATCCCGCCGCGTCCTGGAGAAATCAAATTTTACCTTGGAGCGGAGCACGATATACCATGGCGAGGAGGTTGTGATTTATCGCTCGCCAAGGCCGACATCAATTGCAACGCACCTTCGATGCTAGCGCCAGTGGTCGGTTTCAGGATGCCTTCGCGCGAGATCAGACGGCTTCGTCCGCAGTGCAGCGCTGTTTCATGGAGGCGGCGAGAGCAGGCTGCTGGAAACACCACGGATGTCCGCTTCGGGGACAACGCGCCCCATACGATTCAAATTTTGGACTCAAATTTGCCTCCCGACTCAACTCACTTTTGGCGCGTGGAAACACGGCTTGGGGGCGCGTTCGGCTATCTGTATTGGGGTATTAGTCATGGGATTAGAACAACTGCCGCCTAACAAGCAACGCCGCCTCGCTGAACCCTCACTTTGGGTTGACGAAAACACCGGCGTTGCTGTTTCGCTACTTGAGGAGAATGATGCACCGTCACTTTGGGGTGACGAACACTGCGACGACATGCACTCGCTGCTTGAGGAGAATGCCCTGCTCCGAAGGATTTTGGTTAAATTGGATCTCGTCCTCAAAAAGGTCGCTGACCCAAAGTAACGCCGCATCAATTTTCACGCCAGAACCGCTACGATTTGCGGTCCGCGTGGGCCGCTAAACGGCCCACGCCTGGCCGACGTATATCGATAAGCTGCGACAATTCATCTTGATGATCGACCCGGCCTCGGCGGAACATCGCGCTCCAGAAAAAGAAGCCGGGTGAGCACCGAGGACGAGCTTTATCGCGCCGGTTGCCCGATCTCCGGTTCATGACCGGCTTTGCGGGTAACTTCGGATATCGCCGGGCGACGAGAGATAGTCGACCGATGTCTATCAGCGCCGCGCACCCTAGCGCGCTTTGCTGCGCGCCTCGTCCCACCAGGGGCAGATGCCGGCCATGCGCTGGTAGTTGCCTTCCATGACCTGAACGGGGGCGCGACGCGTGCCGAAATCCGGCACGGCCGAAGGCGGCGCACCGATGTCCTCAAACAGGCCCTTGTGGCCCCAGAAGCTGCCCACGCTCGCCATCTCCACAGGCGGCGTTGCGTCGTCGACCTCCTTACCGCCCCAGCCGCACTCGACGTAGATATCGGATGGAGTGCGCATGTAATAGGACGTCATGAGGTCGTTCGGGTGGCGGCCGAGCGTAGCGACGATTTTCTCCGGGGTACTCTGCAGCAGGTCATAGCCCTGGCCGACATCGTCGAGCTGATAGTACTCGACGAGCAGGTGATGCATGCTGCGCACCGGTGCTGCGACCAGGGCGACGCTGTGGTGGCGCGCGTTGACATGCATGAAATAGGCCTTCAACGGGGCGACCATGAAGTCGCTGATGCGAAAGCCGAGCAGGTCCTTGTAGAACGCCAGGGCAGCGTCGACGTCAGGGAAGGTCAGGAGGGTGTGGCCCATACCCTGCGGGCCGGTACGGAAACCGGAGACGTCGCGGCTGGCCTTGAAGGCCGTGTCGGCGATGTGGGCGCCATGGAAGGCTTCCAGGCGGTTGCCGGCAGGGTCGGCGAAGGAGATCAGTCCCGCCACGCAACGCTGGTCGGCCAGCGCGGCGGGTTCGCGTTTCACGGCGACGCCGGCGGCTTCGAGGCGGGCGGCGAGCGAGTCGAGTACCGCAGCGTTGGCGACTTCCCAGCCGAAGACCTGGGTGCCAGGTTCGATGGTGCGGTCGATAAACAGCCGCTGCTTGCGGTCGTCCATGCGGAAGGCGCGCATCGAGCTGGCGCGGTCCACGGACTGCATGCCGATCGTAGATGTGGCGAATGCGGCCCAGTCGTCGAGGTTCGATGCTCCTAAGCCGAGATAGCCGAAGGCCTGGATTTCCATGTTCTTTCCTCGCATTTTCCCGGCAAGCGTAAGAGGCCGCGAGCGCCATTGCAATCAGAGTATTGCAATCCGAGTATTTGAAGGGCTGCCGGCAACTGGTGGCCCAAATTGAATTTAGCAATGGTCTGTTGTGGCGACGCGGAGCAATATGCCATGGCGGCACAAAGGTCAGTTTGTGCGACGCAACGATAAAGCCTCCCTTTTTTCCTTGGCTTTGCCAGTCTGCGGCGATCCCGTGCTTGCACTGCAGCGCCAAGCCGCCTAATTGGGCGCAATCGCTCGCGTGAGCCGATCCTTTTTAGGTCTTGAGCCCTTGGAATCCTCTCCAGAATTGTCGCAGGACGCCCCGCGGGAACCGATCCTGACGCTGCCCGGCGCGCTGACCGCTTATGTCCTGCTGCTTGCGGTCATTCACCTGCGCGTGTTGCTTCCGCCTGAACTGGAAAACTGGACCGTTGACGCGTTCGGTTTCATTCCCAAGCGTTACGATTCGACACTGCTGGCGGTCGCGTTTCCCGGCGGCGCCGGCGCCAAGATCTGGAGCTTTGTGACCTATTCGCTGCTGCATGCGAATCTGAGCCATCTCGGTTTCAATGTGTTGTGGCTGTTGCCTTTCGGCAGCGCGTTGGCGCGCCGGTTCGGCGCGCTCCGGTTTTTCGCATTCATGGCGGTGACGGCGGCTGCCGGCGCGCTGGCGCATCTCGTCACCCATGAGCACGCGGTAGCGCCGATGATCGGCGCTTCGGCGTCGGTGTCCGGCACGATGGCAGCCGCGATCCGCTTTGCCTTCGTGCGGGGCAGCTTCCTCTCATTCAGTCGCGGCGACGCGGATGTTGCGGCGCGGGTGCCGGCGCTTTCGCTCATGCGCGCGTTGCGCAACACGCGTGTGCTGGGTTTTCTCGCGGTCTGGTTCGGCGTCAACATCATCTTCGGCATCGGATCGATCTCGATCGGCGCGGATGGCGCCAGCGTCGCCTGGCAGGCGCATATCGGCGGATTTTTCGCAGGCCTGGTGTTGTTTTCGCTGTTCGATCCGGTCCCGCGCCCCGCTGTCCGTGCTGCGGATGCGTCATCAACTGATGTTGTCGAATAGCAGCCGATCGTCGCTTGCGGGGCAAGGCGATTTCATCCATCATGTCAGGTCTGTCAGGCAAGTATAAACCCGCAAACGAGTTTGGACAGCTGTGCTTGCCGAACGCGCCCGCAACAAACCGGCGCTGAACTGTTGATTGAACACTCAGGCGAACAAAGACCGCGCTCGTTCAAGGGCGCGATCGGCTTCAGGGAGACGACAATGACGGTACGTGCAATTCTCGATACCAAAGGTCACAACATCCAGAGCGTCGAGCCTGACGCAAGGCTTTCGGCTGCAATCAAGATTCTGGGGGAACGGAAGATTGGCGCCGTATTGGTAATGAGCAATGGCCGCATCGAAGGCATCCTGTCGGAGCGCGACATCGTGCGCGTGCTCGGCGAACGGGGCGCGAGGGTGCTGGACGAGCCGGTCAGCGCGGTGATGACGCGCAAGGTCATTAGTTGCAGGCAGACTGACACTGTCGCCGCAATCATGGAAATGATGACGTTGGGCAAATTCAGGCATCTGCCCGTGATCGAGGGCGACAAGGTCGTCGGCCTGATTTCCATCGGCGACATCGTCAAGTGGCGCGTCAGGGAATATGAGAACGAGCAGGAAGCGCTGCGCGAATATATCAAGACAGCCTGATTGAGGCTTGAGGGGACGCTCAATCCTTGGCGGATCCTGCGCCAGGCGCAAGAATATGAATCGCTTCCTGGATGGAATCGATGGCGCGCTCGGCGGCGCGCGCGCCGAACGCGATCAGATCGTCGGCGCGGTGGAAATCGAACCAGCCGATTTGACCGACGCGGGGTGAGATCAACAAGTCGGGCGGATCTCCGGCGAGACGGGCGCGGGTGATGCGGTCCTGCATGATGTTGAAGGCATCGACCATGACACTGGAGATGCCCGGGCGTCCGCCGCTGCCGAAAAACTCGCGCTTCATTGTACGCTCTGGAGAAAACAGCTTGGCCAAGCCGCGTTTGGCTGGCGCTGGCTCGATCACAGCCTCCGGCGCTTCTGCTGACGCGCCATGGGAGTAAATCGTCGTGCTGTGCGTAAAGACGTCGCTCGACAGGTTGGCGGCGATCACGATTTCCGCGCCGAGCGCGCGCGCCGCCGATACCGGCACCGGATTTACCAGCGCGCCGTCGACCAGCCAGCGGTCACCCACCAGCACCGGCGAGAATATTCCGGGCAGTGCGTAAGAGGCACGCATCGCATCGACCATGCGGCCATAGGTCAGCCAGATCTCATGTCCAGTGCGGACTTCGGTTGCAACGGTCGCAAATTTCAGTGGCATTTCCTCGATCAGGACCTGCCCGATTGCGGCTTCCAATTGCGCGGCAAGCTTGTCGCCGCCGATCAGGCCCGAGCCGTTGAGGCGGATATCGAGGTAGCCGAGGATGTTTCGCGGCTGCAGGCTGCGCGCCCATTCTTCAAGTGCGTCGAGATGACCGGCCGCGTAAGCGCCGCCGACTACCGCGCCGATCGAGGTGCCGACTACCACATTGGGGACGATGCCATGAGCAATCAACGTTCGGACAATGCCGATATGAGCAAACCCGCGCGCGGCGCCTCCGCCCAGCGCCAGCCCGATCACCGGCCGCCTGATGCTCCCAAGACCCACCTTGTCGGCGCCATCAGAGTCGTTTTGGCCGCGTCCGATCAAAATATTCAGCACCTGATATCTCCTGGTACAAAGCTATTTGCTAAGGCTCGATCCCGCCAGAAGGTACCACAAGCATGGTTTATGCCGCGTTCGAGGTGGGTCAAGGCGGGGATTGTGACCGGACTGCGACCTCCCGGGAGGTAACACCCAGGCTGACTGGCGGGTTCCGCGGCGACTATCTGGCCGGCCGGAGGCTTGAATTTGCCGCGTTTTCGGTGAAAAGCATGCCCCATGACATCAGGGGGTAACGGCATCTATCGGTCCTGGCGGGGTGGACGCCTGCTGCCATTGCTTGCGCTTGCGCTCGCAGGCGTGCTGATGACGGCCCCGGCCATGGCTCAGATGTTCAGCGATCGCCCGCCGCCGGTGCCTCCGGCGTCGGTTCCCGAACCTTCCGCGCCTGCGATGAATCTAGCGCCACCTTCCGGTCCGGCCTCGAGCCCCAGCCTGCCCGCGCCGTTGACTCAACCCTCTATCACCGTGCCGCCGGTTGCCGCGCCGTCGGGCGCATCGACGGCCGGCCAGGCCGTGCTGTCGCTGACGGCGCGTTACGGCAAGGACCTTCCCGTCATCACCGGTGGACTGGTGTGGCGAGTTTTTTCGGACCGGCCGGACGAGACTGGCACTTTCAAACTGATCCGCGAGGACCGCGGCGCCACGCCCAACATCGTGCTGCCGCCGGGCAGCTATGTGGTCCATGTTGCCCTTGGGCTGGTCAGCGCGGTGCGCGCGGTGACTTTGAAATCCGAGACCGGCCGCGAATCCTTCCTGCTTCCGGCCGGGGGCTTGCGCATCGAAGGCCGCGTCGGCACCAGCAAGATTCCGCAGAACCAGATTTCATTCGCAATTTACAAAGGCAGCCAGTTTGAAGTTGGCGAGCGCGCTTCGCTGATACCCAGTGTTGCAGCCGGAGATGTCGCACTGCTGCCGGAGGGGACCTACTACATCATTTCGAATTACGGCGACGCCAATTCCGTTGTCCGCTCGGATATCCGCGTTCAGGCCGGCAAGCTGACCGACGTGATCATCACCCATCGCGCCGCTGTCATCACGCTGAAGCTGGTCAGCGACAAGGGTGGTGAAGCCCTGGCGAACACCGCCTGGTCGGTGATCACACCGGGCGGTGACGTCATCAAGGAATCGATCGGCGCATTTCCGCGCGTCGTTCTGTCCGAGGGCGAATATCGCGCCATCGCCAAGAACGAGGGCAAGGTGTTCGAACGGCCCTTCAACGTCGTCAATGGTGTCGACGGCGAGGTCGAGGTTGTCGCCCACTAGCGAGTCCCGATGATGAGGGGCCTGCGACGCGGCGTCTCGAAGTCTTGAGGTTTTAGTTCGTCACCGGAGACGCAGCCCGCCGCCAAAGGCTGCGCAGGCCACTTCAAAACCGGGTCACGATATCCGCAAGCGATGGCCGCGGGCGGTCCTCGCTTGCTTTCGACGATCTGCCGATATGGATGAAGCCCGCAAGCTTTTCGTCCGCTTTCAATCCCAATCCGTTGAGCACATCGCGGTCGAACGCAAACCAGCCGGTCAACCAGCACGCGCCGTAGCCGAGCGCCGTGGCTGCGGTGACGATGTTCATCGCGCTGGCACCCGCGGATAATTCCTGCTCCCATGGCGGCACCTTGGGATGCGGCTTCGTAAGGCTCACCACGCCAATCACCAGCGGCGCATCCGTCAGCCGGCGCTTCTCGACATCGACCTCGGCTGGCGCGGCGTGCGGATTTTTTTGCGCGAACACCCCTGCGATGATCGCACCGGCGCGAAGGCGCGCGTCGCCCTCGAACACGATAAAGCGCCATGGCGTCAGTTTGCCGTGATCGGGCACCCGCGCGCCGATGGTCAAAATGGTTTCAAGTTCGGCGGGAGAGGGGCCGGGACCGCTCATCTCTCGGGGTTTTACCGAGCGGCGAATTTTCAGGAGGTCGATGGCGTCTGACACCGCAGTTTCTTTCTTCGTGGATGATCCAGGGAATTCCGTTCCATGGAGATAAGCGAACAACGAGGCAGGTGGAAGCCAATTTAGATCGATTATGAATAGATTCGCCTGACCGATTGGGCGGACGGGCGCGGGCTCACCCTCAATATGATCAGACGATTGCGCGAGGGACCAGGCATTCCTGCCGAGTCGCCGATCAAGATCGGACAACACAAGGCTGCCTAAGCCGCAGCTTTCGCCCGCTTCACGTCCGGCGGCGTCGCCTCGTCGACCAGCATAGCCAGCGCATCGGCAAGCGGCAGCACGGTTTGACCGTCACTTCCCAACCGCCGGATCGAAACCGAATGTGTTTCGGCTTCCTTCTTGCCGACGACCAGCAGCGCCGGGATTTTCGCCAGCGAATGTTCGCGAACCTTGTAGTTGATCTTTTCGTTGCGAAGATCGATCTCCACGCGCAATCCAGCGCGTCGCGCGGCTGCTGCGACCACCTTGGCGTATTCATCGCCTTCCGAGGTGATCGTTGTGACGACGGCCTGGATGGGCGCCAGCCAGAGCGGAAAATTGCCGGCGAAGTGTTCGATCAGGATGCCGATGAAACGCTCCATCGAGCCGCAGATCGCGCGGTGCACCATGACCGGCGTTTTCTTCGAGCCGTCGGCATCGATGTAGAATGCGCCAAACCGCTCCGGCAGGTTGAAATCCACCTGCGTGGTGCCGCACTGCCAGTCGCGGCCGATGGCGTCGCGCAGCACGTATTCGAACTTCGGACCGTAGAACGCGCCTTCGCCGGGATTGATCGCGGTTTTGATGCGGTGGTTGTGGCCCTGCGCCTCGATCTGCGAGAGCACCGTCGCCATCACGCGCTCCGCGTGATCCCACATCTCGTCGGTGCCGACGCGCTTCTCCGGCCGGGTCGAGAGTTTTACCGTGAGTTCGCCCTCGAAGCCGAAATCCGCATAGGTCGAGAGAATGAGATCGTTGATCTTCAGGCACTCGTCAGCCAGTTGCGCTTCCGTACAGAATACGTGTGCGTCGTCCTGCGTGAAGCCGCGAACGCGCATCAGCCCGTGCATCGCTCCCGATGGCTCGTAGCGATGCACCACACCGAATTCGGCCAGCCGCAGCGGCAGGTCCCGATAGCTTTTCAGGCCATGCTTGAAGATTTGCACGTGCCCGGGACAGTTCATCGGCTTCAGCGCGAACCAGCGTTTGTCCTCGGCCTCGTCACCGGCGGACTGCGCGGCGAACATGTTCTCGCGGTACCATTCCCAATGGCCTGAGGTTTCCCACAGCGACTTGTCGAGGATTAGCGGCGCGTTGACTTCGTCGTAGTCGCCGGTAAGCCGGCGGCGCATATAGGCGATCAGCTCCTGAAAAATCGTCCAGCCCTTGGCGTGCCAGAACACCACGCCGGGGCCTTCTTCCTGAAAATGAAACAGGTCGAGTTCGCGGCCGAGCTTGCGGTGGTCGCGCTTCTCGGCTTCCTCGATCTGCTTCAGATACGCATCGAGGTCTTCCTGTTTGGCGAACGCCGTGCCGTAGATGCGTGTCAGCATCGGATTGTTGCTGTCGCCACGCCAATAGGCACCCGCGACCTTCATCAGTTTGAACGCGTTGCCGATCTTGCCGGTGGACGTCATGTGCGGTCCGCGGCACAGATCGAACCAGTCGCCCTGCTTGTAAATCTTGATGCTCTGATCGGCCGGGATCGCGTCGACCAGTTCGACCTTGAACATTTCGCCGTTGTCGCGAAATACCTGTTTGGTCTGTTCCCGTGTCCAGATTTCCTTGGTGAAGGGTTTGTCGCGCGCGACGATCTCGCGCATCTTCTTTTCAATCGCGGCAAAATCTTCCGGCGTGAACGGCTCGTTGCGGAAAAAGTCGTAGTAGAAGCCGTTCTCAACCACCGGGCCGATGGTCACCTGCGTGCCCGGCCAAAGCGACTGCACCGCTTCGGCCAGCACATGGGCGGCGTCGTGCCGGATCAGCTCCAGCGCGCGCGGGTCGTCACGGGCGATGAATTCGATTTTCGCGTCTTGCTCGATTCCGTCGGCGAGATCGGAGACCACGCCGTCGAGTGCCATCGCCACCGTGCGCTTGGCGAGCGACGGCGAAATGCCCTTGGCGATATCGAGCCCGGTGATGTTCTTGGGGAATTCGCGTTTCGCGCCGTCGGGGAAGGTGAGGGTGATCTTGCCGGAATCGACCGCCTTCAAATTGGTCAGGCTGTACTGGAATCCTGACGCGGGCGCTTTCTTGTCTGACATAGGTGTCTCCTGTAGCTCACTCCTGCGAACGAGCGCAGGTAAGCGGGAAACAGCGGTATAGCAGGGGATTTGCGCGGCGCAATCCGGTTCCCCGGGAAAATCGGCGGGGCAGGAACGTACTGGAAACATGGATTTCCTGTGCCCTTCCGAATTCGAAGTTTTCAGCGGAGGCTTACATTTTGTGCGGATACGAGTTACATGCGTTTGCATGAAAAATCCCCCTGCCGATGGCCACGTTCATCGTCGCCTCGCTCCCACCGCCCTGATGCTCGGAAATTTCGTCACGGGCTGCTCGGTGTTGGCGCCGGCGGGCATGTTGAGCGAACTTTCATCGGGCCTCGATGTCAGCATCCGTGACGCCGGCCTGCTGATCACGTTCGGCGCGATCGTGTTGTGCATCGGCTCGCCGGTGACGGCGTGGCTGACCAGCCGGATCGAGCGCCGTACGCTGCTCGCCGCGACGCTCGGAGTACTCGCGCTTACCAACGTCGCATCGGCGTTCGCGCCCGACTATGCAACCCTGCTCATTTTCCGTCTGATCATGCTGGCGGTCGGCGCACTTTATACGCCGCAAGCCGCTGGATCGGCCGCCTTGATCGTGCCCCCGGAGAAACGCGGCGGCACCATTTCCTACATCTTTCTCGGATGGTCGCTCGCCGCGGCAATCGGTCTGCCGCTGGTGACGTTCATCGCCAGCCGCTATGGCTGGCGCGCGGCTTATGGCGGCATCGGGCTCGTCGCCTGCTTCAGTTTTCTGTTTCTGGCGTGGCGGCTGCCGGGCGGATTGATCGGCGCGCCAGTGGACCTCAAGACATGGGCCGACGTCGGGCGAAACCGGCTGATCATTCTGCTGCTGCTGATCACGACCTTGCAAGTCTCGGGACAGTTCGCCGTACTCACCTATATGGGTCCTTTGCTGGCGCGGCTGACACAATCGGGGCCGGATGCCGTTGGCCTCCTGTTCGCGACCTATGGCGTATTCGGATTCCTGGGCAACGTGATCGCAACCCGTTTGGTCGATTCCTGGGGCAGCTACAGAACGTCGCTATTGTTCATGACCGCGCTGCTGACGGGAGCCAGCATCTGGGCGCTTGGCGCTGGCCACCTTGGGGTCATGGCGGTCGCGGTTGCGGTCTGGGGTCTCGGCTTCGCCTCGACCAACTCAATGCAGCAGGTGCGGCTGATCGGCGCCGCGCCGACGCTCGGCGCCGCGTCGGCGTCACTGAACACTTCCGCGCTCTATATCGGCCAGGCGATCGGCTCGGCGACCGGTGGCATGCTGTTCGCGCGCAATCTGTTCTATGGCCCGGGATACGTCTCGGTGGCATTCGTCGCGCTGGCGTTGATCGTGGTGACCTTGACGAAACCTCGCCAGGCTGCTGCACCCTTGACTTAAGTGACAGGTTTCGCGACGTGGGAAGCCGTCGACAAGTTTTTCGCCACGTGCTTTTCTCAGCCACCGATCCGGATGAAGCCAGCCGGGTTTGGATTTAAAATTTGCCTTGGCTTACAGATATCTATGGGTAAAAACGAAAGTGAAGTGATATGCGAAGAATGCTCGCGCTCCTGTTAGTCCTGTATTCAGCCGCGGCGATCGCCCAAGGCACCCCACCGACGGTCGGGGGAAAGCCACCGACCCAGATGAAGCCGCGCGGAACCGCTCCCAAAACTCAATCGCCTGCTGCGAAGTTGCAGGCTTGTCTCGAAATCGACGATGCAACAAAGGGTCGCCTGGATTGCTTTGATGCGATCTTCCCGCCTAAACCGAACCCCAAGGCACCCGAAGCGAAAGCCGTGGCAGATTGCCGGTTCATGAAGGAAGAAGACGAGCGGCTGACATGCTTCAACGGGTTTGCCGAGAAGATGCCCAAACTCCCGCAGTAATCCGCGTTCCTTGGTCGTGAAAGGGCAGCCCTCAATCGCCGATGCGCGTCAGCACCGCTTTGAAGGCGACGCCGGGCAGTTGCAGCGCGTGCCCCGCTACGAGGAGCGTGCGCCGACTCAACATCGCATTTCGACCGGCGGCATGATGAAAAAGTCCGGGTAGGTGCGCCGCGCGGAAGCGCGCAGGTCATCGGCTCGCGGGCGAGGAGCCGCTGGCCGCGAACCTTGTCAGAGTTGGCGTTGCCGCCATCTTGACGAGCACATCCTTGACCGGATTGTCAGTCCAGGCGTGGGTGACGTAATCGCGATGCGTGACGCCCTTGGGTGTCTCAACAAATACCACGCTGCCGGGTCGCAGCGGGCCGTCCATGTCCTCAGCGATGGCGATGCCTTTCTCTTTCAGCATCTGCATCAGTTCGTTGTCGTGCCGCTTGGTGTAGCGCGTATACGCGCTGACGAAAAAGCCCGATCGGTTATTGACGATCCAGGACGAGAACTTGTCCAGCTCGCCATAAACCGCATCGAGCAGGAACACGCCGCGGACGCGGCTGCCGAGGCCACCCACTTCCAGACTCCAGGCTGCCGGTACAAAGCCGCCGCTGTAGCCGACGATGACGACCGGCATGTTCGCGAAAGCCTTGGCGGTGCCGGGATCGCCGTAGAGGCGGGCGAGGTGCTCGGATGATTCCGCAACGAAGCGCTTTAGTCCGCCGGGCTGCCAGAACTTGCCGGCGCTGGAATTGGCGGCATCGACCGCGAGTTGCGGCGCCAGCAGCACGGCGTTCACGCCGGAATCCGTAATCTGTTGCGGCACGAGCTGCCGGTCGCGGACGTCGCGTTCGAGCGTTGCGCCGTTGCCGTGAAAGAACACGACGATGACGCCCGGCTTGCGGACATCGAAATTCTCCGGGACATGCATGAGGACGCGGTTATCGTTATACGTCTCGTCCTGCCAGTAAACCCGGCCGCCATAACTGCGGTGGCCGCGGCGATCGCCTTTGGAAATGTTCAGGAAAGGCTCGTCCGTGTGCGGATTGTTGCCGAGATAGGGAAACGCCGAGGATTTGAGGCCGACCAACGTGGTCTGATCTTCCCGGGGCGGACGCCGGTAGGGGACAGTCGGCGCCAACGAGGCGACCTTATAGGGGGCGACTTCTGCCTGCATCGTGCGTTTACGAGGCGCGTCGGAAGGTTGACGTTGCACAAAGGTCTCATTGGCGGCCGGGAAGCGATCCTTGAACAGAGGTGCCGGGAAACGGTCGTCGAACGAGGCGGCGGTCGAGGCCTCCGAATTGGCGGCAAGCATTCCGGCGGTCGGCGCCCTGCCGCACTGTACGAGAACGAATGATAGCGGGATGAAAGCTGAAAGAACCGCGATCCAACGCAACCGATTGGAACTGGCGCGATGTGTCGAGGCTTCCGGTCGCGCATACTTCGCGGCGCCCGGTGAAATCACCAGACCCCCGCGATCAGACGTCTGGAATTTCGGATTCGCTCCGACCATCCACCCACTGCCCCAATGTCCACCGGCGTATGTCAGCTCGCTAGCGTTGAGGTGACGTTAACTTCCGGGAAAAACTCCCCATTCCCGGAAACCGAAAGACAACACGAAATCGTGTCCTGATTGTGGGACGCCCGCCTTCTTTCCGCAATGCCACAGTGGTCTGCGCGCCTTAATGGTACTAAAATACCATGATTTCGCCAAATTTAAATCGTTGTTAACACTGCTTGAATTGGCCTGATCGAACTTGCACGATGAAGAAGTCTCGGGCGCGACGCCCCAAAAACGTGGACTGACATGGCGGCATTAGGAGCGGGAAGCCCGGCATGGCCCAGTCGGCTTCCCGGAGGCGGGTCCACTGTTTCGGTAATGGTGGCGACCTCCATCGTCGTAGCCGATATGGTTGGCGTCGGCGTCTTCACCAGCCTTGGCTTTCAGGTCAAGGACATCCCCTCGGGCTTTTCGATTCTGTTGCTGTGGCTCGTCGGCGGCATCGTCGCGCTGTGCGGCGTGTTTTCCTACAGCGAACTCGGAGCGATGTTCCCGCGTTCGAGCGGCGAATACAATTTCCTGAGCCGCGCCTTTCATCCGGCTTTCGGGTTTCTGGCCGGCTGGGTATCGGCGACGGTTGGTTTCGCGGCACCGGTGGCTCTGGCCGCGATGGCTTTTGGCGAATACGGCAAATCAGTGCTTCCGGGCGCTCCGCCGCTGGCGCTTGCCGTTGGTGTCGTCTGGCTGGTGTCGATCGTGCAACTCAGTGGCGTCAGACACTCCAGCACCTTTCAATTGATCTCCACTGTCTTGAAAGTCGTGCTCATTGTCGCGTTCCTGATTGCGGGATTTGTAGTCGGTACGCCGCAACCGGTGTCATTTGCGCCGTCGGCTTCCGACTTCGCCCATGTCGCCAGCGCGCCGTTCGCGATCGGCCTTGTCTTCGTGATGTACTCGTTCTCCGGCTGGAACGCCGCGACCTACATCATCGGCGAGATGAGCACGCCGCAGCAGAACCTGCCGCGCGCGCTGCTGATGGGAACGCTGATCGTACTTGTGTTGTATGTTGCCCTCAATGCGGTGTTCCTCCACACCACGCCGATCAACAAACTGTCGGGTCAAATCGACGTCGCCCGCATCGCCGGCGGCTACATCTTCGGCGACATCGGCGGCCGCATCGTCGGCGCGATGATCTGTATCGGGCTGGTGTCTTCCATCAGTGCGATGATGTGGATCGGTCCGCGCGTCATGATGACCATGGGGGAGGACATTCCGGCGCTGCGGATATTCGCCCGCAAATCGAGCAATGGAGCGCCGGCCTACGCCATCCTTTTCCAGCTCGCTGTCGCCAGCCTGATGCTGTTCACCCGCAGTTTCGAGGCGGTGCTCGATTTCATTCAGTTCTCGCTGCTGTTCTGCTCGTTCTTCACTGTACTCGGCGTCATCAAGCTGCGCATCGCTCAGCCCGACCTGCCGCGGCCCTATCGCGCCTGGGGATACCCGGTAACTCCCGCGGTTTTCCTGCTCGTGACGGTTTTCATGATGTACTATCTGTTGACGGAGCGGCCGTTGCAGTCATTCCTGGGCATCTTGATAATGATTTCGGGCCTCTTGATTTACGCCGTTTTCCGCAAGCGGACCGATCCGGGTTCCGCGACCGCATCCCCAGCCCGCGAATAGAGATGCTCAGTTCTGTGAAAATTGCAGCTCTCGCTGCGGCCGTTTTCGTCGCGGCCGCGATGCCCACGCGCGCCGCCGACAACGTGACCGCCAACGACACCGCACGTTTCCTCGCGGGCATGCCGCCGTCTGCCGAATCGCCGCTGATGCCGCTGACGAAAGATCCTGCGTGGCAACGACATGCAAGATTCTTCGACGCCGCGTTCGAACAGCTTGAACAACGCCAGCTTTCTAAAATCCGGGCCTGGGCGGACGCCAATCTTTCCGCACCCCGGCCGACGATGTTTTACATGTTCAGCGGCCCGGACTTCCTTTATGCGGACGCGTTTTATTCCAAGGCGACGACTTACGTGCTGAGTGCGCTGGAGCCGGTCGGTTCGGTGCCGGATCTCACAAGACTGCCGCGCGGCGGCATCGGTTCGACGCTCTACAATGTCGAGCGCTCGCTGGGTTCGATCCTGAGTTTCAGCTTCTTCATTACCAAGAAGATGAAGGTCGATCTGCACGAGGGACAAGTGAGCGGCACTTTGCCGATCCTCTATGTATTCCTGGCGCGTTCGGGAAAGACGATCCGCGACGTCAGTTTGATCGCCCTTGACGACAAGGGGGCCGTCTATTCCGCCAACGAAAATCCCGGCAGGAGCGCAACGAGGGGCGTGCGGATTTTGTTCGCGGGCAGCGATGGCGTGGAAAGAACGCTGTACTATATCAGCACCGATCTTTCCAATAGCGGCGTCAGAAGCTCGGGCTTCCTGAAGTTTTGCGGGACGCTGGCGCCCGGCAACAGCCTGATCAAGAGCGCATCCTATCTGCTGTACTCCGGTAGCTTCACTGCGGTGCGCGCCTTTCTGCTCCATAACAGCGCCACCATTATCCAGGACGATTCCGGCATTCCACTCGCCGACTTCGATCCGAAGAAATGGCGGTTTTTCCCGTTCGGACGTTACGCCGGTCCGATCGCAGAATTCCCCGGAAGGTACCAACCGAAATACGCCGAGCTGTTCAGACGAAGCCAGCCGATGGATTTCGGAATCGGCTATCGCTGGCGATCGTTTGAGTCGAACCTGCTGTTGGCGGTTAGGCTGCCATCCGACGATTCCGGGCCCGTTGACGCCACGCCATCGGCTGAAAAGCCGCAGACGACACCATCGCGTCCCAAACGGCCGCGTCCGCCGCGGGACATTGGCGGGCAACCCGGAAGTTTCTTCCAGTGGTTCTTGCGCTAGCGTCATCATCCGGCGGGCGAGGTGTAGCTAGGGCGCGTTGACACCGCGCCATCGCCCGAAGCGCCACGGCAGATACCATCGCGCGCCCGGTGGCTTTGTCAGCGGCACGTTGTCGATTCCCGAAGTGCCCCAGGGCTGGCAGCGCAACAGCCGCGCCAGGGTCATCCACCCTCCGCCCCACAGTCCGAAACGTTCAATAGCCTCGTCGCCATAGACCGAACAGGTCGGCAGATGGCGGCAGTTGTAGCCTACCAGCGGCGACAGGGTGTGCCGGTAGATCCAGATCATGACGCGTCCAGCATTGCGCGGCAGGCGCTGCACTGCGCCGGCGCAGTCTGGACAATGCGGATATTTCATAGGCGCTGTGCCCATAGTTGAGGGCTCATTTGCACGGTTCCGGTGCATGGAACCGGATGAGCTATGCATTTGAGTTACACTCAACAAAATATCGCACTCTTTTGGGGGCGGTGCAGCAAAAGTTAATAGACGCTTCTGTGACGCGAGGTTACCCTTTTCACGACGCCCGAATGACAGAATCATGGGCGTTGAACTGGGGCCATTGTCACTGCCCGGATTAGGGCTTGGGGAGAAGGAACCAACTTGAGGCTCGGTAGGTCGCTTGTTCTTCGCGGCTGGGCGCTGCTCGGCGCGGTCGCTCTTTGCAGCGCATTGCCTGGCGTGGCAACGCTCGGCGGCTCGGCGCATGCCGGCGTCACGCTCGAAGAACGCAAATTGCCGATGCGATTTAGCTGGGTCGCCTGCGAGCCGAATTGCCGGGGCTGGGTCAGCGCGGTCGGCATTGTGACAGCGGATAGCCCAGGGGATTTCGATGAATTCGCGCGCGGTCGCCAGCTCGGCGGTGTGACCATCGTGCTGGATTCCAGTGGCGGTTCGGTCAACGACTCCATTGCGCTCGGACGGCGCTGGCGCAATCTCGGCGCGCTGACCACGGTCGGCATCAGCCTCCAGACCCGCAGCGCACAAGGCGACCGCGCCAGCGTCGCGCCCGAAGCATATTGCGAGTCGATGTGCGTTTTCCTGCTTTTGTCGGGCAAGACGCGTTATGTGCCCGAGGCCGCGCATGTCAGGGTGCATCAGATCTGGATGGGCGACCGCGCCGATGATGCCAAGGCGGCGAGCTACACCGCGCAGGATCTGATGATCGTGGAGCGCGACATCGGGCGTCTCGCCAAATACACCTTCGACATGGGCGGTGCGGGCGATCTGTTGTCGCTCTCGCTCAACGTGCCGCCATGGGAAGATCTGCACGAACTGTCGCGGGCCGAATTGCGGCTGACCAATCTAGTGACCACCGACGCCGTCGCCGAAGTGCTCCCGCCCGCTGACATCCCTGTCGTCCCGGTGGTCGAGTTGCCGGCTAAGCCAGTGCAGGATCGCTTCGTGAGCAGCGCGGTGCCGGCCGAGATAACTCCGCAACCGGCGAAATCCACCAAGACCGCCGAAGCCGTTGTTCCGACCGGTGGCGTCGCGGTGACGGCGCCGGCTCAACAATAGCGATAAGTCCCCCCCCCCCCGCACGGTGAGGACGCGCCGGTCGCGCAAATGCGCGACCGATGACAGGCTCCGCGCCGCCTCGAACCATGAAGTCGCGCGGCCCATCCTTCGGGAGCGCGGCCAAGACGTCGTTCCAGGAGGCGGAAACGACCGTTTCATCTGAATGTTTTGACTTCGACCTTACGCCGACGCCGGCTGTTGGGTCCTTGCTTCGATCTGGCCGATGGCATCGACCACCGCATCGAAGGTCAGCATCGTCGAGGCATGCCGCGCCTTGTAATCGCGTACCGGCTCGAGCAGCGCGATATCGGCCCACTTGCCCTGCGGGGGGCTGCCGTTTTCCTTCAGCATCTTGCGGACGGTCTCACGCAATTCTCGCAGTTCGCTCGCGGTGGAGCCGACGACGTTGCGCGCCATGATCGAGGACGAGGCCTGGCCGAGCGCGCAGGCCTTCACGTCGTGGGCAAAGTCGGTGACCACAGGTCCGTCCATTTTGAGGTCGATCTTGACGGTCGAACCGCACAGCTTGGAATGCGCCGTGGCGCTGGCATCGGGTGCGGCCAGCCGTCCGAGCCGGGGGATATTGCCCGCCAATTCGATGATCCGCTTATTGTAAATGTCGTTCAGCATAAGATTGAGGTCTCGGGCGCCCGGCGCGATCGCCCTTGGCGACCGCGTTCTGTAGTCCTATATATGGTTGGAAATGACCGAAATATAGTCCGGTCGTTCCCCGCCGCGGTCCGAAATGGAAACCATTTTTTGCCGCGGCAGTGGTAGCATTGTGACTCAGGCGTCCGGCGGCAAACCGCCCCGTCTGCCGGTGACACTCCGGTCTTGCTTGAGACCGGTCGAACGGAGTTGACATGGACGCATTGATCAAATCCCTCCGCCCAGGCAAGCCTTCCGACGTCAAGGTTTCGGATTCGAAGCTTCCGGAACCGCGCTCGGCCGAACTGGACCCTTCTGAATTTCTGGCCGCCGTCGTACGCGCGGACCAGCCACGCCCGTCGCGAGCCGAAGCCGAGCAGGCGGTGCAGACCCTGCTTGGCTATATCGGCGAAAATCCAGACCGCGAGGGCTTGCTGGATACGCCGCGCCGGGTGGTCGAAGCCTTCGACGAACTCTACCAGGGCTATCATCAGTGTCCGGCGGAAGTGCTCAACCGCACCTTCGGCGAGACCGCGGGCTATGACGACTTCGTGCTGATCCGCGACATCGAATTTACCTCGCAATGCGAACACCACATGATGCCGTTTTACGGCAAGGCGCATATCGCCTATACGCCGGTCGAGCGGGTCGTGGGACTTTCGAAGCTGGCGCGCCTTACCGATATCTTTGCGCGCCGCCTCCAGACTCAGGAGCATCTGACGGCCCAGATTGCGGCTGTGATCGACGAAATTCTTAAACCGCGCGGCGTTGCAGTGATGATCGAGGCGGAGCATACCTGCATGTCGGTGCGCGGCGTCGCCAAGCATGGCGCGATGACGTTCACCAGCCGTTTTACCGGCATGTTCCGTGACAATCCGGCGGAGCAGGCGCGTTTCCTGTCCATGGTGCGAGGGCCGCAGCGGTAACCCTCGCTCGAATTCGCGAGGACTGACTGTGTCTACATCAGCAGAAATCAATGACATCGAGGAAGGGTTGGCGTTCCAGCCCAGGTTCGACGCGTCGGGCCTCGTGACCTGCGTGGCCACCGACGCCGCGACCGCCGAGGTGCTGATGGTTGCGCACATGAACGACGAAGCCTTGCGCAAGACCATCGCGACCGGGGAAGCCTGGTACTTCAGCCGCTCCCGCAAATCGCTGTGGCGAAAAGGCGAAACCTCCGGTCATGTGCAGCGCGTGGTCGAGATGCGGATGGATTGCGATCAGGACGCCGTCTGGATCCGGGTCGAGCAGTCAGGCGCGGCGTGCCACACCGGCCGTCGATCGTGCTTTTACCGCGCGGTGACAAGCGGAGAGGGCGGGACTCAATTGTCGTTCGTGGATGCGGACAGGCTGTTCGACCCGGCGAAGGTCTATCGCAAATAATTCGCCATTCCGGGGCGCGCCCAAAGCGGCGGACCCGGAATCTTGCTGCGGCCACGTCCGGAATGACGACCGAAAGCAGCCCCTTAACAAACCATTAACCATAATCGCCGCAGTCTGACGGTGGCATGAGCGCTATCGGGCGCTCGGCGGTCGTTTCGCGGGGAGCGGGGCACCAACATATGTCGGTCGATACTTCAAACGCCACGGCAACGGCAGGTGTCGACCCATCACGCGCGCGGATAGCCGGCGCGATCAAGCAGGCCGCGAACACCACTGGCACCAGCTTCGAATATTTACTCGCCACCGCGAAGATGGAATCCAATTTCGATCCGGCAGCGAGCGCTTCCACCTCATCGGCGCGCGGGCTTTTTCAATTTATCGAGCAGACCTGGCTTGGCACCGTAAAGGAAGCTGGCGCGCAGCTCGGCTACGGAAAATACGCCGACGCCATCACCAGATCCCCGTCCGGCAGCTACTCGGTCAGCAACCCCGCGGCGCGAACCGCGATCATGAAGCTGCGCGACGATCCTGCCGCCGCCTCGTCGATGGCGGCGGTTCTGACCCAATCCAACAGCTTCAAGCTTACCGGCAACATCGGACGGCGCCCGACCGACGGTGAACTCTATATGGCTCACTTCATGGGGGTCGGCGGCGCGGCTAGTTTGATTTCAAACGCCGAGGACAACCCGCAGGCATCAGGTGCGCGGCTGTTTCCGAACGCTGCCGCGGCAAACCGTTCGATTTTTTTCGACCGCTCGGGGCGTGCGCGCAGCGTCTCCGAGGTCTATTCGGTGCTGATCTCGCGGTACGTCAGCGCCGCGAATTCTCCCGCGACACGGACCGCGATGGCGGCGGTCGGCGACACGCCGGCAAGCATGGCGCTCGCCAGTGCGTCAACCGCAACTCCGCCAATCGACAATGCGGCCTATCTCTCCGCTTTTCCGGTGGCGACCGCATCACCATCGACGGCGGCCAGCACCTCGCCGCCGACCGCCCCGATCTTCCGCTCTCTTTTCCAGGCCGGCGAGCGTACCCAACCGGTCTCACCTGCGGTTCGTGAATTGTGGGGCAACTCCTCGTCGCTGACTTCAGTTGCGGCAGCGACCTCGTCGTTGACGCAAGCGCCGACCGTCCGTGCGCCGCAACCGCTCGATCTCTTCAGCGATCGCAACGGCAATTTCAGCAGCTAGCGAGACAGAACAGGCGGAACTTCGCTCCCTGTCTCGGCGGGGCGTAGTGCTCTGTGCACTATATATGACAGGGTAGGTGTATTCCCTGACTTGTACGATTTGGAGTAGAGCGGTAGTCTAGGGACAAGGGCTGCGTCCACCGTGACAGCGAGGCAACTCATGTCCCTAGATGTAAAGGTCTACGACAACGGCGATCACACGTGCCTGGTATGGTTGCCAGCCGACGGCAAGCCGATTCCGGGATGTCTCGGCTTCACGGTTCGCCGGCTGAAAGGCAGCACGGAAAGCTATCTCCATGGGTTCGTCGGATTTTCCGATGATGACAAGCTGGATCCTGCCGCCGCGTGGAAGCATCCTGTGCAGCGGTTCATGTGGTGGGACTACGGCGTGTCGCCCGGCGACGTCGTGCAGTACTCGGTGGTGCCGGTGGTGGGACCGGACAAGGATCACCTGAAACTCTCGCCCGCGGATGCCAGCGCCCTGACGCCGCCGATGACGATTTCCGGTCAGGCGACGCCTGGCGTATCGGCCTATTTCAACAAGGGTATCGTGGCTGCGCAGTGGGTGTCGCGCGCGCTCGCGAAGCTCGGCAAGAAACCAAAGATAGCGGACTTGATCAGCCAGGTCGATCCTCCCGGCAACGCGCTGAGGAATGCACTGAGCGGACTGCTGCGCCCACAAATTCTGGCGATGCTCGAAGATGTGAAAAAGACCAACGGCGAGATTTACGCCGCGCTGTATGAACTCAACGATCCCGAGTTGATCACCGCCCTCAAGGCGCTCGGCAAGAAGTGCCACCTGGTGCTTGCCAATGGCGCCTTCAAGCCACCAGCCAATGATGAGAACAAGGCGATACGGGCCGAGCTGCGCAGCATCGTAGATCTGCACGATCGCATCGTTACGGGTAATCATTTTGCGCACAATAAATTCGTCGTCTGCTGCGATTCCGGCGGGGCGCCCCAGCGCGTTCTCTCCGGAAGCACCAATTGGACGATGACCGGACTATGCACGCAGGCCAACAACGGCGTGATCGTCAACGACCCCGGGCTGGCCGCCGATTTTCTCAACGAGTGGAATCTTCTGAAGAATGCCGGAAACGGTTACCCGCCGGATCTCGCCGCCGCCAATTCACAGGCCAAAACCTTCGATGTCGACGGCGGGCGTATTACACAGTGGTTTGCGCCGACCAGCGATGCGCAGGATCTCGACTATGCGCGCGAGCTGATCAATGCCGCCAAGGAAGGCATTCTTTTCCTGTTCTTCAATCCCGGTGCGTTCGTCGCGGATGATAAGCCGGAAAAGAAATGGACGCTGCTGCAAAACATTCTGTTTCGGCACCACCAGGGCACCGCCAATTTCGACCCCGGTCTTTACATCCGCGGTGTGGTGAATCAGGAGATCGCCAACCTCACCACCGAGTCTACGGGTGCCCCGTCGAAGCATGCGGCCCTCGATCCGTCATCCGGCACGCCCGTCACGCTGTTCAACGGCGGCAATCAACCGCCGCAGCGTCTCGGCTACGAGTCGATGGTGCCAAAAAATATCAAGGACGTCTTTCATGACTGGGCTACTGAACTGCTTGGGTCAGGCGTTCACATTCACAGCAAGGTCGTCGTGCTCGATCCGTTCGGCCAGAATCCCGTGGTCATGACGGGATCGCACAACCTCGGTTTCAAGGCTTCCAGCGCGAACGACGACAATCTGATGATCATCGAAGGCAATGCTCCGCTGGCCGCGGCCTATGCGGCCAATATCATCGCAATCTACCAGGCGTATCGATGGAACGCTTATGTCGAGGCGCATCGGCAGGATCCGAAAGTCTGGCACGGCCTTGTCGAACAGGATTCGTGGCAAAATGACTACCTCTCCGGCGACCACCTGAGCGAGATCCAGTTTTGGCTCGGGTCGCATGCGGCAATTGCGGGCGGGGCAGCCCCGGCGCCCGGTGGCGTGCCCGCGCGTACGGTTTCCGCGACAGGTCCCGCGCCGGCTCAAAAGAAGGCGCGCGCAGCCGGGAAAAAGACTCCTGCAAAAAAGAAAGCGCCGACGAAAAAGAGGAAGGCAGCAAAAAAAAGCGCAAAGAAGAAGTCCGCAAAGAAGAAAAGCCCGGCAAAGAAGAGGAAATCCGTGAAGGCGAAAAAGAAGCGGTGATGAGGCTGCATGTGAGGAGGCGCCACCGGGTGCGCGTGCTGCGCGGCCCGATAACAGGCTCCGCGCCGTCTCGCACCCATGAGGCCTGACGCTTCGTCGTTCCCCGGGCAAGAATCTCACGATCGCCCGCCCGCCCCCGATCCCTTAACAGAACGTCAACAAAGCCAGCCGTTTATGGTGAACGCTTTGTTAAGCGTCGTGGTTTATTTTCTGTGACAGTGGATCGCGACACGGTGTCGTCCCACGTTGCGTAAGCCGGCAGGACAATGATCGTTCGGCAGTTCATCAATTGGATACGGAGCGCTCCGGCGGGGGAGCGGGCAGAGGCAACGCGCGCTCTGGCGCGAGCCTGGCTGATTTCGGATCTTACTGAAGAGGATCGCACGGCCGCCGAAGGTGCGCTGCTGATGCTGCTCGACGACGCCTCTCCGCTGGTGCGCCAGACCATGGCCGAAGTGTTTGCGCACAGCGCCGATGCGCCTGCGGCCGTCGTGCAGGCGCTGTCGCTCGACCAGGCGTCGGTCGCACTTCCGGTCCTCGAACATTCACCGCTTTTGATCGACGCCGATCTCGTCGACATCGTTGCGACCGGCAATTGCGAAATGCAATGCGCCATCGCCCGCCGCATCAACCTGCCGGCCTCGGTCTGCGCCGCAATCGCCGAAGTCGGTACGCCAGCGGCGGCGCTCGAGCTGATCGAAAATGCCTATGCCGAGCTCGCGCCGTTTTCATGGGATCGCATCGTCGAGCGCCATGGTCATCTCGCCGCGATTCGGGAATCGATGCTGGTGCTGGAGGATCTACCCGCCGCGACGCGGGTGGCGTTGGTTGCCAAGCTCTCGGAAACGCTGGCGCAATTCGTTGTCGCTCGCAACTGGCTGAGCGCCGATCGGGCGGTAAGGATCGCGAGCGAGGCGCGCGATCGTTCGACCGTAAATATCGCAGCACGCTCGCGCGGCGATGATATTCGCGATCTGGTGCGGCATCTGCGCGCCACCGGCCAGCTCACCGCCGGACTGATCTTGCGCGCGCTATTGTCGGGCAATCTCGAGCTGTTCGATTCCGCGCTGTCGGAATTGTCCGATCTGCCCCAGGCACGCGTCTCGGCGTTGCTGCACGACCGCGGCGGCGCCAGTCTGCAGGCGCTGTTGACACGTGCCGGACTGCCGGAATCGACATTCGCCGCCTTCCGCGTCGCGCTCGAAGTCAGCCATGAAACCGGTTATGTCGACACCGTTGGAGGCGCTGCAAGATTGCGGCGCCGCATGGTCGAACGCGTGTTGACGCATTGTGAAACCGACGAGCAAGCCGCCGAGCCGCTATTGATCCTGCTGCGGCGCTTTGCGACCGAGTTGGCGCGGGAAGAAGCCCGCATGTTCTGCGACGAGCTGATGGCTGACGAGGCGGTTGCTCCGATGCAGCACGAGCCGATAGCGGCGTGATCAGGAAAGTCATTGCCGGACGCGCCAGCGTGAACCCGAAAATCTCGCGCCAATAACTTTTCCGGGTCCACGCCTTTCGGCGTGTCCCGGAATGACAGCGGCTTACCTCTCTCAATCGCCCGGTGCGATGCTTGGTGCGAGGATGGCTTCGAGGTGTTCAGGCCGGTCGCGATTGGCGTATGTGAGGTATTCATCCGCGACGCCGCGCAGTTGCCGGCTCAGTTCGCTGGCCATGCTGACATTGTCGAGCTTGGTGCGCTCGCGCACGATCGCCTGAATGGCGTTGATATGGTGCGCGATCAGCTCGGACGGTACCTCGGCCAGATCGGGCGCGTGCTCGATGATCCTGCAGAGGCTCTCGGCGGCGGCGCCTGCGGAAGGATATCCAAAAGTGGCGGCGTCGCCCTTGATGTCATGGGCGGCGCGAAACAGCTCTTCGCGCGTGGAGGCCCTAAAACCATTCCGGAGAATTGCGGCGTGGGCTGCCGAGAGCCGCTCGGTTTCGATTATCATCCAGTTCTTGAATTCGCCGGACAGATTGGCAAGGGCTTTTTCCGCGCGCGCGACCGGATCGTCGAGATCCCTTTCGCCGACGCGCCGCAACACCTTGCGCAAGGGATTGGGCGGCGTGATCACGTGATGGTCGGCGAAGGTCTCGATCTGCAGCGTCGTCGCGGGCTTGTCTTTCGGCATCATGGTTTCCTTGCGCGCCCCCCGCGCTAAACGGTGGACCGGGCCTTGTCGAGCAGCGAGGGCTGCTGAAGGACTTCTACCTCGCCGCCGACGCGGCGCTCGGGGCCGGCATAGGCGTTGCTGGTATTGCGCCGGCGGTCCGGGCCGAAATAGGTTTTGGTCTTGATGAACGGGCGCGGATTGGCGACGACGTTCAGAATGCGCTGATAGAGTCCCTTGGCCGAGATCGGCTTTGCCAGGAATTCCGTCACGCCGGCGTCGCGCGCCACCGTGACCCGCCGCTTCTCGGAATGCCCGGTCAACATGATGATCGGCGCGTAGGGATTTCCCTTCGATTCGGGCTGCCGGATCATCTGCGCGAGTTCGAGGCCATCGAAAATCGGCATCGACCAGTCGGTGATGACGATATCGGGCACATAGTGGCTGTACATTTCGAGCGCGGTCGCGCCGTCTTCGGATTCATAGACCTCGCGGGCGCCAAACGAATGCAGCAGCGTCCGCAAAATGCGGCGCATATGCGGATTGTCGTCGCACACGAGAAATCGCAACTTGTTGAAATCGATGCGAAACATGGCTTGGCCCTGAGGGCGTACCAGCGGAAACGGTATACCCGGCGTTAACCATATCGCGTCGCCGGTTAACGAATGGTTGCGAAGGGAAGGGTCCTCCGGGAGATCAATACCCGAATTGCTCGCTCAGAATGCGCTCTTCCAGGCTATGGCCGGGGTCGAACAGCATCCGCATCGAAATGGTCTTGTCGGAAAGCACCTCGACACGGCGGACATCGCGTGCCTCGTCGTGATCTGCCACGGCCGCGACCGGCCGTTTGTCGCCTTCGAGCACCTCGATGACCACATAGGCGGTGTTCGGGAGCAGGGCGCCGCGCCAGCGGCGCGGGCGGAACGCGCTGATCGGGGTCAATGCCAGCAGCGCGGCGTTGATCGGCAGGATCGGCCCCTGCGCCGAAAGATTGTAGGCGGTGGATCCTGCAGGCGTCGCCACCATGATGCCGTCGGCGATCAGCTCGGCCATGCGCTCGCGTTCATCGATCAGAATCCTCAAGCGCGCCGCCTGATGGGTCTGACGAAACAGCGCGACTTCGTTGATGGCATGATGAAGGTGCACTACGCCATGCACGTCGGTGGCGCGCATCAGCAGGGGATGGATCAGGGATTCCCGCGCGGCCGCAAGACGCGCGTGCAGATCGTGCGCGCTGAACTCGTTCATCAGAAAGCCGATGGTGCCGCGATGCATGCCGTAGATCGGTTTGCCCGATCGCATGTGCTGATGCAGCGTTTGCAGCATTAACCCGTCGCCGCCGAGCGCCACCACGACATCGGCGGCGGCAGGATCGTGATTGCCGTAAAGCTCCGTCAACTGGGCGAGCGCCTCCTGGGCCTCCGCACCGGCGCTCGCGACGAAGGCGATCCGGTCATATCGCTTAGGGGTGGTCATGGCATTGCGGGCTCATATTGGCGCCGATGGGATCGGGTGCGCAGAGGTCGTCTATACGACCTTGGCTGTCCTTGTCGAGATGACTGAACGGTACTTTCAGGCGGCCAATGCAATCGGGCGGCCACTTGGAGCGACCGCCCGATACAATTTTCAGACCAAAATCCCGATCGCTTCGGCGGCAATCAGTACCGGCAACGACCGCTGTCGGACCGCTGAAACGGTAGTTTACGCCAATCCTAGGTCGGATGGTCGGACAGGATCGTGGCGCCATCGCTCGCAAGCGTACTCTTCGAGCCAAAGTCGATATATTCGTACTCTCAAACAATCGAGCCGTCGGCCGGAGAAAGAACAGCCGCGGCGGGCGAAACCTGCGCCTGAAGCACCCCATGCCCGTCAGCAGGCGCTTGCCCGGCCGAGCATCGTCAGCGGCGGCGGTGGCGGTGGCAGCCATACCATCATCGGCGTTGGCTTCTGATCGTTGAATTGCTAACTTGTGCGGACATAGTTGATCGTCGTTGCAATCGGCAGCGCTCATTCGAGTCGAGAGGTGTTCTCCGATGGCCAGCTACTCGCGTTTGATGCCGCAGTTCGCTGCTATACCGGGTATCGCGGCTTTGCCGTGCAATGCAGCGCCGGCCGTGGCCGCAGAAATCGCTGTCGTTCCGACCGCGAAGAGCGAGCCCTCCGTTTTCAAGCGCCATGTTTCGCGGGGAGCCGGGATCGCAACCTCCCATCATGATCCTCGCGTCAGTCCAATCCACCGCGACCTGGACTGCTCCAGCGGCTGGTGCGGAAGACAATTCGTTTTGATGAATGGCGTCGGTTATTGAGGTGACGAGCCGGACGCCTCGCGATCGATGTTGCCGCGTTGCCGGTCTCCTTGCGCTTCTCCTCTTCTCCATCGTAGGCGCGCGCGCCGAAGATGTGTCCCCGCCGGGCGACCAGCAACCGGTAGCAACGCCATCGGGTCAGAAATCAGGAGCAGCCGGCGTCCGCGGCAACACAGCGAGTTCGCCCGCCGCCGAACAGCATCGCCTGCCGCCGGACTCCACTACCAAGCAAACGCTGGCGCTTCCCGGGCGCACGCTCGCCTTCACGGCCACAGCGGGCTCGATCCGTCTGTTCAACGACAAGGGCGAGCCACAGGCCGATATCGCCTACACCGCCTATCAACTGGATGATGATGCGGAGGCGCGCGCGCGGCCCGTGACGTTCCTTTTTAACGGCGGGCCGGGCGCGGCCTCGGCCTACTTGCAGTTCGGCGATGCCGGACCCTGGCGGCTCGCCATCAACGGCGACGCGGCGATTTCGTCCGCGTCGCCCGATCTCCAGCCCAACGCCGAGACATGGCTCGACTTTACCGATCTTGTCTTCATCGACCCCGTCGGAACCGGTTACAGCCGCTTCGTGGCGACCGGCGATGACGTGCGCAAGCGCTTTTTCTCGGTCGACGGCGACGTGAATTCGATCGCGCTGACGATCCGACGCTGGCTGGAAAAGTCCAATCGGCTGCTGTCGCCTAAATATATTGTCGGCGAGAGCTATGGCGGCATCCGCGGCCCCAAGATCGTTCGCAATTTGCAGACCGAGCAGGGTGTCGGGGTGAGGGGGCTCATCCTGGTCTCGCCGATGCTCGACTTCCGCGAATTTTCAGGCTCCAGCATCCTGCAATATGTCTGGAGTCTTCCGACCATGGCAGCGGTGGCGCGCGAGACGAAAGGCTCGGTTACTGCCGCCGACATGGCCGATGTCGAGCGCTACGCGCGCGGTGATTTCCTGGTCGATCTTGTCAAAGGGGAGGCCGACGCCGAGGCTACCGCCCGACTTGCCGACAAGGTTGCGGCATTGACGGGGATCGATCAAGCCGTGAGCCGCAGGCTCGCCGGGCGCTTCGACGTTACCGAGTTCCGCCGCGAATTCGACCGCAAGAACGGCAGGGTGACCGGACGCTACGACGCGTCGATCTCTGGCTTCGATCCCTATCCGGACTCGAGCTACTTTCATTTCAACGATCCTTCCGGCGAACCCTTGACGGCGCCGTTGACCAGCGCAGCGGTCGACCTCACCACGCGCAAGCTGAACTGGCGGCCCGACGGGTCCTATGAGTTGCTCAGCGGCGCGGTCGAGAGGGCCTGGGATTTCGGCCGCGGCCTAAATCCCGCCGAGTCGATTTCCCAACTGCGGCAGATCCTCGCGCTTGACCCAAAGCTGAAGGTGCTGGTTGTGCATGGGCTGTTCGATCTCGCCACGCCGTATTTCGGCTCAAAAATCCTGCTCGACCAGCTTCCGGCCTATGCGACGCGAGAGCGTGTGAAACTCGTCGTCTATCCGGGCGGGCACATGTTCTATTCGCGCGACGCTTCGCGCCAGGCCTTCCGGGCCGAGGCCGCGGCGCTGATGAAGTAAAGCGGGTCAAAACAAAACCGGCGCAAACCTGAAAGTTTGCGCCGGTTGAACTCAGGTCGCCGAACTCAGTAAACGAGGCCGGTGCCCGGCGGTTTTTCGAGCGCTGCGGCCAGCGAACGATATTCCTCGCTGTCGGTGCCGGTCAGGGCGGCGATCCGGTTCAGGTGATATTGCGCCTGATCGCGGTTGCCCTGTTCGACCTGCCACAGCCCGTAATACTGCCAGGTCTTGACGTGGTTTGGATCGGTCTTCAGCGCGCGCTCGTACCAGATCTGCGAGACCTTATAGTCGCCGAGCTTGCGATAGGAATAGCCGATCAGATTGGCGACGGCGGCATTGTCGTCGTGCCCGAGCGCCTTCAGTTGCTCGATGGCGGATGCATAGTCGTTGCGGTCATAGATCGTGGCATAGGCCGCGCGATAACCGCCGGTGAATGCGGCATCCTGGATGCTCGGGCTGACTTCGCTGGTCTTCTTTTTCCCCTTCGGAGGAGGCTTGCTGTCCTCGGAGGGCGTAGGATCGCCGCCGGCGGAGCAGATCGAAACGAAGATGGGAGCTGATAATAGCGCCACCGATAACACCGCCAGCGTCGCCAGCCTGGTCGCAGATTTTCTCATGTGTCTCTCCTGTTGGAGTCCTGAAGATCAGTAAACGAGGCCGGTGCCGGGCGGCTTTTCGAGCGCTGCGGCCAGCGAGCGATATTCCTCGCTGTCGGTACCGGTCAGGGCGGCGATCCGGTTCAGGTGATATTGCGCCTGATCGCGGTTGCCCTGTTCGACCTGCCACAAGCCGTAATACTGCCAGGTCTTGACGTGGTTCGGATCGGCCTTCAGCGCGCGCTCGTACCAGATCTGCGAGACCTTGTAGTCGCCGAGCTTGCGATAGGAGTAGCCGATCAGATTGGCGACGGCGGCGATGTCGTCGTGTCCGAGCGCCTTCAGCTGCTCGATGGCGGAAGCATAGTCGTTGCGGTCATAGATCGTGGCATAGGCCGCGCGATAACCCCTGGCGAATGCCGCATCTTCAATGCTCGGATTGACTTCGCTCGTCTTCTTCTTTGCCTTGGACTTGGTCGAGGAGGGCGGCGGCGCGTCGTTGTCGGGCGCGGCGTACACTTTGGTGACGAGGGGCGCCGCGACCAGCGCCATCGAAAACATTATCAGCGTCAAAAGCCTGATCGCGAATTTGCTCATGCATCTCTCCTGTTGACGGTGTGAAGATCAGTAAACGAGACCAGTGCCCGGCGGCTTTTCGAGGGCGGCGGCGAGCGAGCGGTACTCCGCGCAGTCGGCGCCGCATAGCTTGCCGATCCGGTTCAGGTGATATTGCGCCTGGTCGCGATTGCCTTGTTCGAGCTGCCACAGCCCGTAATACTGCCAGGTCCGCACATGGTTGGGGTCGGCCTTCAGCGCGCGCTCATACCAGATCTGCGAGACCTTGTAGTCGCCGAGCTTGCGATAGGAGTATCCGATCAGATTTGCGACGTCGGCGCGATCGTCCTGGCCAAGCGCCTTCAACTGCCCGATGGCCGAGGCGTAATCGTTGCGGTCATAAATTGTCGTGTAGGCCGTGCGATAACCCTCGATGAATTTCGGATCGTCGATGCTGGAGCTCTTGTCGCCTTTCTTCTTTTCCTTGCCGGAGTCTGACGCCGGGGGCGCGGGATTATCGCCGCCCGCGGCATAAACTGATGTCAGCATGGGCACCGCGATCAGCGCCATCGAGAACATTGCCAGCGTCAAAAGCCTGATCGCAAGTTTGCTCATGCATTCTCCCAATTTCCGGGAAGCGACACTACACCGAAGCCCCGTTGAATTGAACACCCGCCGTGGCAGAACATTCCCGGGCAATATCTTTAATTTGAACGATTCGCCGCGAGCGGCAGGCAAGCGCGGAACATGACAAACATGTCATCCAGATGAACGAAGTCCATTGTTGCGCTTCAGGATGGGTTCAGTCGCGGCCCGTAAGATCGCACGCATGATCGACGGGGCCCGGACATTCGACCGGCCATCTCGCGATCCCCCGAATGGAGGAGACGACCATGTTAAAGACAATTTCCGCAGCAGTACTCGCAGCTTCGGTTCTCGCCGCTCCCGCAATGGCGGCCGGTTCCGGCCGCACCGCGCAAGCTCCGGCGATCAAAACCGCGCAGGTGAAGCCGAGCGTGCTGAACGCCAATGCCGGGATGAACCATCATGGCAAGCATTTTCACCATCACAGCTTCCACAAGCGGATGGGCGCGCTCAAGACGCATAAGTTCTCGAAGCTCACGATCAAGCACGTTGCACCCGCCACCAAGCGCGGTTGAAGCTGATCCGCGGGCGTGGAAGATTCATATTGCCCTGCCGCGACCGTGGATATCAGGACCGGCCCGCGCCATTGCTTCCCCAATGGTCGCGGGCCGGAGCTACTTGAGGCCTGTTCGATGGCGCAGATGCGGATTCCCATTGATCTGCGAAAGGTCTAGAACCGTCCGGGCGTCAGATCCTTGAAAGATGGGTTGCAGTTGGGGATATCAGCAAAGTGCGCGACGATCCTGTTGCTGCCGATCGCGCTCGCGGCCTGCGCGGGCAGCGACGGCGGAGGAAGCATCACCTACACCGACGATCGCGGTGTTGCCAACCAGCCGTTTCCCAACAACTACCGCGTCGAACTGCTGGCGTTCATGAAGACCTATCTCAATGATCCGCGCGGCGTGCATGATGCGGCGATGGCCGAGCCGATGCAGCGCGTGGTCGGCGGGCGGCTTCGTTATGTCAGCTGCCTTCGCTTCACGCCGCGCGAATCCGACGGCAGCTATCGCGAGCCGCGCGAGCGCGCCGTTCTCTATGTCAATGGCCGGCTTGACCGCGTGGTCGAAAACGCCAGCGATGTCTGCGCAGGCGCGGTTTATGCGCCATTCCCGGAGTTGGAGAATATGACGCGCTAGGGTCCGATCCAGCCTTGCTGAAGGAGACCGTCGATGGCTTTTTTTTCGAGCATGACCTCTTCCTGAAAACCGGTGTCCGCTCTCACCCGGTCGGTTACAGGAAATACTCCGCGATGGCGTCGAAGCCGCGCCGCCAGCCGCGTATGCGGTCGGGATCGAGTGGCATCGCCTCCGACGCCATCCGGATAATCACCAGTTCGGCCTCCGGATGGATGTAGATCCATTGCCCGTGGATGCCGAACGCGACCAGCACGCCGCGATCGCGATCGATCCGGTACCATTGGCTACGGTAACTCGCCTGCGGGAATACGTCGGCCAATTCCGATCGCGACCACGCCCCGGGGTCGCCACGCTCGTTAATATCGTCGATCCAGTCGCCTGATACCACCTGCTGGCCGTCGGCGACGCCGCGCCGGCGAATCATCTCGCCAAAGCGCGCGAGATCGTGCGGCGTGACGCAGATGCCGCCGGCGGCACGCATCGCATCGTGGGCGTCGACGGTGATATAGGCGTCGTGCTCGGCGCCAAGCGGCGCCCACAGATATTCGCTGAGGATATCGGCGTAGGGTTGATCGCAGGCGCGCTCATAGACCCAGCCGAGTACATCGGTATTGGTCGACACGTAGTGAAACAACTCGCCGTGCTTCGCTCCGTCCGGCTTTTGCAAGGCGAGAAAACCGCGCAAATCGATCGGTGTTTCGCCCGCCGGCAGTGGATCCCAACCCGCCGCATGGCGGTAGCGCGCCACGTCGCCCGTCGGGTCTTCATAATCTTCGTTGAAGGCGATGCCGACCGCCATATCCAGGAGATGCCTGATCGTGCAACCGGCATAGACCGAGGACGCCAGTTCGGGGATGTAGTCGGCGACGACATCATCCGGATCGAGCAGGCCGCGATCCCTGAGAATTCCACCAAGCGTGCCGCAAATCGACTTGCTGACAGAGAAGACGATGTGCGGCGTGGTGGCGTTCATGCCGTTGCCGTACCATTCCATCGCGATCCGTCCGCGCTTAAGCACGACGAACGCGTCGGTATCGGTGGCGCGAAGCGCGTGGCTCAGGGTGGTCGGGTTGCCGTCATAGCCGTTGAAGTCGATGTGGCCGATCTCTTCCAGCGACATTTCGAGCGGCGTGGCGCGGCCCGAGGCCGCGATGTTGGCGGTCGGGATCAGCCGGCGGACGTTGCGAAAGCCCCAGGCGCTGAACGGCGCCTTGCGCCAGTTCGCGAGCGTCACCAGCCGGTCCGGCGTCGGTGGAAAGTCGTCCATCAGGCCAGCGGTCATTTGTCGTCCTTTTTTCCTGGCAGGCGCCTTCCGCGGCGCACGGGAACCCGATCACTTTTCAGCGAGCGTTGAACCGGATCGCTGGCAGCGTCGACAAACCATAGGGATAAAGTGTCCGGTTTTCGGACAAAGATCGCCGTCCGATGGAACAAAAGAGCGTTGTTGCCGCGCCGTCACAGTTGCCAGCGATCCGTGCACCGGCATGACCGTGAAGCAACCAAATTGAGGCCACGTTGTTTGATAGATGTCGCGGCGAGAGTAACGGGGAACCACTTATGAAAAAACTTCTGCTTGGCGCAGCCGCCTTTATCGTATTCGCGGCTCCCGCGGGAGCGGCCGATATACCAACGCGCACCTATACAAAGGCTCCCGTCTATACGGCGCCGCAAGTGGTTTATAACTGGACCGGTTTCTACATCGGCGGTCATCTCGGCGGCGCCTTCGCAGGTAACAACAGCCTGGAGGGAAGCGGCGGCAGGTTTATGGGCGGCGTGCAGGGCGGCTTTGATTACCAGTTCGCGACCAACTGGGTGGTCGGAGCTGAAGCCCAGTACAGCTGGCTTGGCAACAACAATAACAGCGTGCTCTTCCCGGGTGGCACTGTGGTCACCGCCACCAACAACCAGCTTGGCTCGGCCACCGGCCGGCTTGGCTACACCTGGGGTCCGGCGCTGCTTTACGGCAAGGGCGGCTATGCCTGGCGCGACAACAACAATATCGGTGTGGCCGTGGCCGGCGCGCCGGCGGCCTTTACCACCAATGGAGGCCACAAGGACGGCTACACCGTCGGCGCCGGTCTTGAGTACATGTTCGCGCCGAACTGGTCAGCCAAGGCCGAATACCAATATTACAACTTTGGCAGCACCACCTTTACCGGCGGACCCGCGCCAATCGTCGGCAACCGGTTTCGGGACGACGAACATACCGTCAAGGCAGGCATAAACTACCGCTTTGGTTGGGGCGGCCCGGTCGCCGCGCGGTACTGAGGCGTATTTGTTTGTTTTGAAATCGCGACGGCGATGCGAGGCGGCCGGCGCACGCGAGGCGCAAAAAAATAATTTTTGTCGTCCGCGGAACTTCCGCTCGCTATCGGCTATTGTGGATTTGCCGATTGCTGGACATCGAACATGCGTGCCTTTTCGTTAGCGTTGATTTTATCCCTACTCGCGCTGCCGTGCCTTGCCCAAACCGTGCTGAAATCCGAACCACTTATGCTGGCGCCCTATGAAATCGCCTTCGTGCGGGACGCGTCATGTCCGTCCGGCAAGGTGCTCAAGGTCACCGGCGCGATAAGAGGTCTGAACCGCAGGAAGGCCTGCGTGTCGCTTGCCGCCGAGCAGGCGTCGCTGGCGGTGGCGACGCCGTAGGTTGTCGATGCGACCCTGTTCTGCCTTCTCATGCCCGCGAAGGCACACCTGCAGATGCCGGTGGTTCTCGACTGTTCGAAAACGCCGGATCATCCGTTTGCACGGAGGATGACTTTTCCTGTCTATCCCCCTCAAGAGCCTAGCTGAAATTCCAGCTCGGCTTCGCGCTCGGCGTCGGCCTGGTTCTTGGCGGGGTCCTCTAGCGGGTCCGGCGGGCAGGGCCTGATCTCGTAGTCGTTGTCCAGCACCGGCCGCGGCAACGGCCTTTCCTTTTCCGAGACCACGTCGGCGACGAGCCCGCTTTGCCGCGCCTGCTTCCAGACATCGGCTTCGGTCGGATAGGTCTTGCTCAGCTTGGCCTCGTTGCAAAACAGCGCATAGGGCATCGGAATGCCTCCGGTCAGCCAGTTCAACGCACGAGGTCATTTTGGGTTGCAGGGCGCGGGCGATTTCGGCGGCACGGCGCAGCCCAAAGGGGCCATTTGGGGCTTCAGGCTCTGAGTTGTAAACGAGTCCTGAATCCCTGAAAAAATATTGCCCGAGACTCTCCGGGTAGAATTGCCTGATGTTTTCGTCGTCATGAGAACGACCGTCAAAACATCCGGCGAGAGAGTGCATATCGCGCTCACAGTTGCGCTGCTGGCGGCATGCGCGGCGAATTTAATGCTGGTGTTGGGGCGGTTTTAAACGGGCAAATGCTGTCGCGTTAAGCTGGTGCCGGTTGAGAGCATTGAACTCCCGACCTTCGGAACCGATGGTTTTAGTCTATATTGCTTCGAAATGACGTTATGTGGAGGACAACGATGCGCGACCTGGAATCCGGCGAGCGAGACGGCACCATTAGCTTCGTGGCTTCGCCTGAATTGATACGGCTCGCTGAGATGGTGGCTAGGGCCGAGGGCCTGTCGCGTGCGGCGGTATGCCGACGTGCCACCAAGCTCGATCTGGAGGCTCGTACGCGGTCTTTGACGGAGGCCGCGGCATGAGCAGCCTGGACACGGAAAGCGACTCTCCGGGCCTTCGGGACCGTGTGGAGGCCGGGGCATGGCCGGTACGCCAAAGTCGCATGTGATCGGCGAGCCCAGAAAGAAATGAAGAAGAAGCTCAGCAAGCGCCAAGCTGGAAAGCAGCTCAACGAGGAGGGGCGACTCTCGCCGCTCGAGGTATTTCAGCGTCGCATGGAGCACTATGACGCGCTGGCATGCGAAGAAATAGCGCTTGGGGATTTGGGTGACGGTGAGAAAATTGGCGAGTATCTCAAACTGGCGCAGGAGGCTGGTGAAGCGCTGGCACCATATCGTCATCCGCGGTCTGCAGGCCACCGCCGTTACTCATGGCACCGTTTCGGACCTTGAGAAGCTTAATGCGCGAGATCGAAGCCGCCGATAAGGGACCGCTGCCAGTTGCTGGGATGTTTGATACTCGGTTTGAAGAGGCCGACATTCGACCGAGCAAATCGGACACGAAGCATTGAAGTTCAGCGCCGCGCAGTTCGCGGATCCCGCCTGGCGGCTGAATAATTTATACTGGATTGTGAACAAGGACGGCAAGCGCGTCCGTTTCCAGTTCAATTGGGCGCAGGCCGAGCTCTACCGAAACCTCCATTATCACAACGTCATTTTGAAGGCGCGCCAGTTGGGCGTGAGCACGTTCGTCGCGTTGTTCATGTTGGATAGGTGTTTGTTTAAGTCCGATATTCGGGCCGGCACGGTTGCGCATGACCTTCCGAGTGCCAAGGGCCTCTTTAGAGACAAGGTGAAATACGCTTACGAAAACCTGCCCGAACAACTGCGCATCGCGCGTGCGGCCCTTAATGATGCCTCCGATGAGCTGTTGTTGAGCAATAATTCGAGCCTCCGGATCGCCACTAGCATGCGGTCTGCCACCTTGAACCTCTTGCATGTTTCCGAATTTGGAAAAATTTGCTCGCGCTTCCCGGATCGGGCGCGTGAAGTGATCACCGGCTCGCTCAACACATTGGCGACGGGGTCGATGTCGTTCATCGAGTCGACGGCCGAGGGCAAGGAGGGCCGCTTTTATGAAATGTGCGCGACTGCCCAAACAAAGCAGCGCATGGGTGCCAAGCTTTCGAATATGGAGACCCGTTTTCATTTCCTCCCATGGCAGTCCGATCCCTGTTATGTCGCTGAGCCCTGCGAGATCCCACCAGCCCACGCCGAGTATTTTGATAAACTGAAGCTGCAGCACGGCATTGAGCTGAGCGCCGGGCAAAAGGCCTGGTACGTCGCGAAGGCCGAGACGCAGCTCGACGACATGAAGCGCGAGTTTCCGACCACGCCCGCTGAGGCTTTCGAGAGTTCCATCGAGGGCGCATATTTCGCAGACCAGATTGCCCGAGCCGAGATGGAGGGTCGTATCGGCCACTTCGCGCCGGATCCGCGGTTTGCGATAAATTCGGCATGGGACATTGGCGTGTCTGACTCGACGGCGATTTGGTTTTTCCAGTTTCTCAGCGACAGCGGACGATTACGTTTTCTGCACTACTATGAGATGTCCGGCGAAGGAGCCGAGCACTACGCAGCCAAAATCAAACAGCTTAGCCATCGCTGGCCGGCCTACGGCTATCATTTCCTGCCGCACGATGTCGCGGTAACGGAATGGGGAACCAACAAGACGCGCCTTGAGCAGCTCATTGCGCTGGGCGTGCGTCCTTCGCGGGTGCCGAGGCATGAGGTCCAGGATGGCATCAACGGGGTGCGCATGAGCTTTTCCCGCATGGAATTCGACGAGAATGGTTGCGCTGAGGGTTTGAAGGCGCTGAGGGCCTACAGGCGAGAGTGGGACGAAGATCGCGGCTGCTGGAAGGACAAGCCCCGTCACGATTGGGCATCGCACGGGGCAGACGCCTTACGTTATGGAGTGATGGCGGCGGGCGAGCGCATGAAAACGCTACTGACAGATGTTATCCCACCCGCCGAGGACATGCGTTTGGCGGTCCTTTGTCCCACTGATCCGAAAACCCAGCGTGGTGTCACGCTTGACGAGCTCTGAGAGCGGAAAGCCCGGATTGAGGCAACGAATCTAGGGTGCGTTATTTCGGGCGGCGGTGAGTGGAGCAGGAGTTGGTCGCGGGCCAGGACTCCTAGGCGCAAAGGCAGTTCAATGCCGTCTTAGCAGGCCGTGCGCCACGCTGGTATCGCCATAGTCAGCGCAGGCCGCTTCCGGGTTTTTCATCAAGGCCGCCAGGACTCGGTTGGAGGTTTTGCTGGCCGCCTCGAACACTTCAGGCCGGAATTTACTCGAGTCGTAGTCGCTGCCATCATGGGCCTTTATGGCAGCGTCATAGGCGGCGATCATTGCCATCGCGGCTTCAGGGCTGCCGAGAAGGTTGGCGCCGAGTTGGACGCCGCCGATACCATTGACCTCGTAGCCGGTGCATCGTCGTTCGAGCACCGTGGCTGCGGTGACGAGTTGGTCGAGGAACGTCGCCTCGGCGTCGGTTAGCGTTGCGGTGCGCGTCTGCGCCGGCATGATCATCGCGAGCAGTGCGATGGCTGACAATCTGAGTTTCATTGTCGCGGTTCTCCCTGCGGCCGTTCAACACATCCAGCTATTGCGCGGCTCTCGCAGCCGCAAGCCCGGCAGCGCCGACCAAGCACGAATTGGCCATCAACCTCAAGGCCGACAAGGCGCTTGGTTCAACAGCGCCGCCGACCTTGCTCGGCCGCGTCAACGAGGTGATTGAATAAGGTCCGCGACTTCCGAAGTTCTGGCACGAAACGGACATGCTGAAGTATCTTGGCGATGTCCGTTATTGGGTGAACAGCGGAAAACATTTGCTCTCATTGAGCTTTTCCGGTTTTGACGGTGGTCTCAACCGGTCGACGCAACACTTTATCTTCGAGGGACAAGATGGAGTGTAGCGATGGATCAGGGCTTTCGTCGAGGGTTTACAACGGCCGAGAAGACGGAGTTATGGGATCGATGGCAGCGCGGGGAGTCGCTCAAGGCGATCGGTCGGGCGTTTGGTAAACCGTCATCGTCGATTTATTTCCAGGTGTCACCGCACGGTGGGATTCGTCCAGCTCCCCGGCGTCGCTCGCGGTTGGCGCTGACGCTCTCCGAACGCGAGGAGATATCGAGAGGCATTGCGGTACATCGATCGGCAAGATCGATGGCTGGGTTGCTGGGCCGCTCGCCCTCGACGGTGAGCCGGGAAATCAGCCGGAACGGAGGCTATGATGGCTACCGAGCGGCGCTGGCTGACGAGAATGCCTGGAAACGAGCCCGCCGCCCGAAACGCTGTAAGCTGGCGACCAATCCCTGGTTGCGACAGGCGGTGGCCAGCAAGCTGAGATTAAATTGGGCGCCCGAGCAGATAGCCGGCTGGCTTAACAGAGCCCATCCTGAAGGCGAGCGTTATCAGGTGTCCCACGAGACGATCTATCGCAGTCTGTTCGTTCAGGCCCGCGGGGTGCTTAAGAAAGAGCTGCTTTGCCATCTTCGATCGAAGCGCACGATCCGTCGATCGAAACAGGCGGGCCTCCATGGCGATGGACGGGGACAAATCAAGGATCCCGTCTCGATCCGTGCGCGACCGGCCGCGGTTGAAGATCGGGCGGTGCCTGGCCATTGGGAGGGCGATCTGTTGTCCGGGTCCAAGAACAGCTATATCGCGACTCTGGTCGAACGTCATACCCGTTACGTGATGTTGGCGAAGGTGGCCAATAAAGACACCCAGACGGTCGTATCCGCGCTCATCAAGCAGGCAAAAAAGCTGCCGAGCGAGCTGTATAAATCGCTGACCTGGGACCGGGGCAAGGAACTTGCGGATCATCGACAATTTACGCTGACGACCAACATTGACGTCTACTTTTGCGATCCGCAAAGCCCGTGGCAGCGCGGGTCAAATGAGAACACCAATGGTCTGCTGAGACAGTACTTCCCCAAGGGCACCGACCTGTCGGTGCACTCGCAAGCCCATCTGAACAAAGTGGCGCGTCAGCTCAACGAACGGCCACGTGAGACCTTGCAATTTGAAACCCCAGCAGAGAGATTTAACGCCTGTGTTGCGTCGATCGGTTGAGCCGGCAACCCTTAGCAGACATTAGGGTCGGGGCGACAAGCATCCGGGTCCAGCCTTTCCGCCAGGAGGAGATATGGTAATCTTCGCCAGAGCCAGCGAGGTCCCAAGCCTCTAGGCTGCCAATACCTGGGTTTAGGTTGGAGCGATTTGCTATGACCAGATTTCTCGCAACGCTACTTGCGTCCGCTGCGCTGTCCACTTCACTGCCGCTACAAGCTCGTGCTGAACTTGACGTCGTCAGCTTAAAAAGCGCCATCGCGAGGTCGATCGAGAGCGACTATCCAAAACTGGACGCGCTCTACAAGGACATCCACGCCCACCCCGAAATCGCTTTTCAGGAGGAGAAGACGGCAGCCAAGCTGGCTGCCGAAATGCGGGCCCTGGGCTTCGAGGTGACGGAGCACGTCGGCAAGACCGGGCTGGTTGCGATCTACAAGAATGGCGATGGCCCCACCATTATGGTGCGCACGGAACTCGATGCGCTGCCGATGGAAGAGAAAACCGGCCTTGCTTACGCGAGCCATGACAAGACCATCTGGCAAGGACGTGAAACATTCGTGGCCCACAGTTGCGGCCACGACATTCACATGGCGAGCTGGGTGGGAACGGCCAAGACGCTGGTTGGCCTGAAGGACCAGTGGCACGGCACGCTGATGTTCATCGCCCAGCCGGCCGAAGAAATTGGTGCGGGCGCCATGGCGATGCTGAGGGAGGGTCTGTTCACACGATTTCCAAAACCCAATTTCGGCTTTGCTTTGCACGCAAATGGTGCCTTCGCCTATGGCACCGTGCTCTATACCTTCGGGGCCGGCTCCTCGAACTACGACAGCCTCTACATCAAATTCCGCGGCCGCGGGGGTCACGGCGCGGCGCCGCAGGCGACTATCGACCCCGTGATGATGGCCGCGCGCTTTGTCGTCGATGTTCAGAGTGTGATCAGCCGCGAAAAGGATCCGACCGAATTTGGCGTTGTCAGCATCGGTGCGATCCACGGCGGCACCGCGGAAAACATCATTCCCGACGAAGTGGTGCTGACGGGCACCGTCCGCAGCTTCAAGCCGGAGGTGCGCGCCAAGATGCTCGCAGGTATCGAGCGGACAGCGAAGGCGGTCGCCGCCATGTCGAATGCGCCGGAGCCGTTCGTCACGATCACCGAGGGCATCAAGGCCGTGATCAATGATCCCGGCGTGGTTGCCACGGCAGAAAAAGCGCTCAAAGCGGCGTTCGGCGACAAGCTCAGGCCAGTACCGCCAGTCACGCCCAGCGAAGATTATTCGGAGTTCATCAACGCCGGCGTGCCCTCGATGTTCTTCAAAATCGGCGTCTACGAGCCGGAGCGCGTCGCTGCCGCCCGCGAGAGCGAAGGTCCGCAGCTGCCGGCCAACCACTCGCCCTTGTTCGCGCCGGTGCCGAAGCCGACCATCGAGACCGGGATTGAGGCCATGACGCTCGCGGTGCTTAGCGCCTTCGACCAGCACGCGCGGGAAAACGCGCAGGAAAAATAAGCGTCTGCGGTGCCTGATCACGTCACCAGCACTGCTCGTCAGCGCCGACGAGGTGATCGAGTAGGACGCTATTGCTGCAATGCATGAGTCCGGAAGTGGCACAAATGCGAAGTGCCGCAATGTCCGCTATAGCGCCGCTCTCGATGCTGTGGACGGCTCCTCCACCGGCACGAGGGTGCCACGGATGTGGGAGCTATTAAGGCTCCCACGATTAGGAGGAGCTAGCCATGGAAACGGTTACGACAATCGGTCTCGATATCGCCAAATCAGTCTTTCAGGTTCATGGTGTTGATGCTGCCGGCCAGATGGTGATCCGCCGCCAGTTAAAGCGTCGCCAAGTCCTTGCGTTCTTCCAGAGGTTGCCGGCATGCCTTGTTGGGATTGAGGCTTGTGCCTCGTCGCATCATTGGGGGCGCGAGCTCCAAGTGCTTGGCCATACCGTGCGTCTGATGCCACCGGCCTACGTGAAGCCCTATGTCAAACGGCACAAGAACGATGCGACTGATGCGGAGGCCATTTGCGAGGCAGTTGCCAGGGCGAACATGCGCTTCGTCACGATCAAGACACCGGAGCAGCAAAGTTGTTCGCACCCGCCATCTGCTGATCCGGCAGCAGACGTCGGTGATCAATGCCATCCGGGCTCACCTCGCGGAGTTTGGCATCGTGGCAGCGGTCGGCCGCAACGGTGTCGAGCAACTGCTTGGCGTCGTCGCGGATGCAAATGACAAGCGGCTGCCCGAGGTTGCCCGTGCGTGTTTGGCGGCTCTCGGTGTCCAACTGCGGGTACTGAAGGCACAGATTTTGGAGTTCGATCGGATGATCAACGCCTGGCATCGATCAAATGAGACGAGTAGTCGGCTGGACAAAGCTCCTGGCATCGGTCCGGTGCTGGCCACCGCTTTGGTCGCTACTGTTGCCGACCCAAAGACCTTCCGATCGGGGCGTAATTTCTCGGCCTGGATCGGGCTGGTGCCGCAGCAGCATTCAAGCGGCGGCAAGGACAGGCTCGGCCATATCAGCAAGCAAGGTGATCGCTATCTGCGCAATCTATTCGTGGCCGGCGCTCTCGCTGTCATCCGCTACGCCAAAATCCATGGCACGCAACATCGGCCCTGGCTCGATTGTTGGCGCGGCGACCAACCAAGATCGCCGCCATCGCACTTGCCAACAAGATTGCCAGGATGGCTTGGGCCATGATGGTCAAGGGCGAGCATTATAAGGAACCTGTTGCGCTTGCGCGGTAAACGAGATCGCGCCGGACAACCGGCGTGATGTGAAGGTTGGGAGGGCCAACAGCACGTAATGCAGAGCCGGTCGATCTGGCGATCAGGACAACCCACTTACCCCCATGCATTGTCGAATGCGGGCTTTCGATCGGGACCTGATCCGCGGAGGGCATTATGGCCAGCGGTCATGTGAACCGCGTCTAAAGGCCGAACACACGGCCGCACCGACCAACCTGCGACGTGAAAAAAGTCCTTGCCAACTCGGAGCCGTCCACACACGGGGGATAAGCGGAAGTGACTCGGACATCGTCAAACCGACGCGATTGACCCATCTGCGACATCCGCGCGATCTATAACTCCGCCAAAGCGGGTACAAAAAAGCCCCGGCGATGCCGGGGCTTTAAAGTTTGCTGGAGATGGGGAGTTACATCAGTACCTCGCGATGGCCGGGCCACCAAAGCGGTAGTTGACGCGCGCGGTGACCAGATCAACGTTCTGACTGATCGTGTCGGTGCGGAATACAGCGCCGGCCGGGATGTTAGCCAAAACGCCTCTCGATACGAAGGTGACGTCGCGGTTACCCATGAAAAGGTGATCGTACTCGACCGCAAATGACCAATTCGATGCGAATCCGAATTCGATGCTCGTTCCGACGACACCACCCCAGCGTGTTTCACGCACATCATCGAACAGGCTGGCTGCCAATGGAAATGATGGTGACACCGTCCCTCGGTATGCGTCGTCGGTCACGGCCGCGCCGCCCTTCACATACCAAAGCACATTGTTCCAAGCATAGCCGACTTGACCGGTGAACAAGCCGAACGCTTCGATCTTGGAATTGTTAGTCCAACGCGGAACGAAAAGGCTAACATTAGATCCGTTCAAATCAGCCCAGTTGCCCTGCGCTTCCAGGCCGAACACCCAATTGCTGGCCTGCCAGCGGTATCCAATCTGACCACCAATCGTTCCGCCGGTCGCATTGTGACAACCTTCACCGAAGGGGGTGATAGGTCTGAGGAAGTTCGTGACATCAAAGCATTTGTGGCTCGAACCCCAACCACCGTTGCCGCCGATGTAGAAGCCGGTCCAATTGTAAATCGGGGCCACAATCGGGGGCGGCGCCGCCTTGACGGCCATATCGGCAGCCGACGCAGGAGCGGCCACGCCCAACAAGCCTACTGATCCAACGGCAG
>CAVSZM010000020.1:0-567137 GCA_963732455.1 uncultured Alphaproteobacteria bacterium | reverse complement strand
GAGCCCGGCGTCGATCAGCTTTTGATAGACTCCCGGCGACAGATTTGGCGGAGCCTGGATATTCATGTCGGGCCCGAGAATCAGGCGCGCTGTCGCGATGGTCCGCAGCAGGTCGTCGAGATCGGGTTCCTCGGAATTGGCGAGCTTGGTGTCGGGCTTGGCCCGGAAGTTCTGGACGATGACTTCCTGGATATGACCATGGGCGGCGTGCAGATCGGCAATCGCCTCCAGCGCGTCGATCCGCTCGTCAAGTGTTTCGCCGATCCCGATCAGGATGCCGGTCGTGAACGGAACCTTCAGTTCGCCGGCCAGACGCAGGGTCTCCAGCCTGACTGCAGGATGTTTGTCGGGAGAACCGTAATGAACGCCGCCCTGCCTGCAGAGCCGCTCGCTGGTGGACTCCAGCATGATGCCCTGGCTGGCCGTCACCTTGCGCAGGTCGGCGATCTCCTCGCGCGTCATCACGCCGGGATTGGCATGCGGCAGCAATCCGGTCTCGCGCAGGACAAGCGCGCACATCGCGGTCAGATAGGAGAGCGTGGTTTCGTGACCGAGCGCCTTCAATGCGTCGCGCGCGGCCTGGTATCGCAGCTCGGGCTTGTCGCCCAGCGTGAACAGCGCCTCGGTGCACCCTGCGGCTGCGCCGGCGCGGGCGATGGCGAGCACCTCGTCGGGTGAGAGGTAGACGGGCCTGCCCGTGCGGGGCACCTGCGCAAACGTGCAGTAGTGGCAGACATCGCGGCAGAGCTTGGTGAGGGGAATGAAGACCTTGCGCGAGTAGGAGAGCAGTCGGCCGTGCGTGGAATCCCGCAAGGCCGCGGCTTCTGCTATCAGTTCGGCCAGCGGCGCGTCGAACCGCCGCCTCGTCTGTCTACCGGCCGTCATTATCGCTCGTCTCTCCCGCAGAGGTGTCATCGCGGGATGCGCTTGCCCCCACCCCCTGGCGGCCGCATGGTGTCGCATCGACGCGCGCAATGCAATGTAAGGAAGGACGCAACAAATGCTGATTGGTTTCAACGCACCGACGGCCGGACCCCTGTCGGCCGCGGACAACCTTGCGAAGATCGTGGTCGGCGGCGAGGCGATGGGCTTCGACTATGCGACGTTCAGCGACCACGTCGTGATTCCGACCGCGATCGCGGCCGAATATCCCTACAGCGCCTCCGGGGAGTTCCCCAGCGGCACCCGCGGCGAGCGGCACGAACAGCTGACGGAGATCGCCTGGATCGCCGCGAAAACGACGCGGCTGCGTCTCGTAACCTCCGTCATGGTGGTGCCGCATCGCCCGGCCGTGTTGACCGCCAAGATTCTCTCGACCATCGACGTGCTCTCGGGCGGCCGGCTGACGCTCGGTATCGGTGCGGGCTGGATGCGCGAGGAGTTCGAGGCCATCGACGCGCCGGACTTCGATGCGCGCGGAACGGTGACCGACGAATATGTGCGCGCCTTCGTTGAGCTCTGGACGAAGGATGCGCCGAAATTCGACGGCAAGCACGTCCGGTTCTCCAATATCGGTTTCGCGCCGAAGCCCGTGCAGAAGCCGCATCCGCCGATCTGGGTCGGAGGCGAGAGCGGCCCGGCGTTGCGGCGAGCTGCCCGCCTCGGCGATGCCTGGTATCCGATCGGTACTAACCCGCAGAATCCGCTCGATAGCCTGACGCGTTTCAAGACCCAGGCGGCGCGCCTGCGCAAGATGGTCACTGAGGCGGGTCGGGATCCTAAGGCGGTGGCCTTAAGCTTGCGGGTTACGGTGTTCGGCGAGACCGCGCCACCGCAGGCCAGTGACGGCGAACATCGCCTGTTCGCCGGTCCGCCGGCGCTGCTTGCCGCCGATATCCGGGCGCTGCGCGACATGGGTGTCGGCTGCATCGATTTCGGATTCGGTGGGTCGACAGTGGATGAAGTCCTCGCGACGATGCAGAAATTCAGGGCCGAGGTCTTGCCGCTCGTGTAGCCTCTCAGCTACCGAGCTGGCGGATCAAATTCGCCCAGCGATCGAGCTCCGGCAGGATCTTATCTCCCTTGGCGGAATCGAGGCTGACGACCACGCGTGAGACACCGTCGTCGCGGTCGCGCTTGAGCAGGTCGAGATTCTCCTTCGCGCCCCAGATCGTGATCGGTACCGACCCGAGATCGCGGCCCGCCTCAGTCGCCATCTCGCGGAACTTCGGCAGCAGGGCCTGCACATCGGCATACTGGGTACGTGAGCGGTGAGGCATCCAGCCGTTGCCGTAGCTCAGGGCTCGCCGCGCGCCGTACGGGAAGGCCCCGCCGACCATGATCGGCGGATGCGGTTTCTGGACCGGCTTCGGCCAGGTCATCATCGGATCGAAGTTCACGAAATCGCCATGATACTCGGCTTTCGATTGAGTCCAGATCACCTTCATGGCCTCGATACGCTCGCGCGCCAGCTTGTGGCGGCTCGCGAAGGCGGTGCCGTGGTTGGCCATCTCATCCTCGTTCCAGCCGTTGCCGACGCCGAACAGGAACCTGCCGCCCGACACCTGGTCGATCGACGCGACCTGTTTGGCGGTCTGGATCGGGTCGCGCTGAGCGATCAGGCAAATGCCGGTCCCGAGCAGCAGCGTCTTGGTCGCGGCTGCGGCCGCACTGAGCACCACGAACGGGTCCATCACGTCGTAATATTTCTTCGGCAGATCGCCGCCGCTGGGGAAGGGTGACTTGCGCGTCAACGGGATGTGAGAGTGTTCGGGCACCCAGAGCGAATCGAAGCCTCGCTCTTCCAGCGCCCGTGCCAGTTCGGTCGGCGTCATTGAATAGTCCGTGAAAAACATTTGCCCGCCGATGCGCATCGTTCTCTCCTCGTGGCGTTACTCGCGGACCAAATGGTCGCGATGGATGTCGTGTCGTTATTTGTCGGTCGCGGTGACCTTGGGACGTTTCGGCCAGCGTGCCTCTGCGCGCGGCAGCACTTGCTCGATCAGCAGACGGGTCTGAGCCAGGATGGCCTCGTCATCGTCGCCGAGCGGACGTAAAATGAACTTCGACACGCCCGCGTCGACATATTCGGCGACGCGCGCGAGGATCGTATCGGCGTCGCCGATCGCGAATGCAGGTGTGGCGTCGCGTCCGGTGCGTTTGGCGTAGACATCCATCGCCCTGCCGACGCCGGGCGCGTCCCGGCTGCCGAAGTGAAATGCGAAGCCGGCGCCGTAATGGTCTTCGTCGATCGATCGGCCGGCTTCGGTGGCGGCGGCCTTGATCGCGGCCACGACACGACCGGCCTCAGCCGGCGGGTCGCCGCCAGCCTGCCAGCCGGTGCCGATGCGCGCAGTGCGGCGGATTGCGGCGTCGGTCGAGCCACCGATCCACATCGGCAGGTCGGGCTGCACGGGCTTCGGCGCGATGGTGGCGCCCTTCAGCTTGTAGAAGGCGCCGCTGAAGTCGACCAACTCCTCTCGCCACAGGCGGCGGATGATCTCGAGGCACTCGTCGGTCTTGCGACCGCGCGTCTTAGTGTCCATGCCGAGGGCCTCCCATTCGGGCGCCAGGGGGCTACCGATGCCGAAGGCCGGAAGCAGGCGGCCGTCCGACAGCACGTCGATGGTGGCGCACTGCTTGGCGAGCAGCACGGGGTCGCGGAACGCCAGCGATACGACGTTCATGCCGAACCGCATGCGCCGCGTGCGCCCTGCCAAAGCCGCCATCGTGGTCATTGATTCAAGGAACGGCTGACGGCTGACGATCCGGTCAGTCTGCCAGATCGAATCCACGCCGCCGGCCTCACACATGTCGATCCAGCGCCAGTAGGCCGCCGCGCCGGAAAACGGAAACTCCGCACAGCCCAGTCCGATCGCGACACCCATGCGTCGTCCTTCCTTCTGCCCTAGGCCGCCGCGGCTGCGGATTTGACGCGTGGCGCCACGTCGCGCACGAAGCGTTCGAGACTGCCGTTCATCTGCTCTGGCCGCATGCCGGGCGGCACCGCCCAGGTGACAAGGTCGGTGATGCCGTACTCGCGCACGAAGGATGTCAGCTCCTTCACGCAGTGCTCGACGTTGCCTACCACCCATGTCTGCGGGATGCTGGCCTCCCGCGTGTTGCCCGAAACGCCGCCGGCGGCGCTCTCGTCCTTGTTGAAGCTGCGATAGACTTGGCCGCGATAGCGCTCGGCGGCGCGCACGGCCGGCCACTCGCGTTCGGCGTCGTCGGTCACGAGGCAGGAGCGGATGATGCCGACGCGATAGTTGTCGGGGTTGCGGCCCGACGCCCTCAGCGTCGCGCGCCACGGATCGAGCACCATTGACCGCGCGCCCTGCGGCAGGAAGTTGCTGTCATTGCGTGCCGCGCGCTCCGCGCCGGGCTCCGACATCGCAGCGATCCAGAGCGGCGGGCCACCCGGTTGCACGTAGCGCGGCCTGATCACCACGTCGTCGAAATCGTAGCGCTTGCCATGGAAACTAAATTTTTCGCCGGTGAAACAATGGCGCAGCACCTCGATGCCTTCGTCCGTCAGCGACACGCGGCGCGAGACGGGCAGACCGAAGCCGCGGAACTCGTGCGGCGCGTAGCCCATGCCGACACCGACCTCGATGCGGCCATTGCTGATATTGTCGAGTACCGCGAGGTCCTCGGCCAGCCGCACCGGGTGGTTGAACGGCAGCAGGCAGACGTCGCTCGACAGCCGCACACGTTTGGTACGCGCGGCGATCGCGCCCGCCATCGGCACCCACGAAGGCAGGTAGCCGTCATCGAGAAAGTGATGCTCGGTGAACCACACGAGATCGAGTCCGAGCCCGTCGAGCATGACCACCTGGTCCATGATCGCGCCGTACAGGCTCGGCATGTCCATGCCCGATTCCGGCGTGTTGCGAAAATCGTAGACGGTGCCGACGCGAAGGGGTGGACGCATGACGCTGGTCTCCGTCAATTCAGCCGTGCGGCCTTGGCCATCACCTCGATGGCCTCGGGCTGGCCCGATCGCACGCTGAGCGAATTCGCGCCGCTGTCCTCCCAGGCGCGGTAGCGTTCGCGGATGCGCGCCGGTGGGCCGACCAGCGATTTCAGATCGACCCACTCGTCGGGCACGGTGGCGATGGCTTCGGCCTTGTGGCCCGCGAGGTACAGTTCCTGGATGCGCTTGGCGGCGTCGCCGAAGCCCCGCCGGACCATGATGTCGTTGTGAAAATTCTTGGTCCGGTGACCCATGCCGCCCACATAGAGAGCCACCTCCGGCTTCAGCCGCGTCAGCGCCCCTTTCACGTCGTTATCGACCTCGACATGGACGGAGGCCTGGATGGTGAAATCCTTCAAGTTCTTGCCGTTGCCGGCGCGGCGGAAGCCTTCCTCCAGCCACGGGCCGTACTCCTCCATGGCGCCCGGCACGAAACCCATTGGCAGCCAGCCGTCGGCGATCTCAGCCGTTAGCTTGACCATCGCCTCACCGCCAGTGGCGAGGTAGATCGGGATGTCGGGGTTCATGTGTAGGATCGACTTCAGCGGCTTGGCGAGGCCAGCGGAGCCCTCGCCCTTGTAGGGCAGGCTGATCTCGCGGCCTTCGTGCGTCACGGGGCCTTCGCGCTTGAAGATCTTGCGCATGATCGCGACGTAGTCCTTGACGCGATAATAGGGTTTGCCCCAGGGCTGGCCGTACCAGCCTTCGACGATTTGCGGTCCCGAGACACCCAGGCCAGCGATGAAGCGGCCGCCGCCGGCCATCGCGTCAATGCTGGCCGCCGACATGGCGGCGTTGGCTGGTGTTCGCGCGGCGAGCTGCATGATGCCGGTGCCGAGCTTGATGCGGTTGGTCTTGCCGGCGAGGAACGCGAGCGGCGTGATCGCGTCGGAGCCATAGGCTTCGGCCGACCAGACCGAGTCGTAACCAAGCTCTTCCGCGCGCTGCACGAGTGCGACCGGCACCTCCAGATGTGCGCCCGAATAGCCGATTGCCAGACCAAGCTTCATCGTCATGTCCTCCGTGGCGCGAGGATACGAAGCGTCGGGTCGCTTGAACAGGTATCCGCGCGTGCCGGGAGGCTGCCATGAACGGCGGCTCCTCGATACCCTCGCCGCGTGCCATGATAGCGTTTGGAAGGCGCCGATCGAACGCGCCGCGCGATCCGGGAAGGAACCGCCGTCATGAAATTCGCTCTGCACTTCGGCAACAACACGTTCTCCGACCCCGAAGGCGCTCGCCGTCTGGTGCGCCTGGCGGAGGCGGCCGGTTTCGATTCGGTGTTCGCTGTCGAGCATGTCGTGTTTCCCGACAACTACACGAGCGTCTATCCCTATGCGCCGGGCGGCCGATTACCGGGCCGTCCATCGGCGAAACTGCCCGATCCGCTGATCTGGCTGACGTGGGTCGCCGCCGCCACCACGCGGCTGCGCTTCATGACGGCCGTGATGATCCTGCCGCAACGCAACCCGCTGGTGCTGGCCAAGGAGGTCGCCACGCTCGACTATCTCAGCGGCGGCCGGATCGAACTCGGCATCGGGGTGGGTTGGCTAAAAGAGGAGTTCGATGCGCTCGGCATTCCTTTCGAGCGTCGCGGCAAGCGCGCCGATGAGTATGTCGCGGCCATGCGCGCATTGTGGGCCAGCGACGGTGCCAGCTTCGCGGGCGAGTTTGTGAAATTCGACAAGGTCAGCTGCAATCCGAAGCCGGTCGCGAAATCGGTGCCGATCGTCGTCGGTGGCCACTCGGAAGCGGCCGCCCGCCGCGCCGGCCGCCTGGGCGATGGCTTCTTCCCCTCGATCGGCGCCCAGGTCGACACCATGCCGTTGCTCGACGTCGTGCGCCGTTCGGCCGAGCAGGCCGGCCGCGATCCGGCGATGGTGGAATTGATCCTCGGCTGTCCCGGTGCGCTGCCGAATTCCGGCTCCGACCCGCGCGCGGCCGTCGAGGAACGCATCGCGCGGGGCGCGGGCCGCCTTGCACTGCCAGTGATGGCGTTCCTGCCCGATCTCGAAACGACGCTGGCCCGCTTCGGCGAGGAGATCATCAGGCCTTACGCGAACGCGTGAGAGTCCGAAGCGTATTGGCGTTGCGACTCCGCTGTCATCGCGAACGAACGGAAGATCTTTCGACTTTCCTTCGGCCTTTTGTCGCGGTCGACACCGCCCTACCTTCGATCCGGGTCCGGCTCTCGCAGATTCGGCGTCTCGGTCCCCGGCCTTGCTCCGAGCGTCTTGTGAACGCGGCAAAAATTCTAGAAAACTAAATACGATACAAGGGCATGGCAGTCGTTCTCAAACTTCTTGCTGAACGCGTTCGTTAGTTGCGCGAGCCACTTCATGCACATCCGCATAGCCAGGTTTTGCCTATCCGCAAATGTAATGTCGATTTAGGCCGGTTCCGGATCGCCTTGAATTACCTGCTTGCGCCGATGCACTGGGCGGGTGGGCCTTGTCGTCCATGAATGAAACGCCTGTGTGCTGGCTGCGGTCGCCGACGTGCCAAGATACAAACAGCTTGGTTCGGCATCGCGGTAGACGTCCAAACGTCGCCAGCGCCTTCCGGCGCTGCTGTTGGGAACCTTTCGCCCCGGTTTGATTTGGCTGGGTGGGGCTGCCAAGCGCCTGCAGATCCAGGAAAAGATGACGGCCCAAATTGCCAATACCATCAACGAAGTGCTCAAACCGCATGGCGTCGGTGTCATCATCAAGGCGACGCATCACTGCATGACCACGCGTGGTGTACACAAGCTCGGCACGGACGTTGTTACCAGCCGCTGGGCTGCTTCCGCGACAACGCCCTGATCCGCCAGGAATTCCTTGGCCTGGCAAGCTGACATAGAATGCGGCTGGTCGATGGCCGGCAGGATGGAGGGAGCAAGATGGCTGATGAGCAGACCCCGCCCGCTGGGCCGGATCTCACGCAAGGCGTCTTATTGAACGACTTCAGCGGTCAGACCTTGGTCGGCCATGTCGGCGATCAGGATGTTTTGCTGGTGAGTTCCGGGCCTGAGATTTTCGCCATCGACGCGCATTGCAGCCATTATCACGGGCCGCTCGCGGAGGGGCTCGTGGTCGGTGAGAGCATCCGCTGCCCCTGGCATCACGCGTGTTTCGATTTGCGTACCGGGGAAGCTACGCGTGCGCCGGCGCTCACCCCGCTCGCGGTCTGGCAGGCAGAACGTGAAGGGGACCGGATCTTCGTCCGGCAAAACCGCGAGCAGCCGAAGCCGCGGGGCAGGGGACCCGTCGATACGCCTGGCAAGATCGTGATCATCGGTGGCGGTGCGGCAGGATTTGCCGCGGCCGAGATGCTACGGCGGCAAGAGTTTCGCGGCAGCATCTTCATGATCAGCAACGATGCCGCGCCGCCGGTCGACCGGCCCAATCTGTCGAAGGATTATCTCGCCGGCAGCGCGCCGGAGGATTGGTTGCCGCTGCGCCCGGAGAACTTTTACGCGGAGGCCGGCATCGACCTTCGGCTCAACAGCAATGTTACCTTGATCGATAGCAAAGCCCGAAATGTCGTCCTCGCCGGAGGCGGTACCATTCCTTATGACCGTCTGCTGTTGGCGACGGGTGCAGAGCCGGTTCGGCTGCCGATCCCGGGTGCTGACCAGCAGCATGTCCATGTACTACGCTCGCTGGCGGATTGCCGGGCGATCATTGGCTCCATCAACGGCGCGCGCCGCGCAATCGTAATCGGTGCCAGTTTTATCGGGCTCGAGGTCGCGGCGGCGCTGCGCGCGCATGATATCGAGGTCCATGTGGTGGCGCCGGAGCAACGTCCGATGGAGCGCGTGCTCGGACCTGACATGGGCGACTTCGTTCGCGCATTGCATGAGGAGCACGGCGTCATCTTCCATCTCGAGGATACCGTGGTCACGATCGACGGCAAGCGTGCGACGCTCAAGAGCGGCGGCGTACTGGAGGCCGACGTGGTGGTTGTGGGCGTTGGGGTGAGGCCGCGACTGACCTTGGCCGAACAGATGGGTCTCGCGCTCGACCGCGGGGTCGCTGTGAATGCGCATCTCGAAACCAGCATTCCCGGCATTTATGCGGCGGGCGATATTGCGCGCTGGCCCGATCCGCATTCCCAAGAGAACGTCCGGGTCGAGCATTGGGTGGTGGCGGAACGCCAGGGCCAGAGCGCCGCGCGCAATATGCTGGGACAGCGCGAGGTCTTCGACGCGGTACCGTTTTTCTGGAGCCAGCACTATGATGTGCCGATCAATTATGTCGGCCATGCCGAGAAGTGGGACGAGATTGCCATCGAAGGCGACATCGCGGGCAGGGACTGCTTGCTGAAATACAAGGGCAAGGGCCGCGTACTCGCCGTTGCTTCGATCTATCGCGACCTTGCAAGCCTTCAGGCTGAGTTCGCGATGGAGCAGGAGATGACGCGCTGAAATAACGTTCAAACCGCTCTTCCCTGTTATCCGAGATATTTTCCCTAATAATTCCCGTAGTCGTGAGGGACCTTAAAGATCGACACCGGTTTACGTTTAGCGCCAAACCTGTCAACTCAGGAGCCGCTGCCGCTTGGATCCCGGATTGATTGCGCGCAATCTCGGCAGGGGCGATAAATTGGTCCCGAACACGAAATAGTCGGCAAACGCAGGCAGGTCGCCATGAACGCAAGGCTCGAAAGAAAGCTGCGATTGCTCGCCGTCATCGTGACAGCCAGTGTGATCGGGGCCATCGCTTTTGTTCTCGCACAGGGTTTCACCTCTGCTTCCGAGATAGCCGTGGGAATCTCGTACGGATTGATTCTCAGTGTCTCGCTCGCCTGCATCTCGCTGTTCGTTCTGGAAGGCCCGATGCGCATGTGGCTCGGCGGCCTCTCGTTCACGGCCAACCTGGCCATACGAAGCGCGATCTACGCGGCAATTATTGTGCCCACCCAGTTTTTCCAGTTGGGTTCGGTACTTATCGGACAGACCATCGCGCCGTCCGCGAAAGCCTTCTGGATCGCTGTCATCTATTCCGCTGTATTCGCGGTTTTGGCGAATCTCGTTCTTGGAATCACCAACATCATCGGACCGCGCTCGTTTCTGAACTTCATCACCGGCCGATATCATACGCCCGTCGAGGAGAAACGCTTCGTGCTGTTTGTCGACATCGCGGGATCAACCGGGTTGGCAGAGCGGCTCGGCAGCCTCGGAATTCATCGCCTTCTCGATCATACATTTCGACTGCTCACCCTTTCGGTCGTGGACTATCGCGGCGAAGTTCTCAACTACGTCGGCGACGAGGTGATCGTGACGTGGCCTCAGCACAGCGGCGCGGTCGATTGCCGTCCGCTGCGCTGCTTTGTGGCAATGCGCGATGAGTTATCACGCGCATCGCGGCAACTGGAACAAGAGTTCGGAATCGTACCTCGAATTCGCGGAAGTCTGCATTTCGGACCAGTTATCGTCGGCGAGATCGGCGACATCAAGCGGGCCATAGTCTTCAATGGCGACGTCATGAACACGGCTGCGCGGCTTGAAGAACTGAGTCGCGGCGTGGAGGGCGGCTTTCTCATCTCCCGCGCGGCGATGGAACGGTTCAACTCGGTGCCGCCGTTTGCGGTTCGCGATCTCGGTCGGCTACCGATTCGCGGACGAACTGACGGGGTCGACGTAGTTGGCCTTGATAGGCCCGCTATTGCGGCATGATGTATCGGCGGCTCGTCTGCATTTTTGCGACTCAGGTGCCGTCACTTTGCCCGTCGCTTCCTGGAATACCGGCAATCCCGAGCGCCTCCTTCAAAACCGACCAGCACCGAAAAGGACCGTCCATGCTGCAGTCATTGTGGACCTGGCCTCGCCTGGTCGTGGTCGTCGTTTGCATTTTACTGACGCTGGGAAGCGTGCTGGCAGGCGCAATCGCCTTCGGCACGGCCGCGCCGCGTCGACCTGTGCAGCCAAGGCGGATCGATTTGACCGAACTTCCGCCGCTAAGCCGCTACACGGCGCGGGATGGTACACTGCTCGCGTATCGCGCCTATCCCGGCGGCGGCGAACAGGTTGCGGTACTCATTCACGGCTCGGGCACTGAAAGCAGCGTCATGAACGCGCTGGCCAAGGCGTTGCATGCGTCCGGTGCGACTGTCTACGCACCCGACCTGCGCGGCCATGGCAGTTCCGGCAAGCGCGGCGACATTGACTACATTGGCCAGCTCGACGACGATCTCGTGGATCTCGTTGCGACCGTCCGCGCCGATTATGCCAATGCGTCGATAACTCTGATCGGCTTTTCCGCCGGCGGCGCCTTCACCATCCGCGTTGCGGGAGGGCCCTACGGCAGTCTATTTGATCGATACATCGTAATTGACCCGGCCATCGTCTATCCGTCGCCGCTCGCGCGTCCGAACGCCGGTGGCTGGGCGACGCCCTACCTGCCTCGGATCGTGGGCCTGATCATTCTTAATAAGGTCGGCATTCATTGGTTCGACGGCCTCGAAGCCATCGTATTCGCCATTCCGCCCGGCAACCCCAACCTGACCGGCGCCTACTCCTTCCGATTGGCGATGAATCTCGGCAGCAGTGACTACTTTGGCGCGCTGGCGCGCACCAAGAAGCCAATGGCGCTCATTGCAGGCGGCAATGACGACCAGTTCTATGCTGATCGCTATGCGCCGACTTTGCATCCCGCGAAGCCGGATCTCACGGTCGAACTGGTGCCCGATCTCGACCATGTAGACATGCTCATGAAGCCAGCGGCGCTTGTTGCGCTCCGCCGAACCTTCGATACCATGCCGCACTAATAGGTCGAAATCGCACCAAGCTGACGGTCGTCTTGCGGCTTCGCTATTGTGTTTGATGGTGGGATCGGAGCAGCAGTAAAGCAGCTAGCCCAGCTACAGTTCATACCAGATCGTGACGACCAATCTCGTCTGCCAGCCTTCTGCCTCGTCCTTGTGCTCTGTCATGGCCGTAGATGTATGAGTCACAGACGCTTTGGAGCCGAGGCTTTTTTGCCATTTGTTGATTTCCGACTCTAGTCCGTCGATCAGCTTGCTGCCCTGGACGAAAAATATTTTGACCGGCACAATTGATTCCTTTCTGCGGTTTCAGCGGTGATGCAGACAAAATCCGGCGGCATTTTTCCGAATATGTGCCTTCGGCAACGCGTCGCAAGACCGAAACCCGTGCAGCGCCACGCTATGATGGTGGCGGAACGGCGAGTTCGGACGTCCGGTGCCAAGCCGCGTTGCTAGGAAGCGGGCGCGGGACATGCTAATGCTTGGTTTTTGATCGGCCTGCATAGTCAGTTGATTGCGGGTCACGAGGCGAAGGGAGAATCGCGATGTTCTTTTTTCAAGAGGGCTTCACCTACCGAAATTTCTTCATGGACGTCTTCACTATATTCGTCTTCATCATGTGGTTCTGGCTGCTCATTTCGATTGCCGGCGACCTTTTCCGACGCCATGATATTTCGGGCTGGGGCAAGGCAATCTGGATAATTGTCTTGATCTTGATTCCGTATATCGGTGTCTTTGCGTATTTGATCTCGCAAGGAAGAGGCATGGCGGAGCGCAATACGCAGCAGGCTCAGCAGGCGCGCGAGGAGCTTCGGCGCGTGGTCGGCTTTAGTGCCGCAGATGAAATCGAAAAGCTCGATCGGCTGAAAAAAGCGGGATCGATCAGCGACGCCGAGTTTACCCGTCTTCGCACCCAGCTCCTTCAGTAATCGGTAGGCTGTTCCCGCCGTCCCAGGAAGCGTCTTTAAGAGTGCGACGGCCGGTGATGACGACGGCGCCCGCGTTTTAGGGCGGCGAAGCCATGTCTCGCTATTTCACGGAAAATCAAACACTGCCCTGCAAGGCGGAAAAAATGGCGGTTCAATAAACCCTGCGGCGTGGAGCGACGACAACGGCTCGGGGAGCGACAACGACAGGACTTGGAGCAACGACGACCGCTCGTGGGGCAACAACGACGGGACGCGCGACGCAGCCCGCCCGGTACACACCTGCGGCGCAGTAGACTACGGCGCTCGCTTCCGTCGTCGCCATTGCAACGAAGCTTCCAACTAGCAGAAGAGGGATTATCAGACGCTTCATCAGAACTCCTTGATTTTCGTGATTTTCGTCAGGCGACCCGCGCCATCTCCGTTTATCGCAAGATGTTGGCCAACTGAAGGCCGCATATTGAGAGGAACTATTCCATTTGCGTGCTACCCGGCATCTCCATGAACGATAACCCGTCATTGGTCAAATTCTCAGGAATTCAAGCCGAGTTGCGCCCACGAAAACAATTCCAAACGGTTGCGGGAAGGGACTAACAGGAGACTCATACGAGAGCAATCAGCAGCCGTATTCGAGGCTGACCAATGGGCGAGATTGGTGTGGCGTTCACGTTCGGGCCTTCCGCGGCAGGATGATCCTGAACTCCGTAAACTGCCCCTGTTCCGTCTCCACTTCGATCGTGCCACCGTGTTGTTTCACGATGATATCGTGGGTCATGGAAAGACCGAGCCCGGTACCTTCGCCCGCGGGCTTGGTCGTAAAGAACGGGTGGAATATTTTCTCTTTCACATCGGCCGGGATTCCCGTGCCGTTATCGCGGATACGAATTTCGACCTTATCACCGAGATTTTTCGTCGCGGCGTTCAGCGTCGGTTCGAAGTCGTCACCGGCTTCCATCCTGCGTTTGGTCGTTGCGTAGAATCCGTTTGATATCAGATTGAGCAGTACTCGCGTGATCTCCTGCGGATAAACGTCTGTCATGCCTACGGCCGGATCAAAATTGCGCTGCATGGTAATATTGAAGCCTGCCTTTTCTGCTCGGGCACCGTGATAGGCCAGGTTCAAGCTCTCATCGACGATCGCGTTTATGTCGACAGGACGATGCTCGCCGGTACCTTCGCGAGAATGCAGCAACATGTTTTTCACAATGGAGTCAGCGCGCTTGCCGTGTTGAACAACCTTCTCGAGGTTAGTCTTCAGCATTTGCGCCAGTTCGCCGAGTTCGCTCCGCGTTTTCTTGTCAAGAGCAGCGTCCGCAAGCACATCGCTCATTTCTCCGACCAATTCGGCCGATAGCGCGGAGAAATTGTTGACAAAATTGAGCGGGTTCTTGATCTCGTGGGCGATACCGGCGGTGAGCTGGCCGAGCGAAGCGAGTTTCTCTGTCTGCACCAGACGGTCCTGCGCGGTGCGAAGGTCGTCGAGCGAGGCGGTCAGGTCATCCGTGCGCTGGCGCAGTTCGTTGAGAAGCCGAGCATTCTCAATGGCAATGACGGCCTGGGCAGCGAAATTCTGCACCAGCGCTATCTGCTTATCGGTGAAGGGCCGGACCTCCTGACGGTAGATTCCGATGGTACCAACCAGCTCGTTATCCTTGAGCATAGGCACCTGCAAGAGCGTCCGAGCGCGGCCGAGTTCGGCGACGGCGACCATCCCAGGATAGCGGTCGATGTAGGCCTGATCCGCCAGGACATCCGCGACCTGGACAGGTTGTTTCGTCATCGCGACCCGGCCCAGGGGGACCATTGGGTCGGCAAGGATTGTGTTTTTCTCCAGGAACTCACTCCACGCGGGCGGCAAGTTCCATCCTCCGACGGCGCGAAACTGATTTTCTTCATGCAAGAACAACATCGCAAACTTCGCCTCGCACAGGCGCACGGCGTTTTCCAGCATGGCCTGGAACACCGGCCCCAGTTCGCCGGGTGAAGCGCTGATCACCTTAAGCACGTCGGCGGTGGCGGTCTGCTGTTGCAGCGACTCCGTGAGATCGCGTGTGCGGGACTGCACCTCGTCGAACAGCCGCACGTTGCCGATAGCGATCACGGCTTGGCTGGCGAAAGTCTGCAGCAAGGTAATTTGTTTGTCGCTGAAGGGGTGCACTTCGATACGTCGAAGGACGATCACTCCGATGCTCTCGCTCTCGCGCAGCATCGGCACGCTCAAAATTGTGCGATGGCCTCCCTCAAGACGCGACAACGCCTGTCCCTCGGGGAATTGATCGCCTTCGCTGGAAAGCAGGTCGTGTACATGAACCGGCTTCTGGTCGAGGAACGCACATCCCGCGGTCCAGCTGCGGCTGATTGGCAATGTATCGAGATTTGTCGGTATCGGGCCGTGGTGCGCGCTCAGGCGCAGATCGTCGCCGTCCTTCAGGCGCACGAGAGCATCATAGGCATCGCAAAGTTCGCAGGCACTATCAACGATGGCTTGAAGAACCGGCCCGACATCGGTCGGCGAGGACGCGATCACTCTAAGGATGTTGCTGCTTCCGGTCTGGTAAGTCAGCGCCTCCGCGAGGTCACGCGTCTTCGCCTGCACTTCGTCGAACAAGCGCACATTCTCGATCGCGATCACGGCCTGGTCGGCGAAAGTCGAGACAAGCTCGATCTGCTTCTCGGTAAATGGTCGTACGACCTGCCGTGTCAGTGTAAAGACTCCGATTGTTTCGCCGTCACGCCTAAGGGGAACTCCGAGATTGGTTCGATGGCCACCGAGCCGCTGGTACTCACGGGCAAGCCAGCCCTGCGTTTCATCGGCAAGCAAGTCAGGGGCCTGAACAGCGGAGCCAGACATCGCAGCGCGGATCGTCGTGCTGACGCTGTCGATCGGGAACGGATTAGCCCTTGCGAACGCCTCGAGTTCGGGAGAGAAGCCGTAATTGGCTGCCATGCGAAAGTGGTTATCTTGCCGAAGAAAGATCAAGCCTCTCTCGGCTTCACACAGCCTGGCTGCGGAAGCGACCAATGTCGCCAGTACGGGTTCAAGATCGAATGCCGAGCGGCTGATGACCTTTAAGACATCGGTCGTCGCCGTCTGCCGCTGCAAGGATTCGCGCAACTCCTGGAGCAGCCTCGTATTCTCGATGGCGATGACGGCTTGGGCGGCGAAGTTCTTAACCAGCTCGATCTGCTTGTCGGTGAACGGCCGCACTTCCTTACGGTAAATGACGATCGCGCCGATTAACCGGCTCTCCTTCAGCATCGGCACGGCAATAAAGGACCGCGCCCCTGCCTGCTCGACGGTGACGACGCGCAACGGCTCACGTTCAGCGTAAGTGGCATCAGCCTTGAGATCTGGAATATGGGCGACTTGCTTTGTGCGCGCGAGCCGAGCAAGGCCTGTGTTCGGGCTTGGGCGTATCGGTCCGTGCTGCTCCCAGTACTCGCGATAGGATGGAGGAACATCGTGGAGATGCGTCGCGTGAAAACTTTCACCGTCGTAGAGCAAGAGGTGGCCGAACTTGGCTTCGCAAATGCGCAATGCGTTCGAGAGGATGGCCTCGAATACAGGCTTCATGTCGCCCGGCGATGAGCTGATGACCTTGAGCACGTCGGCGGTCGCGGTCTGCTGCTGCAGCGATTCCGTGAGATCGCGCGTGCGGGCCTGCACTTCGTCGAACAGCCGGGCGTTCTGGATCGCAATCACCGCCTGATCGGCGAAGGTCTTGAGAAGTTGGACGTGGTGCGGAGCAAACGTGCCCGGCCGCTTGCGCGTGACGCTGATCAGGCCGATCGGACCTTTGTCACTGCTGAGCGGCGTCAGCAGCACGCTGCGCCAACCGCGCGCTCGCGCGATATCTCTGACCCGTATCCCCTCGGCGGATTCGCTGTCGGTAATTTGCACGACCTTGCCATCGCGAACCAGCTCAAAGTGCGGAAGGTCGGCGATCGCCAGTGGATAGAACGCCTGCAGTGCCGCGTCGGCTTCGGCATCGACCGGTGTAAATGCCGCGAGCTCAACAACATCGTCGAAGAACCGGAGCACCGATGTCGAGTGGCCATCGATCAAACGATTTGATCTCTCAGCAATCGCGTCGAATACCGGCTGCACGTCCGACGGCGAACTGGCGATCACCTTGAGAATGTCCGCAGTGGCGGCCTGGTGTTCCAAAGCCTCCCTCAGTCCCCTGGTGAGCTTCGCCACCTTGGCTTCCCGGTTGACTCCCCTGGCACTACGATCGCGCCTAGCCTTGGGCGAACCGCGGGGCTTATTGGCCGCCTCCTTCGGGCGCCGCTTTTTAACTGGTTTGCCGACAGCTTTTGTGTGTCGCCCCATATCCGCCCCTCGGGTGCTTCGGAGGGATAGTATCGGCTCTGCCAGGGGGTCGGAAAGGGGCGAAAATCTCGGGATGATCTGTGGCTCTCAGTGTTTGAAAACACGGTTTATGGCTGGCAGGCGTACCTTTAATCTCCGCGGCCTGTGTTAGGCGCGGATAGCTTCCATTAACCGCCGACGCCCGGAATGCGCATCTTGCGCCGTTTGGCGTTGATGTCCGAGGTCATCGGCTTCGGCAGCGAGAGCCGTCATCGTCGTCAAGGCCAGTGGCGGTTATTTGCGGCGTCCGGATGATGAGAGGCGCGAGGGCGCTGCCTGGTCTTAGCAACCCCGGCAAATGGTTTTTAGCTTCGCGTCCAATTTTGAGTTTTCGACGGCGAGCATATCGACAACCTGCCCCTGATCGGTCGGAGCGCCGGACGTTGCGGGCTTGCCCGGCGCGGCCGGAGGTTTGGCAGGCTTGCCTGTCGCGGTCGGAGCAGGTTTGCCCAACGCTGTCGGAGGGTTCATACGATCATAGCAGGCGAGGCGATCACTGGCCTTCGGGACTGATTGGCATTGCGCGGTTTGACCAATCGCGGCTCCCGGAAGCGGCTCTCCAACCGGTGCCGCCCGTGAGGGACCGACGAACACAGTCAGGCCGGTTGCCAACAAGGCCGACGCGGAGAGAATTCGTACAACAGACAACATATCGCTTCCTTTGCCTCGCGCGGTTTGCCGATGCGCAGAACTCTAATGCGCGGAACCCTGGCGAAACTCAAGTGACAGATGAATTTCCTTGGCTTGAAAGCCCCTCACAGTCGGTAAGCCGAATTACCCAGAGCTTTGGAAATTGTCGGTATTTTTGTCGGCACATGCATTTCTCGCACTGATTTAAGTCGTTGAACGAAAATGGGGATTTCAAATATTGCGACTGCTCCGCCGCTGGGCGGTGAAAGCTAATTTTCGTGTCAGAAACTGTCGCATTTGTCATTTGAAAACGTTGGATTTTTTAGGTCTCCTGATCGTCTCCTGGCGACGGTATCCGTCGCTGTAATTCAACCACGGAGGAATTAGGATGAACAACAAGCTCCTTAATTGCCTCATCGCGGGTGCATTTGCTAGCACGCTTGTTCTTGCGTCACCGGCGCTGGCTCGCGGCGGTGGTGGTGGCATGGGAGGTGGTGGGCATGCCGGCGGCATGGGAGGTGGAATGCACGGCGGCATGGGTGGCGGGATGCATGTCGGCGGCATGGGCGGCGGGATGCACTTCGGTGGCATGGGCAGCGGCGCGCATTTCAGCGGCAGCCGTTTTGCGGGTGCGCATTTTGCGCATGCTGGTTTCTCGCCGCGGTTTTCAAGGGTTGCGTTTCAAAACCACCGCTTCTTCTTCCATAACCGCTTCCATCGCTTTGCCTTCGTCGGTGCGCCCTTCGCATACGCTGCTGCCTACGACAGCTGCTGGCGCAGAATGTGGACACCATACGGATGGCAGTGGGTCAGCGTCTGCGATGACTTCGGCTACTAGCGCTGTTGAAGCTCATCGCGATTGATGTCACGCGGCCGTCAATTGATTTCGCGAGCGACACCTGACGCGTCGGGAGGTGCACGGGCCTCCGCGCGTCGGTGCAGCCAGTTCGTCAGCAGGGATCATCCGGAGATCGTGCTGCCTCGGCTGGTGATGCCCATCCTGCTCATTGTGCGAGCCTCTTCACGCAACCTTTAGATTACGTATGAGTTAGTTTCTGCCATATTGGCTGGAGTGAATTCGGCTTTTGACCAGTCGTTCGGAGACGGAACACCATGACGGGAGGTCACCGCCGTATTCTGGTCGTTGAGGATGACCCGGAAACCGCCGGTCAGATCTTGGAATCACTCACGACCAGCGGTTATCAGGTGGATTTGGCGGCCAGCGGTAACGAGGCGCTGAGCCGCGGTCTCGCCAGTGACTATGCCGTTATCACCATCGACCGCATGTTGCCGGACATCGATGGCATCGCGGTCATGCGTCAATTGCGCGACGACGGAATCGCCGCACCCGTGCTGATCATCAGTGCGCTCGGAGAAGTCGACGATCGGGTGCGTGGCTTGCGAGCCGGGGGCGATGACTATCTGGTGAAGCCTTTTTCTTTCGTCGAACTGTTGGCGCGCGTCGAGGCGCTCGGCCGGCGTAGTGACACCATCGTCAAAGAGACCATCTTGCGTGTCGGCGATCTCGCGATCGACCTGATGTCGCGGACCGCAAGTCGACGCGGCAAGGACATTTCTCTTTTTCCTCGCGAATTCCAACTCCTGGAGTATTTAGTGCGCAACGAAGGCCGCGTCGTATCCCGGGCAATGTTGCTGCAGCACGTCTGGGATCTTCATTTCGATCCTTCGACAAATATTATCGACGTCTATGTTGGGCGCGTGCGTCGCAAGGTCGACGGCCAGCAGGCCTATCCGTTGATCCATACGGTTCGCGGTATCGGGTACTGTCTCCGTGCTCCTGGTTAAGACCTTAACATCATCGACTTTCAAGCTGGCGCTGATCGCGATCGGGACCTTCGGGCTGATCGTGTCGGCCATTTTCAGTTACGTCTACCTGTCCACCTCCTCATATGTGCGCAGCCGATCGGATCGCGCAATTGTGACCGAGTATTTGAGTCTGCAAGACGCTTACGAGCGATCGGGGCGCGAGGGACTGATCGCCTTGATTCAGCAGCGCATTGCCGACAAAAGCTTCGCAGACAATGTGTACATCCTCGTCGGTCCCTCATCGGCCGCTCTCGGCGGCAACCTCAAGGTATGGCCATCGGCGGTCACGGCAGTCAGCGGATGGACGGAGTTTCGCGCGCCAGACCCGTTGATCAACGCGACAAACCGGCCGCTGCTGCGGGCAATGTTCGAAACTTTTCCGAGCGGTGATCGCCTGCTGGTGGGAAGGGATATCAGTGACCTCGACAGCTTTACCGATCAGATCAAGACAGCCGTGATCTCGGGTGTTGCATTGATTTTCGCGCTAGCGGGGGTCGCGAGCATCCTGGTGACGCGCCGCACCGTGGGACGGATTGAATCGATCAACGCCACCAGCCGAGCCATCATGCTCAGCGGCCTCGACAAGCGGATCCCCCTCCGCGGCAGCAATGACGAATGGGATCGCGTTGCGGAGAATCTCAACCTGATGCTGGAACGAATCGAAACATTGATGGGGGAGGTCAAGCAAATGAGCGACAACGTTGCGCACGACCTGCGTACACCGCTGACGCGAATGCGCGGACGGCTGGAGAAGGCGTATCACGGTCAGCGCATTGGCGAGGATGATCAAACGCTGATCGGCGACACGATCGCCGACCTCGATGCCGTCTTGCGGATATTCTCATCCCTCACGCGGATTGCGCAAATTGAGACCCAAGCGCGAAAGGAGGCGTTTCGCACCGTGAATCTGGTCGAAATCGCCAGCGAGGTTGTCGAGTTGTACGATGCCGCGGCCGAACAGGACGGCACCCGTCTCATCGTTGTCGGCGATCGCGAGGTGCTGGCGACTGGCGATCGTGATCTAATCTTTGATGCCATCGCCAACCTCGTGGACAATGCGATCAAGCACGGTCGCGCCGGAGGGCAAGTCGTCGTTGCGAGCGAAAACATTGATGGCGAGCCGGTCATCTCGATCACCGATGACGGGCCGGGAATTCCCGCCGACCAATACGAGCATGTTTTCAAGCGCTTTTACCGACTCGAGCACAGTCGCTACACGCCGGGAAGCGGTCTCGGGCTCAGCCTGGTCGCTGCCGTCGCCCGTCTTCATGGCGCGCGGATCGAAATGCTTGATAACTCGCCGGGTCTCAAGCTCACACTTTGGTTTTCGGCGCCAGCCAGTTAGTCGCGGAGAAGCGACCTGTCGGCGCGAAAGCAAATTTCCGACCCGCGCTGCCAATGGGCTTTGCGGCACCTTGAAGTCTTGTCGAAGCCGGCGTCCTGCACGCCGCAGAGCCGGATGGGGCATTGCGCAATGTTCGCTTTCAGGGGCCGTTTCGGAGGCCGCTACAAACCTTGGCCAGAACGATAATCTTACAATGCCGCACGTCGCCCCGTTTGAATTGAGTGTCAGGGGCAACAGCTTGCTGGATGAATAAGTGCTATCAACGGATTGCCGGGATAAACTCTCTAATAGCGGGTTAAAAGCTCGGTTAGGCGACCACGACCGCAAGTGACGGCCATGCAGCAGATTGGCGACTGGCTCAAAAACCTCGGCATGTCCGAGTATGTGGAGAGTTTCGCTGAGAACCGTATTGATCTCAGTGTTCTCCCCGATCTGACAGACCAGGACCTGGAGAAGCTGGGGGTCTTGCTTGGCGATCGCCGTAAGATGCTCCGCGCGATCCGGGAGCTTGCAGGTGATGGCCCGGTCGCGCCGCACGCCCCGGTGGTGAACGAGGCGAGGCCACAAGACGCCGCTGAACGCCGTCAGCTCACCGTGATGTTCTGCGACCTCGTCGGCTCGACCGCTTTGTCCGCCAGGCTCGATCCCGAGGACCTGCGGGCGATCATTGGCGCCTATCAGCGCTGCTGCGCGGTGCTGGTCGAGCGCAATGCCGGGTTCGTTGCCAAGTACATGGGCGACGGGGTGCTCGCCTATTTCGGCTATCCCCAGGCCCACGAGGATGATGCCGAGCGCGCTGTGCGGGCCGGGCTTTCCCTCGTCGAGGCGGTGCCGAAGCTCGCTACCGCGGCCGGCTCGCCTCTGCGGGTGCGTGTCGGGATCGCGACCGGGCTCGTGGTGGTTGGCGACCTCATCGGCGTTGGCGCGGCCCAGGAGCAGGCGGTTGTGGGCGAGACGCCGAACCTTGCCGCCCGTCTGCAGTCCATTGCCGAGCCGGATACCGTGGTTATTGCGGAGAGCACGCGAAAGCTTCTCGGCAATCTCTTCGAGCTCCGGGATCTTGGGGCCAAAGACCTTAAGGGCATTGCCGGGCCGGCGCGGGCCTGGGCGGCGCTGCGGGCGAGCTCCGTGGAGAGTCGCTTTGACGCACTGCACACGACCGGCCTGACTCCGCTCGTAGGGCGGGAAGAGGAGGTCGAATTGCTTCTGCGCCGCTGGTCCCGCGCAAGAAACGGGTGAAGGCCAGGTCGTGCTGCTCTCCGGCGAGGCAGGTATCGGGAAATCACGGCTCACGGCCGCGGTACTGGAGCGCCTCGCTACCGAACCGCACACGCGCTTGCGCTATTTCTGCTCCCCGCAGCATACGGACAGTGCGCTTTATTCAATGATTGGCCAGATGGAGCGTGCCGCCGGACTGGCGCACGACGATAAGCCGCAAGCGAAGCTCGACAAGCTCGATTCTGTGCTCGCGCAGACCTCAACCTCTGTCCAGGATGCCGCGCTCTTTGCGGAGATGCTGTCGCTCCCGAATGATGGACGATATCCTGCGCTCGATTTGACCCCGGAACAGCGCAGGCAAAGAACGCTCGAAGCGCTGATGTCGCAACTCGCGCGACTGGCACGCCGAGAATCCATGTGCTGATGATCTTCGAGGATGCGCATTGGGTCGATCCGACGAGCCTGGAAGTGCTCGGCCGGGTGGTGGAACGGATCGCAACCCTTGACGCGCTGCTCGTCGTAACTTTTCGCCCTGAGTTCAATGCACCGTGGGTGGGACAGTCGCATGTGACAAGCCTGACGCTCAACCGACTTGGGGAACGTGAGACGGCAGCGATCATCGCGCAGCTTGTCGAGAACAAGGAGCTGCCGGCGGATGTGATGGCGGAAATCGTGGAGCGCGCCGACGGTATTCCCCTGTTCGTGGAGGAGATGACGAAGGCGGTGTTGGAGGCGGAGAGCGAGGGAGCCACCCAGCGGACCGCCGTCACGGTTCCGTCGCTTGCCCACGCGGTCCCCGCGAGCTTGCACGCATCGCTGATGGCGCGGCTCGATCGGCTCGGCCCGGCCAAGGAGGTGGCGCAGATCGGAGCGGCGATCGGGCGCGAGTTTTCGCATGCGCTGCTGGCTTCGGTAGCGCTGCCAAACCGGGGCGGAACTGGAATTGGCGCTGGACCGTCTCATTCAGGCTGGTTTGCTGTTTCGGCAGGGCATGCCGCCGCATGCCAGCTATCTGTTCAAGCACGCACTGGTGCAGGACGTGGCCTACGGCACGCTGCTCCGCGCAAGGCGACGTGACCTGCATGCGAGCATAGCAAGTGCTCTTGAGCGGCAGTTTTCGGATGTCTCCGAGACCCAACCTGAAGTTCTTGCTCGACACTGCGCTCAGGCCGGATTGGCTGAGCAAGCTATCAATTATTGGCAGCGGGCGGGAAATCGCGCAGCAAAGCGGTCGGCCAATCAGGAGGCGGTCGCACATTTTCGGAACGCAATAGAGCTGCTCGAAACGCTGCCTGAAAGGGCCGAACATGCCGAGCAGGAGTTGCAGCTGCTGATCGCGTTGGGGCCGGCATTGATGACGACTACATCGTCGGCGGCACCGGAGATCGGACGCGTGTACGCTCGGGCTCGCGAACTGGCGCGCAATGCACAGCGAATTGCGGATCTTTTTCCAACCGTCTGGGGGGCGTCTCTAGTCGCCTTCACGGCGGGTGATTTGGCGACGGCCGGCCGGTTGGTGGATGAACTGCTCGGCATGGCGAGCACTAGCGGGGATTCCGCGCTCACGCTGCAAGCTCACCACGCCGCATGGCCAAACTTTATGGCAACTGGCCCCCTTGTCACGGCACGCCATCATATCGCTTGCGGACTTGCTCTCTACCGACGCGACACGCATGGCGAGCAAGCCCTGCAATATGGGGGCCATGATCCGGGCGTCTGCGGTCATGTTGTCGACGCCCTCATCGCCGCGGTGATGGGTTATCCGGACCAGGCCGTCCGGCAAATGCAGGAGGGCCTTGGGCTTGCGCGTGAGCTCGACCATGCCCCCTCGCTTGCCCAGGCGCTGTGGTTTACAGCAGAACTGCACCAGATCCGCCGCGAGCCGCAGAAAGTACAAGAGTCCGTGAGCGTCGTCCTCCCGCTGCTCGCGCGCCATGGGTCTGCCGTCGGAGTAGCGAACGCGACCATGTTGCGCGGCTGGGCGCTCGTCATGCAGCGACACATTGAGGAGGGCCTCGCCGTCATGCGGGAAGGGCTGGCCGCGTGGCGTGCAACAGGGTCGAAATTTCACGTTCCGTACCGTCTCGCCCGAGCAGCGGAAGCGCATCTCGTTGCCGGAGAAATTGAAGATGGATTGCGGCTCATATGTGAAGCGACTGTCCAGAGCGGTGATTGCTGGTTCGCGCCCGAATTACATCGACTCAAGGGCGAACTGCTTCTCGAAGCGGGGCGCCGCGATGAGGTGGAAGTCTGCCTGAACCAAGCCCTTAAAGCGGCGCGAGAGCAAGATGCTCGGCTCCTTGAGCTACGAGCGGCGATGAGCCTCGGCAAAGTCCTGCAAGCTCAGGGCCGACGCCATGAGGCCCAAGGTCTGCTTGCGCCTATTTATACCTCGTTCACTGAGGGCCTCGATACTGCGGATCTCCAGCAAGCAAAGGCTTTGCTCGACCGGCTGGATGGTACGAGCCCAGACCCAGGCGTTTTATGATCTCGCGCCGCTTCCGGCCTTTTCGAACTAACTGTCGGGACGACATCGATATGATGCTGACCTGTATCTCGTGTCTGGACAAGGAGTAAGCCGGGCAGTTTGCGTGATGACGTTGACATAGATCAATGCACGAATAAACAGGCTGTTTGAGCATAAAACCTGCGGAAATATTGACCCTCAATAACCCCTTATGGAGTGAGGATCATGCACACTTATGAAAAGGCGCCTGGAAACAGCCGCCAGAGTTCCGGCTACACAGGTTTGCTTGCCGTCATATGCTTGTTCGCGTCGATCTTCTTGGTGTGGATACTGATGCGGACGAGCCTTGTGAAAACAAGCCTTGAAATGATGAGTTCGCCATCTGTAACAACTGGAATGTCTTCGAACGCACCCGTCAAGTCCGTCGCGAAACCCTGAGTAGATCTCGCAGTCAACACGCGCAGGAAACTGCGGGGAGATCGTCAGCCGAAGCGCCTTGGCCGGGTAAGTCACGACGACGTCAACGCCGGTTCAGTCCATTGCCGACGCGCCAGCGGTTGATCGGAAGTGGCTTCGTTATTGTACGGGTGCCGACTGCGTCGCCCCTAGTGATCAGCTCTTACCGCGGCAGAGCAAGCTTGCCGAGGCGATGCCAAACCCCGGCTTGCTGACTGTCAGATCGATAAAATCGTCGCGTACATGATGTCGCTGAAGGCCAAAAAATAGGCCTGGGTCCGTCCCTCGCAATCGAGCGAGATAAGCCTATATCGCCCACGGAGATTACACACACACACACACACACACACACACACACACCGGAGGTTCGCCATGCCAGTTACTACTGAAATGAAAGATCACGTTTACAAGATCTTGGAGCTCGTAGGATCTTCCGAAAAAAGTATCGAAGATGCCATTCAGAATGCCATAACCCGCGCATCAAAGACCATTCGCGATATGAAATGGTTCGAAGTCGTGCAAACGAGAGGCCATATCGAGAATGGGTCTGTTCGCCATTACCAGGTGACTTTGCGAGTAGGATTTACACTGGAGGGGTAGTTCCCGGCGTTACGATCACGGCGGGTTTGAGCATTGCGAATATCCGCTTCTGCACCAATGCGGCCGCGACGCCCGCCATAGCACCGCTTTCGCCCGGGCACTCAGTTCTTCAGTCCATTCAGAAACTTAATCACGGCGCTGTTCACCTCCTGGGGCCGTTCCTGCTGAGTCCAGTGACCACATCCGGGAAGGATTGATGTGCCGCGAAGTTGCGGAACAAACTGATTCAAGTTTGGTATCAACTTGTCCATCCCGCGAAAACGGACTACGAGATCACGTTCTCCTGCGATGTAAAGTGCGGGGACGTTTACCTTTGCACCGGACCATGGCGCAAGTAACTCCCAATTCCGGTCAATGTTGCGATACCAATTCAGCCCGCCACGAAAACCGGATTTTCTAAATTCACCTTCGTAGAAATCAATATCAGCTTCGGTTATCCAGGATGGCGGGACAGCGGGCGGAGTTCGCGCGGCCAACCAGCCCCCAACCCGCGGGATCATTCCAACACTCGTGGCGTCGCCTTCCGGGCTGGTAGCGCCCCCGAAAAGCGTTGTGCGTAGCGAATGTCGGACATCCTTCTCCAACTCGGCTTCGGCAACTCCCGGATTTTGAAAATACAACTGATAGAACATGGCACTGTCGGTCTGAGGCATCGCGCTTGTCGGTCGGACGTCCCCTCGTGGACGAAACGGAACACTGAGTCCGACCACTGCCCTGAACTTGTCAGGTCGAAATAACGCTGAATGCCAAGCAACCGGCGCACCCCAATCGTGGCCGATGACGACGCATTCGTTATAGCCCAACGCCTCGACGACACCGACCATATCGCCGGTAAGATGAAGCAATGTGTATTGATCAATCGCATCGGGTTTGTCGGTCTGGCCATAGCCGCGCATATCCGGCGCGACCGCGCAGTATCCCGCTTCTGCGAGCGCCTTAAGTTGGTGTCTCCATGAATACCAGGATTCCGGCCATCCATGACATAGTAGAACCAGGGGTCCTTCACCCGCCGTGGCGAGATGCATATTGATGCCGTTGGTCTTCACGAAGCGATGCGCGATTTCCAAATCAATCTCCCGCGTTCACATATGACTACGAATATCCAGATTAGCGGATGCGAAGCCAATCAGGCAAGTCGGCTCATACAATTCGAGTGGTTGAGCCAAATGAAGGCCGCCGCTATTGCGGGCAGAGAGGACATTGCCGAATACCTTGCGTCTCCCGCCGCTAGGGTATTTTCGCAACGGTTATGATTTGAATCCGCAGGTTGGACGCAGCGGTTGGATGAGCGGCATCCTGCAATTGTTCCTCGCCCAGACCCAGCGCCTGAAGGCGCTTTGGCGAAATCTTGAAAGTTGTCACCAGCACTTCGCGGATTGCGTCGGCTCTCCTCTGGCTCAAGGTCAGATTGTATTCGCGCTTGCCGGTCGAATCGGTGTTAGCGACGATCAAAAACCCATAGGGCAGTAGTTTTGGATGATAGAGCGCATCGGCGATGCGCCCAATCACTCGATAGGACTGCGGCCTGATGATTGGAGAGTCCGAGTTGAATTGAACTTCGGCGTTCATTTGCGGCAACTTGAGAATCTGGACGACGACTGGCGGTCGCTTCAACGGCGCAGCGTCCACTTTCGACTTGACCCGCTCGAGAGCCTGCTGTCGCAGTGCGGCGACATTCAAATCCGGGGTCGTTTCAAGGCCGGCGAGCTGATTGACCAGACTTTCGGTCGTGGCAGGTACTTGTGCTGCGAGAGGCGTGGGCGCTGCAAGCATGATTAGCATGCCCGTCAACAGCCCAATGTTACCCAGGTATTTTTCCCCGAATCGCATCAGCGATACCCCGCATCGCCAATAGCCTGGCTGCATTTGGCGCTTATCCCGCGGGTCGTCATCAAGCATTCGAGAACCTTGCCCGCGTCCTTTTCGGCGTTTGCACATAATTTGAGTGCTTCGCGCTGACAAATCTTGGAAACGGCCGCGCGCGCTACGACACGTTTCTGTATCGCATCAAAAGCTCGAACATAGTCGGCCTTGCACTGGTTCGACACGCTGTCCTGATTGCGCCCAAGACAATCCTTGAGGCGGCTCGCGTCGAGATTTACGCCGCGACAATTCGCATCGATATCGTTGCCACAACTGGCGCCCAGCATCGTCGTCGCATCTTCGAAACTGATCGTCTCCGCCGACGCCAGCGAGGGTACGGCGATCAAAAGGCCGAGCAAAATCAATCGAACTAGGTTCATTGTTTCATCTCATACGATGAAGGCATCGATGGTCAAGGTCCTTGACCGCTGCAAGATGCCGCTGGCATGGCTCCGGGCTACCGCCACCGAAAATACCCAGAAAATGACGCCGCTTCATTGACGATCTCCATGCCCTTTTTTGAAAACGTATCGTAATGCCCGGCCGTCTATCCCAGCGCGAGTTCCCGATATCGATTCGCAGCCACCTCGTCGCATTTGGCGCGGTAGGCAGGCGCGCTGCCGCTATAGCGCGCGACGATACGGGTTTGCTTGCCTTCCACATTGCTGTTGATCCCGGTCATCCAGGAGTTGACCTCGTTGGATAGCAGGCCGACCCCGAGTGCCTTGACGTGATCGGTCCAGGCAGTCACCCCCATTGCCGTTGCTTCCACCCGCGTCAGGCTGGATTCCCGCGCGTACCCGATAAGGCCGGTCACCCAATCGACATTGTACTCGATGCTGCGTGGAATATTTCCCAATGCTGTATGCGGCCCCATCAGCATCATCATGTTGGGGAAGCCGTCGACCATGACGCCGAGATAGGTTTGCGGCCCGTGCTTCCATTTTTCTTTCAATTTTACGCCGTCCACGCCGCGGAAATCGATCTTGTTGAAGCTGCCGGTGATGGCATCGAAGCCGGTCGCGTAGATGATTATGTCGAATTCGTATTCCGCGGTGCTGGTCTTGATACCCTTCGGCGTGATCCGCTGGATCGGCGTTTCCGTGATGTCCACCAGCTCAACATTGTCCTGGTTGTAGGCTTCATAGTAGAAGGTCTCCAGCGGCAGCCTTCGGGTGCCGAAGCCGTGGTTCCTTGGAATCAGCTTTTCCGCGATCTCGGGGTCCTTCACCCGCTGGCGGATCTTCCTGGCGACGAAATCGCTAATCGTCGCGTTCGCTTTCCGGTCGATCAGAATATCGCGGAAATTGCCCTGCCAAATGCCGAAGCCGCGCTCAGCATAGAGTTTTTCGTAGAAAGCTTCGCGCTCCTCGTCGGAAACCTCGAAGGCCCCGCGCGGGTCCGGCGTATGCAGGAAGCAGGCGAAGGTCTCCTGGCAGCGCCTGAACATTTCGGGGTAACCGGACTTGATCTTCTTCTGAGTCTCCGCGTCGATCTTGCCGTTGTGCAGTGGCGCGCACCAGTTCGGCGTGCGCTGGAACACGCTCAGGCGCCCGACCGACTTGGCGATGGTCTGGATGGTCTGTACGCCGGTGGCGCCAGTCCCGATCACCGCCACTCGCTTGCCGGTGAAGTCGACCGGCTCGTGCGGCCATCTGGCGGTATGGAAGGACTGGCCCTGAAACGTGTCCACTCCCTCGATACGCGGCAGGGTGGGGGCGGAGAGCGGACCGATGGCGGTGATCAGGAAGCGCGCGCGGAAGCGGCTATCGTCCTGCAGCGTGACGGTCCAGCTGCGCGTGTCCTCCTGGTAGGTCGCCGCCGCAACCCGGCTGCGGAACTGGATGTCGCGGCGCAGGTCGAACTTGTCGGCGACATGGTTGAGATAGCGCAGCGTTTCCGGCTGGCCGGCGAAATGCTCAGACCAGTTCCATTCCTCCAGCAACTCCTTCGAAAACGAGTAGCCGTAGGAGTAGCTTTCGGAATCGAAGCGCGCGCCTGGATAGCGGTTCCAGTACCAGGTGCCGCCGACACCGGTGCCGGCTTCGAACACGCGCACCCGCATCCCGAGTTCACGTAATCGGTGCAGCTGATACATGCCCGACATCCCGGCCCCGATGACGATGGCCTCATAGTCCAGAACTGGTGCCGCGTCGGGCGGGGCCTGGGTTTCGCGCGGGCCGGCCATATGCTGTTGCTCCCTGCAGGTTTCTGCGTCAGCCGGTTAAGGCATTACTCAAAGCTATCCAATAACGCGCCGACTGACAAAGCTGCAGAAGGCCTGTCAGGTGCGATTTCCGCGCGCCGGTTGAATCGAACGCCGGGGGTTGAATAGTCGGACCTGGAACAATCCGAAACAGGGTACATTTCCGAACGGTCGGGATTGCATTCGAATATACCGCTTGCCAAAGTCCATAACTGTTATTGCACGCACCGACCGAAACTCGAGGAGCGACCATGAGTGGCGCGAGGCTGAAACATTACGGCTGGGGCCGCGAAGGCGAAGGCATGACTGCCGAGCAGCGGGCGTTCGTGCTCGGCCGCTATCATGCGAAATTCTCGCGGGAAGCGTTTGAGACGAAGGCAGTGCCGCATCTTGAGGACCTGGCACTGCGCGCCCCGCGCGTGGCGCCACCGGCCGCATTTGCCGCTTTCTGCACGAGCGAACGCTACGACCGTGTCGCGCACGCCTATGGCAAATCCTATCCGGATTACGTCAGAGCCATGCTCGGCGACTACGATTGCGCGCCCGACGTTATTGCCTATCCCCGTAACGAGGCGGAGATTTCCGCCGTGATGGACTGGGCCGGCGGTGTGAGCGCCTCGCTGACGCCGTTCGGGGGCGGATCGAGCGTTTGCGGCGGCGTTGAGCCGCGAATAGACGGCATTCGCTATAAGGCGGCGGTCACGCTTGACCTGCGCAATCTCGGTAAGGTGGTCGAGGTCGATCAGATTTCGCGCGCCGCACTGATCGAAGGCGGTGCCTATGGTCCGTCGCTGGAAAACCAGCTTAAGCCGCACGGCGTCACGCTGCGGCATTTTCCGCAGAGTTTCGAATATTCAACCCTTGGCGGCTGGATCGCGACCCGATCAGGCGGCCATTTCGCCAGCCTCTACACGCATATAGACGATTTCGTCGAAAGCCTGCGTGTCGTCACGCCGCGCGGCATACTGGAAACGCGTCGATTGCCGGGATCCGGCGCTGGTCCGAGCCCCGACCGCATGTTCATCGGTTCGGAGGGAACTCTCGGCGTGATTTCGCGCGCCTGGATGCGATTGCAGCCACGGCCGACGTTCCGGGCCGGCGCTTCCCTTCGTTTCGATTCGTTCTTTGGGGCTGCGCGCGCGGTGCGCGCCATCGCGCAGGCCGGCCTCTATCCATCGAATTGCCGCATCCTCGATGCGCAAGAAGCGTTCAACACCGGCGCCGGCGACGGCAGCTTCGCGATCATGGTGCTCGGCTTTGAGTCCGGCGACCATGCACCGAACGCCTGGATGGCGCGTGCGCTTGAATGCTGCGCCGACCATGGCGGGACGCCGGAGGCCGCGCAAGCCGGCGACGCGCATCTCGAAGGCGCGGCGGGAATTTGGCGCAATGCATTTATTCGCATGCCCTATGCGCGCGAGTTTCTGACGCCGGCAGGTCTCATCAACGACACTTTTGAGACCGCCATCACCTGGGACCGGTTCGAAAGTTTCCACGACAAGGTGAAAGCGGCGACGGAACGCGCGATCCTTGAGGCGACTGGCGTGAAGGGAGAGGTCACCTGCCGTTTCACGCACGTCTATCCGGACGGGCCCGCGCCCTATTTTTCCTTCCACGCGCTTGGCCGCCACGGTGCTCTCCTGGAGCAGTGGCAGGCGATCAAGGATGCGGCCGGTGACGCGCTGATCGAGGCGGGCGGCACGATCACGCATCATCACGCCGTTGGCCGAGATCACCGGCGCTGGTACGACCGCCAGCGTCCCGAGCTTTTCGCCGCAGCGCTTCGGGCAGCGAAACGCGAACTCGATCCGCAAGGCATGCTCAACCCGGGAGTGCTCATCGACCCGTAAGGTCAGTCGTGCGATTTGATGCCGATGCATGCCGGCGGTGCATTTATGGCGGCGACACCGACATTATGAAAGAAATCGCCGGCCCTACGAATTGACTTTGGAGTTTGACCGGCTCCAAATGCGGACAACAATTATCGAAGGGAAACACCATGGTTGACGCGTTGATTATCGACGCCTGCAGGACCCCGCGGGGTATAGGCAAGGCCGGCAAGGGCGCGCTATCGGGCATACATCCGCAGCAGCTTGGCGCGACGGTGTTGCGGGCGCTCGCCGAACGCACCGGGATCGATACCGCCGACGTCGACGACATCATTTGGGGCACCAGCTCGCAGCGCGGGCCGCAAAGCGGCGATCTCGGCCGAATGTCGGCGCTCGATGCCGGCTACGATGTTCGCGCCAGCGGAGTGACGCTAGATCGGTTCTGCGGCTCCGGCATCACGAGCGTCAATATGGCTGCCGCGTCCATTATGTCGGGCTCGGAGGATCTCGTTATCGCCGGTGGCACCGAGATGATGTCGATGGAAGGCCGTCGCGGCGAGGGTCCCTTCATGATGGATGGCGGCAATCTTCGCCTGCGCGCAAGGCATCCGCAGTCGCATCAGGGTGTCTGCGCCGACGCCGTTGCGACGCTCGAAGGGATTGCGCGGCAGGATGTCGACAGGCTGGGGTTCGAGAGCCAACAGAAGGCTGCCAACGCCATCAAACACGGCCATTTCGACAAGAGCCTCGTTGCGGTTCGTCGCGAGGATGGCAGCCTCGCGCTTGATCGGGAGGAATATCCACGACCGCAGACCACGCTTGAAGGACTTGCCGGTCTCAAGCCTGCCTTTACGGCGGTGGCGGACTATCCGCTTGACGACAGCGGCACAACGTATCGCAACCTGATCCTGCAAGAATATCCCGATCTGGACATCAATTTCATGCACCACGCGGGCAATTCGTCAGGTGTCGTCGATGGTTCGGCAGCGCTTCTCCTGGCGTCGCCGAACTACGCCAGGGCGCATGGCCTGAAGCCTCGCGCGCGCGTTGTTGCGATGGCGAACATGGGCGACTCGCCTACCCTGATGCTGAACGCGCCGGTCCCGGCGACACACAAGGTGCTGGCCAAGGCTGGCCTCACGCTGGGCGATATCGATCTGTTCGAGATCAACGAGGCCTTTGCGGTGGTGGCTGAGAAATTTATCCGTGATCTCGATCTCGACCGCGACAAGGTCAATGTCAACGGCGGGTCGATTGCATTGGGTCATCCTATCGGCGCGACCGGCTCAATCCTGATAGGTACCATTCTCGACGAATTGGAACGTCGTGATCTCAAGCGGGGCCTTGTGACCATGTGCGCTGCCGGTGGCATGGCGCCAGCCATCATCATCGAACGGGTCTGAACCGGTCGTGAAGTCTGCGCGCGAAACTTTCGCCCCGCTGCTGGAAATTCAGGTTGTTTCGGTGCTGTCACCGGCGATCACCGGCTTGCCGCCGGGCTAGCGGCACCCATGAAGCCCGCACCCTTCGATTATGTCAGACCGGGTTCGCTCGCCGAGGCCTGCGAACTGCTGGCTGCCGACGAGGACGCGCGGGTGATCGCAGGCGGACAAACGCTGGTGCCGATGCTGGCGATGCGGCTGGCGCGCCCGGCGAAGCTGATCGATATCTTGCGATTGCCGGAGCTTGCGGGAATTCGCGAAGAAGCAGGCGCCGTGGTTGTCGGCGCCACGACGCGCCAGGCGCACGCCGAACGCGACCCCGTCATCAAGGCGTCGGTACCGATGCTGGCGCGGGTGCTGCCATGGGTCGGACATCCGCCGACCCGCAACCGCGGCACCGTCGGCGGCTCGATCGCGAATGCCGATCCGTCGGCCGAAATTCCGCTGGTCGCGGTGACGCTCGGCGCCGAAATCTTGCTCGCGACGACGGAAGGCCCGACGTCGGTGCCGGCGCGATGATTTCTTTATCGGGCCGATGTTGACCACGATCGGTCAGGGTGAGTGCGTCAGCGCCATCCGTTTCCCGGTCTGGCCGCACAAGCGCATCGGCGTGGGTTTCCTTGAGATCAGCGCGCGACGCTCGGATTTCGCTTTCGTGGCCGCCGCGGCGCAGGTCGCGCTCGACGATGATGGTAACTGCGAGGGCGCTGCGCTCGGCGTCGGCGGTGTCGGCGATCGGCCGTTGCGGCTCGACGTATCGTCCCTCGTTGGCAACGAAGTTGGATGCGGCATCGGTGGCTGAAGCCGTCAATGCCGCGTCTGGCGATATCGATGCGATGAGCGATCTGCATGCCAGCGCCGCCTATCGTCGCCGCGTCGCGACAGCGCTTGGCATTCGCGCGCTCGAACAGGCGCGCGCAAACTCCAGCGCCAAATCCACGAAAGGCGTACAATGAAAGTCGATTTGCGCATCAACGGCGCCGGCCGTTCCGCCGATGTCGAGCCGCGCAAGACGCTGCTCGACGCGCTGCGCGAGAATTTTCTGCTGAACGGCACCCATGCCGGGTGCGAGCACGGCGTCTGCGGCGCCTGCACGGTCCTGGTCGACGGCGAGCCGGTTCGATCCTGCCTGATGTTCGCGGTACAGGCCGATGGCTACGAGATCACGACCATCGAAGGCCTCGCGCCGGCGCCGGGCGAACTCAGCGTGCATCCAGGATGCGTTCTGCGAAACCCATGGCCTGCAATGCGGATACTGCACCCCCGGCATGATCCTGACGGCGCATGCCCTGCTTCAGCACACGATGACGCCGACGCGCGACGATATCGTCGAGGCGATCTCGGGCAATATCTGCCGCTGCACCGGTTACGGCCAGATCATCGAAGCCGTGCAGTTTGCCGCGGATCGACTGCGCAAGGCCAATGCGCCGCGTCCGGCAATGCGGGCCGATCAGCCGGTCAAGGAGGCGAAATGAACGCCGATCCCGCGACCTTCCGCTTTGTCTCGACCAACCGCGGGTTCGCGAAGATCGCCGTTTCGTGGCGGGTCACGGCCATTTCGTCGCCGATGTCGCGCTCGAAGGCATGCTGCACGTGGCGATCCTGCCGTCGCAGCATCCGGCCGCGCGTATCGTTTCGATCGATGCGTCGGCGGCGCTGGCGATGCCCGGCGTTCATTATGTGCTGACGGGCGATGAGCTCGCCGCCGCGACCGATCCGCTGATGAACGGGCTCGATACGCCAAAGGTTCGACGCCATCCGCTTGCGGTGGGGCGGACGCGCTATGCCGGCGAGTGGGTCGTGGCGGTGGTCGCCGATACCCGCGCGCTCGCTGAGGACGCCACCGAAAAAGTACGCGTCATCTATGAGTCGCTGCCTTTTGTGATCGAACGCGGAAGAAGCCCTGCTGCCGGACAGCCCGCCGGTTCATCCCGCGCACGGCTCCAACGTGCTGCTCGACCGCACCTTCGTCTGGGGCGAGGTCGAGAAACATTTCGCCGAAAGCCCGCGCCACCTGTCGTTCCGCGTCACCTGGGGACGCAGTTCCACCGTTCCGATCGAAACGTTTGGCGTCGCGGCCTCCTGGGATCCTTGGCGCGAGATGCTGGACGTCTGGGCATCGATCCAGATGCCGAAATATCCCGATCAGATCGCACGTGCGCTGCGGATTCCCGCCAATGGCGTGCGCGTGCATCAGGACGTCGACGTCGGCGGCAGCTATGGCGTCAAGCGCGGCATCAAGCAGACCGTGCTGGTGGCGCATCTGGCGCGGCGGCTGGGCCGGCCGGTGCGCCTGATCGAAGACCGGCTGGAGAATATGAGCGGCGGCGACGCTCACGGTCCGGATCGCATTTTCGACGTCGATGTCGCCTTCAACGATGACGGCATCGTCAAGTCGATGAAGATCCGCGCGCTGGACAATGCCGGCGCCTATGCCGGTCGGGCGCCGTTTCAACTGGGCAAGCCGATCGGCGCCATTGTCGGTCCGTACCAAATCGAAAGCGTGCAGTACCGGGCGCAATCGGTCACCACGAACAAGGCGGTGCAGGAAGCCGTGCGCGGCTTCGGCCAGGCGCCGACCAACTATGCGATCGAGACCGCGATCGACAAGGTCGCGGCGGCCGCGGGTCTCGAACGCATCGAGGTGCGTCGGCGCAATTTCATTCGCAGGGAAGCAGTTTCCCTATCTGATTCCCGAGCGGCAGCACCTACGACAGCGGCGACTATCACACCGTCGTCGAAAAGGTGTTGGCGCATATCGATTTTGCGAAGATGGAAAAAGAGCGCGATCGACTGCGCGGCACCGGGCTATTGGCCGGCATCGGCATCGCGGCGTGCCTGGAGCCAAGCGGCGCCAACTCTGTCGTTCGAGCCGCTGCTCAACGAAAAGAATACCACCACCACCTGGATGGATTCCTGCCGCATCGTCATCGACGCGCTCGGGTTTCGTCAACCGTCACCATTCACAACACGTCGTCGGGGCAGGGACACGAAACCCTCGTCGCGACGGTAATCGGCGAAGTCCTCCAGATCGAGCCCGATCTTATCCGCGTGATCGGCCGGATTCGCTGGCGTGTCTGCCTTCCAACTCGCCGGTCGGCAGCCGGATGGCGATCATGCTCGGCGGTGCGGCGTTTCATGCCGCGCAGAAGTTGAAAGCGAAGCTGACGCGCATCGCGGCCCATCAATTCGGTCTTGGCGACGACAAGGTTGTATATGCCGCCGGCGGCGTCAGCGATCCCGACAGCGGCAAGCAAGCTCGGCTGGCCCGAAATCATCAACATCGCGCACCGCAACTACCATCTGTTGCCGGATGGTATGGAGCCTGGCCTCGAGAGCACGCATGTGATGCAGGTGCCGACCGGCGGCAAGCTGCCGAAGGACGGCCGGGTACAGATGTATCCATGCCATTCGTTCGAGTTCCACGTGGTGCTGATGGCGATCGATCCTGTGCTCGGCAAGCCGGAAATCCGGCGCTACGTGATCGGCCACGATTGCGGCACGGTGATCAATCCGCATATCGTCAAGGGCATGACGCTGGGCGGCATCGCGCACGGCCTCGGCGCCGCGCTGCTGGAGGAGTTCGTCTACAACGACGAGGGCCAGTTGATCACTCAGAGCTTCATGGATTACCTGCTGCCGTCAGCCCACGAGGTGCCGGAAGTCGAGATCGTGCATCACTGCACGCCGTCGCCCCACACCGTGTTCGGCCAGAAGGGCTCGGGCGAAAGCGGTTATCTCGGCGCGCCCGCTGCGATTTCAGCCGCGGTCAACGATTGCGTGGCGCCGCTCGGCATCTCCTTCAACAAGCTTCCGATCCGTATTTCCGCCATCGGCGATGCCATCGCGGATGCGCAACAAGGAAAATCACAAGAGCAAGCCAAATGATCATCGACTGCCACGCCCATCTGGTGCCGCCAAGCCTGCTGGACGCGATCCGGTCGCAGGCTGCAAGCTTTCCTTCGATCCGCCTGATCGAGGACGGCGGAAGCCTCGGTTTCTCCTTTGCCGGCGGCAAGCCGACGCGGCCGGTTTCCAAGCCGCTCAGCGATATGCCCGCGCGCCTGAAATGGATGGATGAGCAGAAAATCGAGCGTCAGGTGGTTGGCGGCTGGCTCGACATGTTCGCCTATGAAGTGCCGGCGGAGGAGGGCGCCAGCTGGTCGCGACTGATCAACACGCATCTGGCGCAGGCCGCGATGCGCGAGCCACGCTTCGTGCCGCTGGCCACCGTCCCGTTGCAGGACGGCGCGCGCGCCGCCGAAGTGCTGCGCGAAGCGCATGCCGCCGGTTTCAAGGGTGCGATGATCGGTACGCAGCCCAAGGGCAAGGGCGGCGTGCTTGATGATCCGGCGCTCACGCCATTCTGGGAAGCCGCCAACGAATTGGGATCGGTGGTCTTCATACATCCGGTGTTCGAAAGCGGCGACGACCGCGTGCATGATTACGGCATGGCAAATGCGGTCGGACGCATCACCGATACGCTGATCGCGATGTCGCGGCTGATCTATGCCGGTCACGTCACCCGCTATGCCAGCGTGAAGATCGTCGCCGGTATCGGCGGAGCGGCGCTGCCCTATGTGATCGGCCGGCTGCGCAGAAATTATTCGCTCGACAAGGACAAGCTAGGCGATCCCGACGCAGCGCTGGCCGCGATGTACTACGACACCATCGTCCAGGATCCCCGCGTGCTGCGCTACCTCGCCGATATCGTCGGGGCTGAAAGGATCATGATGGGTTCGGACATGCCGTTCCCGATCGGCGATCTCGCGCCGCTGAAAATCGTTGCCGAGACCAAATTCTCCGATGCCGAGCGTGCCGCGATCAATGGCGGCCTTGCGCACCGTCTGTTCGGCTTGTGATCATGAGACCGAACCTTTTCGCCGCTGCGCAAGGAATTCGAGACGCCGGCCAGGGGCTCGCCGGCGGCGGCGATCAGGAGTTTGGAGAGCGGTCATGAATGGACTTTTGGCAAGCCTGGTTTGCATCTATGCGCTGCTATTGACCGGAACATCCCGGGCGCAAGCCCCTGAACCGCTTTCCATCGTCGTCTTCGGCCCTCCGTCGCTCGGCGCCTTTCTGCCGCCGGTGATCAAGGCGCAAAAGCTTGACGAGAAAAACGGCGTTGCGATCAAATTCGAAGAGCGAACGCCCGACGCCTATACCGCGCAATTCAACTCCGGCGAATTCCAGCTTGGCGGCAGCGCATCGTTGCTGACGGTCGGCCTTGCCGATACCCGCGGCGTCAAGGTGACCTATCTCTTCAACCTGTTCGATTTCTGGGGCGCCGTCGTCACATCCCGCGCCGACGTCAAGACGCTCAAGGATCTCGAAGGCAAGGACATGGCGGCCGCGAAGGGCACCACCAATTATGTGATGTTCGACTGGTTCGCGCGGCAACTCGGCGCCGATCCGGCAAAGTTTTCCGTGATCAATACTGCTACCCCCGGCCTGATCGGCTACGCGCTCGCCGACCGCGCGGCGGCCGTCCAGCTCTGGGAGCCGGCCTATACGACACTGCTGTCGAAGAAGAGCGATATGCGCACGATCGATCTCGCCATCGCCGACAGCTGGAAGAAATTCACCGGTAGCCGCAACATTCCCTATCTCGGCGTCGCCGCTCACATCGATTGGGTGGAAAAGAACCAGAAACTGGTTCCGAAGCTCTATGCGACCTACAAGGAAGCGGCCGATTGGGTGACGGCGCATCCCGACGAGGCGGCGAAATTGATCGCGGCGAAGGGGACGCCCGACGACCAGAAGGCGATCGCGGAACTCATTCGCGCCAATGACCGGCTTGGCATGAACGTGCAGTGGGCCTCCGACGTCCGCAAGGAAATCAATTCGGTCTACGCCGCCGGAAAATCGATCGCCTTCCTGCCGTCAGAGCCGGCCGCCTCGACGATCTATCAGATGCCAGGAAAATGAATGAAGGCGACGCCACAGAGCCGGGTCGTCGCAGCTCGCGAATATGTTGCTCGCGACGATAAAACGGCTGGGGTCGCCGGCTGTTGCCGTTCGTCGTGGTCATACTGATCTGGCAATTCGCCTCGCTGTTTTTCCCGCGCTTTCTGTTTCCGTCGCTGATCGACGTGTTCTGGCGCTGCCTCGAGATATTCTCCAGCGGGACGATGTTCGCCGATGTGCTGGCGACGATCCTTCGCATTCTGGCGGGGCTTGCCGGGCGCTTTCATCGTCGGCGGCGGTGCTTGCACTGTTGATGGTGCGCTCGCGGGCGGTCGATAATTTCCTTTCGCCGATCCTGACGCTGTTCCAGGGCATTCCTGCGCTGTCCTGGGTGGTATTCGCCATCATCTGGTTTCATGGCGTCGAGTTTCGCATTTTCTTCATCATGGTGATGACGACCTTGCCGGCGTTCACGTTTCAGGTGCTGGGCGCATTGCGCGGAATGTCGCAGGGATCTCATGGAAATGGTGTTCAGCTTCCGACCCACCCGGATGAAGCTGTTCCGGGTGATGATCGCGCCGGCGATCCTGCCGGACATTCTCACCGCCTGGAAAGTCAATCTCGGCAACGCGTCGCGCGTTGTCGTTGTCGCCGAACTGGTCGGTGCCACCGGCGGTGTCGGCTATCAATTGCTGCAGCAACAGCAGTTGTTCGACATGGCCGGTGCGCTGGCCTGGACGCTGCAACTGGTGTTTTTCGTGCTGATCGTGCAGGGCGCGCTGACGCTGATCGAAACTACCGTGTTTCGTTATCGCGCGGTGTCGGAGCGCGCGATATGAGAGACATCGTCGCGCCCGATGGCGTCGCCATTCACCTCGACCATGTCTCCAAAGTGTTCGGCAAGGCAGGCACCGACACGGCATACCGCGCGGTGGACGGTCTCAATCTCGACGTTCGTTCCGGTCAGATGCTGGCGTTGCTCGGCAAGACCGGCTGCGGCAAATCGACGATCTTCAACATGATCGCGGGGCTGACCGAGCCGACCAGGTGGCACAGTGCGCGTCAGCGGGCGCGATCCCGTTCGCGGATTTCGATTCGTTTCGCGGCAAGATGGCGATCGTGTTCCAGAACGACCGGTTGCTGCCATGGCGGACCGCCATCCAGAATGTCGAACTGGGGCTGGAGATGCTCGGAGTGCCGGCTGCAGAGCGGCGCGAAAACGGCGCAACTGTGGCTGACCAAACTCGGGCTTGGCGGACACGAGGACGACTATCCGCACGCACTGTCCGGCGGCATGCGCCAGCGCGTCTCGATCGCGCGGGCGTTTGCGACCAATGCCAATATCCTGCTGTGCGACGAGCCGTTCTCCGCGCTGGACGAATCCACCGCGGGACGGCTGCGTGCGGAATTCGTCCGGCTGGTGAAGGAAAACGGCAAGACCGCTGTCTTCATCACCCATTCGATCAGCGAGGCGCTGGAGATCGGTGACCGCATCGTGGTGCTGAAACGCCCTGCGATGATCGCCTACGATGTTTGCTTCGACGGCAGTACGGGCCGGGAAGAACGCGAACTTATTCGCAGCCGGATCGGCGAGGTGCTCGCGGCCTGAACGGCGTGGATACTTGATCGATCACCTGACCACCTCGCTCCATTCCGGGCAGGTATCACAACCACAGGATCTTCTTGCGGTATTCGAGATCGGTCAGCAACGGTGCCGCCGGCCCCCGGTGAAACACCGCGCCGCGCTCGAGCGCGAATACACGGTCGGCCAGCGCCAACACCAGATCGAGATTGTGTTCCACGATCACGATGGACGTGTGCCGGCGCAGCAGATCGAACACCTTGAAGAGTTCGAGGATCACGGTCGGCGCGAGGCCCTCGAACGGCTCGTCCAGCAACAGCAGTTTCACATTGCCCGACATGGCGCGCGCCACCGCGACCATCTGCTGCTCGCCGCCCGACAGATAATCGGCGGCAACATCCATACGCTCCTTCAGGCACGGAAAATATTCGAGGATCAACTCCTCACTCCACACCACGCCATTGCTGCCATCGGTCTTGCGCGCCAGACGGCCGAGCGAGAGGTTTTCCCGCACCGTCATGCCCGCGAACAGACCGCGCCCCTGCGGCACGTAACCGATTCCCATGCGCGAGATATCCGGCGCCGGCATTCCCGCGATATTGCTGCCTTCATATTCGATCGTGCCGGATGCCAAAGGAATTAGCCCGGCCAAGGTTTTCAAAAGCGTAGACTTGCCGGCGCCGTTGCGGCCGAGCAGGGCGACGATCTCGCCTTCGCGTACATTCAGCGTCGCGTCATGCAGAATATGGCTCTTGCCGTAGAAGGTGTTGACGCCTTCGAAACGAAGAATTTGTGGGGCTTCTTGCTGAACCTCATCGGCGCGGCTGTGCTCGACCTCGGGGATGCCGGTTCCGGTATAGACTTCTTGCACGCGCCGGTCGGCGCGCACCGCGTCGGGCGAGCCGGTCATCAGCACCTCGCCCTGGTTCATCACGGTGACAGCCTGCGAAAACCCGAGCACGCGATCGATATCGTGCTCGACGATCAGCACCGGAATGTTCGAGGCCACGCTCTTGATCAGGCTAGATACGCGTTCGCGCTCGGCGGCGGCGAGGCCAGCCAGCGGCTCGTCGAGCAACAACACCTGCGGTTTGGAGCCAAGCGCTATTCCCAAATCCACCAATCGCTGCCCGCCGTAGGACAGTTCGCCGCCCTCGATTTCTTCGATGCCTTCGAGACCGAGGAATTTCACCAACTCCGCGGTCTCGGCGTGGATATCCGCATAGCTGTCGATATCGCGCCAGAGATTGAAGCGCATGTCACTCTGCGCCTGTAGGGACAGGCGCAAATTTTCATAGATCGGCAGGCCGCGGAACAGGTTGGTAATCTGAAACGAACGTGCAAGCCCCCGGTGGCAGATGAGTTCCGACGGCACGCCTTGAATCTCGCGCCCATTGAGGCGAATGGTTCCCGCATCTGTCGGGAACAGGCCTGATATCAGATTGAACAGCGTGGTCTTTCCGGCGCCGTTCGGGCCGATCAGCGCGTGAATCTCGCCAGCGCCGATTTGCAGGCTTGCGTTGGAGACGGCGCGGATGCCGCCAAAATTCTTCGAGATGCCCTCGACCTCGAGTACCGTTCCCGTGAGGCTCTCCGGCATCAGGAAGCCTGGCAGCGGCAGGTCTTGGTAGATCCTGCGCTTGCTCATGGCGGCGGCTTCTTCCGGCGCCGGCCGCCAGCGCCGGGACAGCGTGGCCCAGATTCCCACGAGGCCGCCCGGCGAGTACAGCACGAAGGCGACGAAGATCAGGCCGAACCAAAGCAGCCAATTCGGCGTCCAGATCGAAAACAATTCCCGGAACAGGATGAAGAATAGCGCGCCGAGCGCCGGCCCCAGCATGCTGCGCATGCCGCCGATCACGACCATCGCCAGCAGTTCACCGGAAAACGGCACCGATACCGCCTCCGCCGAGACCAGATAGGTCTGGAAACCAAGCAACGCCCCGGCGACGCCGGTGACGATCGCCGAGATCACAAACACCCCGAGCTTGTAGCGTTCGACCGGATAACCCTGGAACGTGGCACGTAATTGATTTTCCCGGATCGCCACCAGCACGTGACCGAACGGCGAGCGCGTCAGTCGTAGAAGAAGGTACAGCACGGCCAGGCCGATCAGCGCGACCGCAACATAATAGTTATACGCGTTATCGAGACTGAACGGACCGATGCTGCCGCGCTTCAGACCGCCGAGGCCGTCCTCGCCGCCGGTCACTTCGCTCCAGCGGAAGGCGACGGTGTAGGTGAGGGCCGCGAGCGCAAGGGTCAGCAGCGAGAAATAAACCCCACGGCGGCGCAGTATAATGATGCCGACGGCGGTCGATAAGACACCGACGACAATCGTCGACAACAGGATCGGCAACCACATGCCGCCGCCGGACCAGCGCAACTGGATCAATCCGGCCGCATAGGCGCCGATGCCGAACCAGGTGCCATGACCGAACGACACCAGTCCGGTGTAGCCGACGCATAGATTGAGCCCCATGGTCGCGATCGCGAGGATCACCACCATGGTCGCGGTGTTCACCGACAGGCCGAGCAAGCTCATCGCAAAGGGCAGGACGATCAGCGCGGCGGCGGCGAGCCCTAGTGGCCGGTATTTTGAATGTGGGCTGAGCTTCATTCGAATTTCTCGATACGCTCGCCAAGCAATCCACGCGGTCGCACCAGCAGCACCAGAAACATCAACACGTAGATCGAGGCCTCGCCGGCGGCGGGTACGAAGTGAATTGTAATGCCGCGCACAACGCCCACCAGCAGCGCGGCGATCACGACACCCCAGAAGCTCCCCAGGCCTCCGATCACCACTACGACGAAGGCGACTGTGATGATCTCGGCTCCCATCGCCGGATGCACGATCGTGATCGGCGCGAAGAAAGCGCCGCCCATCGCGGCCATCCCTACGCCGAGCATGACGATGGCCGTCATATAGGGCTGCAGACGGATGCCCAGTGTGGCGACCATGTCAGGCCGCTGGATTCCGGCGCGCACGACGCGGCCGAACGAGGTCTTGTTCAGCAGCAGCCAGACGCAGACCAGTACCGCGGCCACCACTGCCAGCAGCATCAGGCGGTAGCGCGAGAACAGAAAATCGCCGAGGATCACCGAACCTTTGAGCCCGGCCGGAATCGTCGCGGACAAGGGCGCCGCGCCCCATACGATGCGGATCAATTGTTCGGCGATCATCGCCAGCCCGAACGTCACCAGCAGGCTCAGGATCGGATCTGCGGTGTAGAAACGGCGCAAGATGTACCGTTCAAACAGAATGCCCAGCATCGCGACTGCGATCGGCGACAACACCACGGCCGGACCGAAGCCCAGATATTTCGTGATTTCGACCGAGGCGTAAGCGCCAAGCGCGTAAAACGCGCCGTGCGCCAGGTTCACCACGCCGCCGACGCTGAAAATCAGCGACAGCCCAAGCGCGATAAGCAGATAATAGCCTCCGAGCACGAGGCCATTCACCACCTGTTCCAGCAAGAACCCGAACTGCATTCTCGCTCCAGGGAGATCTTGAGATCGGCCGCGCCGCAATGCGCCCAAAATACGCGATCACCCGGCGCGGCCCGAACAATGGCGCGCCGGGTAACTAACACGCTGTTACAATGAGCAGGGGTTCTGTTCTTTCGTCGGATTGATGACTTCGAGCGGTTCATTGGCCCCGGGAACGGCCGCTCCCAGCGTGATCAGGTCCCACTTATCCTTGGCCTCGCCCTTCGGCTTGGGCGAGAACGTATACGCTTCCTGGACCAGTTGATGATCCCAGGAACGGAAATAGGCTTTGCGCGCCTTGAGGACGTCGAACTGGGTTTCCTTTTCGAAGTAGGCGATCAGCTTGTCCGTATCGGTCGATTTGGTCTCGTTCATGGCCTGCGCCATCATCTTGAACGTGACGTATTCGATCCAGGCATGGTTCTCCGGCGGCTTGCCGTTCTTCTTCGCGAAGTTGTCGACAAAGGTCTTGGAGGCCGGAACGTCGAGGGTGTGATACCAGACCGTCGGCCAGGTTCCGGCGAGATTGCCTTCGCCCGCCGCCCAGGCGTCCGCGGTGTTGAGATTGAAGCCGACGATCGGATAGGGCAGGCCGAACTCGGCATATTGCTTGATCAGGGTCGTAACCTGATTGCCGGCGAGGTTCGAACAAACCACATCGGGCTTGGCCTGGCGTATCTTCAGCAGATAGGGGCTGAAGTCGGTGACATCAGTCGCGATCAGTTCGTCGCCGATCAGGTTGCCCTGATTGGCCGCGAAGAAACGTTTGGCCGCGTTGAGTAGATCGTGGCCGAAAATGTAGTCGGCCGTCAGCGTGAAGAATTTCTTGTCCTTCACCATGTTGTCGCGCAACAGCGCCTTGCCGACCGAGTTGACCATTACCGTGTTTGGAATGTCGACGTGGAATGTGTACTTGTTGCAGTTCTTGCCGCGCAAGCGCGTCGGAGCGCGCGCCGATTTGCACGAACAGTTTCTTGTTGCGGTCAGCCACCTGCATGATGGTCAGCGCCGAGGCCGAATTGATTTCGCCCATCAGCACCGTCGCGCCGTCCTGATCCAGCATGCGCTGGGCCTTGGTCGCGGCGGTGGCCGGATTGACCGAATCCTCCGACATGACGTCGAGCTGGCGTCCCATGATGCCGCCGGCCTTGTTGATTTCATCCTCGGCCAGTCTCATGCCGAGAGTGGCATAGGCGCCGAGCGCGCCGAGAAAACCGGTCAGCGGCGTGAGGTGGCCGATTTTGATCTTTTCCGTCTGGCCACTGACGATTGACGGAAATCCGATCGCCGAAGCGCCGGCAAACGCGGCGCTTGCTTTCAATAATGTTCGTCGGCTGTAGCGGGTCATCGTTGGTCTCCTCCCAAGGGCCAGGTCGCGATGTCCCCCTTCATGCTAGCGAAATGTGAGAGACGTTTTTCTATTGTTGGACGATATTTCCGGAGGCAATCGTCGCTGTCAACGTCAAATGCGCGCTCCGGCTTCTGTTACGAGGATTTCGCAACGCTTTTGGCGCCAAATTCAGCGGATAAGCGATTGGCAGCAGTCCGCACAACTTTTGCGTGACTTTGTAACGCCTGGTTGGACAGGCGCCAGATCGGACCGGAAATACCGAGCGCCCCGATGATCTGGCCGGTGAAATCCATCACCGGCACAGCGATGCAACGCACTTCCGGATTGAATTCGCCATCGTCAAAGGCAATGCCGGTGCGCTTGATCTCGGTGATTTCGCGCAACAGCACGGGAATGTCGGTGATCGACTTCTTGGTCGATGGTTTCAGGTCGACGCGTTCAAGAAAACGCTTCAGTTGATCGGGGCGAAGCGAGGCGAGGATGATCTTGCCGAGCGCAGTGCAATGAGCCGGTCGCACTACACCGACGCGATCGGTCAGCTGAAACGCGCCGGGACCGCTGGTGCGGGCGATTACGACGACCGCGTCGCCCATACGCACCGCAAAGTGGCTGCTTTCGCCGGTTTCTCGCGACAGGTCCTCAAGCACCGGTGTCGCGACATTCACCATCTCGATCTCGTCGAGCGCGCTGGCGGCGAGCGCGAACAGCGGCCGGCCGACGCGGTAGCGCTTCGAATCTTTTTCCTGGCGCAGATAGCCCAGCGATACCATCGTCTTGGCAAGGTGGAACGTGGTGGAGTTATGCAGGCCGACCAGCTTGCTCAGTTCCGCGAGCCCGATACCTTCGCGGTGACGCGCGACTTCCTCGAGGATCGCAAAGGCGCGGCCGAGTGACTGAACGCCGACCCGCTGCCGGTCGTCGGCGTCGTCATCGATATCGCGCTGCGGGGGCTGCACCAGCTTGGCGATGGCAGCCTTGCGCAGACTTGCCGGCTTCTCATTCGTCTTTTGTTTGGTGCGCGGTCTCACAGGTCAAGTCTCCACGGAACAGTGCCGAACTGTATCAGGCGTTCCCGACAATTAAACAACGCGATGCGTTACGTCATGCCGCGATCGAATGCGCGCCGCGGGCGCGCCGTCATCCGCCACAACGGTGTGGCTGGCCAAGCCTACCACAATATAAATTGACGTACAGTATTATGGGAAATAGGGTGCCGCGCCCTAGGCAGTGTCGGCAGCGAAGTAAACAGGGCCGATCTCCTGAAATCGTCGAATGGGCAGGGAGAGATCCGATGTCGCAGCGCAATGCGCTCAATGGTGCTCAGGTTATCGTCGACTATCTGATCCAGGAAAAAGTGCCGCAGGTATTTGGCCTGTGCGGTCACGGCAACATCCAGTTCATCGACGCGCTATATGAGCGTTCCGACGAACTCAAGACCATCTCGGTGCATCACGAGAGCGTCGCCGGCTTCATGGCGGATGTCTATTACCGTGTTTCGGGACGGCCGACCGCCACCTTTACATCCTGCGGACCGGGCTCGGCGAACCTGCCGATCTCGCTGGGCAACGCGTTTCTCGAACTCGGTGCCGTTTCTGGCGGTGACCGGCAACGTTCCGACCAGCCAGTTCAACCGCGGCGCGTTTCAGGAATTGTATCGGCATTATCAGGCGGACTTTCCCTCTACCGTGCGGTCCTATTGCAAGAAGGTGTTTCAGCCGACGCGCGGCGAGATGGTGCCGCTCGCGATCCGGCAAGCCTGGAAGACCATGACCACGGGCCGTCCGGGCCCGGTCGTGCTCGACGTTCCCTTCGACGTGTTTCTGGAATCGGCCGCCGAGGAAGCGCCCAACGCGCAAGCCTGGAACGGCAATATCTCTAGCCGCTGCGGCGCCGATCCGGAAGGCGTCGTCAAGGCGGTCGATATGCTGCTCTCGGCCGAGCGCCCGGTGATGATCGTCGGACAAGGCGTGCGTTATGGCGGCGCCGCCGACGAATTGCTGAAGCTGGCGGAGCGGCTGCAAATTCCGGTAGCGGCGTCCGCCAGCGGTCTTGGCGCTATCGATTGCAACCATCCCTTGCTCTCGGTCTCGTTGCGCGCGCCGGTCATTACCAGGCCAACCACGCGACGCGTCAGGCCGACGTACTATTGGCCTTGGGCGTGCGTTTTGACGATCGCACCTCGAGTTCGTGGATTCCGGGCTATTCCTTCACCATTCCGCCGACCCGGCTCATTCACGTCGACATCGATCCGGAGGAAATCGGCCGCAACTACCCGGTTGCGCTCGGCCTGATGGCCGATGTGCGTACCTTCCTGCGGCAGGTTCATGCCGAACTCGACCGCCGCGCCGATCTCACCAAGCGCGCCGACACCCGCAAGAAATGGCTGGCGCAGATCGACACCTATCGCAGGGAATGGGACAAGTTCGTCGCCCCCGGCTTTTCCGACGACACCACGCCGATCAACCCGCAGCGCGCGGCGCTCGAGATCGACAAGGCGCTGCCCGAGAATGCAATCCTGGTCAGCGATATCGGCGTGCACCACAATTGGCTGTTGAGTTTCTGCAAGCCGAAGCGGCCGGACTCGCTGATCGGCTCGATGGGCTTTGGCCCGATGGGGTTTGGCGTCGCCGGCGTGATGGGCGCGAAGTTCGCGGCACCCGACCGGCCCTGCGTGTCGGTGTGCGGCGACGGCGCGTTCTTCATGCATGCCAACGTGCTGGGCACGGCAGTCGAATATAATCTGCCGGTGGTCTGGGTCGTCTGGAACAACTACGCCTATGCCTCGATCCGCGGCCTGCAGCGCGGTTACCTCGGCGGCCGCGAATTGGCCACCGACTTTCACGATCCCAGGAGTGGCGAACGCTACAATCCGGATTTCGCCGCCATGGCACGCTCCTGCGGCGTCGAAGGCGTACGCGTCGATCGCGCCGGCGATCTGGGCGAGGCCATTCGTAAAGGCATCGCCGCCAACAAACCCTATCTGATCGACGTCGATATCGCCGCCGACATCAATCCCAGCGGCGCCGGCGTTTGGGAGCTTCCGGGACTGGGGCAAAGCAAGCCGGGAATTGGGACGCGATACGAACCGACTTGATCACGTCGTTCAGGCCGGTATGGCTTTATATCTTCACCAAGGATCAAAGGGACAGCAGATGCTTGCAGGCAAGAAAGTCGTGGTGGTCGGCGGCTCTTCCGGTATCGGTCTTTCGACCGCCGAACTCGCAAAGCGCGAGGGAGCTGAGGTCATCATCGCCGCACGTAACGCGGATCGTCTGAATGCGGTTGCAGAAAGGCTGGGGGTAAAGGCGACCCCGGCGGATGTCACCAGCGATGAAAGTGTCGCCAGTCTCTTCCGCAGTTGTGGTCCGGTCGATCATGTCGTGGTCACCGCCGCGCAACTCCGCACCGGACCGTTCAAGACCGTAGCCATGGAAGACGTGCGCGCCACCATGGAAGGCAAGTTTTGGGGCGCCTGGCGCGTCGCACGTGCTGCCGAGATCCGTCCGGGTGGATCGCTCACGCTGGTTTCCGGATATTTGAGCATTCGCCCGCGACCCAACTCCGCCATTATCGGCGCCGCCAACGGCGCGCTTGAATCGCTTGCGCGCAGTCTCGCGCTCGAGCTTGCGCCTGTGCGCGTTAATGCCGTCTCGCCGGGGATCATCGATACGCCGATCCGCGCTGCCATGCCGGAAGCCGCCCGCCGCGATATGCTCGCCAGGACGGCGGCCAGCTTGCCCGTCGGCCGCGTCGGCGTGGGCGACGACATCGCGCGGCAAATCCTCGCTTTCATGACGATCGGCTTTGCGACGGGATCGATCGTCTATATCGACGGAGGAGCGTTGATAATCTGATCTTCAGGTTCGAACCGTGATTTCCCCAGATGATGCGCAGATCTTCAAAAGCTGGTTGTTGTCGGACACGGAGCCGCCGGCCTTGCAGCAGCTCTCTCGGCCGCCGAGCAGGCCCGTAGCCGGAGTTTGCGCATCGATATTACCTTGATTGAAAAGTCGCGTGAAGTCGAAGCCGGCGGAAACACCCGTTGGAGTCCTTCAAACATGCGGTTGGCGGCGCCTGATCGGCTCGGTCCCGGTTTTGAGGACGACATCCTTAAGGCTTCCGCCGGACTGGCCGATCGAAACTATTTTCGCGCGCTCGCGGACGAATGCGACCGCAACGATTGGATGGCTCCAGACACACGGGGTCGAATTCGTCACGCCAATCTATTATCTCAGCGCCGGTCCGGCCCGTATCCAGCCGGTCGGAGGCGGCCGCGTTATCGTTGAAAAGCTTCTCGAAGCTGCAAAAAAGGCCGGCGTGAGGGTTCTTTACGATTCCCGGGTGAGCCGGCTGTTGAAGAAGCAGGCTGGTGGCCTTGTTGGCGTGGACATTCAGTCTGGCGATGAGGGTGTCGCAACAACTGCCGATGCAGATGCCGTCATTCTCGCCTGCGGTGGATTCCAGGGCAATCCGGCGATGATGCGTGCGCAATTCGGGCCTGGCGCCGAGACCCTCAGGCTCATCTCTCCCGGAACGCGTTTCGATACCGGTGACGGCATACGCATGGCGACGGAGCAGGGCGCGCGTGTTTCGGGCGATTGGAACGGCATGCACGTTGAGCCGATCGACCCGCGCAGCCATCATTCCGCGCCGGTCGTGCTGGTGTACCCTTACGGGATCGTTGTCGATCAGGACGGCCGCCGCTTCCTTGACGAAGGTAGCGGCCTTGTCCACGAGACATGGGAAGCGTTCGCCCGGGATATTCATTTTACGAGACCAGGGAGCATTGCGTACGCGGTCCTCGATTTCAAGCCTGTTCGATATTCCCGGCTTCGAGCGCGCGATCCGATCGGAAGTTCCGCCGTATCAAGCCGAATCCCTCCAAGATCTTGCGGTGCAGATCGGAGTTCCCGCCCGCAATCTGATAGAGACGGTCGACACATTTAATGCAGCGGCGACCAGCGACGCTGCGAAGTTCGATGCGACCCGCTGCGATGGGCTGGCGGCGGCCGGCACGCTGAAGCCGCCGAAATCGAATTGGGCGCGAGCGATCACCAGGTCGCCGTATCTCGCATACCCGTTGGTCGGCGCCGTCGCTTATACATTTGGCGGTCTCGCGACCAATGAAAAGGCCGAAGTTTTGGGCGAGCGAGGGCCGATCCCCGGTCTTTATGCGGCGGGCGAAACCACCGGACATTTTTACGGCACCGCACCGAATGCCGTTGCCTTGCTTCGCGCTCTGGTTTTTGGACGAATTGCGGGACGAGAGGCTGTCGGCTTCCTGCGGGGCCGGTAACATCGGTCCGCGCTGGATACGATCTTGGAGAGGAAACAACAATGGCTTCAGAAGATGACGGCGCTTTCATCCGCAATATCGCCGAAGTGCCCTGGCGCGAATTTCCCGATCACTTTGGTGGGGCGTTGTCGAAGCCTCTGGTGATGCCGGGGACCGCGGGCTCGCGCCACCTGGACTATCGAATTTCGATGTATCAGCCGATGGCGCACGTTGCCCGCCACAAGCATCAGGTTCAGGAGCAGATCTACCACGTGCTCGAAGGCGAGGGACTGATGGAGATCGCCGGCAAGAATCACGTGGTTCGCAAACACGATTTCATCTTTTTGCCACCCGGCGTGGAGCACGCCATCTCGAATTCGGGACTGGTCGATCTGGTTTTTCTGGTGATCACCTCGCCGGTGACCGACGACGCCAAAATCGTCTGATTCCTGCCGCCGCAGCGGGCGTAAATGCATGGTCGACGAGAATCCTGGCGCGAATTTGATCTCCGACGCCTATGATGTTGTGGTCATAGGCGGCGGCGCGGGTGGAATGACGGCCGCCGCAGTCGCTGCCGCGGAGGGACTAAGCGTCCTGCTGATCGAGAAGACAGAATTTCTCGGGGGTACGACGGCGTGGTCAGGCGGCATGGTTTGGATACCCGTCAACGGGAAGATGCAGCGGGCAGGACTGCATGACAGCCGGTCCGACGCTGAGAACTATCTCGCCAGCACTGTTCCGGAAGCTGAAAATGCAGACCTGCGGGATACATTTCTCTCCCGCGGCCCGGAGGCTATCGCGTATCTCGAGGCGCACACCGAAGTCCGGCTTCAGCCGGTGAAGATGTATCCCGACTATTATCCGGACAGGCCGGGAGCCACTGTCGGTGGACGCGTACTCGAACCCGTCAGTTTCGACGGCACTTCACTCGGGGCGAATTTCAAGCGTTTGCGTCGGCCGCTGCCGGAATTCACCTTATTCGGCGGCATGATGGTCAATCGGCTCGACATCCCGCACCTTCGTCGGATCGGGCGCTCCTTTCGTTCGACGGCGCGGTCGCTGCGCCTTCTTTCGGAATATGCGTTGCAGCGCCTTCACTCCTCCAGAGGGACCTCGCTGCATCTAGGCAACGCGCTGGCAGCACGCCTCTATGCTTCGCTGCTGGCCCATAAGGTCGATGTAGTGTTCGGCACGCAGACCGGACAGTTGTTGTTCGAGGGCGATGCGGTCCGAGGAGTGCAGATCGTGGATTCATCCGGTGCCCGGCCGATCGGCGCGCGCCGAGGCGTGGTGCTGGCGACCGGTGGCTTTTCTTACGACACGCGGCTTCGCGCGCAGTTTTTTCCTGGTGGAGTGGGATTCGTTTCCGCCGTCACTCCCGAGACGACCGGCGACGGACTGCATGTCGCGATGGCCGGAGGCGCAAGTCTGAACACGCGTGCAACCAACGCGGCCTATTGGGTGCCAGCCTCGCTGTTTCGGCGCGCGGATGGAAGCCAGGGCGTTTTCCCGCATACGGTAACCGACCGGGCCAAGCCCGGGGTCATCGCGGTCAATTCGTCGGGAAGGCGCTTTGTCAACGAAGCGGTGTCCTACCATGAGTTCGTTCTTGCCATGCTGCGCGAGGGAAACGACGCAACGCATCGTTCATTTTATCTCATCTGCGATCGTCGATTTCTCTGGACCTACGGACTTGGCCGTATCAAGCCCTTCGCCTGGAGTATCAAACCATACGTGAAAGATGGCGAATTGTTCGAGGCGCCGAGCCTTGATGCGCTCGCTGAGGCCATTGGTGTGGAAAAATCAGTGCTGTCGACGACAGTGAAAAATTATAATGTGCAAGCGCGAATGGGGCTCGACCCGGAATTCGGACGCGGCGCTACCATCTATCAGCGTCACCTTGGCGACGCCAACCACTCACCCAATCCGTGCGTCGCACCGATTGAACAAGCACCGTTTTACGCGCTTCGGGTCTATCCGGCGGATTTGGGCACGGCGATAGGCCTCAGAACGGATTGCCATGCAAGAGTTCTGAGAAAGGATGGCACCGCGATCGCGGGCCTTTATGCCTGCGGCAACGATATGGGCTCGATCATGAACGGAAATTATCCGGGGCCCGGCATCACGCTCGGGCCGGCGCTTACATTCGGCTACATCGCCGGCCGGCACCTTGCACGAACCGATTCAGGGGCGCGTGCCCAGCAGAGGGGACAGGCATGAAAAACGCAGCCGCAGATTTTGGCGTCAATACATACTCCTACATTTTCGACGGCAGTGCAGCCGACACCGTCGCGCGGCTGGCGGACCAGGGTTATGGCGGGGTCGAGCTCATGTTCTTCCCCGGCCATCTCTGGCCGGCCGAGCTGGACGCATCAGCGCTCCGCAAGTTGCGCCTTCTCTGCGAACACCGGCTGCGGCTGGTGGCCGTCAACATGCCGAATGTCGACATGAACATCGCCGCGGCCGCCGGGGAAATGCGCGCCTACACCCTCAATTTACTTGTTCAATTCGTTCGCTGCGCCGGTGAATTGGGAGCCGGCGGGATTATTGTCGGCCCCGGCAAGGCCAATCCGCTATTTCCCATGCCCCGAGATCGCATGGTCTCCTATTTTTATCGCGCGCTTGACAAGCTTGCGCCGCTTGCGCGGCAGGTCGGCACCCGGCTGTTCATTGAGAACATGCCGTTCGCGTTCCTGCCGGACGCGGAGTCACTCATGAACGTCGTCGATGGCTATGGGGACGAAAGTATTCGCGTTATCTACGACGTTGCGAACGCTCACTTCATTGGCGAGTCTCCAACAGACGGATTACGCCGTGTCCGCGACCGCGTCAGCCTCGTTCATTTTTCCGATACGACCCGGCAGAGTTACAAACACGATCCCTTGGGGTGTGGTGATGTTCCGCTCGCGGGGATTCCATTGGCGATGAAGGAGATCGGATACACCGAGCTGCCCATGCTTGAAGTCATTTCGCGCACGCCGGATATTGACATCGCTGATAGCTGCCGGCGTCTCCAGCAGGCAGGGTTCGGCCGCGACGACTCGGCGCCCCGATGACCAATCGTCGACCGAATTAGCCCGACAGGCGGATCGCGTCGCGCTTTTTGCCGTTTCAGCCCTTCACCAAGGCTTCGTCCTGAACTGGCGAATCCCTTAACGCCAATGACAGGCTTGCGAATTCGTCAGCTCGCGCGATGTGCCGCACGATGTCAGGGTTGATGATCGCGGCGTGCGAAATAGGCAGCATGTGACCCGCTCCCGGCAAATGCTTGGCCTCCGCTCCGGCGATCGAGGATGCAAGCCGCGCAACCACCCGCTGGGTGAGATAAGGCGATAGTCCGCCGGACAACAACAGTGTCGGCACGCGGATCGCAGCCGCGGCCGTCGCTACATTTTGTTCGGCGAGGGCTGCGGTGAAATCAAAAGCAAGTTTTTCCACATGCTCTATCATACGTATGAGTGCTTTCGTTGGAAGTTGTTCGGTTGGCCCGGACCCTTTCCAAAATGCCAGGAATTTCTCCATTGCCTCCAAAGACAAACCATTCCAGAGATCTTCATAAATTGCGTGTGCCAAACGAACGAATTGCGCATGCAGTCGCCGATCCGATTCGTTGTCCAGCAAGATCGTCGGCAGCACAGGCTCGATCAGTGTCAGGCTGCGAATGCGACTTGCCAACGGCGAGTCGGTCGCAATTTTGAAAGCGATTGCGCCGCCATAGGAATGCCCAACAAGGTGTATGGGTCCGACAGCTTCGCCAAGGCGGTCGCTCATGAGGTCGACCTCTTTTGCCAAGGTAGTCGGCGGTTCAAATGGCCCCGCATTATTGCCATAACCGGAAATATCCGGCGTAATCACTTGGTGCTTGTTTGCGAGCTGCTCGGCAAGCCGCGCCCACTGATAGCCCGAGCCGAGCGAACAATGCAGCGCTATCACGGAGCTGGTAATGTTTGGTTCAGAAGTGGCTTGAGTATAATTTTTCATCGGACCATTCCCATTTTTCCATTGCATCTTCAGATCCTCCAGCCTGTTTGAGTCGGACACAGCCCAGCGGTCGGCTTCTCCCGCTTGAGGTCACGTCGGAAGGCGGCATATGCCAGGCAAGCGGCAGCACCGGCGACAAGGACAGCGGCTGAGACATTCAGCGCATAAGACAGGTTCCCCATCGCGTCGGTGATGGCGCCGATCGCGATGGGACCAAACGTTTGCCCGACTCCAAAGGAGACAGTCATCACGGCGATTGCCTTCGGCCACGCCTCTGGTCGGAAGTTGAGCCGGACGAACGCGGTCGTAGACGAGACAACCGCAAAGAGCGCGTTGCCGAAAAGCAGCGCCGATGCGCAAAGGACGAGTGGAGATTTGCCCATCAAGGGAATCAAGGCGCCGACGGCAGTGATCGCGATCAGAAGCGCGGTGACCCTTCCGCTGCGGGCTCTCGCCATCAGGCTGCCCCAGACCCATGGCTGCGCGAATGCGCCGAGGCCGATGCAGGTCCAGAACGCGCCTTGCGCCAGCTCGCTGCCACCGGCGCTGCGAACGTAGGCGACCATGAAGGTCATGTACGCAATGTAGCCCGCACCGAATAATACGTACCCGATCAGGAAGATCGCGAGCGAGCGGATGCTGACGCCGTTGGCATCGATGCCTGTGAGTATCGGCGGCTCCGCCACGTGCGCCAATGGCAAGAGCATTGCGGCCATTGATGAAACAGCAGCAAGTGCCGCCCAGACCATCCACCATGATCCGGGACCGAACCATCCGAGCAGGAACGGCGCAACAATTCCCGAGACCAGAATTCCGGCAGCCGGCCCGACATAGAACAGGCTGAGGTAAAACGCCTGGCGTTGCGGTTGAGCCTGCGCAACGTTGCTTGCGAGGGCTCCTCCAGCGATGAACGCAAAAGCGGCGGCGACACCGGACACCAGCCGCGCGATGCTGAAAATGACGACCTGACCGGTCATTGCGGATACGATGAGCGAGAGCACGCAAACTGCGGCACTGATGCGGACGCTATTGAACAACCCGAGCCGGCCGATCACGGCGTTCGCGGCCAGGGCGCCGGCGAGATATCCGGCGGCGTTGATCGTGTTCATGAAACCGGCGATCGAATAAGACCAGCCGAGGCTTTCAAGCATGTCGGGCAACACCAGCGCATAGGCAAAGCGGCATATGCCGAGCCCGATCGCCGGCGCGATCGCAAGAACAATGATCAGTCGTGCAGGATGAGAGTATGATGGTTTTGGTGCGATTGTGGACATCAGCTAAAACTTTGGAGTTGGTTGGATGGGCCCTGATCCGGGCTCGGGCCTCTTGCGCTCGCCCGGATCAGGTGTTGGGTTCAGCGAACCTTCATCGCTTCGTGATCACGACCTCGAGGTACTCGCTTGGCACAACCATGGTGCCGTCACTCGCTCTGTTCGTCTGCACGATGAGGGTGTGTAAATCGTTCCTGAGCTCGGTCTGCTGTCGCTGATCGAGAGCGGCGAACGCCTTATGGATCGGGCCATAGAAGGTCTTGAACACATCAAGGAAGTGTTCCGGCGAGCGATAGCGAAAATTGAACAAGCGCGTTTCGGCCTTGATCGAGCTCGCAGCCGGGCCGAACATGTCCGTGAGACGCGCACGCGTTCCCCAAAGCGCAGGAGATTTGGCGCTGGGCGGAGGCGGGAGATATTTCCCGAGCGTTTTGAAGACTTGTCCGATGAATCCTTCCGGTGTCCAGTTCGCCAACCCGATCTGGCCCTTGGATTTGCAGACGCGAAGCAGTTCGGCGGCAGCGCGGTCCTGGTTGGGCGCAAACATCACGCCGAACGTCGAAAGGACTGTATCGAACGAGCCGTCGTCGAACGGCAGATCTTCGGCATCGGCCACCATGAACTCGATGGGCAGACCCTCGGCCGACGCCCGCGCGCGGCCGCGCTCCAACAATGCCGGCACGTAATCGGTCGAGGTGACGTTGCACCAGCGCCGGGCTGCTGCCAGGCTTGCCATCCCGTTGCCGGCGGCAACGTCGAGCACCTTCACTCCAGATCTGAGATCAAGAGCCTCGCAAAGTTGCTCTCCGACAATCTGCAGGGTTGTGCCGACAACGGCATAATTGCCGGACGACCAGGCCGCCTGTTGTCTGGTCTTCAGTGCGGCGAGCTCGGACGTTGCCGGAGTTGCGATCGGGTTGTCTTGTTTCGGCGAGGTTTGCGTCGCGTGGGCCATGGTGTCTCGCTTTCGGTTTGCTATTGCGGTCACGGGATGCGACCGCGACGAAACGAAGATGACCGAACGAGGACATAAAGACTCTGACCTGCGCTTGATTTGTCCTTGAGACGGGCCTGATTATTCCTTTAGACGCGGCATCCGGTTCCGATACCAATGCGTCGCCATCGCGCATTTCAACGGGGGTTGAGATCAAAAAAAGAACTGAAGGTATTGCCAATAGCATCGATTGGATCGAACCGAGAAGCTGCAAATCGTCAGGCACGTAGCGACCTGAATTAGCAAAATCCTCGATCGCGCAGGCGCATCTTATCCTTTATTTCAGGGACTTTATTGTCAGATCAGAGGTGTCCAAGACTGTTCCAGTACCCGTCAGTTGCGAAGCCCGTCGAAAGCTCCTGGGCGACGCCATCGCAGGTCATTGGGAGATGACTTGACGAGTTCTAAAAAAGAACTGTATGGTGTTGATCTCGATGCGGGGACGAGACGTTGCCTTCGGAGGGCGATCAAGCTCGCCGCATCGATCGAAGAGCAAATGGCGCGCTGCTTTCTCAGCGGATGCGAACGCATGGGCCTGAACACCGATAGCTGCGTTTGAGGAGGAGCAAGGATGTTAGAGAAACTGGGAATCGCCGGCGCGTTAATTCTGGCACTGTGTTCGACCGCGTTCGCTGCCGATGCTCCGGGTGTCACTGCAACCGAAATCAGGATCGGCGGCGTATTCCCCTTTAGCGGCCCCGCATCCTCGATTGGGCTCGTAGGTCGGGGCGTACTGGCCTACGTGCAATCCATCAATGACAGGGGTGGAATCAACGGTCGCAAGAGCAACTACATTGCGCTGGATGACGCCTACAGTCCGCCGAAAGCCGTCGAGCACGTCCGCCGCCTCGTCGAGAGCGACGAAGTTGCTTTCTTGTTCAGCCAACTCGGCACTCCCGGCAATTCCGCCGCCTCGAAGTATCTGGCCGTGAAGGGCGTTCCTTCGATTTCGATCGTCACGGGCTCGAGCAAATTCACCAATGTCAAGGACTACCCGCTGACGACTACGGGTCTTGTAAGCTACGATACGGAAGGCAAGATCTACGCGAAGTATTTGAGCCGGACGTCGCCGACAGGAAAGTATGCGATACTCTACCAGAACGACGATCTCGGCAAAGACTACGTCAATGCCTTCAAGGCGTTTTTCGGGAGCGATTTTGACAAGAGGGTCGTCACAGCAGCTTACGAAGTTACCGAGCCGACGGTGGACTCTCAGGTCGTCACCTTAAAGAGTTCCGGGGCGGACGCGTTGTTTGTGGCGGGAACGCCCAAATTTGCTGCGCAGGCAATACGAAGGGCCGCCGAGATTGGCTGGAAGCCGACGCTGATCATCAATTTTCCCTCGAGCTCGGTTGCCGGTACCCTGAAGCCCGCCGGCCTCGACAAATCCGTGGGCGTCATTGTCGGCACGCCCAACAAGGATCCCAACGATCCGAAATGGAACGAAGACGGGGGCGTCAAGGCCTATCGCGAATTCTTTGAAAAGTACCTGGCCGGAGCGGATATCACCAATACCAGCTATCTGACGGGCTGCCAGCAGGGCATGTTGCTTGAGCAGATCCTCAAGCAGTGCGGCAACGATCTGTCGCGCGGCAATATCTCGACGCAGGCCAAGTCGTTAAGGGACTTCGTACTTCCGACCGCGCTGCCCGGCATCAAGATCAACACCAGCGCGACCAGCAACATGGTCTGGACCCAGATGCAACTGCAACGCTGGAACGGCGCGAGCTGGGACCAGTTCGGCGATGTTCTCGACGCGGGCTCCGAATGATCAGACGATCGGATTCGATTCCATCGAAAGCCGAACCGGCAACAGACAAAGCACCGGCAGCCTAGGCGACGCGAACCGTCCTTTTCGTTCTTGAGCCGTCTTCAGGCTTCACGGGAGCTTTCGGCGTCTGCCGCGCGCCGGGACCAGGATGTACATGGACACCCTTCGCCGCGAGCGGTTCGCCGCACTCCGAGCATACCATCACCGGATCGAACATCTTTCCGCAATTCTTGTGCTCATGAAGCAACGGGCGCCCGCGCGCATCGACCATGTGGATGTTGCCCCAATGCACGATGGACATGATCACCGGGTAAAGGTCGAGTCCCTTTTGGGTCAGGATGTATTCGTAGCGCTTTGGAGACTCCTGATATGGGATCCGGCGCAACACGCCGAACCGCACCAGTTTCTTCAATCGTTCGGCCAGCAGATGCCGGGTAATTCCGAGCGAGGATTGAAACGCTTCAAACCTGCGCTTGCGCAGAAAACATTCCCGAAGAACGAGCAGGCTCCAGCGGTCGCCAATCACGGCGACCGTACGGGCCAGTGAACAGGGTTCTTCTTCCAGGGCGTCCCACTTCATCGCATTCTCCAGTCAATCGCGGCATCGCCATCGGCTCGCAAATCATGCCGGCGCCTCATTCTAAATAGGCACTGAGCGACACACAACTGGCCAGTCCACATTTATAATAGCAAAATAACCATCCGGGATTGACAGTTCTATAATAGAACTTTAGAAGAAATAAGCAACAACGGCTGGGGTCCTCTCGCGGGCCGCCGCCGTTCTCTCTTCAACCGTATCAAAAGGCAGGCTTCCGTGGGTAGTTCCCTGAAGGTTGAATTTCAGTTCGATTTCGGCAGTCCGAATGCCTACCTCGCGGAACTTGTTCTTCCGTCGATCGAGAAACGTACCGGGGTCAAGTTCGATTATGTCCCGGTATTGCTTGGCGGCGTCTACAAGGCGACCAACAACATGTCGCCGTTCGAGTTGCTGCGCGGGATCAAGAATAAGCCGGAATACCAGGCGCTCGAAACGAAGCGCTTTATTCAACGCCACAACATCACGACGTTCCGGCCGAATCCGTTTTTCCCGGTCAACACGCTGATGTTGATGCGCGGCGCGGTTGCGGCGCAGTTCGAGAATGTTTTCGAGCCCTATTTCCGCGCTGCCTACCACCATATGTGGGAAAGTCCGAAGAAAATGGACGACCTCGAGATTTTCAGGGGCGCCTTGGTCTCGTCCGGTATCGATATCGACCGCTTGATCGTCCGTGCGCAGCAGGATGATGTCAAGAAAAAGCTGATTGAGAACACCAATGACGCAGTTGCGCGGGGAACGTTCGGCTCGCCGACGTTCTTTGTCGGCAAGGAAATGTTCTTCGGCAAGGACCAGCTGCGCGATGTCGAGGAATCGATTGTCGAACAAACCGGAGCGGCCAAACTCAAAACCGCTTGACTCCAGGAGATCGGCCATTGGCGGGCTCTAAAAGAGAACGACTGGTCGTGAATATACAGAGCTGCTGAAAAAGCCTTCGTGGTCGGCAGGAGGGATCGTTGGTGAGATCGGTGCAAGAGATCGCTGCTGCTGAGATCCTCCAGGGATTGCCCAATCGTATCCATAAGGTGATCGATCGGCATGTGATCGAAACGCCTGATCGACTTGCGCTGATCGAGGACGGTGCGGCCTTGAGCTATCGCGAACTCGATGGCGCGGTGAGGCAGACTGCGGACGCGCTTGCCACGTTGGGCGTACGGCCCGGCGACCGCATGATGATCGTGAGCGAAAACTGCATCGCGCTGGCGTGTCTGTTGCTCGCCGCCAGCAGAAACGACGCCTGGGCGATCGTCGTCAATCCGCGGCTGTCGCCGCGTGAGCTCGATCAGATCAGCGATCACAGCGGGGCGCGCCGCGTTTTCTTCACGACCGGCGTATCGAAAGAAGCCGCGCTCCATGCGTCGCGCCTCGGCGCCAACGTTGAAAACGTCGGCCCGCTGCGGGACATCGGAGTTTCCGCACTGAACCAGGACACCTCCGTGGAACCCGTGGAACCGGATGCCGCAAGACAGGTCGCGGTTCTTATCTATACGTCGGGGACGACCGGCACTCCCAAGGGAGTCATGTTGACCCACCAAAACCTTTTATTCAGCGCGAAGACGACGGCCAGCATTCGCCAGATGACCGCTGATGACAAACAATATTGCGTGCTGCCCATTTCGCATATCGTCGGCATTTCCCTGCTGATCATGACCCTGATGAACGGTGCAAAAGTCCGGCTCACCAGCAAGTACGATCCGGCGGCGCTGGCGAAGGCGATTGCGGAGGAGGGCGTCACCATTCTCAATGGCGTGCCGGCCACCTATCAAAGGCTGCTTGAGTACAGGCGAATAGCAGGGTTGTCGAAGCTGAAGCGGGGTTCGCTGCGTCTGATCGCGGTCGCGGGGGCGCCGCTGGATCTCGATCTCAAGTCGCGGGTGGAGGGCGAACTCGGCCTTTCTCTGTTGAATGGATACGGCATAACAGAATGTTCGCCGGGAATCTCCGGTGTACGCCTTGATGCGCCGCGGGGCGATCAGGCGGTCGGCACCCTGCTGCCGGGCATCGAAGCCAGAATCGTTGGCCTGGATGGCGTTGCGGTGGCCGATGCCCAGGTCGGCGAACTTCATGTGCGCGGGCCGAATGTCATGCGCGGCTACTACCGAGCGCCCGATTTGACCGCCAAGGCGATCGATGCCGATGGCTGGTTCAACACCGGCGATCTCGCGCGGTTTGAGGGCGATTGCCTCTTCATTGTCGGGCGCACCAAGGAAATGATCATTCGCTCGGGCTTCAACGTGTATCCAGCCGAAATCGAGGCCGTCCTCAGTTCCCATGACGCCGTCGTTCAATGCGCCGTGGTAGGCCGGGCGGTGGAAGGCAATGAGGAGGTGGTCGCGTTTGTCCAGCTGCTTCAAGGTTCGACCGCCAGCCCGGAGGACCTGATGGCGCACGTCGCGCCGCAGTTGACATCCTACAAACGGCCTTCGGAAATCATCGTTCTCGACGCGCTGCCGGCGACGTCGACCGGAAAAATCCTCAAACACAAACTGGCCGAAACGCTGCGCGCGAGCTGATATCGGCGCACCTCATCTTGTTGATAAGTCCACTCTCGGGAGAACATCATTGGAAAAGCGAAAAGCAACAGTCGCCGTCATCGGCGCGGGTGACTTCATCGGGGGCGAAATCGCCAAGAAGTTTGCCGCCGAAGGCTTCACCGTCTTCGCCGGCCGTCGGCATGGCGATAAGCTGGAGCCGCTGGTGAAGGAAATCGAGGCCGCGGGTGGCACGGCGTTCGGGCGTTCGCTCGACGCGCGAAAAGAGGACGAGGTTGTCAAGTTCCTCTCCGATGCCGACCAGCATGCCCCGCTTGAGGTTTGTGTCTTTAACATCGGAGCCAACGTGAATTTCCCGATTGTGGAGACGACGGAACGTGTCTTCCGAAAAGTCTGGGAGATGGCGTGTTATTCCGGGTTTCTCGCGGGTCGAGAAGCGGCGCGTCTGATGCTGCCGCGCGGCAAGGGCAATATCTTCTTCACGGGAGCCACCGCGAGTTTGCGCGGCGGCTCGGGCTTTGCGGCCTTTGCGAGCGCCAAATTCGGGTTACGCGCGGTGGCGCAGTCGATGGCGCGCGAACTCGGCCCCAAGAATATCCATGTGGCGCATCTTGTGATCGACTCGAGCGTCGATACGGAATGGGTGCGGCAATTGATCGTGAACAGGGAGGGACCGCAGGCGATCGAGAACCTGAATCCAAATCGTCTAATGCGGCCGGCTGCGGTAGCGGAAGCCTACTGGCAGCTTTATCAACAACCGCGCGATGCCTGGACCTTCGAGCATGAAATCCGTCCGTTCGGGGAGAAGTGGTAAAGCGCTGCAATAACGCTTTCGTTCGAGGAATTCTGGAGAAATACATGAAGACGGCGATCACGGAGATGTTCGGCATCCAACATCCGATTATTCAGGGTGGCATGCACTATGTCGGTTTCGCGGAGCTCGCCGCGGCGGTTTCCAGCGCAGGCGGTCTCGGGATCATTACCGGCCTGACGCAGCGGACGCCGGAATTGCTCGCCAGGGAAATCGCGCGCTGTCACGACATGACGGACAAGCCCTTTGCCGTCAATTTGACCTTTCTACCGGCATTCACCTCGCCTCCTTATCCCGAATATATCGCAGCGATTGTCGAAGGCGGGGTCAGGATCGTCGAAACCGCGGGCCGCAGTCCCGAGCAATATATGCCCGCGCTGAAGGCGGCCGGCATAAAGGTTATTCACAAGTGTACGTCGGTCCGCCATTCGCTCAAGGCCGAGCAGATCGGTTGCGACGCCGTCAGCGTCGACGGTTTCGAATGCGGCGGCCACCCCGGCGAAGACGACGTGCCCAACATGATCCTGTTGCCGCGGGCCGCCGAGGAACTGAAGATTCCGTTCGTGGCATCGGGCGGCATGGCCGACGCGCGCAGCCTGATCGCGGCGCTGGCGATGGGCGCGTCCGGCATCAACATGGGCACGCGCTTTATCGCCACCAAGGAAGCGCCGGTTCACGACAACGTCAAGAAAGCGCTGGTCGCGGCTTCGGAGCTCGATACCCGGCTGGTGATGCGGGCGATCCGAAACACCGAGCGCGTGCTCAAGAATACAAGCGTCGAGCGATTGCTGGAGATCGAGCGCGAAAAGGGCAGGGCGCTGCAAATTGCCGACATCCACGATCAGGTTGCAGGGGTCTACCCGAAGGTAATGATTGACGGCGACATGGATGCCGGCGCCTGGAGTTGCGGAATGGTCGTCGGCCTTATCCATGATGTTCCGACTGTCAGGGAATTGATCGACCGTATCATGGCGGAAGCCGACCACCTCATTCGTGGACGGTTGATGGGCTTTCTCGAAGATTCCGGGCAGAAGCCCCCGATACGCGCCGTCTCCTGAGGCAGCAAGGCAACGGACCGAGTTCACAGAAGCGCATGAAGCGTGCGCCATTGATGGAGCGAAACATGCAAGCTGCGGGCAGCTATCAGTACCCTCCAATGGATTTGGTCATTTATGGCAAGCCTGCCTCCGAGGCGCTTCGTGAGGAGGCCAAACGCCTCGATGCCCGGCGCGTATTCCTGATCGTGAGCCGGACGCTGAACACCAAGACGGAAGAAATCGAGAATATCCGTGCATCTCTCGGAGATCGATATGCCGATACCTTCGATGGGATACCTCAACACACCACGCGTGAGGTCGTCGTGCAGGCCGCCGCTCATGCGAGGGAGGCCAAGGCGGATCTGATTGTTGCAATCGGCGGTGGTTCTGTCGTCGACGCGGCGAAGATCATCCTGATGTGCATCGAGCATGAGATCGTCGATCAGGACGGGCTCGACGGTTACGAGACGACGCCCGAACGCCGTTTCGGACAATTTCGCAATCCGAAGGTACGCATGATCGCCGTTCCAAGCACGCTATCGGGTGGCGAGTACAATTCCGGAAGCCTTGTGACCGATACGCGCCGCAAGCTGAAACAGATTTTCAACCATCCGATGATGATGCCGCGGACCATCATCCTGGACCCGGCCATCACCCGATATACGCCGGAAAAATTATGGCTGGGGTCCGGCACCCGCGCCATGGATCACGGCATCGAAGCGATCTGCTCGATCCGAGGCAACCCGCTGGTCGATAGCGTGTGTCTCAGCGGGTTGCGGTATCTGCATGATGGCCTGTTGCAAACCAGGGAAAATCCGGACGACGCGCAAGCACGCGTCAACTGCCAGTTCGGATCCTGGTTGTCGGCTTTCGGGTTGCAGGCGCGTGTTCCAATGGGAGCCAGCCATGCCATCGGTCACGTTCTCGGTGGAACCTGCGACGTGCCGCATTATTTCTGCACGGCTGTGATGATGCCAAGCGTATTGCGCTACAACAAGCCAGCCACGGAGCAAGCCCAGAAGTCGATCGCGGGTGCGCTGAGGTCGCCTGACCTGGATGCCAGTGACGCCTTTGCAGCCTTCATTCGGAAACTCGGGCTTCCGCGCAAGCTTGCAGAGGTTGGCGTCAGTGAAGACAAGTTCAAGCTCATCGGCGAAAATGCAATGCTTTCGATATTTACACGATCCAATCCGCAGCCCATCCGTGAACCGGGAGATGTCGTCAAGATATTGAAGCTTGCCGCCTAAGCTTCGACCGCAGTCGGCGATATCCAATGCGCTGCCAGCCAGCGCGTCCGGTCCGGTCTTGGCCTGAGGTCATCGAGCTCGGCCTGCGGAATTGCCAGGCTGAACGGCGTGATCGCATCAATCATTGCAGCTCGCCCTCAACACTCGTTTTGATGCGGCTCCTCAGAGCATTTTGAACCGGATCGGCAGGGTCTTAGGACCGCAGACGAAATTGGAAACCATGTTCCTAGGCTCACCGTCCAACTCCACGCTTTGCAGGCGCGGGAGCAGTTCTTCCCAAAGGATCTTCATTTCCATTCGGGCGAGGTGCTGGCCGATGCATACATGGGCGCCATAACCGAACGCCAATTGTTTGTTGGGCGTGCGCTCGATATCGAACGCGAACGGGTTCTGAAATACCGTCTCGTCACGGTTGCCGGAGGGATAACACAGCATCATCCAGTCGCCCTTGGCGATCTTTTGGCCCGCAAGTTCGCTATCCTGAGTAGCTGAACGCATGAAATGTTTTACAGGCGTCACCCAGCGGATCGCTTCCTCGACTAGGCCAGGGATCAGGGAATTGTCGGCCTTGGCCTTGGCGAACTGTTCCGGTCGCTCCGCCAGCGCCCACATCGCGCCGGCGGTGGTTGCGGATGTCGTGTCGTGACCGGCGGTGGCGGCGATGATGTAGTAGCTCATGGCCTCGAGGTGTCCCAACGGCTGGCCCTTGATAGCGCCGTTGGCGATCACGCTTGCCAGATCGTTGCGCGGATTCTTCCGGCGATCTTCAGTCATGGTGTTGAAATAGGTCATGAAGTCGACGAACGTCGCCTGGATGCTGAGGACGCGGGCCTTCTCGTCGATCTCGGCCGAGCCTGAGCGGTTGACTTCCGGGTCGGCGTTACCGAACAATTCCTGGGTGAGCTTCAGCATGCGCGGCTCGTCGATCTGAGGCACACCCAGGACTTCCATCACCACACGCAACGGATAGAGGAAGGCGACGTCGCGTGCGAAATCGCAGCGCTCGCCATGTTCCGCCATGCGATCGATGAAGCCCCGGGCGAGTTCGCGGATGCGGGCTTCGAGTTGACGCAGGTTCTGCGGCATGAACCAGCCTTGCGTCAGGTGCCGGTAGTTAAAGTGGTCGGGGCTGTCCATATGCACCAGCGTCCGGACCATGTGCGGGCTGCCGCCGGTAATCTGCAAAACCTTCTTGCCAGCCTCGATAGGAGTGAGCGTGACGAAATCGTCGCCGTTGTGAAAGATGTCGTTTTGCCGCTCGACGGCCAGAATGTCGGCGTGGCGCGTAACGGCCCAAAATGGGTGGTAGCGATCCGGCTTGATCTGAGCCAGCGGCGCCTCTCGGCGTAGCCACGTGAAGGCATCGTCCACGCGCCTGCCATCGGCATATGCTTTGGGGTCGACGATCGTGTTCGAAATGTCTTGAGGAACTTGCATGGTCCGTCCAGTTTCGATCCCTGTGCGCCGGTTGTTGTTTAGTCTAGTCGGCGTCCCAGTCGACACATAGCAGTTTGCTATACGTCCAACAAGTATCTATGATGCGCGATCATGTCCGACGTCGCCCACGCTTCCGCCGCCAAACGTTCGCAGGCCGAACGCCGCGACGCGTCGGAACGCCAGCTGATCGAAGCAACGATGGCGGTGGTCGCGACCCGTGGTGTCGATGCCGCAACCTTTGATGCGATCGGACTGGCGGCGGGATATAGCCGCGGTCTTGCAAGTCAGAAATTCGGCTCCAAGCGCGGGCTGATCGACGCGGTGATCGGCTATCTGCATCGCCGCCGTGAAAGTATTCTTGAGATTGAGCATGTCAACGAGATGCCGGCCATGGACGCGATTGCGCATTTTTCGGATCGCTTGCTGCGCGAGCTCAGTGGCGACTATGGCGGGCGAGCCTATCTGATGTTGTTGGCGGCGTCGGTCGCGGACGCCTCTTCCATGCGTGAGTCCTTTGCGGTGTCCAGCAATCGCGTGCGGGACTGGCTGGAATCGGTGATCCGTCGCGGACAGGCAGACAAGACCATCCGCCCCGACATCGACCCACGCGCTTCGGCGCTGATGATTGGAAGCATGGTATTGGGCATAGGCATGCAGTGGCTGGTGGATCCGACGACCGACCTCGAGCCGATCAGGAAATCCACGATGGCCGCCGTCAGGCAAAGCCTCTCGCTAAAGGATGGACAATCCAGATGAACGTTGAGCCCTACAAATCATGGCAATGCCGAACTTGCGGCTATATCTACGACGAAGCGGCGGGCGATCCGGAAGAAGGCCTGGCGCCGGGCACCAGGTGGTCCGATATTCCGGACGACTGGGTTTGTCCTCTGTGCGGCACGCCCAAGAGCGACTTCGACATGGTCGAGCAATAGCTTCTAGCGATAATTCCGATGACGTTTCTTGTCGGAGGTATCCTCGATGCGCAGTTTCCAGTGGTTGACGATCCGGAACGGCGAATCCGGCCTTTCCTGACGGCACAAGGCGATCCTGTCGATCGCGAGCGTTTTGAGACCGACGGCGGAAAAGCGATTGCGCAGCATCATCATGACAGGTTCGCGTCGCTCGGCGGCAAGCCGACCCGTAAGTGTCATGTGGAAGCGGAAGTCTGCCATGACATAGGGGTAACCCCAGCGGTCCAGATGTTCGCACTGCCTCGGCGTCAACGCGGACGGATTTCGCCGCGCACGATCCCCCGACGTAAGCGGCGCGCGCAACGAATCGAATTCGCGGACGCAATCGGCGGCAAGCCGCTCAAGTGCGGCCGATGGTTCCGCTGAAACCACCGCGATAAACCCGCTGATCGAACTCGACCACAGGTGTGATGACCGGAATCGGCCGGGATGCGTCGGCGAACTTTTCGCAGGCTGCAAGCAGCTCACCCTCGGTCTTGCCGTGCGCCAGTGACAGCGGCGCCTTGAGCGTGGCATGAAATCCATATTTTCGCGGATCTCGTGTTAGATCGTGCCAATCCGGCGTCATCTGCATAATGCCGTCCGGAAAGGGCAAGTCCTCGCCAATGAAGGCGTCATAGCCCAGCAATTGCGCGCCGAAGCGATCGAGATCGGTGCCGGGTGCGGAGACATAGTAGATCGCGTAACGCGGAAAGGGTGCCATGTCAGCAGAATAGAGCCGCCTCACGCGGCTGCAACCGCCTCGCGTCGGGCGTGCAACGAATGGACCAGCCGGTTCGCGCCAGTTGGACGAACCAGACGCCCGGTGGCGATGACGGCGACAACGCGTGGCCGCATCGCTAAATCGTCATCGACGGGAATGATATCGACACGATATCCTTTAGCCGGTCGCCGGGCGGGTTATTGACGTGATATCGTTTGCCGCGGCTGAATGAAGGAAGACGCTTGAGATGACCTCGACAAGGAACGAGACCGTGCTTGACAACGCCAGGATCGTTCTGGCGGATCGCGTGATCGAATGCGGCTGGATCGCTTTTGCGGATGGACGCGTCGCCGAATTTGGCGAGGGCAACGCGCCCGCTGGCAGCGAAGATGCGGCCGGAGACCTGATCATGCCAGGGCTGATTGAGCTGCACACCGACCACCTCGAAGCGCATTACGTGCCGCGCCCAAAGGTATTCTGGGACCCGATCGCCGCCGTGGTCTCCTATGACGGACAATTGGCGACATCCGGTATCACCACGGTGCTGGATTCGCTGCGCGTCTGGCGTGAGGACGGCGCCGAGGAAGTCGATGGGAGGGCAGGCGTTCTGGCCGAGGCAATCGCATCGGCGCGCGATGCCGATATGCTGCGTGCCGATCATTTCCTGCACCTGCGCTGCGAAATTCCGATGCCTGACGTGGTCGAGGAGGCCAAGGAACTGATCGGCCGGCCCGACGTGCGGCTGATGTCGCTGATGGACCATACGCCCGGACAACGTCAGTTTCGCGACGAAAACAAGCTGCGGGATTATTATCGCGGCAAGGGCGCGGGCATGACCGACGCGGAGCTCGACACGTTGTTCGAAAGACGTTTTGCGTATCAGAAGGCGCATGCGGCCGATAACATGCGCGAGATCGTGGCGTTGGCACATCTGCACGAAATCCCGCTGGCCAGCCACGACGACACCACCGACGAGAACGTCACCGACGCCATCCGTGACCGGGTTTCGGTGGCTGAATTTCCGACAACGATGGAAGCTGCGCGTGGACTGCACCGGGCCGGCATCGGCATCCTGATGGGTGCGCCGAATGTAGTGCGTGGCGGTTCGCATTCCGGCAACGTCGCCGCGGTCGATCTGGCGCGCGAAGGGCTGTTGGATATCCTGTCGTCAGATTACATTCCGTCGAGCCTGTTGATGGCGGCGCTGCAATTGCCGCGGCGCGTTCCTGCCATCGATCTGGCGTCCGCCATCCGCACCGTCACCAAGACGCCCGCCGAGGCTGTTGGTCTCGCCGATCGAGGCGAGATCGCGGTCGGCAAGCGCGCCGATTTAATTCGCGTGTACGTTGCCCGCGACGTTCCGGTGGTGCGCAGCGTCTGGCGTGAAGGACTTCGCGTGGCGTGACGGAAACGCCGACCATATCCGATCAACGGCCGGCCACGATCGGACCGGGTCGACTTGTGTTAGTGGTCGGTCCGAGCGGTGCCGGCAAGGATACGCTGCTTGGTCTGGCCCGGGCCGCCTGTGCCGAAGATGGAGACGTCGTTTTTCCGCGCCGCGTGGTGACGCGGGAAGCCTCGCCTTTCGAAGATAACGAGCAGGTGAGCCTCAGTGCCTTCGGGCAGGCGATCGGACGGGGCGATTTCGCTGTTCATTGGGAAGCGCATGGCCATTGCTACGCATTGCCCCGCGCGATCGACGACGATATCCGCGCCGGCCGCACAGTTGTCGCCAACGTATCGCGCACCGTGGTTGATGCGATACGCCGGGCCTATCTCGATGTCGTGGTGGTTTCGATCACGGCGCCGCCCGAAATTCTGGCCGAACGAGTGGCGACGCGGGCGCGCAGCAGCGATGGGCTGGTCGTGGACAGGCTTAACCGGGCCATCGGCGGTGTCGCAGCTGCGGCGGACGTGACCATCATCAATGTAGGTAGCGTCGATCATCATGCGCGCGAATTGGCGCGGATCGTCAGGGGTGGCTGAGGCGAGGCCTCCACCACGGGGGTAGGATCTGTGATAATGAACGCCTTGTCGCGGGCAACGTTACGGCTTGCTTTCGCTTGAAGGCGCTTTGAAATATCAACAAGGAGCGGGAGCCGTACCTGGCAATATGGATATCGCTGCCAGGAAGCGCGATAGAACCCAGCAGAAATCTTCGAGGAAACGCTTATGGCCAGACGACTGATTGATATCTCGGTGCCGCTGCAAAACGACGTGCCGGCCGATCCGCCGGGAGGACATCCCACCATCCAGTACATCGATCACCAGCAGGGCCTGCCGCGCATGCTGCAGTTCTTTGAAGGGCTGAAGGCCGAGGATTTACCGGATGGGCAGGGCTGGGCCGTCGAGCAGGTGCAGCTTTCGACCCACAACGGTACTCATCTCGACGCGCCCTGGCACTTTCATCCGACCATGAACCGCGGCGAGCGCTCGTGGACCATCGACGAGGTGCCGCTGGAATGGTGCCTGCAGCCCGGCGTCAAGCTTGATTTTCGTCATCTGCCGGATGGCTATGTGGCCACCGCCAAGGATGTCGAAGGCGAACTCAAGCGCATAGGCCACACCCTTTCGCCGCTGGAGATCGTCGTCGTAAATACCAGTGCCGGCGCCAAATACGGCCGGCAGGATTACGTCACGTCCGGTTGCGGCATGGGCTACGAGGCGACGATGTATCTGCTCGAGCGCGGCGTGCGGCTGACCGGCATTGACGGCTGGAGCTGGGATGCGCCATTCATCTACACCGCCAAAAAGTACGCCGAGACCAAGGATGCCAGTCTGATTTGGGAAGGCCACAAGGCCGGACGCCACATCGGCTACTGCCACATCGAAAAACTGCACAACCTCGAGCAATTGCCTTCGACTGGTTTCACCGTGTCCTGTTTCCCGGTGAAAATCGAACGCGCGTCCGCGGGCTGGACCAGGGCGGTGGCCATTCTCGACGGGTAAAGCCGGCCGAAATGCAAAGCGCGCGGCCCGGTGACGCGGCTACTTTTTCATTTCAACGATAAACGCCGCGATGTCCTGGGCATCCTTACGGCTTAGCGGGTAGTTCGGCATTGTTGCGTGTGGCAGGCGTAAAAACGAGGCGATCATATCTGAGGTGACACGTTCCTTGGTTGCGATGGATGCAAATGATTGCGCTCTGTTGAATTTGCCTGGAGCTTGTCCAATCGCGTGGCATTCCGAGCACCACCGCTCCGATAGCCGCCGGCCATTTTCGACATTCTGCGCAAAGGCCGCTCCATACTCTCCGAAGAGGGTAAGGGCGATTGAAAGATACAAGATCTCCGGATACCGATTCATGATTCAACACTGGGTGCTTGGAGTGGTTTGTGATCTATTGTCGAGAGCTGCTCTTGCAATGAAAGCGTAAGGTCCGCCACCAATATCCTCTTCTGAAGGCGGCTGGAATGCGACCCGGTCTTTGCTACGAAGTGGCGGAATTGTCTGCCCGCATTCGCGCGATAATGCCGGCGGCAATTTGCATGGTAGAGCCGATCCCCCAGCCGAGAATGATCAGGAGAACCGCACTTGAACGCGCGGTCTCGTCCAGAACGATACTGGAGACGGATACAACTGCGGCCACCGCGGCGAGAAAAGTGCCGGCTGCGGTGAGCAGTTCTACGGCATCCGCTCTGGAGCCTAATCCGTTCCGCAGAGGAAGGTGTATCCGGTGATCCGGAGGCGCACGAGGCAGATCGATCCCGAGATAGAAGCCGGCAGCTCCGTAAAGCATCATGGCCAGGACGGCGGCGGCTGAACCGATCAAGTCGACGCTAGACCTTCCCACGTATGCGGCAACGAACAGCCCGCACGAAGCCCCGGTCAAGGCAAGCCCGGTTCGTTCAAGAACGTGCGCCCACCGGCTGATGGTGGAGCGGCCAGTCCATGTTTCGGTCCGCTTGATCATTCTATTTGGTTAGCAAACAAGGACCTGGGAACTCTTGACAGAGATCAAGCTTGCACCAGCCCCGGAGTATTCCCCCTTATGTTGAGAAGCATCAAAGAGGGCCGGCGGTTTCCGGCCAAGGTGGGGTTTTCGCGGCGCTGACCGCAGCCTTCCGGACGCCGGAGATCTCTCAGTGAACCGCCGCGTACATGATTTTTTCTTCCGTCGCTTCCAAAGCCGAGAATTCCTCGACCACTTTGCCCTGCCTCGACACCAGAATTCGATCGGATAAAGCCATGATCTCAGGCAAGTACGACGAGATCACCACAACGGCTTTGCCGTCGTCAGCCAACCCTTGGATAAGTTCATGGATTTCGACGATTGCGCCGACGTCGACGCCTCGCGTCGGTTCATCAAAAATAATGAGATCCGGATCCTGCACCAGAGATTTGGCAACAACTACTTTTTGCTGGTTGCCGCCCGACAATTCAACGACCTTCATATCATTTCCGGTTGCGCGAACCTTCAGCTTCTCCACCCAGCTGCTGCCGACCCTGTCGGCCTCGCGCCGGGACAGGAAAAAGCGGCCCCCCGGCAGTTTGGCAAGCAGTCCGAGATAGATGTTGCGGGCCACCGACATTGTCTCGAAGAAACCCTCGACCTTCCGGTCTTCCGTGACATAGGCGATACCCGCCCGCACCGCCGGTGCGGGAACGCGGTAGCGCACCTGCTTGCCGTGCAGGATCACTTCGCCGCCGTGAAAGAAGTCTCGCTTGAGAACGCCGGCGACGACTTTGAACGTCTCGGTGCGGCCGGCGCCGACGAGGCCGAACACGCCGGTGATCTGTCCGGCGAACACCGAAAGCGAATTATTCCTGACCATCGGCGCCATCTTGAGGTTCTGCACGGTGAGAACCCGCGCTCCGGCAGGCCGCACCGTCGTCTTGCGCGTACCATAGAGCGTGTTCGACAGGTCGCGTCCGACCATTGCCTGGACGATCCGCGCGCGATCAAAATTTGATGCGTCGTCCGTCACGACATGCCTGCCATCGCGAAGGATCGTAATTCGATCTGCCAGTATCAGCGCTTCCTCGAGCGCGTGCGAAATGAAGACGATCGAAACGCCGCGACGCTTCAGATCGCGCACGAGGTCGAAGAAATACTTCTTTTCTTCAGGCGTAAGGGTTGCCGTGGGCTCGTCGAAGATTATGACTTTGGCCTCGTGCAGGACGGCGCGTGCTATCTCGACCATCTGCTTCTTGGCGGCGCCGAGAAGTCCGACGGTCGCGGTCGGAGTGACGTCGAAATTGAGAGATTGCAGGAACTGCTGGGCGGCGATGTAAATTCCTCGTAGCCTGTTGTAGAATTGCTCCTGCCCCAGAAACAGGTTCTGGGCGACCGTCATCGTCGGAACCAGGCTGTTTTCCTGAAATACCATCGCGATGCCGAGATGACGCGCCTCGATCGGTGTTCTCGGCGCCGCTTCGACGCCGTCGACCTGCATCGTGCCGGATGTCAGGGTTACGACGCCGGCCATCACTTTGGTCAGCGTCGATTTGCCCGCGCCGTTCTCTCCGACCAGGGCATGAATCTCGCCGCGCCGAAGTTCGAAATCGACGTTCTCGATCGCGGCAACGCCGGCATAAAGCTTTGTCGCGCTTCGAAGCGCGAGAATGATGTCGCCGCTCATACGCGCAATGCCCCCTCGATCATGGTGAGCGGCACGCGCAACAACCGGCCCGGCCCCTTGGCGAGTGCGAATAACGATCCGTTCATTTCGACGGCCGCTACCACCCCGTGATTGACTCCGTCGACCCGGCTATGCAGCGCGTAGAGCGGTATTCCACTCGCATTCAACCTGATGACAAGACCGTAGGACCGCGGCGGCGCCCACGGCTTGACGACGCCCATGGTCTTGATATGGGCACCCTGCATCGGTTCGAGAAACGACTGGCCGGATTTCAGTTTTGGAGCGATCCAGTATTCCGGATCGATTTCCGCCATCATGCGGCGCCGGTAAGTATTTTCGCGCAGCACGAATTCCACGAGTTGGGTGCGCGCCGCGAATGCCGTAAGCCAAAAGCCGCCGGAAACCGCCGGGCTAAGGCGCGAAGGATAGACCGGCAAATGGTCCAGGACAGTGCGCCGCCCGCCGTCGGGACCGATGGCCACGACACGATGCCGCCAGCTTTCGCTGACGAAGACGGCGTCGCCCTCGACGCAGGCCCCGAACGCATAAGATAGCCCTGAGGAAATCGTGCGGATGCGCCCGTTCGCGATGTCGAGGACGAGGACGCGTCCGGAGCGACCTCGTTCCATCAGGTCGTGCACCCATTGCCCGTAAGGGCGCGCCGTCGATCCATCGGTTGCTATCAGCGTTCCGCCGGGTCCCTGCGCAAGCGAGTTGATCGCGTTCATCGACGGGTCCGAGAATGTCACGGCGGCGGATGATGCCGATGGGGTCGCGAACACCCGCACCTCGCGTCCATCCAGCGCGACCGCCATGCCGCCGTCCGTCAGGCAACACAGTGCGGTGATGGTGCGATCAAAGCGCCTGACCTCCGCGGCTGCGGTGCCGTCGAGGCGCAGGATAGTTGTCCCGTCAGCGATGTAGAGCGTTTTTCCGTCCGTCGCGAGATCCTCGGGTGCATCGAACTGTAAGACCGTCTCCGCCTTTTCCAATATCTGGTTCGGCTTCAACGCACCGTCGAATGACGGAACGGTAATAGTTGCGTCGCCTCGCCCGAGCAGTCGATCGGCAAAGGCCCTGAGCGCTGACATCACTGGCTCTTCCCCCAGCGCCGATCGTATTGGACGAAGTCCGGATCGGCATCCGCGAGCTTGTATCGCCCGATACGATTGTTGGCGATGCCGCCGAGATAGAGATAGCCGCGATGCTCGCGCATCGACGTGATCATCGGATGGTTGACTCCGCGCAGATCCCAGAGCGAGTCGAGCACTTCGCCGCGCTCATTGAATTTGATGACGCATCCGGTGTTGATATTCGGGAAAAGCCATTCGTCGATCGGAACCCGTTTGCCCATTCGCTTGCGAAAGCCGGGCATCCGCCATGCAAGATCGAGCGCGGGGCTCCGCATGCCGACCATTGCCAGCCAATAATTTCCGTCCGACGCAAGATTGATATTGTCGGGATAGCCCGGCAAGTTGTCCATTACCGTCTCGATAGTCCCGCTCTTCGGGCCGTCGAACCAATAGCGCTTGATCGAGCAACCAAAGGTCTCGGCGAACAGAATCGATTTGCCGTCGCTGGCGATGCAAATGCCGTTGGGGAACTTCAATCCGCGCAGCACAGTACGCGTCGTGCCGCTCGCTGCATCGTAGCAAATGATCCGGCCGTTGCCGCGTGCTTCCAATCCATCGACCGGCCATTCGTGCATTTCGTATCGAACGGTGGCCTCGGAAAAGAAAATGCGTCCGTCATCGGTGATGTCGAGATCGTCAGCGAGCCGGAGGCGGCTGTCGTCGTTGACCGAGTAGAGGCTCCGGTTCGTCTCATCCGTGACCTTCTCGACCTTGCGATCGGGCGTGATGAGATAGAGACCCATCCCACCGATACACACGTAAAGGTTATCGTTGCGATCGAAGGCCATGCCAAGCGGCTGGCCGCCAATGTGAGCGAACACCTCCATCTCCTGGTAGTCGGGCGCCAGGAAGCGGATAATGTCGCCGTGGCGTGAGCCGGCGTAGAGGTTGTCGTTCCGATCGAGAATGACGTCTTCCGGCGCTTCGATGCGGCCGAGGCCAATCAGCGTCACGTCGCGCAACTTGTCGTTTTGCGCGAATGGCCCGCTACCGGGTGCGGTCGAAGCCGCCGCGGCCAGGCCATGATATGTCGGGCTGACGTAGACCTTGCTGATGATACGCGTCCGGTTCTTCAGCCAGCGGATATCGATCGTAGCGGCGACAAGCAGGACACCGGCGAGCACCATGCGATTGACGCCGCCGCTGACCGACAACGTCGTCAGGCCGTTAATCACAAACAAGACGATCAGTGTGCCGACCAGCGCCTTTGCGACCGAGCCCTTGCCGCCGCCGAGGCTGATGCCGCCCAGCACGGTCGCCGTCAAGACAGTGACTTCTAATCCGACGCCGACATCGCCGCCTACCGTGCCGAGCCTTGCGGCGAAAAACAGCGCGCCGATCGCGGTCAGCATCCCGCTTGCGGTGTAGCACAACGCGATCGTGCGCCGCACCGGAATGCCCGAATTGTAAGCCGAGCGGCGCGAGCCGCCGATCGCGGTGATATGCCATCCCGGTCGCAAGCGAGTCAGGAAGACATGTCCAAACAGGGCGACGACGAGATAGACGAGTACAACACTGGGCACGCCAAGGATCCCGCCACCGCCCAGAAAATTCCACGAGGGAATGTCGGGAAAGGCGGCCGCGATCTTGTTTGAATAATCGAATAAGAGCAGGTCGTAAGCGGACCGATAGATAATGAGCGTAATCAGCGTCGTGATGAATGCCCGCAGCCGCAGATACCCGACCAACAGGCCATTGACGGCTCCGAGCGCCGCACCGCAGGCAATCGTGGCAACAATGACTGCCGGCACAGGCCAGTCGAGAACATTGAGGCAGAACAGCGCGCAGAAGTCGCACAGGGCGAACATCGACCCCACCGAAAGGTCGATGCCCCCGACGATGACGACGATGGCCATGCCGAACACGACGAAGCCGATTTCGCCGGCCTGTCTTCCCGTATCTGCAAGGCTGCCGACAGAGAGAAAGCCGTCGATCGATCGGCTAAGCGCGATGGTAATGATCAGCAGAACGATGACCGGTATCGCGGTTTCCGTCCAGCGCTTGGATAGAATTTCACCGAGAAGATGGTCCGGCCAGTAGCGATATCGCAAACGAAGAAACACATCTTGCATCGGCGGCCTGGAGTAGAAGGAGGAATATGATCTGGGTGCGGTTAGCGCGTTTGGAGCGAGCGGCCGTGCGATGGACGGCCGCTCGCCGATTTAGCGGGAGATTATCTATTTCTTGAGATCGCTGAGATTCCAGCAAGCCGTATCGCTCGCTGCATTCTCCTTGGTGATTGGAATCAGGGTCGTATACATTGATCCCTTCACCGATCCCGGCTTTACGCCGGACGACACCAGCCACTTGATCACGCCCGCCATTTGCTCGGCCTGCGTCGGCACGTCGTAGCTCAGGTTGAGGTCGAACGCGCCTGACTTGACGAGTTCACACGCGCCCCTTCGCTCTCCGCCACCGGAGGTCGCGACAAATACCTTGCCCGTGAGCCCGGCTTCCTTCACCGCGGCCGCTGTTCCGATATCCATGCCGTCCCAGAAACCGACGATACCGCACAGGTCGGGATTTTGCTTCAAGACGGTCTGCGTGATGGCCTTGGCCTTGGCCGCATCCCAATCGGCGGCCTGGCTTGAGACAACCTTGATATCGGGATTCTTGGCGAGCACGTTTTCAACGCCCTTAAGGGTGTAGGCGCTCGCCGCGGCCGACAATGCCCCCTGGACGATCGCGATCTTGTTCGATTTGCCTTGACAGGCCTTGACCACCGCCTCGGTATCGCGTTCGCCGATTTCGATCCAGTTCGCGCCTACGAAAGCCGAACTGCGATAACTCGAGCCCATATTGATCTGGATGACATAGATGCCTTCGTTCTCGGCGCGCTGCAGCAGCTTGGCGTAAGTCTGCACGTCGGGATTGTGGATGATCATCGCCGCCGGCTTTTCAGAGATCAGTGTCGTCACCGCCTGTGCCCCGGCGTTGGTGCTCCAGTTCGGATCGCGAACGATCACCTTGACGCCATAAGGCTCCAGTTCTTTCTTGACGCCCGCGAACCAGCCTTCGGTAAGATCGAAGTTCATCGCGACCGGCACGTAAGCGACGGTCTTGCCGCGGAGCGATTCCTTGAAGGCACCTTGAAACGGCTCGTCGAGGCCCTTCTGCGCGAGCGCGGGCGGGGCCGCCGCCGCGATCAGACCGATCGCGAGCATGGTCTTGAGTGTCGTCCGTCCAGATATTGTCATACGGTCTCCTTTTGTGTTCGGAATGTTACGCAGTCGTCTAGATGTCGCCTTGTTGGGCCGTCTCCTCGTTGCGCGGGTTCAGGAAGGAATCCGCGATCACCGCAACCAAAAGCACTACGCCCTTTATGAGGTTCTGGCCGGAATAGGAGACATCCATGATCGTCATTCCATTGAGCATGGTGCCGATCAGAAGCGTTCCAATGACGACATTGATCACGCCGCCGCGTCCGCCCGACAATCCAATGCCGCCGAGTACGACCACCAAAATCACGTCGTAAATCAGCGTCGAATTGAATATGCGCGTCGGCATGCTGTTGACCGACGCAGCAAGGATGAGACCGGCCCCACAGCCGATCATCGCCGCCATGACATATTGCAGCACGATGATTGGACGGGTGGGAATACCGGTGACCCGCGCGCCGTTGGGATTGTCGCCGATCGCGTAGATGTAGGCGCCGATCCGTGTCTGTCGCAGCAGGAAAGCCACCGCGATGCACGAAAGTGCGAACATGACGATCGGCATTGGTATGCCCAGCAGATTACCTTGTCCGAGCCGTTCGAATCCGTCGAGCCCCGGGCTCCACTGCACGACATCGAGTTTGAAAAGCGCCGCCTGGCCGAGACCGGCGAGAAACAATCCGGACGCCAATGTCGTGAACAGGGATGGCACCTCGGCATAAGCGATGAGCCATCCGTTCACGAGTCCGAACGCCGCCGTCAATGCAAAGGCCGCGGCGAGTGAGATCGGGAGCGAGTGACCGTCCTGGACCATCTGAAGGACGAGACCGGGTGGCACGGCCAAAGCAGCGATCAGCGAGATATCGATGCCGCGCCCGATCACGACGATCGCCATCGCGAGACCCAGGATGCCAAGCACCGCCACATTTTGCAGCAACGTCAGCATATTCGCAGTAGTAAGAAAGCCCGGCAGGATAAGCGTGAATACGACAAAAAGCGCCGCAAAGACCGCAAATACGATTCCCTGCTGCCCGAGGCTCCTGATTCCCATCCCGACTACTCTTTATTCGTTCTTTTGCCGCAGATGTTCGCTCCCTTTGATCGCGATTGCAAGCGATCCCGCAGCGATAGCGCGGTTACGGGGCGTGGCTGGACGTTACTGGTTTTCTGCTGGACGGAATTCCTGTCGATGCAAATCAGAAGTTTGTTACTTGGTTGCGGACAACAGGCACAGCACGTCCGTGCGATCGCCGAAGCCGTTCTCGAGCTTGCGGGTACTGTCCGCTGCTGACTTTTCTGGCGCGGTAGCACGCGCATCGGATTTTGGCGGCGTCTTCATAGGAGGCATTCTACCTCAATTTCAACCTTGGCTCGATCGGCCACTTCCTCCCCCATCGCGATATCGCGCTTGACGAGGCTGGCGAAGGTCTGCTGCGGTTTCTGCAGATGAGATTCATCGACGTGGATCGCGTTGATCACGCATTGTGCAATGCCGCATGTCCGTGATGACCCGCTCCGGGATGACCTGCGGACGACCGACCGACTTTCTGCTACCTTTCCGCCTGCGGCGCGATCACTTAAGCTGGCGGGCCGATGCGACCACAATAATGAATAAGGAAGGGTCGCGGCGAGGGGAAGACGCATTGAACGGACAGGCGGGCCGGCGCACCGAGGTCACGCGCAGCGGCATTGAGGGCATTCGCCGGCGCGTTATGCCAGGCTTGTGGGTTGCGCTATTGCTGGCGATCCTGACCTTTCTGGTTATCTACCCGGTCCTTACTCTGCTGCTCGGCGCCCTGACCGACACCAATCCGGTGGTCGAGGGCTTCAGCCTGCGCCACCTGTCGATCGCCAACTTCCTCGTCGTGCTGGCCAACCCGAACGTCGCCGAGGCGCTATTCAATACGCTCATCGCCTGCGGCGGCGGCACCTTGATCGCGGTGGTGATTGGGTTGGCGTTTTCCTGGATCGTCGTACGCACCAATACGCCGTTCAAGGGATTCATCGCCGCAGCCAGCATCCTGCCGCTGTTCGCGCCGCCATTGGTTGCGGGCGTCGCATGGACCATCCTCGGTTCGCCGAAGACGGGCCTCATCAATACCATGTTCAAATGGGCGCATCTCGATTGGCGCGTGGATTTCTATTCATTGTGGGGATTGGTCTTCGTATTCGGCATTTATTACGCGCCATATGTCTACATGTTTACCTCCTCGGCGCTGCGTAACATGGACCCAAGTTTGGAAGAGGCCGCGGAAATTTCCGGCGCCAGCGCGTTCGCGACATTGTTCTCGGTGACGTTTCCGCTGATCATGCCGGCGATCGTTTCCGGCATGCTGCTGTCGTTCATTGTGATGCTCGGCATTTACGGCATTCCGGCGGTATTGGGCGCGCCTATCAATATCAGCGTGCTGACGACTTATATCTTCAAGCTCACCAACTGGTCGCCGCCGCTCTACAACACCGCTGCCGCCGTCGCCATTATTCTGATGGGGGTCACGGGCTTGCTGGTCTTTCTGCAGCAAACAGTGCTGAGCGGGCGCAGCTACACCACCGTCGCCGGCAAAGCGTTCCGTCCGCGCAATCTCGATCTCGGGCCCTGGCGCTGGTTCACATTCGGGCTCGGCGTCGTCTATCTGCTGGTGGTAGTGGTGCTGCCGACGCTCGCATTGATTGTGGCGGCGTTCCGCAAATTCATGTTCATCCGCGATGCCGCCAGCCTGTTCGACATGCGTCAATATTCGCTGATACATTTCCACAGCATCTTCGACAACCCGCTGACCATGAACTCGATCTACAATACGGTCGAGGTCGGTATCGTCACCGCCGCGGTCGGCGGCACGCTCGCCTTTGCGATCGGTTACACGATTCATCGCACCCGTGTGGCAGGCCGGCGCAGCATAGATCTGGTGTCGACCTTGCCGGTGGCGATTCCCGGCCTGGTGATCGGTGTTGCCTATCTGTGGGCCTGGATCGGCATTCCCGGCGGGCTCTATGGCACCATCTGGATTCTTGCGCTGGCTTTCATCGCGCGCTTCATGCCGGATACGGTCAAGGCGTTGTCGACCTCGTTTCTGCAAATCCATCGTGAGCTTGAGGAAGCCGCCTGGGTTTGCGGCAAAGGCATGCTCGGCACGATCAGAACCATTGTGCTGCCGCTGGCGAGGCCGGGCGTTTTCGCCGCCATGACGCTGCTGTTCGTGCTGGCGATCCGCGAACTGGGCTCGTCGCTGTTTCTTTACACCAGCAACACCATGGTGATGTCGGTACTGCTGCTCGATTATTACGAGGGCGGAAATCTCGGAAAGACCGCCGCGTTCAGTCTGGTGCAGACTGTTTTGCTCGGGGTTTTGATCGGCGGCGCGAACTGGCTGTCGCGAGGGGCAGCTCAGGGCAGTGTTGCCCGCACTGGATAAAATTATGAAATCAGGAGAAGATTGGCTATGAACAAAAAAATCGTTGCCAGGATCGTAACCATGGCTGGCGTCGCCGGTCTCGGTATCGCGCTGAGCGGCGCATCTGCAACGGCGCAGCAGGAATTCGGTTCGCCCGAGTTGGTCGCGGCGGCCAAGACGGAAGGCAAACTGGTCTATTACACCGCGAATTTCGCCGAAGTCGAACAACAGGTCATCAAGGAATTCAACAAGCGTTTCCCGCAAATCAAGGTCGAGATGGTTCGCGCGCCGGGTGGACAGCTTATCACCCGCGTGAAGACCGAAGCCGCGGCCGGCAAGCTGATCGCGGATGTAGTCGATCATTCCGATCGTGCACTGATGGCGGACCTGGTCGACATGTTCCAGGATTACGCGCCGCCAAATGCCGCCGACTACAATCCCGATGCGCAGATTTCGCCCAGGCTGTGGCCCCGCGCAACGCTGGTCTGGTCGATCGCCTATAATACCGAACTGGTAAAAGAGCCGCCGAAGACCTGGATGGATCTGACCAAGCCCCAATACGACAAGATGACCGGACAGGTGTTCGCTCAGTCCGGCGGCACCACCTGGACCCGCATCATGTTCGAGCGTCAGGTGCTCGGCGAGGATTACTGGGCGAAGCAGGCTGGGACCCATCCGATCCTCTATCCGTCGGGTGCGCCGATGGCAGATTCGATGGTACGCGGCGAAGTCGCGATGGGCCCCTTGCTCTACAATGCGATTTACCCGAAGCAGAAAGACGGCGCGCCGATCAAGATTTTCTTCCCGCCCGAAGGCGCACCGGTCAATCCCTATGCTTCGGGAATTCCGAAGACCGCCGCGCATCCCAACGCCGCGAAACTGTTCCTCAACTGGTGCCTGTCAAAAGAGGGGCAGACCTTCATGATCAAGGAACTCGGCAACCTGACCTCGCTCAAGGTTGCGCCGGTCTATCCCGAAGGCTTTGATCCCAAGGTGGTCAAGGTCTGGTTTCCGAAGTTTGACGAGTACGTGAAACTGCACGGGCCTTGGGTCGCCGAATGGGACAAAACCTTCGGCTATCGTCAGTGACAGATGCGTCCATGAAGCTGCTGAAATCATGATGGCGACGCTCGAAGTTGCTGACCTGCGCAAGCAGTTTTCGATCGGCCGGCCGGCCATCGACGGTCTAAGCTTTGCCGTGCCGGCCGGCGAGATCGTGGTTCTGCTGGGACCCTCGGGCTGCGGCAAGACCACGACTTTGCGCTGCGTTGCCGGCCTCGAGCACCCGACATCGGGCGAAATCAGCATTGCCGGGCACGTGGTGTCGTCACCCGAACGCGGCATTCTCGTGCCGCCACGGCTGCGCGACCTCGGCATGGTGTTTCAGTCCTACGCGGTCTGGCCGCATATGACCGTACGGCAGAATGTGATCTATCCGCTCAAACACCGCAAAATCGCGCGCGCCGATGCCGGCCGCAAGGTCGACGAGGTGCTGGAACTGGTCGGCCTGTCGGAATATGCCGACCGGCCGGTGGTGGCGTTGTCGGGCGGTCAGATGCAGCGCGTCGCGCTGGCGCGCAGCATCGTCTATCGGCCGCAGCTCCTGTTGCTTGACGAGCCCTTGTCCAACCTCGATGCCAAGCTGCGCCTGCGGCTGCGCGATGATCTCCGCGTCATCCTCAAGCAGACCGGCATGACCGCGCTTTACGTTACGCACGACCAGGCCGAGGCGGTCGTGCTCGGCGATCGCATCGGCGTGATGCGCGACGGCAAGCTGCTGCAGATAGGTTCACCGGACGAAATTTATAATCGGCCGGCCGATTTGTTCGTTGCCAATTTCACCGGCGCCACCAACGAACTCATCGGCACATTGGTCGAACGCAGCGGCGGGTTTGGTGTGGTCGACTTCGGCGATGGACGGCGAGGAGAGGTGGCGCTGCTGCACGCGTTGAATTTGGGTGACAAGGTGCGTGTCGCATTGCGCCCGGAAAACATCGCGATTGGCAAGCAAGATGGCGTCAATATATTTCCGGCCCGGGTCGTCGATCGCCGCTATCAAGGCACACAGACCGTCTACGACATCGACCTGTTCGGCCGGCGACTGGAGGTACTCGAGCTCGGCACGGCAGCGCGCCATCAGGTCGGAGTCGAAACGTCAGTTTCTCTGCCGCGGGAGGGTTGCTGGGCGTACCGTGATACGGGGCCATCGTCTTACGATTAACGGCAACACCGGGCTCAGGGGACCATCCTGGCTATCGTTATTCTGCCGGGTGACGGGATTGGGCCGGAGATTTCAGCCGCGGCGTCAAGCGTGCTGCGGGCGGCGTCCGCGCATTTCGATCTGAATATTCAGTTGCAAGAACATGCGGTCGGTTACACAAGTCGCCTTTCTAGAACTGATATCGGCGAAGTCCACCGTCAACGGGAATCACCGTACCGGAAATGTAGCGTGCCAACGGCGATGCCAGGAATACGGCAAGCACGGCGAGATCCTCGGGCTCGCCCCAATAGCCCACCGGAATCTCTTCCTCGGCAAAATGTTTTCGATAATCTTCCGGATAGTTGCGACGGATTTGCTCGCTCATGATTCGGCCGGGCGGAATGCAATTGACCGTGATGCCGTGTCGTCCGATCTCGCGAGACAGCCCCTTCGCCCAGGCATGAACCGCAGCCTTCGCTGCAAATGCGGCGTTGAGTCCCTCCGGTTCGGATTTGCCGGTGATGTTGATGACGCGTCCCCATTGGCGGGCGATCATTTGCGGTAATAGGGCGTGAGTGACCTGCCGATAACGGGTAAAATTCAGCGAAATGGCTTCATCCCAATCGCTGTCGGGCGCGTCCACCGGTAAAGGCCGGCTGCCACCGGCGTTGTTGACCAATATATCGACATGACCCAGTGCGGCGATCGCGGCGGCTGCAAGCTTTTTTGCAGCATCTTCCTGCATGATGTCTTGCGTTACCGGGGTTACGGCGGCGCCGCCCGCGGCCTGGACTTCTTGAGCAAGCTTCTCAAGTAGATCAGCCCGCCTCGCTACAGCGACGACACGTACCCCCTCCAGCGCGAGCCCCTTTGCTATGGCGCGGCCGATCCCGATGCTGGCTCCGCTCACGACGGCGGTCTTGGACTTGAGGTCAAGGTCCATGTTTGAAGACTTTCTTTCTATTAACAACATGCACGCATGTTAGGATGGATTTGGCCGGCGAGCGCCATAGTGTATTACCTCTGCTGCCGTTCAAAGGAAGAAGAAAAAACGATGGTATGGAATCCGCAGCAATATCTGAAATTTTCCGGACATAGATTAAGACCCGCGGTCGATCTTCTGATGCGCATTCCGGATTTCCCGGTCCGCCGTGTTGCCGACCTCGGCGCCGGTGCCGGCAACGTCACCAAATTGATCAAGGAAAGATGGCCGGACGCGGTTGTGGCTGGCGTCGAAGGCTCGGCCGAAATGGTCGCCGCCGGAAAAAAGGCAGCACCGGAGGTCGAATGGCTGCATCAGGATTTGGGGTCATGGAAGCCCGCGCACAAATACGACGTCATTTACTCCAACGCGGCGCTGCACTGGCTGTCCGACCATAAAAGACTTTTTCCTTCACTGATGGAAAAAGTCGAGCCCGGCGGTATCCTTGCAGTGCAGATGCCGCGCAATTTCAGTGCGCCTTCGCATTTGTTGATCGCGGAAACAGCCCTGAACGGACCATGGCGCAGTCAACTGAAGCATCTCGTAACGCCACCGCCGGTCGAGGAGCCCGGATTTTATCACAGCCTCCTGGCCCCGCGGTCCGAAAATATCGACATCTGGGAGACGGAGTATCTGCAGATCCTGGAAGGCGATAATCCGGTCAAGGAATGGACCAAGGGCACTTGGTTGACGCGATATCTGGACACGCTGCAAGGCGACGACAAAGCAGCCTTCGAGGCTGCCTATGGCGAGCGCGTGGCGAGAGCCTACCCGCGGAATTCAGCGGGCCAAACGCTATTCCCGTTCCGGCGGCTGTTCATAGTGGCTCAGCGCAAGGCCTGACGCCGACGCGCGCGAGACGGTGCGACATTTGTACCGGGCGAGTCGGCTGGAGCCCGGTAGAAAATCTGTCTATACAACCATCATTCGAGCCGAAGCCAGGCCGCCAATTCGGCTTTGGTCTAGTTGTTCTGATAATAGCTTGCTGCCACTACTGACGGCAGGAAAGCCAAAAAAGGCCGATTTCCGTGTCAATTGGGAAGGAGATTTCATGCGCAAGCTGATTTTGGCGGGAATCGCTGCCGCCGTTTTCGTCGCTCCGGGCGCCGCCTTTGCCCAGGGGCCGATCATCGTCAAATTCAGTCATGTCGTCGCCAACGATACGCCGAAGGGCAAGGGCGCGCTCAAATTCAAGGAACTCGCCGAGAAGTACACCGACGGCAAGGTCAAGGTTGAGGTCTATCCGAACTCGCAGCTGTTCAAGGACAAGGAAGAAATCGAGGCGCTGCAACTCGGCTCGGTGCAGATACTTGCGCCGTCGACCGCGAAATTTGCGCCGCTCGGCATAAAGGAATTCGAGGCGCTCGATTTGCCCTGGTTGTTCAAGGATGAAGAGACCTACGACAAGGCCATGAAGGGGCCGGTCGGCAAATGGTTGTTCCAGAAGCTCGAGGCCAAAGGCATCAGCGGCCTCGGCTATTGGACCAACGGCTTCCACATGACCTCGGCCAACCGGCCGCTATTGATTCCGGCCGATTTCCAGGGTCTCAAGGTTCGTATCTCCGGGTCCAAGATTGCTGATCGGTATTTCCGCGACATCGGCTCGATCCCGCAGATCATGGCTTTCTCGGAAGTTTATCAGGCCCTGCAGACCGGTGTGGTCGACGCCTGCGAAAATACCCCTTCCAACTACCTGACGCAGAAGTTTTATGAAGTGCAGAAGGACATCACGGTTTCCTATCATGCTCACCTGCAATACGCCGTCATCGTGAACTCGAAGTTCTGGAACGGGTTGCCGCCGGATATTCGCACCCAGCTCGACAAGGCCATGGCAGAGGCGACCGACTTTACCAACTCGATTGCGGTCAAGGAAAACGAGGATGCGCTGGCCGACATCAAGAAGTCGGGCAAAACAACGTTGCACTACCTGACCGACGATCAGCGCAAGGCCTGGCAGGCGGCGATGCAGCCGACGTACAAGTGGGCGAGGGGGCGCGTCGGCGGTGAAGTACTCGATCTCGTGGCCAAAGAGCTTCACATTGAGATGAATTGACCAAGATCAGCTCTCAGCAAACGGCAACAAGCGACCGGGACCCCGCGGGCTCCCGGCCCGAACTGATTCCCGGGGAAAACGTGCTGTTGCGTGCGCTCGATCATCTTGAGGAATGGCTGATCGCTGCTCTCATCACCGCGGCAACCGTGCTGATTTTTCTCGCGGTTCTGCATCGCTACGGCACGGGCCTGTCGATCGACATTTCCAAATGGGCGACCGCGCACGGCTTCACGCTCCTTGCGGCGTGTCTGAAAACCATATTCCTGTGGCTTGCGGCGGTGGATGTGTCATGGGCGCAAGAGCTCTGCATCTACATGTTCATCTGGATGGCAAAATTCGGCGCGGCTTATGGTGTGCGCACCGGTATCCATGTCGGCGTCGATGTGCTCGTCAATATCTTGCCCGCCGGCTCTCGCCGGCGTGTGATTATGTTCAGCCTGTTGTGCGGAGCGTTCTTCACGAGCGTCGTAGCGGCCTTTGGCGCCTCATTCGTCAGCCAGATGTGGCACACCGGCCAGCAGTCCAACGATCTCGAAGCGCCGATGTGGATCGTCTATCTGGCCATCCCGCTCGGCTCGAGCCTGATGTGCTTCCGTTTTCTCCAGGTGGCGTGGTCGTTCTACCGGACCGGTGAGCTTCCGCATCACGATGCCAGCCGGATCGACGGCGTCGAGGTCGATGCGCTGCATCCTGCCGAAGTCATGCCGCGCGAGAAGGAGAAAGACGACAGAAGCCCGCTCGGCTGGATCATCATCCTGCTGCCGATCCTGATCGTGGCGGTTTGCTTCGCCCACGCCGGCGGGCTTATCGAACTGCCGCAGGGCGTGCGGGTGGCAATCGTGTTCGCGCTGCTGCTTGCGCTGATGCTGACGGGCATGCCGATATCGATCGCGCTCGGGCTCACGGTGCTGAGCTTCATGTTCACGCTAACCGACGTACGGACTGAATCGGTTGCGTTGAAGCTGTTCACGGGTATCGAAAGCTTCGAGATCATGGCGATCCCGTTCTTCATTCTCGCCGGCAATTTCCTTACCCATGGTGGCGTCGCCCGCCGCATGATTGCGTTCGCAACCTCGATGGTCGGCCATTGGTACGGCGGTCTCGCGCTGGCTGCCGTGGTTGCCTGCGCGCTGTTTGCCGCGATTTCCGGCTCATCACCGGCGACAGTCGTCGCGATCGGATCGGTGATCCTGCCGGCCATGGTGGCACAGGGATTTCCGAAACGCTTCGGCGCCGGCGTCATAACCACGTCCGGCTCGCTGGGTATTCTAATTCCACCGTCGATCCCGATGGTTCTGTTCGCGGTCTCGACCAACACGTCGGTTGGAAAACTTTTCATGGCCGGCATCGTGCCGGGCGTTGCGCTTGCCAGCATGCTTGGCGCGACCACCTGGTACCGCGCCTGGCGCAACGATTATCCACGCATGCCGAAAGCGACGCTCGCGGAGCGCCTAAATGCTTTCCGCCAATCGATCTGGGGTCTGCTGCTGATTGTCATCGTTATCGGCGGCATTTACAGCGGGCTCTTTACCCCGACGGAAGCCGCCGCTGTCAGCGCCGTATACGCCTTTGTCGTCGCGGTTTTCATTTACAAGGATTTGAAGCTTCGGGATGTGCCGCGGGTGTTGCTGTCTTCCGCCAATCTCAGCGCGATGCTGCTCTACATCATTACCAACGCCGTGCTGTTCTCGTTCCTGATGACTTATGAGAATATCCCGCATGCGTTGGCACAATGGATGATAGATCAGGGATTCGGCTGGATCGGGTTCCTGCTGATCGTCAATTTGCTGTTGCTGATGGCTGGGAACGTGATGGAGCCGTCGTCCATCATTCTGATCATGGCGCCAATTCTTTTTCCCGTTGCGGTGAAGCTTGGGATCGATCCCATACACTTTGGTATTCTCATGACGGTGAACATGGAAGTCGGCCTGTGTCACCCGCCGGTCGGGTTGAATCTCTATGTCGCGTCCGGAATAGCTAAAATGGGCATCACTGAACTGACCATCGCGGTGTGGCCGTGGCTCCTAACCATGCTTGTGTTTCTGGTAATCGTGACGTACTGGCCCGGTCTGTCTCTTTGGCTCCCGACCGTGCTCGGTATGCAGTAGGAATCCGCGTTCCGCGATAATGATGCCGCGTCACTGCGGCGTCATGCCGGAAGCTTTGACGACCGTCGTTAATTTCTCGTAGTCGGCTTTCATGAGCGCTGCGAGTTCATTCAGCGCCATCGGCTTACCCGGTATGTCGGCGACGGAAAGCTGGCGTTGAACGTCGGGATTTTGCAGCGCCGTGTTGATAGCCTCATGAATTTTTTCGACGATCGCATCCGGTGTCGCTGCCGGTACATAGATGCCGTACCAGGAGACATAGGACGCTTCCGCGTATCCGGCCTCGGCGATTGTCGGCACGTCAGGAAGATCCGCAACGCGTTTCTCGGTGAAGACCGCGAGAGGCTTTATGGTGCCTTGCTTGATATGAGGCAGAGCGAGTGCAAGAGAAACGATTTCAAAGTTCATCAGGTTGGTCATCAGATCGATCAACGCCGGAGGCTGGCCCTTGTAGCCGATGTTGGTCAGCTTGATGTCGGCGACCTGGAACAGCTTCTGAGCGGTCAAATCGATCGATGAACCGGTGCCGGGATTGCCGAAATTGAGCTGGCCGGGCTTGTTCCGCGCCAGCGCCACGAATTCAGCCAGGGTTTTGGCCGGCATCGAGGGATTTACGACGGCCACGCTTTGATTCCAGATCGCGAGGCCGACGCACTTGAAGCTTTTCATCACGTCCCAGCCGGCATCCTTGTACAGGGTGGGGTTGACCAGAACCGCGGGTCCCGTGACCAGCCAAGTGTAGCCGTCGGGATCGCTTCTTGCGACCGCGGCGGTGCCGATGTTGCCATTGGCGCCGGGCCTCGCTTCCACGACAACGGTTTGCTTCCAGTCGCGGCCGATCTGCTCGGTCACGGCGCGGGCGACGATGTCGACGATGCCGCCGGCGGGATAGGGCACGACGATGTGGATAGGCCGGTTCGGATAATTGCTCTGCGCCTGCGCGCATGGACCGCTGCCGAGCAACATCGCGGCTGCGCTTGCGGCAAGGCCAAGGGCTCTTAGTCCGCTCATTCTCATCCCTCCCAGCGTTGCGACATCGTTCTGGCGATGCGCCTTGTACCGATCCAGCCGATGAAGCGCGATGCATCGCGCTTTCGGAATTGGCGCAGCCTTACCCTAAGTGTTATCAACAAGCGAGCGAATGCTGCGAGCGAGGCCGAGAATGCGCGGTCCGCATTCGCGCTCGATTTGCTCGGCGCTGAAGCGAAACGAGGGAATGCCGCAATTCACAGAGAGGCAGTCACCCGCCGGCGTACGATAAAGCGGCGCCGCGACGCCGAAGATCTCCCGCCGCCATTCACCAAGCGAAACCGCGAACCCTCGTTCCCGGCAGAGCTCGATGTCGGGCAGCGTCCGCTTCTGAACGTACTTCAATTCATCCGGGCGCTCCGACTTCACGGCTTGCACATAACGTTGCAGTTCATCCTTGGTGAAGAGCGACAGCAGCGTGCGGCCCACGGCGGTGGTCGCCAGTGTTCCAGTAAAGCCGACGTCGGGAACGTGCGGCACGGCATCGGTGGTGCGCAGGGTTTCGACATAGATGAAGTCGAGACCGAAAGGCATCGCAATGGATACGGTGCCGCCGGCGTAGGCGGCGAAGTCACGCATCAACGGGCGCGCCATTTGCCGGACCTTCAGAGCTGACAGCACGGGGTAGGCGGCAGCCAATATGCCAAGACCGAGCTCGAAGCGTCCTTTCGCATCGCGCTTGAGATAACCAAGCTGCGCCAACGTGTATGTCAGCCGTGACACCGTCGGTCGCGACAGACCCGTGTGCAGCGCGAGATCGGCGTTCGACAAGGAGCCGTTGCTGTTGCGGAAGGCGGCAAGCACGTCGAGCCCATGCGCGAGCGTCGTCGCGAACGACGGGTCGCTTTGATCTCCCGTCATTCTGGATCGGGAAGCAGCCGAAATGCCCTGAGGGAGAGTAGAACCCATGCCAAATATTGTACAGAATATCTAATTTTGTCAAGATATCGGAACATATTTGCAATTCGTTTCGACATACGTTTAGATACCGCCTTTCAAAGGGGGAGGCAGTATGGATTTCGATCTATCCGCACGATCGGAACAGTGGCGCAAGAAGCTTCAGGCGTTTTTCGACCAGGAGGTGCTTCCGCGCCATCGCGCCTGGGTCGAACACACTGCGATGCATCGCGAAACCGCGCCCTTCATGAGCGACCTCCAGCAGAAGGCGAGGACGGCGGGATTATGGAATCTCGGGCTTCCCGAACTCGCAACCGACGAGCCGGGGACGCGTCTTTCGAATCTCGAATATGCGCCTCTCGCCGAGATCATGGGACGGCTGTTCTGGGCGCCCGAGGTTTTCAATTGTCAGGCGCCCGACGTTCCCAACATGATCGCGCTGCAGAACTGCGCGACTGCAGAGCAGAAGCAGCGCTGGCTGCGGCCTCTTCTCGAGGCCGAGACCCGTTCGGCCTTCGGGATGACCGAGCCGGATGTGGCCTCCTCGGACGCGACCAATATCGCCACCAGCATTGTCCGCGATCGTGACGACTACGTTATCAACGGGCGCAAGTGGTTCATCACCGGCGCCGCACATCCGCGATGCAGCTTCCTGATCGTCATGGGTGTTACCAATTCGGACGCAGACCGAACCCGTCGCCATTCCTGTGTCATCGTGCCGATGAAAGCGCCCGGCGTCCGCCTAGTCAGGTCGCTTCGCTGGATGGGTTGTGAGGATCACGTTGCTCCCATCGGCGAACTCGCCTTTGATAACGTCCGCATACCCAGATCGAATCTGCTCGGAGAAGAGGGCGAAGGCTTCAAGGTGGCGCAGGTCCGCCTTGGGCCTGCGCGAATTCACCATTGCATGCGCTCGATCGGGTTGTGTGAACTCCTGATCGAACTCATGATGGTGCGATCGGCGGAGCGCTCCGCCTTTGGGCGCACGGTGATTCAATACGACACCGTGCAGCGCTGGATCGCTGAATCCCGTGTCGAACTTGAGCAGGCCCGCCTGCTGGCCTATCGCTGTGCGTGGCGGCTCGATCAGGCCGGTCACCACGGCGCCTGGCGCGATGTGTCGTTGATCAAAGTCGTCGTTCCCGCCATGCTGCAGCGGATCGCCGACCGCGCCATGCAGGTGTTCGGCGCCATGGGAGGATCCGACGATACGCCGATCCATCAGGCGCTGGCCTGGGGACGCCTGCTCCGGATTGGAGACGGCCCGGACGAGGTGCACCTGCGGCAGATATTCCGCATGGAGGCGATGCCTTCCTGGTCGATCGCAGACTCTCCGTATCTCGCGGCGCGTCCCGCATGACCGGATTTTTTGAATTTTATCTTTCGTGACGAGTGAGGGAGGACAACAACATGACCCAAGCCGGCATTAGTGAAGCACCCAAGGAAACACCCAAGGCCGCCTCGGCACCGGTCGTCGCTCGGCACGCAGCGACGCTGAAAGCGCTACCGTTTTCCGACACAAGGGATTTCGACGAAGCATCGCGCGGCTTTCTGGGCACGCTGGAAAATGCACGAGTCGCTTCCGCGCAGGGCAGGGTAGTCTGGAGCCTGGAGCCCTACGGCTTCCTTTCAGAGGCGGAAGCCCCCCCGACAGTTGATCCGAGTTTGTGGCGGCAGTCGCGCCTCAACATGAACCACGGGCTTTTCGAGGTAGTCCCTGGCGTCTATCAGGTCAGGGGGCTGGACATTGCCAACATGACGCTGGTCGAAGGCGACAGCGGCGTGATTGTGGTGGACACCCTGACTTCGATCGAAGGCGCGCGCGCGGCGATGGAACTCTATTTCCAGCACCGCGGCCGACGCCCGGTGGCCGCTGTCATCTTTACCCACACCCATACGGACCATTGGGGCGGCGCGCGTGGCGTACTCGATGATGCGACGCTGCCGAGCGGTCGCGTTCCGATCATCGCGCCCAATCTGTTCATGGAGCATGCGGTTTCGGAAAACATCATCGCCGGCCCGGCGATGCTGCGGCGCGCGCAATATCAATTTGGACCGTTCCTGGCAAAGGGCCCGCGAGGGCAGGTCGATTGCGGACTTGGCAAGTCGATGGCGGCGGGGTCGGTTGCGCTGTTGCGTCCGACCGATCTCATTATGGAAACGGGCGACAAGCGCACCATCGACGGGCTCGAATTCGAATTCCAGATGGCGCCGAACTCCGAGGCGCCGGCGGAAATGCATTTCTACGTCCCGCGCTACAAGCTCTTGAACCTGGCGGAAAACTGCACGCACAATTTTCATAACCTGCTTCCGTTCCGCGGCGCCGATGTGCGCGACGCGCTGGCCTGGTCGAAATACCTTAACGAGGCGTCCCACATGTGGGGCGGCAAGGCCGACGCGATGTGCGGCCAGCACCACTGGCCGGTCTGGGGCCGTGAGCGTATCGACACCATGATCCGCCAGCAGCGCGACCTCTATAAATTCGCCCATGACCAGACTATCCGCCTGATGAATCACGGGCTCACGGCCACCGAGATCGCGGAGACGATCAGGCTGCCGGCGAGCCTCGACGGCGCGTGGCATGCGCGAGGCTATTACGGCCACATCCGGCACAATGTGAAGGCGATCTATCAGAAATATCTCGGCTGGTACGACGCCAATCCGGTCAATCTCGATCCGCTCCCGCCGGTCGAGGCCGGAAAGAAATATGTCGAATACATGGGCGGCGCCGACGCGATCCTGGCGCGCGCGGCGAAGGATTTCGCCAGAGGCGAATTCCGCTTCGTTGCGCAAGCCGTCAGCCATCTGGTGTTCGCCGACCCCGACAATCAGGCCGCCCGCGCGCTGCTCGCCGATACCTTCGAGCAGCTCGGCTATGCATCGGAGAGCGCGACCTGGCGCAACGCCTATCTGTTCGGCGCGCAGGAGTTGCGGCTGGGCATGCCGAAGGCGTCGCCGCGGCCGCCGATGCCGCGTGAAACGCTCGCGGCATTGCGCACCGGGCAGCTTTGGGACGTTCTCGGAGTCCGGCTCAACGGGCCCAAGGCCGAAGGCAAGCACATCGTGCTCAACTGGACTTTCACCGACACCAACGAGCGCTTTATTCTCACACTGGAGAACTGCGCGCTGACTTATGTCGAAGGCGCGCAAACGGCCACAGCGGACGCCAGCTTTACGTTGCCGCGCGGCACGCTCGACGAGGTGATCGCGAAACAGACGACGTTTCCGGAAGCCGTCGGAAACGGAAAAATCAAGGTCAGCGGCAATCCGGTGCGCCTTGCCGAGTTGATGGCGCTGATGGATGAATTTCCGCGAATGTTCGAGATCGTCGAGCCGAAGCGGACGGCGGTCAGTTAGAGAAGAAATGCTATTCTGGGCCGATGCGAAACGTCTCCCCCTTGCGGGGGAAAGTTGGAGGAGGGTATCGCGAGCTTCGGTTTCTGCGGCTTACCCCCTCCCTGACCCTTCCCCGCAAGGGAGAGGGAATAGGGTACGGCACCTCGCGCAGCGGGGACGACGTCGAGATATCGTAAGTCGCGTCTCGGCATGCGCGGAGCGCCCTAAATCCCGAGATACGCCGCCTGGACCTGCTTGTTATCGGCCAGCTCCGCGCTGGTGCCGTGCATGATCACATTGCCGCTTTCCAGCACGTAGGCTCGCCGCACCAGCGACAGCGCGCGGCTGACGTTCTGCTCAACCAGCAGAATCGCCGTGCCCATCTTGTGAATTTCGCCGATCTTCTCGAACGTCACGTCGGTCATGACGGGGGCAAGGCCAAGCGACGGTTCGTCGAGCATCAGAAGCCGGGGTTTGAGCATCAGGCCGCGGCCCACCGCGAGCATTTGCTGCTCGCCGCCGCTCATGGTGCCCGCAAGTTGCCTCTTGCGGTCGGCCAGTCGCGGGAAAATGCTGTAAACCAGATCGAGCGTGCGGCTACGTTCGGCCTTTGCCTTCGGCACGTAAGCGCCGATCTCGAGATTTTCCTGCACCGTCATTTCGGGAAATACCTGGCGTCCCTCCGGCACATGGGCGATTCCCAATTCCGGGATCCTGTGCGGCGGAAGCGACGCGAGATTTGTGCCTGCGAATGTGATGGTGCCGGACGTCAGCTTCACGAGGCCCGAGATCACGCGCAACGTGGTGCTCTTGCCGGCTCCGTTCGCCCCTAACAGGCCGACGGCTTCGCCTTCAGCGATTTCGATGCTGACATTGGAGATGGCAGGCACCGATCCGTAACTGGCGCTGACTCGCTCTAACTTGAGCACTAGGTCTCTCCCGGTGTCGGCGGGTGTACGTACGAGCCCAGATAGGCACGGATGACTTCCGGATTTTCCACGATCTCCCTGGGCGAGCCTTCGGCGATCTTCTGTCCGTGATCGAGCACCACGATGTGGCGGGCGACCGCCATGATGGCGCGCATCACATGCTCGACGATGACGATCGTCAGCCCGCGTTTGGACAGCTTTCCGACCAGCGCGACCGCCTGGTCGATCTCGGACGGGTTAAGCCCGGCCATGACTTCATCGAGCAGTAGGAGGCGAGGGTCCGTCGCCAACGCACGCGCCATTTCCAGCCGTCGCTGATCGATGGTGGTCAGGTCCTTCGCCGCGGTTTGCTCTTTCGCCGAGAGGCCGACGAACTCGATAGCCTCGCGGGCCTTCTCGCGCGCCACGGCAGCGTGCTTGTTGCGCAGGAACGCCCCGGTCATGACATTTGCCAGTACGGTCATGGCGCCAAACGGCTTGGCAACCTGAAACGTGCGCGCCAGGCCGTGCGCGCAGATGTCGTGGGGCTTCAGGCCCACGATCTCGCGCCCATAGGCCGAAACCGAACCCGAGTCAGGCCGCTGAAATCCGGTAATGAGGTTGAAGCTCGTCGTCTTGCCTGCGCCGTTAGGCCCGATAAGCGCGACGGTTTCGTTTTCCTGCACGGTAAAGCTGACGTCCTGGACGGCGCGCAGACCACCGAACCGCTTGCTGAGACCACGGATAACGAGCGCTTCTGCCATGGGGGATGTCCTTACGCTCGCGCCGGTTTGCTGCTGACGTAGCGCTGCCAGGCCTCGCTCATCATTCCCATCAATCCGGTCGGCCGCCAAAGGATCACCGCCATGAGGATCAGGCTGTACACGGTCAGTTGCACGCCGCCGATCGAACCGCCGAGCCAGCTCTGGAGCAGGGTAGATGTCGTTTCCAGCAAGACGGTGCCGATCACGGGACCCCACAATGTCCCGATCCCGCCGACGATCGATACCAGTGCTGCCTCGATCGAGATGTTGAAGCTGAACGCGGTCGCGGGATCGATGAAGTAAATGTATTGCGTGTAAAACGTGCCGGCGAGAGCCGTGAGAAAGGAGCTGATCAGGTAGATGTCGCGCTTAATCCGCGGCGCGTTGACGCCGATCGCTTCGGCCGCGTCTTCATCTTCGCCGATTGCGACGAGGTAATACCCCATCCAGGATCGCTCGATCATATAGGTGATCGCCAGCCCAATCGCGAGCAGGCCGAGCGCAACGTAGTAATATGCCGCCTTTGTGTCGAATTGCATCATCAGCGGCGCGTTGCCGAGGTTCGGGATGGTGGTGCCCTCAGCGCCCCAGGCCAGATCGCGAAACTTGAGGAAGATCAGCATCAATGCCTGAGCCGTGGCGATGGTCGCGATGGTGAAATACGGGCCGCGCAACCGGAAGCAGAGCCAACCGATCGGCAGGCTTGCCAGCATCGCGACGACACCGCCGGCAATCATTCCGATCCACGGCGAAATGCCGAAATCGACCTGCAGTATCGTCGAGGTGTAGGCTCCCAGTCCGAAATACGCAGCGTGACCAAGCGATAGTTGCTTGGCGTAACCGCCCATCAGGTTCCAGGCGACGCCGATGAAGGAGAACAGCAAAATCCTGATGAAGATATCGATCGCAAACGAACTCTTGACGACCAGCGGCAATGCAATGAGCACCGCCATGCCGATCGCAAGCCAAACCAGGCCGCGCGCGCTTGCTCCCTGCGTCGTCATCGCGCTCTCCCCCCACCAAGGCCGGTTGGTTTGAAGGCGAGCGTCAGAAGCAGCATGGCGAATACCACGATCAATCCGGAGTCCGCGCCGACGAATTGGATTCCGAGCGATTCAGCAACCCCCATCATCAGGCTGGCGACGAGGGCGCCGATTACATTGCCGAGTGTCCCCAGTACAACAGCGACAAAGGCCATCAGCACGAACACCTGCCCGACAAACGGATAAGCCGAGTAGAACGGCATCAACAGCGAACCGGCGGCGCCCGCGAGCGCGAGAGCAATTCCAAGAGCGACGCAAAACACGCGATTGGGGTTGATGCCCATCAGCGTCGCTACGTCACGGTTCTGGGCCGCGGCGCGCATCGCCTTGCCAAGATCGGTGGTATGCAAAAACACCCAGAGCGCTCCGCTCAGCACCATTGCAACGACAAAGGCAATGAGCTTCGCAACCGGGATGTAAAGTCCGCCAATATGGATGGCTTCGTCGGAATATGACGTATGAACCGTGCGGTAATTTGCCGAAAACAGCATCAGCGCAAGATTCAACAGCAGCAGCGACAGAGCAAACGTCAGGAAGATCTGGGGCATATCGTTCGGCCCCAGAACCCTTCGGATCAGAAAATGCTGGATCAGGACGCCTGCCGCGAACAGCGCCGGCATCGAGACGAGCAGCGAAACAATGGGATCGATGCCGAACTGGTTGGCGAGAAAGAAGCTGATGTACATCCCGATCATCACGAATTCGCCCTGGGCGAAGTTGACGATCTTGACCACCCCGAAGATCAGCGTAACGCCGATGCTGACGAGCGCATAGATGCCGCCGATGAGCAGGCCGTTGATGACGGCCTGGGCCACTGTCTCCCACATCGATTTGACCGGCTTTAGGTTTTCATCAGCGGGGCGCGGGCGTCTTCCTTCGGGAAGACGCTGGCCAGATCGCCGTTCTGCCACTGCACGCCGACCGGGCGGCCGTACACGTTCTTGCCGTCGGGTCCGAACTTTACCTTCCCGCCCGGCGCCATAGCCGCGTAGCCCGAGGAGACGTCGAGGGTGGACAAAGCGTCGCGAACCTTTTGCGGATCGGTGGAGGCGGCCCGCTCGAGCGCGTCGGCGATCATGAATGTCTGCGCGACCAGGCCACCGGCATATTCAAACAGGAATTCGCCGGTGCGCTTCTTGTATTCGACATTCACCTTCTCCGCGTTGGCGTCCATGTCGTGATTCCAGTGCGCCACGCCTTGCAGACCTTCCGCGAGCTTTCCGACGTTCTTGTAGAAGTCCGGAATGACGAAGCCGCCGGAACCGCCGTTGATCGCGATATTGAGGCCGACTTGCTTCACGGTACGCACGATCAGGATGAGGTCGTTCAGATAGGAGACCGAGAACAGCGCGTTCGCACCCGATGACTTGACCTTGTTGATCAGCGGGCTTGCGTCGGTGAACCCAGCCGAATAGGGCTCGAACATGACGATCTCGACGCCCTCGGCCGGCGCCAGTTCCTTCAGCCCGTTCGAGGTCGAGGTGCCGAATGCGGTATTCTCAAAAATAACGGCGACCTTCGGCTGATCGCTGACGAGTTTCGACATTTGCAACTGCGCGCGCGCAAACTGCGACGCCCGCGCAAACGGCGTAAACGTATAGGTTCGTCCCTTGTTGAGCTGGTCCGAACTCGATCCGGTGATCAGCGGCATCTTGGCGCGTTCTGCTACTTCGCTTGCGATCAGTGTCAGCGCGCTGGCAAAGCAGCCGTGGATAGCGGACAATTTGTTGCCGGTAATCAATCGGTCCGTCTCGGTACGCGTCACCGTAGTGTCGCTCTGCACGTCGGAGAGGATTAGATTAAGCTTCGCTCCGCCGAGCGACTTGATGCCGCCGGCGTCGTTGACCATCTCGACCGCGAGCTTGGCGGCGGCGACGCAGCCCACGCCAATCTGCGCCATGCTTCCGGTGGTAGGGTAAAGTGCGCCGATATTGACCGGATCGGCCGCCCAGCCGCGCAGCGGCACAGCACCGAATGCACCGGCGGCGAGTAATCCACCGGTCTTCAGGAGAAATTCGCGGCGGCCTTGCTTCTTCGGCAAAGTCTGATTTGGCTCGGTATTGTCCGTGACAGATTTCTTCTTGCGATCTTTTTTCATGGCGTTCCCCCTGCGCGATCACAGTACGGATTTCTGTCCGTTTCGCTTGTAATTCGGCCGAATTCGAAAATCATAAGAACATGTAAATCGCAAAGTTCAAAGCCAAGATCAATTCAGGGCTGTCTTGCCGTCGCCGGATGCTGAGGGTGCGCCGCAACATAAGACGCACCATCCCGGGCGACACAACACGCAAGGATTTCTGGTCCCCTGGCATCGTCGTCGGCCAGTATCGACGGAATAGCGCAGCCACACTGACTGGCTTATTCGGCGCTGCTTACCAGCTTGATATGGGGCTCCGCGGCCTCCATCAGACTTCGATAGGCGGCGAGATAGTCGAGCGCCATGCGCCGCGCCGTGAACCGCGCCTCGAATTGCTTTCGGATCGCGGGTCTGTTTAACCGGGAGACGCGATCAACCGCAGCGACTGCGCTTGTTTCGTCCTCGACGATAAAGCCGGTCAGCCCTTCGTCGACGATCTCCGCGACCGAGCCTCGATTGTAGGCGATGACGGGGGTGCCGCATGCCATCGCTTCGATCATGACAAGGCCGAATGGCTCGGGCCAGTCAATCGGGACGAGCAGCGCGATCGCGCTGCTCAGAAATTGCGATTTCTCGGTGTCGCCGATCTCGCCGATATACTCGACAAGGGGGTGGCGATCGATTAGGGGGCGAATAATTTCATCGTAGTACTCTTGGTCGGCCCGATCGACCTTTGCGGCGATTTTGAGGGGTATGCCGCATCGGCTCGCAATCTTGATGGCGCGGTCCACTCCCTTTTCAGGTGCAATCCGGCCGAGCACCGCGAGATATTCGAGCCGGGACGGTTGCGGCATCAATAGTTTCTCCGGCAGGCCGTGGTGGACGGTACGCACCCAGTTGGCCTGCGGCACCGGGCGCCGCTGGGCGTTCGAGATCGAAATTACCGGAACGGAAGAGAAGGTGGTGAAGACAGGCTGGTGCTCGGGCAGATCGAGCCTGCCGTGCAGGGTAGTCAGAAACGGCGTCGGCTGCCGGGAGAACAGCGAAAACGGATAGTAGTCGAGATGGAAGTGCAGGAAGTCGAATTCTTCATCGTCGCACTTCTGCCGGACGCGTTCCAGCATCACCATATGCAGAGCGTTGGGATCGCGGACAGCCCCGTCGAGGCGCAGCGCCTTCGGCCAGGTCGCATCAAGTTTCGCTGAGGTGCGGGAATCGCCGCTGGCGAAAAGGGTGATGTCGTTTCCCAGTGCTACGAGTTCCTCGGTCAGCCAGTGCACTACCCGTTCGGTGCCGCCATAAAGTCGGGGGGGAACAGCCTCCGTCAGCGGGGCAACCTGCGCGATGCGCATCTCACCGTCTCCTGTTGTCGTCACGGATGAACAATTGCCCCGTTCCGCAGTGGCACCGGCATGCCGAAGTGGGGAACGTTTCCGCATGTGCGAAGTTCCCCAGAAGGCACGCACTTCTTCCACACCAAGGTCTTGCTGATGCCATCCCGGCCGATCAGATTTCCACCGTGGCTCATGCTGCAAGATTATTGCGCAGTGATGGCAGCACGATGGGAACTGCAAGGAAGCATCCTTCGTTCGATCGCACGTAATGTATCCAGATAAGATTTTCGTTCTCTTCCAACGGGTTTTGCAGCTACATGGACAACCTTTCAGGATACGCCAATCGTCCCTTTCCGTTTGTGCTACGCTACCTGCGCCAGCGCCTTGCATCGCATGTCGTTATTCTTACGGCTGTTATTGCGGCGGTTGCTTGTTCGGTGGGCACGCAATATGGCGTGAAATTTCTGGTCGACGGTTTGTCGGCTGGGGCCGCCCGCGCGGGCAACGTATGGCTGGCATTCGTTTTTCTCATATCGCTGATCGCTGCGGATAATTTTCTGTGGCGGATCGCTAGCTGGACGGCGAGCTTCACATTTGTGGGCGTGACCGGGGATTTGCGCCGCGACATATTTCGCCACCTCACCGGTCATGCGCCCAGCTATTTTTCGAACCGGATGCCGGGAATGCTGACAAGCCGCATTACCGCGACATCGAATGCCGTCTTCACCGTCGAAAATATGTTTGTCTGGAACGTGCTGCCGCCGTGCATGGCAACAATCATGGCGATTGCGCTGATTGGAACCGTAAGCCTGCCGATGGCGGCAGGTCTGATCGTCATCGCGGGCGTAATGGTGATTGCGATGTTTCGCCTCGCCGCCGCGGGCAGGCCCCTGCATGACGAGTTCGCGGATAAGGCGGCCGCCGTCGATGGCGAAATGGTCGATGTGATCAACAACATGCCGCTGGTTCGGGCGTTTTGCGGCCTCAGCCTCGAGCACGACCGGTTTGACGCGACTGTCAACAGGGAACTGACCGCGCGAGGACGCAGCCTGCGCTATCTCGAGAAGCTTCGGATCACGCACGCAGCGATTACCGTCGCGCTGACGGTCGCGTTGTTGGCCTGGGCAATCCTGCTTTGGCAACGCGGCGGCGCCACGACCGGCGACGTCGTGCTGGTTTGTACGTTGGGGCTTTCCATCCTGAATGCGACGCGCGATCTTGCGGTGGCGCTGGTCGATGTTACCCAACATGTCGCCCGGCTGACCGAAGCTATCGCTACCCTGTTGCTGCCGCACGAATTGCGAGACCATCCGGAAGCCGAGCCACTGATAAAGAGCGGCGCGGCTATCGCCTTCAACAACATCTCGTTTCACTATCCCGGCGGACCCAGGGTGTTTGACAAATTCAGTCTTCGTCTTCAACCGGGACAGAGGATTGGATTGGTCGGTCAATCCGGTGGCGGCAAGTCCAGTCTGTTCGTGCTGTTGCAACGGTTCTATGACGTCCAGCACGGCAGTATCACGATCGATGGCCAGGACATCTCAAGGGTAACGCAGCAAAGCCTGCGTCAGGCTATCTCCGTGGTGCCGCAGGATATCTCGCTTTTCCATCGGTCGATCATGGAAAATATCCGGTATGGACGGCCGAACGCTACGAACGACGAGGTGCTGCGAGCGGCAATCGCAGCGCGCTGCGATTTCGTCGAATCCCTCCCCGAGGGCCTTGAAACGATGGTGGGCGACCGCGGCGTCAAGTTGTCGGGCGGTCAAAGGCAACGCATCGCCATCGCACGCGCGTTCCTGAAGGACGCGCCGATCCTGCTACTGGACGAAGCAACCGCCGCGCTCGACAGCGAATCCGAGGAAGCGATACGCGAAGCGCTCGGCCGCCTGATGCGCGGCCGGACGGTGATTGCAATTGCCCACCGTCTCGCGACGTTGCGTAATTTCGACCGGGTGGTCATGTTGAAAGCTGGCAAGATCATTGAGGACGGTCCGCCGGATCGCCTGATGCAGGGCCAAGGTCCGTACCGCGAACTGGTGAGGCAGGAAATGAGCCGGCTTGCAAAGCATGCGGCCTGAATCCGCAGCTTGGCGAATCCAGGTAAAATTATCGCAAGAGAACCGCCCGGGGAACCGATCGAGGGCAAATGGCAGCCGAAGTCGTAACCCAGATCATGACGACCCCCGCCGTCGAATTGATCTCGGAATCGCCGTTCTACATTCCAATGACGGGGCCGGCGGCGCGGCCGCGGCGCTCGCTCAAGCACGACGATACCTTCATCGTGCTCGACAGCCATGGAGACATCGGCGCTTCCGCCGGGGGGCCGGACGGCCTGTTCAACGCCGATACCCGCTATCTTGCCCGACTCGAACTTGTTCTGGACGAAGTGCAGCCGCTGCTGCTGGGCTCGAATCTGCGCGATGATAATTCGTCGTTAACGGTCGATCTCACCAATCCCGATATCTATGGCAATGGCAGGATTGTGCTGCAGAAGGACATGCTGCATATCGTGCGCACGATCTTTTTGTGGCGTGGAACGGCCTATCAGCGAATCGGTGTGCAGAATCATGGTGACCGGCTGGCGAGCTTTGACCTGACGCTGCTGTTCGACAATGACTTCGCGGATTTGTTCGAAGTGCGCGGCGAAAGGCGTCCGCGCCGGGGCATCGGGTTCAGCAAAATCCTTGGTTCTGCCGACGTTTCGCTCGAGTATGACGGGCTTGATGGCAAATCGCGCTGCACTGCGCTGCACTTCGACCCGCGACCGACGCGGCTTGCGGTCAATGCCGTGACTTATCATCTCGACCTGGCGCCGCAACAGGTCAGCCCGCTGTTTGTGTCGGCATCCTGCAACAAGCCCGCTACGTTCAGGCCGGCTCCGTTTTTTCGCGGATTGCTGGCGCATCGTCGCGAGATGCGCCGCTCGACTGCGGGCGCCGCCAGCATCGAAACCTCAAACAATATCTTCAACGAGGTGCTGTGTCAGGCGATGGCCGACCTCAACATGTTGATGACGGATACGCCGCAGGGACGGTATCCCTATGCGGGTATTCCCTGGTACTCGACGACATTCGGCCGCGACGGAATTATTACCGCGCTGCAAATGCTCTGGATCGACCCGTCGATCGCACGCGGCGTGCTGAAGCGGCTCGCATTCTACCAGGCGAAATCGGTCGACCCGCTCGCCGACGCCGAACCTGGAAAAATTCTGCATGAAATGCGCGGCGGCGAGATGGCTGACCTGCGCGAGGTGCCGTTTGGGCAATATTACGGCAGCGTCGATGCGACTCCGCTGTTCGTGCTGCTGGCCGGTCTGTATGTCGAGCGCACCGGCGATGACGAAACGCTCGCCGAACTGTGGCCTTCGATCGAAGCGGCGCTGCGGTGGATCGACGGCGCCGGCGATCCCGACCGGGACGGATTTGTCGAGTACCGGCGCGCGTCGGAACAGGGCCTGGCCAATCAAGGCTGGAAGGATTCCTACGACGCGATCTTTCATGCCGACGGCCGTCTCGCCGAAGGTTATATCGCGCTTGCCGAAGTGCAGGGCTATGTATTCGCAGGCAAGCGGCTGGCGGCACGCTGCGCATTTCGGCTCGGGAAGTGCGACGTGGCGGACAAGCTCGAGGCCGAAGCGCTGCGACTCGCCGAGCGTTTTGAAGAAGCGTTCTGGTGCGACGAGCTCGGCACCTATGCACTCGCGCTCGATGGCGCCAAACAACCATGCAGAGTACGCACATCGAACGCGGGGCAATTGCTGTTCAGCGGCATGGTTCGGGAAGACCGCGCCCGAAAGGTCGCCGCCGATCTGATGCGGCCGCATTTTTTCACAGGCTGGGGTATCCGCACGGTGGCGCGCGGCGAGGCGCGCTACAATCCAATGTCCTACCACGACGGCTCGATCTGGCCGCATGACAACGCGCTAATCGCACTCGGGTTTGCGCGTTATGGCCTCAAACATTCGGTCGCGCATTTGTTCAAGGCTCTGTTCGATGCCGCCACCTACATGGATTTGCGGCGCCTTCCCGAGCTGTTCTGTGGTTTTCGTCGTGAGAAGGGGCGCGGACCGACGCTTTATCCCGTGGCCTGCGCACCGCAGGCATGGGCGAGCGCAACACCGTTCACGCTGCTTGAGGCAGCGCTCGGGCTCGAATTTGACGCCCGGCGCGGCGAAATCCGGCTACGCAACCCGCGCCTGCCGGCGTTTCTCAATGAGTTGGTGCTGCGCGAACTGCAATTGGGACCGTCAAGCGTCGACCTTCGAGTCAGCCGCCATGGCGATGAGGTATCGCTGGAAGTCTTGCGCACGCGCGGCCGGATCCAGGTGTCGATCGTGCTGGCTCATTGACGGCGGCGCTTGATCAGATGGAGGGCCGGATGCGCGCAACACTTTTGCTTACGTCCATTGCAGCCCTAACAACGTTGGCAATTGCCTCGTCCTGGGCGCAAAATGCCGCCACCCCGGCGGCGCCGAAGGAGCCAGCGCCGCCGCCCTCGGTGACCATCATCGGCGCAAGCGACGCACACGGGGTGCTCGGCCGCGACGTTCGCAGCGCGGCGGACGAGGACATGGGGCACATCGTCGACGTGATCGTCGATCGCGCCGGTTCAGTGCGCGCGGCCGTCATCGATTTTGGCGGCTTTCTCGGCGTCGGCAGCCGAAAAATCGTCGTCGACTGGAACGCGCTGCGTTTTGGGCGTGTTACCAATAAGGGTGACAGCATCACGCTCGAGTTGACAAAGGACCAGGTGACAGCGGCGCCTGAATACAAGGAGGACACGCCGATTGTGGTGCTCGGCGCCTCCGGAAGTTTGCAGCCGTTGCGATTCAGTCCTTGAATGGAGGAGCATACTTTTGGCGCGCTCGTCCAGAAAGTCGACCGACCGGATTGATGAGTACCGCGGCCGGGCGAACGAACGCGGCGACGATCCGCTGCCGGCGTCTGAACCGGTTGCGCGCAAGCCGCCCACGCCATCGCGCCAGAGCCTGCGCGGCCTCGATTGGTTCATCTTTTTTCTCGCGGACGTGCAGACCGGGTTCGGCCCTTTTGTCGCGGTGTACCTGACGACACAGAAATGGACTCAGGTTGAGATCGGTCTTGTGTTGTCGATCGGTGGCGTGGTCGGGCTGATCGGGCAGATGCCCGGCGGAGCGATCGTCGATGCAGCCCGCTCCGAACGTCTGGTTGCCGGCCTTGCCATCGCGACGATTGGCGTCAGCGCGCTGGGATATGCGGCGTGGCCGATCTTTCCGGTGGTAATGATTGCCGCGACGCTGCACGCCGCCGCTAGCTGCGTGCTCGGTCCGGCAATCGCCGCGATCAGCCTCGGTCTGGTCGGACCGCTTGCAATCGGTGAACGGCTTGGGCGCAATGCCCGCTACGCGTCGCTTGGAAATGGCGTCGCCGCGGCCGTGATGGGTACGTCCGGCTATCTATTGTCGAGCCGTTCGGTGTTTCTCGTCACCTTCATCCTGGCGATACCGACCCTGCTTGCGCTCGCGCGCATCCGCGAGTGTGAAATTGACGTGGCCCAGGCGCACGGCGCAATCGCTCGCACGGTGGCTGACGCCGACGCAACGAGCGTTCTCGGTCTCGTGCGCCGGCGTCCATTGCTGATCTTCGCCTCCAGCGTGCTCCTGCTGCAACTCGCCAACGCGGCGATGCTTCCGCTGATGGCAGGTGTCGTGACGACCCGGTCAAGCCAGTGGGCGCCGGTGCTCATCGCGGCATGTATCATCGTTCCACAGGCAATCGTCGCGCTGATGTCCCCGTCGGTCGGAAGCATGGCGCAACAATGGGGACGACGACCGCTGCTACTCCTGGGTTTTGCCGCACTGGCGGTTCGCGGTGTGCTGTTTGCGACCGTGCGCGATCCATACCTGCTGGTCGCGGTGCAGGTGTTTGATGGTATCACCGCCGCTGTCTTTAGCGTTTTGGTGCCGTTGATTGTCGCCGACGTCGCGTTCGGAAGCGGCCATTTCAACCTTGCGCAGGGCATTGTTGGCACAGCTACCGGTATCGGTGCATCACTCAGTACCGTGCTCGCCGGTTACGTCAGCGACAGGTTCGGCAGCAGTGTCGCCTTCGCCGGGCTTGCAGCGGTTGCGGCGGCGGGCCTCGCCATGATCTGGTTTGTAATGCCGGAGACGCGGCGCAGTGCGTACTAAGCTGCCCATGTGATTATTCCGCGAACCGGCCGGGCCGGTACGATACGCGTGCCAACCTGTCCGGCAGTCAAGTAAAAGTCACGCGCGGGACATAACCTCTGCGCACCATTCTCATGCATCCATGTTGCGCAAGCGCTGGCGGTTGCGAAGCACGATCTGACGAGCGCCGGAGAACCCGAGAACCCCCTGCACATGGAGCTGCGAAAGAGCTCTTGAGACCGTTTCCAGCGTGAGGCCCAGATAGTCGCCAATATCCCTGCGGCACATTGGCAGTGCCATCATTCCCGTAACGGCAAGTCGACGATCCATTTCCAGGAGGAAGGTCGCTACGCGCTCCATCGCAGTCTTGCGCCCGAGAAGCAGCATGTGGTCTTCGGCATGCCGAAGGTCGCCGGCCGTCATCGCCCAAAGCTTGCGCGCAACCTGGACATCGACCCCGGCTGCCTGCTCGAGGCTGCGCCGCTTCACCAGTCGCACGGTGGTATCGATGATGGCATCCGCTGCCAGCCGGTGGATCGATCCCGACTCAAGACCAAAGACGTCACCGGGCAGATGGAATGCGCCGATTTGACGCCGTCCGTCGGAAAGCAGCTTAAAGCTGCGTACCGCGCCGCAAATCACCTGGTAAACGTATTCCGCAGGCTCATCCTCACCGTAAATTTCCTCATCTTTCTGGTAGGAAAACTCTGTGGCTATGAGGCCCGCGTGCCCGGTGACAGCGCCAAACTGGTCGGGAGCCGGGGCGGGGTAGGCAACAGGGCTGATCTTGTTGGCAATATCGGGAATGCTGAGGGTGTGGGTGAGCATAAGCCATCTCCATTGCGGCGTGATGGCCAATTGATACGAGGGACAATCGGGTTTGAACATTTCGCGTGATATCTTAAGGGGTTCTACCTACGTAATATACCGGAGGTCAGCGCTCAATTCGCTGACCGCTGACAGGACGCCCCTCCTGAATTGCCCCTCGAATACGCGTGGCAAGGCTTTCCTCAAGGAGAGGCTTCAGCAGAACGTGCCGTACTCCCGCAGCGGCGGCCCTTGCCGAGATATTTTCGTCGGGGTAACCGGTAATGAGAATAACCGGGGCGGCTATGTCGCGGTTTCGCAAACGACCGGCCAGATCGATGCCGTTCATATCGGGCATCTTGTAGTCGATCACAAAGCAGTCGACGCCGGTGCAACGGACCGCGTTCAGCAGCGCCGCGCCGTTCCTGAACGTTCGAACGTCGAACCCGTCCGTTTCAAGCAGGAATCGCAGGGAACCGAGCACGTCGGCGTCATCGTCGACCACGTAGACAGTGGGTTTTGCGGCTGACGGCATCACGAAAACGCGCGTTGCTGGTGCTGATCTGACGGGCACATCGTTTCAGATAGCATGCATTGGACTGTTGCGGCTTGATTTAGCTCAATCGTTCAGCAGGCCGGCGCGCATTGCAAGCCGCACCAATTCCGAGAGGCTGTTGGCCTGCATTTTGGTCATCACGTTTGCTCTGTAAACTTCGATGGTGCGGGGGCTAATGTCGTAGTCGCGGGCGATCAGTTTGTTGGAAAGACCCCCGATCAGGCCTTCCATGACCTGACGCTCGCGAGGGCTGAGAGTTGCTATCCGCGCAGCAATGTCGAGTGTAACTGCCTCGCTCTTCGCGGCAGGCTCGGCCTGTCGGATCGCTGCCTCGATCATGCCGATCAATCGGTCATCTTCGAAGGGCTTCTCAAGAAAATCGACCGCCCCCAGCTTCATCGCCTCGACCGCAAGCGGGATATCGCCATGCCCGGTCATGATCACAATTGGAAACGTGCTGTGACCTGCCTTCATGCGCTTCAGAAGCTCGATACCGTCAAGACCGGGCATGCGTACGTCAGAAACAACACATCCAAAGTCCAGGCTCGGCAGGACATCGAGAAAATTCAGGGCGGTTTCGAACAGCGTGACGTCGAAGTCGGCAGAATCGAGCAAAAAGTTGAGCGAATCTCGCATCGCCTCGTCGTCGTCGATGACGTAGACCTTTCCCTTATTCGGCATATATCAACTCTCGTTTGACGCTGCGGGCAACGTAAAGCGAAACGTCGCCCCTCCCGAAGGATTGCTTTCGGCCCACATCCGGCCGCCGTGGGCTTCGATAATCGAGCGGCTGATGGAGAGTCCTACCCCCATGCCGGTCTCCTTCGTTGTAAAGAATGTCTGAAACAGGTTTGCCTTGACGTCATCGTGGAATCCCGGCCCCGTATCGGACACCGCAACTTCGATCATGTCGTCCGCGACCTTGGCATTCGATGCGACAAGTTCCCTTTGCGGCGATTGCGCCATCGCCTCAAGGGCATTACGAAACAGATTGACCAGAACCTGCTGGATCTGCACCCGGTCCACCAAAACCAGATCGAACTCCGGGTCCAGACTGAAGCGAAGCTGAATGTTCTGCTCACGGGCGCCCGCCAGACCGAGCGCGCCGGCCTCTTCGACCAACTTGGAAAGGCTTTCGACGCGCTTTTCGGATTCCCCTCGCGAAACGAAGTCGCGAAGGCGGCGAATGATTTGGCCGGCGCGAAGCGCCTGTTCGGCGGCGCGGTCCATCGCATTTTCGATTTTCGGCGTGTTGGGATCTGTGCCGGCGGCCAGCAGCCTTCGAGAGCCTTTCATATAGTTGCTTATGGCGGCAAGCGGCTGATTAAGTTCGTGCGCGAGTGCAGACGCCATCTCTCCCATCGCGCTCAAGCGCGAAACGTGGACGAGCTCGGATTGCAGTTCCTGGAGCCGCGCCTGGGTTTGCTGGTGCTCGGTTAGGTCGCGCACGAAGCCGGTGAAGTAGGGCTCCCCGCCGGATTCCATTTCACCGATCGAAAGGTGCATCGGAAACGTTGTGCCATCCTTGCGTTTGCCGGTAACGATCCGGCCAATGCCGATGATGTGTCGTTCGCCCGACGACCGATAGCGCGCCAGATAGCTGTCGTGGCGCGACCGGTCCGGTTCGGGCATCAGCTCATTGACGTTCTTGCCGATCGCCTCCTGCTCGGCATAGCCGAACAGTCTCTCGGCCGCGGTGCTGAAAAACTGCACGATGCCATGCCCGTTAATGACAATCATGGCGTCCGGCACAGTGTCGAGGATCGAGCGCAGGTGGCTCTCGCGCGTTCTCAACGCCTCTTCGAGTTGCTTCTCCTCGTCGATATCGAGAACAATCCCGCCAAGATGCCGCGGGACCCCGGCCTCGTCATTGACCAGACCGCCGCGCACGCGAATCCACTGACCGGCTCCCGGCCGGCCGCCAACCCTGAACGAGACGTCGAGATTGCCGCCGGTCTCGGCAACTTTCCTTATCGCCTGGTCCGTGCGCTCTCGATCCTCCGGTTCGAGGAGAGAAAGAAACAACTCGTAGGTAACAGGCTTTTCGCGCGCGATACCGAAAAGATTTCTGGTGGTATCGGACCACTCCAGCTTTCTTGTTGAAAGTTCGAGATCCCAGGTCCCGACTCCGAATCCCTCGATTCGGTGCTGAAAATGGTCTCCTGACGACGATTGAGGTATGCCGGTCACGCTCAAGCTTTCATTTGCTTATAACCAGCCTTTAGCAGTCCGAACCAGCAAGCTCGCTCCATCCTACACGAGATTAACGCGGGAAAGCGCCCTGACCTCAAATTATGGCGCTGGATTCACAATTTCGACGATGGCGATATGCAAGTCTCTGCGTAATCCGTCGCGATATCGTTGCCTGGTGCCGCGGGTTTGACTAACGCCGCTACCCCCAGGGGATTTAATAGCGGTCGAAGGTGCACTTTGATCTATCTCATCTTGTTCTCGGATACCGCGTCTAAAAGCGCGGGGTATCCCGAGGCAACGGAGAGATTGGAATGGCATATGCGACCGTCATGGTCAGCTTGGCGCTTGATGAGTCAAACGAGGCTTGTCTCGAAGCGGCTGGCCAGATTGCCGAACGATTTGACGCGGGAATTATCGGGATCGTGGCGTCGCAGTTCAACCCGCCGCTTTATTTCACTTCCGGGGAGCAGGCCCAAAATCTGATCGACCAGGGACTGGCATCCTTAAAAAAACGCATGTCAGAACTGGAAGCGCAGTTTCGCAAAGCGACCAAAAATCGGGCGAAGCATGTCGAATGGCGTTGCGCAATTGACTTCCCGGCCAGGTACATTCTGCAGGAAGTGCGTTGCGCCGACATCGTCGTAAGCGGGCTTGACAGGGGGACGCTTTCGGACCCGTTGGTGCTGGCCAGCCCGAAAGATCTCGTAATGCAGGCGGGTCGACCGCTGCTCATTGTCCCCGACATGGTCAATTGGTTCGATTTGCGAAGCGTTCTGGTGGCGTGGAAGGACACACCTGAGGCGAGGCGGGCGATCGTTGATTCCCTGCCTATGCTCCGCAAGGCAAAGAACGTCATCGTCGCGGAGATCGTGGAGGCTGGCGGCAGCCGGCCGGCTGCCGTGTCGCGGGTCCGCGATGTCGTCGCGTGGCTGTCACGTCATGGCGTTTCCGCCTCGGAGCTCGTGCCGGAGAAGGATGGAGGTCGGGACGCAACGGCGCAACTTGACGGGATAGCCACCGACGTCGGCGCCGGTGTCGTTGTCGCCGGCGCATATGGTCATTCGCGATTCCGGGAATTGATACTCGGCGGCATGACGCAGCATCTGATCACTCAATCATCTCGCTGCGTGTTGCTGTCGCATTAGATGTTAACGCTGTAACAGGATCGATTGGACCCGCGCCTTGTATAAATTTCTCGAGGAAACTGTCGCCGGCCATATGACGCGCGCTGTCACGACGGTGCCGCGCGCGCTCACGGTGCGCGCTCTCGGCGACATGTTCGAGCGCGACGATTTCAACGCCTATCCGGTCGAAGAGGATGGCCAGGTCATCGGTATCGTTACCAAGTTTGATTTGCTGAAGTGCTTCGCGTTTACACCGAGTCAGATGGTTCCAAGGTACGGTGAGTTGATGGACCGGACCGTCGCCGATGTGATGACACCGGAATTTATCTACGTACGTACCGACACGAAATTGACGCGAGTACTTCAGCTCATGGTCGAACATCGTATCAGGAGCATTCCTGTGATCGACAGTGAGCATCGATTGGCCGGCATTATCGCCCGCGAGGATGTTGTCAGGGCGCTCGCGTCTTGTGCCCGCAATTGAGGGTAAATCCTTTCGTGATCTGAAACTTGTGCCTGAACGACGGCGCGGCCTGGCGCGCTATTGCCGATGATGAGCCATCACGAGAGGTTCCTTCGGACCGATCTGCAAAGCTTGCTGGCTTACCGTGCTCACGGAGATAAAGCCTTCCGGTAGAGCGCGCCGTATAGGGCCGCGGAAGCGTCCCAGCTAAACGATCGCGACATCGCGCTTCGGCGCATCGAATTGAGGCGATCCTTCGCCGTGAAAGTCGCGAACGCGCGCCGGACGCCGCCGAGAAACGATTCGGTCGACGGTTGCGCAAACAGAAATCCGGTTTCGCCGTCCGTGATGGTTTCCGCAAGTCCGCCGGTCTGGTGGCCGATCGGCAACGATCCGAACTTCTGCGCATACATCTGGCTCAGCCCGCATGGCTCGAAGCGGGATGGCATCAGCGTAAAATCGCTGCCGGCAAAAATCCGCCGGGCCTGTCCGTCATTGAATCCGATGGCGACCCCGATCGCGTCCGGTCTGCGTCGGTGCGCATCGACCAATGCCTGCTCGATCTCGGGCTCGCCGCTGCCGGTCACGATAATTTGTCCTCCGGATTCCATGATCTCGTCCGCGGCAGACAAAACAAGATCGACGCCTTTCTGATGAACGAGCCGGGCAACGAGGCCGAAAATCGGACCGCGGGACAGCGCCAGACCGAACTGCTGCCGCACGTAGTCCGCGTTTGCTCGTTTTCCTTCCCAGTCCCCCGCGCCAAACGGCTGCGCCAGTTGAGCGCAGGCCCGCGGGTCCCAGCTTTCGTCGATGCCGTTCAATATTCCCGTCAACTGCTCTGCATCGGAACGGCGGCGAAGCAGTCCCTCGAGCCCACAGCCGAGTTCGGAAGTGGTGATCTCCTTGGCGTAGGTCTCGCTGACGGTGGTCAGATGGGTTGCGTAAACGATGCCGCCTTTGAGGAAGGACAATTTGTCATAGAACTCAAGACCATCGATATGGAAGGAGTCTTCCGGCGCGCCGATCCGGCGCAGCGACTCCTTCGGGAACAGGCCCTGATAGGCCAGATTGTGGATGGTCAGAATGCTGGGGATCTTGACGGAGTTCCAGGCGAGGTAGGCCGGCACGAGTGCTGCCTGCCAGTCGTTGGCGTGAACCAGATCCGCTGCCCAATTCTTGTCCAGACTGCCCGCTGCCAGTTCGGCCGCCACCGAGGCCAATCGCCCGAAGCGCACGTCGTTGTCTGGCCAATCGCGGCCCGACGCATCGCCGTAGGGGTTGCCGGGACGGTCATAAAGTTGCGGACAAAGCAGAACGTAGACAGGCAGGCCGTCTCTGGTCGATGCCAATCCAAGCGAGCAGGCCGGCATTTCCGCCAATGCCATACACTCGCCAACGATTTGAATATGCGTGAATTGTTCGACAACGTCGCGATAACCCGGCAGCAGGATTCTGACGTCGCTCCAGAGCCGAAGCGCTCGAGGGAGTGCCGCCGAAACTGCTGCAAGGCCGCCCACCCGGACAAAGTCGTCCATTTCAGTGGTAACGAACAGAACTCTCAAAAAATGCCCTCTATGGCCGCACTCACTTACCTCTACTGCTGCACTCACTTAAGAGCATGCAAGAATGGTTCCAGTTTCTGCTGGGGACGATGGCCGGGCCGGGCAGGCGGTCTTTGAGGGTTCAAGCGCCCATTGTCCGGAATTGCTTCCCTGACGTAACAGCGCAATTTAGGGTCGCGCCGCGGCCGAGGCGGGACGAAGGGATTTTTCGGAATGACGATGGCAAATGATGAGGGTAATTCGACCAAGAGCTTTCACGGCCTTCGCGTACTCGATTTTTCAACCACCATTGCCGGTCCACATTGCACGCGGATGCTTGCCGACATGGGAGCGGAGGTTATCAAGATAGAAACGGTCGAAGGGGAGACGATGAGAACCCGTCCGCCGCTCCGGAATAACTTCAGCACCGTCTTCGGCCAGCTCAATGTCGGCAAGAAAAGTCTCGTTCTCGATCTGAAATCGCCCGACGCGATCAAAATTGTCCGCCGGCTTGTCGCGAGCGCCGACATTCTCGTCGAAAATTTCCGTCCGGGGGTGATGCGAAGACTGAAGCTGGATTATGGCTCGCTGCGTGAGCTCAATCCAAAACTGATCTATTGCTCGATCTCCGGATACGGTCAGACCGGGCCATCCGCGGAACTTCCGGCGTATGCTCCCGTCATCCACGCCGCCTCGGGATACGATATGGCGCATTTGTCGTATCAACCCGGGCGATCGCGGCCGGACTATTGCGGCATTTATCATGCGGATGTCGTCACCGGCGCGTATGCGTTCGGTGCGATTTCAGCGGCATTGTACCAGCGTCACGGCAGCCAACGGGGACAACACATCGACGTCTCGATGCTGGAATCGATGCTCAGTCTGACTCTGAACGAATTGCAATGGTCACAATTCGAGGTGACCAAGCCTAAACGGCCGATGTTTGGGCCGCTCGAAACCGCGGATGGATACGTGATGGTCGCCGTCGCGAGCGAGAAAACGTTCCAGAACCTGGTGAAGGCAGCCGGTCATCCGGAGTGGATAACGGATGCGCGCTTTGCGAAATATGCCGACCGCCGCGACAACTGGGAAGATTTGATGAATAGCATCGAGTCATGGTCGCGCATGCTCACGACCGAAAAATGCCTCGCCGAATTGAATGGCCACGGTGTTCCCTGTTCGGCCTATCGTACGGTCGCCGAAGCACTGAACGATCCGCAAATCGCCCATCGTGGCGCACTGTCTGAAGTCAGTGACGGTGGCGGCACGTTCAAAGTCCTGAACCTGCCGTTCCGCATGTCCGGAACCAATGTCTCCGCCGGAAAACACATTGCGACCCTGGGTGAGCACACGGTCGCATTCCTCAGGGAGACCGGCCTCTCGGAAGATGAAATAGCAGCCTTCTCGGGTAAATCGCTGATGGCAGAACGGCACTGACGACGAGAGGCGGTTGGACGACGTCACAACACCGGTCTTGCCGGAGCTTGTGAATCCAGCCAATCTGACCGACATCACCAACGATCCGGAATACCGGACGGACGGCATCCTGGAGGGAACACCAAATGAAAGCTGTATCGCGCTCACGCGCGCTTGCGCGAATTTTCCTTAGCACGGCATTTAGCGTGGCCTTATTTGCAGGCCCCGCCAGTGCCCAAAAGCAGGGCGGCAGCATTACCGTCGGTCTTGAGCTCGATATTCCCGGTTTCGATCCGCTGAAGGTCGGCGTCTTCGATACGTCAGCGGAAACAGCCGCGGCGGCGATTTTCGATACGCTGGTCTATCTCGATGACAAGGGCGCACCCCAGCCGAAGCTCGCGCTTTCCTGGACTCACTCCGATGATTTCAAGACCTGGACCTTCAAGCTGCGGCCCGGCGTGAAGTTTCAGGATGGCACGCCGTTCAATGCCGAAGCGGTGAAGGCCAATTTCGACCGGCAAAAGGACCCGGCCAACAAATGTCGATGCGCCTTCTACATCGCCTACATCCACGATGTGCAGGCCCCCGACGATCTGACTGTGGTCTACAATCTGAATGACCCGCAGGTGAACCAGCCTGCGCTGATGACCATCCAGAATTCGAATAATGTCGTTCAATCCCCGACAGCGTGGAAGACCAAGGGCGACGATTACAACCGCAATCCGGTCGGTACCGGACCGTATATATTGAAGTCATGGACCGCGGGGGACCGAATGGTTCTCGAAAGGAATCCGGACTACTGGAACAAGGGTCACCCTTACCTTGATCGGATCGTTTTGAAGCCGCTACCGGATGCGCAGTCGCGCTTCGCCAGCTTGCAATCCGGCGAGGCGGATATTGTCTGGGATGATGAGTACGATGCGGACAATATTCAGAAGGCTCAAAAAGATCCAAAAATGACGGTCCACACCTACACCGGGTCCGGTGCTCAGGTCTACGCCTTCAATACCAAAGTAGCGCCGTTCGACGATTTACGCGTGCGCCAGGCGCTGGTGATGGCGATCGATCGCAAGAAGATGTCGCAGGCGATTACCAATGGCTTGGCCCGGCCGGCCAACAATCCCTATGGTGATGGCTCATGGGTGAAGTGCAAGGACGACGGCGCGCTGCCCAACGATATCGAGAAGGCCAAAGCGCTGATCAAGGACTACGATAAGCCGGTCGATTTCAAAATGATCGTGACTGCGACGCCGCGCGGCCGCAATGTCGGTCAAGTCTTGCAGCAGTTCTGGAAGCAAGTTGGCGCCAATATGGAGATCGAGCAGGTCGATCAGGCCACGATCGTGCCGCGCGCCTTCATGCGTCAGTTTCAGTTGACGCCGTGGCGGATTGTCGATCTCGCCGATCCCGATCCGCAGATGTACGCAAATTTCCACACTGGAAGCCCGGTCGCTCTCGCCAATTATTCCAATCCCGAGCTGGACAAGATGCTCGAGCATGCACGGACCACTGGTGATACCGACAAACGCATCGAGGATTATTGCGCGATCAGCCGGCTTATCAATCAGGAGGCGATCTGGTTCTGGACCTTCCAGAATACCTACTACGCGATCTCAAGCGCCAAGCTGAAGGGCTTGCCGAAGATCTATAGCGGGGTGATCGACGTATCCAATGTCTGGATGGAATAGCCTCGCATGCTTGGATTTGTTGCTCGAAGGCTCCTGTACCTGGTGCCGGTTCTGGTCGCCGTATCGCTACTGACATTCCTCATCGCCTCGCTTCTGCCCGGCGATCTCGCTTATGTGATCCTGGGCGATCAGGCGACGCCGGAAAAGGTCGAGGCGTTGCGTCATGACATGGGTCTCGATCAGCCGATCTGGTGGCGTTACGTCAGCTGGCTAGGTCATGTGCTGCAGGGCGACTTTGGCCGGTCGTTCCGAACTGGACAAACCGTGTTGCAGGCGGTGGCCGAGCGGTTGCCGGTGTCGCTCGAGCTGATGTTCCTCGCCGAGATCATTGGCCTCGCTATCGGCGTTCCCATCGCCATCGCATGTGCGGTGCGCAGCGGCAGCACCTTCGATCGCTTCATGACCGGCAGCGCCTTCGGCATGCTGTCGGTGCCGACATTCTTGTCCGCGATCCTGCTGATCTACCTCTTTGCCGTCGAGCTTCGCTGGCTGCCGGCGACCGGTTACGTGCCGTTCGGAGAAGACCCTGTCGCAAATCTTCGCTTTCTCGTGCTGCCGGCGCTGACGTTGGCGCTCGCCGAATGGCCGGGAATCATGCGCGTGCTTCGTTCCGACATGATCGCGACCCTGCAGGAAGACTATATCGCGTTGGCCAAGGCCAAGGGACTGAAGGCATCGCGCATCCTATTCGTGCATGCCCTGAAGCCTTCCTCGCTGACCCTCATCACGATTACCGGTATCAACATCGGCCGCCTGATCGGCGGCGCGCTGATTGTCGAAACAATATTTGCTTTGCCGGGGATCGGCCGGCTTCTTGTCGGCGCGATCTACACGCGCGACCTGATCATCCTGCAGGGCGTGGTGCTGTTGGTCGCCGCGGGCTTCGTGCTGATGAACTTTATTGTCGACCTGCTCTACGCCGTCCTCGATCCCAGGATCCGTCATGGCCACGCTTGAGCTCAGCATCGACGAGGATGTCACCGTCAGTCCGATCAGGCGGACGCGACGGCTTGGGCCGCTGTTCTGGGCGGCGGTCGCCTGGATGACCTTGGTTTTTGCCGCAGCCACCCTTGCAAGCGTGCTGCCGCTGCCCAGTCCGACCGACATGGACATGCTGGATCGGCGGGCGCCGGCCTCAGTTCTGCACTGGCTCGGCACAGACGGCCTCGGGCGAGACGAATTGGCCCGGCTCATCTATGGCGCGCGGATATCGCTCATCGTTGGCCTTTGCGCGCCGGTGATCGGGATCACGATCGGCGGCGCGCTTGGAATGCTGGCCGGTTATTTTCGCGGCCGCTTCGAGACGCTAGTGGTCGGCAGCATGGATGTGCTGCTTGCCTTTCCGCCATTGATATTGGCGCTGGCTGTAACCGCCTATCTCGGACAATCGCTGCTGAATCTCACCTGCATTATCGGCGTGCTCAGTATTCCCGCCTTCATGCGTGTCGCGCGCGCGGCAACTCTCACTCTGGCGCGGCGCGAATTCGTGATCGCTGCCCAGGCACTCGGCGCGACACACGCGCGCATCCTGCTGCGCGAATTATTGCCCAATGTCTTTCTGCCGCTGCTGGCCTTCTTTCTGCTTGGCGTCGCCGTCACCATCGTCGTCGAAGGGGCCTTGTCGTTCCTGGGTCTTGGCGTGCCGCCCCCGATATCGAGCTGGGGCAGCATGATCGGAGAGGGGCGCGAGAGTCTGGAGGTGGCGCCGAGGCTCGCCTTCCTTCCCGCGATCACGATGTTTCTGACCGTGCTTTCCTTCAACCTGGTCGGCGACACCCTCAGGGCCCTCACCGATCCGCGTCAGGGCGCGCTGTGACGGAACCGGCATTGCTTTCTGTCGAAGATGTATCGGTAGATCTGCCGACGCCGCGCGGTAATCTTCGCGCAGTGGATCATGTCGATCTCAGAATCGGCGCCGGCCGAACGCTCGGTGTTGTCGGCGAATCCGGTTGCGGCAAGACCATGCTGTCGCGTGCGATCCTGCAACTGTTGCCGAAGAAGGCCAAACTTTCCGGCCGAGTGAGGTTTGACGGGCGAGATCTCGTCCGTCTGGACCCCGAAGGTTTGCGCAAACTTCGCGGCCGGTCGCTCGCGGTCGTGTTCCAGGACCCGATGACCTCGCTCAATCCAGTATTGACGATCGGCACCCAGCTTATCGAAACGCTGCAGGAGCATCTTGAACTTGACGCCGTGGCTGCCAAGAGGCGCAGCGTCGAGTTGCTGGCTGCCGTGGGCATACCCGCGCCGGAGCAGAGATTGACGCAATACCCGCATCAACTTTCCGGCGGCATGCGGCAGCGCGTCGCTATCGCCATCGCGCTGTCGTGCGAGCCGAAACTGCTGATCGCCGATGAGCCGACCACGGCGCTCGACGTGACGATTCAGGCCCAAATTCTCGACTTGCTGGCGCGAGAACAGCGGCGCCGGCATATGGCAATGATCCTTATCACCCACGACCTCGGCGTCGTCGCCGGCCGGACGGATGAAGTCGCGGTAATGTACGCCGGTCGGGTCGTGGAACGCGCGCCGACGTCAGCGCTGTTCAAGAAAATGCGCATGCCCTACACCGAAGCGCTGCTCGCGGCGATACCGAAAATCGATGCCGCTCCGCACACGCCTCTGCCGGCGATTTCGGGACGGCCGCCGGACCCGACCCGGCCGATCCGGGGTTGCTCGTTTTCACCGCGCTGCCGCTACGCCGCCGGCCAATGTTATCAGGAGAAGCCGTGGCTGGCCGCGGCGGAATCGCAGGAACACCAATATGCCTGCTTCCACCCGATCAAGGCTCCAGTCGGTGTTGGCGTATGACACAGGGGACCCAGCAATCCAGTTCGCGCGATCCCCTGCTCAAGGTAGAGAATCTCGTGGTTGAATATGCCGTCGGCGGCAAGACGGTCCACGCGGTGTCCGACGTCAGTTTGCAGGTTGCGCGTGGCGAGACCCTTGGTCTGGTCGGAGAGTCCGGCTGCGGCAAGTCCACGCTGGGTCGCGCGGTGCTGCAGTTGCGTCAAGCCGTCTCCGGCCGCGTTCTGTTCGATGGCCAGGACCTGACGGCAATGCAAGGCGATAGCTTGAGGCGGATGCGGCGGCGCGTGCAATTAATTTTTCAGGATCCGATTGCCTCGCTAAACCCGAGGCGGCGTATCGGCGATATCATCGCGGAACCGTTGGTGATCGCCGGTGTCAAAGATCCGGAGAAACGACAAGAACTCGTCTGCGAGGTGCTCAGCGCGGTGGGACTCGACCCAGGTCTTGTAATCGGACGCCTGCCGCACGAATTCTCCGGCGGACAATGCCAGCGTATCTGCATTGCGCGTGCGCTTGTCCTCAATCCCGAATTTATCATATGCGATGAGCCGGTTTCGGCGCTCGACGTCTCCATTCGCGCACAAATCCTCAATCTGCTCGAAGATATGAAGGCGCGGTTCGGACTGACGCTGCTCTTCATCGCCCATGATCTTGCTGTCGTGAAGGCGGTAAGCGACCGGGTGGCCGTGATGTATCTCGGCAGGCTGTGCGAAGTCGGTCCGTCCGAGCAGGTGTTCGCGAAGCCTGCGCACCCCTATACCGCGCTGCTGATCGAAGCGATCCCGGTGCCCGATCCGGACGTGCGACCGGCAGAAAGCGTACCGGTCGGGGAGCCGCCGTCGCCGATTTCACCTCCCTCCGGCTGCCGCTTTCGCACCCGCTGCCCGCGGGCGGACCAGCGATGTATCGGCGAAGTGCCGGAACTTCGTCCCGTGGCGCCAAACCAGTTCGCCGCTTGCCATCATCCATTGATCACAGGGGGCTAATCATCTAGCAACTAAAAACGCGAATGCGCGGCAATGTCGGCTCAAGAGCAAGAAAACCATCGGCGGGAGAGAAGCGATGAAGAGTTTCCAGGTCACAGATTTCAATGCTCCCCTCAAAGAGGTGGATCAGCCGACCCCGCAACCGTCGGGAACGCAGGTCCTGATCAAGGTGAAGGCGGCCGGTGTCTGCCACAGCGACCTACATATCTGGGAAGGTGGCTATGATCTCGGCCATGGGCGAAAACCGCTGTCACTGAGGGATCGCGGTGTGTCGCTGCCGCGAACGATGGGCCACGAGACTGTCGGCGAAGTGCTGGCGTTCGGACCGGATGCCAAGGCCGACTACAAGGGCGATCTCAAAGTAGGCGACGTGGCGCTGGTCTATCCCTGGCTTGGCTGCGGCAAATGTGAGGTCTGCCTTGCCGGCGAAGAGAACATGTGCCTGAAGCCCTATTCGCTCGGCGTCCACTGCGACGGTGGTTATGCCGACCACATGACGGTGCCGCATCCACGCTATCTCCTGAATTTGAAGGGACTGGACCCCGTCACCGCGGCACCCTATGCGTGCTCGGGCGTCACCACCTACAGCGCCCTGAAGAAAGTCGAAGCCGATTTCAACACGCCCATCGTTATTTTCGGCGCCGGCGGTCTCGGCCTGATGGCCCTTTCGCTTTTGAAGGCCATGGGTGGCAAGGGCGCCATCGTGGTCGATATCGACGCGCGCAAGCGTGAAGCTGCGGAGAAAGCCGGGGCGCTCGCGACTGTCGATGGCGCGGCCCCCGATGCACTGGAACAACTCGCAAGGAAAGCCGGCGGACCGATCCGCGCGGTTATCGATCTGGTCGGTAACGCCGCGACCACGCAACTCGGCTTCGATTGCCTGACCAAGGGCGGCAAGCTCGTGATCGTCGGTCTGTTCGGCGGCGGCGCGCCGTGGGCGCTACCGCTGATTCCGATCAAGGCCATCACGATCCAGGGCAGCTATGTCGGCAATCTCAGGGAGACGCAGGAACTGCTCGATCTCGTGCGCAGCAAGAAGATCCCGCCAATTCCGGTAACGCCAATGCCGCTCGCGAAAGCCAATGAGGCGCTGGTCGACCTGCAGAAGGGAAGACTGGTTGGGCGCGCGGTGCTCACGCCGTAGGCTCAATTTTGGCGCAGATGGCCTTAAGGAAATTCCATGTCAGCTAATGACGCGCTTCACATCGCCGTGCTTGCCGGCGACGGCATCGGCCCTGAGGTCATGGCGCCTGCGCTTGAGGTCTTGCGAAAGATCGAGGCGACGTCGGATCTCAGGTTTCGCTTCACCGACGCACCGGCCGGCGCGAACAACTATCTTGCGACCGGCAAGTCGATGCCGGAGAGCACGGTGCGGCTGTGCGATGAAGCCGATGCCATCCTGCTCGGCGCCTGTGGGTTGCCCGCGGTGCGCTATCCCGACAATACCGAAATCATGCCGCAGGTAGAGCTGCGCTTCCATTTCGACCTCTATGCCGGCGTGCGCCCGGCGCGGCTCATTCCCGGCGTGCCAAGCCCTATCGTCGGCGCGGATCAACGCGGCATCGATCTCATCGTGATCCGGGAATCGACCGAAGGCCTGTTTGCATCGATGGGGAAGGGCGTCGTCACCGATACAGAGGCCCGCGAGACGCTCGTCATCACGCGAAAGACATCGGAGCGGCTGTTCGAATTTTCATTTCGGCTGGCTGAGCGGCGCAAGACGCGCGGGCGGCCCGGCGCTTTGACCTGCGTCGACAAGGCAAACGTGTTCAAGGCGTTCGCGTTCTTTCGCGAGATGTTTGACGCGGCGGCGGCACGGCATCCCGGCGTCAAGGCGGACCGGCTCTATGTCGACGCCTGCTCGGCATTGCTGGTCAAGCGTCCCTGGGATTTCGACGTGATGGTGATGGAGAATATGTTCGGCGACATTCTCTCCGACATGACAGCCGGGCTGATCGGCGGCATGGGGATGGCGCCATCAGCCGATATCGGCGACCGCCACGCGGTGTTTCAGCCGTGCCACGGTACCGCGCCTGACATCATGGGGCAGGGCAAGGCCAATCCGACCGGGATGATCCTCTCCACGGCGATGATGCTGGATTGGCTGGCCGACAAACACGGCATCGAGGCCGCGGCAGAAGCCGGCGAGCGCATCGAACGCGCTGTCGACAAGGTCTATGCCGATGGCATCAAGCCGATGGAGTTCGGTGGCCGCAATGGCACGGCTGATATCGCCAGGGCGGTGCTGGCTGCGCTGTAACCGAGATCGCTATCGTCCTTTGAACTGCGGCTTGCGTTTTTCCATGAAGGCCTGCCTTCCCTCGCGGAAATCCTCAGAGTCCATGCAGGCGGTCCCGATCGCTTTGATCGCGGCCATGTTGCGCTTGTCGGGGTCCTTCAGCACCTGCGCGATGGTGATCTTGGCCGCCTGAATTGCCAGCGGCGCGTTGCCGGAAATGGTCCGGGCGATATCCGTGGTCGCGCTCCACAATTCGGCCTCGGGGACGACGCGATCGACGAGACCGATCCTGCCGGCCTCGGCGGAATCAATCCGCATGCCCGTATACATCAGGAGCCGCGCCCAGGACGGCCCGACCAGCGAGACCAGATGGCGCAGGCCATCATATCCATAGGCGATGCCGAGTTTGGCTGCGGGAATGCCGAACTGGCTGTTCTCGGCGGCGATGCGGATATCCGCCAGCATCGCGACCTGCATACCACCGCCGAGGCAGAAACCCCGGATACAAGCGATGGTCGGCTTCGGGTAATCCGCCAGCAAAGCCCGCTGCGCGGCGCTTCGTTTCGAATATTCTTCCGACGCCTCGGCGTTGTGGCGGGTTTCTTCGAACTGGCTGATATCCGCGCCCGAGACGAACGCCTTGTCGCCGGCGCCGACCATGATGACGACGCGCACATCGGGATCGTCGCGCAATTCGATCAGCGCGCTGCCCAGCCCTTCCCACATGTCGAGCGACATGGCGTTGCGCTTCTCGGGATTGTTGAAGATGATGATGCCGACGCCGTCCGCGACGCTCTTCAGTATCTTCCCGTCGGCGAAGGATTTGTCGGTGGTCTTGGGAATGTTCAGCATCTGGGCGCTTTCGTGAGTAAAGGAATGTACGGCCTCAGGACTCGAGGAAGGGACCGAAATTCGCCCGCGCGAAAGCCGGCCGCGCCTGTATTTTAGTCCACCATTCGGCCACGCGGGGATGTTTATTCGCGCTTATTTCATCCTGCGCAATTTCCTCATCGATCCTTTTTACGAAAGGAACCGCAGCGATATCCGCGATCGAGTAGCCCTTGCCGACCAGCCAGCCGGACGGCTTTAGCGCGTCCTCCATCCTGTCCAGCAACCGCACTAAATTGGCCCGCGCTCCGTCGCGTTCTTCCTCGGTATACGGCTTGCGGGCGACCCGCAGCCAGGACTCCTGGCGTTCCTTGCTCGGGATATTCTTGAGCTTCTCGGCCAGCTCCTCGTCCGACCATTGCGACGCCACCTTCTGCAGGTGGTGCCGCCAGTTGAAAATGATCAGATTGTGAATCAATCCGTCGATATGTCTGATCCAGTTGCGCATCAGCGCGCGCTCATATGGCGTATCCGGGCGCAGCGGTGGATCGGGGTAGGTTTCGTCGAGATATTCGCAAATCGTGCCGCTCTCGTGCAACGGCCGGCCGTCATGGATCAACGTCGGGATTACGCCGTTCGGATTGATTTTCAGATATTCCGGCGAATGATGCTCCAGCTTCGCCATGTCGACGACGTGGCCTTCGTAAGCGATGCCTTTCTCCTCGATACACAGCCGCACACGACGCGACGCGCTCGAGCGCCAGCCGTGGTGAAGGATCATCATGGGCGCCTCCCAAATCCGCCGGCGCTTTCCGCGCCTGACGGTTCGTGCCACTTATCGGGTATTCCGGGAAAGGTCCACGGCCCTCGTCAAGCGCCGCATGCCGTCCGGCGGGATATCGGGCGCCCACCCGGGCTTCGTCCCGGCCATCCACGGCTTTCTTGCGGACGGATAGCGAAGACGTGGATGCCCGGCACGAGGCCGGACATTGCGAGCTAGATGCAAAAGTCTGAGACGTTCACGTCTTACTGCGCAAGGTGCGCCGTCAACGGATGATTGCCCGCCTGATTGAAGAACGCCGCCTCTTCCGCGGTGGCTTCCAGAAGCTGTTCGTCCTGGTCATAGATGTCGTTGCGGAACTGAACGGTCTGGTCCTTCGTCATCCATGCCGTGAGATATATCCAGGCGACAGGAACTTTCTTTGACAGATGAATATCGTGACGCTGGCCGGTTGCGATAGCCGCGTCGATCGCGGCGCGGTTCCATTGCGGCTGGTCCTTCAGCAGCCATGCGGCCAGATCGCGCACGTTATCGACGCGCGAGCAGCCGTGCGAGTCGAAACGGTAATCGTCGCTGAAAAGATTCCGCTGGTTGGTGTCGTGCATATAGACCGAGTAGGGGTTCGGCATGTCGATCTTGACCGCGCCGAGCGCATTCCAGGTGCCGGACTGCTGGCGCACCGTGAAATTCGGCGTGCGAGCGCCGGACCAATCCACGGATTGCGGATCGATTGGGGCATCGCGTGCGTCGAGCACTTCCATGTGCATGCGGGAAAGATAGCCGGGGTCTTTTCGCATGTGCGCCGAGATTTCGGTTTTCGAAATCGATGACGGGACGGTCCATGTCGGATTGAGATTGACGCTCGTAATTTCGGCGGTCAGCGTCGGCGAGGGTTTTTCGGTCTTGCCGACGATCACGCGATAACGCCGTACCACCTGGTCGTTTTCGACGGCCTCGGCGAATGTCGCCGGAAGATTCACGACCACGTAGCGTTGTCCAAATTCGAAATTCATGCTGGCGAGACGTTCGAGCGAAGCCTCAAGCTGCTTGATACGCTTTTGCACGGAAACGTTGAGCGCGGCGAGAGTGCGCGGGGTCATGGTTCCGGTCGCGGCAAGGCCGTGGCGCACCTGGAAACGCTTTAAGCTCTCGGCGACATCGTCGTTATACGGCCCGGACGCTTTTTCGGGAGCCAGATCGCCGCTGACCAGCAGGCGCCGGCGCAGCAGATCGTCATGGGGTCCCTGCACGCCGAATGCGAATTTCGCATCCGCGGGAATCGCGGGCCATCCGCCGCGTACAGCAAGATCCGAATAACTCAACGCGGCCTCCCTGATTCTCTGCGCGGTGCCCTCGTCGAATGTCGGCTCGTGAGATAGCGCCAAAGCTGCCGCTGAACGTGATTCAGGGGTGGATGTGGCCGCAGGCTTTGTCGGTGCGACGTGCGCGGGATTTGCGCCGTCCGCTGGTGCGGCGATTACCGGTTTGGCCGACGGTGCCGTGCCGGAACCGGCACCGGAGCTCTGGCCAAATGCCGAGGCAGTCGCAAGCATCGTGGCAATGGCAACGATTGTTATCCTTCGCATGTCGGATGCCCTTGGGATGATGCGCCCTGACGGCGCTGAGTTTGAAAAGCTCGACCACTGAAGCGGAACGATTAGGGTGGGGCAATTGCCTCGACATCGAACGGCGAGAGACCGCCATTTTCTATGGCAGCGGGCTCGTGTTGTCGCGCCCGGATCAGCATGTGGCCTGGCGCGGCCATACCCCGCCGGCGGATTCGCTTGCGTTGATCGATCGCGTCCGCGGTGCTGCAAACTAGATTGGCCAGGATCGGCCAGAGGGTCGCAATTGACCTCTAGTCTTCGTTCGCAGCGATCGATTCCATCAAGGACACCAGCTGGCGCTGGACAGTCTGATCCTTGATTTTGCTGTAGGCCCGCAGCAGTCTCAAACTAAATGCACTATCGAGAAACAGCAGGCTTTCGACCTCCCGCGCCTTGCCGTCGCCGTCGTAGAAGAATGTGACGGGTACATCGAGCGCGGTGGCGATCTGCTGAAGGCGGGCGGCGCCGACACGATTGACGCCCTTCTCATATTTTTGAACCTGCTGGAAGCTGACGCCAAGTTTGTCGCCCAGCTCCGCCTGGGAGATTCGCTGCTCGACGCGCCGCAGCCGGATTCGCTTTCCCAGTTCAATGTCGGGTTTGCCGGCACTGCGCTGCTTCATTCTCTTTGCCGCTGATTTATTCATTCTGGTTTTACCGTCCTTCGGTCGAGAAGCCCCCGAACAGATGGGTCAGGGATTCACCCTTATATACCGCTTTCAATTCGCTTGGATGGATGAATTCGTCCTTAAACCACGGGAATTTTGCGGGATTGAAAGCTTCTACCAGCCAGTCGATCATGTGCCGTACCCTCGGGATACGGCCGCTACCGGGATGATAGGACAGCCAAATATCAAATGGCCGGCGCAATTCAATCTCAAGAGGTATCATTTTCCCCCCAAGCGCGCAGGCGTATGTCGGAAATACCCCGATACCGGCACCATTGGCGACAGCCCAGTAATTTGCGCTGCTCACATTGGTCTTCATCACCAGCAAGTCGCGCTGGGAATAACCGGGAAACCAGCTTTCGAAGGTCTCTTTGGCGGCGGTCTGATCGGCGACCTGCATCACAAGTCGGTGCTTGACCAATTCGTCAGCAGTCTTCGGGGCGCCGTAAGTCTCGATGTATTTCTGGCTGGCAAAGAACATTAAATGCATTTTGCCGAGGCGTACGAGTTTGACGTCAAGCGCGGCCGGTCGCGACAGATGGATCGCAACGTCGGCCTCATACCTCGACACGTCGGCCGAGCGCATCGCACAGTGGAGATCGACAAGGATATTCGGGAACGATTGCTGGAATTCGACGAGGCGCGGGGCCAGCCAAAATGTTCCCAAACCCTCGGTAATGGCAACCCGCACTTCGCCTGAGACCGAATTGGTAACGGAATTGCTGGCGCGCAGCAGGTCGAACGACGCGGCCTCCATGCGTTCGACCGCCGAAACAACCAGCGAGCCTTCGTCGGTCAGGCGGGTACCATGGACGTTGCGCGTGAACAGTGTAGTTCCGATTTGCCGCTCAAAATCGTCGATTCGCCTGCGAACGACATTGATCGACAGATCGAGCCGCTCGGCTGCGGATCTGAAACTTCCGGAACGTACCACTTCTAGAAAAATACGGGCCGCGTCCCAGTCCGTGAGACTACCGAGAGCGACCTTTTGGCGTTCCTCCTGAGGAACGCCCCTTTCCAGTACGAGACGCATACACGGCCCCTTCCGCTTGCTAAATTTGACAGAATATTGAGCGGACTACAACCATGGCGGGTCCCCAAGGACCTCCATTTTGACACTTATCCTTACGATCCAGACCGGTACCCCCGGGGACGTCAGGGGTTGCGGTCTGCAGTCCGTCCCGCCGTTGAAAGGCAAGCCGTGTGACTTCAGTCGTAAGCCCCCGAACATTCGCAAATTCGTCAAGCGTTCCGATCGTCATGTTTGTGGATATGCAGCATGAATATCCGGCGAAGCCAAGGCTGCTCGCGATTTCCGAGATCGACCGCGCGCCGGGCAATTGCCGAAAGGTTCTGGATCACTCGCGCAGGGTTGGTCTGCCGGCCGCATTCATATCCGGAATTCATGCAGAGGTCGAACGGACCTTACCTCGCAAGCTCGGTATCGGAAGAGACGCCGGTGGCTAATTCAGAAGAACGACTGCATTCGATTCTCACGACCCTTGAGGAGTGCCGGGCGGCTCTCTTCGACAGCGCCAATGGGGACACTGCGCAATTACTGTCCGTGGCAATTCTCGAACTTCGGATGAAACTCAATCAAATCGCAGACTCGGAATTGAAGGCTTTATGCGATGCGATGTTGCCGGATGAAGCGCCGGCAGAACGACTGCGATATTCGAAATCGCGGCAAGCTCAGCGCCGGCGTCCGTTGCTGAAACTGGTCAAATCGTAACACGGCTTCACGAGCCCAAAACGCGATATCCCCATTTCGAACCCGCTTGCGATGGCGGTTGACGATTGCGACTGCCGCGATGCCGGATTGTTGATCGGGAAAATCCACCAGCATCGCCGGTGCGGTGCACGCGGCCGGTTAAAAATGGGGCTCCTCCAGGATACCGGCTAACGGCCTGTTCCGGGCGGCGACGGGTCTGTTGCGCATTCCCGCGCATCCGTTACATGAAGCTTGTTCGACCCGGCTCTCCTGTCAGGCTTGGCAAAGTCAGCAAGCCGCAAATTATTGACGATAGCGATAACTGCATGATTCACGATGTCTCGATCCCTGCGGCGCTGATTGCCGGTCTCGTCAGCTTTATGTCGCCGTGCGTGCTGCCTTTGGTGCCGCCGTATCTGGTTTACCTGACCGGCGCGACCATCGAGCACGTCGCCAATGATGAGACGGTGTCGTCCTCGAAGCGGGCGATCATGATATCGGCTGTCATGTTCGTGCTCGGCTTTTCCACGGTGTTCGTGGCGCTCGGCGCCAGCGCCTCGCTGATCGGAGGGTTGATCCGCGCCTGGTCGGCGGAGCTTTCGATTGTCGCCGGCATCGTCATCATCGTCATGGGCCTGCACTTCCTCGGGCTGACGCGGATAGGATTCTTGATGCGGGAAGGGCGGTTGCCGATTCCAAAGCCGGTGGGCCTGTGGGGAGCCTATGTGATGGGCCTGGCGTTTGCGTTTGGCTGGACGCCCTGCATCGGCCCGATCCTCGCGGCCATCCTATCGGTGGCCGCCGCTGAGGCGACGGTGACGAAGGGTGCAGGCCTGCTCCTGGTCTATTCCGCGGGGCTCGGCATTCCGTTTTTGATCGCGGCTCTCATGGTCGAACAGTTCTCGTCACTGTTCTCGCAGATGAAGCGGCATCTTGCCGGCGTCGAACGGGCGATGGGCGTGTTGATGGTCATCACCGGCATCGGCTTTCTCACCGGCGCCGTATCCGGCGTGAGCATCTGGTTGCTGGAAACGTTCCCGGCGCTGCAGAATTTTGGCTGAAGATGCCTAACCCTCCTCGCCATCAAGCGAGCAGATGATGGTGTAGACTACGCCGTGGGGCAGAAAGTCGACCGTGGCTTCGCCGCCGAGCTGATCGCGTGCGCTACGTTCGATCAACCGCGATCCGAAACCGCGCTGTATCGGTGCGGTGACGTGAGGGCCGCCTGTTTCGGTCCAAATCAATCTCAGATTCGGCTTGGCGTTCTCCGTGAGGACTTCCCAATCCAGCGTAACGGTGCCGGTGTCGTTCGACAGCGCCCCATATTTTGCGGCGTTGGTCGCAATTTCGTGCACGATCATCGACAGCACCACCGCGAGTCGGGGGGATAGCGGAACGTTCGGTCCGAACATTCGCATGCGGTCTGGGTTGTTGAGCAGATATGGCTGCAAGACACGGCCGACGACGTCCTGCAGCTCGGAGCCCTGCCATTTCTCTTTGCTCAGCAGATTATGCGCCTCCGCCAGCGCGCCGAGCCGGCCCTCGAATTTCTCGCGTTCGGTCTTACTTGCGCTTCGAAACGTTTGAGTGGCGATCGACTGCAGGATAGCCAGCGTGTTCTTGACGCGGTGATTGAGTTCCTCGATCAAGAGGTCATGCAGCATCTCGCCGCGCGCGATCGTCGTCGCCATCCGCACCGCAAAAGCAAGGCCGGTCAACAGCAGAATGCCTCCGATCACGCTGGTGATTGCGAGATTGCGCCACAACGGACCGACCAGGGAGTTTTCCGCGATGCCGGCGGCTACAGTCCAGCCGGTGAACGAAGATCGTGCAAAAGTCGTGATCAGAGGCACGCCTTCGAGCGATACCGTCTGCAGGGTTGCCTCGGGCCTGCGAAACATCTCGGCATACAGCGATGGCGACGCACGCTTGCCGACCGTGTCTTGCGGATTTGGCACCCGCGCGAAGTTGATGCCCTCGCCGTCGAAAATCGAGATCGTCCAGTCCTGGCTTGGGCGCTGCTTTTCGATGATGGCCTGGAAAATCTCTATCGGGGGACTGAAGGAAATGTCGTAGATGACTTCGCCGTCCCGGAGCACCGGCACCTCGACTGTCACGATCAGCCGCTTCTTCACCGCGCCGATGAACAGATTTGAGTATTGCGGAGTCCTGGTCGCGAAGACCTTCTCCACGATGTCGCGGTTGTTGCGCAACGGGAGGCTTGCGGTGTCTGACGTGACCGAGGAGAACAATTGGCGACCTTCACGGTCTGCCACCAGAACGACGCCGTCTTTGCCATATTGGTCAAGAAAGCCCGAAGCAATGCGCCGAAAATTCTCGAAGTCGCCGCTGCGCAGGGTGTTGGTGAGCGCCAGCACCTGGAGCCCGCCTGCCATACGCTGCATCTCGGCGTCGAGTACAAGACGAATGCTGCGCACGGTTTCGAGAACGCGCTGTGAAGCATCCTTGCGGTCTTGCTCGTAGTCGTTGAAAACGAGGGCGGCCGCAAAAATAATCAGCGGCAGCGTGGTTCCCGCGACCAGAAGAGCAAGACGCACTGGCAGTGAGGGTTTCGGCACTCAGGTCCCGCAACAATGGATTTTGGCTCGGGTAGCGCCAAATCATCATCAGCATAGGAGAAGCGCCCGAAATCCGCCAAGGATTTCAGGCGCTCCGAGCGGTTCCAACTAGCGTCCGCAAGTTGCGATGCGGAACTTGGCCGTTGCTAGATATTGCTATCGGTGACGGCAGCGTAAACCATGGTGCGCAGCTCGCGCCGCAGCGGATAGGCGGTCGACGGCATCACCTGGGTCATGAAAATGGCGATCAGTTCTTCCGCGGGATCAATCCAGAATGACGTCGTGGCCGCGCCGCCCCAGGCGTATTCTCCGGCGCTGACCGGAAGCAATGTCTGGGCGGGGTTCATTGTGACCTGGAAGCCGAGACCGAAGCCGATGCCGTTATAGGTCGCCTCGCTGAATAGCGACTTTGACATCTCCGGCAGCTCGCGTCCGCCGGGCAGATGGTTTGAGGTCATCAACGCCAGCGTCTTTGGGCCGATGAGCCTGACGCCATCGAGTTCGCCGCCATTGAGCAGCGCGCGGCAGAAGGTGAGATAGTCCGCCGCGGTCGAACACAACCCGCCGCCTCCCGAGAAGAACGAAGGCGGCGAGAGAAACGAGCTCTTGGTCGGGTCGTCCTGCAGCGTCAAGGTGCCTTTGCGTTCGGTGGCGTGAAATGTCATGCCGCCTTGCGGATCGGCCGAGTAACACGCCGCAAAACGATGGACCTTGTCGGCCGGGACAAAAAAGTCGGTGTCATTCATGCCGAGCGGAGTGAAGATACGTTCTTTGAGAAACTGCTCGAACGGCTTGCCGCTGATTTTGCCGATGAGATAGCCGATGACGTCGGTGGAGACGGAATAATTCCAGGCCTCGCCGGGCGAAAACTCCAGCGGAAGTTTTGCGAGGTCGTCGATCATCGATTGCAGCGTTCCCGACTTCACGACCTCGCCGATCTTCATTTCGCGATATGCGGCATCCACATTGGACCGCTGCTGGAAGCCGTACGTCAGGCCGGAGGTGTGCCGCAGCAGGTCCACGATCAGCATGGGCCGCGACGGCGGCTTGGTCAGAAATGCCGGTGCCGTCCCGGCCTGGAAAACGCCAAGGTTTTTCCATTCCGGGATGAATTTATGGACGGGCTCGTCGAGCGCGACGCGGCCTTCCTCGTACAGCATCATGAAGGCTACGGACGTGATCGGTTTGGTCATCGAATAGATGCGGAAAATGGTGTCGTCCTTCATGGGCACCTTGCGCTCGACGTCGGCAAAGCCCTGCACGGCGCTGTGGACGATCTTGCCGCGGCGGTAAACCAGGAGTTGGGTTCCCGGGAAGCGGCCAGCTTCGATATAGCGGTGCCTGAGATGCTCTTCGAGACGATCGAAGGCGGCCTTGGACATACCGGCGGATTCAGGCGAGGCGGGGGTCGGGGCTAACATCGGGATAATCTCCGGAGCTTCGGGGGGTATGCGTTGATAGCCGAAAACTGTGCCATGTTCCAATCGTCGCCATGCTTACAACGGCGGTACCGCTGGTATAGGCTGGCGCCCAATACGACGTAACCCGCAGGACAGCAACCATGCCACAATTCAACGACACCGAACTTACCGCGGCCGTTATCCGCAGCTTTGAGGAGACGCCGGACCCGCGTGTCAAATTCCTGATGGAAGAACTGGTGAAGTCGCTGCACGATTTCGTCCGCAAAACGGATCTTACCTTCGACGAATGGGGCTACGCGATCGATTTTCTGACCCGCACCGGGCAGAAATGCAGTTCGACCCGGCAGGAGTTCATCCTGCTGTCGGACGTGCTCGGGGTTTCGATGCTGGTCGATGCGGTGAACCATCGCCAGCGCGACGGCGCTACCGAGACTACCGTGCTCGGCCCGTTTTATGTCGGCGAGCACAAGCCGATGCCGCACGGCTCGGATATTTCCGCCAATCTGACGGGAGAGCGGATGTTTGTGCAGAGCCGCGTCACGGATCTCGGGGGTAAACCGCTGGCGGGCATTCCGGTGGATGTCTGGCATGCCGACGATGACGGCTATTACGATTCGCAAAGGCCGTCCTATGAGACGCAAGGTCCGTCATCGCGGGCGCGGTTTGTCACCGACGCCGATGGCCGGTTTTTCTTTCGCACCATCTTGCCGTGCAGCTATCCAATTCCGACCGACGGTCCTGTCGGGGAAATGATCCTGCAGACGCGGCGTCACCCGATGCGTCCGGCGCATGTACATTTTCTCGTCGATGCGCCCGGCTACGAGCCGCTGATCACCCATGTTTTCATCGAAGGCGACAAATATCTCGATACCGATGTGGTGTTTGGCGTGAAGAACGATCTCATCTCCAAAGTCGAGAAGCGCACCGATACCGTGATGCCCGACGGCAAGCCAGCCGCCGCCCCCTGGCATTTGATGACCTACGACTTCCGCATGAAGCCGGGCGTGGGAACCGCGCCAAAGCCGATGATGGCTGCGACCGAGGATGCCTGAAAATCACCGGCTTCCGTACCTGCTCATTTCTTGTGCGGCGCACAATAAATAAGCGAATCGCAAATTTTGGATGCGGAACTGTGATCGTCGAAGAATACTGGCTGACCCAGTAACTTCTTAAAAAATTTATAGTTTTTGCGCTGCAGCAGCTTGGCACGAAGCTTGAATAGCTCATGCCGACGCCATTGATGCCGTCCATCGAAATCAACATCCGAATTGTAAACACCGCCAGGCTGGGGCCTCCCCAGAACGCGCCTCCACGTATCGAGCGAGACCCCCGGCGACACCAGACGGACGACCATACAGACGCAAAGGACCACAACATCCGATGATGAAGCCCACCGATCAGACTTCGCGCCGCGACCTCAGCCGCCGTCAAATCCTCAAGGCAACCGCCGGCACGGCAGCGCTGCTTGCCGCCGCCAAACTAAATTTTCCCGCCGGCGCCTTCGCGCAAGGCGCCGGCCCCGAAGTGTCGGCTGCGAAACTAGGCTTCATCGCGCTAACCGATGCTTCGCCGCTGTTCGTCGCGAAAGAGAAAGGCATCTTCGCCAAATACGGCATGCCCGACGTCGAAGTGCAGAAGCAGGCCTCATGGGGCACCACGCGCGACAATCTCGTGCTGGGCTCGGAAGGCAACGGCATCGATGGCGCGCACATCCTGACGCCGATGCCGTACCTGATCTCGTCAGGCAAGGTAACGCAGAACAATCAGCCGACCCCGATGTACATCCTGGCGCGGCTTAATCTGAACGGTCAGTGTATTTCGGTCGCCAGGGAATTCAGCGACATCAAGGTCGGCGTCGACACCTCGCCGTTCAAGGTCGCGCTCGACAAGAAGAAAGCCGCCGGCAAGTCGGTCAAGGCCGCGATGACGTTCCCCGGCGGCACCCACGATCTGTGGATCCGCTACTGGCTCGCCGCCGGCGGCGTCGATCCGGACAAGGACATCGAAACCATCGTGGTGCCGCCGCCGCAGATGGTTGCCAACATGAAGGTTGGCACCATGGATTGCTTCTGCGTATGCGAGCCGTGGAACCTGCAACTGATCCATCAGGAAATCGGCTACACCGCGATCACGACGGGTGAACTGTGGAACAAGCATCCGGAAAAATCATTCGGCATGCGAGCCGCTTATGTCGACAAATACCCGAAGGCGGCGAAGGCGCTGCTGATGGCCGTGATGGAAGCGCAGCAATGGTGCGAGAAGCCGGACAACCGCGAAGAAGTCGCGGCAATTTGCGCCAAGCGCCAATGGATCAATTGCCCGCTCGATGACGTAACCGATCGCGTCAAGGGCAAGTTCGACTACGGGACCGGCAAGGTTGTCGAAAATAGCCCGCACATGATGCGGTTCTGGGCCGACAACGCATCCTATCCCTACCAGAGCCACGATCTGTGGTTTCTCACCGAGGATATCCGCTGGGGCAAATATGAAGTCGGCTACGACGCCAAGGCGCTGATCGCCAAGGTCAACCGCGAGGACCTCTGGAAGGACGCCGCAAAAGATCTCGGCGTTGCCGCGTCTGATATCCCGGCCTCCAAGTCGCGCGGCACGGAGACCTTCTTCGACGGCAAAGTGTTCGATCCTGAAAATCCAGCGGCGTATCTGAAATCCCTGTCCATCAAGCGCGTTGAGGTCTGATCCGAGCGGGACTGCGCGCACCCGCGCGCGGTTCCGTCCATTGAACACGGAGATACACTTCCGATGAGTACGCCTGCCATGAAGACAGAACCCGCCGCGGCGCTGCTTGCGACCACAGCAGCGCCGGTTGTCACGATGACGCCTAAGCGGCCACCACGCGCTGACAAATATATCAAGATGGCCCGTGAGACCGCGCTACGCGTCGTGCCGCCGCTGATCGTGCTCGCGCTGTTGATGCTGTTTTGGGAACTGGTCTGCCGGCGCGCCGGCTCGACCTTGCCGCCACCATCGCGGATTTACAAGGAGACCAGGGAGCTGATCTTCGATCCGTTCTTCGATCGCGGCGGCATCGACAAGGGACTGTTCTGGCACCTTTCCGCCAGCCTTCAGCGCGTCGCGCTGGGCTATTCGCTGGCGGCAGTCGCAGGCATCGCGCTCGGCACGCTGGTCGGGCAATCGATCTGGGCGATGCGCGGGCTCGATCCGATCTTCCAGGTGCTTCGCACGATTCCGCCGCTGGCGTGGCTGCCGCTGTCGCTCGCGGCATTTCGCGATGGCCAGCCCTCGGCGATCTTCGTGATTTTCATCACCTCGATATGGCCGATCATCATCAACACCGCGGTCGGTATTCGCAACATCCCGCAGGACTACCGCAATGTCGCGGCGGTGGTTCAGCTCAATCCGCTGGAATTTTTCTGGAAGATCATGATCCCGGCGGCTGCTCCCTACATCTTCACCGGCCTGCGCATCGGCATCGGCCTGTCCTGGCTCGCCATCGTGGCGGCGGAAATGCTGATCGGCGGCGTCGGCATCGGCTTCTTCATCTGGGATGCCTGGAATTCCTCGCACATCAGCGAAATTATTCTGGCGCTGTTCTACGTCGGCATCATCGGCTTCGTGCTCGATCGCATGATCGCGGGCCTAGCCAGGATCGTGACCCACGGCACCGCGCTGAATTGAAGGAACCTGTCATGCAGCCGTATCTGAAACTCGACCACATCGACAAGACCTTCACCCGCGGCAACGCCTCGACCGAGGTACTGAAGGACATCAATCTGACGATCGAGAGGGGCGAGTACGTCTCGATCATCGGGCATTCCGGCTGCGGCAAGTCCACTCTGCTCAACATCGTCGCCGGTCTCACCAACACCACGATGGGCTGCGTGCTCCTGGAAAATCGCGAAGTCAATTCGCCGGGCCCGGATCGTGCGGTCGTATTCCAGAACCACAGCCTGCTGCCCTGGCTCACGGTTTATGAAAACGTGCGCCTCGGCGTCGACAAGGTTTTCGCATCGAGCAAGAGCCGCGCGGAGCGCGACGCATGGACCATGCACAATCTTAATCTCGTGCAGATGGCGCACGCCAGGGACAAGCGTCCGGCGGAAATATCCGGCGGCATGAAGCAGCGCGTCGGCATCGCGAGGGCGCTGGCGATGGAGCCGAAGGTGTTGCTGCTGGACGAACCGTTCGGCGCGCTCGACGCCCTGACGCGCGCGCACCTGCAGGATTCGGTGATGGCGCTGCACCAAAAGCTCGGCAACACGATTTTGATGATCACGCACGATGTCGACGAGGCTGTCCTGCTGTCGGACCGCATCGTGATGATGACCAACGGGCCGAGTGCGCGGATCGGCGAAGTGCTGGACGTGCCATTGGCGCGCCCGCGCAAGCGGCTCGAACTCTCGACCAACGCCGCGTACCTGAAATGCCGGCACCGCGTGCTGGAATTCCTCTACGAACGGCATCGTTTCGTCGAGGCGGCGTAGGCCTTTCAGTCATCTTCGCAAGGGGCGAGGCATTGCAAGAGGCAGGAGTGAGAAGTGACACCCGAGCAAGTCAAACTCGTGCAAGAGAGCTTCGCCAAGGTCGCGCCGATCTCCGAGCAGGCGTCAGCGCTGTTCTACGACCGGCTGTTTGCGATCGCGCCAAAGGTGAAGTCAATGTTTCCGGCTGACATGACCGAGCAGCGCCGCAAGTTGATGGCGACGCTGGCCGCCGTGGTGGCCGGGCTTGGCAATCTTGAATCCATCCTGCCGGCGGCGAGTGCGCTGGCAAAGCGTCACGTCAGCTACGGCGCGAAAGCGGAACACTACCCCGTCGTCGGCGCTGCGTTACTTTGGACTTTGGAAAAGGGACTCGGCGACGGCTGGACGCCCGCGGTCGCGGACGCGTGGACCGCGGCCTACGGGACGCTGTCCGGCTTCATGATTACTGAAGCATATGGTCGCCCTCAGGCTGCCGAGTAAGGAAACGCCGTGAGTGAACCGCTGGTTGTCGTCGGCAATGGAATGGCCGCCGCCCGTCTGGTCGACGAACTGGCGAAGGTCGCGCTGGGACGTTTCGCGATCGCTGTCATCGGCGACGAGCCGCGGCTTGCCTATAATCGCGTGCTGTTGTCGTCGGTACTCGCGGGCGAGACCGGGTCGCATGAAATCGAACTCAAGCCGGCCGCGTGGTGGCGCGACCGCGGCGTCACCCTGAAATATGGCTGCATTGCCACCGAGATCGATATCGGCCGCCGCGAGCTCAAGATCGCGAACGAAGAGAGCATCGTGTTTTCACGACTGGTCCTTGCCACCGGCTCGGCGCCGCTGCGCCTCAACGTGCCCGGCGCAGATCTCGCCGGCGTGCACACCTTTCGCGACAGCCGGGACGTGGATCTGCTGCTGACGCTCGCCGTGCAGAAGAAGCGGGTCGTCGTGGTCGGCGGCGGATTGCTCGGACTGGAAGCGGCTTACGGCCTCGCCAGGGCGGGTGCATCCGTGACGCTGCTGCATCTGATGGACCGGCTGATGGAGCGCCAGCTCGATGCGCCGGCGGCGGAGCTGCTGAAGTCTCTTGTCGAACGCAAGGGCGTCACGGTTATTCTCAATGCGAACACCGCGCGGATCCATGGCGAGACGCGCGTCGAAGGCGTCGAATTGACGGATGGACGGCGGATCGATGCCGACGCGGTAATTTTCGCGGCGGGCATCCGGCCGAATGTCGCGCTGGCGAAGGACGCCGGCATTCCCGTCAATCGCGGCATCGTCGTAGACGATCATATGCAAACCGGCGCGCCGGATATCTTCGCGCTCGGCGAATGCTCCGAGCATCGTGGCATCTGCTATGGCCTGGTCGAACCGGCTTACGAGCAGGCGCGTGTCCTGGCGCGGCATCTGGCGGGCGGAGCCGCTGCCTACGGAGGCAGTGTCGTTGCGACCAATCTGAAGGTTTCCGGCGTTAGCGTGTTTTCCGCCGGCGACTTCATGGGCGCGCAGGGCAGCGAAACCATCGTGCTCAACGATATCAGACACGGCACTTACAAGAAGCTCGTGATATCGGATGGCCGGCTCTCCGGCGCGGTGCTGGTCGGCGATGTCGGGGATGCGCTCTGGTATCTCGAATTGATCCGCAACCGGGAGCCGATCGCAAGAATTCGCAAGGATATGATGTTCGGCCGCTCCTTCGCAATCCGGCCAGAGGCCGCATGACCCGATTATTCAAATGACGGTCGTCGATCCCACTTTGCGCGCCACGCGCACGACCTGTCCCTATTGCGGCGTCGGCTGCGGCATATTGGCGACACCGGACGGTAACGGCGGCGCGGCAATATCGGGCGATCCGGAGCACCCCGCCAACTTCGGACGGTTGTGCTCGAAAGGCTCGGCACTCGGCGAAACCCTGGGTCTTGGGGACCGTTTGCTCCATCCGATGATCCGCTGCAGCAAGGGCACCATGGAACGGGTAGCCTGGAACGACGCGCTCGACCACGTTGCGCATCGCTTCGCGCATATCATTGCGCGCGACGGTCCCGATGCTGTCGCGCTCTATCTGTCCGGGCAACTGCTGACCGAGGATTATTACGTCGCCAACAAGCTGATGAAGGGCTTCATCGGCAGCGCCAATGTCGATACCAATTCGCGCCTCTGCATGGCCTCATCGGTCGCGGGCCATCGCCGCGCGTTCGGCGCCGATACCGTGCCCGGCTGCTATGAGGATCTCGACGAGGCCGATATGCTGGTTCTGGTCGGCTCCAACGCGGCGTGGTGCCATCCAGTTCTGTTCCAGCGCATGCTTGCCAACAAGCAACGGCGCGGCGCGCGCATCGTCGTTATCGATCCGCGGCGGACCGATACCGCGGGAGATGCGGACCTGTTTTTGGGATTGAAACCCGGCACCGATACCGCGCTGTTCAGCGGGCTATTGGTGCAGCTTACCGACGCCGGCGGGCTGGATCACGACTATATCGAACGCCATACCTCCGGCTTCGGAGACGCGCTCGCGCGTGCACGCAACATTGCCGGCAGCACGGCTGCGACCGCATTGGCGACGGGCCTCTCCGAGCAGGATGTCGCTGACTTCTTCCAGATGTTCAGGAATACGCCGCGCGTGGTCACGCTGTATTCGCAAGGCGTCAACCAGTCGGCGCAGGGCACCGACAAGGTCAATGCCATTATCAATTGCCATCTCGCGACGGGACGGATCGGCAAATCGGGCGCGTCGCCATTTTCGCTGACCGGTCAGCCCAATGCGATGGGCGGTCGCGAGGTCGGCGGCCTCGCCAATCAGCTCGCCGCGCATATGGGTTTTACGCCGCCGGACATCGACCGTGTCCGCCGGTTCTGGCAGGCACCACATATCGCAACCCATGAGGGGCTGAAAGCGGTCCAGATGTTCGAGGCGATCGCGCGAGGCGATATCAAGGCATTGTGGGTAATCGGCACCAACCCCGCGGTATCGTTGCCGGACGCCGACGCGGCACGCGCCGCGCTGAAGAAACTCGAACTGCTCGTCATCTCGGAGAACGTGCGTTCCAACGACACCGTCAAGTCGGGCGCCCATGTGCTGCTGCCGGCGCAGGCCTGGGGTGAGAAATCCGGAACGGTGACCAATTCGGAGCGGCGCATTTCGCGGCAGCGAGCGTTTCTGACGCCGCCGGGTGAGACCAGGCCGGACTGGTGGATCGTCGGCGAGGTCGGCAAGCGACTAGGCTTCGGCGCCGCATTCGAATTCAACTCGGCCGCGGACGTGTTCCGCGAGCATGCCGGGTTGTCGGCGTTCGAGAACGACGGCGGCCGCGCTTTCGACATAGGCGCTTTGAAGTCGCTATCGGATGAGACGTTCGAGGCGATGGCGCCGGTGCTGTGGCCGACACGCGAAGGTGCCCAGCCGCAGAAGCGTTTCTTCGCCGACGGCGGATTCTTTGTGAACGACCGCAAGGCGCGTTTCATTTCACCGGAAATTCCGGCGTTGCGGACCGAGACAACTGCTGGACGGCCACTGCGTCTGAACACCGGCCGCATTCGCGACCAGTGGCACACCATGACCCGCAGCGGCATGAGCCCGCGGTTGGGGCAGCATCTGCCGGAGCCGTTCGTCGAGATCCATCCCGATGATGCGGCAAAGACAGGGGTGGCCGATGGCGACTTCGCGCGCGTCATCACCGATTATGGACAATGTATTCTCAGGGTAGCCGTGAGCGAGCGGCAGCAGCGCGGAATGCTGTTTGCGCCGATTCACTGGAGCGAAGAGACCGCATCAACCGCGCGCGTCGGCGCGCTGGTGGCGCCGTTCACCGATGCGTTCTCCGGCCAGCCCGAGAACAAGGCGACGCCGGCATCTATCGTGCCCTACGAATACGTCTTTCGTGGCTTCGCTCTGTCCCGGGTGCGGCTGCAATTGCCTGACCATGTATGGTGGACGCGCGCTGCCGTCACCAGCGGCTACGGCTATCTCTTCGCTGACAATGCCGATCTGGCAAGATGGCAATCATGGCTGCGGTCCGTCGCCGGCAGCGATCTCGCCGAATACAGGGATTTTGGCGGGGGTGTCTACCGTGCGGCATCGTTTGCGGAAGACCGCATGGAAACATGCCTGTTCGTCGGCCCCGCGCGAGATGCGGGCGATTGGGATGTGGTCAAGAACCAGTTCGCCGCGGATACGCTCAGCGAGGATCAACGCCGGATGTTGCTGTCGGGCAAATCCGTCGACGGATTGGCCAGTCCCGGCCCGGTCGTCTGCGCCTGTTTCGGCGTCGGCCGCGCCACGATCTGCGACGCCATCGCGGCGGGTGCGCGGTCAGCCGCCGAGATCGGCGTACAGCTGAAAGCCGGCACCAATTGCGGCTCGTGTATTCCGGAATTGAAGGGTCTGATCGCACGGGCGGGCGCAGTCGCGTCGCCGGATGGGCAAAATAAGTTCGCTGTAGCCGCGAGGTAAGATCGTAACCCGCGGCTATTCTAATTAGCCGCCCTTGACCGCTCCCGCGGTCAACCCCGCCACGATCTGGCGCTGCGCGAAGATCGTCAGCAGCAGCACCGGCAGGGTGACAATCAGCGCGGCCGCGGCGAGCGGTCCCCAGCTCAGCTGGTCGAAGGAAATCATGTTGTAAACGGCAACGGGCAGGGTGCGGGTCTCGCGCCCGGCCAGCACGATGCCGAACACGAAATTGTTCCAGGAAAAGATCACCGCAAGGATGAACGCGACCGCCATGCCCGGCCGCGCGATCGGCAGTGCGACGTAACGGAAGACCTGCCAGCGGGTTGCACCGTCGATCAGCGCCGATTCTTCAAGCTCCATCGGAGTTGTTTCGAAATAGCCGATCATGATCCAGATTACGATCGGCACCGTCACCACCAGATGGATGATGATCTGCGGCCAGAGCGTGCCGAGCAGGCCCAGCCACTGGAACAGAAGAAAAAGCGGAATGAGATAGGAGAGGCCGGGCGTGATGCGCGCGATCAAGATCACCACGGCTGCCTTGTGCGCGCGCATGCGGGCGAGGCCATAGCCCGCCGGTACGCCGACCAGTAGTGCGAACGCGGTCGCAGCACCCGTGACGATCAGGCTGTTCATGAAGTAGGTCGAGAACCGCTTGGAGTCGATGACGGCAGCATAGTTGCCCCAGTTGAAGTGGTCGGGGATGAAAACCGGTGGATACGACGCGTTGTCGACCTCGAATTTAACGGATAGCGACAGCATCCAGACAAAGAACAGCACGGCCGGCGACACGATCACAATGAGCGCGAAGGCCAGGCCGATTTGGCCAAGCAACCGGCGCAGTGGGCTCATGCCATGCCTCCGGCGTCGTTCCAGTGCGTCCTTTGGCGCAGCCGAAGCAGCGCAGCCGCCAATGCGACGATGAGAGCGAAGAAGACGACCACGATCGCCGATGCGTATCCGACATCGTAATAGACGAAGGCGACGCTGTAGAGATAAAGGTTGATCGTCTCAGACGCGCTGCCGGGGCCGCCCTGGGTAATGGCGAAAATGATGTCGAAGCTCTTCACCGCGTCGATCATGCGGATCATGGACGCGATGATGAGAAATGGCATGATCAGCGGCAGCGAGATGTAGCGGAATATTTGCCAGCGGGTAGCGCCGTCGATAAGCGCGCTCTCGTAGGGTTCGGCCGGGATCGCGGCAAGTCCACCGAGCACGATAAGCATCACCAACGGCGTCCATTGCCACGTTTCGACCAGGACAAGCGAGGGAATGACAGTCGAGGGGTGAAACACCCAGAGCTGCGGCGGCAGGCCGACGAGCGACAACAGATAGTTGAGGATGCCCAGTTGGGGGTGGAACATCATGGTCCACACCAGAGCGATTGCGACCGGTGTCGCCATCATGGGCAGAATAAAGAGGCCGCGCAGGAAACCGCGCATCGGAAATTTGGCGTGAAACACCACCGCCGCCAGCGTGCCGAGCAGCAACGGCAGTGCTACCGACAGCGCGGTATAGACAAGTGTGTGCCAGACCGACTCGACGAAGCGCGTATCGCTGGGCAGCCTGATGTAATTGGCGAGGCCGACGAAGGTCGGCGGCGAGCCGACCTTCCATTCGTGCAGACTCATCCAGATCGTGTAGGCCCACGGGAAGATGATGACCGCGAGAACCACGATCAGCGCCGGCGCGACGAACGGCCAATAGGATGGCGTTTGCCATCCCTGCATTTCGCTCGCGCCGGCACCCGATCGAGCCGTCGTCGTTTCGATCGCTGTAACGCCGCTCACGACTTCTCGCTGCGCTCCAGGATCGGCCGGAATTGTTCGTGCGCCTTTTTCAGTTCAGTCGCCGGGTCTGCCCCCGACAACGTCGCGGTGACGGCGGCGCCGACGATATCGCGGAACTCTGCGACCGGAACAATCACCGGCAGGCCGAGTTTGCTGATTTTGGCCGAGCCGATCACCGAGTCCAGCCATTCCGGCGGCATCTTCACGCCCTTGCGCACCGCATCGTCATTGAGCACCGAGTTGCGGAACGGTACGCCGCCGCCGCTTTGCAGCAGCCGCGCGCCCATGGTTTTCGACACCGCCCATTGGCAGTAAAGATAGGCGGCTTCCTTCTTCGTGCTCGCCTGGGGAATGCCTACGCCGTCGCCATAGGCGGCGGAATACTGGCCTTTGGGCCCTGCCGGCACCAGCGCATAGCCGATCTTGCCGACGACGCGCGACGCGTTGGGGTCCTCGATTGGCGGCGCCCAGCCGACACCGTCGATCCACATCGCAGCGCGGCCTTGCGTCAGCGAAGCCATCGATTCCATCCAGTTGAAACCGGCGACGCCCGGAGGCGCCGTCTTGGTCAGCAGCCGCTGATACATTTTGGTGGCTTCGATTGCCTCCGGACCATCGGTGAGGATGTTGCCCTTGGCGTCGAGAAACTCGCCGCCGTAGTTGAGGAAGAAATTGGTCCACAGCGTCATGTTGGCGTTGCGCAGGCCGCGGCCAGTAAAACCGTAGATTCCGTTGGCCGGGTCGTTGAGCTTCTCGGCGGCGACGGCCATCTCGTCGAAGGTTTTCGGCAGCGCGACGCCCTTCTTCGCGAACAGCTCCTTGTTCCAGTACAAGATGAAATAGTCGACCGACCAGGGAAGCGAATGCATTTCGCCCTTGTCGTTTTGAGCAAATTGCAGACCGCCGGCGGAAAAATCGTCCACCGTGAGGTCCGCCGCAGTCAGGTTCGGATCCTTCATGAACGGAGTCAGGTCCGCGAGCCAGCCTGCCTTTTCGAATTGCCGCTTCTGCACATGATAACTGACGTGAATGACGTCAAAGCTCGGCTTGCCCGAAGTGAGCTCGATAACGGCCTTCTGCCGTTGCTGCTGCTCCGGAATGACTTCGGATTCAACCTTGATGCCGGTAAGGTCGGTAAACTCGGAAGCATATTTCTGCAGCAGCTCGCCGCGCGGTCCCTTGATCAGGTTAGCTTCGATCGTGGTGCCGGCATATTTCTTCCACTGAGGTTCGGCACGCGCGGGAAATCCCGTAAGGCTGAGTGCGCCGGTTGCGAGTGTTCCCTGTAACAGGGAACGCCGGGTCGGGCCGAAATGGGCCATGTCGTGATCCTCCCTTTGATCCGCCTGACGGCGGTGATTGTTCGGCCGAGGCGCCCGGGCACAGCCGAGTGGGTATGAGCCTTTCCGTATTTGATAGCACGCCGCGCTACCGGGACAAGAACGTCATTGCGTCAAAGCGTTTTGGCCTTTTGACCGGGCTGGCCCGGCGCACCGTATGACATCGACTGCGCTGACTTGCTCATTTATGGTGCACCTCGTCTCTGACACGTGAGCCCACGCGATGATGTTTCTGGACGATCCGCCGCGACTGATTGAGACCAAAGTGTTTTCGGCGATGCCCGATCATTACAGGCGCAAGGGTGAAGCCACGAGCTGGGCCGACGCCAACCGGCCGGGTCAGCCGACCGACTGTTTCATCGAGGGCCCGTCATTCGATGTCGATGGCAATCTTTATATCGTCGATATCCCGTTCGGACGCATCTTCCGCATCGCACCCGACGGCAACTGGTCGCTTGTGATCGAATATGACGGCTGGCCCAACGGTCTGAAGATCGGCTCCGACGGGCGCATTCTTGTCGCCGACTACAAGCACGGCATCATGGAACTCGATGTGCGGGCAGCGCGGATGCAGCCGGTGCTGACGGCGCGCAATTCCGAATCCTTCAGGGGATGCAACGATCTCCATATCGCGTCGAATGGCGACATCTATTTCACCGACCAGGGACAGACCGGCCTGCACGATCCAACCGGACGGGTCTACCGGCTCTCACCGGGGGGACGGCTCGACTGCCTGATCGATACCGGAATCAGCCCCAACGGACTGGTGCTCGATCCGACCGAGACCGTGCTCTTCGTCGCGATGACGCGCGACAACGCGGTCTGGCGCGCGCCCTTCATGAAGGACGGCAATGTCTCGAAAGTCGGCCGCTTCTGTTCGACCTTCGGCGCCAGCGGTCCCGACGGACTGACGATGGACACAGCGGGCCGCCTGTTCGTGGCGCACGCGTCGTTGGGACATGTGTTCGTATTTGCGCCCAACGGCGAGTTGATTGCGCGCATCAAATCCTGCGCCGGACCGAGCTGCACCAATGTCGCGATCGGCGGCAGGAATCGCGACCGTCTCTACGTGACGGAGTCGGTGACCGGCACCGTCCTGATCGCGGATATCAGCGAATTGAACTCGTCATTGCTGAGAGCGTGAGCGGCAAAATCGAGCCGGCAAGCCGGTCGCGTTTGCCGCTGACGAACAGCAGCCGACGATGTTGGCCAAGTTCCAATCCCATGCTGTAGCCGCTGGACGGAGTGTGGACGACCGCGGGATCGTGGCGAGTAATTTGGGCCATGTCAGATTGTCCCCTGTTCGACGAACTCCAGGGCCAGGCCATGCGACGCAGCCGGCGGGGTCAGCAGGACGCCGTCAGAGACCTGAAAGCCGATACCGTTGCGCTGCAGCTCTCGCTTTGTCGCATTCAAATCGGCGACGGCCAGCCGCGCCGCGCAAAAACGCGGCGGACCGTCGGCAGCGAAGCCCGGCAACCGACGAGTGATTTCGAGAGGGCTGAGTACGCTGATCCGATCGCCTTTGGCGCCAACCGTCAGTCGCCCGGGCGACAGCTCGGCTGTGCTTTCCGTCATGCGCTCAAGGAAGTCGCGGTTCTCCCAGGGCTCGGGCGCCGACATCACGACCTCAACTACGCGCATGGCACCGTTGGGATGGTGCTGGTAGTCCGGCTTCCAGAACAGTTCCGGGGGATGACGCTGTTGGCAGGTGAAGAAGGCGATTCCGGGCATCGCGGGGTGAGTGGCGAAGGCGAGTGAAAACTCAACTCGGGCAGTCCCGCCGCCCGGAAGTACAGCGTTGCGGCCGAAATCGAACGGTGCGTAAGCGCCTATGCCATTTGCCGCGAAGCGTGCCGCATCGGCATGCGCATCGGTGCCGTGCCAGGCCAGCATCGACATCCCTTCCGCCGCAGCGAGAAAATTCTGTTGGTGAGCAGCGAAGCTGAATCGGCCCGGCGCCGCGGCCGGTATTGCGGCAGCGTCGGTGATGGCCAGTAGTTCCAGGAAGTTGTTCCCGAACATGGCCAAGCGGTTGCTCGTTCCGAACGGATGGATGCCGGTTGGCGTGAGGGCAAAGCCGAGGGTTCGCAAGCTCAGCGCTGCTTGTGCAAGATCGCGGACGCAAATGACGAGGTGATCGATGTGGCGGGGCATAGGATCTCTGGTTGCAGGGAACGGGACCCTAACGCTTGACATAAACGCTCGGCAAAGCATTGTTACTGGTGACCAGCTTAAGAAAATCTATTGCAAGGTCACAGCATATCCGTGACAAATTGAACGGCGATGACCTACGTCCTCCCACCACTTAATGCGCTCCGTGCCTTCGAAGCCGCAGCTCGACACCTCAGTTTCAAACTGGCTGCGCACGAGCTGCATGTGACGCCTGGCGCTGTCGGGCAGCAGGTGAAAGCCCTGGAGACGCGCCTGGGCGTGCGCTTGTTCGAGCGGCTGCATAAGCAACTTATTCTCACAGCGGCCGGCCGAGCGTTCCTGCCCGAGATATCCGGTGGCTTTCGCCGCATCGCCGATGCGACCGCGCTATTGAAGCCTGCAGGCGCGATGCTGCTCCGGCTGGGTCTGCACGCCAGCTTCGACCTGCGCCGCCTGGCGCTTGCGGAGTTCCGTGAAACGCATGCCGAAATCGGCTTGCGGGTGCTGCAGCCTGCGGGCCTGCACGAACTCGTCGAAGGCAAAGTCGATTTGCTCATAAGCCGCGGTCTCGACCACTACCCGGGCTATCGTTGCGACCGCGTGAACGAGGGACCAGGGCTCGGCGAGTGGCTGATTGCGCCTGCGGGCACGGCAGATTGTCCTGAGATCGGCAGCTTCCGCGACTGGCTGCGCCGACTGCCGGCCGAGAACTCGACCGCGATGCATCACCGCCGGGTGTCGGCAGGGGCCAGCCGAAGTTGAACAAGTCCAATGGCGAGTTGATCGCGCGCATGAGGCAGCAAAAGTTCGGCACAGGCGGCCCGCAAGTACCCGTGATCGGGCAGGGCACTTGGTATATCGACCGCGGCGATCGCAAAGGCGCCGTCGCCGCGTTGCGTCGCGGCGTCGATCTCGGCATGACCCACATCGACACGGCCGAGATGTATGGCGATGCCGAGCTGGTGATCGCCGAAGCAATCGCCGGGCGGCGCGACGATGTTTTCCTGGTCTCGAAAGTCTTGCCGAGCAACGCATCGCGGCGCGGCACCATCACGGCCTGCGAACGTTCGCTGGCGCGGCTGAAGACCGACCGGCTCGATTGTTACCTGCTGCATTGGCGTGGTTCGTATCCGCTTGATGAAACAGTCGCTGCCTTCGAGCAATTGGTCGGCGCCGGCAAAATCCGTTCATGGGGCGTCAGCAATTTTGACACCGACGATCTCGACGGAATGCTGGCCCTTGCCGGCGAAGGCAAGATCGCCTGTAACCAGGTGCTCTATCACCTGCAAGAGCGCGCCATCGAGCACGCTGTGATTCCGTGGTGCAAGCAGCACGGCGTCGCGGTGGTCGCCTATTCGCCGTTCGGTCACAATGATTTCCCGTCTTCGCAGAGCAAGGCGGGAAAGGTCCTGCAGACAATCGCCGAAGCCCGCCGCGCATCGCCGCGCCAGATCGCTTTGAGTTTTCTGACGCGCGAACCTTGCGTGTTTGCGATTCCAAAAACCTCGACCCCGGAGCACGCCGCCGAGAACGCAGCCGCGGGTAAGCTAGTGCTCAGCAATGAGGAGATTACCGCTCTCGACAAGGCCTTTCCGCGCGGTCCGAAGCCACGTGGCTTGCCGATGTTGTAGCGGACACAGTTCTTAACAATATATTTCAGCGATCGCGGCGAGCCGCCGCGCGCAATCGTGCATATCGGCTTCCTGTTTTCGGACCTTGTCGATGTCAGGCAATTATCGTTCTTAGAGGCTCGCCCGATTCGATAATTCCTGCGCCTGAGTTCAACCGTGACCCCGCCACCCGCCGCAGCCGCCAGGCTGGACAGCGCTCCATTGCCTCGAACCGAGAAGAAGCCGGCCGTACGCACCGCACCGGCGCGCGCCGACCGGCCGTTCCGCGGCATCGCGCTGATCCTCGCGTCGACTGTGTTTCTTGGGGCCTCCGATGTCACCGCGAAATATCTGTCGGCGACGTTGCCTTCGATCGAGATCGCCTGGATTCGATTTCTGATGTTCGCGCTGATCATGTCTCCGGCAATGCTTTCGGGTTCGCCGTTGTACGCCTTGCACTCGCGGCGTCCCGGTCTGCAGGTCATGCGCGGCGTGGCGCTACTGGCGTCCTCGCTTTTTTTCATTTCCGGCTTGCGGTTTCTTCCCATAGCCGAAGCGTCCGCTACCGGATTCGTCTCTCCGCTGTTCGTCACGGCACTATCGATTGTTTTTCTCGGCGAAAGTGTCGGCGTGCGCCGCTGGCTTGCCACCGCGGTCGGGTTGATAGGCGTGCTGATCATTCTGCGGCCGGGCACCAGTGCGTTTCATCCCGCCGCGTTTTTCCCGATCGTGTCGGCGCTGGCCTGGGCCTTCACATTGATCATGACCCGGATGATGAGCGGAAGGGAACACGCCATCACCACCATGACCTATTCGTCGATCGTGGGCGTTTGCATTCTGTCTGTGCTGGTCCCGTTTGTCTGGGTCGCTCCGAGTTGGCACGATATTCTCTTCGGGATCTTCATCGGTGTTGCATCGACGGCAGGGCAGTGGATCGTCGTGCTCGCTTTCCGCTATGCAGATGCCTCCGTGCTCGCGCCGTTTTCGTACACCCAGCTGCTGTGGGTCAGCATCCTCGGCTTCACGATCTTCGGTGAACTGCCGGACATCTGGACCGTGATCGGTGCAGTATTCATCGTCGGCAGCGGTCTCTATACCGCACACCGCGAGCGGGTGCGGCGGTCGCAGCTATTGGTGCAGGCCGAGCGGTCTCCCAACGCCTGAGCGCATGATCCGGGCCGCGCGCGGTTACCTGCGGTGAGAGGCGGGTTGACGGAGGGCCTCGCGGCGCGGCTAGATCAGAAAATAACAAGAAAGCCAGGAGGTCGCCGATGCGCGCTGCCATATTCAGGAACGGCGAGATTGTCGTCGATACCATGTCCGAGCCCAGGCCGGCCGCGGGGCAGGTTCTGGTCAGGACGCTTGCCTGCGGCATCTGCGGCTCCGACCTGCACGCGCGCAAGCACGCCCATCGCATGGTCGAACTATCCAGGCATTTTCCCGGCCGCACACCGATGGACCTCACCCGTGATGTCGTATTCGGCCACGAATTCTGCTGTGAGATTCTCGATTACGGGCCGGCTACGCAGCGCAAGCTGAAGGCCGGAACCAGGGTATGTTCTCTCCCCGCGCTGCTGACAGCGGAAGGCCCGCGAGGCATCGGCTATTCCAACGACAATGTCGGCGGTTATGCCGAGCGCATGCTGCTGAGCGAGGCGCTGTTGCTCGAAGTACCTAACGGACTCGCGGCGGAACACGCGGCGCTGACCGAACCTCTTGCAGTCGGCGTCCACGCGGTTGCCAAGGCAAATGTGCGCGGCGACGAGGTGCCGCTGGTGATCGGCTGCGGTCCGGTCGGCCTGGCGGTGATCGCAGCGCTTGAGTTGAAGGGGTTACATCCGATCGTCGCCGCTGATTATTCGCCGGCGCGCCGCGCATTGGCGGCGCGGCTGGGCGCGGACATCGTCGTCGATCCCGCGCGCACGCAGCCCTATGCAGCATGGGCCGAGCACGCCGCGATGTCGCCGGAACAAAAAGCCGCGCGGCCGCCCTTGCAGGCCTTGCTGCCGGCGCTCAAGCCCGCGCTGATTTTCGAATGCGTCGGTATACCGGGGTTGTTGCAGCAGGTATTCGAAGGCGCGCCGCGCGACGCCCGCATCGTGGTCGTCGGGGTCTGCATGGAAACCGACCGTTCCGAGCCGATGCTCGGCATCATGAAGGAGCTTAACGTTCAATATGTGCTCGGCTACACGCCTGACGAGTTTGCGCACGCCTTGCGCCTGATCGCGGAAGGGCAGGTCGACGCGGCGTCGCTGGTGACCGCGACCGTCGGCATCGACGGGGTTGCCGCCGCGTTTGCCGATCTCGCCAACCCGGAGCAACACACCAAGATCATCGTCGAGCCCTGGCGGTAGATGTCATCAAGCGATTCAGACCGCCCGGCCGTCCTCGCGCACCTGCGGTTTATTGAGGACCGGGAATCCTTTGCGGGCCTGAATCTCGCCCAGCGCTTTCGGCGCATCCACGACACCAACCTGTGGGGTGCCGTGGCGTCCACTTCCGGACTGGGCTCGGAGATGGACGCCACCGCCGCGCTGCGCGCGCAATTGCCGGGGCTTTTCAAAAAACTCGGGGTGACCTCGCTTCTTGATGCCCCCTGCGGCGACGCCGGCTGGATCAACCATGCTGACTTGCGCGTGCGCATCATAGGCATCGACATCGTACCAGCGCTGATCGAGCACCTGCAGGCCCGTGCCGCGGCGGGAGAGATAAAAGGTGAATATCATCTCGCCGATATCACCAGCGATGAGCTGCCCCGATGCGATGCGATCCTGTGCCGCGACGCTCTCGTGCATCTTTCGTTTGCAAATATCGGACGCGCAGTTGCGAATTTTCGTCGATCCGGAGCAACGTGGCTGATCGCGACCACGTTTTCGGAGTGGCAGGTCAACCGGGATTGCGAGGACGGCGACTGGCGCGCACTGAATTTCGAGCGCTTGCCGTTTGGCTGGGGACCGCCGGCTGAATTGCTGAACGAGAATTGCCTGGAGGCCAATGGTGGCTGGCGCGACAAGAGCCTCGGCGCGTGGAGGATTGCGGCGATTCCCGCCGGGAAGTCACGCTAGCTCACGGTTATGGCTTACGACATTGACGATGACGCCGTGAGGATCCCTGACAAAAAACCGCCGAACGCCCCAAGGCTCATCGGTCAGGGGATACACGATCGAATACCCCCGCAGTTGAGCGGCGGCATGGCAAGCATCGACATCGGCGACTTCGACACTGATATCCGCATGCGGCTCATTGCGGGTGACGGACGCCACAACGCTGACCTGGGCCGTCGGATTGGACGGTGAGGCGAACGTGATGATCCAGCCCATATCCATGGCGGTGTCGAGCCCGAGAACCCCTTCGTAAAACGGTTTCGAAGCCGAAGGATCGGCAGAGTTGATGTTGGGGACGATTCTTCGGACGCTCATGAGCGGTATATTCCGCGGCGCAGGGTTTCACACCGGCAGTGCGATCGAATATTTCACCTGGCTCAGCGCAAAACTCGACTCGATCGAGGCGATGCCGTCGAGCCGCGTCAGCTTGTTTTTCAGGAACGCTTCATAGGACGATAGATCGGCGGCGACGACACGCAAGAGGTAATCGCGATTGCCCGTCATCAGGTAGCACTCCAGAACCTCGTCCCACTTTGATATCGCCTTGGCGAACCGGTTGAGGTCCTCTTCCTTCTGGCGCGCCAGCTTGATCGAGATGAACACGCTGACATGCAGGCCGAGCGACTTCTGGTCGACGGTGGCGATATAGCGCGTGATTACGCCGCGCTCTTCCAGAAGCTTGACTCGGCGATGGCACGGCGAGACCGACAGGCCGACCTGGTCGGCGAGCTGCTGCATGGTGGCGCGGCTGTCGGATTGCAGCAGGCTGAGGATTTTACGATCGATGGCGTCCAATGTGTGCATTGGGATAAACCTTTACTGAAGAACCCTGTATTGGTAAATTATCCCAATTTAATAGTGTATGTCGCGATAATTTGAGATTTTTGGCGAAACTCAACGCGCTAAAATCATTGGCAATCACTGTGTCCGGGAGTACCGCCATGCCGATCGAGCCCGCACGCCTCGAATTGCTGTCCGCGCTGGCACGTAAAGTCTTGTGGTTGTCGTCGTGGACCATCCATCACGCCAACCACATCCGGTCCAATACCGATGGTCTGAAGGTCGGCGGCCATCAGGCCTCCTCAGCCTCGCTCGCCACCATCATGTCGGCGTTGTATTTCTCGGTGCTGAGGCCGCAGGACCGTGTCGCGGTGAAGCCGCATGCGAGTCCGGTGTTTCACGCCATCCAGTATCTGCTCGGGCACCAGAGCCGCGACAAGCTGGAGAATTTTCGCGGCTTTAAGGGCGCGCAGTCCTATCCGTCGCGCACCAAGGATACCGACGATGTTGATTTCTCCACCGGTTCGGTGGGCCTCGGCGTTGCGCAGACCTTATTCTCCTCTCTGGTGCAGGACTATGTGAAGGCGCACGGCTGGATGAAGGATCGGCCCGAGGGGCGCATGATCGCGCTGGTCGGCGACGCCGAGATGGACGAGGGCAATATTTTCGAGGCGCTGCTGGAAGGCTGGAAGCACGGATTGCGCAATATCTGGTGGGTAGTCGATTACAACCGCCAGAGCCTGGATGCCGTGGTGCGTGAGGGGCTGTGGGAGAAATTTGAATCCATGTTCCGCAATTTCGGCTGGGACGTGGTGATCGTGAAATACGGCAAGCTGATGCAGGCGGCATTCGCCGAGCCCGGTGGCGAGGCGCTGAAGCGCTGGATCGACGGCTGCCCGAACCAGATGTATGCGGCACTGTGCTTTCAGGGCGGGGCTGCGTTCCGCAAGCATCTGCGCGATGAGATCGGCGATCAGGGCGCGGTGTCGCAACTGATCGAGAGGCGCAGCGACGACGAATTGTTGGCGCTGATGTCCAATCTCGGCGGGCACGACATGGCCAGCATGTGTGAGGCCTTCGAGTCGATCGACCACGATCGCCCCGTCTGCTTCATCGCCTACACCATCAAGGGCATCGGCCTGCCGTTCCAGGGCCACAAGGATAACCATGCGGGATTGATGACGGTCACCCAGATGGAGAAATGGCGTAGCGCGCAGAACATCCGGCCAGGCCACGAATGGGAAAAGTTCGAGGGACTTTCGCAGAAGCCGGCGGCACTGGAAGCATTTCTGGCGGACGCGCCATTCAACCGCGACGGCCGCCGCCGCCTGAGCGCCGGCGCTATTGACGTGCCGCAGCAGCTTGCGTTCAAGCCGTCGCCGCGGATGTCGACCCAGCAAGGTTTCGGGCTCGTGCTCAACGAACTCGCGCGCGGCGATACCGAACTCGCATCGCGCATCGTCACGGCGTCGCCCGATGTCACGGTGTCGACCAACCTCGGCGCCTGGGTCAATCGCCGCGGGCTGTTCGCGCGCGCCGAGAAGGCCGATCTGTTCCGAAGCGAGAAGATACCTTCGACCTTCAACTGGGATTTCTCGCCGAAAGGCCAGCACATCGAACTCGGCATTGCCGAAATGAACCTGTTCATCCTGATGTCGGCGCTCGGGCTGTCGCACGCCATCAACGGCGAACGGCTGCTGCCGATTGCGACCCTGTACGACCCCTTCATTCAGCGCGGCCTCGATGCGCTGAACTACGCCTGCTACCAGGATGCGCGCTTCATGGTGGCGGCGACGCCGTCGGGCATTACCCTTGCGCCGGAGGGCGGTGCGCATCAGTCGATCGCGACGCCCCTGATCGGCATGGCGCAGGATGGCCTGGCCTCGTTCGAACCTGCCTTTGTCGACGAACTCGCCGTCATCATGGGCTGGGGATTCCGGCACATGCAGCGCCAGGAAGCGGACGAAGGCGGCTCGGTTTACTTAAGACTGTCGACCCGCGTGCTCGAGCAACCACAGCGGATGATGACGCCCGACTTGCAAAGAGGAATTACCGATGGGGCCTACTGGCTGCGCAAGCCGGGGCCGAACGCCGAAGCGGTGGTCGCCTATACCGGCGCGGTGGCGCCCGAGGCAATCGAGGCGATCGGTTTCATTGGCGAAAGCCGCCGGGATGTCGGCCTGCTGGCGATCACATCGGCGGACCGGCTGCATTCGGGGTGGACCGCGGCGCGGAACCTGCGCCGCGACCGGCGTGGCGTGTCACATCTTAGTCATATCGAAAAACTGCTGGCACCGCTGCCGCGCGACTGCGGCATCGTCACCGTGATCGACGGTCATCCGGCGACGTTGGGCTGGCTCGGCAGCGTGCGCGGCCACAGGGTCGAAGCGCTGGGGGTCGAGCATTTCGGCCAGACCGGCACGATCGACGACCTTTATCGCCAGCATGGCATCCACGCCAACGCCATCATCGATGCGGCCGAAAGCCTTACCGTCGGTGCGCCGGTGCGGCATCGCAAGATGGCGATTTAACTTTGTCCTCCCGGCGTCCCCGGGGGCGACTGAAAATGCCCGGGACCGCCTTGCTTCCCGCACAACCCTGATTTTATATGTCGCCTCGCCGCAATGCGGCATCCCGCATATGGCGGGTTCATTTTCCCGGCCTTTCGTGCAAGGATGCTTGCCGAACGCTCTGTTCCCCTTCCATTTGCCCTGAAATCAAGAGGTTTACGATGGTCAACCGCATGCAGTTCTACATCGATGGCGCCTGGGTCGATCCCGTCGTCAAGAAGTCCACGCCCGTCGTCAACCCGGCGACCGAAGAGCCGATGTATGAGGTTGCGCTCGGCTCCAAGGCCGACGTCGACAAGGCGGTCGCCGCCGCGCGCCGGGCTTTCGAGACCTTTTCGCAGACCAGCCGTGAGGAGCGCGTCGCGCTGCTAGAGAAGATCATCGAGGTCTACAAGACCCGCATGAAGGATATCGGCGCCGCCGTCTCCGACGAAATGGGCGCCCCGCTGCCGATGGCGGAGAGACTGCAGGCCGGCGCCGGCCTCGGCCACATCGCCTCTACCCTGGAAGTGCTGAAAAACTATCACTTCGAAGAACCGGCCGGCTCGGCTGTCGTGGTGCGCGAACCCGTCGGCGTCATCGGCATGATCACGCCGTGGAACTGGCCGCTGAACCAGATCGCCTGCAAGGTCGCGCCCGCGCTCGCCGCCGGCTGCACCATGATCCTGAAGCCGTCGGAGTTCACGCCGTCGTCGGCGTTGATCTTCGCGGAAATCCTCCACGAAGCCGGCGTGCCGAAGGGCGTATTCAACCTGATCAACGGCCTCGGCCCCGAGGTGGGCGCCGCCATGAGCGAGCACCCGAATATCGATATGATCTCGTTTACCGGTTCGACCCGCGCCGGCATCGATGTCGCCAAGCGCGCCGCGCCGACCGTCAAGCGCGTCAGCCAGGAGTTGGGCGGCAAGTCGCCGAACGTCATCCTCGAAGGCGCCGATCTTGCGAAGGCGGTGACCGGCGGCGTGATGCACATGTTCAACAATTCAGGGCAGTCGTGCAACGCGCCATCCCGGATGATCGTGCCCTTGTCAAAGATGAAGGAAGTCGCCGCCATCGCCAAGGGCGTGGCCGACAAGACCAAGGCGGGCGATCCCCGCGCCGAAGGCACCACCATCGGTCCGGTCGTGTCCCGCATTCAGTGGGACAAGATCCAGAAGCTGATCCAGAAGGGTATAGAGGAAGGTGCAACCCTGGTTGCCGGCGGTCCCGGTCTGCCGGAAGGCGTCAACAAGGGTTTCTACGTGCGTCCGACCATCTTCGCTGACGTCACCAATGACATGACCATCGCCCGCGAGGAAATCTTCGGCCCCGTTCTCACCATCCTCGGCGCCAAGGATGAAGCCGACGCGGTGAGGATCGCCAACGATACGCCCTACGGTCTGGCCGGTTACGTCTCCGCCGATACCGTCGAAAGCGCTCGCAGCGTCGGCCGCAAGCTGCGCGCCGGCAACGTCAACCTGCAGGGCGTGCCGAACGACCGCACCGCGCCGTTCGGCGGCTACAAGCAATCCGGCAACGGCCGCGAATGGGGCAAATACGGCCTGGAGGAATATCTCGAGGTCAAGGCGATCGCCGGCTTCAACGCCGCGTAATCGCCTGCCGTCATTGAAAGCGCCGGGACGGGATAGCGACATCCCCGTTCCGGCGTTTTTGCGTCTGCCTTCGCCGGACAACTCGGACATAGGGATCGCGTAATCACGGGCATGACCTCACCTTTCAAAATCCGTAGCGTGCAGGCGTTCTGTTACCGCTATCCGCTGACGACGCCGGTGGTGACCTCGTTTGGCAGGATGAACGACCGGCCGGCACTGTTCGTGCGCATCGAGGACGAGGACGGCGAACACGGCTGGGGCGAGGTCTGGTGCAATTTTCCCGCGGCAGGCGCCGAACATCGCACGCGCCTGATCAACGAAATGCTGGCGCCGATGCTCGTGGGGCGCGCGGTCGCCCATCCGTCCGAGGTGTTCGACGACCTGAGCGCGGCCACCTCAGTGCTGGCGCTGCAGTCCGGTGAACCGGGCCCGTTCGCACAAGTCATCGCCGGCGTCGATATCGCGCTGTGGGATTTGTTCGCCAGGCGCGCAAACACGCCGCTGTGGCGCATGCTCGGCGGCACCTCCGGCCGCATGCTGGTCTACGCCAGCGGCATCAATCCTGACGGCAGCATGGCGATGGCGGAGGCGGCGATGCGCCGCGGTCATCGCGCATTCAAGCTGAAGATCGGTTTCGATCCGGCGCGCGACCGCGGCAACCTCCGCGGCCTGCGGCAGTTGGCCGGCGACGGCTTTCTCGCCGCCGATGTCAATCAGGGCTGGTCGGTCGAGCAGGCGCTCAGGCTGGCCCCGCCGCTCGAAGAATACGATCTGGCGTGGCTGGAAGAGCCGCTGCGCGCAGACCGGCCGTGGAGCGAGTGGCGCACCTTGCAGAAGCGGCTTTCAATGCCGCTGGCCGGTGGCGAAAACATCGCGGGCCGCGATGCCTTCGCGGCGGCGCTGAGCGAAGGCGCATTGAGCGTGCTGCAGCCCGATGTGGCAAAATGGGGCGGTATCACCGCCTGCATCGCGGTCGCGCGCGATGTCCTTGCCTCGAAACGCTACTACTGTCCGCATTATCTCGGGGGCGGCATCGGCCTTGTGGCATCGGCGCATCTGCTCGCCGGTAGCCGCGGTGGCGGATTGCTGGAGGTGGATAGCAACGACAATCCGTTGCGCGAGGGCTTCTGCGGCGCCGTCGCCGATATCAGCGACGGTGAGATCGTGCTGCCGGAAGCGCCGGGGCTCGGAATCGAGCCGGACGTCGCGGCGATCGAGCGATACAGGACGCTGTAGACGCGTCGTTTCGCGAACGCGGGGACGACGAAGGACTATCCCCCAAACGCGCCTTGCGTGTTCACATACAGCGCGTAAATCGACTGGCTCGCGGCCATGAACAGCCGATTGCGCTTCAGGCCGCCGAAACAAAGGTTGGCGCATCGCTCGGGCAGCGCGATGCGTCCGATCAGCACGCCGTCGGGCGCGTAGACCACCACGCCGTCGAGTTCGGGATCGCCCATGCCCCAGCCGCACCACAGATTGCCGTCGATGTCGCAGCGCATGCCGTCGGGCGTGCCGGGACCTGCGTCGACGAATATACGCCTGTTGGAAATTGTGTCGCCGCCTGGGGCCACGTCGTAGGCGAGAATCTTGCGGTTCGGTACGCCGCGCGATTCAATGACGTAGAGAATTTTTTCGTCGGGCGAAAAGCACAGCCCGTTAGGACCAAGGACGCCTGTGGCGACAATGCTTGACTTCCCGGTCTTGCCGTCGATCCGATAGACATTCATGTCGATCTCGGGCTCTGCCCTGTAGCCTTCGTAATTGCCGAGCAGACCAAAAACCGGATCGGTGAACCAGATCGAGCCGTCGGATTTCACCACGACGTCGTTCGGCGAGTTCAGCCGCTTGCCATCGAATGAGTCCATCAGCACCGTTATCGAGCCGTCATATTCGGTGCGGGTAACGCGGCGCCCGCCATGCTCGCAGGTGATCAGGCGTCCCTGGCGGTCACGGGTATGACCGTTGGCAAAATTCGACGGCTTGCGGAAGATGCTGACCGCGCCCGTCTCTTCCTCCCACTTGATGATGCGGTTGTTGGGAATATCGCTGCACAGCAAATAGCGCCCGTCGCCGAACCATACGGGGCCCTCGGCCCAGCGTAGACCCGTGGTCAGCCGTTCCACCGCCGATAATTTCAGCCAGTATTTCTCGAATTGGGGATCGAGCGCGTGAATCGCCGGATCGGGATAATGCGTCGCCGGTCGCCAGCCGGCGGAAGATGCGGAATGATCGTTCATTGACGTTTCTCGTTGTTGCGTTTCCTCGCGTTCTGGTTTGCTATCACTGTCGGTCAACGACCGCAAATCGGCTGCAAGGATGAGGGATAAGATAAAATGCCACGTATATTGATGACCGGCGCATCGGGGGGAATTGGCACGGCCTTGCGAAAATTGTTGCCGCCGATCTATCCGGACCTGCTGTTGAGCGATCTGAAGGCGCCGGCCGACCTCGGCGCGAGGGAAAAGTTCAAGGCCGCCGAGCTGTCCGATCTCGCGCAGGTCGAGGCGATCTGCGACGGCGTCGACGGCATCCTGCATTTCGGCGGGTTTTCGGTCGAAGGCCCGTGGGACAATATCCTGCAATCCAATATCATCGGCTGCTACAATCTGTTCGAGGCCGCCCGCAAAAGGGGCGTCAAACGGATCGTGTTTGCGTCATCGAACCATGCGGTCGGCTTCTACCCGCGCCATCACAGAATCGGAACCGACGTGACGGCGCGACCGGACAGCCGTTACGGCGTCAGCAAGGTTTTCGGCGAGGCGGTGGGCGCGCTTTATGCGGACAAGCACGGGCTCGGTGTCACGTGCCTTCGAATCGGCAATTTCGGCGACAAGCCGCTGGATCATCGCCGGCTCTCGATTTGGCTGAAGCCTGGAGATCTGGTGCAGCTCTGTCGGATCGGGCTCGATCATCCCGATATCCATTTCGAAATTCTCTACGGCGCCTCGTATAACGAGCGCGCGTGGTGGGACAACCACCGCGCCTACGACCTCGGCTATCGTCCGACCGGCCGCGCCGAGGATTTTCACGAGCACGCGATGGCCGAGCAGGCAAAACTCCCGCCGGATCCCGTCAGCGATTTCTATCAGGGCGGGGCGTTCTGCGGCATGGAGTTCGACGGCGACATGAGCAGGATCGTGGACTGGAAATAGCGGCGGCTGCGGCATTTTCGTGAATGATTGACAAGGATTTCAGCGGCCTCATAAGTGGGTCGACCGAAGATGCGTAGGGAACACGCGAATGGCTGACGGGTTGCGCAAAGGTTTGACAAGTTATGGCGACGCCGGGTTTTCACTGTTCCTGCGCAAGGCCTTCATCAAGGCGATGGGCTATTCCGACGATGCGCTGAACAGGCCGATCGTCGGCATCACCAACACCCATAGCGACTACAATCCCTGCCACGGCAACGTGCCGCAGATTATTGAAGCAGTGAAGCGCGGTGTGATGCTGGCTGGCGCGATGCCGATGGTGTTCCCGACCATCTCGATTGCCGAAAGCTTTGCGTTTCCGACCTCGATGTATCTGCGCAATCTGATGGCGATGGATACCGAGGAGATGATCCGCGCCCAGCCAATGGACTCGGTGGTGGTGATCGGCGGCTGCGACAAGACTTTACCGGCCCAGATCATGGCTGCGGTCAGCGCCGATCTGCCGACGGTAGTAATCCCGGTGGGGCCGATGGTGGTCGGGCATCACAAGGGCGAGGTGCTCGGCGCCTGCACCGACTGCCGCCGCCTGTGGGCCAAATTCCGCGCCGGTGAAATCGACGAAACGGAGATCGAGGCGGTCAACGGCCGGCTCGCGCCGTCCGTGGGTACCTGTATGGTGATGGGTACCGCCAGCACGATGGCCTGCATCACCGAAGCGCTGGGGCTGTCGCTGCCGATGAGCGCGACGATACCCGCGCCACACGCCGAGCGCTTTCGCTCCGCGGAAGCCAGCGGCAAGGTCGCTGCAGAGATGGCAGTCGCGAAGGGGCCGCGCCCGAGCGAGTTGTTGACGCCGGCGGCATTTCGCAATGCGCAGGTGGTGCTGCAGGCGATCGGAGGATCGACCAACGGGCTTATTCATTTGACGGCGATCGCCAACCGCACCGCGCATCGCATCGATCTCGAAGCCTTCGACCGGCTCGGCCGCGAGGTGCCGGTCCTTATCGACCTGAAACCATCGGGCGCTCATTATATGGAGCACTTCCACCATGCCGGCGGCGTGCCGAAATTGATGGCGCAGCTCGGCGATCTGATCGACCTCGATGCCGGGACGATTACCGGTGCGACGCTGCGCGATGTCGTCGCCGGCGCAGAAGATGTACCAGGGCAGGACGCGATCCGTCCGCGCGACAATCCGATCAAGCCGGAGGGCGCGATGGCGGTGCTGCACGGCAATCTCGCGCCGCGCGGCGCGGTGATCAAGCACTCCGCGGCGAGCCCTAGGCTGCTGCAGCATACCGGCCGCGCCGTGGTGTTCGATTCCGTGGAAGACATGACGTTGCGGGTCGACGATCCCAAGCTCGACGTCAGCGCAGACGATGTGCTGGTGCTGCGCAACGCGGGTCCCAAGGGCGCCCCCGGCATGCCCGAGGCCGGCTATCTGCCGATCCCGATGAAGCTGGCGCGCGCGGGAGTCAAGGATATGGTGCGGATTTCAGACGCACGAATGAGCGGCACCGCGTTCGGCACCATCGTGCTGCACATCACGCCGGAATCCGCCGTGGGTGGCCCGCTGTCGCTGGTGAAAAACGGCGACATGATCCGGCTCGATGTTGCCAAACGAAGTATCGATCTTCTTGTCGACGCTGCCGAACTGGAAATACGCCGAGCGGCGCTTGCACCAGCGGCGACGCCGGATTGGGCCAAACGCGGTTACGCGCATCTGTTCAACGAGACCATCCTGCAGGCCGACGAAGGCTGCGATTTCGATTTCATGCGCGGCAAGGGGAGGGGATAGCCTCGCGGAGAGGAGCGCGTCTTCCCCGCGTTTCGAACCAGACGCTGGCGCATCCCCGGGGGCGCCGAAGAAGCGTCTCCAAGGACGTGAGTTCGGATTGCTCCCCAACGACAATCGCTATCTTATCTCGCAGATGCGTTACATCCTTTGTTTGATTGACATTCAAACAATCCCGATGGGATGATGAAAAAAACATCATGGGGGAGACGATGAACAATTTAAGCAAGGTTTTCTGTGCGGTGGCGACCGCATCCGCGATCATGACGGCCGTCAGCGCAGGCGCGCAGGAAGTGAAGCATTATCGCTTCGCCTACGATCAGCCGAAGACGACAGGCTACGGAATCCTCGGCGATATCTTCAGCGACAAGCTCAAGGCCCTGAGCAAGGGGACCATGTTAATCGAGCAATATCCCGGCGCGCAGCTCGGACAAGAGCCGCAGGTTCTTCAGCTGGTGAAATCAGGAGACGTGGAATTCTGTATTTCCTCGTCGGCGAATGCCGCGACGCTGTCGCCGCAGGCCGGCGTGATGTCGATGCACTTCCTGTTCCGCTCCGAAGCGCACCTCATCAAGGCGATCGCCGATCCCGAAGTGTCCAAGGCTGTCAAGGCGATGATCGCGGATACCGTGCAGGGCGCCCATGTCATCGCGCTCTCGACCCTGGGTCTTCGCAACATGTATTCCAAGCGTGAAATCAAGAACGTCGGCGACATGAAGGGCCTCAAGGTGCGCGTGCAGGCGACGCCTACGGAGGATACCATGTTTCCGGCCTACGGCGCGCAGATCGTGCACATGCCATTCGGCAGCGTCTATACGTCGCTGCAGACCGGTGTGGTGGATGTCGCCGAAAACGGCGTCAACGTCTATCTCGCCAACAAGCACTATGAAGTAGCCCCCGTGCTTTCGATGACCGAGCACGAGGCCAATAACAGCCTGGTCTGGGTCAGCGACAAGGTGTGGAACAGCCTGACGCCGGAGCAGCAGGGATGGGTGCAGGGCGCAGCCGACGAGGTCAACAAGACCCAGCCCGCCAAGGCGATCGAGCTCGAGCATCAATCGCAGGAGAAGCTGAAATCGATCGGCGTGAAGGTCGTCACCGACGTCGACAAATCAGGCTTTACGGCGATTGCAGACCCCTATCTCGACAAGCTCTCCAAGGAACTCGGGCCGCACGCCGAAAAGATCAAGAACCTGATCCGGGCGATCAACTAACTCTCTCCGCCCGTCGTCCCGTCGTTCGCCGGGACGACATGGCTGTGCGTCTGTCAAAACCGATGCGTGATTGACAATGCCGTAACCCCGATGGGATGATTGAGAAAATCAATTCGGGGGAAACAGTGAAGAATCCAGCAAGATTACTCAGCGGGTTGATCGCGGCGTTGGAAATCGCCGACCCCTATCTGGACAAGCTCGCCAAGGACCTCGGTCCGCATGCCGACAAGATCAAGACCCTGATCCGCGCCATTAATTAAACCCTCATGGTGAGGAGCGCGCTCTTCGCGCCTCTCGAATCTTTAGGCGATACATTCTTCATCTTCGAGGCGCGGCCAAATCAGGATAAGGGTCTTGTCTGACCGTCCTTGGGAATTCCGACGATGACCATCACCGACAAACTGGTGTTGCAACGGCAGCATCATCTGAAATGGCGGTCGTTCGACAGGCTCGAACTGATCCTGATGGTTCTTTGCGGGCTGTTGTGTTTTGGCTTCTCGTTGTCGGTGACAGCCGACATCGTCACCCGCACCATCGGCCATCCCTGGCTGTGGTTGCAGGAAGTAACTTCCACGCTGTTTATCTACGCGATCTTCATCGGTGCCGCCGTCGCCACGCGCCGCAACGATCATCTCTATCTGACCGCGATCTCCGAGGCGCTACACGGCACGCCGCGGCTGATCGTCGAGATCATTATCCGCATTGTAGTTCTCGGAGTAGCGTTTTGCCTGATCTGGTTCGGGTATATCAATTATCTCAGAGGCTTCGGCAGCTTCCGGCTGCCATCAGGCACGCCAATCGCCTCGCTTTATGCGGCGATCCCGCTCGCCGGGATTCTGATCGCGCTGTTCACGATCGAGCAACTGGTCAACGGCATCACCAAGGGATTTGACCATCCGGAGCCGCCGGAAGCGGACATCGACATTCAGCCGATCGACACCACCATACCGACGAGGGTGGGCCTGTGAGCGCGCCGGTCATTCTGGCACTGATGTCGTTCTGCTTCCTGTTTTTCGGCTATCTTGGCGTACCCGTGCCCTTCTCGCTGATGGCGGGCGTGTTCATCGGGGCCATGCTGACCGATGTTTCGCTTGCGGCCATCATCCAGAAGATCTTCGACGGGATGGATTCCGAAGCGCTGCTGGCCATTCCATTTTTCCTGCTGGTTGGCGAGTTGATGAGTTCGGCGAACGTCGTGGTACGGATCGCCAACCTGTCGTTGTCGCTGGTCGGACACATCCGGGGCGGGCTGTCGCAGGTCGTCGTGGTCTTCAGCATGTTTTTCTCGGAGATGTCGGGATCGACCACTGCCGACGTTGCCGTGATGAGCCGCGCGCTGGGCGGCCCGATGAAGCGGGAGGGTTACACCCCCGCCTTCATCGCAGCGATCATCGCATCGGCGTCCACCATCGCGGCGCTGGTGCCGCCGAGCATCACCGCCGTGGTCTATGGCGCGGTCGGCAACGTCTCGATCGCCGGGTTGTTCATGGCGGGCGTCGTGCCCGGATTCATGATCGGCTTTGGCCTGATGATCTATTGCTATTTCTTCGGTCCCTCCGGCATGCGCAAGTCACGCGCGCCGCTTCGCCAGGTCGTCTTCGCGGCCGGCGATGCCGCGCTCCCGCTGATGATCCCCGTCATCCTGCTCGGCGGCATTCTCACCGGCTGGTTCACGCCGACGGAAGCCGGTGTCGTCGCGGTGATCTGGATCATCGCGGTCGTGATTCCCGCGCTCAATCGCGGGCATTTGCGAAAAATTCCCTACGACTTCTGTCTGGCCGGGCTGATCTTTTCCCTGCCGCTGATAACCATCGGCGCCGCCAATGCCTTCGGCTGGATGCTGGCCTATCTGCGCGGCGCCATCGTCATTGCCGACTGGATCACCTCGATCGCCGGCAGCGATCCGCATATCATGATGCTGTTGCTGGTGTTGCTGTTCACCGTCGTCGGCGATTTCATCGAACCGGTGCCGACTATCATCATCTTCATGCCGCTGGTGAACGCGTTGACCCAGGCCGGCGATATCAACGGCGTGCACATGGGCGTGGTGCTGATCGCGACGTTGGCGTTTGGGTTGATCACGCCGCCTTACGGGCTGGTGTTGCTGATGGCATCGAAATTCGTCGGCGTCAGCTTTGCCAATGCGCTTCGCGCGGCGTTGCCGATCTACGTGGTGTTCCTGGCGACCATCACCTTTACGATCTATTTCCCGAAGGTGGTGCTGTGGCTGCCGAAGCAGGTTATCCCGGAATCCGTCGGCTGCTTCAAGTCGCCGGCAGGCACAGGGTATATCTGTCCGAATTGAAGGTGCCGCTTACAGCAGAACCAATGTCGTCCTCGCGAACGCGGGGGACGACGCTGAAACCCAACGCACCTCGTCGATCCTCCACACGTCGTCCATCCTGTCGAAGAGACGGCGCCGCAAATTCTCTCACGTTGCCTTCGATTTGCTTGTGAACTTCTTCACCGCGGCACGGAATTCATCGGTGTGCATGCAGTCGATGATGGCGTCTCTTTCGGCGTCGAGCTGCTGTTCGATCGGCGTCACGTGGGCGCGGTGGATCAGCGCCTTGGTCGCCGCCAGGGCTGCGGGCGCGTTCTGGGCCAGACGATGCGCCAGTTCGCGGGTCGCGGCTTTCAATTCAACCGCGGGAACGACCTTGGCGACCAGACCCCAATCACAGGCCTGCGCCGCGGAAAAGCTGTCTTCGGCGAGATATATTTGCAAGGCGCGGCGGGTGCCGACGCTTGCGACCACGCCGGCGGTGCCGCCGCCGTCTGGCGATACGCCGAGCTTTGCATAGGCCGGTGTAAAGCGGGCGTCCTCTGCGGCGATGCAGAGGTCGGCTACAAAGGCGAGAGAGAGTCCGGCGCCGGCCGCCGAGCCGTGCACGCTTGCCAGCACGATCTTCGGCATCCGTCGAAGGGCGGTGATAAAGGCGTGGTAGTGCAGCAACAGTTCGCCGACCACCGGAGCGATCGTGTCAGCAGCGGCCGCGGCGCCGATGGTTTGCAGATCGCCTCCGGCGCAGAATGCGCGGCCTTCGCCTTCGATCACGAGCACCCTGATGTCTTCTGACGCCTCGACTTCCGCGCCGAGCTGCTCCAGTTTTTTCGCGATCGAAAGATCGATCGAGTTGAATGCGCCCGGCCGATTGAGCGTGATCGTGGCGATTGAACCATCGATCCTCAGCAGCGCCGGATCGTCGGAAACGGAGGCGGTGACATGAGCGGGCGTCGGCATTTGAAACCCCCGGGGTCGAGGAAGTTGCCCGATATTTAAATAGCAGAAGGGAAGAGGTGACAATCCCCGTCGAAATCTGCAAAGTGCGGATAAACGACCAGGGCGGATAACCGCATCGCAACAGCCGGGAGCGGAGGAGGCGTGGTGACCATGGATACGACAGTTGACCGCCCGATCTCCACCGTCGATCCGTTTTCGCACGCGTTTCTGCGCAACCCTTACCCTCACCACCAAGGCCTGCGCGAGGCCGGCCCGGTGGTGTGGCTTGAGCAGTACGGGATTTGGGCAATGGCCCGGCATCAGGAAGTCCGGGATGCACTGACCGACTGGCAGACTTACTGTTCGTCGGCCGGGGTCGGCTTGAGCGATTTCCGAAAGGAACCGCCATGGCGTCCGCCGAGCATCATTCTGGAGGCCGACCCGCCGCTGCACACCCGCACCCGCGCCGTGCTGACCCGCATTCTGTCGCCTGCTGCGATCAATATCCTGCGCGCAACCTTCGAGCGCGAGGCGGAACTCTTGGTCGCCCGGCTGGTCGAACAGCGCGAATTCGACGGTATCAAGGAACTCGCGGAAGCCTATTCGTTGAAGGTATTTCCGGATGCGGTGGGAATTTCCGGGGATGGCCGGGAGAACCTGCTGCCCTATGGCAGCATGGTGTTCAACTCATTCGGTCCCCGCAACGATCTGTTCAATCACGCAATGGCCAATGCCGGTCCGGTTCGCGACTGGATCATGTCGAAGTGCAGTCGCGCGGCGCTGGCGCCCGGCGGACTGGGAATGCAGATTTTCGAGGCCGTCGATTCCGGCGAGCTGACGGAACCAGAGGCGGGAATGCTGGTGCGCTCGTTTCTTTCGGCCGGTGTCGATACCACGGTCTACGGACTCGGCAACGCGCTGCATTGTTTTGCCGGTCATCCCGAGCAATGGACCATTCTTCGTGAAAATCCCAACCTGATCCGCGGGGCCTTCGAGGAGGTGCTGCGCTTTGAGGCGCCCGTGCAGACATTCTTCCGAACGACGACCAGGAACGTCGATGTCGCCGACGTGCGAATGGGTGACGGTGAGAAAGTGCTGCTGTTTCTCGCCGCGGCCAACCGTGACCCGCGCCGCTGGGACAAGCCTGATACGTTCGACGTCAGGCGCCGCGCGACCGGGCACATGACCTTCGGCACCGGCATTCACGGTTGTGTCGGGCAGGCCGTGGCGCGGCTCGAAAGCGAGGCAATCTTCGCGGCGCTCGCCAGGCGCGTCGCATCGTTCGAACTGATGGGCGTGCCTGAACAACGGCTGAACAACACGCTGCGCGGGCTCGACACCCTGCCGCTTCGCGTCGTGCCGGTCTGACCGAATGGCACAGGGAACAGTTCTGATCGTCGGCGCCGGTCACGCGGGTTTTCAGCTCGCGGCGTCGTTGCGGCAGCATGGCTACAGCGAGCGCGTCTGCCTGATCAACGATGAGGCCCATCTGCCTTATCAGCGCCCGCCTTTGTCCAAGGCCTATCTCAAGGGCGCAGGCGCTCCGGATAGCCTGATGTTCCGGCCGGAAAAATTCTACCGGGAACAGAAAATCGAGCTGATTGCCGATCGCGCCGGCTCCATCGACCGTGGTTCGCGCAGGCTGCTGCTCGCATCCGGCTCGTCGCTGGATTATGGACACCTGGTGCTGGCAACAGGCGCCCGCAATCGCCTGCTCGATATTCCCAACGCCAATCTTCATGACGTGCTTTATCTGCGAACCCTCGACGAAAGCGAGGCGTTGCGGCAGCGGATCGCTTTGGCCCGACGAGTCGTTGTAATCGGCGCGGGTTTTATCGGCCTGGAATTCGCCGCCACCGCTCGGGCCAAGGGCCTGGAGGTGGATGTGGTCGAACTCGCAGCGCGCGTCATGGCGCGCGCGGTGACCGCGGAAATCTCGGAATTTTTCCACGATAGACACACCGCGGCGGGGATTCGCATTCATCTCGGCGTGCAGGCCACCAGCATCGAGAGCGATGGTAGCAACGTAACCGGCGTGAGCCTCAGCGACGGTCGCCAGGTGCCGGCGGACGTTGTTGTGGTCGGCGTCGGTGTTTTACCCAATGTCGAACTGGCGGCCGAAGCCGGCCTGCCGGTTGCGGCAGGTATAATCGTCAACGAAAAATTGCTGACGTCGGATCCGAACATCTCGGCCATCGGCGACTGCGCACTGTTTGCAAGCCCACGTTTTGGCGGGTCGCTGCGGCTCGAATCCGTGCAGAATGCCACCGATCATGGGCGCTGCGTTGCGGCACGGCTGACCGGCGACGCCAAGACCTATGACGGCCTGCCGTGGTTCTGGAGCGACCAGGGCGACGACAAGCTTCAGATTGCAGGTCTGACCACTGGATACGACCGCGTCGTGGTGCGCGGCGATCGCGGACAGCGATCGTTCTCGGCCTTCTGCTACAAATCTGGGCAGCTCGTTGGTATCGAGTCCATCAATCGTGCGTCGGATCACGTGTTCGGACGCCGCATCCTTGGCCTGAACCGGTCGATCGAACCGGAACAGGCGGCAGACACCGGCTTCGATCTGAAGGCAGCCCTGACTTAAGTCTGTTTGTCTGGCACTTGCCTCCGCAGTTCATATCGGCGACGTTATCGGCCGAAGGCCCGCCAACGAGGTCTCAGGCAATTTTTGGGAGGATACCATGTCCGTCTGGACACGCCGTCTCGCGCTATCGACGGTATTCATCATCGCAGCGGCAATCGCAGGTCCGGCTACGGCTCAGACCAAATTGAAATGGGCGCACGTCTACGAGACCGGCGAACCCTATCACACCGAGGCGCTCTGGGCGGCCGGCGAAATCAAGAAGCGCACCAACGGCAAATATGAAATCGAGGTGTTCCCGGCTTCGCAACTCGGCAATGAAAACCAGATCAACGAGGGGCTCGGCCTCGGCACCGTCGATATCATCTACACCGGGATCAATTTCGCCGCGGCGACTTACAAGCCGCTTGGCATCACCGGCGCGCCGTTCATCCTGCGCGACTTCGACCACTGGAAAGCCTATCGCGACAGCAAGTTGTTTACCGAACTTGCCAAGGGCTATGACGACAAGACCAAACACAAGATTGTCGCGCTCACCTATTACGGCCAACGTCATGTAACCGCCAACAAGCTGATCATGAAGCCCGAGGACATGAAGGGCATGAAGCTGCGCGTGCCGCCGGCGCCGCTGTTTTTGATGTTCACCAAGTCCGTCGGCGCCAATGCGACGCCGATCGCTTTCGCCGAGGTCTACCTCGCTCTGCAGCAAGGCACCGTCGACGGTCAGGAAAATCCGCTGCCGACCATCATGGCCAAGAAATTTTACGAGGTGCAGAGTCACATTATTCTGACCGGCCACATCACGGAATCGCTGGTGACGGTCGTAGGAAACCATGTCTGGACCAAGCTCACCCCCGACGAGCAAAAGATTTTTCAGGATGTCCTGAAGGAAGCCGCGTCGCACGCGACCGATTCGATTGCAGCTTCCGAGAAGACCTTGGCCGGCGAATTCAAGAAGCTCGGCAAGACCGTGGTGGAGCCCGACCGCGAAGCGTTCCGCAAGGCGGCAATCCCGCTGCACAACGATGCTTCCGCAGGCGCAGGCTGGAGCCAGGCCCAGTACGACGAACTCCAGGCGCTGAAGTAAGTTTTGCCATAATGGCGTCCCGGCGAACGCCGGGACCCATACGCCGTGTCGTCTCGTTTAAGCAAATTGGCAGATGCATCTGTCGCCATGGACGGCGGCGGTTATGGGTCCCAAGCGTTCGCCGGGACGACCGCCAGTCAGGATCGCTTCGTCATGAACACCAATCCCAAATCCACAAACGCCGCTCCCTCGGACGACGTTCACCTCATCGTCGCCAAGGACGAAGACGTTGTTATCGAGCACCACCCGGAGGATTGGATCGCATTTGTGCTGTTCTGGGCGCTGGCGTTCATCGTTTTCCTGCAATTCTTCACCCGGTACATCCTCAATGACAGCCTCGCCTGGACTGAGGAGATCGCACGCTACGGATTGATGTGGCTGGCGTTCATCGGCGGCGCGGTAGTGACGCGCAAGAAAACCCAAATCGCGGTCGAATTGCTCGGCAATCTGATGGCGCCCGGCCGATTGCGGACCTCGCTGTTCGCGCTGGTGGATTTTGTGACGCTCGGTTTCATGGGGTTGCTTGCTTACTTCTCGATCTCGATCACCGGTCGTATGCAGACGCAGACCATGACCGTGTTCGATCTGCCCATGAGCCTCGTCTATGGCGGGGTGGCCTTCGGCTGCTTCCTGATGTTGATCCGGCAAGCGATGACGGTCTGGACTCACGCGCGCCAGCGCTGGCAGAAGGCCGACGATTTCGTGCAGCAACTTCCGATCGATTGAAAGCAGGCCGATGCCCGTTCTTGTTGTCGTCTTTCTGATGGCGTTGCTGGTCGGCGTGCCCGTGTTTGTTGCGCTCGCAGGCTCGTCGCTGATTTACACGCACTTTATCGCGGGCATTCCGGATTTCATTATCCTGCACCGGATGGCGGGAGGACTCGACAGTTTTCCGTTGCTGGCAGTGCCGTTCTTCATTCTCGCCGGCAATCTGATGAATTCGGCCGGGATTACCAACCGCATCTACGATTTCGCGGTCGCCACCTGCGGCTGGATGCGCGGCGGCCTCGCGCACGTCAATATTTTCGGCTCGGTGATTTTCGCGGGCATGTCCGGCACCGCGATTGCGGACGCCGCGGGCCTCGGCACTATCGAGATCAAGGCCATGCAGGATCATGGCTACGACACCGAATTTTCGGTGGGCGTCACCGCGGCCTCCGCTACACTGGGTCCGATCATTCCGCCGTCGCTACCGTTCGTCATCTACGGCATGATGGGCAATGTCTCGATCGGCGCATTGTTTCTCGCGGGATTCATACCCGGCGCCGTGATGACCATATTCATGATGCTCTACGCCTCCTATTGCGCTCGCCGCTATGGGATGGGACCCGACCAGAAATTTCGCTGGATTACCTTGGGCAAGACCTTTATCGCGGCGTTGCCAGCTTTACTGACGCCAGCCCTCATCGTCGGCGGCATGACCTTCGGATGGTTCACCCCGACCGAGGCTGCGATCGCGGCCTGTACCTGGGCGCTGATCCTTGGCGTGTTCCTGTACCGGTCGCTGTCTCTGAAGCAGTTCTACAAGGTCACGATGGACACCGTCGAAACGACCGCGGGCGTCCTGCTCGTTGTCGCCGCCGCCTCGCTGTTCGGCTGGGTGCTGACGACGACGCGGCTGACCGAGGCGGGCGCTGCCGCATTGCTGAACTTGACCGATAACAAATACATCATCCTGCTCCTGATCAACGTGCTGCTGCTGGTGGTGGGTTGTTTTCTCGAAACCATCGCGTCAATCAGCATCCTTGTGCCGGTGCTGATGCCGATCATTCTCAAGGTCGGCATCGACCCCGTTCATTTCGGCGTGGTGATGACGCTCAACCTGATGATTGGCCTCCTGCACCCGCCGCTCGGCATGGTGCTGTTCGTGCTTTCGCGGATATCGAAGCTGTCGATCGAGCGGACCACCATGGCGATCCTGCCGTGGCTGATTCCGCTGTTGATGTCGCTGCTCGCGATTACGCTAATACCGGAATTGACGCTGTGGCTGCCGCGGACCATGGGAATGTTGAAGTAGCGTCGGCCTATTTCTTCAGTATTGGTGTGACTTCCGCTGCTGTCGGCATCGACGGCGCGGCACCCATCCGCTGCACACAGATCGACGCCGCCGAATTGGCGTAACGCAGCGCCTCGCCAATTGACGTTCCAGCGGCGAGTTGAGCCGCGACCGCGCCGACAAAGCAATCGCCGGCGCCGGTGGTATCGACGGCTTTGACGGTGCGGCCCGGAATAATCAGCGGTGTGCCGTTCACGAGCGCAAGCACGCCGCGTCCGCCCAAGGTTACGCAGATGATTTGTTCCCTGCTGGTTTGCAGGGATCTGGCGGCGTCGATGAAACGGGTGTCATCGTCGGTATCGCGAATCTCGGTCTTGGTGAGAAAACCCAATTCGCCTTCATTGAGGACAAGAATATCGACGAGATCGAGCAGTTCTCGGCTGAATTCGATTGCTGGCGCCGGATTGAGGATCGTCGTCGCGTCCGCCGCGCGGGCCCGCTTGAAGAAGGCGCCGACAGCGGGCAAGGGAATCTCGAACTGGCTGACTGCGATATCGCCTTTCGCAAGGACCGGTGCGGCAACATCGGCGGGTTCAACCAGCCCATTGGCGCCGGGAATCACGACGATCGTGTTGTCGGCGTTGGCGATGGTAATGAGGGCCGTGCCGGTGTGGGTCTCGGCCGTGTTCTGTACGAAGGTCAGGTCGATCGCCTGAGCGGCGAGGAATGCCTTCAACTCGGCGCCGAACGCATCCCTTCCGATCCGGCCGATCAGCGTTGTCGGCGCACCGAGTTTCGCCGCTGCGACCGCCTGGTTCGCGCCTTTGCCCCCGGGAAAGTAAAACACCGCATTGCCGGCGACCGTCTCGCCGACGCGCGGATGCCGCTCGGCCGTCGCCACCACATCCATGTTGATGCTTCCGGCAACGAAGACGCGGCTCATGCACTATTCCTGAAAAGAGCTGACTATACCCGGACTTCGAATTCCTGCCGGACGGCTTCGATATCGTGCAGCGTCGGCAATCCGGCCTCGTTGCCGAGACGTTGAATCTTGTAGGTCGATGCCGCGCGCGCGAAGTCGAAATGGTCGTGCCAGCTTTTGCCGGGATTACTCAGGTAGGAATAGATATAGGCGCCGTGGAACACGTCGCCGGCGCCGTTGGTATCGAGTACGCGCCCGGGCGGGATCTGAAGCGCAGGAAGCGAGCGAATGGCGCCGGTCTCGTCATACCAAAGCAGGCCGCGTTCTCCCATGGTAACGCCGCCGACGCGGCAGCCGCGGCTCTTGAGGTAATCGAGCATCCTTTCCGGCGTCAGGTCCATCTGCTCGCATAGCCGCTCGGCGACGATGGCGACGTCAATGAATTCAAGGAGCTCGTGGGTGTTGGTGCGAAGACCCCCACCATCGAGCGAAGTCAGGATGCCGTCCTCGCGGCACAGCTTCGCATAATGGATCGCGGCGTCCGGCTGGTGACCGTCGACATGCAGCGCGCGGCAGCCGCCGAGGTTCAGCAGCGGAAAGGGGTGGATATGCTCGTCGTCGCGGCAGCGTACGATCGCCCGCTTGCCGTCCTTCGGCATGATGAACGACAGCGACGAGGAATGGACCTTGCGTGGATGGATCGAGATCCCGTACTTCGCACTCATGTCCTGAAACATGCGGCCGAGCCAGTCATTGGCCACAGTGGCGATCAGGTCGGGCACGATCCCGAGCTTGGCACAGCAGAATGCCGCCGTGACGGCGTTGCCGCCGAACGAGACCGCATAGGCCGATGCGACATGCTTTTCGTCGCCGGTCGGCATATGGTCGGTAATGAAGGTAACGTCGATATAGGTTTGTCCGATGAAGAGGGCCTGCATTCGATTTCCGTCATGGCTGAGGGGTGGTCCCGGCCGGCGGCGTACATTAGCACTGGTTTTGGCAGCACATTCGCTGAAATTATTCGCAAGCCGCCGCCGTAACCGCTTGAGATAACCCTGTGGCCGGACTACGACCGTCTCCGGGCACCGTCAGCGTGCCGCGGCGAGCTAACGGCCTGCGGCCGTTCTGAGTTCCTGACAGCGCGACAAAGGGGAGGGAACGATGACCGTTTATTCCGGACCGGTGTTCGATATGGCTGTCAACCAGTTCGGTGTGATCGCCAATCATCTGTCGATCCCCATGGACGAGCGCGACCGCCTGCTTTTGCCGAAACGGGCGCTCACGATCTCCTGTCCGATCCACCGCGACGACGGCTCGATCGCGGTGTACGAGGGATATCGCGTGCAGCATCACCTCACCCTCGGTCCTACCAAGGGCGGCACCCGGTTCGCCCCTAGCGTCGATATCGGCGAGGTGGCTGCGCTTGCGATCTGGATGAGTTGGAAGTGCGCGCTGGTCGGCTTGCCCTATGGCGGCGCCAAGGGAGGCGTTCGGGTCGATCTCTCTACCATTTCGAAGCGGGAACTTGAGTCGCTGTCGCGGCGCTACATGCAGGAGATGATTCCGTTCGTCGGGCCGCATACCGACGTGATGGCGCCTGATATGGGCACCAATGAGCAGGTGATGGCCTGGTTCATGGATACCTATTCGATGTACCAGGGCCGCACCGTGACGGAGATTGTTACCGGCAAGCCGGTGTCGTCGGGCGGCACGTTGGGTCGGCGCGAAGCCACAGGGCGCGGCGTCGCGCATCTCGCCAAACGCGTGATGAACGAACGTTCGATCAACCTGAATAACGCCACCGCCGTGATCCAGGGCTTTGGCAATGTGGGCTCCTATGCCGCGTTGGGATTGGATCAGTTCGGTCTCAAGGTGATAGCGGTCAGTGATCATACCGGCGCGCTTTACAACGCAAGCGGCCTCGATATACCCGCGTTGATGCGGCACGCCAGCGAACACGGCAGTATCGCCGGTTTTTCCAGCCAGCTTCAATTCGACCCCTCTCAAATTCTCACACTGGCCTGCGATGTCTTGGTGCCGGCGGCGATGGAGCGCGTGATCGATGCGCGGGTTGCGGAAAACCTGAAGTGCCGGGTGCTGGCGGAAGGTGCCAACGGGCCGACGACGCCGGACGCCGACCTGGTGCTGGAAAAACGCCAGGATGAAATTTTCCTGATACCGGACATTTTGTGCAACTCCGGCGGCGTCGTGGTCAGCTATTTCGAATGGGTGCAGGATCTGCAGCAGTTGTTCTGGGAAGAAGAGGAAGTGACGCGACGCGAATATCAGATCCTCGATCGCGCCTTCGATCATATGGTGACACGATCGAGAGTCGATAAGATCTCGCATCGCACCGCCGCCATGGCGATCGGCGTTGAAAAAGTTCGCGCCGCGAAAACCACGCGTGGACTTTTCCCGTGATCACCGGCCTCGACCACGTCGTCATTCTGGTCCGCGATATCGACGCCGGCGCCACCGCCTACCAGACCCTGTTTGCGCGCTCACCGGCGTGGCGGAACGCGGACGACGGCGCCCACCGTGTGCTGTTCACGCTCGACAACATGACGCTGGAGCTGATGTCGCCGCATGGCGACGGCACGACCGCGGACCGAATTCGCGCAGTCATTGCGGAGCAAGGCGAGGGGCTGGCGAGCATCTGTTTCCGCACCCTCGACATCGCGAAAATGCACCGCCGGCTCGACCGGCTTACACTGAAGCCCGAGCCGATCACCGATGTCGAAAGCCGCGACGCGGCATCAGGTGCAACCTTGTCGTGGAAGCGGACTCGCGGCGCAACAGACGCCATGCGCGGCGTCCGGATGTTCTTCCTTGAATTGGCGAAGGAACGCCCGCTCTCTGTTCGAACCGCTCCAGCATCGCTCACCGCGATGGATCATGTGGTGATCTCCACCGGAGATCCCGAACGTGCAGCCGCGCTGTACGGTGCACGGCTTGGGCTTGACATGGCGCTGGACCGTTCCCATCCGGACTGGGGCCGGCTCATGTTCTTCCGCTGCGGCGATCTCATCGTCGAGATCGTGCATCGGCCGGGCAAGGACGCCAATGTAAACGAGGCACACGACAGACTCTGGGGCCTGAGCTGGCGCGTCGCGGATATCGACGCGACGCGAGCAAGGCTCGCGTCAGCAGGCGTCGATGTGTCCGACGTGCGCACCGGCCGCAAGCCGGGGACACGTGTGCTCACCGTACGCAACGGCACCTGCGGCATCCCCACGCTGCTGGTTGAGCGGACGGCGCGATCCTGACGTGTTAGATGTCTTTAATAATGCTCTCGTGAGCAATCACTGACGACGGATTTTCCGGTCTTGGCCAAGGCAAAGCGAATTTTGAAATGGCAGCGTGACCCCGAGGGAATGCGGCTTCGCATTCTCGATCCGCGACGGCGATCTGCTGACGGAATCCTCGACGGCGCCGGGCTTCGCAACAGGTGTGCACCCGGACTGGTCGGCGTTGTCGCCGCTCAAGCAACCAAAAGCAAAAATACCAGGGAGCAAGCCATATGACGACACAACGGCTCGGCGTGATCATGAACGGTGTCACCGGCCGCATGGGGCTCAACCAGCATCTGATCCGCTCGATCATCGCGATCCGCGATTGCGGCGGTGTGTTGCTCGGGAATGGCGATCGCATGATGCCGGATCCGATCCTGGTAGGCCGCGACGCCGACAAGGTCGAGCGTCTGGCGAAGCGGTTCAACGTGCAGCGCTGGACCACCGACCTCGACAAGGCGCTGGCCGAGAAGAGCGACACTATCTTCTTCGATGCCGCGACCACGCAGGCGCGTCCGTCGCTGCTGACCAAGGCGATCAATGCCGGCAAGCACGTCTATTGCGAGAAGCCGATCGCCACCAATCTCGACGAAGCCGTCGCGGTGCTCAGGCTCGCAAGCGCCAAAGGCGTCAAGCACGGCACCGTGCAGGACAAACTGTTCTTGCCGGGTTTGAAGAAACTGGCGTTTCTGCGCGATTCCGGTTTTTTCGGCCGGATGGTTTCAGTGCGCGGCGAGTTCGGCTACTGGGTGTTCGAAGGCGATTGGCAGGAGGCGCAGCGGCCATCGTGGAATTATCGCAGCGAAGACGGCGGCGGCATCATTCTCGATATGGTCTGCCACTGGCGCTATGTGCTCGATAATCTGTTCGGCGAAGTCGAAAGCGTGAGCTGCCTCGGCACCACGGATATTCCCGAACGCTGGGATGAGAAGGGCAAGAAGTACAAGGCGACCGCTGATGATTCCGCCTACGCTACCTTCAGGCTCAAGGGCGGCGTGATCGCGCATATCAATATGTCCTGGGTTACGCGGGTCTACCGCGACGATCTCGTCACCTTCCAGGTCGATGGCACCCACGGCTCGGCGGTGGCCGGGCTCAGCGATTGCGTCATTCAAGCGCGGCAGGCGACGCCACGGCCGGTGTGGAATCCCGACGAGAAGCGCACGCACGATTTCTATGCCGACTGGCAAACGTTGCCGGAGAACAGCTCTTACGACAACGGATTCAAGGAGCAGTGGGAAATGTTCATTCGCCACGTCTGCGAGGATGCGCCGTATAAATATACGCTGCTGGAAGGCGCCAAGGGCGTGCAGCTTGCGGAATGCGCGCTGCAGAGCTGGCGCGAACGGCGCTGGATCGACGTTGCTCCAATCAAGGTGTGAGGATCAGAACCATGAACAAGCCGGTTTTGCCCGTCTCGTCGTATCAGCTGAAATTGCCGATCGCCAATCGCGGAATCGAGACCTATCGCCTCGCGTCGTCCAGGACGTTTCCTTCGCGACTTCAGGGCACGCTCAACCGCGTGGCGTTCTCCGCCGCGCATGTTGTCGCAGATCCGCTCGCCGACGTCGATCCGTGGCTGTCGGCGGCTGTCGACTGGGACAGGACGATTGCCTTTCGCGAGCATGTCTGGGACCTCGGCCTTGGCGTCGCCGAAGCGATGGACACCGCGCAACGCGGCATGGGGCTGGACTGGCGGACCTCGCTGGAATTGATCCGGCGCTCGGTGGCGGCAGCGAAGACGAGGGGAAACGCGCTGGTGTTTTCAGGCGCCGGCACCGACCATCTTGCGCCCGAGGATGCCAAAACCCTCGATGACGTGACCCGCGCCTATGAGGAGCAGATCGCGGCGGTCGAAAAGGCGGGCGGGCGGATCATCCTTATGGCGTCGCGCGCGCTGGCCCGGATCGGCCGCAATACGGATGATTACGCCAAGGTGTATGATCGCGTGCTCTCGCAGGTGCGCGAGCCCGTGATTATTCACTGGCTCGGCGACATGTTCGATCCAGCGCTGGCGGACTACTGGGGCACGTCGAGCCTCGATGGGGCGATGGATGTCGCAGTCGGCGTCATCAACGCCAATGCCGCCAAAGTGGATGGCGTCAAAGTCTCGTTGCTCGACAAGCAGCGCGAGATCGATATGCGCCGGCGTCTCGATCAACGCGTCAAGATGTATACCGGCGATGATTTCAATTACGCCGAACTGATCGCCGGCGACGGACAGGGTTTTTCTCATGCGCTGCTCGGCATTTTCGATGCCATCGCGCCCGCGGCATCCTACGCGCTGTCGCGGCTCGCAGCTGGCGACGAGGCCGGTTTCCATGACGTGTTGGGGCCGACGGTGCCGCTGTCGCGCCATATCTTCAAGGCGCCGACGAGGTTCTACAAGACCGGCATCGTGTTCATGGCATATCTCAACGGCCATCAGGATCATTTCACGATGGTGGGTGGACACGAGAGTACGCGTTCGACGCTGCATCTCGCGGAGCTGTTCAGGCTTGCGGACAAAGCGGGATTGCTTGCCAATCCCGAGCTCGCGACACGGCGCATGAGGGCCGCACTCGCGCTGCGCGGTATTGAGGCGTGATGCGGGATTTCTCCGGGGATCATCGCTGGCTGTCGCTGAATACCGCAACCGTCCGCAAACAAGGCGATCTTGCTGATATCATCGACGCCTGCGCGCGGCACGGCATCCGCGCCATCGACCCCTGGCGCGATCAGGTCGCGGCAATCGGCCTTGATCGCGCGGTGTGGGTCCTGCGCGACGCCGGCCTCGAACTATCAGGCTATTGCCGCGGCGGGATGTTTACATCAGACATCGCGCGTCGCCAGGAGGCGCGGGACGACAATCGCCGCGCCGTCGATGAGGCCAAAGCCCTGGGTGCGCCTTGTATCTTGCTGGTGGTCGGAGGTCTGCCGCAATATTCGCGGCCGGGCAGCGCGGCGTCAAAAAATATCGCCCAAGCCCGCACGCAGGTTGAGGACGCCATCGCCGAAATGATGGGTTACGCCAAACAGGCCAATATGCCGTTGGCGATCGAGCCCTTGCATCCGACCTATGCCGCCGATCGCGCCTGCGTGAACACGACGAAGCAGGCTCTCGATATTTGCGACCGGCTCGATCCGAAACGCACGGGCGCTCTCGGCGTCGCGCTCGATGTCTATCATATCTGGTGGGATCCGGAATTGCTGCCACAGATCGCCCGCGCCGGAAAGGATCGGTTGCTGGCGTTTCACGTCTGCGACTGGCTGGTGCCGACCACGGACATTCTCAACGACCGAGGCATGATGGGCGACGGCGTGATCGACATCAGGTCGGTGCGTGGTGCGGTTGAAGCGCAGGGCTTCGCGGGTTACTCCGAGATCGAGATTTTTTCCAACGGCTGGTGGGAAAAGCCGATGGACGAGGTTTTGCGGACCTGCATCGAGCGGCACCGGTCGGTGGTCTGAGCGTTAACCTCATCCTTGAGGAACGGCCTCTTGGCCACGTCTCAAAGGATGAGTACCATGGCGACCTCATGGTTCGAGACGGCGCAAGCGCCTCCTCACCATGAGCCTGTCCACTTGCCGATGACGACCAAACGCCTGCCGCGCGGCCAAACCCAGGGATGCCAGATGGATTTTGAGGAGCTAGTAAACACTCGCAGAAGTGTGCGTGGTTTCAAATCCGAACCGGTGCCGCGTTCGGTTATCGAAGAGATCATCAAGGTCGCCAAGCGCGCGCCATCTTCCATGAATACCCAACCCTGGCATCTGCACGTATTGACGGGAGAACCGCTGGAGCGTGTTCGTCAGCGCAACATGGAAGAGATGCTCGCCGGAGCCAAGCCGAAACGGGACATTGTGTCGCACGGTGAATACCAGGGCGTTCATCGCAAACGGCAGGTCGATATCGCAAAGCAGCTCTTCGCCGTGATGGGAATAGCCCGTGACGACAAGCCGATGCGGCAGGACTGGGTGCTGCGCGGATTCAGGCAGTTCGACGCGCCGGTCTCGCTGGTGTTGACCTATGACAGAATTCTCGACCCCGGCGCGACTTGTCACTTCGATCTCGGCGCACTCTGTTATGGCATCGTTCTCGCCGCCTGGAATCGTGGCCTTGGGTCCGTCATCAATGGTCAGGGGATCACCCGATCGGATATCGTCCGGGAGGTCGCGAGCATCCCGGAGGATCAAGTCATCATGACGTGCGTCGCCATGGGTTACCCCGATGACAGCTTCCCCGCCAACGCTGTCACGTCCGACCGGGAGGCAAACCACGATTTCGTCCGCTATGTAGGTTTTCGCGATTAAAAGCGGCAGCGTCTCAGCGCTTGCGGGTGTGACCCCACGTCTCGTCCCAGTCCTCGCCCGCGGCATCGACAACGCGGCCGTCGGCCTCGAAGAACTTGTTGGGGACCTGGAAGATCGCGAGCATCAGCCCGCCCTCGGGGCACCATGCGACGTGGCGGCTGCCTGGTTCGCGCCAGACGAATTCGCCTGCCTTGGCCTCGATGCCCTTCGCCGGGCCTTCCTTATCGACCAGATGGCCCTCCAGAACGTAGGTCTGCTCGATGTTGACGTGCTCGTGGTCGGGCAGTACCGCGCCTGGCGCGAACCGCATCAGCGCGGTCATCAGGCCGGTCGCTCGATCGAACAGCAGCGTCTTGGCTTCGCAGCCGGGGAAACGGGTCTTCTGCCACTCCAGGCTCTCCGGGCGAACGAGGTGGGAATGCTTGTCGGCGTTCTGGGAATCCTTCGGCGTCACGGCGTCCATAACGATGCTCCGTTGCAGTGAACCCCAAGGGAGCATAGCGACTTTGCCGGCGTTCGTCAGCCGGTGAAGCTCGGTCACATCCTAGCCAACCACACACGGCACGCTCAGGAATCCACGAAAGCGAACGCGGCCGCCTCTGACAGGCGGACCGTTCAGCGCGTAGCCAGGAAATCGCGCCAGAAATCGCGATATCGCGATCGCGCCCTCGAGCCGCGCCAGCGCCATCCCGGCGCATTGATGCGCGCCGGTACCGAAGGCGAGATGCCGGTTCGGCGAGCGGCCGACGTCGAGATTTTCCGGATCGGTGAATTGCCTGGTATCACGGTTCGCGGCGCCAATGCACAATGTCACCGGCGTCCCCGCCGATAGCGTGATGCCACCGAACTCGACACGCTCCGTCGTCATGCGGTTGCCGAGCTGGTTCGAGCTTTCAATTCTCAGAATTTCCTCGACCGCGGTCTTGATCAGACCAGGATTTTCAATCAGCCGCTTTTTCTGCGCGGGATTTTCCGACAGCGCCACCAGTCCATTGCCGATCAGGTTGGTGGTGGTCTCATGCCCGGCGTTGAGCAGGAAGATGCAGTTGTGCAGCAATTCCCCTTCGGTCAAACGCTCGCCGTTCTCCTCGCCCTGAATAAGGCGCGTCAGCACGTCGCGTTCGGGATTGCCGGGTTTGGCCCGCCGGCGTGCAACCAGGGTTTCCAGGTAGGCCAGAAAATCCTCTACCGCCTTGTTGCCCCGTGCAAACGCCTCCGGACTGATCACCGGCTCAAGTGCGCCCAAAATCGCCAGCGACCAGTCGCGCAAGGGCGCGCGTTCCTGTTGCGGTACATCGAGCAGGTTGCCGATGACCTCAATAGGAATGGCGGATGCAAAGTCATCGATCAGATCGACGCCGCCCTTTGCGGCGATGGCATCGAGCAGTCGATCCACCAGCGCGATCAGGTCGGGCTCCATCCCTGCGATCGCGCGCGGCGACAACGCGCCCGTGATCAGCCGCCGCACGCGGGTGTGCGCGGGCGGATCGTTGAAGACGAGGCTGGTGGTGTGATGCTGGTAGAGCAGCGAATCACCGTATTTCGGCCCGAACTCCTTTTTCTTGTCGGAACTGAAAAATCTTGTGTTCTTGTAGGCGCTAACCAGATCGTCATAACGCGTCAGAAAATAAGAGCCGTTGGGGAGCAGCTTGACCGGCTCATGCTCCCGCAGTGCACGATAGGTCGGGTAGGGGTTGGCATAGAATTCGGGCGTCAGTTTCTCGATATCGAAATTTGCCGCCAGCTCTCGCGCGTTAGCATTCATGCTGCCATACTCTTTGGTGGAGACCGATATGCCGTTTTCGCTCTTTCCGAAACCGCGGCTCCGTCTACAGTCCCGCACCGGAATACAGTCTCGCCTAACTGACTGGAAATGAAAATGCATGCGCGTACCGAAGCTATTTCCGAAACGGCTCCCTCCTGGCCGGAGGATATTTTTGCGATTTTGCAGCACTTCGATGTCCGTCAGGTACCTTACGTGCCGGATGCCGGGCATTCGCAGCTGATCGAACGCGTGCTTGGCGCCTCTTCGATGCGCGCCGTCCCGTTAACGACTGAGGAAGAGGGCGTGGCGCTCTTGGCCGGCGCCTGGGCCGGCGGCCACCGCGGCGTGCTGTTGATGCAGTCGAGCGGCGTCGGCAATTGCGTGAACATGCTGTCGCTGACCCAGATTTTCCGCTTTCCTTTCCTCACGCTGGTGACGATGCGCGGCGAATGGGGCGAATTCAATCCTTGGCAGGTGCCGATGGGGTCGAGTACGGCAGGCGTGTTCGAATTGTCGGGGATCAAGGTGTTGCGGGCATCTTATCCAGAGGAGGTGCGCGAGGTCGTCGAGGCCGCGGCTGGACAGGCTTACAACGCCTGCACACCGACAGCCGTTCTGCTGTCGCAGCGTCTGATCGGGGCAAAGGTTTTCACCAAATGAGCAAAACAAATCTTCTCGATCGGCGCCGCGTCGTTGGTCACCTGCTGGCGGAGCGCGGCGATGCCATCGTGGTCGGTGGGTTGGGCGCCTCGACCTACGACATCGCTGCCGCCGGCGATCACGACCGCAATTTCTATCTGTGGGGCGCCATGGGTGGCGCTGTCATGATCGGGCTGGGCCTTGCGCTCGCGCAGCCGAAGCTGCCGGTGGTGGTGATCACAGGCGACGGCGAAATGCTGATGGGAATCGGCAGTCTTGCGACCGTCGGCCTGCAAAAGCCGGCCAACCTCACCATCGTCGTGCTGGATAATGAGGTCTACGGCGAAACCGGTGGGCAGGCGAGCCATACCGCGGCCACCGCCGACCTCGTCGGAGTTGCCCGGGCCTGCGGGATCGCCGATGCCCGCGCGATCGCGACCATGTCCGATATCGAGGCCTATGCGCCGGGCATGCAGGACGTTTCGAGTGGGCCACGGTTTGCCAGCATCAAGATCGACAGCGCTAACCTCGAGCGGGTGTTGTCCAGTCGCGATGGCCAGTTCACCGTAACGCGCATCCGTGGTGCGCTCGGGTTTGGGCCGATCTGACCTTTAATTGAACGTGTGCGCTGCAGCATAATCCCTTGACATTCTCCTAGGTGAGTGCTTACTCACAAGGATGAGCACACTACGCATGACCAGCGACCTGCGGCGGCAATTGATATTGAGCGCCGCCAAGCGTTGCTTTGCCCGTCACGGCTTTGCGGGAACCACGACCAAAAGCATCGCGGCGGCTGCCTCAATTTCGGAGGGATTGCTATTCAAGCACTTCCCGACGAAGTCGGCGCTGTATGCGGAAATTCTCGCGGAAGAGTGTGAGGCGGATCCCGCGTTGCACCGGTTGCTGGAGTTGGAGCCGTCGACGGAAACGCTCGTTGTGCTGATCCGTGAAATGGTCCGCCACTTTCAGCAAATCCCGGATGCGCCCGATCAGCAGGAAGCCCAGCGGCTCAGGCTGATGGTCACCAGTCACCTCGACGATGGAGAATTCGCGCGGCTGATCTACGAGAAGATCGGAGATTTGATCGGGCCGATGTTTACCGCGTCGTTCGATCGCGCCGTGGCGGCAGGCGATGCTTCGCGCATCGGGCGCGAGCCGCTGAACCTGTTCTGGTTCGCGCATCACACCGTGTTGATGGCGGCACTGGGGCGGCTGCCATCGGTTCCGTGCTTGTCCTACGGCAATGCCGCCGACCTCGAACGGCAGCTTTGCGAATTCATTCTCCGCGGAATTGGATTAAACGAAACCGCAGTTGCTTCCCATCTGGATCGCGAAGTGTCGCCGGATCCGGGGCGGAAGGTAACTGCAGAAGGTGCATGACATGAATATCATAAACGAAGCGACTATCTCGGGCCGGGCGATTGCCGCGAAGCCGCCCGCGCGCCCGGTTCGGATGATCCGCTGGTTCATCATCGTCGGGCTGGCGCTGTCGCTGCTGGTGGGTGGCCTCGTGTGGTTTAACGGGTTCCGCGGCGAAATGATCAAGCAGATCTTGAGCAAACCGCCGCCGCCGGCGACGGTCGCCGTTGCCGAGGCCAAATCCGAGGTCATCCCGAATCTGCTGATCGCAGTCGGAGATCTCGCTGCCGTGCATCAAGTGAACGTCACCTCCGACGTCAGCGGACGCGTCACCGACATCATGTTTACGGCCGGCTCCTCGGTGAAGGCCGGCAGTCCCCTGGTGCAATTGTTCGACGGCCCGGAGCAGGGCGATCTCGCGAGCTTCAAGGCGCAGGCTACCGTGGCGCAGCTGTCGCTCGATCGCGCCAAGCAACTCGCAGCGCGTCAATTCGGCCCGCAGGCAACCGTCGATCAGGCCCAGGCGGCCTATGACCAGGCCAATGCCGGTATCGCCAAGACCGAGGCGATCATTTCACAGAAACTGGTGCGCGCGCCGTTCGACGGCGAACTCGGCGTTCGCCACGTCGAGGTCGGCCAGTTCCTGACCGCGGGCACGCAGATCGTGACGCTGACCGATTTGTCGACGCTGTACGCGAACTTCACGGTGACGGAGAAGGACAGCGGACACCTCAAGGTCGGACAAACCGTACGCGTCGCAGTGGACGCCTATCCCGGCCGTACCTTCGAGGGGAAGATTACGGCGATTGAACCTCAGATCGCCACCGACACGCGAAACATCCGCGTTCAGGCAACCCTCGACAATCCCGATCGCATCCTGAAGCCCGGCATGTTCACGACCACGACGGTGATGCTCCCTGACAAACCGGCGGTCGTCACCGTTCCGGAAACCGCTGTCGACTACACGCTCTACGGAGATTCGGTTTTCCTCATCACCGAAAAGAAAGAGGATGATGGCAAGACCGGTCTGACCGCAGTTCGCACCTTTGTGCGGACCGGCAACCGGATCAACGGAAGAGCCGAAATCCTGAGCGGGTTGAAGGCCGGCGATCGCGTGGTCGCCGTGGGCCAACTCAAGCTGCAATCGGGAGCGGCAGTAGTTATCTCCGCCGACGCACCGCCGCCGATTCCGGCGAATCCGCCGCGTTACTGAAGCTCGGAGCGCATCGCGATGGTCTGGACCGATATTTTCATCAAACGCCCCGTGCTGTCGGTGGTCGTCAGCTTGCTGATTCTTCTGATCGGCTTAAGGGCTGCAACCAACCTGCCGATCCGGCAGTATCCGAAACTGTCGAATACGGTCGTCAACGTCACCACCGTCTATCCCGGTGCGTCGGCCGAATTGATTCAGGGATTCATCACGACTCCCATCGAGCAGGCCGTCGCGTCCGCTGAAGGGGTCGACTACATGACCTCGTCTTCGGTGCAAGGGACCAGCACCATCCAGGTTTACATCAAGTTGAATTTCGATCCGAACCAGGCGTTGACCGAGGTGCTCGCCAAGGTGAACTCGGTCAAATATCTCATCCCAAAGGAATCGAACGATCCGGTGGTGACCAAGACGACCGGTCAGACCACCGCTGTGATGTATCTCGGGTTCTCCAGCGAAGTGCTGTCGGGATCTGCGATATCGGACTATCTGACGCGAGTGGTTCAGCCGGTGCTTTCCACGGTCGATGGCGTCGCTTCGGCCGATATTCTGGGTGGTCAGACTTTTGCGATGCGCCTCTGGCTGGACACAGCGCGAATGGCGGGTCGCAACGTTTCGCCGGACGATGTCTCGGCGGCCATCAGGGCGAACAATTTTCAGGCCGCGGCCGGGCAGGCCAAGGGCTATCTCATCGTCTCCAACGTGTCGACCAACACCGATCTTAAGAACCTCGATCAGTTCAAGCGCATGATCGTCAAATCCAAGGACGGCGGCTTTGTGCGGATGGAGGATATCGCTACCGTCGAGCTCGCCGCGCAGAGTACCGACGCCAGCGTCGCCTTTAACGGTGAGCATGCGATCTTTATCGGGGTGCAGGCAACGCCGCAAGGCAACCCGCTGACGCTGGTCAAGGGCGTCCGTGCGCTGTTTCCGGAACTCGATCGCAATCTGCCGCCGTCGATGAAGATGAAAGTGGCCTACGACTCGACCAAATTCATTCAATCGTCGATCGACGAGGTCGAAAAAACCCTGGGCGAGGCGGTCATCATCGTGGTGGTGGTGATCTTTCTGTTCCTCGCTTCGTTCCGTTCGGTGATCATCCCCGTGGTGACCATTCCGCTTTCGCTGGTAGGCGTCTGCAGCCTGATGCTGATAGCGGGATTCAGTTTCAACTTGTTGACGCTGCTGGCGATGGTGCTGGCGATCGGCCTGGTCGTCGACGACGCCATCGTGGTGGTGGAGAACATCCACCGGCATCTGGAGGAAGGCAAACCTCCCGTTCAGGCTGCCATGCAGGGCGCGCGCGAGATCGTCGGTCCCGTGATCTCCATGACCGTTACACTCGCCGCGGTGTACGCGCCGATTGGCTTCCTTGGCGGCCTCACCGGTTCGCTGTTTCGTGAATTCGCATTCACGCTTGCTGGCTCGGTCATCGTTTCCGGTGTGATCGCGCTGACACTTTCGCCGATGATGTGCTCGGTTTTCCTCAAGAGCGCCGAGGAAGGACGATTTGCGAAGATCGTCAACAGGGTCTTTGGATCGATGACGCGCTGGTACGGCCGGCTGCTCGACCGTTCGCTCGACTACCGCCCGATCACGGCATTGTTCGCCCTGACCATCCTCGGGCTGGTCGGGTTTCTTTACATGCACACGTCGAAGGAGCTCGCGCCTGAAGAAGATCAGGGCATCGTGTTCGCCGTGACCAAGGCGCCGAAATACGCCAATATCGATTATTCGGACTTTTACGGCGAGAAGCTCGACAAGGTGTTCGCAAGCTTTCCCGAGACCGACCTGCGCTTCGTCCTGAACGGCATCAACGGTCCGCAAAACGGCATCGCCGGAATGCTGCTGAAGCCATGGGACGAACGGCAGCGCTCCTCGATCAAGCTGAAGCCGCTGGTGCAGGCGCAGCTGAGCAAGATCGAAGGCGTCAACGCCTTTGCGTTCAACCTGCCGCCATTGCCGGGCGGGCCCGGCGGATTGCCGGTCCAGATGGTCATCAATTCGACCAATGGATTTCAGGCGGTCTACGAGCAGATGCTGAAATTGAAAGACGCCGCGCGCAAGAGCGGCCTGTTCATCGTCTCCGACAGCGATCTCGACTTCAACCAGCCTGTCGTGCGGGTCAAGATCGACCGCTCGAAGGCGAGCGATCTCGGCATAACGATGCAGAGCATCGGCAATACCCTGGCGACGCTGCTCGGCGGAAACTACGTGAACCGGTTTAACCTCGAAGGGCGATCGTATCAGGTCATTCCACAGGTTCCGCGTGACAGGCGGCTGTCACCCGAGGCGCTCGGCGGATATTATGTGCCGACGCTGACGGGCCAGCAGGTGCCGCTCTCGACCGTCGTATCGATCGAGACCGCTACCGACCCGAACGCATTGACCCATTACAACCAGTTGAACTCAGCCACCTTCCAGGCGGTGCCGATGCCCGGCGTTACGGTGGGGCAGGCGGTCGACTTCCTCGAAGGTCTGGCCAGGCAACTGCCGGCCGGCTACAGCCATTCCTATCTCGCAGATTCCCGTCAATACGTGCAGGAAGGAAATCAGCTCGCGATTACTTTCGGCTTTGCGCTGATCATCATTTTTCTGGTGCTGGCGGCGCAGTTCGAGAGCCTGCGCGACCCGCTGGTGATCATGATCAGCGTTCCGATGGCGATCGTCGGCGCGTTGATTCCATTGTTCTTCGGCGCCGCCACGATGAACATCTACACCCAGGTCGGATTGCTCACCCTGGTCGGGCTGATCAGCAAGCACGGCATCCTGATGGTCGAGTTCGCCAACGTGTTGCAGCTCAATGAAGGTCTCGACCGCCGCTCGGCCATCGAGATGGCTGCACGCGTCCGGCTTCGTCCAATCCTGATGACGACGGCGGCGATGGTCACCGGGTTGCTGCCGCTGCTGACCGCGTCCGGGGCAGGCGCGGCGAGCCGGTTCTCGATCGGTCTGGTCGTCGTCGCCGGCATGTCGATCGGCACCCTGTTCACGCTGTTCGTGCTGCCGGCGGTCTATGTGGCGATCGCCACCGATCACCGGGCGGCTGCGGAATCCGAGCGAAGCAAGGAGATCGCGGAGTTCGATCTGGGTCCGAAGGCTCTCAAGCCCACGTAAGCGTGGGCCTGATCAAGGCCGCCGCACCGGCCCGATAGCCATTGCCGTCGTTCTTTTTGCCCGGCCCCGTGTTACGCTGCCTTCAGGCCGCCTCGAACGGGCGGCCAAAAGCAGAGTATCGGGATGAAACGCCGCGAGTTCATCACACTTATCGGCGGCGCGACGGTTGCGGCGTCCAGCGGCGCTCGCGCGCAGGATCGCGTCAGGCATGTCGGCATGCTGATGGGATATGCGCAAAGCGATCCCGATACGCAGGCGCGAATGACAGCCTTCAGGCAGGCATTCGACCGGCTCGGCTGGAAGGATGCCCACAACGTTCAGATTACCTATCGTTTTGGCGGCGGTGAGATCGATCGGGTCCGCGGCTACGCCAAGGAACTGGTATACTCGAAACCGGACGTGATTGTTTGCGAGACGACGCCGTCGCTGAAAGCGGTGGCGGATCAGACCACGACTATCCCGATCGTCTTCATCTCTGTCTCCGATCCCGTTAGCAACGGATTCGTCGCCGACCTGGCGAGGCCCGGCGGCAACATCACCGGCTTTACGAATTTCGAAGAGACGATGGGCGGCAAGTGGATCGAATTGCTCAAGAGGATCGCGCCCGAGTCCGCGCGGGTCGGCGTCATCTTCAATCCGGATACTGCGCCCGGCGGTGGAAGCTTCTTCCTGAGGTCGGTCGCCGCCTCGGCGCCGGCGTTGGAGGCAGAGGTGCTCCCTTTCCCCGTCCGCAGCGATGATGAAATCGAGCGTGCCGTTACCGAGCTCGGACGCGAGCCAGGCGGCGGCCTTATCGTCATGCTGGATGTCTCCATGGCCGTACACCGTCCGGCGATTATTGCGCAAGCCGCCGCCAATCGCGTGCCGGCAGTATTTCCATGGCGGTTCGGGGCTACCGATGGCGGGCTGGTGTCATACGGCGTCGATGTGGCGGACCTGCATCGGCGCGCGGCGGCCTATGTCGACCGCATCCTGAAGGGCACGAAGCCGGCAGATCTACCGGTGCAGCAGCCGACCAAGTTCGAACTGGTGATTAATCTCAAGACCGCCAAAGCACTCGGGATCGAGGTATCGCCTACGCTGCTCGCCACGGCCGACGAGATCATCGAATGACCCTCCCGCACTGCGGCAAGAGACAAGCTTGTATGTTCTTGCTAACTTGGCCGCAATGAGCATTTCTCTCCATCCCGACACACCCGAGGGTCGGACGCTCGCGGCATCGCCCGTGGCGGGCGCCGAGCCGGCGTCGGTACCGTCCGTGACAAAGATTAGAAGCCGGCTGTTTACCAAATACGTTGCGCTGTTTGTCGCCGTGGTGGCTGTTGCGCTGCTATCCAACGGGATTTTCGAGGTTTTCTTCTATTATCGCGAGCACAAAGCGGCCCTGATCCGGATTCAGCACGAGCAAGCTGAAGCGGCGGCGGCGAAGATTGGCCAGTTCATCAAGGAGATCGAGAGCCAGCTGGGCTGGACCACACAGTTGCCCTGGTCCGCGGGCTCGATCGAACAGCGCCGGTTCGATGCCTTGCGGCTGTTGCGACAGGTGCCGGCCATCACTGAATTGGCGCAGGTCGATTCGACCGGCAAGGAGCGGCTGCGGGTGTCGCGTCTCGCCATGGACGTTGTGGATAGCGGGCTCGACGTCTCCAAGGATCCGAAATTCACCGAAGCCGTCGCCCACAAGGTCTATTACGGGCCGGTTTATTTCCGCCGCGAATCCGAGCCCTACATGACGCTGTCGCTGGCCGGTACCCGCAAGGATGCCGGCGTCAGCATCGCCGAGGTTAATCTCAAGCTGATCTGGGACGTGGTGTCGCAGATCAAGGTCGGCGAGCGCGGCCACGCCTATGTCGTCGGTGCACAGGGACGCCTGATCGCGCATCCCGATATCAGCCTGGTTCTGCGCAACACCGATATGTCGAAGCTCGTACAGGTGCAGGCCGCGTTGGCAGTGCAAGCCGCGTTGGCGGAGCAGGCTGCGTTGGCAGAGCAGGCCGCGCAAGCGGCGCAAGCCGCGCCTGGGGCGCGGGCACCGCCGGCAGCGTCGCCGCCGCTACCCCCGACACCGCGGGCAGGGACCGTGAATTCCGGCCCCGATTCCTTGCAAGGCACGATGAATATCCAGGGGCAGGAGGTGCTGACGGCGTCCGCGCCGATCATACCGCTCGGCTGGACGATGTTTGTCGAATTGCCTGTCGAGGAGGCCTACGCGTCGCTGTATCTGGCCTTGCAGCGGCTGGCGATCGTGCTGCTGGGTGCGTCGACCTTCGCGGTGCTCGCGGGAATATTCCTGGCCCGGCGCATGGTCGGTCCGATCCAGGCCTTGCGCGAAGGCGCCGAGCGCATCGGCAGCGGTGATTTCGGCCAGCGCATTTCGATCAAGACAGGGGACGAACTCGAAGGTCTCGCCAACCAGTTCAACGACATGGGCGCGCGGTTGCAGGAATCCTATGCCGACCTGGAGAAAAAGGTTGAGCTGCGGACGGCAGAGCTAAGCGAAACATTGCAGCAGCAGACTGCGACATCGGAGGTGCTGCAAGTTATCAGCTCGTCGCCAGGCGAACTTGAGCCGGTCTTTCAGGCAATGCTTGCAAGTGCAATGCGGCTATGTGAGGCCAGTCACGGCGTCATCTGGTTGCGCGAGGGTGAGGGGTTCCGCAGCGCCGCGTTGCACGGTGAATGGCCGGAAGCCTTCGTCAAGCAATGGCGAAGCGGAACTCTCGTCCAGCCTGGCCCGGACGCACCCATTACTCTTGCCGCGCAAAGCGGCAAGGCGGTACAGGTGCCGGACCTCAGCAAGAGTCCGGCTTATCGCAGCGGTGACGTGTTGCCGGTGGCGGCGGTGGAAGTAGCGGGCATCCGCACCGTCCTTTCGGTGCCGATGTTCAAGGATGATATGTGTGTTGGAGCGATCGCGCTCTCTCGCCGGGAAGTGCGTCTTTTTAGCGATAAGCAAGCCGATCTCGTCGCGAACTTCGCCAAACAGGCGGTCATTGCCATTGAAAATGCGCGGTTGCTCAGAGAACTGCGCGCGCGCACCGATGATCTCGGCGAATCGCTTCAACAGCAAATCGCGACGGCCGACGTGCTCAAGGCCATCAACCAGTCGACCTTCGATCTGCAGCCCGTTCTCGACACCATCGTGCAGACAGCGAGCCGGCTCTGCGACGCGGAGTATGCCTTCATCTACAGGCTCCGCGACGACAAGTACCATATGGCCGCGGCCAACAATGCTGCCTCGAACTTTGTCAACTATGCATCCGAGCATCCGCTTGAACCCGGGCGCGGCTCGCTCGTTGGCCGCACGGCCCTTGAGGGGAAGACGGTTCATATGCCCGATTGCCTTGCCGATCCGGAATATGAGGCGCTCGAATACCAGAGTATGGGCCAGTATCGCTCGACGCTCGGGGTTCCGCTGCTGCGTGAAGGCGTCCCTATCGGCGTCATAATCCTGATGCGGGCGGTTGTCCTTCCGTTCACCGACAAGCAGATCGAACTGGTTACAACCTTCGCTGACCAGGCGGTCATCGCTATCGAGAACGTCCGGCTGTTCGAGGAGGTGCAGGAACGAACCAGGGAATTGTCGCTCTCGCTCGACGAGTTGCGCACCGCGCAGGATCGTCTGGTGCAGACCGAGAAGCTTGCCTCGCTCGGCCAGCTCACCGCCGGCATCGCACACGAAATCAAGAACCCGCTCAATTTCGTCAATAATTTCTCTGCGCTGTCGGCGGAATTGGTCGACGAACTGAAGGACGTGCTCAAGCCGGCTGATCTCGACGGCAAGATCCGGGAAGAGATCGACGAACTCACGCATATGTTGAAGGGCAATCTCGAAAAGGTGGTGCTGCACGGCAAGCGAGCCAATTCGATCGTGAAAAACATGTTGCTGCATTCCCGCGAAGGGTCGGGCGAACACCGGCCGGTTGATATCAACGCGATCGTCGAGGAAAGCCTAAACCTGGCCTATCACGGTGCGCGTGCCGAGAAATCCGGTTTTAATATTACCCTGCGACGCCACCTGGATCCCGAAGCCGGCATGATCGACCTGTACCCGCAGGAGATCACGCGGGTCTTCCTCAACCTGATTTCGAACGGCTTTTACGCTGCCACCAAGCGCAAGGAAGCGGGCGACGATGCCTTCGAACCGACGCTGAGCGCGACCACAAAAAGCCTTGGTAACAGGGTCGAAATCCGGATTCGCGACAACGGCACGGGAATCCCGATGGAAGTAAAGGAGAAAATGTTCAATCCCTTTTTCACCACCAAACCCGCCGGCGAGGGCACCGGACTTGGCCTGTCCATGAGCCACGACATCGTGGTGAAACAACATGGCGGCAAGATCGACGTCGATACCGAACCGGGCGCATTTACCGAATTCATCATTACGCTTCCTCGAACGGCGGCGGCACAAGCACAGGCTGGAGGCACAAATTGAGCGTTTACATACTCGTCGTGGATGACGAGCCCGATGTTGAAACCCTTTTCCGTCAGCAGTTCCGGCGCGATCTGCGCTCCGGACGATTCCTGATGGAGTTTGCTCCATCGGCGCCTGCCGCCCTGGCCCGCGCCGCTAACATCGCAGATCCGTCACTGATCCTGATCTTGTCCGACATCAACATGCCCGGGATGAGCGGGCTTGAAATGCTGCCGAAAGTGCGCGCGGAGCGGCCCAACGTTCCCGTCATCATGATCACCGCCTATGGCGACGCGGAAACACGCCGCAAGGCGATCGAGCGCGGAGCGGTCGGCCTTTTGACTAAACCGATCGATTTTGCGCTGCTGCGCCATGAGATCGATACAAGGCTCGAGCAAGCCGCATGACCGCAACCATACTCGTCGTCGATGACGAGCCCGATCTTGAGGCTCTGATCCTGCAAAAATTCCGCAGGCAAATTCGCGATGGCGCAGTAACGTTCGTGTTCGCCCATGACGGTATCGAGGCGCTGCAGTCGATCGAGGAGCATCCTCAGGTCGACATGGTGGTGTCCGACATCAACATGCCGCGGATGGACGGCCTCTCGTTGCTGCAGAAGCTGCAGGAGGCCGAGGAAAAGAAGTCGACGATTATCGTCTCCGCCTACGGCGACATGAGCAACATCCGCACCGCGATGAATCGCGGCGCGTTCGACTTTCTGACCAAGCCGATCGATTTCGGCGATCTCGAAATGACGATCGACAAGACCATCCGCCATGTCGAGATGATACGCGACGCGCGCCGTCGCCAGGCCGAAGCCGAGCGCGCCCACGCGTCGCTTTCCCGGTATTTTTCGCCGCAGATCGCCAGCAGGCTGGCCTGCGACGGCGAAGCCGATGGCATGGAGGTGCATCGTCGGGAGGTCGCGACCATTTTCACCGACATCACCAGCTTTACGTCGTTGGTGGAAACCACCGTGCCGGAACTGTTCGGTGAATTGCTCAACGAATATATGGGCGGCATGACCGATGTGGTTTTCGCGCATGAAGGCACGGTCGCGAAGATTATCGGCGACGGAATCCAGATACTTTTCAATGCACCGGGCGATCAGCCGGATTACGCGACGCGCGCAATCGCCTGCGCGCACGATCTCGATGCATGGTCCGAGAAATTTCGTGCGCGCTGGAAGTCGAAAGGCGTGGAATTCGGTGCTACCCGCATTGGCGTTCACGCCGGCCCGGCGCTCGTCGGCAATTTCGGCGGCAGCCGCTTCTTCGACTACACCGCTTACGGGGACAGCATCAATATCGCGGCGCGGCTCGAGGCCGCCAATAAATTTCTCGGTACGCGAATTTGCGTGAGCGCCACGATTGCGGATGGCACCGAGAATTTTCAAGGCCGGCCGGTCGGAGATCTGGTGCTGCGCGGACGCAGCGAGCCACTGCGCGCTTACGAACCGCTGCCGGCGGCGACCTTCAAGGGGCCGGCGACAACGCAATATTCCGAGGCCTTCGCCAAGCTGGAAGCCGGAGACGCCGCGGCAATGCCGGCCTTCGCCGCACTGGTCGGGTTGCACGCCGACGATGCGCTAGCAGGCTTTCACCTCAGACGCTTGCTCAACGGCGCCAAGGGCGTCCGTATGCAGCTCGAATGAAATCATCCAGGGACGCCAGACATGACGCGGGATTTTCCGGCCGGCAACTATCGATTTATCCCGGCAGTGTTTCAGTATTCGAGTGGTGCGGCGGCAGATTCCGGTTTTGAGATCGAGCGGGTGCGTTTCGACAGATTGCTGTCGCTGGCCGAGGGTTTTGCCCAGGTCGCGAAATATATTCGAAGCGCGGGAAGGCCGCTGACATCGTTTTGCGCCTGCGAGTTGCGCTCGCCGGCGGCGTTTACCGAGGACGGGTTTCGAATCTTCAACGCGCACTATGTAAAAACGCTCGCGGAATGGGGGCTGTTCGATGGCGTCGTCAATCCGGTCGCGCGCAGCAACGTCTGCCCGGAGATCGATCCCCCTGTCGAGCCGTCATTTTATGCGTTCTCCTTTACCCGCCCGAGCCAAAGCAGGACGCCGACCTTCGTGATCGCCGGCGGGGCCGAATTGCGGGATGGGAGCGGGAGTTATGCCGAGCGTACCGTGCGCTACCGCGACCTCAGCCCGAATGGGCTGAAAGAAAAGGTACGTTTCACCGTTGGATCGATGGAAAGCCGCCTCGGCGCGTTCGGGTTCGGCTGGAAGGACACCACGGCGGTGCAGGCCTATTCAGTTCACGACTTTCACCCCGTTATCTCCGATGAACTGGTACGCCGCGGCGCCGCGAGATTCGGCCTGACCTGGCATTTTGCGCGCCCACCGGTGATCGATCTTGAGTATGAAATGGATTGCCGCCGCGTTATGCGAGAGATGGTGGTCTAACAACGGGCGGAGCGGTTATCGCTCGCGCGGATCGAGCGCGTCGCGCAAACCGTCGCCGACCAGGTTGAACGACAGCACCACAAGAAAGATCGCAAGCCCCGGCCACAACGCCATCCACGGGGCATTGGTCAGAAAGCGCTGCGCGGCGTTCAGCATGCTGCCCCATGAAGGCGCGGGAGGCTGCTGCCCGAGTCCCAGGAACGATAGCGCCGCCTCTGCAATGATAGCAGCCGCAATCGAAAGCGTGGCCTGTACCAGCAGGGCCGGCATGATATTCGGCAAGATATGGAACAGCGCGATCCGCCAGCGTGGGTTGCCCACGGCGCGTGCGGCCTCGACATAGTCCTCGACCTTGACGCTCATCACCTGACCGCGGGTCAGCCGCACGAAGATCGGCGTCGTGGTGACGCCAATCGCGATCATGGCGTTGCCCAGGCTTGGGCCCAGGAACGCCGCCAGCGCAATGGCGAGGATCAGGAACGGGCATGCCAGCATGGCGTCGGTGATCCGGCTGATCAGTGCATCGATGAATCCGCCGCGATAACCCGACAGTAGACCGAACGGCACACCGATCCCGAGAGCAATCCCGACCGAAATCGCGCCGGCCATCAGCGAGGCGCGCGCGCCAAAGATCACGCGCCCGAAGATATCGCGGCCGAGGTCGTCGGTACCGAACCAGTGCTGCGCCGACGGCGGCTTGCGCACCAGCGTCCAGCTGGTCGCGATCGGGTCGTAGGGCGAGATCAAGGGCGCAAATACGGCGAGCACGATGAAGGCCGCGATCACAACCAGGCCGACCACAGCGCCTTTGCGCTGAAATAGCCGTCGCAGCGCACGCCGCGCCGGGCTTTCCAATTCGTCGGAGTCGACAGTGGGGATTGCACCGAGCGTGGCGTCGGTCATGCTGCTCAAGCCCTCAGCCGCGGATTGACAAGGATGTAGGCGATATCGGCGATCAGGTTCAGCGTGATGTAGATTGTCGCCGTCACCAGTACGACGCCCTGCACGACGGCATAGTCGCGATTGAACACGGCATCGACGATCAGCTTGCCGAAGCCCGGAATCGAAAAGATCTGCTCGGTCAGTACCGCGCCCGACAGCAGCGTGCCGAGTTCAAGCGCACCGAGCGTAATGACCGGGGTCAAGGCGTTGCGCATCGCATGCTTGAGGATGACAGAGCGTTCGGAAAGGCCCTTGGCGCGAGCGGTGCGGACATAATCGCTCTCAAGAACCTGCAGCATGGCGCTGCGGGTGTGCCGCATCAGGATCGCCGCAATGGCGTTGCCCAGCACGAAAGCGGGCATGATTGTGGATGCAAGGCTCGCGCGCCAGTTTTCGGTGAGGGGCACATAGCCCGACGCCGGCAGCCAGCCGAGTTCGATCGAGAACAGAAAGATCAGCATGATGCCGAGCCAGAAATTCGGCGTCGAGATACCCCAGAGCGCGAACAGATTCGCGCCGTAGTCCCAGAGGGTGCCCTTCTTCACCGCCGACACGATCCCGGCTGGAATTCCGATCAGAAAGGCAATCACGATCGCCATCGATGCCAGCTGGATCGTGACCGGCAGCTTTTGAGCAATCAGTTCGCGTACCGGCACCTTGATGCGGAGCAATTCGCCGAAGTCGCCGGACAGTACGCCCTTGACCCAGTAGACATACTGGACCGGGATCGGTTGATCGAGCCGGTACTGCTGACGGATCTGCGCGATGACGTTGGGATCTCGCTCTTCGCCCGCCATCACCAGCGCCGGATCTCCCGGCAAGAGTTGCTGCAGCGAAAAGATCAGGATCGACACGAAGAACAGTGTCGGAATCAGCTGAACCAATCGTTTGGCGAGAAAGCTCAGCATGGCGCATGCACTATCGGCCGCGCAGGTACATCAGGCTTGATCGAAGGCGGCGCCGGGGCAAGCTTTTCCTCCCTCACAGGGGAGGAGGGAGCAGAGAAGGCGCTCAGGCCGGGCGCCCTCACTTCAACTTCAATCCGACCACACGCACCAGGCCATCCGGCATCTGCTTGTAGCCTTCGAGCCTGGTAGTGTGCGCAATCAGAATCCGGCGATGATAAATATAAAGAAGCGGCTCTTCGTCGAGCGCGAGCTTCGTCAGCTTTTCATAGATGGCCTTCCGTTGCGACTGATCCGTGACGAGGCGGGCGTCATCGAGCGCCTTGTCCGCTTCAGGATTGGACCAGGTGCTGTAGTTCTGCGGCGCTCCGGTTTTCAGGAAAATGTATGAGTTACCGTCCGGATCGATCCTGCCGCTCCACGCCAGCATATAGGCCTGGTATTCGCCGGCTTCAGCCTGTTTCAACGATGTCGCGAACTCGGTGACCCTGATCTTCATGTCGAAGCCGGCTTCCGCCGCCATGGACTGGATGACTTGCGCCACGGCTTCGGTTTCCGCGCCCTTCGGCACCATGAAGTCCACGCCGACTGGCGCGGCGACACCGGCCTCCTTCAACAGCGCCTTGGCTTTGGCAATGTCGCGTGGGCGAACCGGGAAAGCTTTCTGGTAATACGGATGATCCGGATTGACCCACTGATTGCCAGGCTTGAACTCGCCGTTGAACACGACCTGATTGATGGCTTCCCGATCGATCGAGAGGTCGAGCGCCTGCCGCACCTTGGCGGATTGGCTGAGCGGCCCCTTGGCCTTGTCCTTGCCGACATTCAGCGTCACGCCCTGATAGCCGAGCTCGATCGCGCTCGAGAGTTTTAGTTTCGGGTCCGCCTGTACCGACTTGATGTCGGTCGCGAGCAGGCGTTCGATCAGATCGAGACCGCCTGATTTCAGGTTGGCCAGGCGAACCGTGGCGTCCACGAGCGGGAGATATACGATGCGATCGATCTGGATATTGTCCTTGTTCCAGTAGTCGGCGAATTTCTCGAACACGATACGATCCTGCTGCACGCGCTCGACAAATTTGTAGGGGCCGGCACAAACCGGATGCAGTCCGAACTTGTCGCCTTCCTCCTTTGCCGCTTTGGGCGAGATCATCATCCCGGCGCGGTCGGTGAGCTGCGCGATCAGCGGCGAGAATGGCGTCTTCAACACCAGTTTGATGGTCAGGGGGTCGACAACGTCGACATGGTCGAGTGCGGCGAGTTCCGGCTTGCGAAAGGACGTCGGCAGGGTGAGGTGGCGGTCGAGCGAGAATTTCGCAGCCTCGGCATTGAACGGCTCGCCGTCGTGGAATTTCACGCCCGGCCGCAGCCTGATCGTTACCTCCTTGCCGTCGGCCGAAGTCTCCTGGGACAGCGCGAGCTGCGGCACGATATTGAGCTTTTCGTCGATGTCGAAAAGCTTGTCGCAGAGCGATGCAAACACGATGCGGCCCACATAGGTGCGCCCGAGTGTCGGATCGAGAATGTCCGGATCCTCGGCAAGGCCGATGCGCAGCGTGGTCTGGGCCTGAACGCTCGCTTGAAGCGATACGAGCAGCGCCGCCGCAGCAGCCGCCAAACGCAATATCTTCATTGGACTGATCTCCGCATTCATACGCCCGCCGATCGCACCGGCTCGATTATATCAACCCCGGAGAAAGCGGGCACTTCCCTAGGGCCACTGAAAGCCGCCACCAATCGTTCGAGGGTCGGCGAAAAGGCGCTGTCGGCAAGAACGACGGCGTCCGGTGGCGGCAGTTCCGCGGTGCGATGGCACGCGCTGGCGTGGCCAGCGGCATCGGCGAGCAGTCGCGGCGTCTCAACGCGGCAGCGCTCGATCACATAGGGGCAGCGTGTATGAAAGCGGCAACCCGGAGGTGGGTTGAGCGCGCTCGGCATCTCTCCTTGCAGCAGCATGCGGCTGCGCCTGGCGCGCGGCTGGGGTACCGGGATCGCGGACAGCAGCGCGCGGCTGTAGGGGTGACGCGGCGAGGCGAACAGCGCTTGCGTATCCGCGGTCTCGACGATTACTGCCGAGATTCATCACGGCCACACGGTCGGCGATGTGCTTCACCACCGCAAGGTCGTGCGAGACAAAGATGTAAGCAAGGCCGAGACGGTCCTGCAGATCGCGCAGCAGGTTCAGGATTTGCGAACGAATCGACACGTCCAGCGCCGATACCGGCTCGTCGCAGATGATCAGTTTCGGCTCTACCGCCAGCGCGCGAGCGATGGCGATGCGCTGGCGCTGGCCACCCGAAAATTCGTGGGGGTAGCGGCGCGCGAAGCGCGGCTCCAGCCCGACCAGACGTAGCAATTCCTCGACGCGTTCGCGGCGGCGTGGGGCCGGCACCAGGTTATGCAGCGCCAGAGGTTCGTTCAGAATCTGGCTGACGGTCATACGCGGGTTCAGCGACGCATAGGGGTCCTGAAAGATGATCTGCGCTTCGCGGCGGAAAGCACGCAATTCGTTCACGCCGAAGGCGAGGAGATCGCGGCCCTCGAAGCTGACGCTGCCGGCATCCGGCTCGATCAGCCGCAGTACCAACCGGCTCACGGTGGATTTGCCGCAACCGGATTCGCCGACCAGCGCCAGCGTCTTGCCGCTGTCGACGCTGAAGCTGACCCCGTCGACCGCCTTGATGAATGCGGTCGGCCGCCCGAATACCGAACGGCCGGCAACGAAATGTTTTACGAGATCTTTGACTTCGAGCAGGGCCGCCATCATGACACCAGCCGCTCCAGCGGCGCCTTGATACAGCGCGACCAGTGACCGGGGCTTACCGTCACCATCGGCGGCGGCGCCTCGAGGCAAGTTTCGCTGACGAACGGGCAACGCGCGGCGAAGCGGCAACCGGACGGCGGGTTTGTCATGTTCGGCACCATGCCCTCGATGGTGGCGAGATGCGAAGCGCGCCGATCGAGCCGCGGGATCGAGCCGAGCAGGCCGACGGTGTAGGGATGCTGGGGTGAGGCGAACAATTCATCGACCGGAGCGCGCTCGACGATCTCGCCGGCATACATCACCGCGACCTCGTCGCAAACCTCGGCGACCACGCCGAGATCGTGGGTGATGAGAATGATCGCCGCGCCACTCGCCGCTTTTAGCTCCCGCATCAGGTCAAGGATTTGGGCCTGCAAGGTAACGTCGAGCGCGGTGGTGGGCTCGTCGGCGATCAGCAGCATCGGATCGCAGGCCAGCGCCATCGCGATCATGACACGCTGGCGCATTCCGCCCGAGAGTTTGTGCGGATATTCGTCGATACGCCGCTCCGGCGAGGAAATGTGGACGCGACGCAATAGCTCGATTGCGCGATCGCGCGCCTTGCGTCGCAAGCCGCCGCGGTGACGCAGAATGGTTTCGATAATCTGCTCACCGATGGTGAAACTCGGATTGAGCGATGTCATCGGCTCCTGGAAGATCATCGCCAGGCGGTTGCCACGGAGGTCGCGCAGGGTCTGATCGGGCACATCAAGCAGATCGACGCCGTCGAAACGGATCGCGCCGGTGACTTCGGCAGCTTGTTTCGACAACAGGCCCATGATGGCGAGTGAAGTCACGCTCTTGCCGCAACCGGATTCGCCGACCAGCCCCAGTGTCGCGCCATTGGCTACGCTGAAGTCAACGCGGTCCACCGCATGGGTGGTGCGGCCGTCGTCGCCATGGAAGACGACCCGCAAGCCTTCGATTTCGATCAGCGGGACAGTCATTTTCGACCCGCAAGCGCCGCTTCGATACCGGCGTCGATGGTTTCGCGATCGGTAATGCCGGCCGGATTCTTCCGGCTGGGAAGATATTTTCGAAAATGCACCCAGAGCTCGCGGCTCACCTGTTCGAGACGTTCGAGTTCAAGAAGCGGATCGGTGTGATCGTCGACGCGCAGGTCGAGCGCCGACCAATCCTCCTCGCCATAGATCAAAAGCGCCGCCGATTGCTTGCCGCGCTTGTCGCCGCCCGCAGCCTCGCCGGCGCGCATCGCCGCGATCAGACGTTGCGGGAAAGGCAGGGTTTCGTTCGCGATGTAGGCTTTCGCCGTGTCGTCCAGTACGCGGGCGCCTGCAAGCATGTTGCCGGCTATCGAGAAGCCGGCGCCCTCGATATGTCCGCACCAGTCGACACATTGTGAGCCGGTATAGGCGGCGATGCGGCCGCCGGCGTCCATGACGTGAAGCTGCCTGCTCTCGTGGCCGGCGTCCGCCGCAATCAAGGTTTCCACGATCTCCCGGGGCCCGAGTCCTTCGCGCAGCAATTTCAAACCGTCGATACCGTAATATGGATTGACCAGCGCCTGGGTCGCGATGCCGCCAATACCGGCGGCGATATGCGGCACGCGGGCGCCGACCGCAAAAAAACGTGTCGCAACGGCGATACCGAATTGGCCGGTTGGGTTGTCTCGGGCGATGATCGACCAGGTCATCTCAGCCCTTATCGTCCGGCCGCGTAGCCCTGCATGCCGCGGGGATTGGCGGCGGCTCGCCGCCAGCGGCCTAGCTTCGAGGCGGCGGTCAGGCGGCCCTCCGACCAGTCGGGGCCGGTCTCGACGATGTGACCGCGGCTTTTCAGCGTATCGACGGTTGCCTTCGGTACGCGGTTCTCGACCACGAGCACGCCTGGTCGCGCGGTGCGCGGCCAGAACGAGATCGGGAAGTGCTCCGAGTGCCACGCAGGCGCGTCAATCGCTTCCTGCAGATTCATCCTGGCGTGAACGTGCCGCAGAAAGAATTGCGTGGTCCATTGATCCTGCTGATCGCCGCCGGGGGATCCCCATGCGAGGTACGGTTCGCCATCGCGCAGCGCCATTGTCGGACTGAGCGTGGTACGCGGGCGCTTGCCCGGTGCCAGCGCTGCCGGGTGATTTTCCTCGAGCCAGAACATCTGCGCGCGGCTGCCGAGGCAGAAGCCGAGTTCCGGAATCACCGGCGATGACTGCAGCCAGCCGCCCGAGGGCGTCGCCGAGATCATATTGCCGGCCTGGTCGATGATGTCGAAATGCACGGTGTCGCCCCGCACCTCGCCGAAGCGGCCAACGGTGGGCTCGCCGGCGCCCATGGCACCGACCGCCTCGCGATGACCTTCCTGGCGGCGCAGCTTCACCACCGAACCGAAGCCTTCGACCGAGCCGGGGACGAAATCGAGCGATGCCTTGTCCGAGATCAGCTTGCGGCGTTCATCGTTGTAGGCGTCGGACAACAGGGTCGCGATCGGGATTTCGGTAAAGTTCGGGTCGCCGTAGAACTTCTCGCGGTCGGCAAAGGCGAGCTTGGCGCATTCGACCTGCAGATGAATGAACTCCGGGCCTGCGGGATCGAGCCCGTCGAGTTCGAATCCCTTTAACAACGCGAGCTGCTGCAACATCACAGGCCCTTGGCTCCAGACGCCGGCCTTGCAGACGGTGTAGCGGCCGTAGTCATAGGTCAGCGGCGCTTCGACGCCGGGCTGCCAGCGCGCCATGTCGTCGGCGCTCAGCACGCCGCGGTGCGGCGAGCCGCTGACGTCCATGATCTCCTGGGTACGGCAGAACTTGTCGATCGCCTCCGCAACAAAGCCGTGCGACCACGCCTTGCGCGCGCGCTCGATCTGCGCGACGCGATCGGCGCCGGCGCTTTCGGCTTCCTTCAGGATGCGGGCATAGGTCTCTGAAAGGGTTTTGTTGGTGAAGAGCGTACCGGGCTTCGGCACCTCATTGTTCGGCAGATAGACCGCCGCCGACGTGGTCCAGTACTTCCGAAACATCTGCTCGACGATCGCAATCGTGGCTGAGGCGCGCTCCACCAGCGGATAGCCGTCCCGGGCGTAGGCGATGGCCGGCTCGAGGACGTCTCGCAGCCGCAGCGTGCCGTAGTCGCGCAACAGCAGCATCCAGGATTCGAAGGTGCCGGGAACGCAGGCGGCCAGCAACCCCGTACCGGGCACCATCTCCAGGCCCTCGCTGCGGTAATGCGCGATGGTTGCGCCCGAGGGAGCCGGGCCCTGGCCGCAAATCACCTCGGTGCGGCCGCGCCTGGTATCGTGCACGATGATCGGCACGTCGCCGCCGGGACCGTTCAGATGCGGTTCGACAACCTGTAGCGTAAATGCGGTGGCGACACCGGCGTCAAACGCATTGCCGCCCTTCTCCAAAGTGGCCATCCCGACCGCGGTAGCGATCCAATGAGTGGACGTCACGACACCGAAAGTGCCTTCGATTTCAGGTCTGGTCGTGAACGGATCGGGGTTGATGTTGCTCATTGGAATCCATCATTGCGCTGATGCCGCTGTGGGGCGGCGCACTTGACCACAGCCAAGGCCGCCTGCCAACCGGTCCGGTGCGATGCCTTGCTCCCATCATCGTGATCATGCGCGCAGGGCGGCTTCAGCCGGATTGTTGACGGCGTGGCAGGCGACGCCGCCAACCAGCGCCGGCGCTTGCTTGCGGCAAAGGTCGAACGCCAGCGGGCAGCGCGGGTTGAACGCGCAGCCGGGCGGCGGATCGATCGGATTGGGGATTTCGCCCTTTACGGGAATCCGCTGGCGGCCGGACATCGCGAGATCGGGCACCGCGCCCAGCAGCATTTTCGTATAGGGCATTCGCGGGTGGCTGAATAATTCGTGGCCCTCGGCGATCTCCACGATGCGGCCGAGATACATCACGCCGATGCGGTTCGCCATGTGCCGGACCACGGCCAGGTTATGGCTGATAAAGAGATAGGTAAGCCCGAACTTGTCCTGGAGGTCGCGCATGAGATTGAGGATCTGCGCCTGCACGGAGACATCGAGCGCGGAGGTCGGCTCGTCGCAGACGATGAACTCGGCCTCCGATGCGAGCGCGCGGGCGATCGCAATCCTTTGCCGCTGTCCGCCGGAAAATTCGTGCGGGTATTTCCAGCCGTCGTCGGCGTGCAGCCCAACCAGATTCAACAGCTCGCCGACGCGCGCCTGAATATTGCGCTCGCCCTGGATCAGATCGAAGGCGCGGATCGGCTCGGCGACAATGGCATCGACCCGAAAACGTGGATTGAGGCTCGCATAGGGGTCCTGAAAAATCATCTGAATGCGGCGGCGCAGGCGCTGGCGTGCCTGCAATTGTCCGGCGGCGCTCATCGAAACCCCGTCGATGATCACTTCGCCCGAGGTCGGCGGCAGCAGCCCAACCACCATACGGGCGACGGTGGTCTTTCCCGAACCGGATTCGCCGACCAGCGCGAAGGTCTCGCCCTTGTTGATGTCGAAGGTCACGCCGTCGACCGCTTTCAGAAATTCCAGGTGGCCGCCTTCGATTATCCGGTTCAGCCACGGCTTTGAAACATCGAATACCCGACGCAGATTTTTGACGTCGATAAAGGGCGCCGGTGTCATGCCGCTGTTTCCTTTGCGGCAGCGTCATAGAGATGGCAGGCCACGGCCTGCGTGCCATGACGGATCGGCTCCGGTCGCTCGACCCGGCAGCGGTCGAACGCGAACGCGCAGCGCGGGTTGAATGAGCAGCCCGGCGGGATCGCGGAAAGCCGCGGCATCGAACCGGAAATCTGAACAAGGCGCGCGGCGTCGCCGGCGAGCGTCGGGATCGCGCCCATCAACCCCTTTGCGTAGGGATGCAGCGGGTTCTGCACGACATCCTGAACCGGGCCGATTTCGGCGATACGGCCGGAATACATCACGGCGACGCGGTCCGAGGTTTCGGCGATCACGCCCATGTCGTGGGTCACCAGCATCACCGCGGTGCCGTGATCGCGTCCCAGGCGCTTGATCAGCGAGATGATCTGCGCCTGTACGGACACGTCGAGCGCCGTCGTCGGCTCGTCGGCGATGATCAGTTCCGGTTCGGCGCAAATCGCAAGCGCGATCACGACACGCTGGCGCATGCCGCCGGAAAACTCGTGCGGATAGGCATCGATGCGTTTGTCCGGGGCGGGAATGCCGACCTCGGCCAGCAGATCGATGGCGCGCTTGCGCGCAGCTGATTCCGAAAAATTGAGATGAGTTCTGATTGTCTCGACCAGCTGATCGCCGATCCGGTAGAGCGGATTCAGGCTGGTGAGCGGGTCCTGAAAAATCATCCCGATCCGTTTCCCCCGGATCCGGCGCAGTTCTTCCGGCGGCAGGTCGTCGATCCGCATGCCCGACAGATAGATCTCGCCGCCGGCGATGCGGCCGGGCGGATCGATCAAGCCGATCACGGCGAGGCCCGTGACGGATTTGCCGGCGCCGGATTCGCCGACTACGCCCAGTACTTCTCCCTTGGCGATGTCGAAGGAAATGCCGTCGATGGCGCGCAGCGTATTGCGGCGGGTGACAAACTCCACCTGCAGATCACGCACTGAGAGAACGGGTTCGGTCATGCGATCGGAGGTCTGGGAATTGCGGCGCTTCTCATCTGAGTTTCGGATTGAGCGCGTCGCGCAGCCAGTCGCCGAGCAGGTTGATGGCGAGAATCAGCGACGCAAGCGCCAAGCCCGGGAAGGCGACGATCCACCACTCGCCGGCGAACAGATAATTGTTGCCGATCCGGATCAGGGTGCCGAGCGACGGCATGGTGTCGGGCATGCCGGAGCCGAGAAACGACAAGGTCGCTTCGGTGATGATCGCGAGCGCGAGATTGATGGTCGCGATCACCAGGATCGGCCCCATCGTGTTGGGGAGCACGTGCCGCAACATGATCACAGGGGCGGGAAGACCGATCAACTGCGCCGCGGCTACGTAATCCCTGTTCTTCTCTACCATGACCGAGCCGCGCACGGTGCGTGCGTATTGCACCCAAAAACTCAGTCCGATCGCAAACACCAGCACCGCCAGCGTGCTCATGGCGTCGAGGCGATTGCCGAATACCGACTTGACGACGCCGTTGATGAGCAGCGCGATCAGGATGGCCGGGAAGGTAAGCTGCACATCGGCAATCCGCATGATCAGGCCATCGACGGCACCCCCCACATAGCCGGCGATCAGTCCAAGGACGATGCCCAGCGTGCCGGAGAACAATACGCCGAGAACGCCTACCGTTAGCGAAATGCGCAAGCCGTAGAGAATGGCGGAAAATACGTCGCGGCCCTGCTCGTCGGTGCCGAGCAGGAAGGGGCTTTGGCCGTCCGCGGTCCACAATGGGGCGATCCGCGAATTCATCAGTTGAAGCTGCGCCGGATCGAACGGGTTCTGCACGGCAAGAACTGATGCGAATATCGCGAGCAGAAAAAACAGAACGGTCACCGCGGCCGCCACCATGGTGAGCCGGGATCGGCGAAATGAGTAGAACACGTCGCTCTCGACGGCGCGCCCAAGCCAGCGTCCCTGCAGGAAATACCTGCGCGGCTCGCTTGCTTCAGCTTTGTGCGGAACAACGGCTTCACTCATGCAGTATCTCGCGTTCAGGCCAGTCGGCTGATGGTTGAGCGCAGGCGTGGATCGACAACGGTATAGAGAATATCGACCACGAGATTGATAGTTACGAAGATCAGGGAAACCATCAGCAAGTAGGCTGCCATGATCGGAATATCGACGTTTTGCACCGCTTGCACGAACAGCAGTCCCATGCCTGGCCACTGGAATACAGTTTCGGTGATGATCGCAAAGGCAATAACCGAGCCAAACTGCAGTCCGGCGACAGTGATGACCGGCACGAGCGTATTCTTGAGTGCGTGCCCGAAGTGAATCGCGCGCGTCGTCAATCCGCGCGCCCGCGCAAAGCGAATATAGTCGGTGCGCAGCACCTCGAGCATCTCGGCCCGCACCAGCCGCATGATCAATGTCATCTGGAACAGGCCGAGCGTGATCGACGGCATGATCAGGGCCTTGAGGCCGGAGATCGTGAGCAGCCCGGTGGTCCACCAGCCAATCCGCACAACTTCACCGCGGCCGAACGAAGGCAGCCAGCCCAGCACCACCGCGAACAGATAGATCAGCAAAATGCCAATCAGGAAGGTCGGCAGCGAGATTCCGATCAGGGATACCGCCTGGAATATCTTCGCAAGCAGCGTGTCGCGCTTCAGCGCCGAATAGACCCCCATCAGGATACCAAACACCATCGCGAGAACCGTGGCGCAGGTGGCCAATTCCAGCGTCGCCGGCAGCCGCTCCATCAGCAGGTTCGCGACCGGCTGGCGGAACTGGTAGGAGACGCCGAACTTGAATTGCAACGCGTTGCCGAAATATCGCGCGAACTGCAAAGGCACGGGATCGTCGAGACCGAGAGATTGGCGGATCTGGGCACGCTCCGCAGCGGGCGTATCGAGCGACACGATCTGGTTGACCGGATCGCCGGCGAAGCGGAACATCGAAAACGAGATGATCCCGACCGCAATCATGACACCAATGGCCTGGATCGCCCGGCGAAGAGTGAAAGCGAGCATGTGATCCTTTCACTTCTCTTTACGTATGGCGGACGTCGCTGTCCGCCGGAAACGAAAAGTCCCGGGAGCGCGAAGCCACCGGGACTCATTTATTGAGTTCTCTTATTCCTGTTTGGTCATCCAGTAGGGCAGAACCGCATTGTCGGCGCGCTGCACCACTTTCAGTTTCTTCGACACGCCCCACGCCAGCGCCTGCTGATGCAACGGGATATATGCGAAATCCTTGGCCGCTATTTCGAACGCTTGCTTGATCAGCAGATCGCGCTTGGTCGTATCCGCCTCAACCAGCACCTTGTCTGCAATCGCATCCATTTCCTTGTTGCAGTAGCCGCCGAGGTTGGCCTCACCGCGTGCGGATTTCGGATCGTCACGGCAGCCCATGATGTCATAGAGAACATTTTGCGAGTCGGACGTTCCGGGAGTCCAGCCGAGCAAATAGAGCGACGTCTGATAACCGCCGGGCTTGAGTACCTTGGCAAAGTATTGCGCCTTGGGCTGCGCGAGCAGGTTACTCTTGACGCCGATACGGGCCAGCATGCCGACCACCGCCTGGCAGATCGCGGCATCGTTGACATAGCGGTCGTTGGGGCAGTCCATCGTGACTTCGAAACCGTCGGGATAGCCGGCTTCCGTCAGAAGCTTCTTGGCGCCTTCGGGATCGAATTTCGGCCGCGTGAAGTCCTTGGATAGCGGGAAGAGTTGCGGCGCGATCATGAGCGCCGAGGGTGTCGAGAGGCCGCGCATGACGCGGGTCTTGATCAGTTCGATATCGATCGCCTTGAAGAAAGCCTCACGGACGCGGACATCCTTGAAGGGATTCTTGCCCTTGACGTTCGAATACAGCAATTCGTCGCGGACCTGGTCCATGCCGATGAAGATGGTGCGCAGCTCCGGCCCCTTCAGCACCTGGGCGTTCGGACTCGCGTCAACACGGGCGATATCCTGAATCGGAACCGGCTCGATGATGTCCACTTCGCCCGAAAGCAATGCAGCAACACGCGTGGCGTCGGAACCGATCGGTGTGAAAATGATCTCCTTGAGATTGTGCTCGGGCTTGCGCCACCAGTTCGGGTTCGCCTTGAATACAGTCTTGACGCCGGGCTGATGGCTCTCGACGGTAAAGGCGCCGGTGCCGTTGGCGTTGAGCGAGGCAAAACTCGGCGAGGTTGCCGCGGCCGGCGTCGGCGCCACCGCGTTGTTCGCCTCGGCCCACTTCTTGTCCATGATGTACCAGGTATCCCATTGGTAATGCAGAATGGGATTCGGCGATGTCAGGATGAAATCCACGGTATAGTCATCGACCTTGACGACCTTCGCGTCGGGAGGAATGCGGGTCTGCAGGTTCGAGCCTTTGGCGCGAACGCGGTCGGCCGAGAAAACCACGTCGTCGGCGGTGAAGGGATCGCCGTTCTGGAATTTGACGCCCTTGCGCAGGTGGAATCGCCAGCGGGTGGGCTCCTCCGGGGTTTCCCAACTTTCCGCCAGTCCGGGGATGATCTTCAGATCCTTGTCGCGCGCGATCAGGCCCTCATAGACCTGTCCGAGATGCGCATGGGTGGTGGTTTCGTTGAGCGTGTAAGGGTCGAGCGATTTGAGGTCGCCCTGGTTGGCGTAGCGCAGGGTCTGGGCCGATGCCGGCGACATCGCAAAAGCGACGATCGAGACGGTGGTCGCTGCAAGCAAGGTTTTACGTACCGACATTTTTACGTTCTCCGCTGTGGTGCGTTGCTCATTTCTGCAATATCGGCAGCTGTGGCCGATCCATGTTGCCAGAGTTTGGCCGCCGCGCAAGCCGATTTCCTCAAAGCCAGGCGGGTTTGCACGGACATGTCGCAGTAATTAGGCAGTAATTAGCGTAAGTGTAAGCAGCGAGAGCGAGTGCATAACATTCAACTTTCGGAGTGCCGGGTGGCGGAACTCAAGGCAGATGTCCTCGTACTGGGCGCAGGCATGGTCGGCGTTAGCGCCGCCTTGCACCTGCAGAAAAGGGGACGGGACGTGATCCTCGTCGAGCGGAACGACCTCGCCGGCGAAGAGACAAGTTTTGGAAACGCCGGACTGATCGAATGCGCCTCGGTCTTCCCCTATATGTTTCCCCGGGATTTCGGACAGATTCTGCAATACGCGATGAATAACGCACCGCAAATGCGCTACCAGTTTTCCGATCTGCCGACCTTTCTGCCGTGGCTGGTGCGTTATTTCCTCGCATCCTCCCGGGATCGAACGCAGCACAGCGCGATGGCCGAGCTGCCGCTGATCCGGCGCAGCCTCATCGAGCATGAGGCGCTGATGGCCGAGGCCGGGGTGCCCGAGCTATTGCGGCGGACCGGCTGGCTCAAGCTCTTTCGCTCCGATGCGACGCTTGCAGACGCGGTGCGCGATTTTGAGCGCGCCAAGGCCTATGGCGGCATCGCAGGCGAGGTGCTCGATAGCAATGCGATCGCGCTGCGCGAGCCCAACCTGACCGGAGAGTTCGCCGGCGCGATCTATTTGCCCGCGCCCGGTTTTGTTCCGGATCCGGGTGGATTGGCCAAGGCCTACGCGGCGCTTTTCAAGCGCAAGGGTGGACGGTTTCTGGTGGGCGATGCCAGAACGCTCGGACAAGACGCCGGCCGATGGCGGGTTGCCGGATCGGACGGCGCGGCGGTCGCGCGCGAAGTCGTGGTGGCATTGGGGCCCTGGTCCGACCTGGTGTTCCGTCCGCTCGGATATTCCATTCCGCTCGCGGTCAAGCGCGGATACCACCTGCATCTGGCGCCGCGGGGCAATGCCGTGCTGCATCATCCAGTTCTCGATTCGGATCTCGGCTATCTGCTGGCGCCGATGAGCCGCGGCATTCGTCTCACCACCGGCGTCGAGTTTGCCCGCCGCGATGCACCGCCTACGCCGGTCCAGCTTCGGCGGGCGCTGCCGCGGGCGCACGGCCTGTTTCCGTTGGGCGACGCGCTCGAGGCAAAACCCTGGATGGGCGCGCGGCCGTGCTTGCCCGATATGCTGCCGGTGATCGGCAAGGCGCCTCGCCATGCCGGGCTATGGTTCGATTTCGGGCACCAGCACCACGGCCTGACGCTTGGCCCCGCGACGGGCCGTCTGCTGGCGGAGATGATGACCGGCGAGACGCCGTTCGCCGACCCCAGCCCCTTTGCCGCCGAGCGTTTTGGTTGACGATATCCGCCGAACGAAGGCTCAGGGACACGGTCATGGCCCGTCAGGTCGCTTGCGTCGTACGGCCTGTCGCGGTGATACTGTGACAAGCTGTCAAAATGCAATCAGGAGCGGCCATGAAGGTAAACGTTGAAATAGATTGCACGCCCCTCGAAGCCCGGCAGTTTTTCGGACTTCCTGATGTGCAGCCAATGCAGACGGCGGTGATGGACAGACTGCAGCAGCAGATGATGGTCAACATCGAAAAGGTTTCTCCGGAAGCGCTGATGCAGAGCTGGTTCACGTTCGATCCCAAGCTCGCTGAGCGGTTTCAGAACATGTTCGTGACCATGACGGGCCTGGGCAGTACGCTCTCCAGCGACAAGAAAAAATGAAGCCGATTGAACGGAGCGAACCGCCGCCGGCGGGCCGGCTTCGTCCGCCGGGCATCGGCCTGCTGCTGGCCGAGGTGAGAGGGATATTCGAATTCAACGCCAGCCTGTTGCTGTCGCCGCTGCTGATGCGCGCGCCGAGGGGCGACGGTCATCCCGTTCTGACGTTGCCGGGGTTTCTCGCCAGCGATCTGTCCATGACGCCGATGCGGCGATATCTGAAGGAACTCGGATACGACAGCTACGCCTGGAAGATGGGCCGCAACATCGGCGGCGTTTCGCGCATGCGGGCCGCGCTGCGGGATCGCCTTGCCGAGATTCACGCCGCCACCGGCCGCAAGGTCAGTGTGGTCGGATGGAGCCTGGGCGGTGTCTATGCGCGTGATTTGGCGCTGCATGCGCCTGACATGGTGCGGTATGTCGTCACGCTGGGAAGTCCGTTCGCGAGCGATGTCAGAGCGACCAACGCCACGCGGCTCTACGAGGCGCTGTCAGGCGAGGCGGTCGAGGATAATTCGGAGCTTCGAAATGCGATTGCAGGCGATCTGCCGGTTCCGACCACGTCGATCTATTCGTGCACCGACGGTGTCGTGAACTGGCGAACCTGCGTCCTGCGTCCCTCCGATACGGCTGAAAATATCGAGGTATACCTTGCCAGCCACGTTGGGCTGGGCGTGAACGCGGCCGCCTTGTGGGCGGTCGCGGATCGTTTGGCCCAACCGGAGGGCGAATTCCGGCAATTTGACCGATCGGGGCCGTTTGCCATTGCATATGCGCCTCCGGAAAATGCACAATCCTGACGTCCTGAACCCCGGGACGGCCTGAACGCCAGAAGCGCCGTCAAGGCGCCGCGCGAGCTACGGGAGGAAAATATGAGTGACGCCAAGAAGCTGTCCTCGATGGACGCGTCGTTTCTGTATCTGGAAACGCCTGAAATGCCGATGCATGTCGGGAGCATGGCGATCTTCCGCCTGCCCGACGATTACAAGGGCGACTTCTTCGAGGAATTCAAGGCGATGATCGCCTCGCGGCTGCACGTCGCGCCGATCCTCAAGGCACGGCTGGAAAAAGCGCCCCTCGACATCGATCATCCCTCCTGGGTCGAGGACGACCAGTTCGATATCGACCGCCATATCTTCCGGGGCAGCCTTCCGGCTCCCCATGATCGCGCGACGCTGGAGCGCATCGTGGGCTGGATGCATGCCAAGCTTCTCAATCGCGCCCGCCCGCTTTGGGAGTTTTATGTCTTCGAGGGCATGAAGGACAACGAGATCGGGCTTTATTCCAAGATGCATCACGCCTGCATCGATGGCGGCGCGGGTGCCGCGCTCACCAACATGATCTACGATGTGACGCCTGTTCCCAGGAAAATCGAGCAGCCGATAGCGCGGGCGAAGGTCGGGCAGGAGCCGCGCGACATCGCCGCCAACCTTATCGACTCCTATCAGCAGCTTTGGACCAAGCCTTTCGATTCCTCGGCGGCCGCCAAGGGCATCGACCTGCCGCGATCCGGCAAGAGCGACCTCGGATCGATCCTGTTCGATAACGCAATGTTCCAGATTGAAAGCGCTGTGAAGTTCGCCGGCAGCGTTCCCACCCTGCTGAAGAGCGTCTCCGAAGTGGTAGGAAAGATTTCCGATCCGAAATCGCGCGACAGCATCGCCAGCATGGTGTCGCCATCGACGATCCTGAACAAATCGATTTCATCGGAGCGCAGCTTTGCCGGCGTATCGATCTCGCTGTCGCAGGCGAAGGCGCTGGCCAAGCAGGCCGGCGGCAAGCTCAACGACGTAGTGCTGGCGATTTCGAGCGGCGTGGTCAGACGTTATCTGCTGGAGCGCGGTGCGCTGCCGGCGAAATCGATGACGGCCGCGGTGCCGATCTCTTTGCGCGAAGAGGGCAACACCGACGCCAACAACCAGGTGTTCGGCATGATTTGCTCGATTGCCACCAACATCGAAGATCCCAAGGCGCGGCTGGAAGCGATCATCGCGCAATCCACCAAGTCCAAGGAGATGTCGCATCCTTTAAGGGCGTTGATGCCGCAAGTGTCCAACCTGTCGATGCTCGGCGCGCCGATTCTGGTCCAGATCCTGGCGCTTTTGTATAGCCGCTCAAGCCTGTCGGACGTGCTGCCGCCGGCGGCGAATATCACGGTCTCCAACGTACCGGGGCCGCGCCAGACGCTGTATGCGGCGGGGGCTGAACTGCTGCACATCTTCCCGGTGTCGATCTCGACCCATGGACTCGCGCTCAACATCACTGTGCAGAGCTACCGCGATCAACTCGATTTCGGTTTCATCGCCGGCGCCAACATCATTCCCCATGTCCAGGTACTTTGCGACATGCTGCCCGGGGAATTCGCAGCGCTCGAAGCCGCGTTTGCCCCACCGGCAGATCTCAAGAGTGCGGCAAGCTAAGAGCATGACCCAAAAGATGCGGGAAGTTTTCCGATAAGATCATGCTCAGATAAAAGAATGAGATGTCGACGATGATGGAAATGCCGCCACTGCAGTTTGCCCAGACGAACGGAATTCGCATGGGCTACTACGAAGCGGGCCCGAAAACCGACACGCCGCCGGTCATTCTCTGCCACGGCTGGCCGGAGATTGCATTTTCGTGGCGCCATCAGATCAAGGCACTGGGCGCGGCCGGAATTCGGGTGATTGCGCCCGATCAGCGCGGTTACGGCGCGACCGACCGGCCCGAAGCGCTCGAAGTCCTACGACATTGAACATCTGACCGGCGATCTCGTCGGCCTGCTCGACCATCTCAAGATCGACAAGGCGATTTTCGCCGGCCACGACTGGGGCGGCTTTATCGTCTGGCAAATGCCGCTGCGGCATATCGATCGCGTCGCCGGCGTCGTCGGTATCAACACCCCGCACACCGACCGTGCCCCGGCCGACCCGATCGAACTCTTGCGCCGGCGTTTCGGCGAGCAGATGTATATCGTGCAGTTTCAGGACCCCGCGCGCGGCGCCGACAAGATATTCGATAGCCGGGTCGAGCAGACCTTTGACGCCTTTATGAGGAAGCCGGTTCCGCGCGCAGACCCCACGCCGGCGGAAGCACCGATCGCGGGCGTCGGCGCGTCGCCCCGGCTCAATCTGGCGTTTCCGCAGATGATTGCAGGCTATGACGCAAAACACGATCCGCGGACACCGATCCTGTCGCCGGAGGAAAAGAAGGTCTTCGTCGATACCTTCACCAAATCCGGCTTCACCGGCGGCATCAACTGGTATCGCAACATGTCGCGCAATTGGCAGCGCTCGGCCGGGATCGATCACACGGTGCGCGTGCCCTCGCTGATGATCATGGCGGAGAACGATCACGTGCTGCCGCCGTCTTCGGCCGACGGCATGGAGAAGATCGTCCCCGATCTGGAGAAGTATCTGGTTCGGGGCAGCGGGCATTGGACGCAGCAGGAAAAGCCGGACGAGGTCAGCGCCAAGCTGATCGAATGGCGTAAAAGGCGGTTTGGCTAGGGCGCATGGAGGTGCCGCGTCGTCATTGCGAGAAACGCAAGCGACGAAGCAATCCGGTCCGTTTGCGCAAACCTCTGAATTGCTTCGCTTCGCTCGCAATGACGAAGTGAAACACGGGGACCAGGCAGGAGACAATCAAGCGATGGCGTCGACCAACAGACTGAGCCCAATCCCGCATCCGCCGACCAAACCGGTGGTCGGCAACATGCTGTCGCTGGATTCGACGGCGCCGGTGCAAAATCTGGCCCGCCTGGCCAAGGAATTTGGGCCGATCTACTGGCTCGACATGATGGGTGCGCCGCTTGTCGTCGTCTCCGGCCATGATCTCGTCGAGGAGCTCAGCGACGAAAAGCGTTTCGACAAGGCGGTGCGCGGACCGCTGCGCCGCGTGCGCGCAGTCGCCGGCGATGGCCTCTTCACCGCCGACACGTCGGAGCCGAACTGGAGCAAGGCGCACAACATCCTGATGCAGCCGTTCGGCAACCGCGCCATGCAGTCCTATCACCCGAGCATGGTCGATATCGCCGATCAACTCGTCAAGAAGTGGGAGCGCCTGAACGGCGACGAGGAAATCGACGTCGTTCACGACATGACCGCGCTGACGCTCGACACTATCGGGCTGTGCGGATTCGATTACCGTTTCAACTCGTTCTATCGGCGCGATTATCATCCGTTCGTGGAGTCGCTGGTGCGCTCGCTCGAAACCATCATGATGATCCGCGGTCTGCCGCTCGAAAATCTGTGGATGCAGAAACGCCGGCGCGATCTCGCGGGCGACGTCGCCTTCATGAACAAGATGGTCGACGAGATCGTCGCCGAGCGCCGCAAGAACGCGGAAGGCGCCGAGGACAAGAAGGATATGCTCGGCGCCATGATGACCGGCGTCGACCGCGCCACCGGCGAGCAGCTTGATGACGTCAACATCCGTTACCAGATCAATACGTTCCTGATCGCAGGGCACGAAACGACCAGCGGGCTGTTGTCATGCACGCTCTATGCGCTATTGAAGCATCCCGACGTTCTCAAAAAGGCGTACGAGGAGGTCGATCGGGTGCTGGGGCCCGATATCAATGCGAGGCCGACCTATCAGCAGGTCACCCAGCTCACCTACATCACGCAGATTCTGAAAGAGGCATTGCGGCTGTGGCCGCCCGCGCCAGCCTATGGGATATCTCCGTTCAAGGAGGAGACCATCGGCGGCAAATATACGCTCAAGAAGAACACCTTCATTACCGTGCTGGTGCTGGCGCTGCATCGCGATCCCAGCGTATGGGGGCCGAATCCCGAAGCATTCGACCCTGAGAATTTCAGCCGCGAGGCCGAGGCGGCGCGTCCCGTCAACGCCTGGAAGCCGTTCGGTAACGGCCAGCGCGCGTGCATCGGCCGCGGCTTTGCGATGCATGAAGCGGCGCTTGCGATCGGCATGATCCTGCAGCGCTTCAAGCTGATCGACGTCAACCGTTACCAGATGGTGCTGAAGGAAACGCTGACGATCAAGCCCGACGGATTCAAAATCAAGGTCCGCCCGCGCACCGACAGGGATCGCGGCTCGTACTCCGGCGCGACGGGGACGACAGCGGCGGCATCGACGGCCGCGCCAACGCCGCGCGCGCGGACGCGTCCGGGACACAATACGCCGCTGCTGGTGCTCTACGGATCGAACCTCGGCACCGCCGAAGAACTCGCAATCCGCGTCGCCGATCTGGCCGAGGTCAACGGCTTCGCCACCAGGCTGGCGCCGCTCGATGATTTTGCCGGAAAATTGCCGGAGCAGGGCGGCGTGCTGATCTTCTGCGCTTCATACAATGGCGCCCCGCCCGACAACGCCACGCAGTTTGTCAAATGGCTTGGCAGCGACCTGCCGAAGGATGCGTTCGCAAAGGTGCGCTACGCGGTGTTCGGATGCGGCAATAGCGACTGGCTGGCAACCTATCAGTCGATCCCGCGCTTTATCGACGAAAAACTGGCGGCGCATGGCGCCCGCAATGCCTATATGCGCGGCGAGGGCGACGCCCGCGACGATCTCGACGGCCAGTTCGAGGACTGGTTTGCGAAGGCTGCGCCCCAGGCGGTGAAGGAGTTTGGTGTCGACTCCAGCTTCAGCCGCAGCGCCGACGACGAGCCGCTTTACAAGATCGAACCGGTCGCGCCGACCGCGGTCAACGCGGTCGTAGCCCTTGGCGGCGTCGCGCCGATGAAGATTCTGGTCAACAGCGAACTGCAAAGCAAGACCGGCGCCAATGCCTCGGATCGATCGACCCGGCACATCGAGGTGCAGCTGCCTTCGAACATCCCCTACCGGGTAGGCGATCATCTCAGCGTGGTTCCGCGCAACGACCCGGCGCTGGTGGATTCCGTCGCGCGGCGGTTCGGATTTCTGCCGGCCGATCAGATCCGGTTGCAGGTCGCGGAAGGCCGGCGTGCGCAATTACCGGTCGGCGATGCGGTATCGGTCGGGCGATTGCTCTCCGAATTTGTCGAATTGCAGCAGGTCGCGACCCGCAAGCAGATCCAGATCATGTCGGAACACACGCGTTGTCCCGTCACCAAACCCAAGCTATTGGCCTATGTCGGTGACGATGCCGCTGCATCGGAACATTATCGCTCGGACATTCTCGCCAGGCGCAAATCGGTGTTCGACCTGCTGGAGGAGCATCCAGCCTGCGAATTGCCGTTGCATGCCTATCTCGAAATGCTCTCGCTGCTGGCGCCGCGCTATTATTCGATCTCGTCCTCGCCTTCAGGCGATCCCTTGCGCTGCAGCGTCACCGTGGGTGTGGTAGAAGCCCCCGCAATTTCGGGGCGTGGCGTTTACAGAGGCATCTGCTCGAACTATCTCGCCGGCCGCCGCGCAGGCGAGACGATCCAGGCGACGGTGCGCGAGACCAAGGCCGGCTTCCGGTTGCCCGACGACCCTTCAGTACCGATCATCATGGTCGGTCCCGGAACAGGCCTCGCGCCATTCCGCGGTTTCCTGCAGGAGCGCGCCGCGTTGAAGGCCAAGGGCGCCAGCCTCGGTCCGGCGATGCTGTTTTTCGGCTGCCGTCATCCGGATCAGGATTATCTTTACGCCGACGAGCTGAAAGCCTTCGAGGCCAGCGGCATCACCGAACTGCATACCGCATTCTCTCGCTCCGAGGGTCCGAAGACCTATGTGCAGAATCTGGTCACGGCGCAGAAGGATCGGGTCTGGAATCTGATCGAATCCGGCGCGATCATTTATGTCTGCGGCGACGGCGGAAAGATGGAGCCCGACGTCAAGGCCGCGCTTGTTGCGATCTATCGCGAGCGCAAGGGCGCCGATGCCGATGCGGCGATGCGCTGGATCGACGACCTCGGCATCAAAAATCGCTACGTACTCGACGTCTGGGCGAGTGGGTAATTCTCAACCGTCGTCCCTGCTTTCGCAGGGACGACGAGAGACTCCGGATGATCTGGAGTCTCTCTCTCGCTTAACTCGTGCTTACCGCTTGGGAAGCCGCTCGAAGGTCGGTATTCCCTCGGGGATTTGATGGAACGCCTGCTTGTCGACGGTGTAGATCGCCATCTGCGGGTTGCCGAACAGGCTGGGATCGTCGAGCGTGCCGACTTTCAAAACCACGGCCGGTAGACCCACCGGCCGGGTGACCATGTGCGTGCCGCATTCGGCGCAGAATTCCCGCGTCACGGCGCGTTCAAGGTCGCTGCGGGTAAATTTCCTGGGCGTTCCCTTGGTATAGCTGAAGCCGCCGATCGGCATCAGAACGAACATGTTGGGAGAGCCGCCGGTGATATATTGGCATTCGCGGCAATGGCATTGCGCTTTCATCATCGGCTCGCCCTCGGCCACATAGCGCACCTTGCCGCAATAGCATCCGCCTTCGAGTTTCATGGCATTCTCCCGATCTTGTCGTGCTTCTGTTCGATCTAATGCATCGCCTTCGCTGACGCCGCGTGGGCGTGCTTGTCGATCGCGTCGATGACCTCTGGCCACATCGGGATCGGCAGCGCGTGACCCATGCCTTCGATCATCAGAAGTTTCGCACCGGGAATCGAGGCCGCGGTGTCCTTGCCATTCGCAGGCGGCACCAGCGGGTCGACGGTGCCGTGGATGACGAGAGTCGGCGCCCGGACCGAGTGCAGCCTTTCCTTGCGGCTGCCCGAGGCGAGCACGGCGCGGAGTTGTCGTCCGGCGCCGGCGGGGCTTAGGCCACGCTCGAAGGTGCGTTCGGCGCGTGCGCGATCAAGCGCTTCGTCTTCCGGGAACCTGCCGACGCGCAGGATCTTCCAGGTCTGCGCGTAGCGCGCGAAATATTCTTCCTTGGTCGTCGGTGGCGGCGCCAGGAGCAAAGCCGCCGCCTGGCGGGTCGGTTGCGGCATTTTTGGATTGCCTGTCGTAGACATGATCGAGGTGAGCGAACGCACCCGCTGCGGAAACGAGATCGCGATTTCCTGGGCGATCATTCCGCCCATGGACATGCCGACCAGATGCGCCGACTTGATGCCGAGCGCGTCCATGAGCCCGACTGTGTCCTCCGCCATGTCGCGCAGTTTATAGGGCGCGTCGACCGTAATTTTCAGAAACCTCAGTTTCAGATACTCGGCAAGGGTGATGCGTTTGCCGCCGGTCAGCTTGCCGGATTTGCCGATATCGCGATTGTCGAACCGGATGACACGGAACCCGCGCGCCGCAAGCTGCCTGCAGAAATCGTCGTCCCAATGGATCATCTGGCCGCCCAGCCCCATGATCAGCAATATCGGTTCCGCGTTGGCGTCTCCGAAGATTTCGTAACAAATGTCGATGCCGTTGGCGTGGGCGATCTGCGGCGGATGATGGGCGAGCGAATTCACCTTGGCTGTTCCTTAGGAATGGTATTGCGATGAGGACTCTATGACACGATTTTTCGCGCTGCAGAAGGCTTCTACCTTGCGATGTTGACCGCCCCGGCGCAACAGTGTGGTATGACCAAAAACAGAACGGGCTTTGAAGCCTGATACGCCGGAGGGCGCCAATGGCAGACAAGAGCAACGATCCGGTCGCGATCTGGCAAACCATGATCGGCGAGATGGAGAAGGGATTCAATTCCTTTGCCAATCAGGCGATGACGTCGCCGGAATTCAGCAAGGTCGTCAATCAGGTCGGCGGGGTCAGCGCGGGCGCGCAAAAGCAGCTCGGCGACCTCATGGAGAAATACCTCGTCAGCATGAATTTGCCGAGCCGGGCGCAGATGGTCAGCATGGCCGAGCGGCTGCAGTCGATCGAAGGGCAATTGAACGAGATCAAGGCGCTGCTGTATCAAGTTCACGATACCTCCGGCGCGCTGGAAGGCGGACGTCCGGCTGCGCCCAGGCCGCCGCGGACGAAGCGCCCACCATCGGCGGGCGGAGAGCAAAAATGAACGCGCCCGCAGGCCTCGATCTGGCGTCGATCCCGGAACGGATTCAGTCCGAGGTGCAGCGCGCGATCCAGCGAAGCATCAAGGGCGTCGAATATATCTCGTCATCCGGCCCTTCGCTCGGATCGACGCCGAAAGACATTCTGCACGTTCGCGGCACGATGAATCTCTATCACTATCGGCCCATTGCCGACGAGATTTACCGTGTCCCGATCCTGATCGTGATGGCGACCACCAATCGCGGCTACATCCTCGACATGGTGCCCGGCCAGAGCTTCATCGAGTTTCTCCTGAAGCGCGGCTACGACGTCTACATGCTGGACTGGACCGCGCCGAAGCCGGAAGAGAAGTCGCTGCGGATGGAGGACTACGTTCTGGACTTCATTCCGGATTGCATCCGCCGTGTGCAGCAGGATTCCGGCGAGACCGATGTTACGGTGATCGGCTATTGCTTCGGCGGCGTGCTCTCGCTGCTTTACGGCTCGATCTTTTCCGACGGACCGATGAAGAACCTGATCTGTTTCACCACCCCGGTCGATTTCCGCGAGATGGAGCTGTTCCAGAATTTTTCGGACAAGCGTTATTTCGACGTCGACCGGCTGATCGACAGCGTCGGCAACGTTCCGCCGGAAATGATTCTTTCGTCGTTCGAGATGCTGCGGCCTGCGTCGCGCGTCGCAAGCCAGGTGCAATTATGGGAAAACATCTGGAACGACGAGTTCGTCAAATCCTATCGGATGTTCGATCGCTGGGCCACCGACACTCTGCCGCTGGCCGGCGAGTATTTCCGCACCATCACCAAAGACCTGATGTGGGACAACAAGCTCTTCAACGGCACCATGTCGGTTGGCGGCAGGCCGGCGGACATCTCGAAGATCAAGGTGCCGATCCTGCATGCGGTTGCCGAGCACGATCACATCGTTCCCTATGACGCCGCCAAGCCTCTGATTCAAAAGATCGGCTCGACCGACAAGGAGGAAGTGATGCTGAAGGGTGGCCACGTCAGCCTTGTCGCCGGCGCCAATGCCATCAAGCGGCTGTGGCCGAAACTCGATTCATGGTTATGCGAGAGATCGATATGAGCAGTGAAACACGTTCCTATCCGCGCCGCGTGGCCACCGAGGGCGGAGAAATCGAATTCCGGTTGATGTCGCTGGCGGATGAAGCTGCCGTACTGGACTTTGCGCAAAAACTCCCGGTGCACGATTTACTGTTCCTGCCGCGCAACATCAGCGAGCCGAAGGTGCTGACCGCGTGGATCAAGGAGATCGAACGCGGCGCGATCACGAGCCTGCTCGCGGTGAAGGCGGGCAGGGTGGTGGGATGCGGAACGCTGGTGCGCGATCCGCTGTCGTGGTCGCCGCATGTCGGTGAAATCCGTAACGTGGTCTCTTCGGATGTCCGCGGCCTGGGGGTCGGGCGAGCCCTGTCACAGGAGATATTTGCCCTGGCTTTGGGAGCCGGTCTCGAGAAGCTGGTGGTGCAGATGACGGTCGATCAGACCGGCGCCATCGCGATTTTCGAAGGCCTCGGGTTCAAGGCCGAAGCGCTGATGCGTGACCACGTCAAGGACAAGGAAGGCAAAAATCACGATATTGTCGTGCTTGGGCACAATGTGGCGCAGGTCCGGGCCCAGATGGAAGCCTATGGCCTGCCAGCGGCCGTGCAGCATTGAGCCGGATTACATTACCGGGCAGATCGCATAATAGACAGGCAGATCACAAAATCGTGATATCGCGTCGCAACATTAATATTGCGACGCAGCATTAATTATGTCACAACCATCTCGCCCCGGGCCAATCCGGACGGGGTGAGCCCATAGCTCAAACCTGAGGATGGAGAGACCCAATGACCACCGAAACCAATTCCGTGCTGAACACCGTCAAGGAAGCCTTCGCGCCCGTCACCGATGCATTCAAGAACCTCCAGAACATGGAAGTTCCCGAGGCTGCCCGTGAGTTCGTGAAGAAGACTGCTGGCACCGCCAAGGAGCGCGCCGCTGACCTTCATGCCGGTTCGGAGAAAGTGACTGCCGCGATCGAGACCGCTGTTGCCGGTTCGGTCAGCGAAGCCGCCAAGATCAGCCGCAATATCCAGCAGGCGATGTATCAGGATGCCGAGGCTTTCTTCGCCGGCATCGACAAGCTGGCTTCCGCCAAGTCGCTTAACGAGGCGGTTCAGATCCAGTCCGATATGGTCCGTGCGCGCGGTGAAGTGTTCGTCTCGCGGGCGAAGTCCACCACCGAATATCTCGGCAAGCTTGTGGCCGACGGTGCGAAGACCGCCCAGGACAACTTCTCCAAGGTCTATAACAAGACCGCCTGATCGCCTTCGGATCAGTTGACCATCATTCGAAGGCCCGCGTGATGCGGGCCTTCTTTTTGACGGGCACTCCCATAGATCATCGTTGCTTCTCATGTTGAGGAGGCGCCCTTGCGCCCTCTCGAACCATGAGGCCTCATCTTTCGGGGCGCAGCGAAGAAGCCGCCCCTCAGGATGAGCGTTCAGCCTTTTGAAAGTCGCCATGACTTCCACCGGCACGTTTACATTCGATTCGCCCGGGGACGCCGCGCGCGCCGCCGAACTGCGGCGCGTCAAGACGCTGGCCACGCTGGTGCTGGCAGGCACGCTGGCGCTGTTCGTGACGGCGAAAGCGTTGCTGCACCTGCATCCGGTCTTCGGTTTCGTCGCGGCGTTCGCGGAAGCCGCAACGATCGGCGGACTGGCGGACTGGTACGCGGTGGTGGCGCTGTTCCGCCGGCCGCTGGGATTGCCTATCCCGCATACCGCGATCATCCAGAGCAATCAGCAGCGTATCGCCGACAAGCTCGGCGAATTCATCGAGGTTCATTTTCTCGAAGCAGCACCGGTCGATGCCAAGTTACGCCAGATCGACTTCGGCTCGTTCATCGCCGACTGGCTGCGCGACCGCAAGCGCAGCGCCGATCTCGCGCGCTTCACGTTGCGTCTTTTGCCCGAGGCAGTCTCGGCGACTGAAACGTCGGGCCTGATGACGTTCATCACCCGCCGGATCACCACCCAGTTGCAGTCGATTGATCTGGCGCCGCTTGTCGCCGGTACGCTGCGCGCGTTTGTGCTGGAGGGCCGTCATCAAGTCCTGCTCGATGACATCCTGCGCGCGGTTCACCAATCGCTGACCCAGCCGGAAACCATGGCGATGGTGCGCGCGAAAATCCGCGAGGAACTTCCGACACTGCTCAAGCTCTATCGCGCCGACGCGTTCCTGGTGAAGAAGATCGTCGCGTCCGCGACTGCATTCTTTGAAGAGGTCCGCAGCGATCCGAAGCATCCGTTCCGCGGCGAGTTCGATCGCTTGGTGTTGTCGTTCGTGGACCGGCTCGGCAGCGACCGGACCTATGCGGATCGCATCGACGGGTTGAAGCGCGACCTGCTGGCGCGCCCGGAACTTGGCGACCTCGCGCGTAACATCTGGTCGAATGTGCGATCGTTTATCGAACGCAGCGCCAGCGGCGAAACTCAGGTATTGCAGCAACACCTTACCCGCATGTTCATGGAAGCAGGCGAAGCGCTCGCAGGCGATTCCGAGTTGCGGGCCGAGATCAACCAGGGTCTGGTTGCCGTGCTGCGAAGTTTCATTGCCGACCAGAAAAGCGGCGTCTCCAGCTTTATTTCCGATCAGGTCAAGGCCTGGGATATGGGGCAGTTGATTTCGCTGATCGAAATCAACATCGGCAAGGATCTGCAATACATCCGTTTCAACGGCTCGTTGATCGGCGGCCTTGCCGGTTTGGGGCTTTACACCGGCGAATACCTGCTGCGGCTGCTGTGACTTTTAGATCACTGAGCCCCTTTTAAGTGGCGAGACCTATTGTCCCATCGATCGCCACCCGCTTGAATGACGGAATCAGCGCCCTAGCTTGATAATGAGTTTGTTGCGTTGCGGAACGATTGTACGAGGTTCGCGTATTCAGACTGATCATCCGGGCTGACCGTTGGATGCCAGCCATGAGAGGAAATACGATGTCCGCCACCACCCAGACGTTACGTCCGCCGTCCCGAACCCTGATGTTTCTGGAGGGACGGGCGATCCACGAGTTTGGCGCGTTTCTCGGCGCATTGCCGCTTCTTAGCATGGCCCCGAAGGGCGACGGACATCCGGTGCTGGTATTTCCGGGCCTCGTTGCTTCCGACACCTCGACGCGCCCGCTACGCAGCTTTCTCAGGAATTGCGGCTATGCCGTCAGCGGCTGGCGTCAAGGCCGCAATCTCGGTCTGCGCCACGGCGTGCAGCACGCGATGGTCGATCTGGTGCGCGAGCTCAGCGATGCCAGCGGGCGCAAGATCAGCCTGGTCGGTTGGAGCCTTGGCGGTCTGTACGCGCGCCAGCTCGCGAAGATGATGCCGGATCGCGTGCGCTCGGTGATCACCCTCGGCAGCCCGTTCGCAGCCAGTCCGAAGGCGACCAATGCCTGGCGCGTCTATGAGATGGCGAGCGGTCGCAGCGCCGAAGAGGAAGATCATCGGTTTGGCGGATCGCTTTCGGCAACGCCGCCGGTACCGACCACTGCGATCTTCAGCCGCACCGACGGCATCTGTGCGTGGCAAGGCTGTATGGAAAGGCCGTCTCCCCGGTCCGAGAATATCGAGGTCGAAAGCAGCCATTGCGGCATGGGCCATCACCCCGCCGTCGTATATGCCGTGGCCGATCGCCTTGCGCAACCCGAAGGCAAGTGGACGCCGTTCGAGCGCAGCGGCTGGCGCAGCATGGTCTATCCCGATCCCAGCCGGTAGGCGCCGGCTGTAGCCGGCGTTGTCGTGAATTGCGAAAACGCGCTATGCGTTGCGCATGCCGCATCCGCTTGCCCGCATCATCGAACAACTCAAGCGTGAACCTTCGCGCACCGGCTCCATTGTCATCACCTTGTTTGGCGATGCGATCGTGCCGCGCGGCGGTTCGGTCTGGCTCGGAACGCTGCTCGAATTTTTCCGGACGATCGACATCGACAGTGGCGTAGTGCGCACGGCGATGTCGCGGCTGGCGACCGATGGCTGGCTCGAGCGCAACAAGGTCGGCCGCAACAGTTTCTACCGTCTGGCGGACAAGGGACGCCTGACGTTCGATGCCGCGGTGGAGCACGTCTATAATCCGCAATCGCCTGACTGGACCGGACGCTTCGAACTTCTCCTGATCGCGAATGCGGGGGATCGCGAGGCATCGCGCGAAGCGTTGCAGGACGCTGGCTTCGGCAGTCCGTTGCCCGGGGTCTGGATCGCGCCGTCCGGCGTTCCCGTTCCGCAGGTCGCGTCGCGCGCAATTCGGCTGGAAGTGTCGGCCGAAGACGAAAGCGGCCGAAGGCTGCTTGGCGAAAGCTGGCCGCTGCATCGCACCGCGGACGCCTACCTGAAGTTCATGAAGACCTTCGAGCCATTGCGGGGCTGGATCGGCCGGCGCGAGCGGCTATCGGACACCGATGCGATCACGGCGCGGATTTTGCTGATCCACTACTACAGGCGGGTGGTGCTGCACGATCCGCTGCTCCCGGTGGCGCTTCTGCCGGCGGATTGGCCCGGGCGAGCGGCCCGCCGGCTCTGCGGGGAGATCTATCGGGGCCTGCTTTCCGAATCCGAACAATGGCTCGACCGGAACGGCTCGAACGAAAGCGGCTCCTTGCCGGCTGCGGGCAAAGAACTTGGGAGAAGGTTCGAAAACGGGTGATATGTTACAAAAATATCCTTGAATTTATACAATTTTGTTATATGTAATGGCATCGCCTCCCTGGAGATAGGCCATGTACACCCAGGCGCTCAACACGTCCGACACCGAAGACCGCAATATCGAGGACGCCACGCGGGCAGCACAGTTTCAGGCGCGCATCGACGCCGAAGAGCGGATCGAGCCGAACGACTGGATGCCCGCGGCCTATCGCAAGACACTGACGCGACAAATTTCACAGCACGCGCATTCCGAAATCGTAGGCATGCTGCCCGAGGGCAACTGGATCACGCGCGCGCCGTCGCTGCGCCGCAAGGCTGCGCTCCTGGCGAAGGTGCAGGACGAATGCGGCCATGGCCTTTATCTCTACGCCGCGGCGGAGACACTGGACGCCTCGCGCGAAGAACTCGTCGATCTGATGCTGGCGGGCAAGGCCAAATATTCGTCGATCTTCAACTACCCCACGCTGACCTGGGCGGACATCGGTGCGATCGGCTGGCTGGTCGATGGCGCCGCGATCATGAATCAGATTCCGCTGTGCCGCTGTTCCTACGGTCCCTATGCGCGCGCGATGATCCTGGTGTGCAAGGAGGAATCCTTTCATCAGCGGCAGGGTTTCGAGATCATGCTGACGCTGGCGCGTGGCTCCGCGGAGCAGAAGGCGATGGCGCAAAGCGCGCTGGATCGCTGGTGGTGGCCGGTGCTGATGATGTTCGGACCGCCTGACAAGGCGAGCCAGCACAGCGACACCTCGACGAAATGGAAGATCAAGCGCTTCTCCAACGACGAACTGCGGCAGAAGTTCGTCGATGCGACGGTACCGCAAGCGCAATATCTGGGATTGACGATTCCCGACCCCGGCATGAAGCAGAATGAGGCCGGACATTGGGAATACAGCGCGATCGACTGGAACGAATTCAATCAGGTGCTCGCCGGCAACGGTCCGTGTAACCGCGACCGGCTTGCGGCGCGGCGCAAGGCGCATGACGAAGGCGCATGGGTGCGCGAAGCAGCGCAGGCCTATGCCGAGAAACGCAAGGGCCGCAAGGCTGCGGCGTAGTCTGCAAGATCATCCAGGGAGGTCACGATGGCCACGCCGAACACTCCGCTGTGGGAAGTCTTTATTCGCAGCCGCAACGGACTCGCGCACAAGCACGTCGGCTCGCTGCATGCGAGCGATGCGACGCTGGCGCTGCAGGCCGCGCGCGACGTCTACACCCGTCGCGGCGAGGGGTTGTCGATCTGGGTGGTGCCATCCGGCGCGATCACCGCGTCCGATCCGAGCCAGAAGGGCATGATGTTCGAACCGGCGGAATCCAAGATCTACCGGCATCCGACATTCTACGACGTTCCCGAAGAGGTCGGGCACATGTGACCATGATCTCTCAGCGTGAGCACACGCGTGAGAGACACTGACCTCATCCTGAAGAGCTTGCGAGGCAACCGTCTCGCTCGTCAGGATGAGGTCGGTAAGCAGTCGAAAAGGTTTAGGCATGGCTATCGCTTCTATCCAGGTCTCCGAGACGCCGCTGGTGCTGTATGCGCTGCGCCGCGCCGACGACGCGCTGATTCTGGGGCATCGGCTGTCGGAATGGTGCGGCCACGCGCCGATGCTCGAAGAGGATATGGCGCTCGCCAACATGGGCCTCGACCTGCTCGGCCAGGCCCGCGAACTTTACAGCTATGCAGCCAGGGTCGAAGGCAGGGGTAACGACGAAGACAAATTCGCCTACCTGCGCGACGTCAGGCAGTATCGCAATCTGCTGCTGCTGGAGCAGCCGAACGGCGATTTCGCGCGCACCATGATGCGGCAGTTCTTTTATGCCGGTTTTGCGGACCTCTACTGGCGCGCGATGGTGAGGTCATGCGACACGACGCTCGCGGCGATTGCGGCGAAATCCGAAAAGGAGAGCGCCTATCATTTGCGGCATTCGTCCGAATGGGTCGTCCGGCTCGGTGACGGCACCGGGGAAAGCCATCGCCGCGCGCAGGCTGCGATCGACGAGCTATGGGCCTACACTGGCGAGATGTTTCATGTCGACGAAGGCGAACGCGCCCTGATCGATGCCGGCATCGCCGTCGATCCCGCGACCTTGCATGCGCAATGGTTCAAGACGGTTTCCGGGATCGTGAGCGAGGCGACACTGGTTCTCCCCAAAAACGACTGGATGCAGGCGGGCGGCCGCAGCGGCCGGCATAGCGAGCATCTCGGTCATCTGCTCAGCGAGCTGCAATCGATGCAACGAACATTTCCGGGTGTCACATGGTGACGGCGGTGTTCAACGATGCCGAGTTACGGCAACGCGCGTGGGATGTTGCGGCCGGTGTGGTCGATCCCGAGATTCCCGTTCTCACCATCGCCGATCTCGGCGTGCTCCGCGATGTAACGGTAGAGGACGGTTGCGTCGCGGTGGCGATCACGCCGACTTATTCCGGTTGCCCGGCGATGAACATGATCACGCTGGAAATCGAGCTGGCGCTCGAGCGCGAAGGCTTTCGCAATTCAAGGGTGCGCACCGTGCTGTCGCCAGCCTGGACCACCGACTGGATGAGCGAAGATGGCCGCCGCAAGCTCAGGGAGTGCGGCATCGCGCCGCCCCAGGCCGGCAGCGGTCGGCGCGCGTTATTCGGCGCGCAGCAGGTGACGTGCCCGCGATGCGGCTCCAAGGACACCGCAGTGCTCTCCGAATTCGGCTCGACCTCCTGCAAGGCGCTGTGGCGATGCAAAAGCTGCCGCGAACCGTTCGACTATTTCAAATGTCACTGAACATGTCCGCATCGATTCCCCGGTTTCACCGCCTGGCTGTGAACGATCTGCGTCGCGAATCCGCCGACGCGGTTTCGCTGACCTTTGCGATTCCGGAGGCGCTTGCGGACGACTACCGTTTTTCTCCCGGACAGTATCTGACCTTGCGCACGACGATGGACGGTGAGGAGGTGCGCCGCTCGTACTCGATCTGCTCCGGCCCCGATGACGGCGAATTACGCATCGCTGTAAAAAAGGTCGACGGCGGCGCTTTCTCAAGCTGGGCCGCCGACGAGCTGAAGGCCGGTGACGAACTCGACGTCATGACGCCGACCGGCCGCTTCGGCATCGCGCCGGCGCCCGCCGAGGCGCGGATGTATGTCGGTTTCTCCGCTGGCTCAGGCATCACGCCGATACTCTCGATCGTGAAGGGTGTGCTGGCGCGCGAGCCGGACAGCCGGTTTTTCCTGTTCTACGGCAATCGTTCGACCGAGGGCATGCTGTTTCGCGAGGCGCTGGAGGAACTCAAGGACCGCTTCATGCAGCGGCTCTCGGTATTCCATGTGATTTCCGGGGAGGAGCAGGACATTCCGATCCTGCACGGCCGGCTCGATGGCGAGAAGGTGAGGGTTCTGCTGCGCTCGCTGGTCCCGGCGGCAAGTGTCGATCATGTCTTCATCTGCGGTCCCACCGGCATGAGCGACGATATCGAAGCAACCTGCCGCGACCTCGGCATCGCGGCGGAGCGTATTCATGTCGAGCGCTTCGTATCGGGACTAGGCGGCAAGCCGCGTCCAAAGGCGGTCGTAGCGGAGACAGCGCCGCCGAAGGCGATGGCGTCGCTGATCATCGACGGCAAACGCCGCGAGGTGCCGGTCGCCGAGGGGGAGGCCATTCTCGATGCGGCGTTGCGCGCGGGCATGGATCTGCCGTTTGCATGCAAGGGCGGGATGTGCAGCACCTGCCGTGCCAAGCTCGTCGAGGGGGAAGCGCAAATGGAGGTGAATTATTCGCTGGAGCCGTGGGAGCTCAAGGCGGGGTTCATCCTCACCTGTCAGGCACGGCCGACCTCCGACAGGGTCGTGGTCGATTACGATCACATCTAGGAATTCTTCATTCTGTCGTGCGATGGCTTCCACACCTCGAAGGATGGGCCGTCGCTTGGTGCTCACGGCTTGAGACGGCACAAGTGTGCCTCCTCACTGTTCGGCTCACCGCTAGGTTTTCGATCGCTTGTCGAATACGCGCTTGGCCTTGCCAAGCGAGCGCTCCAGCGTCCCGGGCGCTACGGCCCTGATGCGCGCGGTGATGCCGATCGTATTCTTGATGTGAGCGGTGACCCGTTCGGCGTGTTCGACAAGCCCGCTGCCGTCCCAGCTTTCCGGCCGCGCTTCCGCAATCACCGTCATCTCGTCCATCCGGCCTTCGCGCGTCAATTCGATGATGAAATGACCGCCGCACCAGTCGGTGGCGAGCAGGACTTCCTCGATCTGGGTCGGAAATACGTTGACGCCGCGCAGGATGATCAGGTCATCGGAACGCCCCGTAACCTTCTCCATGCGCCGCATGCCGGGCCGCGCTGTTCCCGGCAGCAGTCGCGTCAGGTCGCGAGTTCGGTAGCGGATGATCGGGAGCGCTTCCTTGGTCAGCGACGTGAAAACAAGCTCGCCCCTTTTGCCGTCGGGCAGCACCGCGCCGGTCTCGGGATCGATCACCTCCGGATAGAAATGATCCTCCCAGACATGCAGGCCGTCTTTGGTCTCCACGCATTCCTGCGCAACTCCGGGGCCGATAACTTCGGACAGGCCGTAGATGTCGGTGGCATCCATGTCGAATGCCTCTTCGATCTCGGCACGCATCGCATTGGTCCAGGGCTCGGCGCCGAAGATGCCGATTTTCAAGGATGACTTGCGCGGATCCAGCCCCTGGCGTTTGAACTCGTCGAGAATAGCCAGCATGTAGCTCGGCGTCACCGTGATGATGTCGGGCTTGAAGTCGTTAATCAGCTGTACCTGCCGCTCGGTCATGCCGCCGGAGACCGGCACCACGGTGCAGCCGAGTCGCTCCGCGCCATAGTGCGCGCCAAGACCGCCGGTGAAGAGGCCATAACCATAGGCGTTATGCATGATCATGCCGGTGCGGCCGCCCGCGGCACGGATCGAGCGCGCCATGACGTCCGACCACATCTCGATATCGGCCCTTGTGTATCCGACCACGATCGGCTTGCCGGTGGTGCCGGAAGAAGCGTGGACGCGGACCAGGTTTTCGCGTGGCACGGCGAACATGTTGAATGGATAGTTGTCGCGCAGGTCGGTTTTTACCGTGAATGGAAAATTGCCGAGGTCCGACAATTGCCGAAAATCGCGGGGATGCACGCCGGCCTTGTCGAATGCTTTCCGGTAGTGAGCGACGTTGTCGTAGGCGTGCGCCAGCGTCCGGGCGAGGCGCTTGGTTTGCAGCGCCAGGATTTCGTCGCGGGAAGCCCGCTCCGCCTCGTCCATGTCGGCGCTATAACTGCGGCGCTTGGATTGCAGGTCGGTTGAAACCATCGTGCGTTTCCTGAAATCAGCGGTTCATTTCAATTTGCCGCCGGCGCCGGCTGATGGGACCCACGCGCCGCCCACGGTACGGGAATGGCCGCGCAACTCCGCAATGACGGTATCGTCGACGGTGACGCGCACATCATAAATCCCGGAACGTCCGGTTCGCGAAATTTCCCGAGCCTTCGCTATCAGCCGGTCACCGAGCTTGCCGGGCCTGATGAAGGAGATATTGCATTGCGCCGCGACCGCGCGTTGGTTATGGGAGTTGCAGGCAAAGGCGAACGTCGAATCCGCCAAGGTGAAGATGAAGCCGCCATGGGCGATCCCTTGTCCGTTGACCATGTGCGGTTTGACCGTCATCGTCAGTGTCGCTTCGCCCGCGCCGATATGCAGGATCTCCATGCCGAGACCCTTGCTGGCGTCGTCTTCCTTCCACATTGCGTCGGCGCAGGCGCGCGCGAGATCGTCTGGCGCGAGCGCGGCCTTGACGTTCACCGCGGCCTCCGCGCAAGTTTCCGCGGCCACCCGTTGATCAGGATCCGATGCAATATGTTCTCCCAGGTCGCCGCTGGGCTTGTTGGAACAAGCCTCTTGAACTAAGCGATCAGTCGTTTAGTCATGATGCGAAGCGACCGTGGTGTCAACGATCCCGGCAGGCGTCAAAACCCCTTCGAAAGTCGCTAGTATCGGGAACAGATGATGCCAGCTCCCAATAAACCAGAGCGTCCGCCTGTCACCGTCGAGGCGCGCTGCGTGCGCCTTCTTGCCAAGGCTGACGACCCGGCCTCGCTCGCACCAACGATCGAACGGCGTACGCTGTCGCGGGCCGCGAATGAGGTGCTGATCGAGGTCAAGGCGGCGGCCGTAAATCCCTCCGACGTGAAGGCCGCGACCGGCCTGATGGCCTACGCGATATTTCCACGCACGCCCGGTCGCGACTACGCGGGAATCGTGATCGACGGTCCGGCCGGTTCGATCGGTCGCGAGGTGTTCGGCTCGTCCGGCGACCTCGGGATCAGGCGCGACGGCACCCACGCCACGCATCTCGCCGTTGATGCCGATGTCGTGGTGGAGAGGCCGAAAAATTTGTCATGGGAAGAGGCCGCCGGTATCGGCGTTCCCTTTGTCACGGCGATGGAGGGTTTCCGTCGCGCCGGTAAGCCTGACAAGGACGAGACCGTGCTGGTGATGGGTGTCAACGGCAAGGTCGGGCAGGCCGCGGTGCAGATCGCGAGCTGGAATGGCGCACGCGTGATCGGCGTGGCGCGCAAAAGAGAGGCTTACGAAGGTCACGCCAATTCCAACGTTGAAGTCATCGACGCGTCGGCAACGGACGTTGCCACGCGCGTACGAGAACTCACCGACGGCAACGGCGCCGACATCGTGTTCAATACGGTCGGCGATCCGTATTTTCAGGCGGCGAACAAATCGCTGGCGTTGCGCGGGCGCCAGATCCTGATCGCCGCGATCGATCGGGTCGTGCAGTTCAACATTCTGGAGTTCTATCGCGGCCAGCATACCTATGTCGGCATCGATACGCTGGGGCTGTCATCAACTGCGACCGGCGCGGTTCTCAGGGAGCTCGCACCCGGCTTCGCAGGCGGGCAGCTCAAGCCGTTTCCAATCAAGCCAAGTGCGATCTATCAGCTTGAAGACGCCAAACGCGCGTTTCTTGCTGTTGCCGGTTCGTCGCGCGACCGCGTGATCCTGCGGCCGGCGGGACCGGGATAAAGAGTCCGATCCGCAAAATATATCCGGGCCAGCAGCGGGAACGAAACCATCGAGTTTCGAATTGCAGCGAAGGTTTTATTCCATCAGTGCTGCGCCGCACGACTGTTTCGTTCTTTGTGCTGGCGAGCCGTGGACTGACAAGCGCCTGAAACGTTATAGCAGCGCGAAAATCCTGTCCTATATACCTGCCGGCAGTGCTGCCGCAGAATGCGAGGAACCCCCCAGGTGCTGGCCGGCGGCAACATTGTGGTAGTAAGCGGATTGCTGATCGGTCTTGCCTATGGCGCCGTCGGCTTGTTGAGCGGCTTTTGTTTGGTCAGCGGCCTGCGCGGCTGGTGGGCCGACGGCGACAGCCGCCTGATCCGCACATACGCGCTGGCGCTCGGCGTCGCGATATCTGCGGCGCAGCTTCTGGCCGCTGGCGGTGTCGTCGATCTCGGCAAATCGATTTATCTGCAGCCGTCGTTTTCCGCACCGCTGATGTTCGTCGGCGGATTGCTGTTCGGTTACGGCATGGTGCTGTCGAACGGCTGCGGCGCGCGCGCGCTGGTGCTGCTCGGCCGCGGCAATCTGCGGTCATTTGTCGTGGTGATCGTGCTCGGTATCGTCGCGCAGATGACCCTGAAAGGCCTGATCGCGCCGGCGCGGATCGCCTTGCTGCAGGCGTCACAGGCCACACCGTCGATCATCTCCCTGCCGGCGCTGCTGTCGGCGTTAGGCCTCAGTGAGACCTTCGCGCGCATGCTGGCGGCCTCGGCGATATCGGGAGCCCTGATCATTTTTGCGTTCGCGCATGCGCCGTTCCAGCGTGCATGGGGGCAGATCGCCGCGGGACTTGCCGTCGGCCTGCTGGTTACCGCGGGATGGTTTGCGACCGGTTATCTCGGCGCCGACGACTTCAATCCTGCCGCAGTTACGTCGCTCACCTTCATCGCACCGATCGCCGATGCCGTGCAATATGCCATGCTCTCGACCGGGCTGACCCTGAATTTTGGCATCGCCATGGTCGCCGGCGTATTCGCCGGAAGCCTGGTGACGGCGCTGGCCACGCGTCGTTTCCATTGGGAAGGCTACACGTCGCCGCGCCACATGATGCGCTCGATTGGCGGCGCGGCACTTATGGGAGCGGGTGGTGCGATGGCCTATGGCTGCTCGATCGGGCAGGGCCTTACCGGCCTGTCGACGCTCGCCCTTGCGTCGTTCGTCGCCGTCGCCGGAATTCTGTTAGGGACGGCCGCAGGTTTGCGCGGACTGTTTCGTGTGCAGCCGTTGGTGTCGGCGCAGGATGCGCGATCAGGCCCGCTGACTTGAAGTAGCCAGTCGCATCACGTCCAGGTATCCGGGCCGCACTTCCATCCGCTCGATCAAGCCTTTCTCGACCAGCAGCCGATGCGCTTCGGGAAGCCGATAGCACGGCAAATACATGAAAAGATGATGCTCGGCGTGGTAGTTCACCCAGTAGGGCGCGATGAACAACCGCTCGATCGGATTGGCGTGCGTCGTGCGGGCATGGCTGAACGGGTCTTCCCCGGTGCTGGTGCAGGCGTGTTCGGCGATATTGCGGATACGCGTCACCAGCGGCAGCCAGGTAGCCATCGCGAGCACCCACACGGCCCAGTACCAGATACCCGCGCCCGCCAGCCAGAACAGGCCGAACATCACCGCATTCACGGCGAGAAAGCGCGCCACCTTGTCGGCGCCGCTTGAGACGAAACTCTCATGCGACACCGGCTCATCGGCGCTGCTGCGCTTGAACAGCGAAAGGAACAGAGGCAACCGCTGCCTCACGAACGTCTGACCGGTGAGATCGCGGATCGCCTTGCGATAATAACTCTCTTTGGTGATCGGAAACGGCGCCGAAAGCGAAAGATCGGGATCCTCGGGCTGCTGCGTGAATTTGTGATGCTGCAAGTGATACGACCGGTAGCTGGCGAGATCCGCGCCGACTGGCACCGCGCATAACCACTGTCCTACCCATTCATTGATCGCCTTGTTGCTGTGTAGCCCGCCGTGTGCGGCTTCATGCATCAAAATCGCAAGCCCGAGCTGGCGCGCGCCAACGACCGTCACCGCGATCAGCCACGTCAGCGGATTTGGCCACAGCGCCACCAGCGCAATGGCGGCGGCGATGGTGCCCCAGGCGTGAGTCACGAGCCACATGCCCCGCAGCGACCTGCGCGACGTCAGCCGGCTCCATTCGTCAGGCGTAAAAACGGTTTTGGGATCGATGCGTGCCACGACCGGCATAAGCGGCTCCTTTGCGCGGATGATACTTCCGCTGTCTCGGTGTCCAGCGACATCCAGAGACGTTCGATAATACCCTTATTTTATAGGCATAACTGGAAAGCGGCGTCTAGACACATCCGATAACTTCCAGCAATATCCAACATATAGCGGCGACTCAATTTGCTAAGTCCGAAATTCATTGAAACGATAGATCGTCCCGGCCGCTATTCTGACCATATCGAGCCCGCGAAAGCCTCAAGGCCGGGGCTGATCCCCTCGAAGCCAAGAGGCCTCTCAGAACCGCGCAGAGACTCCATGATGCAAAGGCGATGACCTTCGCGCAATGTGCTGCGGAATACATCAAGAGCCATCAGGCAAGTTGGAAAGGAGAGAAGCACGTCAAGGGCTGGAACAGCGACCTCAGGTCGCATTCCATCCGACATCCTTCGTCAAATTTTATGGAGTCTTTCTTTTGTATCGAAGACCTCAAACGTATGGTCATTGATCCGGCGAACACTCATTTCGTTTCTTAGCCACCAACTTCGCTGTCCGTTTTTGCGGGTTTTGGGGTCGCTATGGGTTTCATAAACTATAACTTCTACAAGCTGACGTATTATGACCCTCTTGCCGTCCTCTGTGACGGTCTCAATCTCTGCTTCTAAAATGCTAGCCAATATTGCCTCCCGGAGGGAAGTTTACGGGAATGTTGAATCACTTCATTACGGAGCCGCAGCAAATCAGCATTTCGCTGTTCGAGCGTCTCGTGAGAGCGACGCTATTTTCGGTTGGTTCGGAAGATCCACGTCTGCGAAGGCAGCTCGGGGTTCTGGAAGATGAAGGGTCCAAAGTTTGTCGATGGGCATCAATTGATAATTGATACGTTTCATAATTCGCCCAATAGCCGAGTTGCGTCATGCGTAATCGTTTTCCGTATGCACCTCAAAAGCACAACGCCGCCTGAGCGGAATATGATCGCTCCGGCGGCGTCGGCCCTCAAATTCCCCAGCAAAAGAAATAACCACGTTTAAGGAGAGCGTGTCGGTGATTTATATCACAAGTTTAACGATTTTAAGTGCCTCGTTGCCACGCTCTCAAACCGACGGCTTCGTTGCGAAGCGCCTGCTGGGCGCCATGTAGGGCATGACGATCTTCGTCATTGAGCCGGCGGTCTTGAAGCAGCGCCTCAATCTCCAACAACTCGGCCATGATTGCGTCGCGCGTCATTATGCCGTGAAGGATAGATGATTCGCCGGCACATTAGGGCGGGTCGCCGTGGAAACCCACACTTTGAGTCAGTGCAGCACGGCTTCACACAGGCACGAAAAAGCCCGCCAGAAATGAACGGGCGGGCATTTCCGAATTCGACCTTTGCGATCCTCGAAACTGCCGCTACGATATTCTTTTTGAGCTTTCGAAATGAATACGATTGGCATTGCGATGATAGTCGGTGGTATGGCCTTTCTGTTCAGCGGGCTGATTTTCCTTCTTCCGACCGAACGCAAGTTGTCTTCCTCGAACGAGGAGCAGGAGCGGATCGACTGAGGGTTTGGTTGGCCTCGGCGTGTCGTTGGGACGGATTTCTGGTACAGGCAGAGAAAGCGCGGTCAGCCTGTCGTGCCTAGGAGAAGCAAAGCGATTCGCACCTTCGCCTCGGTCGTCGAACCTACTGTCCGGAAGGGGGGCGACCCACTGCTACAATGGGCGGGGCCGGCAGGTTCCAGAAATTGGCAGCGGAACGGCGCAGTGAAGAACGTGGCCCCCGCTCTGGGGGCTTCTATAAAAGATAGCGGGGGCACACGCCGGGCACTGGCCCGGCATCACTCGAGCCAGGCCCAGACGACAACGGCTGATCGGGCGGGGAGTTTCAGACGGGCGCGGTGGCCAGCCGATAATCTGGCTTCAAACTCGCTTCATTAAACTGTCGTCTTATTCGGTCAAAAGGGTCACATGTGCCATAGGCCGAAGCCGGACCCCGATCCGCATTCAACGATGCCACCCCCTGTCCAGCAGCCGCGCCCAGGCACTGGTCTGGGGCATCAGTCCTGAGCGTTCGACCCCACGATCGGCTTTACCTGCGGAAAAGGGGGATTTCATGAAAGACATACAAACGCATTTGGAAAAGCTGCGGAGCGAGGCTGCCCAGTGTCTTGTCGCAAGTAATCTCACTACTGACCCGGAAAAACGGCAGCTGTTTGCAAGTGTCGCCGAACAAATCACCGGGCTTGCTTCCGCAGTTCAGAACGCGATGGCCGTAGAGTCTGCGAATGTGGTTCGTGCCGCAGAAACGGCTGTCGTAGATCAGAAGCAGGCGATTAGATACCGCCAAATACTTCCGTGGTTCGTGGTTGTCATCTTATTAGCCGCTGCGGGGGCATTCGCTTGGCCCCGTGTCGAAAAAGATGCGTCTGTCATTGCGTTAGAAGCAAAAGTCGAGCCGCCGGCAGCGCCCCAAGAAGACACAAAACAGGCGATAGCGAAATTTCTCTCCGCCGAGGAAGAGAAGCGGAAGGTGCTGTCCGAACAGCTAGGCGCGCTCGCGGCGCGTGTTGATAATCTAGAGAAAGCGCGCGCCGAAATTGTGGAGCCTACGACGAAACGCGAGACGATAGGACAATCCCGACACCGAAAATAGTGCACCGCGATTCCAGTTCTGAACCGGTTCTTATCTATCGGCCCTACGAAGCGGTCGATGCTAGTCAGACATCGCGCCATGTACCGTTTCGTGCCATAAGCGGTCATTCCGGTTGCGCGGCCACTGCGGGGCTCTCGGTAAACGTGGCTCGCGTCACCATTACAATGATGTGACAACAATCCTGTGAGGCGGCCCTTTACTCTTTTCTAAGCGGCCCCTTTCCACGATCTCGAAGTATCGGTCAACTTGATTGGCAATCGCAACCCAGCTGCGCGCGAGATATTTCAGCGCCAAGGCTTCGGCTTCGTTCTCCGCCAGGGCCAGCAAACGACGGCATTCTTCGGCTTGAGTTCGGCAATGTTCTGCGCTGTCTCTGTCCATTGCTATTTCTCATTGCGTGAACCCCGCGCATCAACTGGAGCCTGGATTCGGTCGGAATTGCGTTAGGACCAAAAGAGGCGACTCTATGTCACGGGGGATTGTTTCTTTCTATCGGCCTTGCTTGAGAGTGACCCTGTTGCATTTATCTGCCGCAACTCCTCCTGTAACAGAACGGTTTCTATTAGTACTGCGCGCAATGCGAAACGGATGTCGCCTTTAGCGAAGGCCAAAATCTGATCGATTACCGCATCAAAAGAATCGATTTCCATCTCAAACCTCCATCCTCACTACGGTAACGCCGGGGGGAACTGCCATTTCAGCAAAAGGGTGGGATTTGTTCTGCGCAGGGTGCGGACAAAATACGCGCCATGATCGTCACAGCGGCAACTTAGCCAATTTAAATTACATATTTTTGACCATGTCGGTTTTGCAAAAGTGTCACAAATCTCGATTAATCAGGCCGCGCCGCCGTCTCGCGTCGATGGTCAGCACGGTCCTGCCAATTTCCTTGTGCCCCCAGCCCAAGGCGGGACCGTGCTTTTTGACCTTCGCCAGGTAAAAGAAAAGCCGCCCGAAGGCGGCTCTTCAAATTTTCAAACCTGATGATCGTGGATCAGGCGGCCATCAATGCTGGCTGGCGGTTAGGCGCAAGATTACTCGTTGATCTCGGTGCCTGGTGGTTTTTCCTGCAGGACGGCGACGATCTCACGCGCTGTGTCAGCATCCTCTTTCAACCAATTGGTGGCTTTAGTCAGTCGTTTAGTTGCATCTTCTTTGGTTTCATCTTCAGCGGTGTGCGGTTGCACGGTGGCAAGTAAGTCATTCAGCGTTTTCGCTGGCTCCGGCATTCTCGTTACGGCTGGCTCCGGCACTCTCATGTCGTCGGCTATTGGTTCGCGATCAGGCTTAATCAGTCGATCTTCAGCGGTATCTTTCGGCGTTATCGTTCGCTCCGCCACCTTGATTTCAGGTACTTTGATCTCAGGTGCTTTGATTTTAGGTGCGTTGATTCCAAATAAGATTTTAGGTGCTGCTTTGATTTCAGGTACGATTTCAGCTGCGTGGATTTCAGGTGCTTTGATTTCGTCAGCCGCTGGTTCGCGATCAGATTTTCGTCGCGGTTGAGCAAGCTCAATCCTCTCCCGCAATAGCCATCCCTTTATCTCACTGATGAATATCCGCTGCTGGGCGACGATCTCGCGCAGTTTCTTGATCTCTCTATCCCGACCGATAGTGAGAAGGATCGTCAGTGATTGCGCAACTGCGATTGCGATAACGGCAAAGGTTAGATTGTTCATCTGACCTTCTCCCGTAAAATTGTAAAATATGTTCTAAACGTATCATCGAATTCTTTGTGAGTGCTTAAGCATCCATAAAATAGGGATTTACAAGGCGCGATTAGATTATTTCCACTCCTGTCAGCCCGCTGCGGTAGGGCGCGTCGATGCTCCTGGAAACGATGCCTTCAAGACCGAGGCGGCAAGCGGGGGCAAATACTTCCGCGCCGAGGCGATTCCGCCAGCGCAATTATTCAGTGAGTCAGAAACGAGATGATTTCGCTCGGCCGATTATCGATGCGATAGAACGTCTGCGATGCAGGATGCCATGTGTCGGCCTCCAGGACGTTACGCAGCGCCTGCTGGGCACCGTGTAGGGCGTGACGAATCGGAATGATACGGCCACGCGGTTAATGTGCGGTTAGTCCAAACTAGGCTGCTTTTGCAGCCGCAGTGGAGCCGGGCGGCGTTGCTCAACCTGGCTTAAACTGGACAGATTTCCCTAGCGCTCGGATCGCATATAGGGGCTTTGCTCAGATATTAGCTTCAGCTCGGGATCGGACTTAATCCATTCCACAATCTGGATGTGTGCAGAACTCCTTTCGGGATTGCCCCAGAGGGCCCAAATGAGCAGGGCCAATGAAAGAAATGTGCCAGTCAAAGTCAAAAGGTCTCGCCGCATCACCCCTCTCCTTTTTGTTTGCCAAGCAAGAATTGCGCCACGAAACCCGAGCCGGAAAAGCCCCACTCATCCGTGTGGTGCAGCAAATTTCAAATTGAGCCACTTGCAACGAAGCCTATCCACGCCAAATAGCCATTGCGGCGGGAACCCCCTGCATAAAGTGCGCATTAGAGCACGCCCGCCGGCTAGCGGCCCCGCCCTTTGCCCCCGGCAAGACGGGGTCGTTTGGTGTGCGGGATCGACCCTCCAAACGCACAACGCCACCTAGCGGAATATGATCGCTAAGCAGCGCTGTGTATCAAACTGGGCCCTGAAATCCCCCAGCACCGATTAGTTTGCGAGGGAAGTGCTAAGGTTCGATGAAAGGTACGTGAGCGACCTTACTTCATCAATTCCGCAAGGAGGCTCAGTCGGAAGATCGGCTTGCCGGATTCATGCGACTTCTCGCAGCCGGGGCAAGTCGGACGTTCGGCACCGGATCGCTGCTGGATCAAACCGGCGCGAACCCCCGCATAATGAATCTGCCAGCGTTCCGGTTGTTCATTGATTTGCTTGCGGGTAAGGGCGGGCATGGGAGTATCAAATCGCTGCACGCGACGGCACGCAAGCTGAACCAACGGTGTGCGTTTTCGCTGGGCAAGCGCGGATATGTGAGGCAAGAAAAGACCGCCGCAGCCGTTAAGTGCGACGGCCGGGTCAAGGGAGGAAACAGCTTGGACGGGACGGAATCGACCCCTCCAAGTCAAAAACTACATGCACGTTATGATTTATGGGTTGGATTGTGGAACATAACCAGTCTATCAGTAATATTAAAGTAATATCAATTAGATAGTAGACATTATGGTGGATGATACTTCAGCTCGATTGTTCGTCAATCCGCCGGGTGAGTCACGATATGAATTTCCGAGGTAAGTGTACGATGTACCGGGCATTTGTCGGCAATTTCCATCAATTTCTTGCGCTGTTCGGCGTCCAGCGCACCCTCCATCGCAATCACCCGTTCGATCTGGTCGAGCATCATTCCCGCCTTGGTTTCGCATTCCGCGCAATCTTCGGCGTGAATCTTGCTGTGCTTGAGCGTCACTGTCACGCGCTCCAGCGGCAGCGATTTGCGATCGGCATATAGGCGCATGGTCATCGACGTGCACGCGCCAAGGCCGGCCAGCACGAAATCATAAGGTCCTGGCCCGGTGTCCTCGCCGCCGGCGGCGACCGGCTCGTCGGCGAGCATATGATGTGGCCCGATCGAAACGGTCTGCTGGAATTTGCCGTCGCGGGTCTCGCGAACCACGACGTTGCGCGGCGCCTCGCCGGGATCGGCCGCTTGCTCCGGCGCGACGGGATCGAGGTAGCGCATAGCCCAGGCGGCAATGACATCGGCGACATAGGCGGCGTCGCGCCTGCCGGTCAGCAGATGATCCGCGCCGGCCAGCGATACAAAGCTCTTGGGATGCTTGGCGGCGACGAAGATTCGGGTCGCGTTGTCGATGCCGACCGTGTCATCGGCCGGCGCGTGCATGATCAGCAGCGCCTTGTGCAGCTTCGTCACATGCGCCATCAGGCCATGCTCGGCGATGTCGTCGAGGAATTCTCGCTTGATTTGAAAGGGGCGGCCGGCGAGCGACACTTCGACCTTTCCATGCTTGCGAATGTCCTCAATGCGATCCTTGAACAGACCGGTGACATGAGCGGGATCGGACGGTGCGGCGATGGTGACGACGGCCTTGGCATCCAGAATTTGGCCGGCGGTGGCAAGGATGGCGGCGCCGCCCAGGCTGTGGCCGATCAGGATCGTGGGGCCTTTGCGGGTTTCGCGCAGATGATCGGCGGCCCGCACCAGATCGGCGACGTTCGACGAGAACGTAGAGTTGGCGAAATCGCCCTCGCTGGAGCCGAGCCCGGTGAAGTCGAACCGCAGTACCGCGATGCCCTTTGCCGCCAGTGCCGTCGCGATCCGCCTGGCGGCGAGGACGTCCTTGCCGCAGGTGAAGCAATGCGCGAACAGCGCATAGGCAAGCGGTTCGCGCTCGGGCATATCCAGCGATGCCGCGAGTTGATGACCTTCCGAGCTTGTAAATTGGAAACGTTCAGTCGGCACGTTCAGCCTCCATGGTTCGGACCGGTCGCCGCGTCAATCGCCGGAATAGCGCTCTTCCCGCCAAGGATCGCCGCGGTTGTGATAACCGCGCACTTCCCAGTAGCCCGGCGCATCCTTGTTGAGAAATTCGATGCTCTGCAACCACTTCGCGCTTTTCCAGAAATAGAGATGCGGCACCACCAGCCGCACGGGGCCGCCGTGTTCCTGCTCCAGCGGCGCGTCCGACCAGCCATGCGCGAGCAGGGCGTCTTCGGCGGCGAAATCTTCCAACGCCAGATTGGTGGTGTAACCGTCATGGGAATGCAGCACGACGAAGCGCGCTTCGTCGCGCGGCCGGCAGGCCATCAGGAGATCGCGGGTCGCCAAGCCTTCCCATTGGTTGTCGTAGCGAGACCACGTGGTCACACAATGGATGTCCGATGTGAATTTCGTCTGCGGCTGCGCGGTGAACTGGGCCCAGTCCCAGAAAATCGGTTTCTCGACTGCGCCGTAGACGTCCAGCCGCCAGCGCTCTCGCGAAATTTGCGGCGCAAGGCCGAGGTCGAGGGTCGGCCAGTCCCCGGTCAGATGCTGTCCCGGCGGCAAGCGTTGCTGTTCCGGGCGGGAGGTTTTTCCGGTGAGGAAGCGGCCCTCGCGCGCCCAGCGCTGCTTGCTGCGCGTGAGTTTTGAGATCGGAGGCTGGTCGTTCTCGTCGGCCATATCTCAACCATCGCTATTCGTGACGGTGCATCGCCGATTCATGCGGGTGTCGCACGATCTTCTTCAAGGCTTGATCCGTCATATCCAGCCCCAAGGAACAATCATGGCAACTTTGTTGGAAGACCTCAGCGCGCCTTTCCGAACAGCAACGGAAGCTGGCGCGGTCCGCGCACAGTGCCTTCCGACCAGGCGACCCGTCCGGCCGGGTCCAGCCTGAAATCCGGAATACGCTTCAGCCATTCTTCGAGTGCAACGGTCATTTCCATGCGCGCGAGGTTGGAGCCGACGCATCGGTGAATCCCGAGGCCAAATGCGGCGTGACGATTCTCCTTGCGGTCGATCACCACCTTGTCGGCATCGGGAAACATCGCCGGATCGCGGTTGGCGGCGGGGAAAGACAGCAGCACCATGTTGCCGGGCTTGACCGGGCAGCCGCTGATTACCGTCTCCTTCATCACCTCGCGCGCCATCGTCACCGGCGAATAGGCGCGCAGCAATTCCTCGACGGCGGTCGGCATCAGTTCAGGCTCCGCGACAAGACGTTCGCGATCGGCGGGGGTTTTAGCGAGATGCCACAGCGAAGCACCGATCGCGCTCCAGGTGGTGTCGATGCCGGCGATCAGCAACAGCCGCAGTGAGCCCAGCACATGCTCGTCGGATAAAGGTTGACCGCTCTTGTCGCGGGCGTGCATCAGCGTCGAGATCAGATCGTTGGTGGGATGTTTCTTGCGATGCTCGATATGGCCGACGAAATATCCGGTCATCTCGTGGACCGCGCGCATCATGATGTCATCATCCTTGATGCCCAGTTCAAGAATTTCGTGGATCCATTTGATGAAGAGGTCGCCGTCCTTTTCCGGGATGCCGAGCATGTGAGCGATGGCGCGAACGGGGATGTGCTTGGTGTAGCGTGCCGCGGCGTCGCATTTTCCGTCGGCGATGAATTCGTCGATCAGTTCGTTGCAGATCGCACGAACCCTGGGTTGCAGCTTCTTCATGGCATCGGGCGTAAATGGCGGCAGCAGCAACTGCTTGGCCGGCTTGTGTTCGGGCGGGTCGGAGGTGATCGGTGGCGCCGTGTTCTTAATCTCCGGCCGGACGTCGCGTACGATGACGCGGCGGGAGGAAAAATGCTCGGTGTCGTGCGCGATTTCCCTTACCGCTTCGTAGGTGGTGGGCATGTAGCATCCGAGGAAGCGCTTGGTGTGAACCACGGGGCCTTCCGCCCGCAATTCATCCCAGATCGGAAACGGATTCTCGGTCCAGCGCGGATCGGTGTGGTCGAAATCGTGAACCCAATCGGTGACGGGGGCATGATTGGACATTATGGCAATTTCCTTTTGCTTTTATTCGCACAATTCTTGCTGTGAAGCCGCGGAATGCGCTTCAGGGGAGCAGATTCATTCCTCGATCACGTCGATCGCTATCTCCGGACAATTTGCCTTGGCGAGCCACGCCTTGTCCTCAAGCCCCTTGGGAACGGAACCGTCGCCGATTTCGTGCGCATTGCCGAACTCGTCGAGCTCGAACAGTTCCGGCGCCAGAGACTTGCATCGGGCGTGTCCCTGACACTTATCCTGGTCGACGTGTATTTTCAGTTTTCCGGACATTCCAGCATTCCTCTCGTCGCGCTTATCGACCGCGCGTTTACGTTTCCCCGCGATTATAGCGGTGCGCGCGTCATTCACCAGCGCCCAAATCGTCGGTTTTTCGATGGCAATCCCCGCTGGACCGCACCATGGCGCGGCCTTGAAGCAGTCTCTCGCTGGGTGGCAGATGCATGGTGGCTTCATGATTCGAGTGAGGGAGCGCTCTACCTGGCCGCCCTCGGATCGATCGGCGTCGTGCCGCGCACACCCAAAATATCCTCAAGCACCTTCGCCCCTGCGAGGAGCTGTGCCTCGCCGCGCGGCGCCGCCACCATCTGGAGTCCGACCGGCAGGCCCGACGCCGTGAACCCGCATGGCAGCGATAGAGCCGGGCAGCAGACCAGCGTAATCGCGTAGACGATTGCGAGCCACTCGATGTAATTGTCGAATTTCTTGCCCGCGCATTCGGCGACATAACGATTCTCGACCGGAAACGGTGCGACGATTGTAGCCGGTGCCAGCAGCAGATCGTAGGTCTTGAAAAATTCAAGCGTGCGTGCGGTCATCGCGACGCGCTGTGCTTCAGCGCGCTCGAGCCGCTCGACTGTGAGTTTCACGCCTTCCTCGATGTTCCAGATGACCTCGGGCTTGAGCTGCTCGCGCTTGGTGCGCAGCAGCGCCGCCTTGCTGATCGCGAAGTCGAACGCGCGCAGCACATGAAAGCATTCATGGGCCTCGCGCAGGTCCGGATGTGCTTCCTCGACAATGACCCCGGCCTCGGCGAAGCGCGCGGCGGCCTTCCGGGTGATGGCGGCGACTTCGGGATCGACCGGCGTGATGCCGAGATCGGGCGAATAGGCGACGCGCTTCGGTTTTCTACCTGAGCGCGCGGCAGACAGGAACGAGGCCGGCAGCGCGGGCAGCGACAGCGGATCGGCCGGATGTTCCCCGCTCATGGCGTCGAGCAACAGCGCAACGTCTTCGACATTGCGCCCCATCGGGCCCTGCACACCCAGATTGCGATCGATCTTGGCGACGGGGGTGTGCGCGACGCGGCCGATGCTCGGGCGCATGCCGACTATGCCGCAGAAGCTCGCGGGATTGCGCAGCGAGCCGCCCATGTCGGAGCCATGGGCGAGCCACGCCGTGCCGGTTGCAAGCGCGGCGGCTGCGCCGCCCGACGAGCCGGCGGCCGATCGCGACAGGTCCCAGGGGTTGCGCGTCGCGCCAAATACCCCGTTGAAGGTGTTTGCGCCTGCGCCGAATTCCGGCGTGTTCGACTTGGCGTAGATCAGGCCGCCGTTATTTTCGAGCCGTTCGACCAGAAGATCGGAATGCGCCGGAACCCGGTCCTTGTAGATCGTCGAGCCCTGCGTGGTCAGCACGCCCTCGACATCGGTGAGATCCTTGATCGGAACCGGCATTCCCGCGAGCAGGCCGCGCTCGCCCAGGGGTTTTTTCATCAGCGTTCTGGCGTGGGCTCGGGCGCGATCGAAGCAGAGCGTCGGCAGGGCGTTCACCTCGCCATCGACCTCGGCGATTCGCTTCTCCAGCACCTCGAGCAGATCGAGCGGCGTGACCTCGCCCGAATTGAGTTTGTCGACGATTGCACACGCCGTCGTCCGCACCAGCTCCTGATCAGATGCCACTTACGTCTCCTCCTTGGTTCCGCTTCCGATCGCGGATCGGGTAGTCCTGTAAAACATTTTCCGGCAAAGTGGAAACGCGCCGGAGTTGCGGAATTGGAGATTTGAGCATGAGTACGCCGTTCGACGCGCCTGACTGGCGGGGCACGATGAAGCCGCTGTCGCTGGTTGCCGGCATTGCGGCGGCCAACCATTTCACGGTCATGAACGAGATGGTCTCGCCGACAGGGCGGATCACGACACTGATCCGGCAGTTATTCGAACGGGGTGGCTAGCCCCAGCCCGCGCTGATGCCGCCATCGACGGTGTAAATCACGCCCGAGGTATAGCCGGAGCGGTCGGAGGCCAGAAACGCCATCAGGTCGCCGATTTCCCGCGCATGCGCGGGGCGGCCGAGTGGAAGGCCTTTTTGAAATTCCTTGTAGCGGCTTTCGTCGCCGAACTGGTGCTTCGCGCGCGTCTTCAGCAGCGTGACATGGCGGTCGGTGCCGACCGGCCCGGGATTGATGCCGACCACGCGGATGTTGTCGGCGAGGCTCTTGCCGCCGAGCGCACGTGTGAATGCCATCAGCGCCGCGTTGCCCGCGCTGCCGCAGATATAATTGGCGTCGAATTTTTCGCCGGCGGCGCCGATATCGTTGACGATGACGCCATGTCCGCGCGATTTCATCTGCGCGTAAATCGCGCGCGTGAGGTTGATATAGCCGAACACCTTCAGCTCCCAGGCGTAACGCCAGGTCGCCTCGTCGATCTTGTCGATAGAGCCGCCCGGAATATCGCCGGCATTGTTGACGAGGATATCGATGTCGGACGCGTCCTTGACAAGCCTCGCGATGTCTTCGGGCTTGCGCAGGTCGGCGACGTGAGCGGTGGCGTCGATTTGATGGGTCGCGCGCAGGCGCTCGGCGAGAGCCTTCAATTGATCGCCGCTGCGGGCTGCGAGCCGGAGATGACAGCCTTCTTCGGCAAAAGATTCGGCGGCGGCCGCGCCAATGCCCTTGGAAGCGCCGGTGATCAGGACGCGCTTGCCGCGCAAATGGAGATCCATGGGATTACTCTCGGTTGGGAGACGTCTGATTGCGGGTCGTCGGTGAATTTCAACTGTTAGGCTGTTGCCGTCGAGCAGGTCAACATTGCACTGCAGCGTTGCGCCGGGATAAGCTTTGGTCCATTGCAATCCGATCAAATGGACGGCACTCCCTGCGCGGCAAGACCAGAGGAATATCTCGATGAGCAACGAAAAAAAGCAATATCGGATCGCGGTCATTCCCGGCGACGGTATTGGGAAGGAAGTGGCGCCGGAGGGGTTGCGGGTGCTGGAGACCGCCGCGAAAAAGCACGGCGTCAACCTGCATCTCGATCATTTCGATTTCGCCTCCTGGGATTATTACGAGAAGCACGGCCAGATGATGCCGGACGACTGGAAGGACCAGATCGGCAAGCATGATGCGATCTATTTCGGTGCGGTCGGCTGGCCCGCGAAAATTCCCGATCACATTTCGTTGTGGGGATCGCTGATCAAGTTCCGCCGGGAATTCGACCAGTACGTCAATCTTCGGCCGGTCCGGCTGATGCCGGGGGTGCCGTCGCCGCTCGCAAATCGCAAACCCGGCGATATCGATTTCTGGGTGGTGCGCGAAAACACCGAAGGCGAGTATTCGTCAGTCGGTGGGCGGATGTTCCCGGATACCGAACGCGAATTCGTCACTCAGCAGACGGTGATGACCCGGATCGGCGTCGATCGCATTCTCAAGTTCGCGTTCGAACTGGCGCAATCGCGGCCGAAGAAGCATCTGACGTCGGCGACCAAATCCAACGGTATTTCGATCACCATGCCGTATTGGGACGAGCGCGTGGAGGCGATGGGCAAAAGCTATCCCAAGGTGAAGTGGGACAAATATCACATCGACATTCTCACCGCGAATTTCGTGCTGCATCCGGACTGGTTCGACGTCGTCGTCGGCTCGAACCTGTTCGGCGACATCCTCTCCGATCTGGGTCCGGCCTGCACCGGCACCATCGGAATCGCGCCCTCCGGCAATATCAACCCCGAGGGACATTTTCCTTCGGTGTTCGAGCCGGTGCACGGCTCCGCGCCCGATATCGCAGGGCAGGGTATCGCCAATCCGATCGGCATGATCTGGTCCGGCGCAATGATGCTGGAACATCTCGGCGAGAAGCCGGCCGCGGCGTCGATCGTCGCTGCGATCGAGCGCACGCTCGGCGAACGTACGCTGCGCACCAGGGATCTCGGCGGCAATGCCGATACCACTGCCTGCGGCAAGGCCGTCGCCGAGATGGTGGAGTAGAAAGAGCCCCCGTGGTGGGGAGGCGCGCTTGCGGTGAGGAAAGCAGAAGCCGTTTAGGTCCCCACGATCCGCCTGCAATGATCCCACGCCGCCTGAATCAAATTCTCGCTCGCCTCGGGCGTGCGGAACGCCGAATGCGCCGACAGCGTCACGTTCGACAGCTTCGTCAGGGGATGGTCCACCGGCAACGGCTCGGTGTTGAAGACGTCAAGTCCGGCATGTCTGATGTGGCCCGACTTCAATGCGTCGATCATCGCGGCTTCGTCCACCAGCGCGCCGCGCGCGGTGTTAACGAGGATAACGCCTGATTTCATCGCCGCGATGCGTTCGCGCGAGAGATAGCCGCGGGTTTCATCATTCAGGAGCAGATGCAGCGAGACGACGTCACTTTCGGCGAGCAGTTTGTCCGATGTCACGAACTCGACGCCTGCATGGCTCTTCGGCGACCGGTTCCAGGCGAGCACGCGCATGCCGCCGCCGAGCGCGATGCGCGCAACCTCCGCGGCGATGCCACCGAAGCCGATCAGCCCAAGGGTTTTGCCGGTAAGCTGCATGCCGTCCTCGCGCAGCCAGTTTCCGGCGCGCATCTCGCGGTCCATCTGGGCGATGCCGCGGGCGGCCGCCCACATCAGCGCGATCGTGGATTCCGCCACCGCTGTATCGCCATAGCCCCTGATCAGGTGAACGGCGATGCCGAGTTCGGCGAGTTCTTCCGGATTCATGTAGCTGCGCGCGCCGGTGCCCAGGAAAACGACGTGCTTCAGGCCTGCGCATTTGCGCGCGATTTCGGTCGGCAGCGCGGTGTGATCGACAATCGCGATATCGGCGCCGTCAAGCACGCTCGGCAACCGGTCCGCCGTCACGTCCGGGTCGCGATGAATGCGCACCTTGGGATCGCCCGGCTTCGTCAGCCGCTCGAAGATTACCGCCAGCGCCTCATTGGCATCGACAAAGACTCCGCGCACAAGCGCCTCCGTTGTTTACTGGATTTATCGGCGATCAGGACGCGACGCCGGCGAGCGCGAGCACGGTGTGCATCAGCGCGTTGGCGCCGGCGGCGCAGTCGGCTTGCGTCGCGTCCTCAAGCTCGTTGTGGCTGACGCCGTCCTTGCAGGGAACGAAGATCATCGCTGCGGGCACGACGCTGGCAAGGTTGCAGGCATCGTGACCGGCGCCCGAGGTGATGCGGCGGTGGCTGTAGCCGAGCGCCTTGGTCGCATGTTCCACCGCTTCGACCAGCCTGGCGTTGAAAACGGTGGGCGGCTTGCGCCATATCGCGTCGAACGCAATCTCGACCTTGCGGCGTGCGGCGATCTCGGCGATTGCGCTGCGCAAATCATTGTCGATGGCATCGAGCGTTTCCGAACTGGGACTGCGGATATCCACGGTGAACGCTATTTCGCCGGGAATCACGTTGCGGGATGGAGCCGCGATCACGGCTTCGCCGACGGTGCCGACCGCGTTGGGCCCGTGCGCTTTTGCAACGCGCTCGATTGCCAGCACGATTTCGGATAGCGTAACCAGTGCGTCGCGGCGCAGCGGCATCGGCGTGGTGCCGGCGTGACTTTCGAAGCCGGTGACCTTGCCGTCATACCAGGCAATGCCCTGGCCGCGATCGACCACGCCGATGGTCTTGTTCTCGGCCTCAAGCAGCGGTCCTTGCTCGATGTGCAGTTCGACGAAGGCGCCGAGCTTGCGCGCGCCAACCGCCTCGCTGCCGCGGTAGCCGATGCCATCGAGCGCTTCGCCAACGCTGATGCCTGCGGCGTCGGTCCGCGCCAGAATATTGTCGGTGGCATAATCTCCGGCATAGGCCGCAGACGCCATCGTCGCCGGCGCGAAGCGCGAACCTTCCTCATTGGTCCAGTTGACGATGCAGATCGGGGTTTCGGTCTCGATCCCGGCATCATTGAGCGTGCGGACGACCTCGAGCGCCGCCAGCGTGCCGAGCACGCCGTCGAACTTGCCGCCGGTCGGCTGCGTATCGAGATGCGAGCCGAGTCCGACCGGCGGCTTCGACATATCGCGGCCCTTGCGCAACGCAAACATCGAACCCAGCGCATCGATATGCAGCTGAAGGCCCGCGGCCTCGCATGCCCCGCGGAACCAGTCGCGAACCTGCTTGTCCTCGGGGCCGAGCGTCAGCCGCCGCACCCCGCCTTTCGGCGTGGCGCCGAATTTCGCGGTTTCGTGAATCGTGTCCCAAAGACGGGCGGAATCGATCTGCAGATTGGATATGATCTTGGTCATTCAGCCTTCCGGAAACCTGTTGGTGCGTATCGTGGCCTTGCATGGTAGAACTCCGCAGCACCACCTGTCGAGGCATGGAGCGCTATCGGTGACTGCCGGTCTGGCGAAGAAAGAGCAGGGCGTTTACGGCGAACCGGAGATGCTGCCGAGCCTGCAGGCGCGGCTGGCCTGCCGCGCCGGCATGGCGACGACCACCGCCGGCGTCGCCAACGGCTTCGTACAAGGCAATCTCGCCATCCTGCCCGAAAAGCTCGCGGCGTCGTTTCACCGGTTCTGCCAGCTCAATCCCAAGCCGTGTCCGGTGATCGGCATGTCCGACGTCGGCGACCCCCGCATTCCCTCGCTCGGGATCGACCTGGATATCCGCACCGACCTGCCGCGCTACCGCGTTTGGCGTGAGGGCGAGGTGATCGAGGAGCCGACCGATATCATGGCGCATTGGCGTGACGATCTCGTCGCATTCGTGCTCGGCTGCTCGTTCTCGTTCGAGGAAGCGCTGATGGCGGACGACCTGCCGATCCGCCACATCGAGCGCAATGTGCGGGTGCCGATGTATCGCACCAGCATCGCCTGCGCGCCCTCGGGGCCGTTCGCGGGCCCCATGGTGGTGTCGATGCGGCCGTTCAAGCCGGCGGATGCCATCCGCGCGGTGCAGATCACATCGCGGTTTCCCGCGGTGCATGGCGCGCCGGTTCATCTCGGCCATCCGCATTCGATCGGGATCGCGGATATCGCAAAACCCGACTATGGCGACGCGGTGCCGGTGGAGGCCGACGAGATTCCCGTGTTCTGGGCGTGCGGCGTGACACCGCAAGCGGTGATCGCGGCGGCGAAGCTGCCCTTTGCGATCACGCACGCCCCCGGATTGATGCTGGTCACCGATCTCAGGAACAAGCAGCTCGCGGTGCTCTAGGATTTTTTCCGCCGCTCATTCGTGATCGCGCCCATGTTCGAGCAACGTCAACCCGAACGCCCTTGACAAATCCGCTACCTGCGCCGGGGTCAGATAGCGCGGGTTTAGCCCGCGCAACAGCAAATAGAGTTTCGCGGTCTCTTCCAACTCCTCGATGGCAAATACCGCGGCCTCCAGGGTTTCGCCGGAAACCACCGGGCCGTGATTGGCGAGCAGCACAGACGAATATTTTCCGGCGAGCCCCTTGATGGCGTCGGCGACCGCGGGATCTCCGGGCCGATAATACGGCACCAGCGCAGTGGCGCCGCATTTCATGAGGTAATACGCCGTCATCGGCGGCAATGCGGCGCGGGGATCGATCTCCGGCAGCATCGACAACGCCACCGAATGCGTCGAATGCAGATGCACCACCGCGCGCGCGGTGCGGCGCGTCTGGTACAATGCGGTGTGCAGCGGCACTTCCTTAGTAGGGGCGTCGCCCGACATCAGCCGGCCATCGGCACCGAGCCGCGACAGCCGCGCCGGGTCGAGAAAGCCCAGCGACGCGCTGGTCGGCGTCACCAGCCAGCCGCCGTCGTCAAGTCTGACGCTGATATTGCCGGAGGAACCCGGCGTCAGCCCGCGGTCGAACAGCGAGCGGCCGAGGCGGCAGATTCCCTCGCGTACCCCGGTTTCGGTCATGGCAGTATCCCGGCAGCATTCTCTTTGCCGTCTTGTCTCACGCTTTGGCAGCGCGGCCAAGCCGTGATACCCAGAGTCAAGGCCGCTGTTAAATACGGCTGCGAGGAAACCCGAGGTAATGCCTTATGCCTGAATCCATTTCCGCAAAACCGCGTGTTGCCGTCATTGGGCTGGGCTCGATGGGTTTTGGCATGGCGACCTCATTGCGGCGCGCGGGTTTTGCGGTCACCGGCTGCGATGTTGCGGCCGACGCCGTGGCGCGGTTCGTCGCCGACGGCGGAGGCGGCGCAAAGACGCCGGCGGAGGCTGCCAGGCAGGCTGACATCGTCGTCAGCGTGGTCGTCAATGCCGCGCAGACCGAAGCCATCCTGTTCGGCAAAGACGGCGTCGCCGAAACGCTGGCCAGAGATGCCGTGTTCGTCTCCTCCGCGACGATGGATCCGGACGTGGCGCGGCGGCTGGCGAAACAGCTGGAGGCGACCGGCCGGCACTATCTCGATGCGCCGATCAGCGGCGGCGCGCAGCGCGCGGCACAGGGCGAACTTACCATCCTTGCGTCGGGCAGTGCTGCCGCCTTCGCCAAGGCGAGGCCCGCGCTCGATGCGATGGCGGCAAAACTCTACGAACTCGGCGATGCCGCGGGCGAAGGCGCCGCGTTCAAGATGATCAACCAGCTGCTGGCGGGCGTGCATATCGCAGCAGCCTCGGAAGCGATCGCATTCGCCGCAAAACAGGGACTCGATATCCGGAAGGTCTATGAGGTCATCACCGCGTCCGCCGGTAACTCCTGGATGTTCGAGAACCGCATGCCGCATGTGCTCGACGGCGATTACGCGCCGCGCAGCGCGGTGGATATCTTCGTCAAGGACCTTGGCATCATCCAGGACATGGCGCGCACGGCCAAATTTCCCGTACCGGTTGCCGCCGCGGCGCTGCAGATGTTCTTGATGACATCGGCCTCCGGCATGGGCCGCGACGACGATGCTTCGGTGGCGCGGATGTATGCCCGCGTCACCGGCACGCATTTGCCCGGTGAACCGAAACAGCAGTGAACAACAAGAGGACCGTCAATGCCCCGCTTCGCCGCCAATCTCAGCATGATGTTCACGGAAGTCCCGTTCCTCGACCGCTTCGACGCCGCGGCGAAGGCGGGATTCACCGCCGTTGAGTTCCTCTTTCCTTACGAACACCCGGCGGAAAAGGTCGGTGAGCGGCTGCATCGCAACGGTCTCACTCAAGCGCTGTTCAATTTGCCGCCGGGTAACTGGGACGCCGGTGAAAAGGGTTTTGCGGCGCTGCCGGATCGCTTCGATGATTTGCAGCAGAGCCTGCGCACCGCGCTGCCCTATGCGCAGGCAACCGGCGTCAAGCGCCTGCATTTGATGGCGGGTATTGCCAAGCGCAGCGATCCGCAGGCGGTGGCGGCGTTTCGCAAGTCAGTGGCATGGGCCGCCGAGTTTCTCCGGCCCCATGGCCTCGACGTCGTGATCGAGCCGATCAACCCCCGCAACGTGCCCGGCTACTTCCTCAACGATTTCGCATTCGCGCGCGATCTGATTGCTGAACTGAAAATCCCCAATTTGAAACTTCAGTTCGATATCTATCACTGCCAGATCATCCATGGCGACGTCACCATGCGGCTGCGGGAAATGATGCCGATCGTCGGTCACGTCCAGATCGCCAGCATACCGTCGCGGAACGAGCCGGACGGAGAGGAATTGAACTATCCGTTCCTGTTCGGTGAACTCGACCGGCTCGGGTACGGCGGGTTTGTAGGCTGCGAATATAACCCGCGCGGCAAGACCGCCGATGGCCTCGGCTGGTTCAAGCCCTACGCCGGAGTGAAACCGTGACGCTGGCGCTTGGCTGCATCGCCGACGATTATACCGGCGCGTCCGATCTCGCCAACACGCTGACCCGTTGCGGGTTGCGCACGGTGCAGACCATCGGCGTTCCCTCAGGCGATCTCGCGCTGCCTGAAGTCGATGCGGTGGTGGTGTCGTTGAAAAGCCGATCGATCGAAGCGGGCCTTGCGGTGACGCGCTCGCGCGCCGCGGAGAAATGGCTGCGCGGGCGAGGCGCCGGGCATGTGCTGTTCAAGATCTGCTCGACCTTCGATTCGACCGACGCCGGCAATATTGGCCCGGTCATGGATGCGCTGCGCGCCGATTCCGGCGATGCGATCGTACTAGTAACGCCGGCGTTTCCCGAGACCGGCCGCACGGTCTATCAGGGCAATCTGTTTGTGGGTTCGGTGCCGCTGAACGAAAGCCCGCTGAAGGATCATCCGCTCAATCCGATGCACGACTCCAATCTGGTGCGGGTGCTGGCGCGCCAAAGCAAGACCGGGGTAGGGCTTGTCGATCTCGCCGACATCACGCGCGGCCCGGATGCCGTCCACGCCCGTCTTGCCGGTCTTTCCGGAAAAGGCATTGGCGCGGCGATCGCCGATGCGGTTTTCGAGCGCGATCTGGAGACCATCGGCAAGGTCGCGCTGGATCATCGCGTGTCCGTCGGCGCATCGGGCCTCGGGCTCGGGCTCGCGCGCGCGCTGGTGGCATCGGGCCGGATCAAACCGAATGCGCCGAACGTGGTTGCGGACGCCGCGGTCGGCGGGCCGGCAGCGTGCCTTGCCGGCAGTTGTTCGCAAGCGACGCTTCAGCAGATCGCAAGCGCCGAGCAGGCGATGCCGGTGCTGCATCTCGATCCTGATCGGGTCGTGGCGGGCGAGGATGAAGCCCGGCGCGCGCTCGCCTGGGCGAGGGAACGATTCAAACAAGGTCCGATCCTGATCGCCAGCAGCACGACGCCGGACCAGGTCGCGGCGTTGCAGGCGCGCCACGGCCGCGATGCCGCGGGCCATGCGATCGAGCAGGCGATGGCCGATATCGCGGAAGGCCTGGTGCAGTCCGGTGTACGGCGGCTGGTGGTCGCCGGCGGCGAAACTTCCGGCGCGGTGGTGGATCGCCTGGGTATTCCCGGATTTCTGGTGGGCGCCGAAATCGCCGCCGGCGTCCCGGTTCTGCGCGCCGTCGGCGCAAAGGACGGCGAGATGCTGCTGGCGCTGAAGTCCGGCAATTTCGGCGGTCCGGAATTTTTCTCCGATGCGCTCAAGCTGATGCGTTGAGCGCCGCGGCGGTCAGTTCGCTGGAAGCTTGAGTTGATCCACTGGTTCCATCGATACCTCGCGGCGCCGTGACGGTATCAGGGAAGTGAAGGCGGGCGGCTGGCCGGACATTGGCTATTTTGCCGCAGTTCGGCTAAATCAGCGCAAACGAACCGGCCTTTGGCGCGCGAGTTCCGCGTCCCTTCCGATTGACCGAGGAATGCCCGTTTTATGATTGCACTGGTCCGCATCGCCCTGAGCCGGCCCTATACTTTCGTTGTGCTCGCGCTGCTACTTTTGATTATCGGACCGCTCGCCGCGCTGCGCACGCCGACCGACATTTTTCCGGAAATCCGTATCCCCGTGATCGGCGTCATCTGGCAGTACACCGGTCTGCCGCCGGATCAGATGGCCGGACGCATGACCACGCCGTTTCAGCGCGCGCTGACGACGACGGTCAACGACATCGAACACATTGTTGCGAATTCCTACAACGGCGTCGGCATCGTCAAAATCTTTTTCCAGCCGAACGTCGATATCCGCACCGCCAACGCCCAGGTCACCGCAATTTCGCAAACGATGATCAAGCAAATGCCGCCCGGCTCGACACCGCCGCTGATTCTCAACTACAGCGCGTCCACGGTTCCGATCATCCAGGTCGCATTATCCGGAGAGGGTCTCACCGAACAAAATCTCGCCGACATCGGCATCAACCAGCTGCGCACGCCGCTGGTCACGGTGCCGGGCGCCGCGATCCCTTATCCCTACGGCGGCAAGCAGCGTCAGGTCCAGATCGATCTCAATCCATCGGCGTTGCAGTCTCGTGGCCTGTCCGCCCAGGATGTGGCCAACGCGCTATCCGCCCAAAATCTGATCACGCCGGTCGGTACGCAAAAGATCGGCGGTTTCGAATACGTCATCCAGCTAAACAACTCGCCGATCAAGATGGAAGACCTCGGCGGACTGCCGATCAAGGCTGTCAACGGCGCCATGGTTTATGTCCGGGACGTTGCGAGCGTGCGCGACGGCAATCCCCCGCAAACCAATATCGTCCACGTCAACGGCAACCGCTCGGTTCTGATGATGGTCCTGAAGGCCGGGGCAATCTCGACGCTGGATATCATCGCCGGCGTCAAGCAGAAGGTCGTCGACGTCAAGGATTCTCTCCCCGACGCGCTCAAGATCGGGTTCATCGGCGATCAGTCGCTGTTCGTTCGCGGCGCCATCACCGGGGTCGCCTATGAGGGGATCATCGCGGCGTTGCTGACCAGTGTGATGATCCTGTTGTTTCTCGGCAGTTGGCGCTCGACGTTGATCATCGCCGTTTCGATTCCGCTCGCCGTGCTCGGCGCGATCGTGATGCTGTCGGCGATCGGCGAAACCCTCAACATCATGACGCTCGGCGGTCTCGCGCTCGCGGTCGGCATCCTGGTCGATGACGCCACGGTCACGATCGAGAACATCAACTGGCATCTGGAGCAAGGCAAGGACGTCGAAATATCGATCCTGGACGGCGCCAACCAGATCGTGACGCCGGCCTTCGTTTCGCTGCTCTGCATCTGCATCGTGTTCGTGCCGATGTTCTTCCTGCAAGGCGTCGCGCGCTTTCTGTTTGTGCCGATGGCCGAAGCCGTGATGTTCGCGATGATCTGGTCGTTCATCCTGTCGCGCACGCTGGTGCCGACAATGGCGAAATATCTGCTGCAGCGGCACGCACATCACGCGGAAGACGAGGTTCGTCCGCCGTCACGTAACCCATTGGTGCGGTTTCAGCGCAGTTTCGAGGCGGGCTTCGAGCGCGTCCGCAACGGTTACCGCGACCTGCTGTCGCTCGCGATGCAACGGCGGCCGATTTTCGTGATCGGATTCCTCGGTTTCGTCGGACTTTCATTCCTGCTGGTGCCGTTTCTGGGGCAGAATTTCTTTCCGTCGGTCGATTCCGGATCGATCCTGATGCATGTCCGTACCCAGGTCGGCACCCGCATCGAGGAAAGCGCCAATCAATTCGCCGATGTGCAGAAAACCATCCGCAAGATCATTCCGCCCGGGGAAATCGAAACCCTCGCCGATAACATCGGGATGCCGATCAGCGGCATCAACATGACCTATAACAACACCGGGCTGATCGGCTCGCAGGACGGCGACATCCAGATCAAGCTGAAGGAGGGCCATCGGCCGACCAACGAGTACGTCCAGGCCCTGCGCGAGCAGCTCCCGCGCGCCTTTCCCGGCATGATGTTCGCGTTCCTGCCGGCCGACATCGTCAGCCAGATTCTGAATTTCGGCGCGCCGGCGCCGATCGACCTCCAGGTCCGCGGCGCGGACGTAAACGCGAATTTCGCCTACGCCAATAAGTTGCTGAACCGGATTCGCCGCATACCGGGCATTGCCGATGCGCGCATTCAGCAGTCGCCCAACAATCCGGGCTTCAATATCGATGTCGATCGGACCCGCGCGCAATATGTAGGGTTGACCGAGCGCGATGTGACCAACAGCCTCGTCGTCAATCTGGCGGGCAGCGCGCAGGTCGCGCCGACCTATTACCTCAATCCGGACAATGGCGTATCGTATTCGATCGTCATGCAGACCCCGCAATACCAGATCGACTCGCTGAGTGCGCTTGAGACATTGCCGATTACGGCGGGCAGCACGGCGGCACCGCCGATTCTCGGCGGCATCGCCAACATCACGCGATCGATGTCGAGCGCGGTCGTCTCCCAATACGACATCCAGCCGATGGTGCAGATCTTTGCGACGCCGCAGGGGCGCGATCTCGGCGCGGTCGCCGCTGACGTCAAGACGGCGATGGCGGACACCGCAAAGGATGTGCCGAAGGGCAGTTCGGTGGTGCTGCTCGGCCAGGTGCAGACCATGAACAGCGCGTTTTCAGGGCTGCTGTTCGGGTTGCTCGCTGCGATCGTGCTGATCTATCTCCTGATCGTGGTGAACTTCCAATCGTGGTCCGATCCGTTCGTGATCATCACGGCGCTGCCCGCCGCGCTAGCCGGCATCGTCTGGATGCTGTTCTCGACACAAACGACACTATCGGTGCCGGCGCTGACCGGCGCGATCATGTGCATGGGCGTGGCTACCGCAAACAGCGTGCTGGTGATCAGCTTCGCCAGGGAGCGCTATGAAGAAACGGGCGACCCGGTCGCGGCTGCGATCGAAGCAGGCTTCGTGCGCTTCCGGCCCGTATTGATGACCGCGCTGGCGATGATTATCGGCATGACGCCGATGGCGCTGGGCCTCGGGGAGGGCGGCGAGCAGAACGCGCCGCTTGGACGCGCGGTGGTCGGAGGGCTGATCTTCGCAACCGTCGCCACGCTGATGTTTGTTCCCGTGGTCTTTAGTATGGTACACAAGAAGCAAGGCGCCAAAGCCGCCGCCTTACCGGAGACGCCACATGCCCACTGAACAGAGCCTTCCGGTCTCTCGCAGGAAGCTGGGCATTTTCGGGATCGTGGCGGGCATCGCAGCGGTGCTTGTGGTGGTGACCGGCATTCGGGCGCGCGAGGACTCCAGTGCCAGGCTGCGTGAATGGACGGATAACCAGGCCATTCCAACTGTCGCGGTGGTGCTGCCCGACGCCAAGGTTCTTAATGCCACGCTGGATCTGCCGGGCAGGCTTGAAGCATATTATCGTGCGCCGATCTTCGCGCGCGTCAGCGGTTATCTTAAAAGCTGGAACGCCGACATCGGCGCGAAGGTCAAGGCCGGGCAGGTGATCGCCGAAATCGAGGCGCCGGATCTCGACCAGCAATTGTTGCAGGCGCGCGCCGATCTCGCCAGCCAGGAGGCCAGCGCGAAATTATCTGAGGCCACGCTGAGCCGCCGTAAATCGCTGATCGCATCGAATTTTGTTTCGATGCAGGAAATCGATGAACGTTCCGCCGACCTCTCCAACAAGAAGGCCGCGGTCAATTCCGGCCAGGCCAATGTCGAGCGGCTGGAAGCCTTGGCGGGCTACAAGAAGATCACTGTGCCGTTCGACGGCGTGGTCACTGCCCGCGATACCGACGTCGGCGCCTTGATAAATGCGGGCGGCGGCAGCGGCCCCGCGATGTTCGTGGTCTCCGACATCAGAAAGCTCCGGGTCTATGTCAACGTCCCGCAAAGCTACGTGCCCGCGATCAAGATCGGCGCCAAGGCGGTGATCTCGATGCCGGAATATCCAAACCGGAGCTTCGCCGCGACAGTCGAGGCGTCATCGCAATCCGTCGATGTCGGCTCCGGCACCACGCGGATGCAGCTTGCCCTCGATAACGCCGGTGGCGAGTTGATGCCGGGCGGCTATGCCAATGTGCGCATGAGCCTGCAGCGCGACGCCGTGCCGCTGCATATCCCGGCGAGCGCCCTGATCTTCAATCAAAGCGGCCTGCGCGTTGCGACCGTCGGTCCGGACGACAAGGTGCTGTTCAAGACGGTGACCATCGCCCGGGATCTCGGCCGCGACATCGAACTGGCGTCGGGGGTGTCTCCCGACGATCGCATCATCGTCGCGCCGCCCGACGGCCTCGCCGACGGCGATCAGGTCCGCGTTGCCGGCGCGAAAAGCAAGCCCGCAACGGTTTCGGAGAAACAGGACGTGAAGGGCTGACGATCAGCCCACCCGCCACTCCAGAACACCATCATCGGCGCTGACGATATCGCCGGACGAGCCCACCGGCGTGCGGTCCAGGTTCAGAAGATGCGCCAGCGTTTGGCTGTCACGCGCAGGCACCCGTGCCAGCGCGCGCGTATTGTCCGATGTCCGCAGCATCACCACGCCATGCTCGACGTCGCCGCCGCGGCCATAGATCACGGTAAAACTCTCGACCGAGCCCTTGCCATTGGCCTCGGTGACGAAGTCCGGCACGGCGCCGCGATGCCGGTCTGCCTCGGTTTGTACGCTGGCGTCCTGCGCGAGCGCGTCTCGTGGCGCCTGGCGCGACAGCACCAGCGCATGATGCTTGGTGACGAAGCCGCCCTGGCCGTAGAGCAGACCGAGCTTGGCGCCGTTGCGCAGCTTCCGCACCATCGCGCAGGCGGCATGCGTCATGTAGGTGTTGAGCGGCGCGCCGAAGAAGGTGAGGCCGCCGGTCACCGTCGGTTGTACGTCGGCGCCGAGCCCAAGCGTCCGTCGCGCCATTTTCGGCACGCAGGGAAAGCAGCTATAGAGTTCGATCGCGTCGAACGCCCTGCCATCGCTGCCAACGAGATCCATGATCGCCTTGAGGACGGCATTCTGCGGATGGCTTTGGAAAAACTGGTCGCGGATCAGATAATCGCGCGGCTCTTCCGCCGATGCACCGCCCCAGACATGAACGATGCGATCCTCGGCAATTCCCGCGGCCCGCGCTTTCGCAAGGCTCGTCATCAGGATTGCAGCTCCCATATTAACGGTCGGATTAGCCACCATCAGCTTGGTGTAGGGCCAGGCGATCAGCCGGTTGTCCGGCGTCGGCGTCGTGATTTCGTCGGGCCTGAAGCGTCGCTTTAGCCATGCGTTCGGATTATGCGAGGCGACATCGGAATAGGTCGACCACAGCTGGCCGGATTCCGCCATCGCTTCGCGCGGGGTCTGGCCCCAATGCGCCGAGGTCGCTGCTTCGTAAAAAGGGTAAACCGTCACGGGCCTGAAGACGCCAAGCTTCACGGCCATAGGCTTCTGGAATGCTGCTCCGCGCTTTGGCTCCGCTACATCATGCGCGAAAGGCGTCCATGGCAGATTGACGCCGCCACGTTCGGCCTTGGTGGCGGTCGATTGCGCTTCGGCGCCGCAGACCGCGGCGACGCTGCATTCGCCGCGCGCAATCCGCTGCGCGGCTTCATGCAGATAGCGGATCGGGCTTTCGCCGCCGACAGGGCCATAATAAGCGTGCTTTGGCGCGATGCCGAGGCGGTCGGAAAGCTGCTTTTCCGGATCGCGGTAGCGCCAGCTCAGGAAATTGACGATGTCGAGCGACGCGATCTCGCCGAGCAACTTGCCGCCACTGTCCTGTTCGGCGCGCTTGAGCGCTTCAACCAGCAGAGTGAGGGGCTCGAGGCCTTCGGCGATTTCCTTCGGGCGATCGACGATTTCTCCGATGCCGACGATGACGGGGATGCGGTCTTCTGATTGCAAGGGGTTTGCCATTATTCTTGTTGCCACCTTCTCAAAGCCAGGGGTGCGGCCTCATGGTTCGAGACGGCATAGGCCCGCCTCCTCACCATGAGGATCAGCCTACTCCGCCACCAGCGCGTTCATGTGCTCCACCGCCTCAATAAAATCTTCCTTGAATTCCTGCACCACGGCGGCGGCGGATTTCACGCTATCGATCAGGCCGACCCCTTGTCCGACGAAGTAGGTGACAAGGTCGCGTGCCCGCGCATTGCCGGCTGCCGCGGAGCGATCGATGGAGTTGAACGCGTCGCGACTGATGATGCTTTGCAGCGGCATCGGCAGCGCGCCGGGGCTGTCGGGCCCGCGATCCCACGCATCGGTCCAGACCGAACGCAATTGTCGCGCCGGCTTCCCGGTGCGGCCCTTGGACCGAACGGCGTCGCGCGAGGAGGCCGCGATCATTTTTTCGCGGAAGATTTCGGTGGTTTCGGATTCGACCGTGGCGAGCCACACCGAGCCGGTCCAGGCTCCGGCGGCGCCCATCGCCATGCACGCCGCCATCTGGCGCCCCGTCATGATGCCGCCGGCGGCCAGTACCGGCACATCGCGGATCGGCTTGATCGCCTTGATCACCTCGGGCACCAGCACCATGGTCGAGACTTCGCCGCAATGGCCACCGGCCTCGGTGCCCTGCACCACGAGAATATCGACGCCGGCGGCGACCTGGCGAAGCGCATGCTCCTTGGCGCCGACCAATGCCGCGACCGGCACGCCATGCTTCTTGCCCATCTCGATCATCGCCTTCGGCGGCACGCCGAGCGCGTTGGCGATCAGGCGGATCGGGTGCCTGAACGATACATCGAGAACTTCCAGCGCGCATTGCGCGTCGAACGGCTGCGGTTGATTGTCGGCAACGCTGGTCGTCGTCAGTTCGACGCCGTATTTCTTGAGGAGGTCGCGGGTGAAGGCGCGATGCTCGGGTGAAACCCGTGCTTCCAGGCTTTTCCAGGTGACGTCCTTCTCGCCTGATGTCGAAATGTTCTCGGGGATCAGCACGTCAAGCCCATAGGGCTTGCCGTCGACGTGGTCGTCGATCCATTTCAGTTCCCGTTCGATGGATTCGGGGGTATGCGCGGTAGCGCCGAGCACGCCGAAACCTCCGGCGCGGCTGACGGCGGCAACCACGTCGCGGCAATGGCTGAAGGCCAGCAGCGGAAATTCGATTCCAAGCATATCGCAGATCGGCGATTTCATGGCTGTGTTCACTCCCTGCGGCAGCTTTCGGCGCTGCTCGTTCTTGGTTTGAATGGTGAAACTTCCGGATGACGCTAGCCCATCACAGGCACCGAAGCCAAGCGGGTTTCCCATGCTCAGGCTTGCGCTAAGACGTCAGGGAAACGCGGACCGCGGGAGTTTTTCTTGGCGCATTCCGCGAGGCAAAATATGCAGGCCGGAGGAGCGGTTTTGTCCCTTGCGCTTTCGCGCCACGGGGGGAATGCTGGTCGGTAACGAAAGAAATCCCCAGGGAGCGCGAATACATGTCTGCCTTGCAATCCATTTCAGGCAAAAGCCACGCCGCAGGCGCCGAAACCTACGATGTCGTCGTGGTCGGCGCGGGTTTTGCCGGAATGTATATGCTGCATAAACTACGCGGGCTGGGATTGTCGGCTCGCGTCTACGAGCAAGGCGGCGACGTCGGCGGTACCTGGTACTGGAACCGTTATCCCGGGGCGCGCTGCGATGTCGAAAGCATGCAGTATTCCTATTCGTTCTCGGACGAACTGCAGGAGGAATGGGACTGGAGCGAGCGTTATGCGCCGCAGCCGGAAATTCTGAAATACGCCAACCACGTCGCCGACCGGTTCAAACTGCGGCCGGGTATTCAACTCAATACCCGTGTCGACCGGGCAGCTTTCGACGAAGGCTCTAGTTGCTGGTCGGTAACTACATCCGACGGCAAGACCGTGACGGCGAAATACGTCGTTCTCGCTACCGGCTGCCTGTCGAATGCGCGGATGCCCGACATCAAAGGTCTCGCCGGCTTCAGGGGCAAGGTCTATCACACCGGCCATTGGCCGCATGAGCCGGTGGATTTCAAGGGTCAACGCGTCGCCGTGATAGGCACGGGCTCATCGGCGATCCAGTCGGTACCTGTTATCGCCGAGCAGGCCAGCCATCTCACCGTGTTTCAGCGCACCGCGAATTTCAGCATTCCCGCCCGTAACGCCGCGCTGACCGTTGAGGAGCGGAACGCATTTCGCGCGAACTACCCGGAAATCAGGCGCTTCGCGCGCGAGGTGGCCCGCAACGGCATCTATACCGAGATGCCCGACCGTGGGGCGCTTGACGACGGCGACAACGAGCGGCGCTCGAAATATGAATCGCGTTGGACCCGCGGCGGCCTGACTTTCATGATGGCCTACAACAATCTTGCGCTGGACAAGGCAGCCAACGACACCGCCGCCAATTTTGTTCGCGAAAAGATCGCGGAGATCGTGAAGGACCCGCAAACCGCAAAGTTGTTGCAGCCCAATAATCATCCGATCGGGTCGAAGCGTATTTGCGTCGATACCGACTATTTCGCGACCTTCAATCGTCCGAATGTGACGCTGGTCGACATCAAGTCCAATCCGATCGAAGAGATATTGCCGAACGCGGTGCGCGCCGGCGGCAAAGACTACGCGGTCGATGCACTGGTGCTGGCAACCGGCTTCGACGCGATGACCGGTTCGGTGGCGAAGATCGACATCAGGGGCCGCAATGGACAGACGCTCAACCAGAAATGGGCCGAAGGCCCCAAGACCTATCTCGGCCTGATGAGCGCGGGATTCCCAAACCTGTTCATCATTACGGGTCCCGGCAGCCCGTCGGTACTGAGCAACATGATCGTCTCGATCGAGCAGCATGTCGACTGGATCACCGACTGCATCGCTTACATGCGCGACCGCCACCTCGATACGATGGAGGCGAAGAGGGAAGCCGAGGATAATTGGGTGGCGCATGTCAACGAAGTCGCCCAGGGCACGCTCTACCCGCAGGCCAATTCCTGGTACATGGGCGCCAATATCCCGGGCAAGCCGCAGATCTTCATGCCCTATATCGGCGGCGTCGGGGTTTACCGTCAGATATGCAACGACGTCGCGGCGAAGGACTACGAAGGCTTTGCGATGAGCGTTCCGGAGCGGACGCAAAAACTGGCGGCGTCATCCTGACTTCATCGTCATTGCGAGCCAAGGGGCCGCATGTGCGCAGTGTAATTGCCGTTCATTCGCCTTCGCTCTTCGAGCCACGGGCGCTGATTTGCCCGACGGGCTGTCCGGTAGTTCGGCTGTCCAGCCCCATCTCCAAAAATATTTCCGTTCCGGTCCGACCCAAATCAAATCTATATCCGCCGCCGTCCCGCCCCACACGAGGGGCGTTTCGCGATCGTCACGGACGTTGGGTGCGGGATGCGGTGGACGCGGCGGCGTCGGGCGCGCGATGGGATCGCAGGGCGGGTTTTCCCGTGAGCGATCGCCGGGCGGGCGGACGACAGATGCTTGTCGCGGACGGCGAAGTCGTGTGGTCCTGACGCCTCGACGCCGGCGTCAAGTCAGCGGAGGCGTGTCGGCCCGACCGGGCTTTAGACAGGCCATATCCGCCGATGACGGTGACAAAAAAGCCCGATCACCGGGGAGAGCACGAAGGAAGCCGTTAAAACCATTCGCGTGCGGGAATGCCGGGTGAATCCGGCTGTAACCGTGGTGACTATGCTCGTGTGCTTTGTTTTATTTCGCACGCGAGGCTGCGGGTGCGGCGGGCACCCGGCATTCCCCACGCCCTCTGTTTCGGGCGAAGGATGCAGGCACAACTCGGGCGCATTGCGTCGCGGGGTTGCAAACTCGCGGCCGGAATTGTTGGGCTGTTTGAAATTGAACCGGTCATTCCGGGATGGTGCGCCAGCACCAGACCCGGAATCTCGAGATTCCGGGTTCGATGCTTTGCATCGCCCCGGAATGACGACTTCAGGATTGCTGCGTCGCTGTGCTCACACCTGTGCCTGTTCCTTCAGAAAGCCGTATAGCCGCCGTCGATCACAAAGCAGTCGGCGGTGTGATAGGACGACGCGTTGCTCATCAGATAAACGGCGATGCCGCCGAAATCCGAGGGTTCGCCGAACCGCCGCATTGGAATTCGCGGCATCACATTGGCCACGAATTTCTCGTTGGCCATGACACCAGCCGTCATGTCGCTTTTGATCCAGCCGGGCAGGATGGCGTTCGAAGTGACGCCGTGGCGCGCCAGCTCGACCGCGAGCGCGCGGACCAGCGCGTTGATGGCTGCCTTGGTTGCAGCATAATGCTCGTTGCGCGCGGTGCCGAAAATCGAAGCAAGGCTCGAGGTCGCAACCAGCCGGCCGAAGGGGTCGCCGGCGGTGGCGCGTTCCGTCATGTGGCGGGCGGCCGCCTGAAATACATGGAATACGCCGTCGAGATTGGTGGCGAACATGGTGCGCCACTGTACTTCGGTGCGGTCGATAAAGGCGTGCCGTCCGCCGCCGCCGATGCCGGCATTGGCGAAGCAACCATCGACCCGGCCGAACCGCTCAAGCGTGGCGGCCATTGCCGATTTGACAGAGGCGGGGTCGCTGACGTCGCAGATGCGGGTATCGATCTTGCCGGAGCAGCCGGCCATGGATGCCGCTGCGCTCTTGTTCTTCTCGGCGTTGCGGCCCCAGATCGAGACATTGCATCCGGTCGCGGCCAGGGCCTGCGCGATGCCAAGCCCGATGCCGCCATTGCCGCCTGTGACGATGGCCACGCGGCCGGTGAGGTCGAAAATACTCATGTGCGTTTCCAATCCGGTTTGGCGCGCGCCTGGGAGGTGCGCCCGATAGCGGGCAGATGTTCCGATACCAACCATGGACAAGCGCGGCTTAAAAATCAAATATGGGTTCGAGATTGAACTACTTTGCGCCGCCGAAGAAATAACGCGGACCACAACTCACGAGGAAACAAATGCAATTCAAACACGTCACGCTCGATATCGACGGCCCGGTGGCCATCCTCAAGCTCGATCATCCGGAGGTCATGAACGCCGTCTCCATGGACATGCTGGGCGGCCTCGGCGAGGCGCTTGATGCGATCGACGACCGGCGGAGCGAGGTGCGATGCCTCGTCATCACAGGTGCCGGACGCGCGTTTTGCGCCGGTGCCAATCTGCAGGGGCGTGACAATCAGAAGCCGGGACGGAGTAACGCCGGCGCAACGCTTGAAATTGGATATCATCCTTTCCTGCGCCGCCTGCGGAATCTGCACTGTCCGATCGTCACTTCGGTCAATGGCGCTGCGGCAGGCGCCGGGATGAGCTTCGCCCTGATGGGCGACATGATCCTGTGCGCGCGCTCGTCATATTTTCTGCAGGCGTTTCGCCGCATCGGCCTCGTGCCGGACTGTGGATCGACCTGGCTGCTGCCGCGGCTGATCGGCAAGGCACGCTCGGTGGAACTGTCCTTGATGGGCGAACGGCTTCCGGCGGAAAAGGCGCTGGAATGGGGACTTGTCAATCGCGTCTACGACGATGCGGCCTTGATGGACGAGACCATGAAACTTGCGCGCGAGCTGGCCAACGGTCCGACAATTGCGCTGTCGCTGATCCGAAAGCTGTATTGGGACAGTCCCGGCAATTCCTTTGAAGATCAGCTCGATCTCGAACAACAATTGCAGCGCGTCGCCGGTTCGGCGGAAGATTTCAAGGAGGGCGTCACCGCGTTCCTTGAGAAACGTCCAGCGAAGTTCAAGGGTAAATGATGGAGAAGCTGCTCGGACGCTGCGTCGCCTCGTGGTGTGCGGGTGCGGCCGGCGTTGTCGGCGCTGTCAGGCTCTCGGGCGGCGCCAGCCAGGAGACCTGGTCGTTCGACATTGTCCACCCCGGCGGCAATATCGGCGCGATCCTGCGGCGCGCGCCGCAGGGTTACGGCGCGGCGCCGGCGCGTGCGGCCGGCCTGAATGCCGAGGCAGTCCTGATGCAGCAAGCATCTGCCGCCGGCGTGCCGTCACCGCGGGTGCTGCATGTGCTCCAGCCGCAAGACGATCTCGGCACCGGCTTCATCATGGAGCGGGTCGATGGCGAAACCATCCCGCGGAAGATTTTGCGCGACGATCAGTTTGCGCAGGCACGTCCGAAACTCGCGCGTCAGCTCGGAGAAGTTCTGGCCGGGATTCACGGATTGGCGTTGCCGCAACTGCCGGAACTTCGCCGCATGACGGCCGCGAAGGAAATTGCCGAGCTCGAACGGGACTACCGCGGCTTCGATTGGCCCCGGCCGGTCTTCGAACTGGCGCTGCGCTGGCTGCGCGACAGCGACCCCGGTCCGTCCGAACAGGTGACGCTGGTGCACGGCGATTTTCGCCACGGCAATCTGATCATCGGCCCCGACGGCGTGCGGGCGGTGCTGGACTGGGAACTCGCTCACCTCGGCGACCCGATGGAGGACCTGGGGTGGGTCTGCGTCAATTCCTGGCGCTTCGGCGAGATCGACAAGCCGGTCGGCGGCTTCGGATCGCGTGAAGAGCTGTTTGCCGGATATGAGTCCGCCGGCCGCTGCGTCGATCCCGCGCGCGTCATGTTCTGGGAGGTGATGGGAACGTTGCGGTGGGGAGTGATGTGTTGCGGCATGATGCAGCGTTTTCGTATCGGACCTGAGCATTCCATTGAGCGCGCAATGATCGGCCGTCGCTCGTCGGAAACCGAAATCGATCTGTTGCGGTTGCTGGCTCCGCGGGCATGATCCGGAAGAATGAAATGCCGCTTTCGGATGAGTACGTCTACCAAAAGATGAGGAAGTGATATGCAGGATGAACCGACGCCCACCGAATTAATCAAGGCAGTCGCGGATTTCTTGCGGAGCGATATTGCGCCCATGATAAGCGGGCATAACGCGTTCAAGCTGCGGGTCTCGATCAACGCTCTCGATCTGGTGACGCGCCAACTGGCACTGGAGCAGGGCGGCGACGCCGCGGAAGCGGTGCGGCTGTCGCGATTACTGGGCGTGCAGGGCTCGCTTGTCGATCTCAATCGCACGCTCGCCGACCGAATCGCGAAAGGCGAGGTCGACCTGCAAACGCCCGGGCTCGCCGATCATCTCTGGCAGACCACGATGGACAAGCTCGCGGTCGATCAACCGAACTATGGGTCGTATAAGAGGGAGCTGGGCGAAAAATCGTAGGACGGGTTTCGCTTTGGTCAACCCATCCCTGCAAGCGATCCCTACTTCCCCACCCACTTCGGCGGGCGCTTTTCAGAAAATGCCTTCGGTCCCTCGATATAATCCTGCGACGCCGCCATTGCTTTTACTGCAGGGTAGTCGCGCTGCTCGGCGATCGCCTGCTCGAGCGAAACCGCAAGGCCCTTCTGAATCGTCTGCTTGGAGGCGCGAATCGACATCGGGCTATTCTTGCAGATTGTCTCCGCCCATCGTTCAGCCGCCGCCAGCGCCTCGCCCTGTGGCACGACCTCGTTGACGAAGCCGAGCTCATGGCCCTCGCGGGCGGTGACGTGCCGCGCGGTGAGGATCATTCCCATGGCGCGCTTGAGACCGATCTGCCGCGGCAACCGGTGCAACCCGCCGGCCAGAGCTGCGAGGCCTACGCGAGGCTCGGGCAGGGCGAACATTGCATTTTCGGATGCGATGATAAGGTCGCAGGCCAGCGCAATCTCGAAGCCGCCGCCCATGGCGACGCCGTTAACGGCGGCGATAATCGGCTTGTCGCAGTCGAAGCGCGAGGTGAGGCCTGCGAACCCGCCGGTATCCCAGCCGCGCTTGCCGCCGGCGGCCTGCCACTTGAGATCATTGCCGGCGCAGAACGCCTTGTCGCCGGCGCCGGTGACGATCGCCACCCATTGCTCGGGATCGGCGGAGAAGTCGTCGAAGACCTTGTTCAGCTCGAAATGCGCGTCCGTATGCAGCGCATTGTAGACTTCGGGGCGCGACAGCGTCACCGTCGTGACCGGGCCCTTGCGTGTCACCTTGGAAAATTTCAGGTCCATGATTGCTCCCGTGGATTTTTTTCTGTGGCGCGGAATGCTCGCCGCAATACTAGCTTGCTCTCGCCCTCGGACGCCATCCAATTACGCAACCAGCCTCCGCGTCACAAGCCATATTCCATTGCTTGACTTGGCCGGGGGTAGTCACCTTAATCGAACGCGCAGGGGCTATTGCACGCGGCCTCGCGACAACGACAAGAAAACGCCATCTGGGAGAATTGCCTTGGATTTTGCATTGCCGGCCGACCTCGTCGCCTATCTCGCCGAACTCGACCAATTCATCGCGCGCGAGGTCAAGCCGATTGAAAATGCCGACGATAACATCCGCTTCTTCGATCATCGTCGCGAATGGGCGCGCACCGATTTCGACAATGGCGGACTGCCGCGGCATGAGTGGGAAGCGTTGCTGCGAAGAGTGAAAAATCTTGCCGACAGCGCAGGGCATTTGCGCTTTGCGATACCCAAGCGTTACGGTGGCAAGGATGGTTCCAATCTCTGGATGGCGGTTATCCGCGAGCATTTTGCGTCCAAGGGACTTGGCCTGCACAACGATCTGCAAAACGAACATTCGATCGTCGGCAACCTGCCGCTGGTGACCATGCTCGATCGCTACGGCCGCGACGACCAGAAGGCGATGATCGAAGGCTCGATCACCGGAAAATACCGCATCACCTTTGGCCTGACCGAGCCCGAGCATGGGTCGGATGCGACCCACATGGAAACCCGCGCCGTGCAGGCGACCCGCGATGGCGTTTCGGGCTGGGTGATCAACGGCGGGAAGATGTGGACCACCGGCATGCATGTCGCGACCCACTGTGCGCTGTTCGCCCGCACTTCCGGGAATGACGGCGACGCGCGCGGCATCACTTGCTTTCTCGTGCCGGCAAAAAGCAAAGGCGTGAAGGTCGAGGAATATATGTGGACCTTCAATATGCCGACCGATCACCCGCGCGTCAGTTTTACCGACGTGTTCGTGCCTGACGATGCTCTGTTCGGCGAGGTCGGCCGTGGATTGTCGCTGGCGCAATGTTTCGTGCATGAGAACCGGATCCGGCAGGCGGCCAGTTCGCTGGGCGCGGCGGTCTATTGCATCGAGGAAAGCGTGAAATATGCGCGTGAACGCAAGCCTTTCGGCCGCGCGCTTGCCGAGAACCAGGCGATCCAGTGGCCGCTGGTCGAGCTGGCGACGCAGGCGGAGATGCTGCGGCTGTTAATTCGCAAGACCGCGTGGGAGATGGACAAGCTGACACAGGTGCAGGTCGAGCATACCCTCTCGGACAAGGTCTCGATGTGCAATTTCTGGGCGAACCGGTTGTGCTGCGAGGCCGCAGACCGCGCCATGCAGGTGCATGGCGGCATGGGTTACTCGCGCCACAAGCCGTTCGAACATATCTATCGGCATCACCGCCGCTATCGCATCACCGAAGGCAGCGAGGAGATCCAGAAGCGAAAGGTCGCGGGATTCCTGTTCGGCTATATGGGGGCGGGGAAGCATTGAGGCCGATAATATCTGGCGCAGTCGCCTTCTCTTCACCCTCGCGCAGCGCGGTCTTTTTCGTTCTGCGCCTTGATTGTATCGCGCGCCTGAGTCCAGTCGGCGTCGGACCAGTCGCGCAACTGATAGAAGTTGCCGCCCATCGCCAGCGCCTGGCCGCCGTCCATCGCGATGGTCTCGCCGTTGATCCAGTCGCAACCACCGGAAATCAGGAACACCGCGAGGTTCTGCAGTTCTTCCATTTTTCCGACGCGACCCATGGGATTCAAGGCGATGGTGCGCGCGCCGGCTTCGTCGCCGGGCTTGATGCGCTTGCTCATGCCCTCTGTCGGAATTTCGCCGGGAGCAATCGTGTTGAGCCGAATGCCGTACCGTCCCCATTCCGTCGCCAGCGACATGGTCATGGCATGAATTGCGGACTTGCTCATCGCCGAGGGCACCACATAGGGGCTGCCGTTGCGGACCCATGTCACGGTGATCGATACGACGTTGCCGCGATGCTTGCCGGCGATCCAGCGTCGGCCCACCGCGTGCGTCACATAAAATGTGCCGTGCATGACGATGTTGGCGACCGCATCGAAGCCACGCGGCGTCAGGTCCTCGGTGCGCGAGATGAAATTGCCGGCGGCGTTGTTGACGAGGTCGGTGAGCGGACCTTCGGTAAAAATCGTCTCGATCATCTCATCGACTGCGAGCGGATTTCTGATATCGACGCCATGGCTGGTCACCCGGCCGCCATGCAGGTCCATCAATTCGGTCGCGGTCTCGTCACAGACTCCTTTTCGGCGGCCGCAGATATGGACCTCGGCGCCGAGGCTGAGGAAGCGCGCCGCCATGGACTTGCCGAGACCGGTGCCGCCGCCGGTGACGAGAATCCGTCGGCCCACGAGAAGCTGTTCGTTGAACATTGAAGGTTTCCGCCCTGGAGAAATCTCTGTTAATTGGTTGATTGACTAAATCCGGACAACGCCATTCTGTAAAGCGGCAACAACCAAGAGGTACGGGAGAGAATTCCTATGGAGAAGCGCGTTTCGGTATCGATTTCGCAAGGCGTCGCCGATGTTCGCCTGGTGCGGGCGGACAAGATGAACGCGCTCGATGCCGCGATGTTCGATGCGCTCGTCGCCACCTCTGACCGGTTGAGCCGGGAAAAGGGCCTTCGGGCGGTAGTATTGTCCGGTGAGGGCCGTTCGTTCTGCGCCGGCCTCGATATGGGCCGCTTCGCCGCGATGAAGGAGAAGGGCGGTAACGGGATAGAGGATGGCGAAAAGCGCGACCTGGCTGCGCGCACCCATGGCCTCGCCAATTTCCCGCAGCAGGCGGTGTGGGGTTGGCGACAGCTTCCGGTGCCGGTCATTGCGGCGATACAGGGCGTAGCATTCGGCGGCGGTTTTCAGCTCGCGCTTGGCGCCGACATGCGCTTCCTTGCGGCCGACGCGCGGATGTCGATCATGGAGATCAAATGGGGGCTGGTGCCGGACATGGCGGGCACGCCGATCCTGGCCAGCCTGGTGCGCGACGATATCCTGCGCGAGCTGACTTACACCGGCAGAATTTTCTCGGCGCAGGAGGCCATGGACTACGGTCTCGCGACGCGGATCTGCGACGACCCGCGCGCCGCCGCCTTTGAGGTCGCACACGAAATCGCGGGCAAGAGTCCGGAGGCGATCCGCGCCGCCAAGCGCATGCTGAACAACCTCGCCGTCGATCCCGGCCCGGCGCTGCTCGCAGAATCCGTCGAGCAGATGAAACTGATGGGCGGGGCCAATCAGCTCGAGGCGGTACGCGCCAACATCGAGAAGCGCGCGCCGCGCTTCGCCGACGTGTGAGCAACATTAGATCCTCATCCTGAGAAGGGGCCGTTTGGCCGCGTCTCGAAGGATGAAGCCGTTCATCCCCGTGGTTCGAGACGCGCGAAGTCGCGCTCCTCACCATGAGGTTTCAAAAACCGACGAGAGATCGGAAACAACAATGACAGTGCCATCGCTTTTTCTCGGCATCATCAGCGGTCAGCGAAGGCGTGGGCACGCCGAAGTCGCCGATCGCGCCGCTCGCATCGCCGGCGGCTTGCAAAAACTTGGCGTCAAGCAAGGCGACAGCGTCTGCATTTTGATGCGCAACGATATTGCCTTCATGGAAGCGGCCTATGCCGTGATGCAGCTCGGCGCTTACGCGGTCCCGGTGAACTGGCACTTCAAGCCGGAGGAAATTAATTATGTCCTGAAGGATTCCGGAACGTCGGTCCTGATCGGCCATGCCGACATGCTGCATCAGCTGCGCGAAGCGATTCCAGCCGGAATTACCGTACTCAGCGCTGCGACGCCGCCGGAAATCCTGAAGAATTACAGGATCGATCCCGACTATCTCGCCACGCCCGATTTCGCTGTTGATCTTGAATCCTGGCTCGAACGGCAACCTCCCTATGACGGCCCGGCCCTGCCGCAGCCGCAGAACATGATCTATACTTCGGGCACGACGGGGCATCCCAAGGGGGTAAGGCGCAACGCGCCGACGCCGGAACAAAGCGCGTCCGCGGAGCGCATGCGCGGCATGATCTACGGCCTGAAGCCGGGCGCCCGGGCGCTGCTGCCAGGACCGCTATATCATTCCGCGCCCAACTCGTTCGGGCTGCGCGCGGGCCGGCTCGGCGGCGCCCTGGTATTGATGCCGCGGTTCGATCCCGAGGAGTTTCTGCGGCTTGTTCAGGACGAGAAGGTCGACACCATCTTCATGGTGCCGACCATGTTCATTCGGCTGATGAAATTGCCCGAGCAGGTGCGCGGGAAATACGACATGTCTTCGCTGCGTCATATCATTCATGCCGCCGCGCCCTGTCCTGCCGATGTAAAGCGCGCGATGATCGAATGGTGGGGGCCGGTGATCTATGAATTCTACGGCAGCACCGAATCCGGCGCGGTCACGTTCGCCAATTCCGAGGACGCGCTGAAGAAGCCCGGCACCGTCGGCAAGATCTCACCGGGTGCGGAGCTTCGGTTTGTCGGTGAAGACGGAAGACTTTTGCCGCAGGGCGAGATCGGTGAGATCTACTCGCGGATCGCGGATAATCCGGATTTCACCTATCACAACAAGCCGGAGAAGCGCACCGAGATCGAACTCGACGGATTCATCACCTCGGGCGACGTCGGCTATATCGACAAGGATGGCTATGTCTTCATCTGCGACCGCAAGCGCGACATGGTGATCTCAGGTGGCGTCAACATCTATCCCGCGGAAATCGAAGCAGCGCTCCATGCGGTTCCCGGAGTGCACGACTGCGCAGTGTTCGGCATCCCCGACGATGAATTCGGCGAGGCGCTGATGGCGGTGGTGGAACCGCAGCCCGGGGTGACGCTGGACACCGCGGCGATCCGCGCGCAGCTCAAGACCTCGCTTGCCGATTATAAGGTGCCGAAACACGTCGAAATCCATGCCCATCTGCCACGCGAGGATTCCGGCAAGATTTTCAAGCGCCGGCTGCGCGATCCCTATTGGGAAAGAGCGGGGAGGCGGATTTGAGGCCGTCCCTCGTGGCGAGGAGTTCGCCTTGCGCGCGTCTCGAACCATGAGCCCCCGACCACACATATAGCCGCCGCCCTTTTCTTGGTCTTGCGCGAGAGCCAAAAAATTGCGACTCAAGGGATTGCCGGGCAGTTTCTGGAGTAGCTAGTCATGTCCCCCCAGATCGTGCCTTCCGATGCCGACCTCCGGTCCAATCGCGCCGACGAAGCGCTGGCGCTTGAAGAAGATGCCCGGCTACGCAACGACATCCGGCTGCTCGGGCGCATCCTCGGCGACACCGTGCGCGATCAGGAGGGTGCCGATGTGTTCGATCTGGTCGAACGCATTCGGCAAACTTCGATCCGGTTCCACCGCGACGATGACAGGCCGGCGCGGCGCGAACTCGAAATCATCCTCGACAGCATGTCGATCAGCGAAACCGTGCGCATCGTGCGTGCTTTCAGCTATTTTTCGCATCTCGCCAATATCGCCGAAGATCAAAACAACATCCGCCAGATGCGGGCGCGCTCTAACGCCGGCGGATCGCCGCGCCCGGGAACGCTGGCGCTGACGTTGTCGCACGCGCGGGGAGCGGGCTTTAGCGCGGCCGACCTGCGCCGGTTTTTCGCGGAGGCGCTGGTCAGTCCGGTTCTGACCGCGCATCCGACCGAAGTTCGTCGCAAGAGCACCATCGACCGCGAGATGGAGATTGCGGCGCTGTTGGATCGGCGCGAGCGCGTCCAGCTCACGCCCGAGGAAATCGAGGCCAGCGACGAGCAGTTGCGCCGCGCCGTGCTGACGCTGTGGCAGACCAATCTGTTGCGCCGTACCAAGCTTACCGTACTCGACGAAGTCGCCAACGGTCTTTCGTTCTACGATTACACGTTCCTGCACGAGGTGCCGCGACTGCACTGCGCGATTGAGGATCGATTGAACGAGGATGATGGCGACGCGCGCGGAGAATTGGCTTCATTTCTGCGGATAGGGAGCTGGATCGGCGGTGATCGCGACGGCAACCCGTTCGTGACCGCGGAAGTGATGCGCGGCACGCTGCGCATGCAGAGTAGCCGCATACTGCGCTTTTATCTTGAAGAACTGCACGTACTTGGCTCCGAACTGTCGCTCGCCGCGCATCTTGCCGATGTCTCGGAGGAATTGCGCGCGCTCGCCGAGCGCTCGCCGGATACCTCGCCGCATCGAAGCGGCGAGCCTTATCGGCTGGCTGTGTCCGGTATTTATGCGCGTCTTACTGCGACGGCGCTGAGGCTCGACGTGGAGACTACCCGGCAGCCTGTCGGAGAAGCCGCACCCTACGCCAACACGAAGGAATTCAAGGCCGATCTCGATATTCTCCACCGCTCGCTGATCGCGAACAATTCGAGCGTGATCGCGCGCGGGCGGCTGCGGCTGTTGCGACGGGCTGTGGATTGTTTCGGCTTTCACCTGGCAAGCCTCGACATGCGGCAGAACTCGGCTGTGCACGAACGCACCGTCGCCGAGTTGCTCGACGCGGCGATACCCGGCATGTCCTATCTGGCGTTGAACGAAGGGGCGCGGATCACGCTTCTGGCGAACGAGTTGCGCAATTCACGGCCGCTGGTTTCATCATTCGTGAAATACAGCGACGAGACGCTGGATGAACTCGCGGTCTTCCGTGCGGCTGCCGAGGCACACGCCAGATTCGGCGCCGATGTGATTCCCCAATGCATCATCTCCATGTGCAAGGGGATGTCCGACATGCTGGAGGTTGCGCTGCTGCTGAAAGAGGTCGGCCTCGTCAATCCCTCGGGCCGCAGCGCGCTCAACATCGTGCCGCTATTCGAGACCATCGAGGATTTGCAGGCATCGAGCGCCATCATGGACCGGATGTTGTCGCTGCACAATTACCGCAAACTGGTAGACAGCCGCGGTGCGGTGCAGGAGGTCATGCTCGGCTATTCCGACAGCAACAAGGATGGCGGCTTCGTTACTTCGGGCTGGGAACTCTACAAGGCCGAGATTGGCCTGATCGAGGTGTTCGAACGTCACCATGTGCGGCTCCGGCTTTTTCATGGCCGCGGCGGCTCGGTCGGGCGCGGCGGCGGGCCGAGCTATGACGCCATCATTGCGCAACCGGGCGGCGCGGTGAACGGTCAGATCCGGATCACCGAGCAGGGTGAAATCATCTCCAGCAAATATTCCAATGCCGAAGTCGGCCGCAACAATCTGGAAATTCTTGCTGCCGCGACACTTGAGGCAAGCCTGCTTCAGCCAAAGCACAGTGCACCATCAGGAGAATACCTGAAGGCAATGGAACAGTTGTCGGCGCTGGCCTTTGCGGCCTATCGCGGGCTGGTCTACGAGACCGATGGCTTCGTCGAATATTTCTGGGCTTCGACAGTGATAACGGAAATCGCGACGCTCAATATCGGCAGCCGCCCGGCGTCGCGCAAGAAAACGCGCGCCATCGAGGACCTCCGCGCCATCCCCTGGGTGTTCAGTTGGGCGCAGTGCCGGCTAATGCTGCCGGGGTGGTACGGCTTCGGCAGCGCGGTCGAGACCTGGATATCGGAGCATCCCGACAAAGGGATGCCGTTCCTCCGGGAACTCTATCGCGAGTGGCCCTTCTTCCGCACTTTGCTGTCGAACATGGACATGGTGCTCGCCAAAAGCTCGATTGCGATCGCCTCGCGCTATGCCGAACTGGTGCCGGATATGGCGCTACGTGAAAATATATTCGGACGCATCCGACGCGAATGGCACAGTTCGATCGAGACGCTGTTGGACATCATGGGGCAGGAGCGCCTGTTGCAGGGTAACCCGCTGCTGGAGCGTTCGATCCGCAACCGGTTTCCCTATCTCGATCCGTTGAACCACGTGCAGGTGGAATTGCTGAAGGAACATCGTGCGCAGAATCCCGACGAGCAGGTGCTGCGCGGCATTCAGCTCACAATCAACGGCATTTCGGCAGGGTTGAGGAATAGCGGGTGAGATAAGGCGCGAATGGCGAATTGCGAATGGAAGCTCCCTATTCGCTATTCGCCATTCCTTATCCGCCTGGTTCAGCAGTTATGCGCGCCCTGGGTCTCGACATAGACGGCATACAGCGACTGGCTCGCCGTCATGAACAGACGGTTACGTTTCTTGCCGCCGAAGCAGACATTGGCGCAGGTCTCGGGTAGACGAATCTGACCGATGCGCACGCCATCCGGCGCGAAAATCTGGACGCCGTCATAGCCATCGCCGACCCAGATGTTGCCTTAGCGGTGGGGGTCGAAGGAGCCCCGGCGTATTCGCGTCGTCCCGGGCTTTTGCCGGGACGACTGGTGGAGAGAGAGGGTCGGCTGCTAAATCGCGTCCCAGTTGAAAATATCGGCCGAGCGGTCGAGCTTGTAGAACGACGACTTCAGCGCCGGCATGCCGTGCTCCGCGATGGTCTGCGGAGTCCAGCCCTCGCCACGGTGGATCGAACGCAGCGGGCGCGACTGGCTCATCAGGAAAATCTCGTTCATCCGCACGGCAAAGATCTGTCCGGTCACATCCTTGGCGGCATCGCTGAGCAGGAAAGCGCAAATCGGCGCGATCTTTTCCGGACCCATCTGCTGAATCTTCGCAACCCGCGCCTTCTCCGCTTCGGTCTCCGTCGGAATGGTTCCGATCAGGCGGCTCCAGGCGAATGGCGACACACAATTTGAGCGCACATTGAAGCGGTTCATATCAAGCGCGATTGACTTCGACAGGCCGACGATGCCGAGCTTCGCCGCGGCGTAGTTGGCCTGGCCGAAGTTCCCGACCAGACCGGATGTCGAGGTAAAGTGGACAAATGAACCGCTTTCCTGCTCGCGGAACAACCGTGCCGCGGCGTGGGATACATAAAACGAGCCCATCAGGTGAACCTTGATGACGGATTCGAAGGCATCGATGCTCATGCGATGAAAGATCGCGTCGCGCAGGATGCCGGCATTGTTGACCACGCCGTCGAGTTTGCCAAAACTGTCGATCGCCGTCCTGACGATCTTGCTGGCCGGTATCGCCTCCGCAACAGTTTCGAAATTAGCGACCGCCGTGCCGCCGCGCTTTTTGATTTCCTCGACCACTTCCTCCGCCGGAGTGGCGCTCGACCCGGAGCCATCGGCGGCGCCGCCGGGATCGTTGACCACGACCTTGGCGCCTTCAGCCGCGCAGAGCAGCGCGATCTCGCGGCCAATGCCGCGCCCGGCGCCGGTGACGATGATGGATTTACCTTCGAGTGATTTGCCCTGCGCCATTATTGCCTCCCGTTGTTATCGATCGAATCGTGCCTGTCATTCCGGTGCGCGCGTGAAACGGGCGAGCCCGGAATCTCAAGAATCCGGTCCGCGCCTGACGGGGCATCCCGGAATGACGAAGTGTTACCGCTCGTTCGTGAAAATAATCGTGCCACTCGCCGCAAACATGCCTCCGACGCCGTGGCAGACCGAAATCTTTGCACCGGGAACCTGCGCCGGCGCGATACCGCGCATTTGCCGCACGCTCTCCTGCAGCGCGTACATGCCGTACATGCCGGAATGCATGTAGCTCAACCCGCCGCCATTGGTATTGAGCGGCAGCTTGCCGCCGGGCCTTGTGTTGCCGTCGGCGATGAACTTTCCAGTTACTTCATGCGGCATGAAGCCGAGATCGCCGAGGCCATAGAGCGGCAGATGCGCGAATGCGTCGTAGACCATCAGGTGATCGACATCCCCGTGGGTGATGCCGGCTTCCTTGAAGGCCAAGGGGCCGGCGACCTTGAAGGCGCGTGAGGAATCGAAGGTCTGCATCTGGCTCACCATCGGTGTCTCCACGCTCTCGCCTGTACCGAGGATATAGACGGGCTTTTTCGGAAAGTCCCTTGCACGTTCGGCGCTGGTGAGGATCAACGCGCCGCCACCGTCGGTGACGAGGCAGCATTGCAGAATGCGGAACGGATAGGCGATCATCCGCGAATTCAGCACGTCCTCGACCGTGATCGGCGCCTTCATGGTGGCACGGGGATTCTTCGCGGCCCATTCGCGCTGCACCACCGCCACCATGGCGATTTGCTCATGGGTAATGCCATGGGTCTTCATGTAACGCAGTACCGGAATCGGAAACATGCTGGCCGGCGTCGAAACCCCATAGGGCAGTTCGAACTGGCCGTTCAGGCTGTCCGGGCCGATCATGCGCGGAGTGCGGCCGATGTTCGACTTCCCGCTTTCGGCATGCGTAATCAGCACGGTCTTGCAGAGTCCGGCCTCGATCGCCGCGGCCGCGTGGCGGACGTGCAGCATGAACGAACAGCCGCCGACCGACGTTCCGTCGACCCAGGTCGGCGTGATGCCGAGATAGTGCGCGATCTGCTGCGGCGTTTCTACTGCGGTCGCGAAGCCGTCGATATCGGACAGTTTCAATCCGGCGTCGGCTATGGCGTTCAGCGCCGCGTCCGCATGCAACTGGATCTGCGAGGCGTTGGGAATAACGCCGAGTTCGGTGGTCTCGGCAGCGCCGACAACGGCGACCTGGTTTCTGCGCATGATGCTTAACCCTTTGCCGGACGAAACAAGGGAAGGGTGATCTTGTCGTCGAGTTTTTCGAACGCGACTTCCAGTTTCATGTCGAGTTCGAGCGCCTCCGGTGTTTGCGGGCAATCCACGATGTTGCTCATCATGCGCGGACCCTCGTCCAGTTCCACTACCGCGATGGCGTAGGGCGGCGTGAAGCCCGGGACCGGGCGGTGATGGATGACGTAGCTATAGAGTTTTGCTTTACCGCTGGCCTTGAACACGCTGACCTTGCGTGAGGCGCAGGCCGGGCAAAATGGACGCGGCGGGAAATAGACGTTGGCGCAGGCGTCGCAGCGTTGCAGCCGCAGTTCGCCTGCCTGTGTTCCATCCCAGAAATGCTGGGTTTCCGGTGTCGGTTTCGGTCGCGCGCGCGCAGCTTCGGCCATATCGGTGATTCCTCCCCGGTGCGCGGGTCCACTCAGGCCCGCCCGCTCTGAACTTGATGCGACATTGGACTGTCCGGCGTCAACGGTCCAGCCGATCGCCCGCATGCCGCGTATTCCGGCACACGCACTATCGCCCGGTCCGGAACGCTTGTATCCCTACGACCCCACGCGGTAGATTGTTCGCCAGAACGAAGAAAATCGGGAGGATTTCATGTTGAAGATCACGGGCGCGGTACTGGCCGCGGGTTTGACATTTTCCGCGCAGGTTTTTGCCGCGGATGCCCCGGCGGAAATCAAAATCGGCACGCTCTATGCGTCATCCGGGCGCTACGCCTCGATTTCGATGCCGGTTCACAGCGCGCTCAAACTGTGGATCGACCAGAAAAACGCCGATGGCGGGGTTTACGTGAAGGCGTTCGACAAGAAAATTCCGGTCAAGCTTGTCGCCTACGACGATCAGAGCAACACCGCTACCGCTTCGACGCTCTACAACCAGCTGATCACGCAGGACAAGGTCGATCTTCTGGTCGCGGACTCGGGCTCGGTGCTGACGGCGCCGGCGGTCGCGATCGCGCGCGACCACAAGATGTTCCTGTTCGACCAGACGGGAACCGGCGCCAGCTTTTTCTCCAAGGACAATCCCTACATCGCGCTGATAGCGGATCCGGTCTCGACCGTCTGGCCGAAGCCCGTTGCGGACTTCATTTCACAAGATGGGCCGGGTCTTGGCATCAAGAAAATCGCCATTCTCTATTCAACCAACGAGTTCACCGGCACGCAGGCGAATGCATTCCGCAAATTCGTCAAGGACTCCGGCGCGCCGATCGAGATCGTTTACGATCAGGGCATTCCCACCGAGACCACCAATTACACGGTCATCATCAACAACATCAACAACACCCAGCCGGACGCGGTGATTCATTTTGGATACGCGCCTAACGATATCGCGTTCCTGCGCAACGTGCAGGACGTTGGCGTCAAATTCAAAATGATGTTCTCGATCTACGCCGGGCTTGAGACCGAGCTTCTCGAAAAGAATGTCGGCGAAAAGGGCCTTGAGCACGTTTTCACCTATGTGCCTCCGTCGGAACTGGAATACCCGGTCAATTTCGGCATGAACATGAAGGATTATAAGGCCGCCTGGGACAAGAAATATCCCGACGGCAAGATCGAGTTCGGCTTCAACGCCGTTGCCGGATACACCACGGGCCTCGTCATCGAGAAGGCGCTTTCGGTTGCGACCAGCCTCGATCAGCTCGAGTTGCGCCGCGCGGTGTTCAGCCTGTCCGGAGAACTCAAGACGCTCGACGGAACGTTCGCGCTCGACGAAACCGGCGGTCAGATCGGCGAATTGACGCCGCTTGGGCAACTCGTGTTCGACGACCGCGGCCACATCAAGTTCGTCTCGATCTATCCGCACGAAACCGCAACCGGCAAGCCGGTCTATCCGCGTCCATGATGCGATTGCAGATCGAAAACCTAATGCCGGGAGCGAAGGGCTCATGCTGATTTATGCGCTCGTCGCCGGCGTTCTGTTCGGTCTGTATTTCAGCCTGGTCGGTATCGGTCTTAATCTCGTGTTCGGCGTCATGCGCATCGTCAACCTTGCGCATGGCGACTTTCTGATGCTCGGCGCGTTCGTTGCGTTCGGCGTCGTGGCCTTGGCCGGCATCGACCCGCTGTTCGCGGTGCCGCTGGCGTTCGTGATTTTCGTGCTGGTCGGCGTGCTGCTCTATTGGGTACTGGTTCCGCGGCTGCAGGGTTCGGTTAATCCGGAAATGCTGTCGATTATCCTGTTCTTCGGATTGTCGCAGGTGATCGAGGCGGTCACGACAATTTTCTTCGGTACCAGCGAACGATCGATCCAGAGCCGGGCGCTCGGCACCGTGTTCTCGACGATCAAGGTCAAGCTGCTCGGCGGCAAGCCGGACAGTGCCGGACCTGTCCAGATCTTCGGCCAGGGATTTCCTGCCGCGTGGGTGATAGCGGCCGGCACCAGCCTGATCGCAATCGCGCTTGTGTACGTCTATTTATACCGCACCCGCCTGGGCACGCTGACCCGCGCGGTGATGTCGCGGCGCGACGAGGCCTTCGCGACCGGCATCGATGTCGATCGCGTCTCTGCGGCGGCATTTGGCATCGGGTTGGGGCTCGCCGCCGTGGCCGGCGTATTCGCACCCTTCATGTTCGGATCGGTGACGCCGGCGTTCGGAGCCGATGCGACCGTTACGTCCTTCGCCATCGTGGTGCTGGGATCGCTTGGCAATCCGCTCGGCACCGCACTCGGAGGTGTCGTGTATGGCGTCTGCTATATGCTGGTGCAGACCTATCTCAGTTCATGGGCCGACCTTCTGCCCTATGTACTCTTGATTTTCATTCTGCTGCTCCGTCCGAGCGGGCTGCTCGGAAGGCGGGTGCGCGTTGCCTAGTGCGCTTAGACACACGCTGTTCATCGTCCTGCCGCTGCTCGCCGTCTTTGCGGTGCTGCCGGGCGTCTACCAAAATCATCTGCTGCTGTTCAATTTCGTCATCTTTCTGATCCTCGCCCAGGGCGTGAACATCATTTACGGCTTCACCGGCTATCTGCCGTTCGGCTACGTCGGCTTCTTCGGCGCCGGCGCCTATGGCTTTGCTATCCTGGTGATGCATTATCAGACCCCGGCTGTGCTCGCGGTGATCGTTGCCGGATTGGTCGGGGTCGCGCTCGGGCTATTGCTGACGCCGCTGTTACGTCTGTCCGGCGCCTATTTCGCCATCGCCAATCTCGCGGCCTCGCTCGCGGTGCTTCATTTCGTCGCCAATCCGGCGCTCGAAAACATCACGCGCGGGCCATACGGCGTTTCGCTCACCGGCACATTCAACCCGACGCTGGCCTATGCAGCCGCGCTGGTCGTGCTGACGCTTACGCTGGGCGCCGTCGTGTTTCTGAAAAACTCTCGCTTTGGCCTCGCCTTGCAAGCGGTGCGGGAAGACGCGGTCAGCGCGTCGATGGCGGGCGTTAACGTCGTGTGGATGCGCGTGATAGCATGGCTTGCCTCCGCCCTGGTGGCGGGTCTCGCCGGCGGCGTCTACGCTTGGTACGTTTCGGTCTTCTATCCCGACAATGTTTTCAGCGGCGAGTTCAGCATCTTCGCGATCGTGTTCGCGCTGTTCGGCGGTGTTGCCACGATCACCGGCCCGATTGTCGGCGTCATTATCCTGTACGGCGTCTACAACCTGATCGGTTTTACCACGCCGCAATACTTCCAGTTGATCTACGGACTATTGATCATGGGGCTGGTGCTGTTTCTGCCGGCCGGCCTGGTTTCACTCGCGACCCGCAGGGGGTGGCATGTCCCCTGACAGCGTACCCATTCTCAACGTCTCGAAGCTGGTCAAGCGCTTCGGCGGGTTTTACGCGCTCGACGGATTGAGCTTTCATGTCGTATCGGGCGAAATTCTGGGATTGGTGGGACCGAATGGTTCCGGCAAGACCACCGCGATCAATGTAATCTCCGGCCTCTATGCTCCCGACGGAGGAGGCGTTGTGTTTGATGGTGGGTCGATCGGTGGGGTAGCCTCGCACAAGCTGGTGCATCTCGGCATCAATCGTACATTTCAGATTCCCAAGCCGTTTCTGTCGCTGACGGTGCGCCAGAATATCGAGGTCGCGCTTGCCTATGGGCGTGCTGAGGTCGCCCCGCCGACCATGGCCGCTCTGCTCGACGAATATCGGCTTGCCGATGTCGCCGACCGGCCCGCGGCCGATCTGAACAATGCCCAGCAAAAGATGCTCGATCTGGTTCGTGCGCTAGCGACGCGTCCGCGGCTATTGCTGCTCGATGAGCTTGCCGCCGGGCTCAATCCGGCGGAGCTGGACTGGATCGCCGAGCGCATCAAGGCGCTGGCGCGGACGGGAATTGCGATCATCGTCGTCGAGCATCTGATGGGGTTCATCGAGCACATCACCGACCGCGTCATTGTCCTGAATGCCGGCAAGGAGATTTTCGAAGGCAAGCTCGCGGTTGCGGTGCAGGTGCCGCAAGTCATTGAAGTGTTCCTGGGAGGCGAGCATGCCGCCTGACGCCGCGCCACTGCTGAACGCCTCCGGTGTCGACGCCGGCTACGGCACAATGCAGGTGCTTTGGGGCGTCGATCTCGACGTCCGGGCCGGCGAGACGGTGCTGCTGCTCGGCGCCAACGGCGCCGGCAAGACGACCTTTCTCAAATCGCTGGTCGGCCTGATCGAGGCGCGGCACGGCAACATCAATCTTGCCGGCGAAGACGTGACGCGGATGCGTTCCAGCGACCGGATGCGGCTCGGCATGACCTATATGTCCGAACTCGCGGTATTTCCCGATCTGTCGATCGAAGAAAACATTCGTGTCGGCGCGCAGGCACTGGGCCATGCCGATCCCGGTGCTCGGGCCGAAGAACTCTACGGCGTGTTTCCCGCATTGCGCGACAAGCGTCGTGCGCCGGCGTCCAGTCTCTCCGGCGGCCAGCGCAAGATGCTTGGCATTGCGAAAGCGCTCGCCGCCGAGCCGCGGCTGCTGGTGATGGACGAACCCTCCGCCGGGCTGTCGCCGTTGTTCGTCAAGGAGGTCATTCGTATCCTCAGCGATCTGCGCGGGCGCGGGCTGGCGCTCTTGATCGCCGAGCAGAATATAGGTTTCCTCGAAGTGGCGACGCGCGTGTTTGTGCTGGAAGGTGGACGCATCCGCTTTTCCGGCACGGTTGCTGAAATGGCCGATAACGAAGCGCTGCGACGCGCCTATTTCGGGCTAAAGTGATGCGAACCATCAGAATAGGATCCGGTGCGGGTTATTCGGGCGATCGCATCGAGCCCGCGGTCGAACTCGCCGAAAAGGGCGACATCCAGTATCTGGTGTTCGAATGTCTCGGCGAGCGCACGGTTGCGCTGGCGCAACAGGCGCGCATGAAGAATCCGGATAACGGGTACGATCCGCTGCTCGAGGAGCGGATGCGCGCGGTGCTCCCAACCTGCGCCGGCAAAAGAATCAAGATCGTCACGAACATGGGCGCGGCCAATCCGGTGGCCGCGGCGCGCAAGACCGCCGAGATTGCCAGGTCGCTCGGGCTCTCATCGCTGAAGATCGCCGCCGTCATCGGCGATGACGTACTCGACGTCTGCAAGGACGGCGATCTCAAGATCATGGAGTTCGACGGGACGATTAAACAGCTCGGCAACCGGCTGCTGTCGGCCAATGCCTATCTCGGCGCCGCGCCGATCGCGGAAGCGCTGACCGGCGGCGCCGATATTGTAATCACCGGGCGCGCTTCCGATCCCGCGTTGTTCCTGGCGCCGATGATTCATGCGTTCGGCTGGGCGATGGATGACTGGAATTTGCTGGGGCAGGGCACTGTCGCCGGGCATTTGCTGGAATGCGCGGGCCAGATCACCGGCGGCTACTTCGCCGACCCCGGCTACAAGGACATTCCCGCTCTGGCGCGCCTCGGTTTTCCGATCGGTGAAGTCGGCGAGGATGGCGCGCTAGTCATCACCAAGGTTGCGGGTTCCGGCGGCGCGGTGACGGCGCAGACCTGCAAGGAGCAACTGCTCTACGAGGTGCACGATCCCAAACAATACATCCAGCCCGACGTGGTCGCGGACTTCTCGCATGTGAAGGTGGAGGAGATTGCGCCGGATCGCGTGCGCGTCAGCGGTGGACGCGGAACGAAGCGCACCGGTACGCTGAAAGTCTCGGTCGGCTATGTCGACAGCTTCATCGGCGAGGGTCAGATTTCCTATGCCGGTCCCGGAGCCTTGGCGCGCGGGCGGCTGGCGCTCGAAATCGTTCGCGAGCGGCTGAAGCTGTCAGGTGTCGCGGCGAGCGAACTGCGGTTCGAAATGATTGGTCTCGATTCCCTGCACGGAGCTGCGTTGTCCGCTGGCGCAGCCGAACCCTATGAGGTGCGCGTGCGCGTTACAGGTCGCACCGATAATCTGCGTGAAGCGGTGCGAATCGGCAATGAGGTCGAAACCCTCTACACAAACGGTCCCGCGGCCGGCGGCGGTGCTTTCAAATCGGCGCGCGATGTCGTTGCCGTCGCGTCCGTTTTGTTGCCGCGCGAACTTGCCAAACCGTCGATCTGTTTTGTGGGGGCGTAACAGATGAAGCTGCGCGAGATTGCCCATTCCCGGACCGGCGACAAGGGCAACACCTCGAACATTTCGGTGATTGCCTACAACGAGAAGCATTATCCGCTGCTGCTCGAGCAAGTCACCAGCGATCGGGTGAAGGCGCATTTTGCCGGCGTTGTCGAAGGCGAGGTTGTCCGCTATGAACTGCCCAACATTGCCGCGCTGAACTTCGTGATGACCGGGGCGCTCGGCGGTGGCGTGACGCGGTCACTTGCGCTTGATGCGCACGGCAAATCGCTGAGCTCCGCGCTGCTAGATCTGGAGATCGAAGCAACCCCGGACAACGAATGATCGATCACCCGTAGCGACGAGGCCGATAGAACGATGCCGAAGACTCCGACACTTGCCTCATTGGCCGATGATCTCGCAAGCGGCCGCACCAGCGCCCGCAAGCTCGTCGACGAGTGTCTCGCCCGGATCGCCGACAAATCGGGCGAGGGCGCACGCGCCTTCATTCGAGTCGATGCGGAAGCGGCGATCGAAGCGGCGGAAGCGATGGACCGGCTGCGCGAGGTGAAGGCGGCGCCGTCGCCCTACGCCGGCATTCCCGTTTCGATCAAGGACCTGTTCGACATCAAGGGCCAGGTGACCCGCGCCGGTTCGCGCGCGCTTGAGGATTCACCGCCGGCGGAAGATGACGCGCCCGTGGTGGCGCGGTTGCGCCGCGCCGGCTTCATCGTGATCGGCCGAACGAACATGACCGAGTTCGCCTATTCCGGGATCGGCATCAATCCGCATTTCGGCACGCCGAAAGGCGCGTGGCAGCGCAGCGTGGGCCATGTGCCGGGTGGGTCGTCGTCAGGCGCGGCGGTATCCGTCGTCGATCGCATGGCGCATGGCGCGCTCGGTACCGACACTGGCGGATCGTGCCGGATTCCGGCCGCCTACAACGGTATCGTCGGCTTCAAGCCGACGCAGCATCGTGTGCCGCTCGATGGAGGCGTGCCGCTATCGTTCTCGCTCGACAGTTTCGGACCGCTCGCGCGCACGGTCGGGTGCTGCTCGGTGCTCGACGCCGTGCTCGCCAACGAGCCGGTGCAGCCGCTGCAACCTCGCTCGGTCAAGGGCATGCGTCTGGCGGTCCCGACCACAATCGCGCTCGACGAACTCGATGATGCGGTGGCGCGGACATTCGACCGCGCACTGGAAACGCTTTCACGCCAGGGCGCGCTGATCGAGCGGATCGCCGTACCGGAATTCCTCGACGTTGCGCCGATGAATGCCAAGGGCGGCTTCGCCGCGGCGGAAAGCTATGCCTGGCATCGCTATTTAATCGTCAGCAAGGGCGACATCTACGATCCCCGCGTGTCGATGCGCATTCTTCGCGGCGAAAGCATGAGCGCTGCGGACTATATCGATTTGCTTGGAGCGCGGCGGTCTTTGATCGCGCGGGCGGCGGTTCGCATTGCGCCCTATGACGCGCTCGTCATGCCGACCACCGCCAACACGCCGCCACGGATCGCGGATCTCGCCGACGACAAGGCATTTACGAAAGCGAATTTGTTGTCGCTGCGCAATTGCACGCTCGTCAACATGATCGATGGCTGCGCGATTTCGCTGCCGGCGCATCGCGAGGGGGAAGCGCCGGTCGGGCTGATGCTCGCCGCATCGGGCGGGGAGGATCGCCGCATCTTCGAACTGGCGGCCGGCATGGAGACAATCATTCGTGACTGACATCACCTTTACGCTGGATGCGAAGGGCAAGCAGACGCTGCTGACACTGTCGATTCGGGAAGCGGTGATCGCCGGCTGGACCGGCCGCGATCCGGTAGCGCGCGACAAGCATATCGCCGAACTCGAAGCCATCGGCATTGCGCGGCCGGCCTCGACACCGATCTACTACCGGGTGGCGGCGCGGCGGTTGACGACGGCCGACAGCATCGAAGTCAGCGGCACGGAGTCGAGCGGCGAGGTCGAATTCGTGCTGTTCGGCTTGCAAGAGCGTATTTTTGTCGGCCTTGGCTCCGATCATACCGACCGAAAAGTAGAGACCTACAGCGTCACGGTGTCCAAGCAGATGTGCGACAAGGTTGTGGCGCCCGTGCTCTGGGACCTCGACGAGGTCTCCGGTCACTGGGATCAAATGATCCTGCGTTCATTTGCATGGATCGCTGGCGCTCGCGTGCTGTACCAGGAAGGCGCACTCGACAGCATGCTCCCGGTCGCGGAACTGATTCAGCGTGGTTTCGGCGGCGCGGGGCTGCCGGACGGTTGCGCGATGTTTGGCGGCACCTTTGCGGCCAAGGGTGGCATCCGCCCCGCCAGCCGTTTCGAATACGAGCTCGAGGACCCCGTTCTCAAACGCAGCATTCGCCATGCCTATGATGTGATCGAACTGCCGGTACTGGGCTAATCGTCGTCCCGGCCAAGCAAACGGGATTCGGGTGGCGCAAGACGGTCTGATTTGCGAAACTGGCAACCATGAGATCAAACGCAAACCTCATCCGTCCCGCGCCCCCATCCGGCATTACGGCGCGCATCGAGGCCATCGACTGGGCGCAAGCAACCCACGATCTCGATGCGCAGGGTTGCGCGGTCCTGAAGGGATTGCTGGCGCGGGACGAGTGCCGCCGGCTCGCAGCATTCTATCCGGACGACGCTCATTTCCGCAGTCGAGTGGTGATGGGGCGTCACGGCTTCGGACGCGGCGAGTACAAATATTTTTCCTATCCGCTTCCTCCATTGATCGCAGAAATGCGACCTGCGCTCTATACGCAGCTTCGCGATATCGCCAATCGCTGGAACCAGGCCATGGGCATCGACATCCGTTATCCGGAGAGCCATGAGGCATTTCTGAAGCGATGCCATGTCGCCGGCCAGACCCGGCCGACGCCGCTGCTGCTGCAATACGGGGCTGAGGATTACAATTGCCTGCATCAGGATATCTACGGCGAGCACGTGTTTCCGCTGCAGGTCGCGATCCTGCTGTCGGAACCAGGCCGCGATTTCACCGGTGGCGAATTTGTATTGACCGAGCAGCGGCCGCGAATGCAGTCGCGGCCGGAAGTGGTACCGCTGGCACAGGGGGATGCCGTTGCTTTTGCTGTGCATCACAGGCCCGTGCAGGGGACGCGCGGATTCTATCGCGTTAATCTGCGCCATGGCGTCAGCCGGATCTGCTCCGGGCACCGCCATACCCTCGGCGTGATCTTTCACGATGCAAAGTGAGTGTGGCCCTATTGAACACGGATTTATTTGAAGGCGTTATCGATGTCCGGCCGGCGCAGGAATCGATGGCGGAGGGCGCCGTGTTGCTGCGCGGTTTTGCCAGATCGGTCGAGGCCGATCTGATCGCGGCACTGCGCGATACTGTCGAGCAAGCGCCGTTTCGCCACATGCTGACGCCGGGCGGCCACCAGATGTCGGTAGCGATGACAAATTGCGGCAGCCTTGGCTGGGTTACCGATCGGTCCGGCTATCGTTACGACAGGGCCGATCCTGAATCCGGAAGGCCCTGGCCGGCGATGCCGGCATCGTTTCGCAAACTCGCCGAACAAGCGGCTGATCGCGCGGGCTTCCGCGGGTTTTCACCGGATGCGTGCCTGATCAACCGCTATCAGCCCGGCGCGCGGATGTCCCTGCATCAGGACAAGGATGAGGACGATTTTGGCGCGCCGATCGTCTCGGTTTCGCTGGGGTTGCCCGCGATCTTCCTGTTCGGCGGATTGAAGCGTAGCGACAAGTCACGCCGCTTTCGACTGGAACACGGCGACACCGCGGTGTGGGGTGGGCCGGTGCGACTCGCATTTCACGGCGTCGCGCCGCTCGCGGACGGCGAGCACGCTCTCATAGGCCGGAAACGCATCAATTTGACATTCCGGAAAGCACGCTAAAACTGCCGATTTCCCGAAGGGGCCGCGGCCCCGCCGGTCCATCCTCGTCATGGGCTCACCGGCACCGCCGTGCCGGCGGAAGTGTTTGCCTTGGTCTGCAATAGCGCTAGCATCATGTCGTTTCGTAGCCGTGAGCCACCCACGGAGAGTCGACCGGATGAATTCGACGGACGAGCCAAATGAGTCAGGATGGCGACCGGGAGCAGCATCCGGAGCGCAGCATCCGGCCTCGGTCCTGGAGGCGTTCCTTGACTGGCCGTTTGCGGTCGCAACGCTGATGGGGCAGGCGAACGCGCGGCTATTTGAAGACCTCATGTCGTCGGGATCCGAGCGACAGGGGGCGTCGAGTAGCTCATCGTTACCCTGGACCACCGCGAATAAGGTGGCGCTTGAACTCGCATCGATGCGACTGCGGGATTTCTCCACCGGTAGCGATGGACCTGCGACCCTCATTTGCGCGCCTTACGCGCTGCATCGCGCAACCATTGCTGATTTCGCTCCGGCTCATAGCATCGTCGAGACGCTGTGCCGCAGCGGCCTTTCTCGCGTATTTGTCACGGACTGGCGATCTGCGACCCCGGAGATGCGTTACTTCACGATTGACACCTATCTTGCGGATCTCAATGTCGCAGTCGACGAACTTGGACCCCCGGTCGACCTGATCGGGTTGTGCCAAGGCGGCTGGCTGGTGTTGGTCTATGCGGCGCGATTTCCGGAAAAGGTACGGCGACTGGTCCTTGTGGGAGCGCCGATCGATACTGCAGCCGCCGGTTCTCGACTGTCCTTTCTTGCCGGAGATGTGCCCCTGCCGGTATTTGACGAACTCGTGCGGTTGGGAGAGGGCATCATGCATGGTGACCGAATACTTCGGCTCTGGAGCGTCTCGACGGTCGATGAAGCGGAGGCGGCCCTTCAAAGTCCACCGGACCTCGACCCGGCGCGGCAGCGCGAGCTGAGCGACCGGTTTCGGCAGTGGCATGCCGAGACCGTAGATTTGCCCGGGGTCTATTATCTTCAAGTCGTTAAGTGGCTCTTCAAGGAAAATCAGATTGCAGAAGGACGGTTCGTCGCCCTCGGACGGTGCGTTGACCTGGCGCAGGTTCGCGCACCGATCTGTCTGCTCGCGGCCGGCAGTGACGAAATCGTTTCAGTCGATCAGCTGTTCGCGGTAACTCGTTTGGTCGGCACACCGGCCGAGCAACTGGAGAAGATGACCGAAGCATGCGGTCATTTGAGCCTGTTTATGGGTTCGGCGGTCCTTGAGAGGGCATGGCGTAAAATTGCCCGCTGGCTTGATCATGATTCGAACGAGTCGCAGATCGGCCGCAGCGCAACGATTGTTTGATTTCAGCGCGGCGGAACTGGATATCGCGCGGATGAAAGCAAAGCCGGCGCAACCCTCGTATCGATGATCGGTTACCGCCGGGTTCTTTGACGGCGTTCCAGAAATTTCGCGATGGCCGACCGATTCAGTGTGAAATCAAAGCCGGCACGGTCAGTGACTCGAACATGCCGCGCGTCGTGCCCCCGAGGATAAATTCCCGTAATCTTGAGTGACCATATCCGCCCATCACGATCAGATCGGTATTGTAGTCGGCAGCCAGGGACAATATGGCGTTGTGAATATTGGAAGCGTCTGCCTTGAGCCGGTGGGGCCTTGCGGAGAGATCTCGGCGAGCGAGGTGAGCTATCAATGCGGTGGATGAGATCTCGCTGGTAGCGTCCTCGCTTTCGTTGACGGCAACAATGTCGATGGTTTTCGCTTTGCGAAGAAACGGTATGGCGTCATGGACTGCCCGCGCCGCCGGTACGCCGCCGTCCCAACAGATCAGCACACGATCGGTCCCGATAGGACTGCGGGTGATGTAAGGAACCATGAGCACCGGCCGTCCTGAGCCAAACAGCACTGTCTCGGAAAGGAAATCGGCTTGGCTGGGATTTGACCGGTCCGGTTGGGCCACAATATTCAGGTCATATAGGCGCGACATCTCCGTCACGGCGCGGGTCGCCGCATACGAGACGTTAAACGTGCTTTTGGCGTCATGTGGAATGCCGAGGCGCCGCGCTGCGATCTCGAATTGGTCGAGTACGATCGCAGCCTTCTCAACACTTGTATCGTACTCGGCGGCCATGACCACAGCAGCGGCTTCAGAGGCTATCATCGGATTCAATGTCTGATAAACACACGCAACCCCATCGAGATGGGATTCGAAAAGACTGGCGAGCGAAACGGCGCAGTCGATCAAGGCGCCTGCAGGCCGGTCGACGGGAAGAAGGACGGCAAGATCTTTCAACATGCTGGGTCGCCCCTTGGGCTATGAGTGCGTTGCCCCTTGACTATGCTCGCCTATGCCGGAGACTTTTTGATCTATCTCATGTTTTTGCCCACCCCGGGGCTCCACTTTCGCCCGCATCTCTCGCGGTGTGGCGCAAATCGCATCATTCAGGTCACGAGGCGCGACGCTTCCCAAAGTTGTTTGGTCTGGTTTATGCTTTGCGGGCGGGGGCCGGGGATGAACGCCACAGGACTGTCAGTTGACGCGAGCGCTACAGGCGCCAATCGCACCGGCGTGTATCTCGCCATTCTGCAGCTGGTATTTTCGCTGGGGTGGACGACCTACGCCATCTATCTGCCGAAACTTGCCGCAGAGGTGGGGATCGCGCCGTCAGCCGTGATCCTCATCCTCATGCTCGATCAGGCGATCTTTACCATCACCGACACCGCGATGGGTATCGCGGCCGACAAGATCGCTCCTGTCGTCGGCCGGCTTGGTGGTTTCGTCGGCACGTTGACCGCGCTCTCATGCGCGGCCTTCGTCGCGCTACCGTTCGTGGCCGGCACCGGCCCGGGCGCTCAAGCCTGGTTCATTGCATTGATCGTGATCTGGTCGATCACCTCATCGGCGCTGCGCGCCCCGCCACTGACCTTGCTCGGGAAGCACCGCGCGAAATCGTCTATCCCCTTCCTATCGGCGCTCGCCATGCTCGGTTACGGTTTGGCCGGCGCGGCGTCACCCTATCTCGGCGTGGCGCTGCGCAATCAGGACCCGCGGCTTCCCTTCGTGATTTCGAGCGTGGTCCTGCTGATCACCGCACTTGCATTGTCCGGGGTCGAGCGCGGTCTCAAGAAAGAACCTTCGTCGCCGATCGAGCCGGCCGAAGCCGCAATACCGCTCGGCAGGATACCTGTGATGTTCATCACGTCGATGGTCATTCTCGCGCTCGGCTATCAACTGCATTTCAGTGTCAACAGCGCGCCATTCTATCTGCGTTTCGCAAAGCCCGACGATCTTCAGTGGCTGATGCCGGTTTTCTGGATCGGCTTCAATATCGCGATGTTTCCGGCCAGCGTCATCACCAAACACCGCGGTGGATTGATCGTAATGGGCGCAGCCGGTCTGCTGGGCGCATTGGCCGTTCTCGGCGCGGAGTTCGCCGGGAACCTCAACACGTTGATCGCTGCGCAGTTTATCGCAGGTGCGGCGTGGGGCTGCATGCTGATGAGTGCGATCTCGGCGGCTCTCGCGATCGGTGACAGCGGCGCCGAAGGCAAGGTGGTGGGCCTGGTATTTTCCGCGCTGGCGCTCGCGACCTTCGCGCGGTTGGCGGCTGTTGCGGGCGGGCTGCAGAAGCTGCCCGAATATGCACCGCTGCTGCATTGGGCGCCGGTGGCGTGTTGGTCGGTCGCCGGCGCAGGCCTGCTGGTGATCGCAGCGTCGCGGGCTCAGCAAAGCATGCGGAGGGTGCGCGCGATTTAAATTAAGCCCCCTCAGCCCGAGGAGCGTCCTCCTGGCCGAGTCCAGAGGGATCGCGCAACGACACAATGAGCCTGATGGTCCGAGACGGCGCCGATGAAGCGCCTCCGTACCAGGAGGACAGCTACGGCTTTGCCGGATGGATAAAGGCCCACGGACTGGTCTCGGAATCCTTCGGCACCTCGACGGCAATCAGGTAGGGACCTCCGGCTGCGAGCGCCTTTTCCAGCGCCGGGCGAAATGTCTCGGGTGATGTAACGCGCGCCGCGCCGACACCAAAAGATTCCGCGAGCTTGACGAAATCCGGATTGACCAGATCGGACGCCACCACGCGGCCGTCGAAACGCTCGCGTTGGTCGCGCCGCACATTGCCATAGGCATTGTTGTTGAAGACCAGCGTGATCACGCCGATGTTGAACTGAACCGCGGTCGCAAGCTCCTGCACGCCGAACATGAAGCCGCCGTCGCCCGTGATTGCAACCACCGGCCGGTCAGGATGCGCGACCTTGGCGCCGAGTGCAGTGGGAAAGCCTGAACCGAGCGTGCCCTGATAGCCCGAAGTGATGAAGGTGCGCGGTTCGTAGACCGGAAAACCGTACCAGGAGGCAAAGCCGACCTGCGACAGCTCGTCGGTGACGATGGCATTATGGGGCAGCACCTCGCGCAAGATATTCAGATACGCCATCTGCGGCTGAATTTTCTGAATCTGCTGCAGCGCCGCCGACGAGGCCTCGCGGATCGCGGCGCGACGACCGCCGGTCTTCTTGTAGCCGGCCTTTCTGACCGCCGCGAGCAGATCGCTGGTGCCGGCCTTCGCGTCGGCGATCACGGCGGTATCCGGCGTGAACCGGCGCATTTCCGACGGATCGATATCGATTCGGATGGACTTGAGGCTTTCAGGACGAAACGGCCAGCGGGACATCGTCGGCAATTCCAGCCGCGTACCGATCCCGATCATGAGATCGGTACTCGGCCACAGCCGGTAGGCCGCCGCCATCGTCAGTCCGAGTTCATGCGCGTTGCTGACGATGCCGCGGCCGCTGCGAAAGGCCACCACCGGGGCGTCGATCAATTCGGCAAGCTCAAGGATTTCATCGCGCGCGTGAATAGCGCCGCTGCCGACGAAGATCATCGGCGTCTTGCTGTTTGCGACCAGGGAGGCCGCGGCCTTGACCCGCTCGGTATCGGGCCGCGGCGCGGGAAAAGGATCGAACGGTTTCGAGGCGCCGGTGTCCGCGCGCTGGGTGAACACGTCCCACGGCATCTCAAGCGCGACGGGTCCGCGACGTCCCGACAGCATTTCCTGGAACGCACGCGACACAAGCGTCGGCGCGGCGTCGGGATACTCGATGCGGTCGGCCCATTTTACAAAAGTTCTGAGCGTTGCGAGCTGATCCGGCATCTCGTGGAGATGACCGCGGCCCTTGCCGAGGAATTGCGTCGGCACCTGCCCGGTCAGGCAGAGGACCGGTTCGTTCGACCCGAGCGCTGTCAGCAAGGCCGCGCCGGCGTTGAGCACGCCCGGGCCGGGGACCACGCTGAACACGCCGGGCCTGCCGGTGGATCGCGCGTAGCCATAGGCCATGTAGCCGCAAGCCTGCTCATGCCGGGCACCGACGACCTTTAGCTGCGCCTGTTGGAGCGCGTCGAACAGGCCGTAGATCTGCGCGCCGGGCAGGCCGAACACGGTGTCGACGCCATGCGCGACCAGGCCGCTGACGATTGCTTCGCCGCCGGAAAGTGAAGTCATTGCGTTGTCCAATCGCTCGCGAGCAAATTCATGGAGTTCTCGTCCACTACGCCATTGCGCAGCACGCCGATATTATCGGCTTCGACTTCGACGACATCGCCCGGTTTCAGATAGCGCGGCGGATCGAACCGCGCGCCGGCGCCGGTCGGTGTGCCCGTGACGATGACGTCACCGGGCACCAATGTGGTGAACGTCGAAAGATAGTTGATCAGATAGCGGAAGCCGAAGATCAGCCGGCCGGTGCGATCGTCCTGCCGCGTCTCGCCGTTGACCCGCGTCGTCAGCCTTATATCCGCGATTTGCGATTCATCCGTGTAAGGAACGAGCCATGGACCAAGACTGCCGGTGGAGTCGAAATTCTTGCCTTGCGTCACATTGAATTTCGCGTGCCGGACCCAGTCGCGGATGGTGCCTTCGTTGCACAACGTGACTGCCGCGATGTGATCCAGCGCCGCGCTCTCCGGAATGTGCCGGCCGGCCTTGCCGATAACGAGAACCACTTCGCCCTCGTAGTCGAGCTGTGGCGAGGCGCGCGGGCGAACCAGCGGCGCGAGGTGGCCGACGAACGAGCGCGGGGTGCGCATGAACATGCTGGGATATTTCGGCGCGTCCTGGCCGTCCTTATATTCCGCGTTACGATCGGGATAATTGACGCCGATGCAGATGATCTTTTCCGGCGAAGGAATTGGCGGCAGCCAGGTGATCTTATCCAGCGCGTGATCCGGCGAACGCCGCGCGGCTTCCTCGGCAAGCCTGATCAGGGCACCGGCGGCGATCGCTTCCCGCAGCGTCGGATATTCTTTCCCAAGGCGCGCCGAGAGATCGACGATCCCGCCTTCGGCCACGGCGCCGTATATGGTTGAACCGTCGACGGAGAAGGTTGCAAGGCGGGGAGGGGTCATCAGGTGTCCGGTTCGATCAAGAAATCAGTCGGCGATGGTGACATCTGCGACAAACAGCGGTTCGCGTATCGCCTGACCGGCAAACGGCGATCCCTGCTCAAACCAGGAGCGCGGCGCGGGCGCCCCCCACAGCGTTTGCCGCCGCGGATCCTTCAGCGACCAGCGCATCGGCTCATGATCGTGGTCCATGGTGAAATAATCGCTGGTGTAGAGCTCCATACGGTGGCCATCGGGGTCGCGAATATAAAGGAAGAATGCATTGGAAATGCCGTGGCGTCCGGGCCCGCGTTCGATGTTCTTGAGAAAACCACTCGAGGCCATCACGTCGCACAGATGCAGGATGTTCATCGCGGTTGGTACCCAGTAGGCGAAATGGTGCAGGCGAGGGCCCTTGCCGTTGGTAATGGCAAAGTCATGCACATTGCCCTTGCGATGCATCCAGGCCGCCGCGATCCGGCCGTTCGGCCCGTCTTCCTCGGCGTATTCGGTCAACCGGAAGCCGAGGCGCGCATAGAACTCGACGGTATCCTGAACTTCGGCGGCGAACACGTTGAAGTGGTCGAGCCGCTGCGGGTGGCAACCCTTGTAGAGATCGTAGCGGCGCAACAGATGCGGACGCTTCTCCATCGAGGCGTAGAGTTCGATCTGGAACCCGAACGGATCGGTGAACTGCAGCGTGCGGCCCTGGAACGGCTGTTCGGCAAACGCGTAGGCTATGCCATTTTCCGAAAAGAACGCCGCGGCCTTGTCGAGATCCTGCGCGTTGCCGACCTTAAAACCCAGGCGGCCGCAGGCGGCGGTCGCTGCCTTGCGGAGCACCAGCGAGTGATGCTGGTGTTCCTCGCTGCCACGTAAGTACACCGCCTTGTCGTCGCCATCTTCGACATGGAGCCCGACGGTGTTTTCATAAAACTTACGGCTGGCACCGAGATCCGCCACGTCGAGTACGACGTGGCTGCATCTGATGATGTTGAACGGCGGATCGAAGATGTGCTGCGGGATGGGCATATGATGTCCTGGTTCTCAAAGCTGTCTTGTCTTCCTCATGGCGAAGAGGCGCCTATGCGCCGTCTCGAACCATGCGGTCTGCGCGGCTCATCCTTCGTGACGCGGCCAAACGGCCGCTTCTCAGGATGAGGGTATTCCAAGGCGTTGAATCTTGTGCGTTCCCCGCGCGAGCGAGACGTGTTTGGTTTCCATGTAGAAGTCGAATGAATAGTCGCCGCCGTCGCGGCCTATGCCCGATGATTTCATGCCGCCGAACGGGGTCGGCAAATGCCGGACGTTCTCGGAATTCAGCCAGATCATGCCGGCTTCCAGCGCGTCGGCAACGCGAAGCGCGCGGCCCATATCTGACGTCCAGACATAACCGGTGAGCCCGTACTGGACGGCGTTGGCGATCTCGACAGCGTCGCTCTCGTCGCTGAACGGGATCACCGTCAGGAAAGGTCCGAACACCTCCTCCTGCGCGACGCGCATTTTGGCATGCGCGCCGGTGACGAGCGTGGGCTGCACATAGTGCCCGCCGCCGGGTCCGTCATGCGGCTTGCCTCCCACCGCGATTACCGCGCCATCCTTTCGAGCGACATCGAAATAGGCGCAGACCTTTTCGAGATGGCGCTCGTGAATCAGCGGCCCGATTTCGGTCGTGGGATCGAGCGGATGTCCGACCTTTAAGGCTTTCACGCGCGCCGTGAGCTTTTCGATGAATTTCTCCGCGATACTTTGCTGGATCAACAGCCGGCTCGAGGAGGTGCAGCGCTCGCCATTGAGCGAATAGATCATGAACACGACCGCATCGAGCGCGCGGTCGAGATCGGCGTCGTCGAACACGATCACGGGGTTCTTGCCGCCGAGTTCGAAATGCACGCGCTTCAGGCTCGGCGCGCCCTGCGCCATGATCGCGGCGCCGGTCGTGGTTTCGCCGACGAACGCGATCGCCTTGATCACGGGGTGCTCGGTCAGCGCCTTGCCGGCTTCTTCCCCGATGCCGTGCACGGTGTTGAGAACGCCGTCCGGCAGACCGGCCTGTTTTACCAGCCGCGCCAGCAGGTCGGCAGTGACCGGCGACCATTCCGCCGGCTTGTGGACGACCGTGCAGCCGGCGGCGAGCGCCGGTGCGATCTTCCAGGTCGACAGCATGAACGGCGTATTCCAGGGCGTAATCACGCCGACCGGGCCGATCGGCACCCGCGTCGAAACGTTCCAGTGCTCTTCGCTCGGCATGTTTAAACCGTCGCGGGCATCGGTGCATTTGTCGGCGAAAAAGCGGAAGTTCTCGGCGCCGCGGATCGCGGCCTTGGCCATGAAGCGATGGGCCTGACCGGTATCGATGCATTCGAGCACGGCGATATCATCGGCACGGTCCTCGATCGCATCGGCGACGCGATGCAGAAGTTTCTTTCGCATGGCCGCCGGCATGTCGCGCCAGGCCTTGAAGGCCTGCGCCGCGGTCGTCGCGGCACGATCGATGTCCTCACCACTGCCGCGCGCGACGGTCGCCAGCACCGCGCGATCGACCGGCGACTTCGTCTCGAAGGTTGCGCCCGAGATCGAAGGCACCACCTTGCCGTCGATCATGTGCCCGATGCCGTCGGCTTGCAGTTTTGCAAGCAACGGGGCGGCGCGATCGCGATTGATCTGAAACGCATCCGTCGTTTTCGGAGCGACCTTATCCATGCGCGGCCTCCGTTTTCAGTGCGTCGTGGATGTTGTTGCGCTTCCAGCTGGTTTCCTTGTCGTTGATCCGCATGTCGAACGACAGTGCGAATTTGCTGCCGGCGAAAACTGGGTCGAGATAGTCGGAGAGCGCCTTGAAGATATGCTCACCAGCCTTCTTGCGGGCCGCGAGATCACGCCCCTCGCCAAGCCGAAGCACCATATCGAGAAATCCGAAATGCGCGCTGCCGTCGGCGATCGCATAGTGCTCACAGCGGATCGCGCGGACGCGAATGCCGCCCAGCGGGAAGATGCCGGTCTCCACCGCGGCCTTGCGGACCACTTCGACGACCTTGCCCATATCGACACGGGCATCGAGATTGGATGAATATTCAAGGGTGAAATGCGGCATGTCCGGATCACTCCCGATCGTTCTTCAGGGTTGTCGGCGTCAGGCGAAGTAACAACTGACCGTACCATACGGACCATAGTCGGCCTGAATCGTGTCGCCTTTTCGGGTCTCAATCGGGCGAACAAACGATCCCGCCAGCACCACCTGACCGGGCTCGAGCGCAAGTCCGAGCGGCGCGACCGGCGGCGAGACGGATATCGTCTTTGGTCAATGCCATTCTGGGTCGTAGCCACTTACGCGGGAGCACGAAAAGGGGATGCCGAAATCTGATTAACATGTTAAATGTATCAGATCAAACGGAACCGGTGATGATTGTTGCGGCGCAAACCGGCGGACTTGTTGGGCTCAAATGGACGATTGATCATGGCGCGGAGAAAATCGCCCGGAAATGCCCATTCGAATGCGGCTGGCAAGGCCGCCGTCCGGCGTGTGCCGATGCGCGAATTTTCCCGCTCGCTTCCGATGTCGCTGCTGCGTGCGCGCGAGGCCGTCATGCGGCATTTCCGTCCCTCGCTGCGCAATCACGGCCTGACCGAACAGCAATGGCGGATCCTGCGCGCGCTCGCCTCGATCGACGGCATCGAGGTTACGGAACTCGCCCGTGTTGCATTTCTGCTCGGCCCGAGCCTTTCCCGAATTCTGCGCGACCTGGAAGCGCGTCATCTGATCGAACGCCAGGTGGCGAAGGCCGATCTGCGCCGGGGGGTCGTGTCGATCTCTGCGAGGGGTTTGAAGCTGATCGAGGCAGTCGCGCCGTCATCCGAAGCAATCTACGCAGCCATCAGCTCGCGTTACGGCGCGCGCAAGCTCGCCGAGCTGCAGGATATGCTGCACGCGCTCGAGAGCAGCCTCTCGGAGTTGCGGGTGAGTGGCGAACGAAATGACGAGGCTGGCGAATTCGAGTGAAAGCAAATTTGCATGATGCCGTGAATGCACCGCATAGCTTCCGCGGGTGCTTATTGTTTGAGCAAAGCGCCGCACCATCAATTCGCCCTTGAGGTGCGCGGGCATCATGCGCCGGCGGAGACGTCGATTGTTCGCTTGCTGCGTGGGCGCTCAAAACGCGCCTACGCTGAATTGATGCGATATCAATTTACACTTGCTGCGACACGCCGTAGACACGCGAACGGATTCAAAAGAGGCCGACACTGAAGTTGGCCTTTAGGGAGGAATGGATGAAGCTTACGAGACGCGACTTCACGGCCGGGCTGGCCGTTGGTATTACCGCACCTTATGTTATCGGCAGCGCACACGCTCAGGGCGCGACCATCAAGATCGGCATGTGCGTGCCGGTGACCGGTCCCGCGGCCGAGCAGGGCCTTTGGGCGCAGAATGGTGCGAAGCTTGCGCTCGCCGCGGTGAACAAGGCCGGCGGCGTACTCGGCAAGCAAGTCGAACTCGTTACCGAGGACGACCAGACCACCAATCCGGGCATCGTGCTGGCATTTTCGAAACTGGCCGCGCAACCGGATATCGTGGCGTTTCTTGGATCGATCCGTTCGACCCAGGTGCTTGCGATGGCGCCCGATGTGTTGAAGCTCGGCAAACCGGTGATGATTGGCGGCACCAATCCGGATCTGACCCATATGGGCAATCCCTGGTTATTCCGCTTCCGCCCAAATGACAGTTACTCCGGCCGCGTCATCGCCGATTACGGCGTCAACACGCTCGGCAAGAAAAAATGGGCGATCGTTCATTCAACCGACGCGTTCGGCACTGCTGGCGGCAAGGCGCTGTCGGAAGCATTGGGCAAACTTGGCGCGCCGCCCGTCCTCGATCAGGGTTACGCCAACCAGAGCCAAGATTTCACGCCGGTCGTGCTGGCCGTGAAGCAGTCCGGCGCGGACGTGCTCGGCACATATTTCACGTTCGAAAACGACCTCGGCATTTTCGCCCGCCAGCTGCGCCAGCTCGGCGTCAATATTCCCTGGGTGGGTTCGCCGTCCGTGGTGGCGGTGTCGTCGACCAAGCTGGCGGGTCCCGCCCTGTTCGGTACCTATGGCGTGGCGGATTACGCCGAAGATTCCAGCGAGGCTTCGAAGGCCTTCGGCAAGGCCTATCGCGACGCCTACAAGACCGCGCCGGATAACCAGAGTGCGTGGCCATATGATGCCGTCACCATACTGTCAGCGGCGATCAACAAGGCCGGCTCGACCGATCCCACGAAAATCCGTGAGGCGATCCTCGCGCTGAAAAAGTTCCCCGGTGCGGAAGGTGAGTATAATTTTGACCAGAACGGCGACGGGCTGCACGGCTACAATGTCGTGAGGAACGAGAAGGGTACGATCGTTTACGACAAGCATATTGACTTCAACGATTGATCGCGTTGCCGGCCGCTCCCGATGTGGAGGGGCCGGCGCTCGTCAATACGCGATTCAATGCCCATGCAGCCCTTCGCGTTGCCCTGATCGATCTACCGAGTTTGCCCCGCGGCCATACCAACAACCGCAGAGCCGCCAGTTTCTCCCACCGAGCGTTTTCATGGACCTCGTACTGCAACTGCTCTTTACCGGAATTGGCATTGGCGCAGTCTACGCGCTGGTCGCGCTCGGTTTCGTGCTGATCTTCCGCGCCACCAATGTAGTAAATTTCGCGCAGGGCGAATTCTCGATGGTCGCCGCCTATCTCATGGTGGTGTTCGCCGTCGATCTGGGATGGCCGTACTGGCTGTCGTTCCTGCTGGCGCTGGCAGGCATGGCGCTGCTGGGGGCGATCTTCAATCTCGGCGTCTACTATCCGCTTCGTCACCGCACCTTCTTACCGGTCATTATCGCGACTATCGGCGCGTCGATCCTGCTCGCCAATTCCGTGCTCGCGATCTACGGCCCGCAACCCCAGGTGCTGGAGGGATGGTTCGAGACACCCGGCATCCAGCTTGGGCCTGTTTATCTCGACAGCCAGTATCTGCTGATTATTGCGGTGACGATGATCCTCGTGGTGTTCAATTACTGGTTCTTCGAGCGCACGATGCTCGGCAAGAAGCTGCAGGCGACATCGCAGGACAAGGAGATGGCCTCACTGCTTGGTATTTCCGTGTCGACCATGATCATGATCACCTTCATCTACTCTGCGGTGCTTGGAGGACTGGCGGGTATTCTGGTGGCGCCGATACTGTTCGTATCGATCCAGATGGGATCGACGATTGCGCTAAAAGCCTTCGCCGCCACCATCATCGGCGGATTCGGCGACGTCGCCGGTGCGATCATCGGCGGACTGGCGCTCGGCATCATCGAAACCTTCGGTGCGGCTTATATTTCGGTACCCTACAAGGATGGCTTCGCCTTCCTCGTGCTGGTGCTGTTTCTGGTGTTCCGGCCTCAGGGCATCTTCGGCGAGCGCGTCGCGGAGAAAGCATGAGCGCCCCCAGCGAAAATATGGCGATGGCTGTGTCCACCGCGCGCGCAAAACCGCTGCTGTTGCGTCACCTGCCGTATTTCATTGGCGCGGCGATCCTGGTGACACTCGCCGCCACGATGCAGTTCGACGGCTACATCCATAACATCCTGATGCAGGCAACGACCTTTGCGATCGCGGTGTTCGGCCTCTCGGTCGTGCTCGGCCTGTGCGGCCAGATCAATCTGGCGCAAGCGGCATTCTTCGGTTTGGGCGCCTATGCCGTCGGCCTGGGAACGTCGGACTACCATCTCAGCTATTGGCTGTGTCTTATGGCCGGCTGCGTCATCGCGCTATTGGCGGGCGCGCTGCTGGGCATGTCGACGTTGCGGCTTGGCGGCCACTATCTTGCGATGGTGACGATTTCCTTTCAGCAGATCGTTACCCTGATCATGATCAACACCATCTGGCTCACGCATGGCCCGGACGGCGTCCCGCGAATCGGCCGGCCCGATCTGTTCCAGTCCTCGCAGTCGTATCTGGCCTTCTGTGTCGCCATGCTGGCGCTGGTTGGCTATTGCGTCTGGCATCTATCGAATACCCGGCTCGGGCGCGCCATGCGCGCGGTGCGCGATAACGAACTCGCCGCCGGCGTCGTCGGCATCGACGTATTTCGCACCAAGGTTTCCGCCTTTGCACTGAGCGCGGTATTGGGTGGATTGGCCGGCGGTCTGTTCGCGGGCGGTTTCGCCTATGTGAGCCCGGATCAATTCTCCTTTGCCGAGTTGGTCGTGTTCCTCACCATGTCCTTGCTTGGCGGCGTCGCCTCGCCGATAGGGTCCGCCATTGGCACGGGTTTGCTGATCCTGATTCCGGAATGGCTGCGGTTTTTGAAAAGTGTTCCCGGACTGTACCTGGCGATCTACGGTTTGTCGGTTATTCTCATCATCCGCTACATGCCCGACGGCATCTGGGGGTTCGTCAACATCGCAACCGAGCGCTGGCGCGCCAAGGCAAAGGCGCGTGCCGCCGGTCCGGCGCTGCAGCTGGTTCCCGCGACGGTCGGAGGCGACACGGTCCTCGAAGTCAAAGGTCTCTCGAAATATTTCGGTGGTCTCAAGGCCGTCGATGACGTCGATATCGCGGTCAGGCGCGGCAGCGTCCACGCGCTGATCGGGCCGAACGGCTCAGGCAAGACCACGACGCTGAATGTGCTGTCCGGCCTCTACAAGGCGACGGCGGGCCGGGTCACCCTCGACGGTACGGATTTGACGGATATGCCGCCGCATCAGCGCGCTGCCACGGGGCTGGGACGGACGTTTCAAAACATCCGGCTGTTCCGCTCGATGACCGCGTTGGAGAACGTGGTGATCGGCGCCGAACGGCCCGGCAATGCGCTGATCGGCGCAAGGGGAGAGGACGCGCTTAACGAGCGCGCAATGTCCGCGTTGACCTTCGTGGGCCTGGGCAGTCGCGCTAACGAACTGATCTCAAGCTTTTCCTACGGGCATCAGCGGTTGATCGAGATCGCCCGCGCACTCGCCGCCAATCCGACCTTGTTGCTGCTCGATGAACCCGCGGCCGGCCTGAACTCGAGCGAGAAGCTCGAGCTGCATGAACTGCTCAAGCGCATCGCCGCGCAAGGCCTGACGATCCTGATCATCGATCATGACATGACGCTGGTCAGCGAAGCGGCCCAGCACATCACCGTGCTTAATTTCGGACGTCGCATCGCAGACGGCGAATCCATGGCAGTGCTGCGCCATCCCGACGTCGTCTCCGCCTATCTCGGAACCGAATAATGCCGCTGCTCGAAATCAACGATCTGATTGTCTTGTATGGCGAGATCGAAGCGCTGCGTGGCGTCTCGCTCAGCGTCGATGAGGGGCAGGTGGTGACCCTGCTTGGCGCCAATGGCGCCGGCAAATCAACGACGCTGCGGGCAATATCGGGATTGGCAAAGCCGGCGGCCGGCGAAATCCTGTTTGACGGCAAGTCGATCGTCGGCCTTGGACCGGAGGCGATCGTCCGTCTCGGTATCTCTCACGTTCCCGAGGGACGACGGATTTTCCCGGGTCTGTCGGTCAAGGAAAACATCATGCTGGGCGCCTCGAACCGGCGCATCGCGAAATCGGCGCTGTCGCGCGAAGCGGACGCCATGTTCGATCTGTTTCCGGATATCAGGTCGTTTTCCAATGCGCTGGGCTGGACGTTATCGGGCGGGCAATTGCAGATGGTCGCGGTGGCGCGCGGCCTGATGGCGAAGCCGCGGCTGCTGCTGCTCGACGAGCCATCGCTCGGCCTTGCTCCGGTTATCGTGCAGGCCGTATTCCGGATCATCTCGGAGATCCGGCGCAACACCACCGTCTTGCTTGTCGAGCAGAACGCGCGCATGGGCCTTTCGGTGGCCGATCATGGCTACGTCCTGGAAACCGGCCGCATCGTATTGGGCGGCAAGCCCGACGAGTTATGGGGCAACGAAGCCATTCGCGCCGCCTATCTCGGCGGTCATGCCAAAGCAAGCGCCTAAGAGCGAGCAACGGATCATGGTCACTATACAGCTTCAAAATCTGGTCAACTTCGTTGCGGACGTTTTCGCTCATGCTGAATCCTCGCCTGAAGAAGCAAAGCGCATTGCGACCTATCTGACGACTGCGAATCTCACCGGGCATGACAGCCACGGCGTGATCCGGGTGCCGGTCTACATCAGGTGGAAAAAGATGGGCTCGGTCGTTCCCGACCAAACCGTCGAACTCGTCGTCGATACGCCGTCGCTTGCGGTCGTCGACGGCAAGTTCGGCTATGGACAAACCGTCACGCCGCAGGCAGTCGCGATCGGTATCGAAAAATGCAAGGCGTCGGGGCTTGCTGCCGTCGCGTTGCGCAATGCCGGGCATATCGGTCGCGTCGGCGACTGGGCTGAGATGGCAGCCGCCGAAGGGCTGGTGTCGATCCATTTCGTCAACGCCGCGGGCTCGCTGCTGGTGGCTCCCTTTGGCGGCGTCCAGAAGCGGCTGTCGACCGCGCCATATTGCGTCGGCATTCCCCGCCAGGGGCAGGATCCGATTGTGCTCGATTTCGCCACCTCGATCGTCGCCGAAGGTAAGGTGCTCGTCGCAAGCCGCGGCGGCAAGAAATTGCCGAAGGGCGCGCTGATCGACTCCGACGGCAGCTTGAGTGAAGATCCGGCAGTGCTCTACGGGCCGCACAGCGCGGAGGGAACGCGCGACTACACCCAAGGTACAGGAGCGATCCGCGCCTTCGGCGAGCACAAGGGCTCGGGTCTGGCGCTAATCTGCGAATTGCTCGGGGGTGCGCTGACCGGCACCGGCGCGACCGCGCCGGACCGGCGCTTCGCCAATGGCATGTTCGCTGTTTATGTCGATCCCAAAGTGGTCGATACCAGCAATTTCTTCGACGGCGAGATCTCGCGTTATGTCGATTTTATCAGGGCGACCAAGCCGGTTGCCGGCGTTGATGCCGTGCTGATCCCCGGCGATCCCGAGAGGAAAATGCGCGCGGAACGCACCAAAAACGGCGTGCCCTTGCCTGATGATACCTGGGCGGCGATAGTGAACACCGCGCGCGAAGTCGGCGTGAGCGAGGTGAGCATTCAGCGCGCCGTCAGCTAGCCGCTGGGGCCGTTCAACGAAATTCAACCAACGATAACTAAGGGCAAAGGGAAACGCGACCAATGGCAAACAACGTCAAGAAAGTCTGGGCCTCGGGCAAGGCCGTGGTGAACGCCTGGCTTGCAATTCCTTCAGGATTTTCCGCCGAAGTGATCGCGCAGTGCGGTTTCGACAGCGTCACCGTCGATATGCAGCATGGCGTACAGGATTACCAATCGATGGTTCAGTGCTTCCAGGCGATGAACGGACATCCGGTGACGCCGATGGTCCGGGTGCCGTGGAACGAACCTGGCATTATCGGCAAGGTACTGGACGGCGGCGCCTATGGCGTGATCTGTCCGATGATCAACACGAAGGCAGAGGCCGAAAACTTCGTCGCCTACTGCAAATATCCACCGCGCGGCACCCGCAGCAATGGCCCGATCCGATCCGGCATGTACGGCTCGGCAGGCGCGTATCAGGAGACTGCGAACGCCGAGACGCTGTGCATTCCGATGATGGAGACGAAAACCGCGGTCGAGAACATGGAATCCATTCTCGATGTCGATGGCATTGCCGGCGTCTATGTCGGCCCGTCCGATCTCGGCCTCTCCTATGGTCTGGTACCGAAGCTGGATCGCGAAGAGCCCGAGATTCTGAAGATCTACGAGAAGCTGGTAAAGGAATGCGGCAAACGCGGCATCTACCCGGGCATTCACTGCAGTGGCGCGGTTGGTGCGACAAGGGCGATTAACATGGGCTTTAAGCTCGTGACGTTGTCTAATGAAAGCGGGTTGATGGCGACCTACGCCAAGATGCAGATTGCCCAGACCCGCAAGGATTCGAACGGCAAAGCATGACCAAGGTGCGGCGAGTTGCGAGTGGTTTAGTACGTCATTCGCTATTCGCTAATCGCCAACTGATCGGGAGACGCCCATGACCCCAGCGCCTGTCATTCGACTGCATCCCGATGATGGCGTGCTGATTGCACGCTCAAGCCTGCCGCCCGGCATGGTCGTGGCGGAGGGCGTGACCACCGTCGAACGGATTCCCGCGGGCCACAAGGTGGCAATCCGCCCGATCGCGGTCGGCGAGCCGATCCGCCGCTACGGCCAGATCATCGGCTTTGCGACATCGCCGATCACGCCGGGTCAGCATGTCCATACCCAGAATTGCGGGATGGGCGATTTTGCCAAGGACTATGCCTTCGGCGTCGACGTCACGCCGACGCCGAATTTCGATCTTCCCGCGACATTCGACGGCATCCGCCGGCCCGATGGCCGGGTCGCGACCCGCAACTACATCGGCATCCTGACATCGGTGAACTGCAGCGCGCATGTCGCCGGCATGGTCGCGGATATCTTCAAGAAGAATCCGTTCACCGGTGACAACCCGCTGGCGGATTTCCCCAACGTCGATGGCGTGGTGGCGCTCACGCACAAAACCGGCTGCGGCATGACGCAGAACGAGCCGCTGACGATCCTGCGCCGCACCCTCGGCGGCTATGCGCGGCACGCGAATTTTTCCGCCGTCGTCGTGCTCGGGCTCGGCTGTGAGGTCAACCAGATCGGCGGGCTGATGAAAGAGCAGAAGCTCGCAGGACGCTTGCGCGAATTGGAAATTCAGGAAATCGGCGGCACCCGCAAGACCGTCGAAGCCGGCGTCGCCTTTGTGCGCGAGGCGCTCACCGATGCGAACAATGTGAAGCGCGAACCGGTATCGGCGAGCGAGTTGACGGTAGCGTTGCAATGTGGCGGCTCCGATGGTTATTCCGGCGTTTCCGCCAATCCGGCGCTGGGCGCTGCGAGCGATCTCCTGGTGCGGCACGGCGGCACCGTGATCCTGTCGGAAACGCCGGAGACTTACGGCGCCGAGCATCTGCTGACGCGCCGCGCGGTCAGCCGCGAGGTCGGAGAAAAACTGGTTGCGCTGATGCGTTGGTGGGAGGAATACACCGAGCGCGAAGGCGCCGAGATGAACGCCAATCCGAGTCCCGGCAACAAGGCCGGCGGGCTCACCACGATCCTGGAAAAATCGCTCGGCGCGATGGCGAAAGCCGGCAGCACCAATCTGGTGGATGTCGTGAACTACGCCGAAGAGATCACCAAGAAGGGTTTCGTGTTTATGGACACGCCGGGCTATGACCCGGTCGCGGCGACCGGACAGGTGGCCGGGGGCGCCAACCTCGTTTGCTTCACCACCGGCCGCGGCAGCGTGTTCGGCTGCAAGCCCGCGCCGTCGATCAAGCTCGCCACCAATTCTTCGATGTTCAGACGCATGGAAGACGACATGGACGTCAATTGCGGCACCATCCTCGACGGCGAGGAGACGGTGCAGCAATGCGGCCAGCGCATTTTCGAGCTGATGCTGAAAACCGCCTCGGGACAGCCGACCAAGAGCGAGAGTTTCGATTTCGGCGGTGCCGAATTCGCGCCATGGGTGCTGGGCGCGACGATGTAGCTCGATGTTCTCCCTGGGAAAGCAGGGACCCATAACCATCAGCGCTGGTGATGGGCCTGGCGTCAGCCGCATTGCTTTATTGATAGATCGCGCGGTATGGCTCCAGGCTTGCGCTTTCGCTGGCCGGGACGACGAGGATTCGCCCTCAGCATAGGCAACCGTTGCCCGTTGTTAGTGCTTGATCCACGCCGGAACCAGTGTTCTGCTTAAAAAAGCTGCTGGAGTTATCAGTCTGTGTCGATCTTCGTCGCACTACATCACGTCACGCACTACAAATATGACCGTCCGATCGACCTCGGCCCTCAAACCATTCGCCTGCGCCCGGCTCCACATACGCGCACGCCGATCCTGAGCTATTCGCTCAAGGTAACGCCATCAAATCATTTCGTGAATTGGCAGCAGGATCCGCAGGGCAACTGGCTGGCCCGCTTTGTCTTTCCGGAGAAGGCCACCGAACTGAAGATCGAAGTCGACTTCACGGCGCAAATGACCGTGATCAATCCGTTCGATTTCTTCGTCGAGCCATCCGCCGACAGTTTTCCGTTCACCTACACCGACGACCTCAAGCGCGAACTGGCTCCTTATCTTGCGGCCACGGCGCCTGGACCGATGCTAGCCGCCTACCTTGCGGGCATTCCGCGCGAGGCGCCGAGCACGGTCAATTTTCTGGTCGAACTCAACGCGCAATTGCAAAAGAAGATTCGCTACATCATTCGCATGGAGCCGGGTATCCAGACGCCCGAGCAGACGCTGGAGTCGGGCGCGGGATCGTGTCGCGACTCGGCATGGTTGTTGATTCAAATCTTGCGGCACCTCGGGCTCGCCGCCCGTTTCGTCTCGGGCTACCTCATTCAGTTGCGTCCCGATATCGATCCGCTCGAAGGGCCGCGCGAGGTCGAGAACGATTTCACCGATTTGCACGCCTGGGCCGAGGTGTATCTTCCCGGCGCCGGCTGGATCGGATTCGACGTCACCTCGGGCATGCTGACCGGCGAGGGGCACATTCCCGTCGCCGCGACACCGCATTACCGTACGGCAGCGCCGATCAGCGGCGCGGTCGGATTCGCCAATGTCGAATTCGGCTTCGAGATGAACGTCAGGCGGATCCGCGAAGCGCCGCGGATCACCCGGCCGTTCTCCGACGATTCCTGGGCGCTCCTCGACAAGCTCGGCGAGCAGGTCGATGCCGATCTCAGAAGCGGCGATGTGCGATTGACGATGGGCGGCGAGCCGACCTTCGTGTCCGTCGACGATCTGGAATCGCCGGAATGGAATATCGCCGCGGTCGGCCCGACCAAGCGCGGCCTCGCCGACGATCTCATCAGACGCCTGCGGGCGCGGTTCGCGCCGGGTGGCCTGCTGCATTTCGGGCAGGGCAAATGGTATCCCGGTGAAAGCCTGCCGCGCTGGGCGTTCGGACTCTATTGGCGCAAGGACGGCGTGCCGATCTGGAAGAACTCCGATTTGATCGCGAAGATCGAAGGACCGCACAAAGCCGGAATTGAAGACGCCGAGCGTTTCGCGGAAGGCACGGCAGAAAAACTCGGCGTCGATTCCGAGTTCATCATGCCGGCCTTCGAAGACCCGGGCCACTGGCTGCAAAAGGAAGCAGCGTTGCCGCCGAATGTCGATCCGAGCGATTCCAAACTGTCCGATCCGGAAGAGCGCTCGCGCATGGCGCGGGTTTTCGATCAGGGACTCAACGTTCCCAAGGGGTTCGTTTTGCCTATCCAGCGCTGGAACGCCGATGCCGGCCGCTGGCGCAGCGAGCGCTGGAAGCTGCGGCGCGGCAATCTGTTTCTGACGCCGGGCGATTCCCCGCTGGGACTGCGGCTGCCGATCGCTTCGCTGCCGCATATTCCCGCTGAGGAATTTCACTACATCGTCGAGCAGGATCCGCTGGAGCCGCGCGAGGCATTGCCGGTGTACGACGCTGTGGCGCCGGTCGAAAGCGCGCCGCATCAGGAAGTACAGGAGCAGCAGCTTAGGGGTGGCGGCGTGCGCACCGCGATGTCGATCGAAATTCGTGATGGCATCCTGTGCGCGTTCATGCCGCCGGTGGAGAAGTTGGAGGATTATCTGGAACTGGTCACCGCGGTTGAAGCGACCGCCCGGGAGATGCAGATGCAGGTGCATGTCGAGGGCTACCCGCCGCCGTTCGACCCGCGCGTCGAGGTGATCAAGGTGACGCCTGATCCCGGTGTGATCGAGGTCAACATCCAGCCGGCGACGAGCTGGCGTGAAGCCGTCGATATCACGTTCGGCCTGTACGAAGACGCAGCCCAGGTCCGGCTCGGCGCCAACAGATTCCTGATCGACGGCCGGCACACCGGCACCGGGGGCGGCAATCACGTGGTGGTCGGCGGAGGCACGCCGGCGGATTCACCGTTCCTGCGCCGTCCGGATTTGCTCAGGAGCCTCGTGCTCTATTGGCAACGGCATCCGTCGCTGTCTTATTTGTTCTCGGGCATGTTCATCGGACCCACCAGCCAGGCGCCACGCATCGACGAGGCCCGGCACGACGGCCTCTATGAACTCGAGATCGCACTGGGCCATGTACCGCCGCCGGGAATCAAAGCCCCGCTGTGGCTGGTGGATCGCCTGTTCCGGCACATTCTGGTCGATATCACCGGCAATACCCACCGTGCCGAAATATGTATCGATAAGCTCTATTCCCCCGACGGCGCCACCGGCCGCCTCGGGCTAGTCGAGTTCCGCGCGCTGGAGATGCCGCCAGATCCGCGCATGAGTCTCGCGCAGCAATTGCTGGTGCGGGCCTTGATCGCAAAGCTCTGGCGCGAGCCGCAACAGGGCAAGTTCGTGCGCTGGGGCACGACGCTGCATGATCGTTTCATGCTGCCGCATTTCCTCTGGGAAGACTTTCTGGGCGTGCTCGCTGAGCTGAAACAATCCGGCTACGATTTTTCGCCGGATTGGTACGCTGCACAGCTCGAATTCCGCTTCCCCGTGTTCGGCCGGGTCCACCATGGCGGCGTTGCGCTGGAGGTACGTCAGGCGCTCGAACCCTGGCATGTTCTCGGCGAAGAGAACTCCGCGGGGGGCACCGTGCGCTACGTCGATTCCTCGGTGGAGCGGTTGCAGGTCAAGGCCAACGCCTTTGTCGAAGGCCGCCACGTCGTCACCTGCAACGGCAGGCGGATGCCGATGACGGAAACCGGCCGCTCGGGCGAGGCAGTCGCGGGTGTCCGCTTCAAGGCGTGGCAGCCGGCGTCAGGGCTGCACCCGACCATCCCGGTTCATGCGCCGCTGACGTTCGATCTGATTGATACCTGGAACGGCCGGTCGCTGGGCGGCTGCGTGTATCACGTCGCGCACCCCGGCGGACGCAGTTACGAGACCAAACCGGTCAATTCCTACGAAGCTGAGGCGCGGCGGCTCGCCCGGTTCCAGGATCACGGCCATACGCCCGGCAAGATCGATCCGCCGCGCGAGGAACGCACAATTGAATTTCCTTTGACCCTCGACTTGAGGACGCCGCTGCCCCATTGAGAATGGGCTTTGGGCAGGAGAGTTGGGATGGCAGGACACGACGGCCAAGAAAGCATTCGGGCGAGCAGTCAAGGAAACAAGACCCGTCCGGGCCAACGGCGAATGGCGCATTGGACGCGCGACTATGTTCGCCTGCCGGGAATTCCCGATGAATACATCGCGCAGGACGGGGCGCCGCGTCCGGTCTGGACCCGGTTCTTCGATGCCTTCGCTGCGCTGACACCTGCAGACATCGAGCGGCGCTTCGCTACCGCCGACCGGCATCTGAGGGAGGCCGGAGTGACCTATCGCGCGCCCGGCGAAATCGCGGACCGGCTATGGCCCCTGAGCCATCTGCCGCTCCTCATCGATGAGGCGGAATGGCAGCAGTTGACCGCCGGCATCGTCCAACGCGCGCAATTGCTGGAACTGGCTCTAGGCGACCTCTACGGGGAGGGCCGGTTGGTGACCGAAGGTGCGATACCCGCGGCGGCAATCGCTGGCAGCACTGAATATCTGCGCTCGGTATGCGGCATCAAACCGCCGGGCGGCAGATATCTCAATCTGTATGCCGCGGATGTCGGCCGCGGGCCCGATGGGCGCTGGTGGGTGCTGGGCGACCGGACCCAGGCTCCGTCGGGAGCAGGCTATGCGCTGGAAAACCGGCTGGTGCTGTCGCGCGCTTTCACCACGCTCTACAAGTCGATGAACGTCGAACGTGTCGCGCCCTTCTTCGAAGCGTTCCGCGAAAGTTTGCGTGCCAGCGCCGACCGCGACGAGCCGCGCATCGGGCTGCTGACGCCAGGCGCGTTCAGTGAGACCTATTTCGAACACGCTACGCTCGCACGCTATCTCGGATTTCTGCTGGTCGAAGGCGACGATCTCGCCGTCAGCGGCGACCGCATTCATATCCGCACCGTCGCCGGGCTGAAGCGGCTCGACGTGCTGCTGCGGCGGGTGGATTCCAATTTTCTCGATCCGCTGGAGCTCGACGCCTCCTCGCAGCTTGGCGTGCCCGGCCTGATCGATGTGCTCCGGAAGAACGGCGTCGTCGTTGCCAATATGCCGGGCTCGGGTGTGATGGAGGCGAGGGCGCTGCTGGGCTTCCTGCCCAGTCTGAGCCGGCGCTTTTTCGGCGAAGATTTGAAGATGCCGCATATTGCTACATGGTGGTGCGGGCAGAAAGCCGCTCGCGAGGAAGTGCTGTCACGGCTTGACGAGGTTGCAATCGAGGGCGCCTACGGCAGAGGCGTTCCCGGCTTTCCGGGCAACGGGCCGGTTCTCGCGGGCGAGTTGTCGTCAAGCGAGCGACAACGGCTCAAGACGGCGATCAAGGATCGCGGCATCGATTATGTTGGTCAGGAGCTGGTTCGGCTATCGACGACGCCGGTGTGGGACAACGGCCGGATCACGCCGCGCCCCTTTGTGCTGCGGGTTTTCGCGGCCGCAACGCCCAACGGCTGGACCATGATGCCCGGCGGTTTCTGCCGGATCGCCGAGCAGCTCGACGCTCGAGCGGTGTCGATGGGTGATGGCGCGCGGGCAGCGGATGTCTGGGTGGTTTCCGACAAGGCGGTTTCGGCCGCAACCTTGCTTCCGGCGGTGGATACGGTACGGATCAGACGCATCGCCGGCTGGGTCCCGAGCCGCGCCGCCGACAATCTGTTCTGGCTCGGCCGCTATCTTGAGCGCGCCGAAGCGACGTTGCGGCTGGTGCGGGCGCTCGGGGCGCAGCGCGATTCCGGCAAGGGCTCGTCAATCGCCCATCATTCGGTTGAGCGAATCCAGCGGCTTCTTGTGACGTGGGGCGCGACCTCGCAGTCGACGCGGGCGCAGCCGGCGAAGATCGCAGCCGAGGCGTTACAAAGCGAAGAAAAATTCGGCTCGGCCCTGTCGCTGGTGCGGGCGGCGCAGCGAACCGCGACGTCGCTGCGTGAACGGCTTTCGCCGGATGCATGGCAGGTCATTACCGAGATGGCTGAACGCCTCGCCCAGGAGGTAGACGACGACGACGGCGTAATCAGCGCCGCCGAACTGACGCTGCAGGAACTCGCGAGCTTCGCTGGGCTGGCGCAGGAAAACATGAATCGCGCGGCCGGCTGGCGTTTTCTCGAAATGGGCCGCCGCGCCGAGCGCGCGATCAACACCGTGCGTTTCGCGCGCCAGTTCGCCTACGATGAAGCCGGCGGCGAGGATCTCGACATCCTGCTGACGCTGGTGGATTGCCAGATCACCTATCGCTCCCGCTACCTCGTCGGTCCCCTGCTGGCGCCGGTACGCGATCTCGTGGTTCTTGACCCTTACAATCCGCGGTCGGTCGCGTTTCAGGTCTCCGCGCTGAACGATCACATCGCCAGCCTGCCGACCCTGAAGGAGGGAGGATTGATCGAGCGGCCGCAACGTCTGGCCGTCGCCCTGCAGGCGACGCTGACGACCGCGGAGGCCGCCGCACTCGATACCAAAACGCTGTTCGCGCTGGAGCAGGATCTGCTCAACCTCGCCGATGCCATCGGGTCGCATTATTTTCCGCACGGGCCCAATGCGAGCCGGCCTGAAAAGCTGACGGGCCTCGCGTGATCTACGACATCCGTCACGTCACCACCTACAGTTACGAAAATCCGGTCAGTTTCGCGCGGTGCTCGCTGCGGCTGGAGCCTAGAAGCGGGGACGGACAGCAATTGCTCTCGCACAGTGTCGATGTCAGGCCGCGACCTGTGGACCGCACGGTACGCCGCGATTTTTTCGGGACGCATACCGAAAACATCATCATCGAAACCCCGCACAGAAACCTGCGTATCGATTCCCGTTCGCGGGTTTCGGTTTCCCGCCGCGCCCCGGGCCGGGATGCGCAAAGTCCCGCGTGGGAGAGCGTCCGGGACGTGGCATTCGAGGCCACCACTCTCGGCCCGGAGTCGCCGATAGGCTACGTCTTTGCAAGCCCGCTGGTGCCGGTCCAGCAGCCGGTCACCGCATACGCGTCCGCAAGCTTCCCGCCGGCGAACGGAATCCTCGCCGGCGCGGTCGATCTGATGCACCGGATCCGCACCGACTTCAAGTACGACCCGAAAGCGACCGTCATCTCCACGCCCCTCAACGAAGTATTCGAAAGGCGCCATGGCGTTTGCCAGGATTTCGCCCATGTGATGATCGCAGGCCTGCGCGGCCTCGGATTGCCGGCCGCCTATGTCAGCGGCTATCTGCGCACCATCCCGCCGCCGGGCAAGCCGCGCCTGCAAGGAGCGGACGCGACACACGCTTGGGTCTCGCTGTGGTGCGGTCTTGAGATCGGGTGGGTCGGTTTCGACCCGACCAATGATCTTCTCGTCGAGAACGATCACATCGTCCTGGCTGTGGGACGGGATTTTTCCGATGTCTCGCCGGTCGACGGCATCATCGTGGGATCGCGCAAGCAAAAGCTTGCGGTTGCGGTGGATGTGCTGCTGGTGGAATGACGCAAGATCGAAATCCGCACTTGAACTTCCATGACGTCATCATACTCGGGGCGGGAGCCGCGGGCTTGATGTGCGCGGCAGTAGCCGGCCAACGCGGGCGCAGGGTGCTGGTGCTTGAGCAGTCGCGGCACCCGGGCGAGAAGATTCGCATCTCCGGAGGCGGGCGATGCAACTTCACCAATCTGCACACGAGCCCTGCGAATTTTCTCTCGGACAATCCGCGCTTTTGCAACTCGGCGCTGAACGGCTACACGCAAAGCGACTTCATTGCGCTGGTCGAGAGCTACGGCATTGCCTATCACGAGAAGACGCGAGGGCAATTATTCTGCGACGGCTCGTCTCGGCAAATCATCGAGATGCTGCTTGAGGAATGCGGCAAGGCCAGCGTGCAACTTCGTTTGGGGGTCCGCGTCGCTGCAATCGCCAAAAACGAAAATGGCTTTGCCGTTGTCGCCGACCAGGGAGAGTATCGCTGCCGATCGCTGGTGGTCGCAACCGGCGGCCCTTCAATTCCGAAAATGGGATCGAGTGGATTCGGATATAAAATTGCAGAGCAATTCGGCTTGAAAATCGTGCCGCCACGGGCGGCGCTGGTGCCCCTGACGTTCGATGCCGCGCTGCTTGCGCAATTCAAGGATCTGTCCGGCGTCTCGGTCGATGCCGTCGTAAGTCGCGGCAAGATATCTTTCGATGAGGCGTTGCTCTTTACGCATCGCGGGTTGAGCGGCCCGGCAATCCTGCAGATATCTTCCTATTGGCGTGATGGCGATGACATCATCGTCGACATGGCGCCGGGGATCGATGTCTTGGCCGGGCTGAAAAGATTGCGCGGCGATCATCCCAGGCAGGAAATGGCTACCGCCCTGGCCGGCTTCCTTCCGAAGCGGCTCGCCCGCACAATCGCTGATGTGACCGGAGGTCCCGAGCGCATCGCCGATTTCTCCGATATGCATCTTTTGAACGTCGCTGCGGCCGTTAAGCAGTGGCGCGTCAGGCCAAACGGGACCGAGGGCTATCGGACCGCAGAGGTGACGCTGGGCGGCGTCGATACCTCAGGACTTTCTTCGAAAACATTCGAAACGAGGTCGATCCCCGGGCTACATTTCATTGGGGAAGTCGTTGATGTCACCGGTCACCTTGGCGGCTTCAATTTTCAGTGGGCCTGGTCGTCCGGATACGCGGCAGGCCGCCACGTCTAGGGTTGCCATCCGGCCCGCGCCTCCTTGACCGAGCTCTCAACTACCTGCAGTCCCGGTCCGCCGTACGGCATCGCCATGGCGGTCGAATGAGTCGGCACGCAGATTGTGAAAGAATTTGTCGACCTCGCGCGACAGAATTTCCGCGGTGGAGGTCAGGTCGCTGGAGGCCGAGAGCACCGATGTCGCGGCCTTGTTGGTCTCGCCAATGGCGTCGCTGAGTGAGCCGATGTTGGCGACCAAGGTCTCGTTTCCCTGGGCTGCCAATTGCGCGTTTGAAGATATCTCGCGCGTTGCGGCATCCTGTTGCTCAACGGCGCCGGCGATGTTCGAGGTGACCTCGTTGATGTCGCGCACGGCGTTGCCAATTTCACGTACGGCTTCGACGGCATTCCGCGTCGATGCCTGGATCATGCTGACGTTCTGACCTATTTCAGAGGTCGCCTTTGCGGTTTGTCCGGCCAGTGTCTTGACCTCGTGAGCGACCACGGCGAAGCCGCGACCGGCCTCGCCGGCGCGTGCGGCCTCGATGGTCGCATTGAGCGCCAGAAGATTGGTTTGTTCGGCGATCGCCTGGATCAGATTTAATACGCCGTCGATGCGTTGGGTTGCTGCGGCGAGACTTTCAATTTCGACGACCGACTTTTCGGTCCGCAGTCCGGCCTGCTCGACTACGCCTGCAGATTGACGGACCTGGCGGCCTATCTCTTCGACCGAAGTCGACAATTCCTCGGCGGCACTGGCGACGGCGTACACATTGCTGGAGGCTTGCTCGGTTGCGCCGGCGGCGGCGACAGCGCGTCCGCTTGCATCCGATGCCACTTTGGTGATGGACTGCGCAGTATCGCGCATCGCCGAGGCATTATCGGTGACCGCGCGCAGCACAGTTCCGATCGCCCCCCGGAACGCTTCTACCGACGTTTCAATGTGCTGGGCCCGTTCTTCTCGCGACCTGGAATCCAGCAAGATCTGCGAATTGAGATTGCGGTTGCGGTCCATTGCTTCCTGGAAGATCTGAATCGCCCGCGCCAGTGCGCCGATCTCGTCGGCTCGATCGGTATGCGGAACCTCGACATTTTCGGCGCCCTCGGCGACCCGCTTGATGGTGGCGGTGATGACCGAAAGTGGCCGCGCCACCGAGCGCGAGATGATCAGGACGCCAATGCCGACAATGACCAGCGCCAGGCCACCGAGACCGGTCAGGACAAAAGCCATGGTGCGGTTGACGTCGCCTTGCCGGGCGATCTGGTTACCGCGTTCGGCATAGACCTTGGATAGCGCTTCGAGGTCCTTGTTGAGAGCGGAACGCACGGTGCGATTGGCGTCGTTGTCGCCCCATTCCCGGCCTGCGGCCGAGCCAATTTCGATTCCGCGGCGAACCAGTTCCCTGCGGAAGTCGACGAACTGCTCGATGCGTTTCTTGAGGACGGCAAATTGCTCGGCGTCGTCAGCCTGGACGATCGATTCCCAGTTTTTGACGACCGCAAGGATTTGATCGTTGAACCTGAGAAGCCCTTCGCCATATTTTTTCACGACGTCAGGTTCCGTCGACATATAGACGCCCCGGGATTCCATCACGACCGCATAAACCAGCGAATTGACGCGGTCGACGTTGAGAGCGGCGTGGCTCGCGGTCTCGATTGCCTGCGTAAGTTCCGCGTTCCGACGGGTGTTATAGTCGGACAGTGCAGTAATCGCTGCGGTCAAAAGAGCGAATAGCGCGAAGATCGAGTACAGCCTGACTGCGAGCGAAAACCGGGACGCAATGGCGTGGCCAGACGAGGGGCCGCGAGACTTCACTGTTTCAGGCATCGAAGGGCCTCCCCTAGAAGAGCCTCCCCCAGGGGGCCGGTCAGCTCCGTCGGCCGTCTAATAACTATCTAAAATGTTCATGTATAAATCATTAAACCTTTACCTAATTCGGGAACGTCGCGCGATTGCATGATTGTAGCCCCGCTGTTGGGGGTAGGAGGGGCTGACAAAAAACTGATCGAATAATTGGTGTTTAATATCAAATAATTATTGAGTTATTCCTGACGGCCATCCCGGCTGCACGGAATCTTCCCAGCTGATAGTGTTGCGACGGCCATCGTGCACGAGCGCTGATGGCCCGGAGCTGCCATGGTTTACCGTCACACCATCGATGCAACCACCTATGTCTTCGCTGATCTGCGCGATCTCCTGGCCAAGGCTACGCCGCCGCGTTCCGGCGACCGCCTCGCAGGGATAGCAGCCGATAGCGCCCAACAAATGATCGCGGCGCGGATCGCGCTGGCCGAAGTTCCCCTTAAGCAATTCCTGAATGAAGCCGTCATTCCCTACGAGGACGATGAAATCACGCGGCTGATCCTCGATACCCATGACGTGGCGGCATTCGCGGCGATATCTTCGCTCACCGTTGGTTCCTTCCGCGACTGGCTGCTCTCCGACGTGGCAACCGGCGAAGTTCTCAGGAAATTATCACGCGGAGTTACTCCGGAAATGGCCGCGGCGGTCTCAAAGCTGATGCGCAATCAGGATCTCATTCTGGTCGCAAAAAAATGCGAGGTGACCACGGCCTTTCGCAACACGATTGGTCTGCGTGGGCGGATGAGCACGCGGCTGCAGCCCAATCATCCCTTCGATGATGCCAAAGGCATCACCGCATCGATTCTCGATGGCCTCCTGTTGGGATCTGGCGACGCCTGTATCGGCATCAACCCGGCAAGCGACGATCCGGCGGTCATCGGCAGGCTCTTGCGACTGCTCGATGAGATCATTACGCGGTTGCAGATTCCGACGCAGGGCTGCGTTCTGGCCCATGTGACGACGACGCTTGGGTTGATAGAACAGGGATTGCCGGTCGATCTGGTGTTTCAGTCGATCGCGGGCACGCAAGAAGCCAATCGGAGTTTTGGCGTCGATCTTGCGCTACTGGGGCAGGCTCATCAGGCCGGATTGTCGCTGCGGCGCAGTACCGTCGGCAACAATGTCATGTATTTCGAAACCGGGCAGGGCTCGGCGCTCTCGGCCAACGCTCATCGCGGCGTCGATCAGCAAACCTGCGAAGCGCGCGCCCATGCCGTCGCCCGCGCTTTCGATCCGCTTCTGGTCAACAGCGTGGTCGGCTTCATCGGCCCGGAATATCTCTATGACGGCAAGGAAATCATCCGTGCCGGGCTCGAGGACCATTTCTGCGGCAAGCTTCTCGGTCTGCCGCTTGGCGTGGATGTCTGTTACACAAATCATGCCGAGGCCGATCAGGACGACATGGACAATCTGTTGACGCTGCTCGCCGCGGCCGGCGTGACCTTCATTATGGGGGTGCCCGGAGCCGATGATGTCATGCTGAATTATCAATCCACGTCGTTCCATGACGCGCTCTATGTCCGGGATCTGTTCGGGCTCAAGCGGGCGCCGGAGTTCGACGATTGGCTGTTTCGTGTCGGGCTTGCCGGGGCTGATTTTCGCCTGGCCGGCAACCCGGGTTTGCTACCCGATTTTGCGTCGCGGCTGATCGCCTGAGGACGCCAAAGGTGCCCGCACTGCAACCATCCTGCCGCCTCGACGTTGGAATGACGGCCACAATCTTGAAGAATTTGTAGATCAGCGTTCGAGCACATGCTTAAACTCTGCAGTCGTGGCGGGGTTAACGAGTATTCTAGAGGAAATTTGATGAGAGTTGTGGGCATTGAGACGGTACGGCGTATCCTCTGCGTCTTTCCGCGCTATACGTCTTCTTTTGGCACATTCGAATACTCCTATCCCTTGACCGACGGCGTCCAGGCTTTCATGCCGCCGCAGGGGTTGCTGTTGATCGCGGCCTATTTGCCCGCGCATTGGCAGGTCCGTTTCATCGACGAAAACATCCGCCCGGCCACAACCGAAGATTTCGAGTGGGCGGAAGCGGTGCTGGTCAGCGGCATGCATATCCAGCGCCAGCAGATGAACGATATCTGCCGCCGGGCGCATGCGTTCGATCTGGCCGCTGCGATCGGCGGCCCCTCGGTCAGCGCCTGCCCGGATTACTATCCCTCGTTCGACTATCTCCATGTCGGGGAACTGGGCGATGCGACCGACGATCTGATCACGCGGCTGGCCCACGATCCTTCCCGCCCGGAGCGGCAGGTAGTCCTGAAGACCGCCGACCGCCTCGACATGACCAAGTTTCCAATTCCGGCCTATGAGCTCGCCGACATCAAACGGTATTTTCTCGCCAGCATTCAGTATTCAAGCGGTTGTCCCTATCAGTGCGAATTCTGCGACATCCCCGGACTTTACGGCCGCAATCCGCGTCTCAAAACCCCACGGCAAATCACCGCCGAGCTCGACAGATTGCTCGAATGCGGGGCGACGGGTTCGGTATATTTCGTCGACGATAATTTCATCGGCAACAGAAAGGCGGCGGTCGACCTGTTGCCGCATCTGGTCGAGTGGCAGAAAAAGACCGGTTACGTGATGCGTCTGGCCTGCGAGGCGACGCTCAACATCGCCAAGCGGCCGGAGATTCTCGAAAAAATGCGCGAGGCCTTTTTCGTCACGATCTTCTGCGGCATCGAAACTCCGGACCCCGACGCGCTGAAGGCGATGCAGAAGGACCACAACATGATGGTCCCTATTCTGGAGGGTGTTCACACCATCAACCGGTACGGGATGGAGGTCGTCTCCGGCATCATCATGGGGCTGGATACCGACAAGCCGGAGACCGGCAACGCGTTGCTAGCCTTTGTCGATGAATCTCGCATTCCGTTGCTGACAATCAATCTCCTGCAGGCGCTTCCGAAAACGCCGTTGTGGGATCGTCTCGAGCGTGACAACCGGCTGATCGACGACGAGAACCGCGATTCGAATGTCGATTTCCTGCTGCCCTATGACCATGTCGTCAATTCATGGCGCAAATGCATGGAGATCGCCTACCAGCCCGAAAAGCTGTACGCGCGCTTTCAGCACCAGGTCGATTTCACCTATGCCAACCGGCTGCCGTTGCCCGCGAGCGCACAGCAGAGAACGTGGGCCAACATCAAGCGCGGACTGATCATGCTGCGCAATATTTTCTGGAAGGTCGGCGTGCTCGGCGACTACCGGAAAGTATTCTGGAAGTTTGCATTATCGCGGCTGAGGCACGGTGACATCGAAGGTCTGATTTCCGTGACGCTGATCGCCCATCACTTGATCATGTTCGCGCGCGCGGCTTCCGGCGGACAGCAGAACGCCTCGAACTATTCGTTGCGCCTGCGTGAGGCATCGGTCCCGGCCGAGTAACAGCGAATGAAAACGCCGGCGCGGTCGTTCCGTTCACTGACAGATCTTCGGGACCTCACCCCGGCACGCGTCGGGCTCGGCCGAACGGGCTCGGGCATGCCGACCAAAGCGTTGCTCGAATTTACGCTGGATCACGCGCGTGCCCGCGACGCAGTTCATGCCGCTTTCGATGTTCCCGCCTTGATCTCCGGCCTCAACGATCTTGCTCTCCAGTCATTTCAGGTCTCCAGCCGCGCGCAGAGCCGGAAGGATTATCTCAGGCGCCCCGATCTCGGACGCAAGCTCGATCAGGCTTCGCAGCAGCTCCTGTTGAGCGATAAAGGCGACTCGTGCCAACTTGCGGTCGTCGTCGGCGATGGCCTGTCGCCGGCGGCGGTCAATGCTCACGCGATTCAAGTGTTGCGGAGCCTCATTCCGCGACTAGCGATCGATGGGATCGAAATCACCTATGCCGTGGTTGCAACGGGTGCGAGGGTCGCCTTGGGCGATGAGATCGGCGCCGTCCTTCGGGCACGCATGATCGTCATGCTCATTGGCGAGCGTCCGGGTCTTTCCGCCTCCGACAGTCTGGGGGCTTATCTGACCTTCGCGCCCAGACCAGGCATTACCGATGCCGAGCGCAACTGTGTTTCCAACATCCATGGCTCGGGGCTTGACTCCGATGAAGCCTCTTTCAGGATCGCCTGGCTGGTCCGCGAGGGCCTGGCCCGGGAAACCACCGGCGTCGCGTTAAAGGATGAAAGCGGGGAGAGAACACCGCAGCACATCGCGGCGAGTGCGATCGGGCCTCACAAATCAGAGACTTGAGGCCCGTTATCGCCATATGCGCGTCGATTTTGCGCGGGGCTGCGCGCTTGCGAGACGGCGTACAGACCTGCTACACCTGTCGCGGCAAATTTACCGTATGTTTTCAAGGGCTAGCGCCGATCAAACACGGCCCATTGAGGCCTCATTCGCGCTCAGGACTTAAGCTATACAAATTGAGCCGATATGAGAATTGGATAGGGTATGCTCGAAAAGAACAGCGACAGTGAGGTCCATGTCGAGAAGATCGAGCAGCGGCCGACCGCCAGCATCGCCTTCGGGCTGGAGCGAATCGGGCTCATTGCGGTTCAGGCGCCGATTCTGTCCTGCATCGTTCTCGTCGGGCTGATCATCGCCGCGATCTTCGGTATCGACCGCATCAAGATCGATGATTCCCTCAGTCAGTTGTTTCGGTCCAATTCCAAGGAATACCGGCAATACGAAGCGGTCACCAAGCGCTTCCCGGCCACTGAATTCGACGTACTGGTTGTAGTCGAAGGCAAAACGCTGCTTAGCCGCGACAATCTCGAGAAGGTGCGCGATCTCGTCACCGATCTGCAGCTCGTCGAGGGCACTCGCGGTCTGATTTCGCTGTTCTCCGCACGCCAGGCCCCGGCGCCCGGCAGGCTGCCGGCGGCATTGTTCCCGCCAGACCTGCCGCAAGGCGCCGACTACGACAAGTTCATTGAGACCGTCAAAACCAACGAGATCATCCGCGGCAAGTTGTTGTCGGAAGACGGGACGCTGGCGCTGATCGTGCTGTCGCTCGAACCCGATGTTGTCGCCAGCAGCAAGCTCAGCAAGACGGTCGGCGAAATTCGAAAGCTGATGGCCGATGATCTTTCGGGCAGCGGACTCAATGCGGAATTGTCCGGCGTTCCCGTCATGCAGCTCGAAATCCGCAACGCGGTCGAGCGCGATGGACTGACCTACAATATCCTCGGTATTCTGGCCGGCTGCATCATCGCGATCATCTTCTTCCGCAAGATATCGTTCATGATCGTCGCCGCCTTCCCGCCGATGATCGCGATTTTGCTCGCGCTCGGCGGCCTCGGATGGGCCAATTTCAACCTGAATATGTTTTTGAACGTGATGACGCCACTGATCATGGTGATCAGCTTTTCGGACTCGATGCAGCTCACCTTCGCGGCGCGCGACCGTCTGATAGCGGGTCAGGACAAATACACTGCGTTCAGGAACGCCGTGCTAGTCGTCGGGCCGGCCTGCGTGCTCACCCATGGCACCGCCGGCATATCGTTTATCGCCCTGCAGTTTTCGGATTCCGACCTGATCCGCAAATTCGGCGAGGCGGGACTTGCCGCCACCATCATCGCGCTGATCGCGGTGCTCTCGCTGGTGCCGGTGTTCGGGGTGCTGTTTGTACGCAACGAAAAGGTTTTCGCCGTAAAGTTCCAGACCGCCGACGCCGGTGTTCAGGCGTTGCGCAATTTTTGTTACTGGATCGCGGTGCGCATGGTCAGCCGCCCCGGCCTGTTTAGCCTGATCGCGGTGATCTTCGTCGGCGGCCTGGCGGTGGTCTATGCCAACCTGGAGCCGCGTTACCGGCTCGCCGATCAGGTGCCGGACAAACAGCAGGCGGTGGCGGCAAGCGGGCGTCTCGACGCCAAGCTCACCGGCGCAAATCCGATCGACGTCCTGATCGAATTTCCCAAGGGCGCCTCGCTGTATGCTCCCGAAACGCTTCAGACCATCGCCGATGTTCACTCGCTGGTAGAAAAACAGGCGGGGGTGGGCAATGTCTGGTCGTTGGAGACGCTGCGCCGCTGGCTAGCGGAGAAGGCTGGAAGTTCCGACGTCGCGACGTTGCAGGAATATGTCAGCGTGATCCCCGAGCATCTGGTTCGGCGTTTCATTTCCGCCAATCAGGATGCGGTGGTGGTGTCGGGCCGGGTGCCCGATCTGGATTCAAGTCAAATTCTTCCCGTGGTCGAAAAACTGGATCATGGGCTGGATACGGTGCGCAAGGAGCATCCCGGTTACGAGATAGCGGTCACCGGGCTTTCGGCCATCGCCGCACGCAACAGTGCAAGCATGATCGAAAAGCTCAATCGTGGGCTGACGATCGAGTTCGCTCTGGTCGCGATCTTCATTGGATTGGCATTCCGCTCGGTGGTCGTGATGTTCTCATGCATCCTGCCGGGTATTTTCCCGGTGGTATTGTCGGGCACGGTGCTGTGGTTGCTTGGGGAGGGGCTGCAGTTCGCAAGCGTCGTTGCACTTACCGTGTCCTTTGGCTTGGGACTGAGCGCGACGATTCATTTCCTTAATCGCCTGAGGCTCGAGGCGACGCCGGGCGTCAGTTCGGAACTGGCGGTCGAACGTGCGACCGTGCTGGTCGGCCCGGCGCTGATCCTGACGACGGTAGTTCTGGCCTGCGGCTTGGTCGTGACGGTGTTTTCCGACCTGCCGTCGCTGCGCCTGTTCGGCTGGCTCAGCGCTTTCGCGATGGTCGCGGCCCTGGTCGCCGACCTCTTCATCCTGCGGCCGACGGCGATGTTCCTGATCAATCTGTCGGAGCGGCTTCGCGGGACGGCCGGTCGCGCGAAGCCAGCGGAAGAAACCGGAGGGAACAGGGAGCAGGTGCGGCGTTAGCTCTTCACCATCGTAATTGTCACGCCTCTGATCTCGCCTTTGGAACTGATCTGTACGGTCTGCCTGTTGCCGTTGGTCCGCAACGTCAGGTTGGCCGCAAATCCCGAAGCCTCCACGAAGACCTCGATCTGGCCGCCGCCTGCCGTACCCTGGAGATTGCCGAAAATATTGCGGCTCGCTTCGCTCCAGCTGCCGGAAATCCGATCGCCCTGGCTCGTGACGTCGCTGCTCAAGTCGAATTTGTAGCTATCGCTGGCACAATGGAGATTCTGCTTCAGACCAAGTCCGCTACCGTTGACCTTGTAGTCGGCCTTGCAGCGGATGCGCTCGGTCGTCCCGTCGGAAAGAGCTACGGTGCCGTTTCCAGACCATGCTCCGTCGAAACCGGCAAACGGACCAGACTGGGCATGCCCCGCCGATACCGACAGCATGAGCGCAGCGGCGACGCCGGCAGCTTTGAGGCCATGTCCGAACAAGCTGGAACCAAACAATGTCATTTCGTGTTTTCCCATCCAAATGACGTTCTCGTTCGAGAAACGCCTCGACGCATCGAAGATTTAGTGCCGCGGCAGTGTGTTAGGTTCAATTGATGACCGTTTGCATTGACCGGTCGTCGACACTCGATATCCGTAGATATACAAACCAATTGCCGCTGACGAACGGCTTCCTGGCTCAGCGAAAATCAGAAAAGCTTCAGATTCCGCCAAGTTTCGCCCTTGCGCATTTAGTTGTCGACAGGGCTGGTCTGCAACAGACAATTTCAAAAAAATACTGTTCAGAAAATAATTGTTTGATATCAGGTGGTTGCGGTCATCATTGAGATTGTCGCTGGAGCCCGTTATTCGAAATGGAATTTGGCCGCATTTACCAGCGCTCTTGGTTCGCTCGTTGCTGCGGTTCGCGGCGTTTGCCATCCGAATAGTCGGTCCCGGTCATGCCATGCGCTATTCGGGATTGAAATTCTCTGCCGTCTGAGTGAAGGAACACGATGCATAAATTTTTACTGGCACTTATCCTGTTGTCGCTATCGGTTACCACCGGCGCGATCGCGCAGCAGCAGCGCAGCGGCACGCCGCAGGAGCAAGCAGCTTGTTCGCGCGATGTTCAGCGCTTCTGCCGCCCGGTGATAGATCAAGGCGACTTCACCATTCTGGCGTGCCTTCAGCAAAATCGTCCCAAGTTGACCGCGGCCTGTAATCAGGTGCTGAAAAACCACGGGCAATAAAAGCAGCATTCGCATCGGCGAGCCGCCAGTGCAGGCCCGTTCTGGGCCTGTTTGGGGCGCGCTCGGAGTTTGCGAGAAATCGCAGATAGCATTGGTTTTAGCATCGTATTCCCCTATATGGGGTTCGCGATCTATCCGCATGCGCTGACTGTCGGCGCGTGCGAAGCCATTACGCCCGAACCAATGTAGCCAGTCCTTGATGACAAGCGCGAGCGAATTGCGATCCGGCAAGACTCACCGCGACGAGAACTTTCCGGTGGCGTCGTGGATCATTCATCCGCGCCACCGGGCGTTGATCCTCGCGTTCTACAATTTTGTCAGAACTGCCGACGATATTGCCGATCATCCGACGCTCGGTGAGCGCGACAAGCTTGACTATCTCGCTTTGCTTGAATCCGAACTGCTGGGCCGGGGCGACAGCCAGCCCGAGGCTGTCAATCTGCGGCGCGCGCTGGAGCAACGTTCCATGCCACCGCGCCACGCCCTCGATGTTCTCATCGCTTTCCGCATGGATGTGACCAAGCGTCGCTATGAGAACTGGGATGAAGTCATCCACTATTGCAGGTATTCGGCCATGCCGGTCGGACGGTTCATGCTCGACGTTCACGGCGAGAGTACGTCGACCTGGGCGGCGTCAGACGCGCTCTGCGCAGGCCTGCAAATCAATAATCACCTTCAGGACTGTGGCAAAGACTACAGAGACCTTAATCGCGTCTATCTTCCGCGCGATGCGCTCGCCGCCGCTGGGGCGTCCGTCGAAGCACTCGGGCGAGAGCGGGCTTCGGCTTCCCTCCTGCAATGCCTGCATTCACTTGCCGTACGAACCGAGGTTTTGCTCAACGAAAGCAAGTCGCTCTGCGCGGAAGTGAGGGATTTACGGCTTGGGCTCGAGATCTCCGTGATCCAGGCTTTCGCCGACAAGATCGTTGGTCTGCTCAAAGTGCGGGACCCCTTGAGCGAAACCGTGCATCTCGGACCGGTTGAACTGCTCTTGTACAGCGTCGGTGGGGTCGCAAGCGAGATGACCCGCCGGGCGGTGGGACGACGGCCTGTGTCGAAACCGGCGGCCGGCGCATGACGCTTGAGGCGGCGGCGGCAAACGCGACGAGTTACGGAACATCGGCGTCCGGCAGTTCGTTTTACGCGGCGATGCGCATTCTCCCGCGCGAGCAGCGCGAGGCGATGTTTCAGATCTACAGCTTTTGCCGGCAGGTCGACGACATCGCGGATTCCGACGGCCCTCGGCCCGAGCGGCTCGCCGCGCTTCAACAATGGCGTGACGATATCGAGGCGCTGTATCAGGGGCATCCGCCTGCGCGACTGCAGGACTACACTCCCTCGGTTCGAAAATTTGACCTGCAGCGAGAGGATTTTCTGGCCATCGTCGATGGCATGGAAATGGATGTGCCGCAGGATATCCGGGCCCCGGATCTTGCAACGCTCGATCTGTATTGCGACCGCGTGGCCAGCGCGGTCGGACGCTTGTCGGTGCGGGTGTTCGGCCTCGCGCAAGACGACGGCATCTTGCTGGCGCATCATCTTGGACGCGCGCTGCAATTGACGAATATTCTGCGCGATGTCGATGAAGACGCTGCTATCGGCCGCTTGTACTTGCCGCGCGAAGGGCTGCTGCACGCGGGAATCACCGGCACCGATCCGCGCAAGGTCATCTCCGATCCGGCGCTGCCGAAAGTATGCGCGCCGCTGGTCGGGCGGGCGCGGACACATTTCGAGAAAGCCGATGAGGTCATGGACCGCAATCCACGGCGCGTGGTGCGCGCGCCGAGGATCATGTCGAAATATTATCGCGCGATTCTGGAATTGCTGGTCGCGAGAGGGTTCGCGCCGCCACGCGCGCCGGTTCGTCTCAACAAAATAGCCCGCATCGCCATTCTTGTTCGCTACGCTTTCATCTGATGCAAAAGACTGTGCACATCATCGGCGCTGGAATTTCGGGTCTCTCGGCAGCCGTTCGGCTGGCGAATGCGAATTTCAAGGTGCATGTCCACGAGGCTACGCAACAGGCGGGCGGCCGTTGCCGATCCTATTTCGATGCGGCCACCGACCTGACCATCGATAACGGCAATCATCTCCTGCTCTCCGGCAACCACCACGCGATCGCTTACGCAAGGTCGATCGGCACCGAGGCGGGGCTGGTTGGGCCGAAGCGCGCGCAGTTTCCGTTCGTCGATCTGACCACCGGACAGCGTTGGCAGCTCGACCTCGGAGAAGGCCGGTTGCCGCTGTGGATATTTGATGAGGCGCGCCGGGTGCCCGACACAGGCCTGCTCGATTATATCGCACTGATGCCTCTGATATGGGCGGCACAAAGCAAACTGGTCGGCGATGCGATTCCCTGCCGGGGGACGCTGTACCAGAGGCTGGTGCAACCGCTGCTGCTGGCGGCGCTGAACGTCGATCCGCCCGAGGGGTCCGCGGGGCTCGCCGGGGCCGTGGTGCGGGAAACGTTGCTCGCGGGGGGACAGGCTTGCCGGCCGCTGATCGCGCGCGACGGCCTGAGCGCGGTGCTGGTTGATCCCGCGATCAGGCTGCTGCAGGACAAGGGTGCCCGCATCCAGTTCGGTCATGAGCTCCGCGAATTCGGTATGTCGGCGGGCAACGTCGGCGAATTGAGATTCGGCGACGATACCGTCGCCATCGAGCGCGATGACGCTGTCGTGATGGCTGTTCCGCCGCGGCCGGCCGCATCGCTGCTGCCGGGCCTGAAAACGCCGTCTAAATTCCGTGCGATCGTGAATGCGCATTTTCGCTTCGATCCGCCCAGGGACATGCCTGCGATTCTCGGGGTTGTGGGTGGGCTGGTTGAATGGCTGTTCGCGTTCCCTGGGCGCCTTTCCGTCACCGTCAGCAACGCCGACCGGCTGGTGGAGATGCCGCGCGAGGAGCTCGCGCAGGCGATCTGGCGGGATATCTGCAAAGCCGGCGGTGTACAGGGCGAACTGCCGCCATGGCAGATCGTGCGCGAGCGCCGCGCGACCTTTGAGGCCACGCCGGAGCAGAACGCCCTGCGGCCGGCCGCTATTACGAACTGGAAAAATCTGTTTCTCGCGGGCGACTGGACTGATACGGGGTTGCCGGCGACCATCGAAGGATCGGTGCGGTCGGGAAACCGCGCCGCCGAGCTTGTCCTCGCCCTGCGGCAGGCCTGATCGGGAGGCGACAAGCGGTTTCCGGTAACGGGCGAAGCGAACAGGGGATGTCGAACGAAATGCATTCCGGCAAGAACACGGTTGGAATTGAGACCGGTGGCGCACTTGAGGCGAGCATCGCGTCAGCGACGCGCGGATTGCTTGGCTACCGGCAATCGGATGGACACTGGGTGTTCGAACTGGAAGCCGATTGCACCATCCCTGCGGAGTATGTCCTGCTTCGCCACTATCTCGGCGAGCCGGTCGACACTGCGCTGGAAGGCAAGATCGCGAATTATCTGCGCCGGGTTCAGGGCGCTCATGGCGGCTGGCCGCTGGTGCACGACGGCGATTTCGATATGAGCGCCAGCGTGAAATCCTACTTCGCGCTGAAGATGATCGGCGATTCCGCGGATGCACCGCATATGGCGCGTGCCCGCGACGCGATCCGGTCACGCGGCGGCGCTATCCACAGCAATGTCTTCACGCGCTTCATGCTGGCGATGTTCGGCGTGCTGACATGGCGGAGCGTGCCGGTGCTGCCGATCGAGATCATGCTGTTGCCGATGTGGTCGCCGTTCCATCTCAACAAGATTTCGTACTGGGCACGCACCACGATCGTGCCGCTGATGGTTTTGGCGGCGCTGAAACCGCGCGCGAAAAATGTCAGTGGCATTGGAATCGACGAGCTGTTCCTGCAGGAGCCGCATTCAATCGGGATGACGGCCAAGGCGCCGCATCAAAGCTGGGGCTGGTTTGCCTTGTTCCGCGGACTGGACAGCGTGTTACGGGCGATCGAGCCGCTGTTTCCGAAGAAACTGCGCGCGCGTGCGATCGATAGCGCCGTTGCCTTCATCGAAGAGCGGCTGAACGGCGAAGACGGACTAGGCGCGATTTATCCGCCAATGGCCAACGTCGTGATGATGTACGAGGTGCTCGGCAAACCGGCGGATTATCCGCCGCGCGCCATTACGCGAAGGGGACTCGACAGGCTCCTGATGATCGGCGAGCACGAGGCCTATTGCCAACCCTGCGTCTCTCCGGTGTGGGACACCTCGTTGACCTGTCATGCTCTGCTCGAAGCCGGCAGTGACGAGGCCTTGATCCCCGCCAAACAGGGGCTGGACTGGCTGCTGCCGAAGCAGGTGCTGGATATCAAGGGCGACTGGGCCGTCAAGCGGCCCGAGGTTCGCCCCGGCGGTTGGGCATTCCAATATAACAATCCCTACTATCCCGACCTCGACGACACCGCCGTCGTGGTGATGGCGATGGATCGCGCGCGGCGTGCCAACCAGAGCCATGAATACGATGTCGCGATCGCCCGCGGCCGCGAGTGGATCGAGGGCATGCAAAGCCGCGACGGCGGCTGGGCCGCCTTCGACGTCAACAATCTCGAATATTACCTCAACAACATCCCGTTCTCCGATCATGGTGCGCTGCTTGATCCGCCGACCGATGACGTCACCGCCCGTTGCGTCTCGATGCTGGCTCAACTCGGCGAGACCGCTCAAAGCAGCAAGGCGGTTGCGGCCGGGGTCGCATATCTGCGCCGGACCCAACTTGCGGAGGGATCGTGGTATGGCCGCTGGGGTCTGAACTATATCTATGGCACCTGGTCGGTGCTGTGCGCGCTCAATGCCGCCGGACTGAACCACCAGGACCCCACGATGCGCAAGGCGGTGGACTGGCTGGTATCGATCCAGAACGAGGACGGCGGCTGGGGGGAGGATGCCAGCAGTTACCGACTCGACTATAAGGGATATGAGGGTGCTCCCACGACCGCCTCGCAAACGGCATGGGCCTTGCTTGGGCTGATGGCGGCGGGCGAGGTCGGGCATCCGGCGGTCGCCCGAGGCGTGGACTACCTAATAGCCACACAGACCCAAAAAGGTCTCTGGGACGAGCAGCGCTACACGGCAACAGGCTTTCCTCGGGTGTTTTATCTGCGCTATCATGGCTACTCGAAGTTCTTTCCGCTCTGGGCATTGGCGCGGTATAGGAACCTGAGGACCACAAACAGCAGGGTGGTAGGGGTCGGAATGTGAAATTGGGGGCGGGGGTCAGCGCGTCCGCGGGCAATCCAATTGACCCGCGGCCGATATTAATTGTGACTGGTCTTGTGCAGGAGGCCCGCATTGCGGCTGGGCCCGGCATGACGGTTATCTGCAGCAGCAGCGACCCGCAGCAATTGCGGGCACTCCTCACCGTCTTTGACCCATCGACGATCCGAGGCGTGATCAGCTTCGGCGTCGCCGGCGGACTGGATCCCACTTTGAAGTCTGGCGATGTCGTGGTTGCAACCGAGGTCCTCGCCGGCGACGCCCGCTGGCTGGCTGGTCTGGCTTTGAATGAAGAACTGATCGCCAGCGTCGCATTGGGACGCAGACGTGTGGTCAGGGGTTGTCTCGCAGGCGTGGAGCAGGTGGTCGCCGCCAAGGCCGGAAAGGCCGCTTTGCGTACAGAAACGGGAGCGTCCGCCGTCGATATGGAGAGCCATATAGCAGCCGCCTACGCGGCCGAATTGGGCCTTCCATTTGCGGCTTTGCGCGTCATCAGCGACCCCGCCAGCCGCGCATTGCCGCCGCTGGCTATGGCTGCGATCAAGCCGAACGGCGATATCGATCTGCGCAAGGTCCTGCGCGGCGTGGTGCGCAATCCGATGACGCTGCGCGCGTTGGTCTCGACTGGGATCGATTTCAATCGCGCGCTGCGCAGCCTACGCGGCTGTCGAGGCTTTCTGCTGGGTGGCGAGGGCCTCGTCACGGCGGATCTCTGACAGGCGCTTCTGGACTTCGGCCGAAAAGATATACTGCGCCGGACGCTGGTTATCGAGATTGATCTCCGGCGCCATCGGACCTGTGGTCCGAACCCCGCGCAGCGCCACCCACATCGCCTTCAGCGGGTTGCTCAACGCTGCGTTCGCCGCGGTCGGCTCATAGCCGCAATGCGCCATGCAGTCGGCGCACTTCTCGTACTTGCCGGTGCCGTAGGTCTCCCAGTCCGTCGTTTCCATCAACTCCTTGAAGGTCTTGGTATAGCCTTCGCCGAGCAGATAGCAGGGCTTCTGCCAGCCGAAAATGTTGCGTGCCGGCATACCCCACGGCGTGCATTCGTAATCCTGATTGCCTGCAAGGAAATCCAGGAACAGACCAGAATGCATGAAATTCCACTTTTTCCCCTTGCCTAGCGCAAACACGTCGCGGAACAGCTTCTTTGTCTTGGTGCGGTTGAGGAAGTGTTCCTGGTCGGGCGCGCGCTCATAGGCATAGCCCGGCGACATTGAAACGCCGACACCCAGTTCGGTCGTGAAGTCGAGAAACTTGGCGATGTCCTCCGCTGCATGACCGTCGAAGATCGTAGCGTTCACGTTGACCGTGAAACCTCTCGCCTTGGCGGCCTTGATCGCCGAGACCGCGCGATCGAACACGCCCTTCTGCGAGACCGCCTTGTCGTGGTGCTCTTTCAAGCCGTCGAGATGCACCGAGAAAAACAAATATGGCGACGGTTCGAACAGATCGAGCTTCTTTTCCAGAAGCAGCGCATTGGTGCACAACGATACAAATTTCTTGCGCGCCACCAGACCGCGCACGATCTCGCCGATTTCCTTGTGAATCAGCGGTTCGCCGCCGGGGATCGCCACCATCGGAGCGCCACACTCGTCGGCGGCGTCCCAGCATTCCTGCGCCGACATGCGGCGATTGAGGATCGCGTCGGGATAGTCGATCTTGCCGCAGCCGACGCATGCGAGGTTGCAGCGAAACAACGGCTCCAGCATCAACACGAGCGGATAGCGTTTTCGGCCCAGCATCTTTTGCTTGATCAGATAGCCGCCGATGCGCAGTTCCTTGAAGAAGGGTATTGCCATTACAGGTTTTCTTTCTGGACTCAGTAGAGAAGTGGATCAGACCGCCGCTAGTTCAGCCGGTAGCCGGAATTCGATATTTTCTTCGCGGCCGGACAGCACCGACACCGTAACGGGCCCGATACGTCTCAAGGCCTCGATCACGTCATCGACGAGGACTTCCGGGGCCGAGGCGCCGGCGGTGATGCCGACGGCCTTGGCGTCCTTCAGCCAATCCGGATTCAGCTCACTGCCATCGGCAACGAGATAACTCGCGACCCCGACTTCGGTGCCGATCTCGCGAAGCCTGTTCGAGTTGGAACTGTTGGCGGCGCCCACCACCAGGATAACGTCCACGAGCTTGCTTAGGTCCCTTACCGCAGATTGACGGTTCTGTGTCGCATAGCAGATATCCCGGATGTCGGGGCCTTGAATATCAGTAAAACGCTGCTGAAGGGCAGCGATTATGTCCTTGGTGTCGTCCACACTGAGCGTGGTCTGGGTAATATAGGCCACCGGCGTGTCCGCGGGCAGCGTCAGGGCTGCCACGTCATCGACGTTCTGGACCAGCAGCACCGGTCCGGGAACTTGACCCATGGTTCCCTCGACCTCGGGGTGCCCGGCATGGCCGATCAGAATCAGCGCCCGGCCTTTCGACATATAGCGTTTACCCTGATTGTGGACCTTGGTCACCAGAGGGCAGGTCGCATTGAGGACCGGCAGGCCGCGCGAGGCGGCTTCCTCCTCCACACTTTTCGCCACGCCATGAGCGCTGAATACGGTGACCGCGTGCGGCGGCACTTCCGACAAATCCTCAACAAACATGGCGCCTTTGTTCTTCAGGCTTTCGACCACGTATTTATTGTGAACGATCTCATGGCGCACATAGACCGGCGGCCCATACTTCTCGAGCGCCCGCTCAACGATCTCAATCGCGCGCACGACGCCAGCGCAAAAGCCGCGGGGCTGCGCAAGATATACTTCCATCGGACGTCCATTACGCAAGTTGCACCAAATTCATCTCCGCATTTCCGTCCAGCCGGGAGATATCTGCAATATCCGCACCATGACAAGTTCCTGCATCAATCCTCTTCCAAGCGCATGAAGGCACAGGGCTTTGTGTCAAAAAACGGTCGACCAGAGAAGGTGGAACGCATACCGGCAAACCAAAAACGCCTGCGCCGGCGCGATTGCGCCGGTATCATAGTGCAGCTTTTCGTGAGATCTGGCAAATAAGCCTTGGAACCCGTGACTTGCTCGTCACTGTTACCGCAGGTCAGCACTGTTACGGCGGTTCAATCCTCGCTAGATCAGCCTTTTGGGACGGTTTCGGCATGTTTTGGCTGATTTCCCGTGCCCTTGAAGACCAACCATTAAAAAACAACATTAGGTCGGCTCATGGAACTCCAGTAGATAGCGGACGTTTCAGGCAGGTTGTTAACACTAGAAAGAAAAAATGTGCTGACAAGTATTGTTGTATCGATTGTTAAAACCTGTACGCGGTTTGCAACCCTCACTGTTCTGGTCGGACTTATCCTTGCGATCGCGGCGGGTTTCTATACAGCCCGGCACTTCTCAATCAACACCGATATCAACACGCTGATTTCGCCCAATCTGGATTGGCGCAAGCGCGACAATCAATTCGAACGGGCATTCGATCGGGAACGAACGATCCTTGCCGTGGTGGACGCCCCGACACCGGAGCTCACGACCGCCGCGAGCGCCGCGCTTGGACGGAGATTGTCTGGCGACACCAAGCATTTTGAATCGGTTCAGCCGCTCGGCGCCGGAGAATTCTTTGAAAAAAACGGGCTGTTGTTCCTTCCGGCGGCGGAAGTCGGCCGGTTAACCAGCCAGTTTGAATCTGCCGCGCCGCTCATCGAAATCATGGCTGGCGACCCCAGTCTGCGGGGATTGACCGGCGCGCTGGAAACCGGGCTTGCCGGTCTCAAGCGCGGACAATTCAAGCTGGACAGCACCGAGCGGCCATTCTCGTTGATCGCCCAGACCGTTGAGAACGTGCTGAACACCGGTTCCGGGACGTTTTCCTGGCGCCAACTCGTTAGCGATAAGCCTTTGACCGATTCCGACCGCCGTTCCTTCATCGAGTTCAAGCCAATCCTGGATTTCAATGCGCTCGAGCCGGGCAGAGACGCGACCGATGCCATCCGGCAGGCGGCCAGGGATCTCAATCTCGCGGGCGAATATGGCGCTCGGGTGAGGCTGACCGGACCGGTTCCGATCGCCAACGAGGAATTCGCAACCGTTGCGGACGGCGCTGTCGTCAACGGGATCGGTACTGTCCTGGTCGTGCTGTTCATTCTCTGGATGGCGCTGCATTCGAGCAAAATCATCTCCGCGGTGTTCGCGAACCTCTTTATCGGCCTTTCAATCACTACCGCCGTTGGCCTCGATGATGGTGGGTTCACTCAACCTGCTCTCGATCGCGTTTGCCGTTCTTTTCGTCGGGCTGGGTGTGGACTTCGGCATCCAGTACAGCGTCCGCTACCGGTCGGAGCGCTTCAAGAGCAACGATCTGCAGATCGCTTTGCAGCAAGCAGCCGAACGCTCCGCAGTCCCGCTTTCGCTGGCGGCGATGGCTACGGCGGCCGGATTCCTCTCGTTCCTGCCAACCGATTACAAGGGCGTTTCCGAGCTCGGCAAGATCGCCGGAGTTGGCATGCTGGTCGCTTTTATATCCAGCATCACGGTACTGCCGGCGTTGCTGAGCTTGCTCAATCCTCCCGGGGAGAAAGAGCCTGTCGGATATGCGTTCCTGGCGCCGGTCGATAATTTTCTCGAAAGGCATCGCGTAATAATTATCGTCGGCACGCTTTTGATCGCAGTCGCCGGTCTGCCGCTGCTTTATTTCCTCAGGTTCGACTTCAACCCGATCAACTTGCGAAGTCCCAAGGTCGAGTCGATCGCGACGTTTCTGGATCTGCGAAGCGACCCGAATACCGGCGCCAACGCCATCAACGTGTTGACGAACTCGGAAGCCGACGCAAAGAAGATTGAAGCCCGGCTGGAGAAGGTGCCGGAAGTCCTCCGCGTCATGTCGCTGGACAGTTTTGTACCAGAAGAACAGCCGGCAAAACTTAAGCTCATCGCCCAGGGTGCGAAGGTCCTCAATCCCGCGCTCAACCCGGACTCCGTTGATGCCGCGCCGTCCGATGAGGAGAACGTCGAGGCCTTGAAGGGAACGGCGGAAAGCTTGCGGAAGGCCGCCGGCGATGCAAAGGGGCCGGGCGCAATGGCATCGCGGCGGCTGGCCGATGCGCTGTCGAAGCTCGCCGGGTCGAATCAAGCCACACGCGACAAGGCACAAGCCGTCTTCGTTGCGCCGTTGAAGGTGGTGCTCGACCAGCTCAAAAATTCGCTGCAGGCCCAGCCGGTCAGCCTGAAGACCCTGCCGGCCGATCTGGTGAATTCGTGGAAAACCAAGGATGGCCTGATGCGCGTTGAGGCACTGCCGCGGGGCGATCCCAACGATAATGATACGCTTCGCCAGTTTGCCGCCGCCGTTCTGGCCGCCGAGCCGAACGCGATCGGCGGGCCGGTATCGATACTTAAATCCGGCGAAACCGTCGTAAAAGCATTCATCCACGCCGGTCTTTGGGCGCTGGTCGTGATCAGTCTTCTGCTTTGGCTTGCATTACGGCGAATAACCGACGTGCTGCTGACGCTGGTCCCGCTGCTGGTGGCGGGAGCGGTGACGATGGAAATCTGCGTGCTGATCGGGCTGCCGCTCAACTTCGCCAACATCGTTGCGCTGCCGTTACTGCTCGGCGTCGGCGTCGCATTCAAGATTTACTATGTGACGGCCTGGCGGACGGGTAGAACGAATCTGCTGCAGTCGAGTCTGACACGGGCAATATTCTTCAGTGCACTGACCACGGCCACGGCGTTTGGAAGTCTTTGGTTATCGAGTCATCCGGGAACTGCCAGCATGGGCAAGCTTTTGGCGCTCTCGCTCGTTACGACGCTTGCCGCGGTACTATTGTTTCAGCCAGCGCTAATGGGCAAACCGCGCGATGTCGGGGAGTAGACAGATATCGCCGACCGGATCGGCCGGCTGCGCCGCCGTCGCCAGTTTTTGACCGGATGCCTTTGGGGTCGGTTTGACGGATGGAGCAGGGTTGGCGGACCCGGTGGTTTTCGGCGTGGCGGCCGTTGTTGCCGGTGCGGCGGTCTTGGGTAGCGCGCCCGTGGTCTTTGGCGCGCCCTTGGCCATGCTGTTGGTGGGGCTGCTGGGAATTGGACCCGCGACGCGGGTCCAGGTTTCGCCGCCACAGAGAAAGCCCAACACGCAGCCTTGAATCTCGAGTTGATCGGGTCCGACGGGTTTGATCGTCGAACTGTAGAACTGTCCGTCCTTCGCGTTATAAACTTGGCCTTCCCATTGATCGACGCCTGGTTTCTTCTTCATGTCGATCAGGATTGGCATTCCCAAGGTTGGCCTGTTCTGTTTTGATACATCGGGGTTGTTGGCGTCGCGGCCGCCCGGTGTTTTCTCCCATGCAACCGCGCCCCACATACTCCCGTTGCATTGTGCGACCCGGATATTGGCGACACCGTCCGCCACGCGCCAGTCTCCTGTCGGGTCCTCCGCCAGGGCCGGCGCAAGGCCTGTCGCCAGAAATACTCCGGAAAATATTATTTTGCGCATGATGTTTCGTGGGCAGTGCAACATGGGTTGACCTTGTGCTTAAGTAGATGATCCGGACGAGGGCAAAACGCCGCATTGAGCGTTTTCAGTTGACGAAATGGCCACCAAGCGAAGTATGTAGTTGATGCTATATTCAAATCTAGACGTTTCCGAGATGTTTGTGGACCGCCAGTCACAGCGGAGTTCCATGCATGCGCGCCATTTGAATGAGCAGCTCGTACGGGTCCTCAAGACCATTGGTTACGATGTCGGCTTCCAGAAGGGGCAAGGCCAGTACCTGTTCGATCGTGAGGGGGCCCGTTATCTCGACTTACTGAGCGGTTTTGGCGTTTTTGCGATTGGTCGCAATCATCCGGCCCTGCGCAAGGCATTGAAGAGCGTCCTCGATAGCGACCTGCCCAACCTTGTGCAACTCGATGTTTCGACGCTTGCGGGTGTGCTGGCCGAACGTCTGTTGGATTATGTTCCTTATCTGGACAAGGTCTTTTTCGCGAATTCCGGGGCAGAATGTGTCGAAGCTGCGATCAAATTCGCGCGCGGCGCCACTGGCCGGCCGGGCATCGTGTACTGCGCCCATGCCTTCCACGGGTTGTCGTACGGCGCTCTTTCCCTCACCGACGATCCAAACTTCCGCGCAGGGTTCGAGCCGCTGCTTCCCGGGTGCACGTCAATTCCCTTCAACGATCTCGCCGCTCTGGAGCAGGCGTTGTCGTCGCGCCAGATTGCCGCCTTTATTTTCGAGCCGATCCAGGGCAAAGGCGTCAACATGCCCACGGATGAATTTCTGCCGGGCGCGGCAGCGCTCTGCCGCCGCTACGGGACGTTATTGGTCGCCGATGAAATTCAAACCGGAATGGGGCGAACCGGGCGGTTCCTCGCAGTCGAGCACTGGAATGTCGAACCTGACATGGTCCTGCTCGCCAAGGCGCTGTCGGGCGGTCATGTTCCGGTCGGCGCATTGCTCACTCGCAAGAGCATCTTCGACAAGATCTTCAATCAAATGGATCGCGCCGTCGTGCATGGATCGACGTTCGCGAAAAACGATCTCGCGATGGCGGCTGGCATCGCGACCCTTGAAGTGCTCGAGTCCGAAAAGCTGATCGAGGCGGCCGCCAAGCGCGGCGCCGAACTTCGGCTTGCGTTGACCCGGCTGGTTCCCGGCTATGAATTGCTGAAGGAGGTTCGCGGCAAGGGACTGATGATCGGCGTGGAGTTTGGCCCGCCGAAGTCGCTGCGGCTGAAGGCGTCGTGGAATGTCCTCGAAGCCGCCAGCAAGGGCTTGTTCTGCCAGCTCATTACCGTGCCGCTGTTCAAGGAGCACAAGATCCTGACCCAGGTTTCGGGCCACGGCAGTCACACCGTCAAGCTGTTGCCGCCGCTGACGATCACCGAGGAAGATTGCAACTGGATCGAGACGGCGTTCGATTCCGTTATTGCGTCCAGTCACAAGGTTCCCGGCGCGATCTGGTCGCTGGGGAAGACTCTGGTCGACAACGCCGTGCGTAAATCGGCGTAACAAGAAAGCCGTCGGCGAAAATTAATTGCGCTAGCCTGTGGTGCTGGTGCGCATCGCGGCCTCGAATTTCTCGACAAATTCGGTGAGTTCGTCGGCGGCAAGATCGCTGACAGCCCAGTAGTTCAATCCCCGTTCGCTCCAGTGTACGATATTGAATCCCTGAATCGTTTCGATCTTCGCGGCCTGATGCTCGGTGCTGGCGGTCTGGGCGACGAACAAATTGATCACGTGCGCGCGCCGGCGGTAGACGATGGCGCCAATGGCGCGGGCATCGATATAATCGAGCCGGCCGCCGATCAGCGTGAAGCCTTGCGCGGTCAGGTCGACCACCGGCGGAGCCACGTCCAGTTTGCCGTTGAACCACGGCTTCACAGTATGCTGATCGGTAGAAAGCACATCGGTGAGATGCCCTGCCTGCAATGAGCGCAGGTGCGCCGAGACGACTTCGGATTCAATGCGCTGTTCGTCGTCGCCGCGCAGGATTATGGCAACGAGTCCGGTCGCCGCGATCGCCGATGCCGCCGATCCCATTGCAAAGCCCCTGAGCACCGCACGCCGGTTCGGCATTCGCGGTTGCGGCAATGCGGCCTCAATACGCCGGCGAAGTTGAGGCGGAGCCGCATAACGCAAATCGGCGCCTGCGATGGCCCTGCTCATCTGGCGATAGGCCTGAAGCTGTGCGGCGCAACGCGGGCAGCCGGCGATATGGTCTTCGACCTCGCGCGCGTGCCCGGCATCGAGCTCGCCGTCGATCAGCGCGTTAAGAAGAATTTCAGCCTCGTCGCAAGTCATTTCGGTTGCTCCTCTGCCGCCATCCATGCCGATCGCAGCATGGCGCGGGCGCGCGCGAGACGGGACATCACGGTGCCAACCGGCACTTCTGCGACATCGGCGATTTCGCGATACGAAAGATTGTGAATTTCACGCAGCACGAACGTCTCCCGAAAGGGTTCGGCGAGTGCGGCTACGATCCGCCGGATCGTGTCCGCGTCCCAGCGGCGCAACATCTGCGCCTCCGGAGTTTCCTGCGCTTCATGCCAAAGCGGGGTTTGCTCGGCGTTATCAGGCACGTCTTCGATGGCATCGGTTGGCGAACTCGCGCGCCGCGCAAATTCGGCGCGACAGACATTGCGCAGGATTGCGAACAGCCAGGGCTTCATCGCCGGGCCGCGATAGCTGTCGAAATGCTTGAGTGCGCGCAGATAGCATTCCTGCACCGCGTCCTCGGCGTCACTGGCGTCGCGAAGCAGGTAGCGCGCCAGCGTATAGACCTCATCGAGATGCGGAAGTGCCGCGTCGCGAAAGCGCCGTGCCTTCTCCGGATCGTCGTTTGCGGCCTTGACCGGCATCGCCCTTTGCCCGGTATCTGTAGAAAGTGCCCGTGCCCGGCCGGCTTCAATCCACCGGCCGGGCATCGCTGTGATGCCTTGGTTTTGCCCGCTACTCAACCTTGATCATCCCTGTCATATGCGGGTGCAGCGAACAAAAATACTTGTAATCGCCCGCTGTCGTGAATGTGAACGAAAAACTGTCGTCGGTGTCCATCGGTTTCGATCTGAACTTGCCCGCCGACACCACCGTGTGCGGAATGTCATCGTGGTTTTTCCAGGTCACGGTGGTGCCGACCTTCACCGACAGCTCTGCCGGCTGAAAGGTGAAATTGTCGATCGTCACGTTTGTGTCCTCGGCGCGAGCGTTGGCGGTGCCGAGAACCAAGGATATGGCCGCAGCAATGGCTATTCTGCCGAGGCAGCGAAAAGTTACTGACAGCATGACGGCTTCCTTCAACCCTGCAGCGGTGTGTCGATGATCGCGAGTCGCTGATCGCCGGGCTTGAAGTTGATGCTGGCGACGCCGAGCAGGCCGCGAAGCTTGTCGTCGGCGACCTTCATCGGCCCGGGCGAGGGAGCGGTGCCCGGCGCCGGCTGCGGGAACGCGGTCGAGCGCGCGGTGTGGAATGTGACGTTGCCCTCCACCTTCTGCATCACCTGGTGGATGTGACCGTTCAGCACTGTCACCGAGCCGAAGCCCTTGAGATAGTCCAGCGCGCGGGCGCCGTCTTCGGTGCCCCAACCCCAGGCCGGATAGACCGTCCACAACGGGATATGGGCGAACACGACGATCGGGGTCGATTTCGAGCGCCCCTTGAGGTCGTCCTCCAGCCATTCAAGCTGCTCGGTGCCGAGATTGCCGAGACCGCCGGCCTTGAGATCCACCACGTTGACGAGGCCGATGAAGTGAACGCCGTTGGCATCGAACGAGTACCAGCCGGCTCCCCTTGTGCCGCGCCCATAGCGCTCGCGATAAAGCTTCACCTCTTCATCGATAAAATCGTGCTCGCCCGGCACGTAATGCACGTCGAGCTTGGCTTGCGAGATGATGCGTTCGGCATTATCGAACTCGGCAACCTTCGACAAATGGGTGATATCGCCGGTGTGAATCATGAACGACGGTTTCACCGGCATCGCATTGATCTTGCCGATTGCCTCCTCAAGGGTGCCGAGCGCGTTCGGGTTGGCCGGCTTGTCGAAGCCGACATGGCTGTCGCTGATCTGCAGGAACGTCAGGTCAGCCGGCTCGGCGGCTCGCGCGGAACCGACAAGTCCCAGCGAGCGGGGCACGCCGCCCGAAATGGTCCAGAGCACGCCGGTGCCTGCCCATGTCATGCATTCCAGCACCCGGCGGCGGCTAACGCCGCGGCCATCGTCATTGTGTTCGTGATCGAACTCGCTCATCGCCAATCTCCATGGACCCTTGATTGGGTTCGTGGGAGTGATCGGGCGAAGGCGGGTTTTATTCCCGGCTTTTTCGGCAGGACGGGCGAAGTGGCCGCCGTCGCGATGACGATTTCGTGATCCTTACCGCGAATCCTCTAAAATCATGGCGGCGCCTTTTTCGGCGATCATCGCCGTCGGCGTGTTGGTATTGCCGGAGGTGATCGTCGGCATCACCGAGGCATCGGCTATGCGAAGTCCGGCAAGTCCGCGAAAGCGCAACCGTTGATCGACGACCGCCATCGGATCGTTGGCCGTGCCCATCTTCGCGGTCCCGACGGGGTGGAAAATCGTGGTGCCGATATCGCCGGCGGCTTTCGCCAGCGACGCATCGTCGTCGCCGACCGAAGGGCCCGGCAGGAATTCGTCCGGACGATACCGCGCGAGCGCCGGCTGTTTCATCAACCGCCGCGTGGTGCGGATCGCATCGGCGGCGACCTGGCGGTCTTCGCCGGTCGACAGATAGTTCGGCGCGATCGCAGGGGCCTGATCTGCCAGCGCAGAGCGGATGCGTACAGTGCCTCGCGAGGTCGGTTGCAGATTGCATGCGCTCACCGTGATGGCGGGGAAGCGGTGCAGGGGATCACCGAATTTGTCGAGCGACAGCGGCTGCACGTGGAACTGGATGTTGGCGCGCTCGCGATGCGGATTCGAACGCGTGAAAATCCCGAGCTGCGACGGCGCCATGGTCAGCGGCCCGCGCCGGCGCAACGCATAGTCGAGGCCCATCAGGCCGCGTCCTACCAGCGAGTAGTAGGTTTCGTTGAGCGTGCGAACGCCTTCCACCTTGTAGATCGCGCGTTGCTGCAGATGGTCCTGCAGGTTGCGCCCGACGCCTTGCCGGTCGAGCACCGTCGTAATCCCGAGCGGCGCCAGCCATTCCGCCGGCCCGATGCCGGAGCGATGCAGCACCTGTATCGATCCGATCGAGCCGGCGCACAGGATGACTTCGCCCTTGGTGCGGGCCTCCACGGCTTCGCCGCCTTGCATGAAGCGCACGCCGGCGGCGCGGCCGTTCTCGACGATCAGGCGATCGACCAGCACATCCTTTTCGAGCCGCAGATTGGGACGCTTCAATGCGGGCTTCAAAAAACCTCGCGCGGACGACCAGCGGCGTCCGCGCTTCTGGTTGACGTGGAAATAGCCGACGCCTTCATTGTCGCCGGTGTTGAAGTCCGGAATTCTTGGGATACCCATTTCTGCCGCGGCATCGCCGACTGCGTCCAGAATGGTCCAGGACAGCCGCGGCGCTTCGATCCGCCAGCCGCCGCCGACGCCATGATGCTCACTCTCGCCGAGAAAATGATCTTCCAGCCGCCGGAACGCGGGCTTTACGTCATCCCAGCCCCAACCGCCGAGGCCGAGCTGACGCCAGTGATCGTAGTCGGCGGCCTGTCCGCGCATAGAGATCATGGCGTTGATGGCGGATGAACCGCCGATCACCTTGCCGCGGGGATAGGCCAGCGAGCGGCCATTGAGACCGCTTTCGGGCTCGGTCCTGAACATCCAGTCTGAACGCGGATTGCCAATTGCGAAGAGATAGCCGACCGGGATGTGAAACCAGATCCAGTTGTCGTTGCCTCCGGCTTCCAGGATCAGCACACGGTTGGCCGACTTGGCCGATAGCCGGTTGGCGACGATGCAACCGGCCGTGCCTGCGCCGACGACGATATGGTCGAATTCACCTTCAAGCCGCTTCATAAGCCACCACCGCGCTCGCTGTGGGCAACAAAGTGCCATAGCGTCGCTATTGCCTGCTGTACAGCGTTAGAGAATGTTTGGCGGATCGCGGCTGCGTGCTAAAGAGGGAACACTCAACCCCAAACAGAGATTTCCATGCCCATCATCAACCGCGTCGCCGATCTGCAACCCGATATCCAGGCCTGGCGCCGGGATATCCATGAACATCCCGAATTGCTGTACGACGTACACCGCACTGCGGCATTCGTGGCGGCGCGCTTACGGGAGTTCGGCTGCGACGAGGTCGCGTCCGGTCTCGGCCGCACCGGGGTTGTCGGCGTCATCAAGGGTCGCAGGCCCGCCGGCAAGGGCGATATCAAGGTGATCGGCCTTCGCGCCGACATGGACGCGCTGCCGATCGAAGAAGCGACCAATCTGGCCTACGCCTCAAAGACGCCGGGCAAGATGCATGCCTGCGGCCATGACGGCCATACCGCGATGTTGCTTGGGGCGGCCCGTTATCTGGCGGAGACCCGGAATTTTGCCGGCGAAGCGGTCGTGATCTTTCAGCCCGCGGAAGAGGGCGGCGCCGGCGCTGCCGCGATGATCAAGGACGGGCTGATGGACCGCTTCGGCATCGAGCACGTCTACGGCATGCATAATTGTCCGGGAATTCCGGTCGGCTCGTTCGCGATCCGGTCCGGTCCGATCATGGCCGCGACTGATGCCATCGATATCAAGATCGAAGGGCTCGGCGGTCACGCCGCGCGGCCGCACAAATGCATCGATTCCGTACTGGTCGGCGCGCAATTGATTACGGCACTGCAGTCCATCGTCTCGCGCGCCGTCGATCCGCTGGACTCCGCTGTCATTTCAATGTGCGAATTCCATGCCGGCAACGCACGCAACGTCATCCCGCAAACGGCCGAGCTTAGGGGTACCGTGCGCACCCTGACGGGGGAAGTGCGCGCGCTGGTCGAGAAACGTGTGCACGAGGTCGTCGCGGGCGTGGCGCAGATCACGGGCGCCAAGATCGACCTGGTGTATGAGCGCGGTTATCCCGTGACGGTCAATCACGCCACGCAGACCGATGTCGCAACGCAAGTGGCGAAAGAAATTGCCGGCGACGCCAACGTTCACGAAACGCCGCCGCTGATGGGTGCGGAGGATTTCGCCTACATGCTGGAGTCCCGGCCGGGTGCGTTTATTTTCTGCGGCAACGGTAACACCGCCGGCCTGCACCACCCCGCCTACAACTTCAACGACGATGCGATCGTGTTCGGCACGTCTTACTGGGTCAAGCTGGTCGAGAATACGCTGGCGGCGTGAGAACGACCGACGCCGCTACGCGATTTCTTCCGGTGGTTTGGTGTGCCGGAACATCCTGAGCAGCGCCAGGTCATAGCCGATCTTCAGGCACCCGCAGACTACCAGCGGCAGGCCGGAAAATGGTCCGGCCAGCATGAACCCTGCGATCGCGGGACTGATCGACGATGCCAGGCTGCGCGGCACCGCGGTCACGCTTGCCGCAGCCGTGCGTTCGGCCGGCGTCACCACGGCCATCACGTAGGATGATCGCGTGGGAACATCCATCTGCGACAGCGCCGAGCGAACCAGCAGCAGCGACAGCACCACTGTCAGGCTTGAAGAAAAGGCGGCTGCGATCAGGCACAGGCTGGAGGGGATGTGCGTGAACACCATGGTGTTGATAAGGCCGATACGCTTGGCGAGCCAGGCGGCAACCGGGAACGAAAATGCGCCCAGCAGGCTCGAGCAGAAGAAATACAGGCTCGCCGCTTGGAGCGAGAGATTGAATCGCTGAAACAGCCAGAGCGCCAACAGCGACTGCACCACGAAGCCGCCGGCAAAGGCGTCCAGACTGAACAGGGCCGCAAGCCTGTAGACGATATTGCGGGATGGACCGAGCGCAGCCTTCGGAACGTTTGCCACATGGCTGTGGTCGCGCGGCAGACGCCGGTAGAGAAAGACTGCCAGCAGTCCCAGTGCGGCATATCCGTAAAACATCAGTTTGATGGCTGCGAGCTTCGGCCAGCCGTTGGACGCGAGTATCTCCGGCAATGCCGCCGCCAGTGATCCGACGGCGGCGGTCAGCGAGCCTATCAGGCTGTATCTCGCAAAAATTCCGGTGCGGTCCCGGTCGGCGGTTTCCTTCGTCAACAGCGCATGCTCAAGGGGAACCAGCATGCCGAGATCGCCTGCGGAAGGATTGATGCTTCCGATGAAGGCGACGAGCAGAACAGGCGCGATGGTTTGCGCCGCCGGGAAGATGAGACCGGTGAAAGCGATCAATCCGGCGCCGGCGAGAAAGAGACTTCTCAGTTCGTAACGCGGTGCGATGAAGCCGACGATCAATGTCAGCGCCGCCGTTCCAAGCAGCGAGGCACTGGCGACGATTCCGATTTGTTGCGGGCTAAAGCCGATTGCCGAAAGGTAAACCGGCAGAATGATGATCGCAAAGCCGTCGCCGAATCCGCGAAGCGCCCGCGCGCCATACAGACAAAGAATATCCGGCGGAGTCTTCATCGAGGAGAAAAGCATCATCGCTGGATCCGCCACATGGTCACGCCGATCCACGGGGACTTGCAGGCTTCTTCGACGGCGTGTTCTCGTGACAGGCCAACGTCATGTGATGTGCAGGTGGTGCTGCCGCAGGACATGTCTCACCTCCGTTTCGGAGCGAGACAGCTCTTGGCTGCGGGACAGCTTACCGGGCGGTTGCCGCTGGCCCGGACATCAGTGCCCGTATCACGCCAACCCTGAGCAAGCAACGGCCTCGGGTGGCCTCCGGCGCTTCCTTTTGAAATTGCCGGAACAATGCCCATGAGGTCGCGTTGAGCCGCCGGGAATATCCCGCATCTCACCGACGTCCCATCAATGGAGCGCGCCATGACCGCCAAGGACAAAAACCTCAACGATCTCTTCCTCGATACGCTGAAGGACATCTATTACGCCGAAAAGCAGATTTTAAAGGCGCTTCCAAAGATGGCGAAGGCAGCCCAATCCGACAAGTTGAGGGCGGCGTTTGAAAAGCATCACGGCGAGACCGAAGGTCAGGTCGAACGTCTTGAGCAGATTTTCGAATTGATCGACAAGCCTGCGCGCGGCAAGACCTGCGATGCAATCCAGGGCATCCTCGACGAGGGTAAGGAGATCATGGAGGAGTACAGGGGGTGCGAGGCGCTCGATGCCGGCATGCTCGCCGCCGCCCAGGCCGTCGAACACTACGAAATCTCGCGCTACGGCACGCTGAAGCAATGGGCCAGCCAGCTCGGAATGAAAGATGCGGTTCGGCTGTTGGATCAGACGCTGCAGGAGGAGAAGAAGACGGACGAGAGCCTGACGTCGCTTGCAGAAGCTGCGGTGAACCTCGCCGCGGCGGCTTGAAGAAACAATTGAATGCGGCCGTCATGCCCGGCGCAAGGCCGGGCATGACGATACTGGCCGCGGTGGTGGCGCCCATCGCCGCCAGCAGCGAGGCTCAATGCGGGCAGGGCGTCGAATGTCCCTTCGATCCCGTTGGTATTGCTCACGAAAAACAAATCCGCCTGACACGATTGACTCATGGGGCCATCTTAGCTTTATATTAGAACATATCATGAACAAATGAGCCAGCCGCGGGTTCACCTTAGAGAACCTGTGACGGCCTAACACCCCCTAGGGAGCGGCGCATGACCGGCGCACGCATGAGCACGCTTGCGACTTTGCGCGGTAGCATCGAGCGCATCGAGACCCACGGCGATGCGTACATGCCTGGCAGGGTGGCGCTGGGACATGCTGACGCGGATACGGCGCTGCAGGGCGGTCTCGCCATGGGTGCGATGCACGAAGTATTCGCTGAAGCAGGCCGGCAAAGTGCCGCGGCGACGGGTTTTGTCGCGGGCCTTGCGGGGCGGTCGGCAGCGCGACGTCCCCTGGTCTGGGTACGGCAGGATTTCACCGAAATTGAATCGGGCGCGCTGTCGATGAGCGGATGGGCCGAACTTGGTCTCGATCCGCGTGTCCTCGTGACGGTGCGCGCAGCCGATGTGGATACCGCGTTACGGACGGCCGCCGATGCGCTGGCCTGCGATGCGGTTGGTGTCGTCGTGCTGGAAGTCTGGGGGCAAGCGCGTCAGCTCGATCTCGTCGCCAGCCGCAAGCTGACGCTGGCTGCGCAGGCGTCGGGCGTCACCGGCCTGGTCCTGCGGGTGGCGGCTGAGCCGTCGCCCTCCACGGCGGAGACAAGATGGATCGTTCGCGCGGCGCATTCGCCGCCGGCCGCTGCGGCGCCTTGGAGCGCGTGGGGGGCGCCGGTGTTCGACGCGCAACTTGTCCGCAACCGTCATGGCCCCGTTGGGCGTTGGATCATGGAATGGAAATGTGATGAGTGCCTTTTCAACAAGCCGGCGGCGCATCCTCAGCCTGTGGCTGCCGCGTCTGCCCATCGACCGTATCAAACGCCAGTTCGCGCGCAGCAACGCCGCGCCGGTTAAAGTGTTTCCGGGCGAAGGGTTTACCGGTTCGCGCGAAGAAAGCGCGTTAAGACAAAGCCTAAGCGATCACCCTTCAAATGCTCCTTGCATTGTCGTCGGCAAGCAAAACAACGCGTTGCAAATTTTTGCCATGGACGATGCGGCGGCGCGGTTCGGCCTCGAGGTCGGCCTGCCGCTCGCCAATGCCCGCGCCATCTGTCCGCAATTGCAGGTATTCGATGCCGATGAAGCCGCCGACATCAACGCGCTGAATGCCATAGCCGACTGGTGCGACCGCTTCACGCCGCTGGTGGCGCTCGATTCCCCGCATGGCCTGTTTCTCGACATCACCGGCTGCGTCCATTTGTTCGGCGGCGAGGCCGCGATGATGCGGCTGGTGTGTGACGTTTTGACCGCGCAGGGCTTCGCTGTCAGCGCCGCGATCGCCGGCACCTCAGTATGCGCACGGACGATGAACCGTCATGTCCATGGCCGCATCGTTGGGGATGGCGAGGAAGCCGATGCGGTCAAGCCGCTGCCGGTGTCGGCGCTCGGCGCCGGCGATGCGATCATCACCGGCCTGCGGCGCGCCGGACTGAAAACCATCGGCGATGTCGCCTCCCGCGCGCGTCATGAAATCACCGCCAGGTTCGGCGCTGATTTCACAACCCTGCTGGAACAGGCGCTGGGACGGGGCGATGCGCCGATCAGCCCACGCAAGCCGCTGCCGGATTACATCGTGGAAAAGCGTTTCGCCGAGCCGGTAGCGACCGATGACGTGATATCCGCGACATTATCCAGACTGGCCGGGATGCTGGTCGTGGCGATGGCGCGGCAAGGCAAGGGCGCGCGGCGGCTGGAAGCCCGTTTCTTCCGCACCGACGGCGCGGTTCGCACGATTGTTGTGGACACCGGACAACCCGTGACCAGAGCTGAGGTGGTCGGCCGGCTGTTTTGCGAACGGCTCGATGCATTGAGCGATCCGCTCGATCCCGGTTTCGGATTCGATCTCATTCGCCTGTCCGCCAGCCGCACGGAAATCGTCGTGCAGCAGCAGTGCGATCTCGATGCCAGTGTGCACGACGATGATGAATTGACCGATCTGATCGACCGTATTGCCGCCCGCATCGGCGGGCGGCGCGTGGTCGTGCACCTGCCGCAAGATACTCATATTCCGGAGCGCGCGGTGATGGCGGCGCCGGCGCAGCATCATCTTGCCACTGCGGTGCGCGCAGTCTGGCCGGCACGCGTGGAGGGAGAGCCACCGCTGCGGCCGCTGCGGCTGTTCGAGCGGCCGGAGGAAATCAAGGTCATCGCGCAGGTGCCGGATGGTCCGCCCGCCCGATTTGTCTGGCGCCGCGCCACCCATGCCGTGGTTCGCGCCGAAGGCCCCGAGCGCGTCGCCATGGAGTGGTGGCGCTCGCAGGGCGAGATGCTGACGCGCGATTATTTCCGCGTCGAGGACGAGGCAGGGCTGCGGTTCTGGTTGTATCGCGACGGACTCTACGATCGCGAGATCGTGCAGGAAGAAGGCAAGCCCGTTCAGCCGCACTGGTTCATGCATGGATTGTTCGCATGACCGCTCCTGACGGCCCAATGTCCGATTATGCGGAGATCGGCGTCACCACCAATTTCTCGTTTCTGCGCGGCGCTTCGCATCCGCAGGAATATGTACACCAGGCCGGCGAATACGGCCTGCATGCCATCGGGATCGCCGACCGCAATACGCTGGCCGGCGTCGTGCGGGCCTACGCCGAATTGAAAAATCCGGAACTGATGTCGAGGCCGAAACTGCTGATCGGATCGCGTCTCGTCTTCATCGACGGCACGCCGGACATTCTGGCCTATCCGCGCGACCGCGCCGCCTATGGCCGGCTTTGCCGTCTGCTGAGCAAAGGCAAACTCGCCGCGGAAAAAGGCGAGTGCCATCTGCGCATCGAGGACTTGAGGGAATTCAGCGAAGGACTGCTGCTGGTGCTGATGCCGCCGTACCGGTTCAAGGCTGATGTTCTGACGCGGATGCTGGAGACGATGCGCGGCATGCGCGCGGATGGCGTGTGGCTCGCCGCCAGTTTGTTTCATCGCGGCGACGACAAGCGCCGTCTTGCCAGATTACAGCGCATCGTCACGATCGCCGGTGTGCCGTTGCTCGCCACCAACGACGTGCTGTACCACGTTTGCGAGCGCCGGGTGCTGCAGGATGTCGTCACCTGCGTCCGCGAGAAGACGACCATTGAAACCGCGGGCCGCCTGCTGGAGGCCAACGCCGAGCGGCATTTGAAACCGGCAGCGGAAATGGTCCGGCTGTTTCGCGATTATCCCGACGCCATCGCTGAGACGCTTCGCTTTGCCGGCCGCATCGCATTTACGCTCGACGAATTGAAATACCGCTATCCCGACGAACCGGTGCCACCGGGCAAGACCGCGCAGCAGCATCTGGAGGATCTTACATGGCAAGGCGTTATGAAATATTTCCCGCAAGGGATCGATGACAAGTTGCGCGCCACCCTGCAAAAGGAATTGGCGCTGATCAAAAAACTCGATTACGCGCATTATTTTCTGACCGTGCACGACATCGTCCATTACGCGCGGTCGCAGCACATCCTGTGTCAGGGCAGGGGATCGGCGGCCAATTCGGCCGTGTGTTTCATGCTCGGCGTGACTTCCGTCAATCCGGTCGAGGTCGATCTTCTGTTCGAGCGTTTTCTTTCCGAGGAACGCCGCGAGCCGCCCGATATCGATGTCGATTTCGAACATTCGCGCCGCGAAGAGGTGATGCAATATGTCTTCAATCGCTATGGCCGCCACCGCGCCGCGATTGTCGCCACCGTGATTCATTATCGTCCGCGCAGCGCGATCCGTGACATCGGCAAGGCGCTTGGGCTGACGGAAGACGTCACTGCTTTGCTGGCCGACACGCTGTGGGGAAGCTGGGGCGACGGCCTCACCGGGATGCAGATCCGGCAGGCGGGTCTCGATCCGCAAAACCCGATGGTTCATCGCGCGGTGAAGCTCGCGGCCGAACTGATCGAATTTCCGCGCCATCTGTCGCAGCATGTCGGCGGTTTCGTGCTGACGCAGGACCGGCTCGATGAATATGTGCCGATCGGCAACGCCGCGATGGACGACCGCACCTTCATCGAATGGGACAAGGACGACATAGACGAAATCCGGATGATGAAGGTCGACGTGCTGGCGCTGGGCATGCTGAGCTGCATCCGCAAATGTTTCGATTTGATCGAGCTGCACAAGGGCAAACGCTGGGAGCTTGCGACCATCCCGCGCGAGCTCGGCGAAGTCTACGACATGCTGTGCAGAGGCGAATCGCTCGGCGTATTCCAGGTCGAGAGCCGCGCGCAGATGAACATGCTGCCGCGCCTGAAGCCGCGCACATTTTATGATCTGGTGATCGAGGTCGCCATCGTCCGCCCCGGGCCGATCCAGGGCAATATGGTGCATCCCTATCTGAAGCGGAGGGGGATGAAGCCGGAGGAGATCGAATACCCCTATCCCAGATATGGCGACAAAAACGAACTCAGGGACATCCTGGGCAAAACCCTTGGCGTTCCCTTGTTTCAGGAACAGGCGATGCGGATCGCGATCGAGGCTGCGAAATTCACCCCTGACGAAGCCAACCAGTTGCGCCGCGCGATGGCGACGTTCCGACATGTCGGCACCATCCATAAATTCGAAGAGAAGATGGTCGGCAATCTGATCCGGCGCGGCTATCCAGAGGAATTCGCGAAAAACTGCTTCAACCAGATCAAGGGCTTTGGCGAATACGGGTTTCCCGAGAGCCACGCTGCCGCCTTCGCGCAGCTCGTCTATGTCTCGTCATGGCTGAAGCATTTTCATCCCGATGCGTTCGCTTGCGGGTTATTGAATTCGCAGCCGATGGGATTCTACGCGCCGGCGCAGATCGTCGGCGATGCCCGCAAGAATGGCGTTGTCGTGCGCGAGATCGACATCTCCTTCAGCCACGCCGACAACATGCTGGAGGAGCGCTGCGGGAAATATCACGCGCTGCGGCTCGGCTTTCGCCAGATCGACGGTTTCAGATGGACCGATCCGGACGAAGAGCGGTTGACGCGAAGTTCACAGTCGTCATTCCGGGACGTCGCGGCAGCGACGAACCCGGAATCTCGGGATTCCGGGTTCACGCTTCGCGTGCGCCGGAATGACGATGGTGAGAGAGCGGAAGATTGGGCCGGGCGCATTGTAAAGGCGCGGCAGCGCCGCCCCTTCACCTCGCTGGAGGATTTTGCCCGCGACACGGCGCTGCCCAAGCGCGCGCTGATTCTGCTGGCGGATGCCGATGCATTTCGCTCAATCGGCCTCGATCGCCGCGCTGCGCTATGGGCAGTGCGGCGGTTGCCGGATGACGTGCCGCTGCCGCTGTTCGAAATTGCCGCCGCGCGCGAGCAGCCGGACGAGAATGCTCAGGGATTGCCTGACATGCCGCTGCCGGAGCAGGTGGTGGCCGACTATCAGACCATCCGGCTGTCGCTGAAGGGCCATCCGATGGAATTTTTGCGGGCAATGTTTACCAGGGAAAGCGTCATCGCCTGTGAAGCGGTTTCCGATGCCAACGACAGGCAATATGTCCGCTGCGCCGGCGTGGTGCTGGTGCGGCAGCGCCCGGGCAGTGCCAAGGGGGTCGTCTTCATGACGCTTGAGGATGAAACCGGCATCGCCAATATCGTGGTTTGGCCGAAGGTCATGGAGCGGTTTCGCAAGGAAGTGATGGGCGCACGGCTGGTGCTGGTCGAAGGTTATATTCAAAGCAGCCCCGACAAGGTCGTGCATCTCGTTGCCGAGAGATTGTTCGATCGCTCGCGCGATCTCGCGCTTCTTGCCGGTGACGCGCTCAGCCGGAAACACGCGTTACCGGCCGGCCCCGCACTGATCGAACCGCTGCATGACGACCGGCGTCAGCATCCGGACAATCCGGCCCAGAAAATCCGCCATCCGCGCAATGTGCGCATCCTGCCGCGCTCGCGGGATTTTCACTGAGCAGGTTGCATGCCACACGCTCGATCGTCATACCCGCGATCATCCGCTTCGCGGATCATGACGGCCGGCGATATGGTGGCGCCGGCAAACGACTGATAAAACGTCGCGACGCTTCTCAAGGAATTTTCCCATGCAAACGCCCCGCGAAATTCTCGCCGATCTCTGGACATCGGCTGGCGGCGACATTGCCGCGCTCGACGCCGTCACGCTGACGGGGGATGAACCGCAACTGCCGTCGTCGTTTCGCGTTGCCGCCGCGGCGCAAACGAGCATTGCCGCGGCCGGACTTGCCGCCGCGCAGATATGGCAACTGCGCACCGGGCAATCGCAGGATGTCGCGGTCGATATGCGCCATGCCGTGGTCGAATGCCGCAGCGAGCGCTATCTGCGCGTCGACGGCAAGCCGCCTCCGCCGGCCTGGGACGTGATTGCCGGGATCTACAAAACCCGCGATCAACGCTTCGTGCGGCTGCACACCAATTTCAGGCATCACCGCGACGCCGTCTGCACGGTGCTGCACTGCAAGCCAGCGCGCGATGACGTTCAGGCCGCGCTGATGCAATGGGACGCCGAACCGTTTGAAACCGCGGTCTATGCCGGCGGCGGCGTGGTTGCGATGATGCGCTCGCATCCTGAATGGCTGGCGCTGCCTCATGCCACAGCGCTGGGCGCGCTGCCGACGATTTCGATCGAGAAAATCGGCGAGGCCAAGCCGAAACCATGGCCCGCCGGTGACCGCCCGCTCGCAGGCATGCGCGTGCTCGACCTGTCGCGCGTGATCGCCGGTCCCGTCGCGGGTCGCGCGCTGGCTGCGCACGGAGCGGATGTTCTCTTGATCTCCGGCCCCGACCTGCCCGCGATCCCGTGGCTCACCATCGATACCGGCCGCGGCAAGCTGACGAGCTTCGTCGAACTCAAGAGCGAACAGGGGCGTGACACGCTGCGGGGCCTGCTCGCACGGGCGGATATTTTTTCGCAGGGCTATCGCCCGAAATCAATCGCCGCACTCGGCTTCTCGCCGCAGCACGCGGCGCGGATCAGTCCCGGCATCGTCTACGTGTCTCTATCGGCCTACGGCCATGCCGGGCCATGGGCGGAGCGTCGTGGTTTCAACTCGCTGGTGCAGACCGCGACCGGCTTTAATCACGCCGAAGGGCAGGCCGCCGGTGTCGAGGGCCCCAAGGAATTGCCGGCGCAAATGCTCGATCACGCCACCGGCTATCTGATGGCCTTTGGAGCGATGATGGCGAAGGCTCGGCAGTCGCGCGAAGGCGGCAGCTGGCATGTCCGCGTCTCACTGGCGCAGACCGGACGATGGTTGTGGAATCTCGGACGCGTTGCCGATGGATTTAAAACCGAAGACTTGAAGGGCGATGCGGTCAGCCCCTTCATGGAAGAGGTGTCCTCTGGCTTCGGTCCGCTGCGGGCCGTCAGCCATTCGGGTTCGCTGTCGAAGACGCCCGCGTTTTGGGCACGTCCGGCGATGCCGCTCGGCAGTCACCCTCCGCAATGGCCCACCGGCAACTGAAGTCCGGACCGGTCTTTCAAAATTTTAACTTTAAACGCTATGGCTATTCGCGTTTTTAGGTTGTTTGAAACATCAAATGGGCACTATTAGCGCACCGATGAGGCAGTCATTGCCGGAATCATCTTCGATTTGACCGAGACCCATGCTGTCGGAATTTACCAAACGATTGCAGATGCTTACTAGACAACAGCTGGCCGTTGGCGCGGCCCTGCTGACTCTTGCCGGCGCTGCGCTGTATGGGCTTGTGCATATTAGCGGGGCAACACAGGGGCATTCCGAGGTGTCGAGCCAATCCCGCAAGGGGTTGCAGCGCTACACTCCGACACCGGCCGAATGGGCCAGCCTGACCATTCAGCCGGTGACCGAGCGGGCTTTCCGGGCTGAGCACGTGACCGAAGGCAAGATCGCGGTCGATGAGGATCGCTCGACGCCGGTGTTTTCGCCTTATGCAGGCCGTGTCACCAAGCTGCTTGCCCGGCCAGGCGACAGCGTTACGCAAGGCCAGCCGCTGTTTGTGATCGAGGCCGCCGACAATGTGCAGGCGCAGAACGATTTCATTGCGGCCATGACCGGCTTGAACAAGGCGAGGTCGGCGCTCGACCTCGCGCAGTTGCAGGACAAGCGCGCCAAGGATTTGTTCGAAGGCAAGGCCGTTCCGTTGAAAGATTATCAGCAGACCCAGGCTAACCTGATCCAGGCGCAAAACGATCTGCGCTCGTCGCAAACCGCGCTGGAAGCTGCGCGCAACAAGTTGCAAATCCTCGGCCTGACCGACGAGGCCATATCGACCTTTCAGGAAAAGGGCCGCATCAATCCGGAAACCACCATCTTCTCGCCGATCACCGGCACAGTTGTGCAGCGAAAGATCGGGCCCGGCCAATATGTCAATTCCGGCGCCAGCGATCCGGTGTTTGTGATCGGTGACCTATCCACGGTCTGGCTCACGGCCTTTGTCCGCGAAACCGACGCATCGAACGTATCGGTGGGGCAAGAGATTGCCTTTAATGTGCTGGCGCTTCCGGGCCATCCGCTGAAGGCGCGCATCGACTATGTTGCAGCGGCGATCGATCCCGCGACGCGCCGGCTTCTGGTCCGCGCGACGATAGATAACAAGGACGGTCTTTTGAAGCCGGAGATGTTCGCGAATGTCACGATCTATTCCGCCGGCGACCACCCGGCGGTCGGCGTACCGAAGCAGGCTCTGATCTACGAGGGGGATCAGGTTCGGGTCTGGGTCGCGCATGAAGACAAGTCGATCGAACTTCGCCAGATCAAGACCGGCCTCACCAATGGCGATCTCGTCGAGGTCGACGGCAATTTGAAACCCGGCGAGCAGATTGTCACCAAAGGCAGCCTGTTCATCGACCGCGCCGCGTCCGGCAGTTAATCCAGTCCATTGAAAGCTTCGATCTGAATGGATCGCCTTGTCGCCATCGCCATCAGCCGCCGCTACTTGATGGTCGGCCTGTTCTGCGCCGTGATAGTCGGCGGACTGATCGCGTTCAAGCAGCTCAATATCGAAGCCTATCCCGACCCGACGCCGCCGATGGTCGACATCGTGACGCAAAGTCCGGGATTGTCCTCGGAAGAAATCGAACGCTACATCACGATCCCGATTGAGACGCAGGTCGCGGGGATCAAGAACCTGCGCACGATCAGGACGATTTCGCTGTACGGACTGTCCGACGTCAAACTGCAGTTTTCGTTCGATTATACCTATGACGAGGCGCTTCAGCAGGTGTTGAACCGGTTGTCGCAATTGGCGCCCTTGCCCGGGAACGTGCAGCCTGGGATTTCACCGCTCAGCGCTATCGGCGAAATCTACCGCTATCGGTTGGTCGGGCCGCCGAATTACAGCGTGCTCGACCTGAAAACGCTGCAGGACTGGGTCTTGCAGCGCCGTTTTCGCGCCGTGCCCGGCGTGATCGACGTCACGGGGTGGGGCGGCAAGACCAAGACCTACGAGCTGCAGGTCGATTTCAACAAGCTGATCGCTTACGGCCTGACGCTGCCGCAACTTCTGCAGGCTGTCGGAAATTCCAACATCAATGTCGGCGGCAATACTGTTAACATCGGCGCGCAATCTGCCGTGGTGCGCGGCGTTGGCCTGATCCGTTCCATCGACGATCTTGCCAACACCATGGTGTCGCAAAGCGGCGGCAATCCCGTGTTGGTCAAGGATATCGCCACGGTGACCGTCGGCGAGAAACCGCGGCTCGGTATCGCCGGCCTCGACCAAGACGACGACATTGTGCAAGGCATCGTCCTGATGCGCCGCGGCGAACAAAGCTCGCCGACGATCCTGCGCGTCGAACAGCTGGTGGCATCGATCAACAATTCCAGCATCCTGCCGCCGGGCGTGCGGATCGAGCGAATCTATGACCGCAAGGATCTGATCGACATCACGACAGCGACCGTGCTGCACAACATGGTGCTCGGCATTCTGCTGATCGTGCTGTTGCAGTGGATTTTTCTTGGCGACCTGCGCAGCGCGCTGATCGTCGGAGCCACGATTCCGTTCGCGTTGTTTTTCGCCGTCATCATTCTGGTGCTGCGCGGCGAATCCGCCAACCTGCTGTCGGTGGGCGCGATCGATTTCGGACTGATCGTGGACGCCACCGTGATCATGGTGGAAGCGATCTTTCGCCGGTTGTCGCAGACTACGGCTCTTTCGGAAGCCGAGCAGAGCCATATCTCATACGACACCACGATGGGCATGAAGAGCCATGCCATCCTCAGCGCGTCCGCCGACGTGTCGCGGTCGATTTTCTTCGCCGCCGCGATCATCATCGCGGCATTCCTGCCGCTGTTCACGCTCAGCGGGGTCGAGGGCAACATCTTCGGGCCGATGGCGCGGACCTATGCCTACGCACTGGTCGGCGGCTTGCTCGCGACATTCACCGTGACCCCCGCATTGAGCGCGATCATCCTGCCGTCGCATATGCAGGAAACCGAGACATGGATCATGGCGTTTCTGCACCGGCTCTATCTGCCGGTGTTGAACTGGGCCGTCGACAATCGGAGGCTGGTGATGGCGGGGGCCGTCGGGCTCGTCGTCATGACTGTCGTATTTGGCCGCCTGCTGGGACTGGAATTCCTGCCCAAACTTGAGGAGGGAAATCTCTGGATACGCGCAACCTTGCCGCCGACGATCTCGCTTGAGGAGGGCAACGCCTACGTCAACGAGATGCGCAAGTTGATCCGCAGCCGTCCCGAAGTGGAATCGGTAGTGTCACAGCATGGCCGCCCCGACGATGGCACCGACGCCGCGGGGCTGTTCAACGCCGAGTTCTTCGCGCCGCTCAAGCCGGTCAATGAATGGCCCGGCACGCATGACAAAGAGGCACTCACGGCGCAGTTGCTGGCGCAACTGCAGGACAAGTTTCCTGGCGTCGAGTTCAATTTCTCGCAGTACCTTCAGGACAACGTTTCCGAAGCCGTATCGGGCGTGAAGGGGGAGAACTCGATCAAGTTGTATGGCAACGATCTCCAGGCGCTCACCGACACCGCCAACAAGATCAAGGCTGTCCTTTCCACCGTGCAGGGGATTACCGATCTGGCGGTGTTCACTTCGCTTGGCCAACCCACCATCCAGATCGATATCGATCGCGCGAAGGCCGCCCGTTACGGGCTGGCGCCGGGTGACATCAACGCCACCATCAAGGTAGCGATCGGCGGCGACAGCGCGGGCGATCTATATGAACCCGGCAGCGACCGGCATTTTCCGATCATCGTCCGGCTTGCACCTGAGTATCGGAAGAGCGCCGAGGCGATCCAGAATTTGCGGATCGGCGCAGCGGGCCCGAACGGAACGATCACGCAGATACCCCTGAGCGAAGTTGCGTCGATCAACCTTGTTTCCGGCGCCGCCTACATCTATCGGGAACAGCAGGAGCGCTATCTGCCGATCAAGTTCTCGGTGCGCGAACGCGACCTCGGCAGCGCGATCAGGGAGGCGCAGGACAAGGTCGCGGCCCAGGTCAAGCTTCCGCCGGGATCGCGGGTCGAGTGGGTCGGCGAGTTCGGCAATTTGCAGGACGCCATCAAACGGCTATCCGTCGTGGTGCCGATCAGCCTCGCGCTGATTGCGGTGCTGCTGTGGTTCAATTTCGGCTCGATGGTGGACACGCTGCTCGCCATGAGCGTGATCCCGATGGCGATTTTCGGCGGCGTGCTAGGACTTCTGATATCGGGCATTCCGTTCAGCGTTTCCGCCGCCATCGGGTTCATTGCGCTGTTCGGCATCGCCGTGATGGACGGCATCATTATTCTGTCGCAATACAATCAACTGATCGACGAAGGCTTTGACCGGGTGAGCGCCGTGATCCGAACCGGCGAACTTCAACTGCGGCCGGTGCTGATGACCTGCGTCGTCGCGGGCGTTGGCTTATTGCCGGCGGCGTTGTCGGCCGGGATAGGGTCGCAGGTACAAAAGCCGCTGGCGGTGGTGGTCGTTACCGGCATGATGCTGGCGCCGCTGGTCATCCTCGTGACGTTGCCCGTGCTGATCTCGATTTTCTCGCGCCGGGCAAGGTGAGTGGGCACACGCCCATATTTCTTGCCCACTCCGATTGTGGTTGACCTAACCTGATGGCCGTCCCTTGATTGCAGCCAGGGATAACCGCAGGAGATCGCGATGCGGATCGAGGAGCACCGAGGTCAGATCACCGCAACCGCCGATCAGATTCTTGGCGAAATCCGGGATTATTGCCGCGCGACCAAAACCGCGGAATCCACTTTCGGGCGGCTTGTGGTCAACGATGGCAAACTGGTGTCGCGATTGCGTGACGGCGCAAGGATCACGACCGGGACCCTCGACAAGGTCCGCGCCTATCTGACCGAGCATCGCTCCGCGTCGCCCGCGCCAAGCAAGTCGGCCGTGGCCAAACCGGTCAACGGCGCCTTTGCCCCGATCGATGTGGCCCCCGCCGGTTTCCGGTTCTTCGACAACCGGCAGAAATATCTTCTGTTCGTCTCGACCTGCAGTGAAAAAACCGAAATCGCAAACAGGATTTCTCTCGAACTCGGCAGTCTGCAGCCTACGCCGCCGGCGCTCCGGATCTTCGACGCAGGCGTCGGCGACGGCACTGTGCTGTCGCGCGTGATGCGGGCGGTGCACGCGCGCTTCCCGACCATGCCGCTCTATGTCGTGGCCAAGGAGATCAGCTACGAGGATGTGCGGCTGATGCTCGAAAAGATGGCGGACCGCCTGTTCGAACATCCAGCCACGGTGCTGGTCGTCACCAATCTCTATTATGCCGAGGCGCCGTGGCTGGCGCCGCGCTCTGCGACTTCGGCGCAAAGCCTGATCTGGAAAGATGTCGCGCTGTCCGGCAATACAGCGCATGGCTTTGCCGAGCAGATCGGCGAACTCGAAGGATTCCTTGCGGAGAACTGGCGCGCTGGAATCAGTCCGGCCACCGGTAACCCGGTTTATACCCGGCCCATTATCCTGACGTTGCGGCGCGAGGATCACGCGTTCCTGCTCGATCCGATCATGCCGCGGCCCGGGCGCGTGCTGGCCGATTACGATCTGGTGATCGCTTCGCAGCCCTATCGGGCGCGTGCGAGCGTCGAATTCAAGGCATCGAAGGTGGTAACCCCCCTGGTCCGGTCGTTGCGTCCCGGTGGCCGGCTGATCGGCATCCATTCGCACGGAAAAGATCCGGGAATCGAGATCACAGACCAGCTCTGGCCCGCTGACGATCCCTTCAAGACCGATCGCTACGCGATCCTGCGTCAGGTCAAGCATGAACTCGGCGCGGCGGCACGGCACTACAATTTCAACGCTTCGTCCGACGCCCGTTCGATCTTCCGCTACCACATGCACACGCTCCCCGACGAGGTGAGCGGGCCGATCGGAACGTCGACACTGTTCGCTGCCTGGAATGCCGCGATCTATGTCGCGCAAATCGAGGATGTCAGGCTGTCGGAGGTCGTCCGCGATGGCCGTTATCTCGAAGCCACCGACCGGGTGCTCAGGAAGCACGGCGGCCTCTGGTTCAACGATGAAACCTACGTGATTTCGCGCCGCCGCGCTTAAGCATGATCCCGAAAGTGGGAGCCGGTTTCGGAAAAGATCAAACCCGGGGGATCACCCGTGACCGCACCCGATCAAGGTCCGTCTCGCGAACTCGCCGCGTTGCTGTCGTCGGCTACCGTCGAGGTTTCGTCGCGCGGGCATCAGTTGCAGGAATTGCGGGATAATTTCCGTTCGGGCACGGACGTAACGATTACTTTCCTGCCGGGCGACAACTATCGCCACAACGTCGACACCGCCTCCGCGTTGCGCCGCGCGGGTTACAATCCGGTCCCACATATCGCCGCCCGCGAAATGTCCTCGCGCGAAGCGTTTGACGACTTTCTGGTGAGAGCGCGGGGTGAGGCTGATGTGACGCGAATTCTTCTGATCGCCGGCGATGTTGCGAGCGTGAAGGGTCCGTTCAAGTCAAGCCTCGATGTTTGCGCCAGCGGGTTGATCGAGGCGCACGGCATTTCGTCCGTGAGCGTTGCCGGTCATCCCGAGGGCCACCCATATCTAGGACCGGCCAACGCTTTCAAGGTACTCGAAGCATGGAGCGACTGGGGGAGACAGACCAATATCCACATCGATGTCGTGACGCAATTCTGTTTCGAAAGCGCGCCGATTCTCGGATGGGTCGGCGAACTCAACGCGCGCGGTGTCGGCCTTCCCGTCATCGTCGGTCTCGCCGGTCCGGCGACGCCCGCCACGCTGATGAAATTTTCGCTTCGCTGCGGCGTCGGCAATTCGATCAGGTCGCTCCGTAGCCAGATCGGCCGTTTCGGACGCCTCCTGACGGATACCGGACCGGACGATGTCATGCGCGGTCTGCGGTCGGCGCCTAAGGCTGCGACGGCGTCGATTGCCGGACTCCATCTGTTTCCATTCGGCGGATTGCGCAAGGCTGGCGACTGGTTACGGACTTACCATCAGGAAGCACTCCGGCAAACCGCACAGGCGACTTCGGGATCAGGTTCGCGGAACCCGTAAAGGCTACTCACCTAATTTGACCATCACCACGACGCCGCTTGACCAGTCAATGTACATGCGGCGAAAGTCTTGCCGCGCGGCGAGCGCCTTCATCAGAGGTGGAATCTTCACGGCGTGCGCCGGAGGCCACATCGGATGGGGCTTCATGTCATCGCAGATATAAATTCCGCCCGGTCGCAGCAATGCGAGTGCTTCGTCGAGCAGCGCATGCTTGCCTGCGCCTCCGTCGGCGAAGATGAGATCGAGGGAGCTCGGTGGCTCGCGCCGTATAGCCGCCTCGGCGTCCTCGCAAAGCATCGTCAACCTTGGGTCCGATCCCAGGTGTGATCGGGCGATTGCTTGTACCTTGGAATTGATATCGATCGTGAGCAGCCGCGCGCTGGCATCCATGCCGTCCAGCAGCCAACAGGTTCCCACGCCGGTTCCGGTGCCAATTTCGAGTAGCCGGCCGCCGGGTTTCAAAGCCGCCATGAGCCGCAGCAAAGCGCCAACCGGCGGCCAGCACCAGCCTTGAAAACCGATCTCGCGAGTCTCGGCCAGAATGGCTTCGAGCGCTTTGGGTGGGGGCTGAAACGCGGTCTCGTCCATGACATTCCCTTCCTCGCAAATTCTCGCAAAACACCCATTGGCGATACGCGAAAGCACGGATGGGTGCACCCCTCACGACCCTCGGGCATCAAAACCCGTAAAGCCGGTCTTCTCCCTTGTGCATTTCTTTCCGTTTGCATCTGCACTTGGGGCAAAATAGCACGTTACGCCGCCAGCTCATGCGACTCGCCTATCAGGGCGGGATTCTATTTCCCCGACGGCGTGCGCAGGCCGTGCCAGGCGTCGCGCACCTGATGGTAGTGCACCTCCGGCAGATAGTCCGGCGTGTTGAGCGCCAGCGTCTTGACGTCAAGCCTCCCGATGGCGCTGAGCAGCGTGTAGGAGGCGATGACGCGATCGCGTTGGGCGCCGATCAGCCGTGCCTTCGCCGAAATCAGATCCTGCTGCGAGTTCAGCACGTCCACAGTGGTACGCTGGCCGCCCTGCGCCTCCCTCTGCACGCCTTGCAGTGCTACGGTAGCGGCGCGCACTTCGGATTCCGATGCCGCGACCGCGATCTTGGCGCCCTCATTCGCAACCCACGCGCCGGTGGCTGCTGTGCGGGCCTGATTGCGAACCTGGTCGAGCACCAGCCGGCTTTGCGCGGCCACTTCCTTGGCCTGCCGGGTTTGCGAGGCCGCAGTACCGCCATCGTAGATCGGCGCGGTCATCTGGCCGACGATCGAGGCTTGATTGGTTGCGAACGTGCTGAGGGTGGGGTCGGCGTCCTTGCTGGTGCTGGCGTTGCCCTGCAGAGTGATGGTGGGCAGCAGGCTGCTTTCGGCGACACGGATCGTGGTCGAGGCGACATCTACGTCGAAACCTGCGGCCATGACGGTCGGGTGCTCCTTGAAGGCGAGGGTGGTCGCCTCATCGCGGCTACGCGGCAAATAGCGGTCCACGGTTTCGGCGGGTTTTAATTGCGCGGGCGGGTTGCCGATCACCTGGGTATAGGTTGCCTGGCTGATGGCGAGATTGACTTCCGCAGCATTGAGATCGGCAAGACCCCGACTTAGCCGGGCCTCGGCCTGCGCCGTGTCAGTCGGTGTTACGTCGCCGGCATTGAGTCGCTTTTGGGTGACGCCGAGGGTTTCCCGCAGGAATGCGACATTGGAGCGTTGCGCTTCCACCAGCGACTGGTTGGCCAGCACGTTGGTGTAGGCGGTGGCGGCGTCGAGCAGCACGCCCTGACCGACATTGCGCAATGCCTCGCGGCCCGATTGCACCTGCAGCTCCGCCACCCGCACGCTGTTGGCGGTCTTGAAGCCGTTGAACAGCGTCTGTGTCACCGTCACACCGATGGTCCAGGGTTTCAAGGACGCGGATTGAACGGTGTTGTTCGGCAGCAGGTTGCGCACCGCCTGCAGCCCGGCATTGAGGCTGGCGACGATCTGCGGCCGGTAGCCCGCCAAAGCCTGCGGCACGTTCTCGTCGGTGGCGCGCTGGCGCGCCCTCTCGGCATTGAGCTCCGGATTGGACTGGTAGGCCTTGGCCAAGGCCTCGGGGAGCCCTTCGCCCCAGGCCGCGGTAGCGGCAAGACTGAACGCCGCGGTAGCGGCAATAACCACGCGAGTTGCAACGCAAACGCAAATGCCCGATCGAAGCAGGCGCTTTCCCACGTGGCCAACTTTAGCGGCACGCCCAATCATGTGATCCCGCAGCAACCCCGGGCCGTCCGCCCCCGCCGACGACTCCGACACAATTTACCTGTTTAGAGGGCGCTGCCGCCACAGGCAAACCTTGGAGCGAGAAAACCCCATGAATTCAGTCCTTCGCTGTTGCCGGTTCGTCACAGACGAGTATCGGCTGCAAATACGCTATAGCTGCTGGCGGCGGCGTCCGATTCCAGGCGCCGGCTGTCCCAATCGCTCCGGGCTTCCACTTGATGCCGAAACTGTTTTCCGACCCCGAGGCGATAGCGCAGGAAATCATCCGCGATGTCGGGACCGACCTCGTGGTCGGGTTGCCGCTTGGGCTCGGCAAGGCCAATCACATCGTCAACGCGCTCTACGCGCGCGCCGCCGCCGACCGCACCATCAGCCTCACCTTCTTTTCAGCGCTGACCCTGGAAAAGCCGAAGCCGGCGAACCTGCTTGAGCGGCGTTTCATTGCGCCGGTGATCGAGCGGCTGTTCGGGGGCTATCCCGATCTCGCCTACGCCGACGCGGTGCATGCAAATGCGTTGCCGCCCAATGTAAGGGTGATCGAGTTTTTCTTTCTGGCGGGAAGGTGGCTGCACGTGCCGTTCGCGCAGCAGCATTATATATCCGCGAATTATACCCATGCCTCTTCATACCTGCTGGCACGCGGGCTCAACGTCGTCCTGCAGTTGGTGGCAAAGCGCGTCGTCAATGGCGTGGCGCGATACAGCCTGAGCTGCAACACCGACACCACCCTTGATATATTGCGCGCCCGCGGGGAAGGGCGCGCGTCGTTCAAACTGGTCGGCCAGGTCAATTCCGAACTGCCTTTCATGCCCGGCGCGGGCGATCTGCCGGCAGAGCAATTCAGCGCGGTGCTCGATAGTCCCGAAACCGACTTTCCGCTGTTCGCGCCGCCGTCCGAGCCGATCAGCGACACCAAATACGCCATCGGACTTCATGCCGCGGGCCTGGTAGGCGACGGCGGCACGCTGCAGATCGGCATCGGGCAGATCGGCGACGCGCTGGCGCAGGGATTGATCGTCCGTCACCGCGACAATGCGCAATATCACGGAATCATGAAGCTCCTTGCGCCCGGAACGGAGCAGCTATCGGCGCTGCAAACCGGTTCGTTCGAAAAGGGTCTCTATGGCGTCAGCGAAATGCTGACCGAGGCTTTTCTCGGCTTGATCGACGCCGGCATCCTCAAGCGCGAGGTCGATGGTGTATTGCTGCACGGCGCCTTTTTTGTCGGGCCGAAATCGTTTTATCGCGCGCTGCGCGAGATGTCGGCGAGCGAAATCGCGCGCATTCAGATGATGCCGGTATCCTTTACCAACGAGCTCTATGGCGACGAGGACGTCAAGCGGCGCGCTCGCATCGACGCCCGCTTCGTCAACAACGCGATGATGGCGACCTTGATGGGAGCTGTGATTTCCGACGGCCTTGAAAACGGACAGGTCGTGAGCGGTGTCGGTGGCCAATACAATTTTGTGGCGCAGGCGTTCGCGCTGCGGGGCGCGCGCTCTGTTCTAACGGTCGAAGCGACACGGCAATCCGGCGCCAAGGCTCAATCCAACATCCGCTGGAGTTATGGCCACGAGACCATTCCGCGGCATCTGCGCGATGTCATCGTTACCGAATATGGCGTCGCCGATATCAGGGGAAAATCCGACGCCGATGTGATCGCGGCGATGCTGCAGGTTGCGGATTCGCGCTTTCAGACCGAACTCGCGCGGCAGGCGAAGGACGCGGGGAAGCTGCCGAAGAACTTTGAAATTCCGGCCGCACACCGAGAGAATGTTCCGGAACGGATCGCGAGCGCATTAAAACCCGCGCGCCAGGCCGGCTTGCTGCCAACTTTTCCGTTCGGAAGCGATTTTACCGACGCCGAGCAGCGGCTGATTCCGGCGTTGCAATTGTTGCAGGAGGCGCAACGCGCGCCGCGACGCCTGCCCGGACTGTTATGGCAAGGTTTGACACGCACCCCGGATGTTGCCGACCGTGAATGCCTCGCGCGGCTCGGCCTCCACCGACCGGCGACACTGACCGAACGCGCCTACCGCGCGTTGGTGAGTGCGGCGCTGCAAAGGAGCAGGGCGGGGTAAGGAATTGATCGCCGCCACTGATCTTGCCAAGAGGATGAGCACCGCCGTTGCGAATCCTCATCGAGGGCAAGTCCTCGCTCACGCGACGCTCACGCGGGGATGACGGCATTACCTGTTCTTGTTCGCCGGCTTGCGCTTCTCGATGAACGCAGCCATGCCTTCGGAGCGATCCTCCAGCGCGAAGGTCGAGTGAAACAGGTCGCGCTCGACATTGAGTCCTTCGGACAGTGGCGTTTCGAACGCGCGGTTGATGGCGCTCTTCGCCATCTCGGCTGCGGGGCGCGACATCGAGGCGATTTTTTCCGCCATCGCGAGTGCTTCTTCCATCAATTTGTCTGATGGCACGATGCGGCTGACGAGGCCCGATCGCTCCGCCTCGGCGGCGTCCATCATCCGGCCGGTGAGACAGAGGTCCATTGCCTTGGATTTTCCGACCGCCCGCGTCAGCCGCTGCGTTCCGCCAATGCCCGGGATCGTGCCCAGCGTGATCTCCGGTTGACCGAACTTCGCGGTGTCCGCGGCGATGACGATGTCGCACATCATCGCCAGTTCGCAGCCGCCGCCGAGCGCATAGCCGCTCACCGCCGCTATCGTCGGCTTGCGGCAATTGGCGACACGGTCGCCGCCGATTGCGGTGAAGTCGCTCGAAAACATGTCGATGAAGGATTTCGGCTGCATTTCCTTGATGTCGGCGCCCGCGGCGAAGGCTTTTTCGCCACCTGCCAGCAGGATGCACCCGATCGTGTCATCGGCTTCGAGATCGTCGACGGCCGCGGCGATTTCCCGGAATACGCCGAACGACAACGCATTGAGCATCTTCGGGCGGTTCAGCGTAATGATGCCGACCGCGCCTTTGCTTTCGACAATGATGTGTTCGAACGTGCTCATGGTCCACCCCCGCCGCGCCTGATTTCGCGGGCAATGTGCCTGCTGGCGGGATGGGCTTCAAGTGCGGCGTTCCGCGGCCAGGTTGAGCGCAATGCATCCCGGGGTGGGCGCAATGGCGCGTCCCGGGGGGACGGCGGGAATGTTGCTTATGCTATGAACATCCGCGCGGCGGAGGCCATCGTCAGCAGGGCGCCGAAGCCGATGAAGATCTTTCCGATCAGGGAGGTCTGTTCCCAGGTGGAGCTTTCGTTGCTGCCGGCCATGACAGGCGCGGCCGAGGCCATCGCCAGGGTCGCAGCGGGCGGCTTGCTTTCGTGGAGCGCGCGATCGACGTCGTTGAGCTGGTCGGCGGCGACCACCATCTGGGTCTCAGAGGCGGGTTGCTCGTCAGTCGAATTGCCGGGCGCAGTCTGCAGAATTTGGCTGGCCAGAGCGGACACGGCTTTGGCGTTGCCGATCGCCGTGTCGGCCGCTGCCAGTTGTGCATTGGCGTTGGCCACCGATGGCGGTATCGCGGATGCATTGTCGCTGTCGTCGGTGGCAGCGTCGGATGCAGCGGCTTTCTTGCTGGCAGGGGACTTCAGCGCCACCTTGCCGGATTTACGATGCGCGTAGCTTTTCCAGTGGCGTGAGCCATGTTTGGCGTATTTATTTAGCGCCATAGGTGCCCCCGGCGCACTTTCCGGTTGCGAAATTTCGGCCACATCGTCGGCGCCCGTCACCGCTTGCGACGGTCCTGCGAAACCTACAAAAAATCCTGTTGCGAGTATCAAGGCCGTGCGCCCGCTGGCTTTGATAATCATTAGCAATCTCCCGATTTGACGGTCCCCGGAAAATGAAAAGAGCCCCCACGGCGTGTCCGTAGCGGGGCAGAAAAAGGGAATCTTCCGGCGAGTCCGGGCGAAAGCAGGGCAGCAACATTGTGCTGCGCCGGTACTCCCGGTTTCGGTCGCGAATTCCTTTTGGAATCAATGCGGCGCGTGTCAGCGCAACCGATCGATGTTATGAGCCTGCGACTGTGGAAATTTCGCTGTCGCGATTCCAAAGTGGAACGCGACCGCGCCAATCCCGCCGGAAATATTAGATCACGACTTCGTGATTGAGACGTTCTGGCGTAACAAATTGAAAGATCGACCGAATTGCACTGTGGGAGCGCGTGTGCGCGAACGTGAAGACGAATGGACTGGCCTGATGCGGTCGGCCATTTCAGGGGACAGCGCGGCGTATCATCGTCTGCTCAAGGCCGTCACGCCGGTGTTGAGGGCCGCGGCGCGCCGCGGTCTGGCGCGGGCGGGGCAACCGGTCGATCAGTCCGAGGACATCGTGCAGGACATTTTGTTGGCGGTGCATCTGAAGCGGCATACCTGGGACGTCAACGCGCCGTTCGCGCCTTGGCTGTTTGCGATCGCGCGCAACAAGCTGATCGATGCGCTGCGCCGCCGCGGCCGCAGGGTTTTCGTCAATATCGACGATTTCGCCGAAACGATCCCGAGCGAACCGGTTGCGGACACCGCTCCTGCGAGTGAGGTCGCTGCCCAACTGCGGTCTCTGCCGGCGCGTCAGCGCGATGTGCTGCAGTCGATCGCGGTCGACAGCGCGTCGATCAAGGATACTGCCGCGAAATTTGCGATGAGCGAGGGGGCGGTGCGCGTGGCGCTGCATCGCGGGCTTGCCAGCCTCACCGCCAAACTGCGGGCACAATGAGAATGGAAACCGATCAGCTCATCAGAACCCTCACCGCCGACAACGCTCACCGCGCCCGGCCGGTCGGATTCGTGCTGGCGTTGGCGTTGCTGTCAGCGGCGCCGGTTTCGATGACGATATTCTTCGCAGGATTGGGCGTCAGGCCGGACGTCATGACCGCGATGCATAATCCGTTCTTCGACCTGAAGTTTGCGGTGACGCTTGCGCTGGCGATCTCGGCGATCGCCGTCGGCCTGCATATGTCGCGACCGGAAGCCTCGCTGCGCGGCTGGGCGTGGCTGCTGTTGATTCCGGCCGGACTTCTCGCCGTGGGTATAGGCGGCGAGATGATGATGCCGCAGCGGTTGCCGATGATGACGCGGCTGGTCGGCAGCAATTCGAAAGTCTGCATGACCGCGATCCCGCTGATGTCGCTCCCGCTGCTGGCGGCGGCGCTGATCGGCTTGCGCCACGGCGCGCCAACCCGGCCGGCGATTGCCGGCGCGATCGCCGGCCTGTTGTCGGCGGGCCTGGCGGCGACGCTTTACGCCTCGCACTGCACCGACGATTTGCCGCTGTTCGTGGCGACCTGGTACACCATCGCCACTGCGCTTGTAACCGCCGTCGGCGCGCTGGCGGGATCGAGGGTGCTGAGGTTCTAGAGGCGCAGAGCGAGGCTACGCCGCCGGCGCTGCCGACTGCTGCATGCGGTGGAAGCGCAGCACCTGCTGCGCGGTCGAGGGCCGCAAGCGGTCGTAGGTTGCCTTGCATGCGCCGAGATCGGTCGGCTCCATGTCCGAGAGATCGTCGCGCATATTGATGATCGCTTTGACCGTCGACCACGACATCCCCGAAACCTTAGCCAGGATCATGACGCCCTCGGCGCGGGTTTCCACCATCATATTCTCTGCGATCGATACCGAGACGTTGGCGAGCGCGGCGATCGCGGCGTTGGCTTCGTCGAATTTGCCGGCCGCGGCAAACGCCGCCACCTGATGTTCGTCGAGCCTGCCATCCTCAAACAATGACTTGACCAGCGCGTGGGCGATTGCCGTTTCGTGGGTAATGGCCGAGGGCGCCGAGCGCGCCAGCCGCGTCGCCTCCTGCACCGCGGTCGATACGTCCCCAGCCAGCGGCGGGTTGGCGGCCTCGAGCCGTGCCCGCACTGTTACCGACGCCTTCGCGATCAGTTTCAGGTAAAGGTGTCGCGGAATGTTCGGACGAAGGCCGATGCAGGTTGTGAGATCGTCGTCACCCTCAGCGCGATTGACCAACCGGCTGAAGCCGCGCTCGGAAAATTCCGCGCCGGGATTGTTGACGGTGCTCTGGATCACCTCTTCGTTGCCGCGCAACACCAGCACGTCGGTAACCGCGCCGCTCAGCACCCTTCGCGCTGAAATCGCCATCAAGTGCGCCTGGCTCTTGCTGCGCGCGGTCTCAATCAGCGCAGCGTCGTCGAGCCGCTCCGATCTGGACAGCACCGGAGCTGCGACCTCGATGAGATCGTCGAACGCCAGCGTTCGAATGGTGAGCGGCGGCGCGGTGTCGATGGGAGCCAAACGGTTGGAGAGCAGCGCCTTGGCGGAGGTCTCGATGTGATGCATCAGGCATTGGAAGACGTCGTCGAACAGAGCAATCTGTTCGTCCGAATAATCCACCGCGCCGTTGACGAAAAGATCGGTCACCCGGCGGAGGGTTTCGACACGCCGCGCAACGGTTCCATGCGCGAGCGCGGTCTGCAGCTCGTCGAGCAGACTTTCGGAAGTGGCAGCTGGTTTCGAACTCATGACTTTATCCTGGAGTATTCGGGCATGCAGGCCGGCGACGTTTCTTCGCCCCGGAAACGGAAGCTGGATTCAGCCGCTGGCGATTCGATTGCGTCCTCGTGCCTTGGCTGCGTAGAGCGCGCTGTCGGCGCGTGCGAGAAATGTGTCCGGGCTCTCGTCGGGTTTCAGCGTCGCGACACCCGCGGAAATCGTCACCCGCATGCCGGGCGAGAACGCGCTCCAGTCGAGACCGGCGATGATTTCCCGCAGCCGATCGAGGATGCGCGTGGCCCCGTCGTGGGGAGTGTCGGGAAGCACCAACAGGAATTCCTCGCCGCCGTAACGGCCGAACCTGTCGATGTTCCGGATGTTCGCGAACACGGTGATGGCGAATGTCCTGAGCACTTCGTCGCCGGTGGGGTGGCCGAAAGCGTCGTTGATGCGCTTGAACCAGTCGAGATCTATCAGGGCGATCGAGCAGGGCGCGTTGGTGCGATGGGCGCGGGCGATCTCCTCATCGAGCATCCGCATGATACAGCGACGGTTGAATGAGCCGGTCAGTTCGTCGAGTTCGGCGAGTTCCTCGATGCGCTGATAGGCTTCCTTGAGCTTGAGGCCGCTTCTGTAGAGCGATTGGCGCATCGAGCTGGAGAATATCCCGAGAAACATGCAGCGTCCGATGGTCAGGATGAACACCGACATCGTCGCGATGCGCTCCAGATAGTTGCCATGCGGCATCGCGATCGGCTTGTCGGTCAGCAGAAACAGACCGGCCAGGCCGAACGCCGTCGCGGTCCAGACAATCGCAGTTTGCTCCGGCGTCGAGCGTAGCGAGCCGAAGCTGAAAACAACGAACAGGGCGCAGAGAAACATCACGCCGACTTCGGGCGCCAAATAAGTGAAGGCCAGCATGATCGCCATGCTGACCAGCAACTGGGGAGCGACGAAATAATGATCCTTGAAGCGCTCCGTAAATCCGGTTTCCGACAGCACCATGTAGCCGGCGACGGAGAGAAGGCCGCAGGCGGCGTAGGCCGGGCCGACCGTCGCCGGTATCGTACCGGCTTCGGCGTAAATCAGCAGCACGAGGGCATCCAGGATATAGCTGCCGACGATCATCCCCTGAATTTGACGCCGCTGTTTGGCGCGGCGCGACAGCGCCTCCGCCGTCGGCTGGGGACCCACGTCTTCCAGTTCAGCCGCAATCGGATTCAGAAAAGGGGACGCTGCGGTGGCCATGGTCTCGCCGTTGGTGGAACTCAGCCTTCAAAAATCTAAGAGGGAAAGCCTTTAGGTTTGGTATCTTTCGGGACCGAATCCCGACTACCCAAGGTTGCTATCACCCTTGTTTTACAACGCAAATTAGCCGGCTCAGGTATCCCAATGCCGTGCCGCCGGCTCCGTGGCGGCGGCGAAAGCGACGGTTCGTCGGGTGCTGTCATGTAGACCAGGCCTTGGTAAGCTCGGCAGCGGTCGGCTTAAGGGTGAAGAAAGCGTCTCTGTATTATGATACCATTTTTTTGATTTTCCCCGACCCACAAATTGCCGCCGGGAAACTCTCGTCTGTGCGCTACATCACAGATCCAGGCGGCTTATTACGACAATTTGGTGGGTTGTCGCGACAATTTGAAAAATCTTGCCTTTCTCATCGAACCGCCGGCCAATCCACTCCGACCAACCTTGCGAGACGGCCATTGAGTGCGACACAGGCGGCTTCGGACGATGTCCTGATCGCTCGGATCGCTCAAGGCGACCGCCTCGCCATGCAGGTGCTGTACGGAAGGCACCATGTCAGGGTGTTTCGTTTTGGGCTTCGGCTCGTGCGGGATGAACAGGTTGCGGAAGATCTCATCAGCGAGGTTTTCCTCGATGTGTGGCGTCAGGCAGGCAAGTTCGAAGGCCGATCCGCCGTTTCCACCTGGCTGCTGGCAATTACGCGGTTCAAGGCCCTGTCTGCGCTGCGTCGCAGGAAGGATGTTGAACTGGACGATGAGGCCGCCAATGCGATCGAGGATACGTCCGACGATCCCGAAATCGCGGTGCAGAAGAAGGATACCAGTGGAGCGTTGCGCAAGTGCCTGACCGCACTTTCGCCGGAGCATCGGGAGATCGTCGATCTCGTCTACTACCACGAGAAATCCGTGGAAGAGGTGGCTGAGATTGTCGGCATACCCGAAAACACTGTGAAGACGCGCTTGTTTTATGCGCGCAAGAAATTGGCCGACCTGCTGAAGGCAGCCGGCGTAGAGCGAGGCTGGCCATGATGGCGATAAGCAAAAAAATGCTGGAGCATGAGCCCAGTGAAATAGAGATGCTGTTGCCCTGGCATGCGGCAGGGACTCTGAACGCGCGCGATGCCCGCCTCGTCGACGAAGCGCTCGTCCGCGATCCCGAGCTCGCGAAGCAGTACGCCGTGATCCGCGAGGAATATGCCGAGACAATTCATCTCAACGAGAGCCTTGGTGCGCCGTCCACGCGCGCCATGCAGAAGCTGTTCACGGCGATCGAAGCAGAGCCGGCACGCATGCCGTCGGCGTCGCTCAATTTTTCCATGCGGGTTGCCCAATTTTTTAAGGGCCTTTCGCCGCGGACGCTGGCCTGGTCGGCGAGTCTGGGCGCACTTGCGCTGCTGTTGCAGGCCGGCGTGATCGGCGCGGTACTGGTGAAGAACCAGACCGCCACGTTCCAGACGGCGTCCTTGAGCACGAACGAGACCATCACCCGCGCGTTGGGACCGGAAGCGCCGCCGCGCGCGCTGGTGCGCTTCGCGCCGGACGCCCGCATGGCCGACATCACGGCGCTCCTCGACAACTATCAGGCCTCGATCGTCGACGGCGCCAAGCGCGGCATGTTTCGGCTGCAATTCGGCAACAAGGCGATGACGAAAGATGAAATCGCCGGCCTGATGAGCAAGCTGCAAAAGGAGAAGATTGTCAGTCTCGCGGTGCCGACCCCGTAGGCTGCGCAGCGCTTCGCGCTCTACTTTGATAGCTTGCACGTATTCTTATCGCAAAACCGCTAACTGCTTTTGCGGAATAGTGCTCTGCGCTTAGGCCCGAGTCTTATGGTCCACGATGCGCGAATTGGCGGATGAAGACGCGGCGTGCGGCGTTGGCGTTGACAATAGCGGCATTGCCGATCGCGTATTTCGATGGCTCGCCGGTTCACGCGCAAAGTTTCATGCGCTCGCCCAGCATCAACATCGGGTCGCGCATTCCGAGCATCAACCCGACCGTAACGCCGCGGATCAACCCGAATATCGCCGAGCCGGGCGGTGACAGGGATCGGCAGAACGATACCCAACCTCAGGACAAATCCGGCCTGCGGCTACGCCTATCGCGACAGCGACGGCGAATGCTCGGGTCAGCCGGTGTCGTCGTCGGTGATGGCGGCGGCAGCGGCAGTTCGTCAGGCAAAAGCAAGAACAACGGCCCGCGCCGCAACACTCAGCTGACAGCGCTCAACCTGCGCACGATCGCCAACCAAATCGTCGCCGAGATCGACGGCTCGCTGTCCGAAGCGCAGGCCGACGCAGCTGGCGCGGCGTCACGGCCTCGTCCGCATCGAGTCGCAGAATTTTCCGCTGTTCGGCGCCACCATCGGCCTGTTCCGCATCACCGACCGCCGCTCGATCGAGACCGTCAGCCGCGAACTCGCCGCCGACGCCAGCGTTCGCTCGGTGCAGCCGAATTTCCGTTATTTCCTGCAGGACCAGAATGCGGCGTTGACCGAAGGCGATCCCGCGCAATACGCGCTCGCGAAACTTCGATTGCCCCAGGCGCATACGCTGGCCCACGGCGCCAATGTCACCGTTGCCGTGATCGATTCCGGAATCGACGTCAAACATCCGGAATTCGCCCACGCGATTGCGGAAAGCTTCGACGCGCTTGGCAGCAAGGAAGGTCCGCATGCCCACGGTACCGGCATTGCCGGCGCGATCGTGGCGCACGCGCGGTTGATGGGAAGCGCGCCGGCGGCTCGAATTTTGGCGATCCGCGCTTTCGGGGCGGCGCCGAACGGAGCGGAAAGTACGACGTTTGTAGTTCTCAAGGGGCTGGACTACGCAGCCGCGCATGGCGCGCAGATCGTCAATATGAGTTTCGCCGGCCCGAAGGATGCGCTGATCGAACGTGGTATCGCCGCCACGGCCGGCAAGGGCATCGTGATGGTCGCCGCCGCCGGCAATGCCGGGCCGAAATCGCCGCCGCTATATCCCGCCGCCAATGCCAATGTGATCGCCGTCAGCGCCACCGACGCGCAGGACAGGCTGTTTGCGGCCGCGAACCGCGGCGGCCATATCGCCATTTCGGCCCCCGGCGTCGATATCTTCCTGCCGGCGCCCGACGAAAAATATCAGATGACATCCGGCACCTCGTTTTCCGCCGCCTACATCAGTGGCCTCGCGGCCCTGATGCTGGAGTGCAATCCTGCGTTGAAACCGGGCGAAGTGCGCGCGATCCTGATGAATACCGCCCGCGATCTCGGCTCCCCCGGACGCGACGATATGTTCGGCGCAGAAGAGGCGGATGCCTTTGCGGCGGTCTCGGCCGTCACCGTGCCGGCGGTGCCGATAGCGGCGGTGTCCGGCGCACCTGCGGCTGAAAATGTTCAGCATTTGCAGGATGTTCCCGCAACCAGGGCCTTGAACCAGCCGGCTGGCGCAGTGGCGTCCGAAAAGTCGGCCGTTGGCGACGCCAATCGCCCCGGGGCGCAATAATTTCGGTCCAAAAATCCGTGCCGGAAACGCTAAAAAAAATGCTGGGCGCTTTGAACGTACGGCGACCCTCCTGCGACCAATATCTGTGGGAGCGGTAATCCCTCCCCATCGAGGCTGTATTCGGCGCGAGCGCCCATCCACCCCAAGCGCCCATATGGCTTGACCCGTCCGGTTGTCCCCCCGGACGGGTCTTTCGTTTATGGCAGGTTCTTCGCCCACTTCGGCTCAATAATCAGCCGTCGAGTCCGTGCGCTCGAATTTGCGGCTTCCGCAACTCCACCATGCCGCTATGCAGCTTGACTGTGGATGGAGAGAAGATCGCATTTCACGGCCTTCTGTCGATGCCCGGGCGGCGGGCCAAGTCGCCTGCTGGACAAGGCAAAAGTTTTCCACAAAATATAAATGTCGCGTCAAATTGATTCGTCCCTCGTTGCGTTCCGCGTCCGTTTTTCTCCTTGCGGGCTGGTTCATGACACATCGATTCGACGTGGAACGTGGCCGCGATATTGTCGCGCGCTGGTGCGCTCTTGCCGAGCAGCGGCTGGAGTATCTGACTGAGCTGTTCGAGACCGGCCGCTGGCGCCGCTTTCACAGCGAAGTCGCCTTCCTCGAGAATATCCAGGAGGCCAAGGCAGCCGTGGAAGTCTGGCGCGATCTGTTGATGCGCGAGGCCTCTCGGGATAATTCCGCGGTCGATATTTCCTGGCTCGGTCGCGGCAAGGCGACGCTGCCGCACCGTGGGTTGCGCGTTCGGGGTCGCTGGCTGCCGCCGCAGCCGGCCGAGATAGCGGCCAAACCGCCGCCGCCCGATGTTTCGATTGCCCGGGAAGTTGACCGTGCCAATTCGGATGAAGCGCCTTCCGCGCCTGCGATGAACGCTTCGGCGCTCGCGCTGCGTTTCGACGCAATAGAGCGACGCTACCCACTGCTGCGCAACACGTTGTAGAGGCGGGCAAAGGCGCCCTCGCGCGGCGCCCATCACCTAACCTCGCTAACGAACCTACCTTCTTACCGCGTTGGTCCCAATCACCACCTGGGCAAAACGTTGCGCGCCCTCGGCGGACAAGTCGGGTGTAATCGGCCGCGCATGGTCGAGCCCGACCACGGCGCCGCGCGGCGTTTCCGAGATCATGTTGTTATTGACCAGCGCCGTACCCGCGCCCGGCGCTACCGACACGCCGACACCGACGAAGGCATTGCGGATCACATTGCCCGATATCGCGACGTCGCGCAGATATTTGCCCCAGCCGGCGACAATCCCGAACGACGGCGCATTTTCAATTACATTGCCGGTGACAGAAGTGTCGGCCTCGACATAGATGCCGATGCCGGCGTCGTCGTCCGGCGCGGTGCCGATCGGGCGCTTCGGCAGCAGGTTACGGATGATGTTGCCCTGCACGACCGCGATGCGTCCGCCCTCGTTGAAATTGCAAACGGAGACGCCCACCGCCGCGCCGTCCACGGTGTTGTTGGCGATCACGGCGCCCTCGAACGAAAATTCGGAATACAGCGCCACCTCACGGACGTCGCTGACGCTGTTACCGGAGATCTGGATGTTGGACGACGAATTTCCGCGCACCGCGGAATAATCGCAGTTGCGGATACGGTTGCCGCGCACGATCACGTTGCCTGCGCGAAACGCGTTGATGGCGTTGCCATACTGTCCGGAGCCGCCGGGACCGGCCTTGATGTCCTCGATGCGGTTGTCGAGCACCTGCGTGCCGTCGTCTCCAACAGCGGTGCGCAGGATTTCGATGCCGTTGTCGTTAGTTCCTTGAATGGTGTTGCGCGAAACCAGCAGGCCTTGCGCGTCGAACGACACGATTGCGGTCGTAGCGGTGTTGGCGATGATATTTCCGCTGACATCGCCGGAGATGTTCTCGAACCAGATGCCGTTGCCGCCGCTGCCGATGATCTCGCAATCGACGATGCGGATATCGCGACCGCTGAGGCAATGCACAAGGCCGCGCCGCGCCGGCAGAGGAATTCTGCCGCCGTCGAGGGTGATGTTGGTGAGGCCGATACTGTCTGCGCCTTCGCCTGACAGTATCGATGCGCCGCCATTGAAGATCAGCCTGGTCGCGCCGCGCACCCCGATGAGTTGCGTGCCGTTTTGCAGGCGAAGCATCCCGGTGCGATAGACGCCCGGCGGCAACGCCAGCGGAACTTGCGCACGCGCGGCCTCGTCGATGGCGCGTTGTAACGCCCTGGTCTGATCGTCCGGGCTGCCGGGCCGGACCCCATATTGCGTGGCATCGCGCCCGAGCGCCGATGTCAACGGCGCGGCGCGCGCAACGTTAGGCGACATGACAAGGGCACTCGCAACGCCGGCGGCGGATGCTCCAATCAGATGGCGGCGGTTGACGTCCATGATCGCGTCTTCCTGCGGATACGCGAGACCGGTGTCCGCAATATTGAAGTAACGCAAAAATGCGGCGGCGCGTGGCGGTGGTGAGGGCGCGAGCGGTCGATTGTTGGAGGTAGGGTTAATCTTAACCTCGTCCCGCTTGCGGGGAGGGAGTTAAGCGGTCTCTCTCACCGCTCTTCGCGTCAATCTCACCATTTCCAGCAGCATGGCTTCGCCGGCATCTACCAGCTCTTCCAGCGTGACGCGGTGGATCGCGCCCTTGGGCCGCGGTGCTCCGTCGCGGGCGAGCGGCGGCACATGAATGAACGCGGCGAGGCGAGGACCATTGTCGCGAGAAGTTGCCTCGATCGCGCGCCAGCTCAAATAATTGCAGAGGTAACTCCCGGCATCGCGCGAGACCCGTGCATCGACGCCGGTTCCGACCGCCGCGCGCAGCAGTTTTTCAGTGTGCGGTCCGAAACTGGTGGCGCCGGCGCCATCGGTGATCGATCCCTTGCGCGCGCGAGCATGGTCGGCATCGGGCCACAGCGTGGTGACGGCGTTGCGGGCGCGCGTCTCGATCCGCACATGGGGCGTGCGGGAGGCGAGGCCGAACATCAGCAGCGCATGGGGCCGGCGCTTCGCCAGCAGTTGCGGCAATTCGCGATCGACGGCCTTGTATGTCACCGGAAAGATGTGGCCCGTCACTTCGACGTCACCGAAAGCCGGACGTCGGAGGCGCAATAGCCGCTCCACCAGGGGCTGCGTCGGGTTAAAGGGCGCGCCGGGAAACGGACCGAAGCCGGTGATCAGGATGCGGAGTTTTTTATCGCGCATTTCACCTCAGCATGTCAGCGATTTGTTGCGCCGCGAGCGCCGGCGTGATGTGGCCGTCGGCTACCTCGGCTTCGATCTTTTTTACCTTGGCGCGGATAGCCGGATCGGCGCGCAGTTGCGCCATCATTCGCTGTTCCAGCATCGACCACATCCACTTCACCTGCTGCTGCCGTCGCCGCGCGGCGAATTCGCCGGAGGCATTCATTGCCGTACGATGATCGAGAATTTTCTGCCACAGCTCACCGATGCCCTTGCCGGTCAAAGCCGAATAGGTCAGCACCGGCGGATGCCAATGCTCCGAGCGCGGGGTCAGGATGTGCAGCGCGCCGCGATATTCGGCCGCGGCAAGATTGGCGCGTTTGATGTTGTCGCCGTCGGCCTTGTTGACCGCAATCATGTCGGCGAGCTCGACCAGGCCCTTCTTGATGCCCTGCAGTTCGTCGCCGGCGCCCGGCAGCATCAGCGCCAGGAAAAAATCGGTCATGTCGCACACGGCGGTCTCGGATTGCCCGATGCCGACGGTCTCTACCAGCATCACGTCGAAGCCGGAGGCCTCGCATAAGAGCATCGCCTCGCGGGTCTTCGCCGCCACGCCGCCCAGCGTGCCGGACGCCGGGGAAGGGCGGATGTAGGCGCTGTCGGCGGCGGAGAGCCGCGCCATCCGCGTCTTGTCGCCGAGGATCGAGCCGCCGGTGCGGGCGGAGGAGGGGTCTACGGCGAGCACCGCAACCTTATGGCCGCGTTCGATCAGGAACATCCCGAGCACGTCGATGGTGGTGGATTTGCCGACGCCGGGCGAGCCGGTAATGCCGACCCGGATCGCCTTGCCGGTATCGGGCAGCAGTGCCTGTACGAGATCGCGCGCCGCGGCCTGATGATCGCCGCGCCGGCTTTCGATCAGCGTGATCGCCCGCGCCAGCGCCGCGCGGCTGCCGGCGCGGAGGTCTTTGGCCAATGCCTTGATATCGACGGGGGCGTTAAGCGGCAGGGTCATGCTTCGGTTTACAACGACGTGGCAGGCGAGGGAAAGCGCGCGGATGCCGATTTGGGAAGATGCGTTACACACAAGCATCGTCGCTGAGGAGTCGGAGCGGCTACTCCGCGGCCTCGCTGTGGCCGAGCCGTGCATTGAGCTTGTGGATCAGCTCTTCGGCGGCATCGGCGATCACGGTCCCCGGCGGGAAGATCGCCTCGGCGCCGGCTTTGTACAGGGCGTCGTAATCCTGCGGCGGCACCACGCCGCCGATGATGATCATGATATCGTCGCGGCCCTGCTTTTTCAGTGCGGCCTTCAGCTCCGGCACCGCCGTGAGGTGGGCTGCCGCCAGCGACGACAGTCCAAGAATATGCACGTCGTTCTCGACCGCCTGTCGCGCCGCCTCTTCGGCGGTAGCAAACAACGGCCCGATATCGACGTCGAAGCCGACATCGGCAAAGGCTGAGGCGATCACCTTCTGGCCGCGGTCGTGGCCGTCCTGGCCGATCTTGGCGACCAGGATCCGTGGGCGGCGGCCTTCGGCATCCTCGAACGCATCGATCAACGCCTGCACTTTTTCGACCCGGTTGGACATGGTGGACGCCTCCCGCTTGTAGACGCCAGTGATGGATTTGATCTCGGCGCGGTGCCGCCCGAACACCTTCTCCATCGCATCGGAAATCTCGCCGACGGTGGCCTTGGCGCGCGCGGCATCGATCGCCAGCGCCAGAAGGTTGCCGTTGCCTTCGCCGGCGCTGCGGGTCAGCGCCGCCAGCGCGTCGCCCACGTCCTTCTGGTTGCGTTCTTTCTTCAGGCGGGACAGCTTGTCGATCTGCAGCCGGCGCACGGTGGAATTTTCCACCTTCAGCACGTCGATGGGCGCTTCGTTGACCGGCTTGTACTTGTTGACGCCGATCACCGCCTGCTTGCCGGCGTCGATCCTTGCTTGCGTTTTGGCGGAAGCTTCTTCGATTCTAAGTTTGGGGACGCCGGCTTCGATCGCCTTGGCCATGCCGCCGAGCGCCTCGACCTCCTGGATGTGGCCCCATGCTTTCGCCGCGAGATCGTGGGAGAGCCGCTCGACGTAATAGGAGCCGCCCCATGGGTCGATGATGCGGTTAGTGCCGCTTTCCTGCTGCAGAAACAGTTGCGTGTTGCGCGCGATCCGCGCCGAAAAGTCGGTCGGCAGCGCCAAGGCCTCGTCGAGTGCATTGGTGTGCAGCGATTGCGTATGGCCTTGCGTCGCAGCCATCGCCTCGATGGTGGTGCGCATTACGTTGTTGTAGACATCCTGCGCGGTCAGCGACCAGCCCGAGGTTTGGCAATGAGTACGCAGGCTGAGCGAACGCGGGTCCTTCGGATTGAACTGGGTCAACAGCTTGGCCCAGAGTAGCCGCGCCGCGCGCATCTTGGCGACTTCCATGAAGAAGTTCATGCCGATCGCCCAGAAGAACGACAGCCGCGGTGCAAAGCGGTCGACATCGAGACCCGCGGCGAGTCCGGCGCGAAGATATTCGACGCCGTCGGCCAGCGTATAGGCGAGTTCAAGGTCCTGCGTCGCGCCGGCTTCCTGCATGTGATAGCCGGAAATCGAAATCGAATTGTATTTCGGCATCTTCTGGGAGGTATAGGCGAAGATGTCGGAGATGATACGCATCGAGGGCGCCGGCGGATATATGTAGGTGTTGCGCACCATGAACTCTTTCAGAATGTCGTTCTGAATGGTCCCTGAGAGTTTTTCCGGCGGCACGCCCTGTTCCTCAGCAGCCGCGACGAACAGCGCCAGGATCGGCAGCACCGCGCCGTTCATGGTCATCGACACGCTCATCTGGTCGAGCGGAATCCCGGAGAATAGCGTGCGCATGTCGTAGATCGAATCGATTGCGACGCCGGCCATGCCGACATCGCCGGTGACGCGCGGGTGGTCCGAATCGTAGCCGCGGTGGGTGGCAAGATCGAACGCCACCGAGAGGCCTTTTTGTCCGGCGGCAAGATTGCGACGATAGAACGCGTTGGAATCTTCGGCCGTGGAGAAGCCGGCATATTGCCGGATCGTCCAGGGTTGATTGACATACATGGTCGGGTAGGGGCCGCGCAGATAAGGCGCGATGCCTGGCCAGGTCTCGAGAAAATCGATCCCTTCGAGATCGGCTTCGCCGTAGCCGGGTTTTACGAGAATGCCTTCGGGCGTAAGCCAAGGTTCTCCACCGCCGGCAGGCTCGGGGCGGGCGGTGTCCTCAAATGCGATATTCGCAAAGTTCGGTATGCGGCTCATGGTACCCATCATAGCACATGCAACCCCCGGGGGTCGCCACCCCTAATCATGGTCCGGATGCTGGTGGCTGACGATGCCGTTAAGCTTGTCCGGACCGTAGTTCTGCAGCGTGGTCTGGCTCGGCAGGTTGGCGATCCCCACCACCCAGCCTAGCCGGGATTCGCTGCCGAACTGCTGGGTCGGTATCACGCGGTCGGGGCGGTCGAATGCGCCGGTCATGATCTCGATCCGCGGGCCGTCGATGCGGCGGAAGCTGAGCGGCGTGCCGCAATCCCGGCAGAAATCGCGCTCGGCGATCGAGGAGGAGCGGAACGCGGCTGGTTTGCCGCGGGTCCAGGCAAAATCGCTACGTTCAATATCAGCGAAGGATGCGAACGGCGCGCCTGCCGCCTTCTGGCACATCCGGCAATGGCAAACACTGACTTTCACCGGCGGCGCCGACAGTGCAAAGCGAATGGCGCCGCATTGGCAGCCGCCGGTCAAAACGGGTTTCATCGCCGATGTCATGCTCACTCCGTCAGCCGATAAGCATCCTGCAGCGTCACCAGCGCATCGCCGCCGGCGAAGATAAAATCGTTAACGCCCGCGCCGCGCAGCGGGACTTCCAGGTCGCCGGGCCGCCCTGCCAGATAGATATGCTTCGCGCCGGCGGCTTGAAGGGCCTTTGCGGCGGCGCTCGCATGCCGGGCGTAGGTCCTGTCGGATGAGCACAGACAGGCCAGCGCCGCGCCGGAGGCCTTGAACGCGGCGGTCAGCGCAGCCGGTTCGGTGAATCCTTCGGTATCGACCGCCTCGATCCCGCCGGTCTCAAAAAAGCTTTTCGCAAATGTTGCGCGCGCGGTGAAGTCGGCAGGTGCGCCAAGATTGGCGAGGAAGACCTTTGGCCGGGCACCCCTGTCTTTCAGGATCTGATCCGAACGGTCGCGCAGGCGTTCGAACGGCGCCGCAAGCCGCATTGGCGACAGTGCCTCGAATTTGAACCTGGTCTCGCCGTAAGGCGCGAGCGCAACCGGCTTCGCCTCCAGCACCGCGACGTGAGCCTCATGCAGGTTTGGAAATTCGCTGGCGCCGGTCAGCACTTCCTTGCGCCGTGCGAAGTTGGCCTCGCGCGCGCTGCGCGTCGCCGCAACCTTGCGCTGGATCAGGCCTTGCTCAAGCGCCGCGAACGCGCCGCCGGCTCCTTCGATTTCCTGAAACATTGACCATGCGGCATCGCAGAGCTGCTGCGTCAGGGTTTCGATGCTACCGCAGCCGGCCGCGGGATCGGACACCTTGGCGAGATTGGATTCCTCCAGCAGCACCAGTTGCGTATTGCGCGCGACACGCCGCGCGAACGGATCGGGCAATCCCAGCGCCAGCGTGTGCGGCAGCACGTTGATACTGTCGGCGCCACCGAGGCCCGCGGAAAATGTCGCCATGGTCGCGCGCAGCATGTTCACGTAGGGGTCGCGCTGGGTCAGCATTCGCCAGGCGGTGTCGGCGGCAATGAACAACGGCTTCGGCGCAAGGCCGCAGCTCTGTTCGATACGCGCCCACAGCAATCGCAGCGCGCGAAACTTTGCCATGGTCAGATACTGGTCGGCATCCGCGCTGAGCCGCGCATAAAGCAGGCTCCGCGCATCTTCGAGCGCCAAACCCGCGCCTTCCATCGCGCGCAGATAGGCGACGCCAGCCGCCAGCACGAACGCCAGCTCCTGCACCTCAGATCCGCCGGCGTCATGGATCACCCGTCCGTCGGCAACCGCGGACGGACCCATAAATCCGATTCCCGCGAGTCCTTTGATTGCACTGGTGACCGCGGGGACGATCTCGGCCCAGCTATAGGGACTGGAGCCCCAGACGGCGCATGCGCCGATCGGATCGAGACCGAAACGGATATCGCAGGCCGCAGGCGCGAGGCCTTTGCGCTTCACGTATTCGGCGAGATGAATCGCAGCCATGCGCGACTGCGGACCGACTTGAAGTTCGATCGATATCCCGGCATCGATGAAAACGCCGTCGAGAACCCTGTCGATCGCGTCCGCTGTCGGCTCCAGTCCGAAGCCATACGCGCCGTTTGCACCCGCGAATACCAGCGTCAAACCGTTGGCTCCGTTCTCCAGATCGTGCAGCGCCTGGGCATTAGCGTGTGCAGCATCCGGATGATCGATCCGCTGCATGATCTGCCAGGGCATGCCCGAGGCGCGGCCGGAGATCGGTACGACGCGGCGAGCGCGCTGGTAGATCGGGTCGAGCTTGAGACCATCATAGGTCTTGCCGACCAGTTTCTCGAACGGCGCACCCTTCAGCACACCATCGACCAGCTTGCGCCAGTCGTCATAGGTCGCTGGCGCAAAATCCGCCGCCAGCCGGAGATCGTCAGTTACGGTTGTCATTCGACAGGTCGCTCCCTCGAGCCGTTTTCGCTTGTTGTCGGGAAATTGCCACGTGCCGAGCGCCAAGCCAAACGGTTGTTTTCGGGTTGAAGGGGCGGCTTTTGGTCAACAAAGGTCGGTTAATCGCTGGATGCCCTGGGTCGATAGCTGCGCCAGCGCGGCCCTGATGCTGCGTCCTGCAATGAGGCGGTCGGGAACGATCTCCGCGAGTGGCATGAGCACAAAGGCGCGTTCGAACAGCCGGGGATGGGGCAGCGTCAGCTCCGGTTTTTGAATCGAAACGTCGTCATAGGCGATCAAATCGAGGTCGAGGGTGCGCGGACCCCAGCGGGTTTCTTTCGCGCGATCGCGGCCGAACTTCTTTTCAATTCTGTGCAGCGTGAACAGCAGCGCGTGCGGATCGAGGCTGGTTTCGATTTCGATGCAGGCATTGATGAAGCGAGCTTGCTGCTCATCGCCCCATGGCGGCGTGGCGTAGTCCGACGACCGCGCCAGCAGCGCGGCCTGCGTCATGCCGCAAATATTGGCGATGGCTTTTTGAAATGTCGCGCGGGCGTCGCCAACATTGCCGCCAAGCGCGATCAGAACGTCAGCCATGAGATGACTGTTGCCGTGTGCGTATCAGCACCACGCCGACATCGTCGAAAATCGCAGCGATCGGCGCGTGCGGCTTGTGAACGGTGACCTTGATGGCGCTGACGCGCGGAAAAGCCGACAATATGGCGTCGGCGACGGCGCCGGCCGCGCGTTCCAGCAGCTTGTAATTGGCATTCTTAAAGGCCGCCGTCGCCGTCGCGACCACATTGGAATAGGACACCGTATCGGCGAGACGATCGGTGCGCGAGGATTCCGACAAATCGGCGGAGAGTTCGAGATCGATCACGAAGCGCTGCCCGACCTCCGTCTCATGTTCCATGACGCCATGGCGCGCGTGAATAACGACGCCGGTGATAAAAATCGTATCGGTCATCGCCGCTCCTCGATCGCCGCTGCCACACGAAGCGCTTGTACGGTTTCCGACACATCATGGGTCCGGATGATCCGCGCGCCGCCTTGTGCCGCGACCAGATGCGCGGCAATTGAGCCGCCAAGGCGTTGATCCGGCTCCGACGGCACGACCGAGCTGATGAAGCGTTTGCGCGATGCGCCGACCAGCAGCGGCAAGCCGAAAGCCTTGATTTCATTTAGCCGGGCGAGGGCCGTCATGCTCTGCTCAGGGGTTTTACCAAAACCGATGCCGGGATCGAGCATCATGTTTCCGGGTGAAATACCCGCCTTCGCCGCAATCTCGAGCGAACGCGCAAAGAAGGCGGCGATGTCTTTCATGATGTCGATGTCAGGATCGACGCGGTCGCGGTTGTGCATGACGATGACAGGCGAATTACGCGCCGCCAACAGCCCGGCCATGTCGGGATCGCGCTGCAGGCCCCATACATCGTTGGCCACGGCCGCACCTGCATCAAGTGCCCAGGTGACGACGGCCGATTTCATGCTATCGATAGATACGGGAACGCCGAGGGAAACGATGTCGGCCAGGATCGGCTGCAAACGGCTGCGCTCTTCGTCTGCCGAGACCGGCTGCGCTCCGTAGGGCCGGGTGGATTCCGCGCCGATATCGATGATGTCTGCGCCCTCGGCGATCATGCGCCGTGCCTGCGCCAGCGCGCGCTCGGGCTCGACAAATCGTCCACCGTCGGAAAATGAATCCGGCGTAACATTCAGGATGCCCATAACGGCTGGATACGGCTTGGACAAAAGCCCCCGCAAGACCGGATGACCGGCCGGGGCGGCCGCTAGGGCGGGTCTGGACGTGGTCGCGATCATGCGGTCGCTTTGCGCGGTCCGTGCATGGGAGTCAAGATGCAGGGCGCACGGCGCTGGCGCCGGCCTAACCGCTTCTGTCAGGTCTAGTAGGTGATTTTCGGCTGAAGCCTGCGGGCCTGCGCGATCAGTTGCTCGACCGACTTTTCCGAAGGCAAAACGCGGACAAGTTTGCGTTTGGTATTCACTTCTTTCATGTTCTGCGCCAGGCGCGCCGGATTGCGAAGCGCGAGTTCGCGAACCGTGGTGACGCCGGCGGCGCGCACCAGCCCGACCTTTGCCTTGCCCATGCCGGGAATGCGCATGTAGTCGGACACATTGGCCCATTCGAGTAGCTGCTGCTCGCTAATGCCGGTTTTCGCCGCGAGCGCCTTGCGGCCTTTTACGGTCCTGGCCGCCTCAAGCAGCCCATCCGTGGTGCGAATGCCAAGCGATTTCAGTTTGGAAGCGGAGAAAGCGCTCAAGCCATCAATCTTGGAGATTGGATATGTCATGATACTCGATATGAAAAATGTGCTTTAAGCGAACTGACTGAGGCCCGGTGTCCCTGCAACGATCTCGCCCATTTGATCCGCTCCGATTTTGTCACGGCCAAACTTGAAAAGTTCACGAGCGACATTCTGAATGTCGCCCATGCCCAAACCAAGCCCCATGAGCTTGGTGCCGAGCGCCATCAGGCCGCCGCCCATCAATCTGCCGAGACCGCTGCTGTTGTTTGAGCCGGCGATCGCAGCTTCCGCGCCTGGAATCTTGTCGATCAAGGCTTGAACTTTGTCGGAGGGACCCTCGTTACGAAGGAACCCCAGAATGATGCCGGCGGTTTTTTCAGCGACAGCATTATCGATGCCAGCCTTTAATGCCAGCCGCCCAATCAGTTCGTCCATATTGCCCCGCCCCCAACCGGTTACGTGCCGGCTCCTTGTTCGCGATTTTATCTTGGTCTTCTGCGATACGAATTACAAGCGAGGACCTCTTCGAAAATGCATTTCACCTTCGATCGCATGCCGAGTGTTGCACCAATGCAAGAGCGGGGGCGATAATTCGCAGCAAATTGTTGCGGTCGAGGACATTCATTGCAAATTTCGTCGGCCAATCTCACCGGCCGGGCGCTTTCGTGCCGAACAAACCGGGCTCGCAATCCCTCCGGAGGGCGTTGACCGCGGTTTCAATCGCCTTGCAAGATGCAGTATGATCATGCCGCCTGGCGACTGAAACCCCCGAGGCGCGCGAAGAGGCGATGCAATGGCAAAGTCCGATAACAAGATGGCCGATACCGACGAGAAAATTTTCATCGGAAAGTGTGTACAGCCTGCCTGGCTGACGCTCGGGCTTGCAAATCGCCATGGCCTCGTCACCGGCGCCACCGGAACTGGAAAGACCGTCTCGCTGCAGGTGATGGCTGAGGGATTTGCGCGAGCCGGCGTTCCGGTGTTCGCGGCCGATATCAAGGGGGACCTGTCGGGCATTTCTGAAGTGGGCGAGCCCAAGGATTTTATCCTCAAGCGCGCCGGCGATATGGGCCTCACCTTCCGGCCCGACCGGTTTTCGACCATATTTTGGGACGTGTTCGGCGAGCAGGGGCATCCGGTGCGTGCAACCGTCTCGGAAATGGGTCCGCTGCTGCTTTCCCGGATGATGGATCTGAATGATGTTCAGGAAGGCGTGCTGAACATTGCGTTCAAGGTGGCGGACGAGCAGGGGTTGCTGCTTTTGGATATGAAGGACCTGCGGGCAATCCTGTCTTTCATTGCGGAACACGCCGCCGACCTGACCACGCAATACGGAAATGTCTCGAAGCAGACCGTAGGAACCATCCAGCGTCAGCTGCTGGTGCTGGAAAATCAGGGCGGCGCCAAGTTCTTCGGCGAACCGGCGCTGGCGCTAAAGGATTTCATGCGCACCGACAGCGATGGCCGCGGCATGATCAACATCCTGGTGGCGGACAAACTGATGCAGAGCCCTCAGCTCTATGCGACCTTCTTGCTGTGGATGTTGTCAGAGCTGTTTGAAGAGCTGCCGGAGGCCGGCGACCCCCCGAAGCCCAAACTCGTGTTCTTCTTCGATGAGGCGCATCTGTTATTCAACGATGCGCCAAAGGCGCTGATGGACAAGATCGAGCAGGTCGTGCGACTGATACGCTCGAAGGGCGTCGGCGTTTATTTCGTGACGCAAAACCCGATCGATGTGCCCGACAAGGTGCTCGCCCAACTGGGCAACCGCGTGCAGCATGCGTTGAGGGCTTTCACCCCGCGCGACCAGAAGGCGGTCGCGGCGGCGGCGCAGACATTTCGGCCCAATCCGAAACTCGATACCGCCAAGGTCATCATGGAATTGGGTAAGGGCGAAGCGCTGGTGTCGTTTCTGGAAGGGAACGGCACGCCGGCGATGGTCGAGCGTGTCATGATCCGGCCGCCCTCGGCGCGGATCGGACCGATCACGCCTGAGGAGCGCAAGGCCATCATGGACAAGAGTCCGGTGAAGGGCAAATACGATACCACCATCGATTCCGAATCCGCCTACGAAGTGCTGCAGAAGCGCGTGGCCGGAAGTGCTGCGTCCGCGGACGCGCCGGCCGGTGGCGGGGGAATTCTCGGCCAGATCGGCGCGATCGTCGGGACGATTTTCGGCACCAACGTGTCGCGCGGCAGGATGTCGACCGGTCAGGTCGTCGCGCGAAGCGTCACACGCTCGGTCACCAACAAAGTGGTCGGCGGGGCGGCCGCCAGTCTCGGCAAATCGGTAGGCGGCTCGATGGGTAGTTCGGTCGGGCGCGCCCTCGTACGCGGCGCCCTCGGCGGGTTGCTTCGAAGATAAAATTCGATCGTTTGCTACGACGTGATCTCCCTCTGATTTCCGGAAAGTTGCGTGTGCTGAGATATCCGTCGTTGCGAGCGCCGCTCGATATACTTTTTCTGATCTGCTGCATCGCTCTGACGGCCGACGTTCTGGTTCCGGAGATTTGGGGAAACGGAAAGACTAAGGACTACCCGCTCTGGTTCTGGGCCGGGCAGCAGATCCTTCAGGGAAAGGATCTCTACCCCACAGATCCCAACGCTTATTTCGAATTCATCTATCCGCCGCCTCCCGCGGTCCTGCTCGCAATACCCAGCTATTTAGGCAAGATACCTCTCTATTTATGCCTGTCGCTTCTGAATGCGGTCGCGTGGTGGATGACGGCGCAATTCGCAAACGCGATGACGGGATCCGGCCGGATACCCGGTCCGTGGCTGTTTGCGCTGCCTGGCTTCGTCACGATATCGTTTGTTTTCGATATGTTCGATCTCGGTCAGCCCAATCTCGTTCTGCTGGCGATGATGCTGTTCGGGTTCTGGCTGCTGCAGCACGAGCGCCCGTGGATGGCGGGAAGCATGTTTGCGCTGGCGACGGCAATCAAGGTTTTTCCGGTGGCCGTGTTTCCGTATCTGCTTTGGCGAAGGCAGTGGGCGGCAGTCGCAAGCATGATCGTCTTCCTCGGTATTCTTCTCTTTGTGGTTCCGGCGCCTTTGCGCGGTTACCAGCACAACATTTCCGAATTGAAGACCTGGTTTCAGGGAATGGTTGGATCGAGCTCGGAGCAGGGCTTTGGACAGCGTGGCGAGCAGAACTGGTCCTGGGTCAACCAATCCATCATCGCCGTTACGCATCGGCTGACACGCCCGGTTAATTACAACCAGGATAATCCGGCCAAACCGCCGCGGTACATGAATCTGCTCGATCTCGATTTCAAGACCGCGAATTTGGTGGTAATCGCGATATCGTTGGCAATCGGGCTCGGATACGTCGCGGTAATGCCGGCACGCTCGCGGATAACGCCGCTGTCGAATGCCGAAGAACTTGGTATCCTGTTTTGTCTGATGACGGTGGCCTCGCCGCTGGCCCGGCAATATTATTTCATGTGGCTGTTCTTTCCGATGACCATCCTGATACACCGCGCTGCCTTCGATCCCCGTGCTGTCGTGCGGGCGGGAACATGGACCGTGCTGGCGATCGCGGGACTTCTGATGTGCCTGTCTTTTCCCGTTTTTCCGAACGATCTGCAGGCCTTCGGGAACAACCTCGCCGCAACCGCCGTGATAGCGGGAGGATTGGTCTGGCACATCCTGCATCCTCTCTCGGATGGTACGGCTGGTTCGTTGTGCCAGACAAGGCTACAAACCGATATCCGGAATAAACCACGTTAACCCAGGGAAGAAACTGAATGTCCAACGCGTCGCAACTACAGCCGGTCCTCGACCACATCGATGCCGATTTCGATAACAGCCTCGAGCGGCTGTTTGCCTTGCTGCGGATCAAATCGATCTCGGCCGATCCGGCCTTCGCCGGAGATTGCAAGGCGGCGGCTGATCACCTGGCCCGGGATATCGCGACGCTCGATTTTGCGACCGACGTTCGGCCGACCGCGGGTCATCCTGCCATCGTCGCCCGGAACAACGGCAAAGGAAATGGCGGGGCGCGGCCGCACGTTCTGTTCTACGGTCACTATGACGTGCAGCCGGTCGACCCGCTCAATCTTTGGCATCGTCCGCCATTCGAACCGGCCGTCACCAATCATGCCGACGGACGCAAGATCATCGTCGCTCGGGGCGCGGAAGACGACAAGGGCCAGTTGATGACCTTCGTCGAAGCCTGCAGGGCCTGGAAATCCGTAACAGGTGCGTTGCCGCTCGACGTGACCATTGTCATCGAGGGTGAGGAAGAAATCGGATCGAAAAATTTCGTTCCGTTTCTCGAATTGAACAAGAACGATCTCAAGGCCGACTTCGCATTGGTCTGCGACACCGGCATGTGGGACCCGAACACGCCGGCGATCACCACGTCGCTGCGCGGACTCGTTTACGATGAAGTGCGGATCAAGGCCGCCAACCGCGATCTGCATTCCGGCATATTCGGCGGCGGCGCGCAAAATCCGATCCGGGTGCTGACCCGTATTCTCGGCGGCCTTCATGATGACAACGGTCACATCATGATCCCCGGCTTCTATGACGGCGTGAAGGATTTGCCCCCCGACATTCTTGCGCAGTGGAAAAATCTGAATCTTTCGCCGGATTCCTTTCTCAAGCCGATCGGGCTCTCGATTCCGGCCGGGGAGAAAGACCGCTTGTTGATCGAGCAAGTCTCCTCGCGCCCGACCTGCGATATCAACGGCATTATCGGCGGCTACACCGGCGAGGGCTCAAAGACCGTGATTCCTGCGGAAGCATCCGCGAAGATCTCATTCCGGCTGGTGGAGGGGCAGCAGCCCGACAAGATTCGCAAGGCGTTCCGCGATTATGTCACCGCGCGTCTGCCGGGGGATTGCAAGGCCGAATTTACCGACCATTCCAGCGCGCCGGCGATTGCTCTTGATTGGAACATGAAACCGCTCGCCGCCGCCAAGCGCGCGTTGACCGATGAATGGGGCAAGGAAGCGCTCCTGGTCGGCTCGGGTGCATCAATTCCGATTGTTGCGGATTTCAAGCGCACCCTTGGTCTTGACACGGTGCTGGTAGGCTTCGGTCTGGACGATGACAACATCCATTCGCCGAACGAAAAGTACGATCTGAAAAGCTTTCACAAGGGCATTCGTTCGTGGGCGCGAATTCTCGCCGCACTGGCGGACGCGCCGAAAGGATAGGACCTCTTGGCCGGCCGGATGCGATCTGCTCTCACAGATGAATTCTGGCGCGGATATCGCAGGGCCGCAGGACTGCACCACGACGACTACGACGTTGTGGCGTTTGGCGACAGCCCGGGGATGGCGACCGGACTGGCAGAACTTGTCGTCGCCGGAATCAAGCGGGCTACCGCGGGATTGGTACGCCAATTCGGGCCGGGCGGGGAGCCGCCACCGGTCACCGGGGGTTATGTTGTCTTGCTCGATGGCGCCGATCGGCCGCGCGCCATCTGGCGCACGACCGAGGTCCGGGTCGGACCTTTGAATTCCGTAGACGAGCGGTTTGCATGGGATGAAGGGGAGGGCGACCGTACCCGCGACTGGTGGCTGTCCGCCCATCGTCGGTTCTTCGAGCGGCGAGCCGCCGCCGAGGGTTTTCAGATGCACGATGAGATCGAAACCATGTTCGAGCGGTTCCAGATCGTGTGGCCTCCCGAAATAGCCGACAACGGCCAGCTGCTCGACGGCGCGGTCAGAAAATAAGAACGCCGCCTGGAATTGGGCGGCGTTATGATTCGCAGTGCAGAGGTCGTTAGCGCAATACTACCCCTAAATCTGAAAATTTCAATTCTTGTAGCTCGGGTCGAGGCGGTCGACCTTGCGCAGCAGCGCCGGCCACACCAGCGTCGTCGAGCGCAATTCCGCGCGATCGGGATTCGAAAATACGTTTTCGTTCTTCTCGATTACCGCCTGATCGATGGGATAGGCCATCGGGCCCAGCATGCGGGTGCGTACCTGCATGGTGCAGGCCCGCTCCAGGTGGAACATGCGCTCGAAGGCGGAAGCGACCGAGCGGCCGACCGTCAGCGTACCGTGATTGCGCAGCAGCATATGGTTCTTCTTGCCAAGATCCTTTTGCAGGCGCGGACGCTCGTCATGATCGAGCGCGACGCCTTCATAGTCGTGATAGGCGAGATCGTGGGTGACAAACTGCGCGGTCTGGTTCAGCGGCAGCAGGCCTTCCAGGCAACTCGCCACGGCGGTGCCGTCTGGTGTGTGCAGATGAAGCACACAGCCGGCATCCTCGCGCACCTCATGAATCGCTGAATGGATCGTAAAGCCGGCCGGGTTGATGCTGTAGTGGCTCTTCGTAAGAAGGTTGCCGTCGAGGTCGACCTTCACCAGGCTGGATGCGGTGATTTCGTCGAACATCAAGCCGTAGGGGTTGATCAGGAAATGATGGTCCGGTCCCGGCACCCGTGCGGAGATGTGGGTATCAACCAGATCATCCCAACCGTAATGGGCGATAAGCCGATAGCACGCGGCAAGATTGATGCGCTGGCTCCATTCTGCATCCGTCATTCCCGACGGCACTTCCTTTAGGCGAGCTTCCGCTGGCGACATGACCGGTTTCTCCCGATGAGCTGTTGATTTTCGCCTCAAGCCTAACCCTGCGGCTGCATCACAGCAAGTCGCCACGTCCGCGTGGCAGTCATGCTTCGTGAGGGCGGTTCAATTCGTTGCCGGGTGCAAAAAAAAGACGCGCAAGTGATGGGTCAGAAGCACCTCCGGCTGCTAACCGAATGCCGCCTGAAAATGCTCTATGGCGCCGGGATTGCCAGCAGGCTGGAAATGCTGCGTCCGCGAATATCGTAAACCCGCGCAAACACCACGTCGTCCCGCTTGATTTCCAGCAAAACCGGCGCGGTCAGACCCTTGCAGTAAAACTCACCGAGCGTCATGGCGAAGTCGGCGGCATGGCTATCCCAGCCGATCGTGAAGTCGGGACCGAGTGCGACCTGCGCCGGACGTTGCGGACCACACACAGCGACCTTCCACTTCCGTCCGTGCGGCGGCGCTTCCCGCCGTTCGGCGATCTCCTCGCGCAGTCCATCGGATGCTTGCTTCAGCGCAAGGCCCCAATAATCCAGCATGTACAGATCGTCGGCGCCGCGCACCGTACCCGCGATATGATTGAAATGCGTGTATTGGTAAGGATGCAGCCGGATCATTTCGCCGAGCGGCAACAGCAAGCCGAACGCGAAAACCGCGACGGCGGCGGGCTGCCAACTGCGGCGATTTTCCCCGAGCCAGTTCATTCCCCATGCGAATGTTGTGCCAGCGAGCACCGTCATTGGCGGAATGACAAAAATGAAATGGCGAATGCCATTGTAGAGCGCCGGGCGCTTCACGATTGCAACCGCGAGCGGCAGCGTCGCCGCCAGCGCAAGCATCAGCAGGATGGTCTTGCGGCGGGCCGTTACATCGGTCCGCGACAGCACCGTCAAAGCGCCGAGGACGCCGGCGAGCGTAAGCCCGAGCAGCACTTCGGGAAGCTGCAGGGCGAACAGGGTCGGCAGATACGACCAGGGCATATCAGGCACCGACACCAGCGCGCCATCGAACATTTCCTTCCATGGCTTTTCAAAAAAGTGGGAGAAATACGTCAGCGCCCGAAAAGGATTGCCCGGTTCCATGATCGACCACGGCCAGATCAGCCCCATCACGAGGTAGCCGAGAATGAGGCCGGGCAGCAGCACGTAAACAACGTGAAAGAAGCGCTGAGCATTTTCACGCGTACTATGGGTGCGAGCCTCTTCAAGGAGCAACGGCACAAAGCCGGCCATGGCATAGACCAAGGCCAGGCCGCCGAGAATGCGCGAACCGATCGACAGGCCAGCGCCAAGGCCGACGATCAGGATGGTTCGCGGCGAAGGCGAGGGATATTCCTCCGCCAGACGGACAAGGCCGAGCATCAGGATCGCCATCGCAACAGCGAACGGTGCATCCTTCGGATTCATGAACATGTGCCCGTAGAATGTGGGACACAGCGCCAGCAGCAGCAGCGTTGCGAGACCGGCAAGCGGTCCGCCGACCCGCCGCCCAAGCCGCCACGTCACCGCAAGACCGATCACGCCGACGGTGGCGCCGAGCAAGCGGCGGGTTTCAAACAGTTCCAGCGGGATGAATTTGTGCAATAGCGCGGCGGCCATGTCGAAGCCGCCGCCATACATGTAGAGATTTGCGAATGACAGCGCGCCGGTATCCTTGAAACCGGAACCATACATGCGCAGCAAAAGGTCGGCGTATTCGGCGTGGGTGTAGTCGTCCCAGCCTAATCCATAATCGCGAAACGTAAGACTGGCGATTAACCCAACCGCAGCCAGCACCAGGATGGCAAGGTCGTCGCAAATCCGCTCCACCGAGCGCTGTGAAGGCGTATCGATGGCCGAAGTAGTAATGGATGACATGGCTATTGGTGACCCGGCGTCCCTTTTGGCCCAGTTTTGGCGCTTTTGGGCCTCATTCCCCGGCATCCATATAGCGCAGTTCCCTTTCCAAGTAATTGTCAATTGTGGCGTAATTTCCCTGATGCAACGCAGCAATCGTCAGGCTAAAACCTTCCGAATGCCCGCATGACGTGCGGGATCGGAATTAAGTTCTTCCTCCGCGGGAACTGCCCCCCGCAATTGTCCGTTGGCGAGCCGCACAATATGACGGTATCGTGGCGTCGGGGGCTTGCGCGCATTTCGAGCGGGGCCGGGGGGTGAATCAGATGGTGGCTATGCTGTTGATCGCTGGGATCGGCTTTCTTTTGGCTGGTCTCCTGGCGATCGGTTTTGGAATCCCTGTCAAGGAATTCAGCTTCGGCAATACTTTGATATTCACGGGTGCAATTGTGGCTTGCACCGGGATGATCATGGTCGGCCTTTGGATGGTGGTTCGGGAGCTTCGGAATATCGCGCGACAGCTTGGTCCCAACGTTGCCAACGAGTTACACGCAGCAAGTATGTCGCTGGCGCCGGGTATGAGCCCTGCGCCCGGCAATCAGGCCGCGGAAGAGGGCGGTTTCTTGTTCAGCCGCGACCAGCCGCCGCCTGAGAATGCAAAACCAGCGGCGCGATCGTCCACGCCTGAAGAGGTGGTGTCCGTGGTCAAGCAACGACGCAACCTGTTGTTTTCCTCGTCGTCGCGGAAGGAGCGTGCGCGCGCGCAGGCGCGAACGGCCGATCCATCTGCGGCTGATCTTCGCCCCGCACCGCCGACCGCCCCTCCGGCCTTCGAATCAAGCGAGGTGCCAGCCGCGACGTTCGAAGACGCCTGGCCGAAATCGGAACGCGCAAGGCTGGCCGATGAGCCGCCGCTGCAGCGGCGCAGTGGCCGGGCGCCATCGACATTTAGCGAAGCAAACACCGGACCAGCCGGGACGGATCGCTATCCGTACGCCCCCCGAAGTGAGGATCAGCCGGCGGTGACGGTTCTCAAATCGGGTGTCGTCGATGGAATGGCCTATTCGCTGTATTCCGACGGCTCGATCGAGGCGCAGATGCCCGAAGGCATGATGCGGTTCGCATCCATCGATGAACTGCGTTCGCATCTCGACCAGCGCCCGTGAACGTGCCTGTACTTCCGGCGAACCGGCCTTGAAAAATAAAGCGCCGCTGTTCTTGTCACATCAACAGTAATCCGCTCATATTCGGCAAGAAGCGGAGGATTCCAAAGCGTATAGGGGCTACGGATACTATGCGATCCGCAGTATGCTTGCGCGAGTGCGACCTTCGAAAGGTTCAGGCCATGAACGACGCTGCCGGCAAAAGCTTCATCGACCTGACCGCAAACATTGTGTCGGCCTATCTCAGCAACAATCCGACGCCGGCTTCCGAAATTCCGGCCTTGATCAGCCAGATTCACGCGGCGCTGCTGCGGGTTTCGACGGGCCGAATCGAGACACCCCTGGAACCAGCCAAACCCGCAGTTTCCGTGAAAAAATCGATGACCCCCGATTACCTGGTGTGCCTCGAGGACGGCAAGCGCTTCAAGTCGCTGAAGCGCCATCTGCGCACGCAATACAACATGACGCCGGAACAGTACCGGGACAAATGGGGACTTCCCGCCGACTATCCGATGGTTGCGCCGAATTATGCGGTGGCGCGATCGCAACTTGCCAAGAAGATGGGGCTCGGCCAGCAACGGCGGCGGCGAAAATAAAGCTCACCCATTGATGCGGCCGCTTCAGGAGGCGGCGGCAAGCGCCTCGCGGGCATCGGAGCGAATCCGCTCGACCATGGCTCGCAGGCCGTTCGAGCGTTGCGGCGTCAGATGTTCGCGAAATCCGAATTCATTGAACACCGCGAGAGCATCGGTGGAAAGAATCTCCCGCGGCGTGTGGCCGGAATACATTGTCAGCAGGATAGCAATCAATCCGCGCACAATATGCGCGTCGCTGTCGCCCAGATAGTTCAGCAACGGTTCGTCGGCGTGACTGCGGTCGACCCGTTTCGAGAGCCAAACCTGGCTGACACAACCCTGTACCTTGTTGGCCGCGGAATGCTCGGCTGCCGGCATCGGATCAAGCGTGCGGCCGAGTTCGATGACGTACCGGTAGCGGTCGTCCCAATCGTCCAACAGCGCAAAATTATCCCTGATTTCGGCGATCGTCATGATGTCCTGCGCTCGTTCCCAAAGTCCTATATAGGATCGCAGGAGATCGAAAGCGATATCGCCCGGTCAATAATAGAAATAGTTCCGGGCTGCGGTCAGGGGGTCGGCGGGGCCCGCCACTCCGCCATCAGATCGTCCGGCGTCAGCGTGTCGTGGGGCGCCCCTTCCATGGCAGCGGCATCCGCATGCAGGATACCGGCGATCGAGCCGGTGCGGTCCGATGCTCGCTTGTCGGTGATGATCTGATACAGTTTGCGCGCGCCCGCCTGGGCGCGATGTCCGATCACGGTCGCGGCCTGGCCGCCAACTTCGCACGCTGTGGGCTGGCGCTTGCAAAATTGACTCATGTCCGACACCGCCGCGGTCGCAGCGGATACCGCGTCTGACGCCCCCACCTGCGGCAGCTTGTCCGATTCAGGTGTTTTCTCCCTGGGCAACAGCACGAGCACCAGCCCGAGCCAGAATGCCATGCGAAGCAGAAAAAACATCTCGCGACCCCGGCCGTCTCTTTTGTTTTCGTTGCAGTTGATCCCGCAATCTTCCCTGACTAGCAGTCGTCCATAAATCGCAAGTGTTTGCATTGAGGTTAAACCGCCGAAAATTTGCGGAAAGTCCGGCTGATTTGATTCGGTGTAAATTTTCGATTGATGTCCGCTTTCGCGATGGAACGGATGCATCCACCATTTCGAAACCATACCGGGTGGGTTCTGGAAACCTTGCGTTCACCATCTACATCGAATGAGCCTTCTCACGGCGCGGGAAAACGCCGCGAACCTGCGGTCTTCGACGCTGGATCTGCGCGCCTTAGCGTTCGCTTAATTTCGCTCTGACACGTTGGGGCAACGATAAAGGGGGTGTTCCGGCGCGTCTGTTTGACAAGCGAGCCGAAGCGCGGGAGCCGTGAATTGAGTATCATCCGCGAATTTCTTGATGCGCTTCTGCATCCGTCGGCGCGATACGACGCGATGACGCGCGCGCGCCATCGCGCGTTCATGGCGCCACGGCTGTTCGGAAGCCTTGCGGCTTTGGCGGCATTCCCGATTTATCTTGCGATGCGCGGCGCGCCCACTGCGCCAGAGGTTGCGGTATTCGCATGGTTGATCGCTCCCATCCTGCTGTCATGGTTCCTGTCGCGTACCGGACGCTACGAAGGAGCGCATGTCCTGTCGTCGCTGGCGCTGGCGAGCCTCGTCACGACGGTGGCGACGGCCACCGGCGGCATCGAGTCATTTGCCGCGATCTGGCTTGTCGTGGTTCCGCTTGAGGCGGCCCTCTCGGCATCGCGTCGCGTGGTCGCATTCGCTTCTCTGCTGGCGCTGGCCTGCTGTGCCCTGCTGATCGGTCTCGGACATTTTGGCATGTTGCAGGCGGCGGAGGCGAACACGGTCTTGCGCAGTACATTCATGGCCTGCGGTGTGGCCTCTGCGACGCTTTATGCCGTCGGCCTTGCCTTCGGGGCCGAGTCATTGGCGCGCACCGGCGTCTCGCTGCTTTACGTCGAGGAGGATCGGTATCGCCTGCTGGCGCGGAATATGAGCGACGTGATATCGCGTCACCGCCGCAACGGCGCGGTGCAATTCATTTCGCCCGCGGCGGAAACGATGTTGGGAATGCCCGTAACGCGGCTGCTTGGCCACGGTCTGTTCGATCGAGTCCACGTCGCCGATCGCCCGGCCTACCTCACTGCGCTTGCGGGCGCGGCGAGCGACGGTGAGGCGCGCAGCGTTGAATTTCGTTTGAGGCGAGATGTACCAAGCGGCGACGAGCGGGGTCGTAGTAAGTCAGTCGATTTCATCTGGGTCGAGATGCGTTGTCGGCCGCTCGAACAATCGTCGCAGCCATCATTTGCGCCCGAAGCCGAGGTCGTCGCTGTCATGCGCGATGTGACCGACCGAAAAATCCAGGAACAGGCGCTCGATCTGGCGCGTACCGTCGCCGAGCAGGCGGACGCGGCCAAGACGCACTTCCTCGCCACCATGAGCCACGAACTGCGCACACCGCTCAACGCCATCATCGGCTTCTCCGAAATGATCGTTCAGGAAGATGCTCTGATGCTGGATGCGGCGCGCCGGAAGGAATATGCCCAACTGATCAACGATTCCGGTCAGCATCTGCTATCGGTGGTCAATGGCATTCTCGACATGTCCAAGATGGAGTCCGGCAGTTTCGAAATCTCGCCGGAGCCGTTCGCGCCGCGCGTCGCGCTGCTCAATTGCTGCAACTTGCTGGTCTTGAAGGCGCGGGAACGCGGAATCGAACTCGTGACCCGCGTGCCCGAGGATTTGCCGGTCATGACAGGAGATCCTCGCGCGTTCAAGCAGATTGTGCTGAACCTCGTCTCCAATGCCATCAAGTTCACCGAACGCGGCGGCGTGGTGACGGCGTCTGGCGCGGTCGAGGGATCGCGGCTGGTGCTTCGCGTCACCGATACCGGAGTCGGCATCGCGGCCGACGATCTCAAGCGGGTCGGCGATCCTTTCTTCCAGGCCGGCAAGGCCTATCAACGCCGGCATGAAGGCACCGGCCTCGGGCTGTCGATCGTGAAAAGCCTCGTCGCCTTGCATACCGGCGAATTGACCGTGCAAAGCAGGATCGACGAAGGAACAACTGTGACCGTCGCGTTGCCGCTGACGTACACGCCGCCGGCGCGAGAGCCATCAAGCAATATCGCGACGCTTACTCCGCCGTTGCGATCCGGACCACATGACCAAGCTCATCAGGTGAAAAAAAGTGCCTAGGAAAATTCCAGGGGATGACGATATGCCACGCCGCCGTCGTGGTGCAGTTGCGGTCGAAGCGGATGCGGAGCGCGGCCTGGCGATGCGCATTTTGCTTCATAGCCCGAAAGACATGGTTGCGGGTACACTGGCATTTGCTGCCGTCAGCGCCATCATCACCAATGCACTTTTTCTGCAGGCTGGACGCCATCCGTCGCCGATGTTCGGCTCGGTAGTCGCGATGCCGACAGCGGCATTGGCGTCTGTCAATCCGTTGCCGCGTCCGCGGCCGGTTGAAGCCTTCGTGTTTCCTTCCGAACCAAAGGCTGCTGAACCGAAAGCTACGGATCCGCTAGCCAATCTGGTCAAGGCGACCAGCGCGCTGCCGGTGGCGCCTTCCATTATCGCGCGGCCGTCGGCGCCGATCCCGGTTTTCTCCCGGCCCGATGCCAATCCGGCGTCGGGTTCGCGCCGCGTGGCGGCGGTTCAGCGCGTGCTCACCGACTATGGCTATGGCCAGCTGAAACCGACCGGAACCGTCGGTTCGGACACCCAGGCTGCGATCCAGAAATTCGAGCGGGAGCGCAAAATTCCGGTGACCGGCCAGATGTCCGATCGTCTGGTGCGCGAGCTGACCGCGGTAATTGGTCACCCCATCGACTAGCTTCAAAATACCCGCTGGCCTATCGTCGAACCCATGCGTCTGAAATCCAGCATATGGGTGGCGGCCTATCTGCGCCGCTGCCAGACCCAGGGGATATTCGGCGCCGTGCGCAGGCGCGGTGCGGAAGAGGCCGGCGCGGTATTCGTCAAGGTCGCGCTGCTCGATGGCAACGCCATGCTCTACATCCCGGCGCCGCAGACGGTCTATGACGACAGCCGGCCGATCGAGCGCTTCTTCACGCCGACATCGCGAGAGCCAGTGCCGGAAGCCTCGGTGGAGGAGCGTCTCGTCAAGGAAATCCGGTTCGACCCGGATGCCTGGATCGTGGAGACCGAGGACAGGGCGGGGCGGCATTTTCTCGATCTGGCGCGGGCCTAAAGCGTAGCATGCCGTCGGACTTGATTCGTGAGTGTTGCGCCGGTCTTGCGAATGCAATGCGCGCAAAAATACTCTAGCGTCCTGAGCGCTCAGAACCGGTGCGTGTAACGACGCCTTCGTCAGGCGGTGGTGCCGCCGGACGGGCTTGGGCGGGCGCCGAGCGCGCGCGATTGCGTTCGTCGTCGTAGAGACCGGAGCGGTACTTGGCGCGTGTGATCGCCATTGTCGAACCGCGCCATGCGGCCAGCATGATCAGGGCGGATCGCTCGCTCAGTCTGTCGAATAGCCGCGCCAGCCGGTAGACATGTTGCACCGAGCCTCCGAATTCCGGCTTGAGAAACAGCAACACCCGCTGATAAACTTCGCTCGGCATGTCCAGTGCCCTGACTGCACAAGCCAGCGGCTCACCGCCGGGATCGTTGACCACCTGCGCGGCAACCCGCAATGGCAAGATCAGGGTTTCGCCGAGTTCGAGTGTGAAGTTTTCGACGTCCGCGGCGAACGCGGCCATCTCCAGCGTTTCTATTGCGCGCGCGGCGCGTGCAGCCGGAATTCGCGCGGAAGCCTTCAGGCGTGTGTCCTGCAGATTGTGCAGGATCAATGCGCGCTCGCTGGCACTGGCGCGCGAAAACATGTCGAGAATTTCGGCAGCGTCCTTTGGCTGCATCGATAAATTCGATGCCATCCGCGATTGCGCCTCGCTCAGTATCTTGACGGAGGGCGCCGCAACCGCTGGGGCCGAAATATCTTCCGCGACCGGGACCCGTTGATCGGGACTGGACGGCTTCAACCCCAGCTTTTTCAGAACTTCGGCCGGAGTGCCCGGATAGATCACGAGTCGCGCGCGAACGGCCGCGCGCGTAGCGTCGTCGACCTGATCGATCAGGCGGGAGGTCAGTTCGACAAACTGCCGCTCTTCGTCGGCGCTGTGCGCGTTGGCCTGCACATAGAGATCGGTCAACACACGCAGCAAGGTCGGGCGAATATCGACGCCCTCTCGACGGGAGAGGGTCATCAACCCGTCGAAGCCAGCAAACGGTGGAAGTGTGGTCATGTCCGGGTACGCGACTGAGTAATTCTCGCGTCAACCTACGCTGGTTGCTTTAACAGCTCGTTAAGGAAAACAATCCGTGAAGATGACCGTCAATTCTTCGGCCGAGTTGTGCCGTAACGTGCCACGGTCCGGTCCGGCGCATCAAATCGGGCCCATCCCATCGAGTTAAGATGCCGTTAACCACGTCCTGTTCTTAATGATGGCTGTCGCCGGCCAAATCGTGTCGGAGCGGCAATCAGAGAGATGAGTTTGACATGGGCACCATCATTGAATTTCCGGCAGATGCGGCGTTGCGGCGGCTGGGCTCAACCATGAATGATGGTCCATGCGAGGGCATGGGAACCATCCTGATCCTTCCGGTCGTCCGGATCGAACGCGCAGGCGATGAAACCAGCGATGGCATCGGACCGGAAGAAGGTACAGCCCCGGGCCGCCGTCGCCGTCGACGCTGACATCGGACATTTTGATATGCCGGAGACGTGTTTTCCGATCCGGACAAGACGGCGGATCAAGATTTCCTCAACGGTCCGGGCGCTGCTCTTGATAAGCGTGACGCTCGGCGGCTGCAGCGGCGGCGATTTCGGCCGTACCCGCCAGGATTTTCGCAACGACGATATGCATCGCTGGATTGGCGGCGAGGCGACTGCAAGCATCGGCGTGCGGGCATCGCAATTCCAGCTCACCGATCCCGAAAGACTGCTCCGCGATCTTGCCTACCCCTTTATCGAGCCGCCGCTTACGCGGCCGGCCTGGAAGAGCGTATTCGGCAATTATCAGCCGTTTCCCCCGCCGTGGCGGCAGAACGTGATATTCGACCGTACCGCCTATGGCCGCCTGTTGATCGACGAGCCGCACCGCTCGCAGTCATCGCGATACGCGCAACTGATGGAAGACGTGCGCAACGACATCACGCGGTTCGACCCGTTCTTCGCGGATGCCGTGCGTGTGCTCGATCTCGACAAGAAACGTGACGCCAGCCTCAAATTCGTCTCGGGATTGTCGCCACGCGAAGCCGCCGACGCGGTCGCCCGCATGCAAGAGAATGCGCTGATCGTGCAGTGGGTGCAGCAATGCCTGGAGCAACGGATCTCATCCTACCGCTGGGCGCTGGAGCGGTTGGTAATCCAGGCGCCGGATAACATTGCGGCTGACGCCGATCGGTTGATAGGCGAGCTCGCCGCGCTGACGGCCAATCCGCCGGTCGCGGCGCAACCGGTGATCGGACGTGCCTTGAGCGTGCGCGGCTGAAATTTCAGATATTGATCGCGTTTCGATCAGCGCCCGGCTCGCGGCGGTTCGGCCTGCTTCACCGGCGGCTCGGTCTGCACCTTGCAGCTCGATGCGGCGAGGGAAGCCTGGGCCTGCTGCATCAAGCCGGGCTCCGGCGCCAGGGCTTTCAACACGATGAGCCCTGTTGCTGTTGGAGAATCGATGATCAACCGGTCAGCCGCGGTCACATCCTCGTCTTCCGGCAATTCGGCGTGTTGCGCCTCGGTCATGAGATCGAGTTCGATCACCTTGCGTCCGGCGGACCGGTCGTTGATTGCGTAATAGGCAACTTCGTTGCGCGTATAGAACGACACCGAGGTATAGGCCTGGCTGACCGGGACCGCGAGCTTGATTGGGCCGCCGGACAGATCGTAACGGCAAATCGCAACGGCGAACGCCGGGTCCATGAATGGCATCGGTGCGTTGCCCGGATCGGCCAGCGGAAGCGCGGTTACGGCGTTGAGCTTTGTCATCGGCGCGAGGCGCGAATAGGCGTCCTGGGTCGCAATCCGCGGCAACGCAAGGACGCTGACCAGATGAACGACGCCACCCAGCAGCACCCCCGCGACAATCGTGAATAACAAGCGGATCACGGGCACCCCACGGTCGCAATGGACGGCATCGGCGCATCGCGCTGCGTCCGCGTCGCAACGCCGACTGGCGTATCGTAAAGCCGCAACATCAACGCGTAACGCTCAATCCCTCCGGTCGGGAGCCAGTTTCCCGCGCGCGATCTCGACGTTACCCGTATTTCGAACGCGCCGTCCGCACCGCGGATGATTTCCTGGCTGGTGAAGCCGTAACGTTGCAGCGAATTCGGAACAAGATGTCCTTTCGAATCATAGAGCGTCAACGTCCAGAACCGCGCTGCGGGCGTGACACCGCTGACGACCACGTCGCACCGCCCGTCGAGCGGCCGCTTGCGGTCGTCCGTCGTTGCGGAGAATGCAACCCCGTCGCCGGTGCCGACCGGGAGTTCGCCGCTGCGCGCAATGGTGGCGCGTGAATACGGATCGGCATCGGCGGTGCCAGTCTTGGGTCGGGCGGTCCAGGCACCGATCTTGAGCGTGCCGAGATCGGTGCCGCGCGTTGCCGTCATCCACGTCGCGCCCAGGCCTACGACGGTGGCAAGGACCAGAGCCAGCAACGTGATGAATATCAGCCGCACGGTCAGTTCTTGGGCGGCGCAGGCGCTGCCGCAGCAAAGCTTTCCGGGAGCGGTACCGAACCGGACGTCAACGGCTTTACGGGCTTCACCGGGTCGCCGGACGAGGTCTTGCCCGCGGTCTTGGCAGCCTCGTCGAGCATCTTTTCGACACGCACCAGAATATCCGCGCCGCGCTTGGTAAGGATCGGCGGCGGTCCAGGCTTGATGTCCGGAGGCTTCGCCGCGCCACTCGCGGCCATAGCTGCGGAGACAACGGGTGGCGGTAGTTTTGTGCCGGCGCCGATGCCCACGATTTCCTTGATCTCGACCCCCTGGTGCGCCGCGACCATGATGTCGTGCCATGTCTGCGCCGGCAGCGAGCCGCCGGTCATGCGGTTGGTCGGCGAATAATCGTCATTGCCGTACCAGACCGCGCAAGTGAAATTTCCGGTATACCCGACGAACCACGCATCGCGATACGCGTTGGTGGTGCCGGTTTTGCCGGCCGTCGGAATGCCGTCGAGCGCCGCACGCCGCGCGGTACCCTCGCTGACAACGTGACTCATCATGCCCGCCATGTCAGAGGCGACCGATGCCGGAATGGCCTGAAGCGGCTTCTTGCCATCACGATCGAAGCGCCAGACAAGGTCGCCGGTGCCGGTGCGAACTTCCAGTACAGCGTGCGGCGTCACCGATTTTCCCTTGTTGGGGAAGGTCGCATACGCCACCGCATGCTCAATCACCGTGACTTCGTCGGCGCCGATCGGCAACGACGGCGTATCCGGCAACGGCGCCTTGATGCCGAAGCGGCGCGCGACCTCCACGATCTTGGCGCGGCCGGCTTTCGGCCCGCCCTTGCCGCCGATGGCAATCGACAGTTTTACCGGAACGACGTTGATCGAGCGCGTAATGGCCTGCGTCAGTGTCACCGGGCCGGAGTAGGAGTGGCCGTAATTCTGCGGACACCAGTTGCCGATGCAGACCGGACCGTCGACCACGATCGAGGTCGGCTTGAACCCGTTCATAAGCGCGGTTGAATAGACGTACGGCTTGAACGACGAACCGGGCTGCCGGTAGGCGTCCACGGCACGATTAAACTGGCTCGCGCCATAGTCGCGTCCGCCGACCATCGCGCGCACGCCGCCGTCGAGATCGGCCACCACCGTGGCCGCCTGCGTCGCGTGATAGTCGCGGCCGAACTGGCGCAGCTGGTTTTCGATGGCTTCTTCCGCCGCGCGCTGCACGTTCATGTCGATCGCGGTGCGGACCACGAAGACGCGCTCGACGTAGGACCTCGGAAATGTATCGACCAGCTTGCGCATCTCGTCGAAGGCCCAGTCGAGATAATAGTTCGGCGAATTTTCGTCGCGGCGATCGACCGCGGTGGCCGGGTTGCGCCGTGCGCCGAATACCTGGCCTTCAGTCATGAAGCCGGCGTCGACGAGATTGTCCAGCACCACGTTGGCGCGCGCGCGTGCGGCGGGCAGGTTGATGTGCGGCGCATATTTTGTAGGGGCCTTGAATAGCCCGGCCAGCATCGCGGCTTCCGCGAGATTGACGTCGCGCGCCGACTTGTTGAAATAGAAATGCGCGGCGCCGTCGACGCCGAAGGTGCCGCCGCCCATATAGGCGCGATCCAGGTAGAGCTTCAGTATCTCATTCTTGGAGAGCCGGGTCTCCAGCCAGACCGCGAGAAACGCCTCCTTCACCTTGCGCTCGATGGTGCGCTCGTTGTTCAGGAACAGGTTCTTCGCCAGCTGCTGCGTGATCGACGAACCGCCCTGTCGGACACCGCCGGCCTGCGCATTGGTCAATAGCGCCCGCGCCGTGCCGGCAACGTCGATGCCGAAATGTTCGTAGAAACGACGGTCTTCCGTGGCGAGCGTCGCCTTGATCAGGTTGTCCGGAAAATCCTCGAGCGGAATCGAGTCATTGTGCTTGATGCCGCGGCTGCCGATCGGATTGCCGTAACGATCGAGGAATGAAACCGCGAGATCGGATTTCTTCAGCCAGTCGTCGTCGGCGGTTTCGCGAAATGCCGGCACGGCCAGCGCAAGCATGAGGATCAGTCCGCCGAGTCCGATGGTTGCGGCTTCGGACAAGGGCTCGATGAAGACCCAGCGCTTCCACCGGCCGACATAGAAGCGGTCCATGAACGTCGAGAAACGTTCATAGAGTTCGCGTGCGCCCTTTGCGGAAGAGAACAGCGTCGAGTCGATGCGCGCGTCAAAATCCAGCATGAAGTGCCGGATTTTCGTCTTCCATTCCGTTGGTACGATCTTGCGCACCGGGACCCTTGGTCAGTTCGCAGCGCTCAAGCGCCCGGCTGGGCACCGTCGAGACGTCTTGCGGGAACGTTGCGGCAAACCCAAGGCGCTTTTGCGTCGTTGGGGGCTCTGTGCCGTTCTAACCGAGCGGGCACCATAAACCAATGGTGCTGCTATGATTTTTGATCGGCAGGGCTAACGCTGCACATGGCCTTTACCGGCTGCTGAATCACCCCACTTGCACCGGTACGGCCGCAGCCCCTAGAAGGGTTTGCGCCACATCGTGCGGAAAACGTCAGGACTCATGACCGTCCAACCCAAGCGGCCTTCGGATCAAGAGGGATTCTTTTGGAAAACCAAGACGTTGGAGGAGATGTCCAACGCCGAATGGGAGAGCCTTTGCGATGGCTGCGCGCGGTGCTGTCTCGAAAAACTCGAAGACGAGGATACCGGCAAAATCTACTTCACCCATGTTTCCTGCAAACTGCTGGATGCGGGACTCTGTACCTGTAAGGATTATTCGAACCGATCGGAACTGGTTCCGGATTGCGTCAGGCTCACGCCGGCAAATGTCCGCACGCTGAACTGGCTGCCGCCAAGTTGCGGGTACCGGCTGGTGGCGGAGGGCCGCGATCTCTATTGGTGGCATCCGCTTATTTCGGGCGATCCTAATACCGTTCACGAGGCCGGTGTCTCGGTACGCGGGAGGGTGCAGGGAACGGAGAGCGAGATCGCGGACGCCGACCTCGAAGATCACATTGTGCAATGGCCGGCGCTGTTGCCGAAGCGGGCGCGTCTCAAGAAGCGGCCACAATCCTGAACGCCGCTCGCGCCGTCCTGTCACGCGATTGCGATGATACCTCCGCGGGACGCACCCATGCGCGTAACCCGCTGCCGCAGCTTGGATTTGCCCCTTAAATTGCTTGCGATACAGCGATTCCACGTGGTCTCCCGTCGCGCGCCGACCAAACATACGTCCGCATGAACAAGTTCGAACGTCAGAGCCGTCAACCGGCCGACCAACAAACATTGCCTGAAGCTGTTGTCGGCGACCTGTCGGAAATTCCCGCCGAGGTCATCGATATCAGCGACGCGCCCCCGATCGCACCAAGGGCGCCGCTGACACAAAGCGAAGTCCGCACCATCCTGATGAGCCTTATGCTGACGATGTTTCTGGCCGCACTTGACCAGACCATCGTCGCCACAGCGCTGCCGACCATCGGCCGGCAGTTCCAGGACGTCTCCAGCCTGTCGTGGGTCATCACAGCCTATCTACTGGCATCGACCGCGGTGGCGCCTGTGTTCGGCACGCTGAGCGACATCTACGGCCGCCGCGCCATGATTATCGCAGCACTCAGCCTGTTCATCGCGGGCTCGATATTGTGTGCGCTGGCGCCGAACATGCCGGTGCTGATACTGGCGCGCGGGCTGCAGGGGTTCGGCGGCGGCGGCATCATGCCGATCGTGCAGACTGTGATTTCGGACGTGGTGACACCGCGCGAACGCGGCCAGTATCAGGCCTATTTCAGCGGCGTATGGGTCGCGGCAGGAATCGGCGGCCCCATTGTCGGAGGCGTGTTCGCCGAGCATCTGCATTGGTCGATGATTTTCTGGATCAACGTGCCGCTCGGGCTTGCATCGCTGGCAATGCTGCTGCCGAAGATGGGCAAGATTCCGGTATTTCACCGCAGACGCAAGGTCGACTGGCTCGGCGGCGTGATACTGATGGCGTCCGCGGTCGTGTTCATGCTGGTACTGACATGGGGCGGCAACCGCTATCTCTGGCTGTCGCCAACGATCATCGCGATGGTCGGTGCCTCCGTCGCACTCGCGCTCGCATTCGTGTGGCACGCCGGAAATGCCGAAGAACCTTTTCTGCCGCTGCCGCTGATGGGTGGAGCGGTCGTGCCATATGCGATGGCTGCCGGTGGTTGTGCGCTCGGCGCGATGCTGGGACTGACCGTCCATCTGCCGCTCTATTACCAGGTGGTCTATCATCTCAGTGCCAGCGAGGCGGGGCTGGCGCTGATTCCGCTGGCAACGGTTTCAACCGTCGGCGCTGCGATCGCGGGCCGAACCATGGCGCGCGCGAAGCACTACAAGCGGGTTGCGATCATCGGGACGTCCTGCGCGGTGTTGGCGGGGTGCGCGCTTGCGCTCACGGTGCTTCCGCTGTGGGCGCTGCTGGTGCTGTTGTCGGTATTCGCTCTCGGCCTTGGCACGGCATTTCCGGTCAGCGTGGTGTCGATACAGAACGCGGTGAGGCGGTCGCAGGTCGGCACCGTCACCGGTGCGATGAATTTCTTCCGAGCGCTGATGGCTTCGTTCACCGTGGCGGCATTCAGCGCGATCCTCCTGATGGCGCTCGGCGCGGATATTTCGCTTGGCGGCGAGCATCGGGGACCTGTGACTTCAATTGCGGCCGCCGACATGATCGCGGCATTCCGTTACGTGTTCGGCGCGGCTGCGGCACTGCTCGCCGTCGCGTCGCTGTGCATGATCCTTATGGAAGAGAGGCCGCTGGCTGGCCCGGCCAAGCCTCTGGAGATGGCGGAGTAGGGCGCGGACTCCTGCTCGCGCCCCCGCGCGGCTATCAATCGGTGAGAAATTCATCTAACAGCGGCGCCAGCAAGTCTGAGATCGAAATCGACAAGGAGCCGGCCATGAGCAAACCCACCGTCGAGCAAGCCAGGATGGGCAGCGAAGGCATCGCCTTTTGCATCGCGCGGACCCTGATAGAACGCGATCCATCCTTGAAGGCACCTATGCGCGCCAACCTGCGCAAAATGTGGGAGCTTCTGGAGGAGCGGGAAGACCACGGCGCCGCCGACATGGTCGACACCATGATCAAGGCGCTCAACGATCCCGCGTTTTTCAAACCGTGATGTACGGGCGTCCGCCGCCGGAATGGCGAAGTCCATGACGAACGTTGTGCGCGCAGATTCTGCTGGAATTGCCGGCGGAACACCGCCTGGACGTCGGGCTCGTCATCCACCACAAGAACTGGAACGCCGTCCTCTAACCGCTGGATTTGTTTGAAAGATTACCGGTTCGCGGCAATACGATCCTGAACTCCGTGAACTGCCCGGGCTCGGTATCGACATCGATTGTGCCGCCATGCTGTTTCACGATGATGTCGTGACTCATCGAAAGGCCAAGTCCGGTCCCTTCACCCGCAGGTTTGGTCGTAAAGAACGGATTGAACATCTTTTCCTTCACTTCGGCGGGGATGCCGGTGCCGTTGTCACGAATACGAATCTCCACAGTGTTGCCGAGATTTCTTGTGGTTGCACGGAGGACCGGTTCGAAGCCGGAGGTGCCGTTTTCCGTCTTGCGCTTGGTTACGGCATAGAACCCGTTTGAGATCAGATTCAGGAATACGCGCGTGATTTCCTGTGGGAACAATTGGAGCGTACCGGCCGTCTCGTCGAAGTCCCGCTGCAAGGTAACATTGAACTGCGGCTTCTCGGCGCGCGCGCCGTGATAGGCGAGATTGAGGCTCTCATCCAGAAGCGCATTGATATCCGCGGGCCGGTGATCGCCGGAACCTTCGCGCGAATGCAACAGCATGTTCTTGACGATTGAATCGGCCCGCTTGCCGTGCTGGACCACCTTTTCGAGATTGTCTTTCAGCAAGTGTGTCAATTCATCGACCTCCTCCCGAATTCCGTCGCTGAGCATGGCGGACTTGAGCACGTCATTCAGTTCGTCGGTCAGTTCCGCCGAGAGCGCGGAAAAATTATTGACGAAATTGAGCGGGTTCTTGATTTCGTGCGCAATGCCGGCCGTGAGCTGACCGAGCGAGGCGAGCTTCTCGGTTTGCACCAGTCGATCCTGCGCGGCGCGCAGGTCATCGAGCGATTTCGCGAGTTCCTTCGTGCGCGCCTGCACCTGGTCGAACAGGCGGACGTTCTCGATCGCGATCACCGCCTGGTCGGCGAAGGTCTGCACAAGCTCGATCTGCCCTTGCGAAAAGGCACCGACGCGATTGCTGCAGAGAGCAAATACCCCGACGCCTCGTCCCTCCCTCATCAAGGGCACGACCAGTAACGATTTATAACCGAACGCCTTCTGGAACGTCAGAAATCGAGTGCTTGTCGGGTCGCCTTCAACGTCGGGAAGATTGGTGATGGAGCCCGTCAGTACTGCGCGCCCCATGTAGGTTTGGTCGTCGATCGGTACCGGGGTGCTTCGAACCAGATCGGCCAGTTTCTCGTCGATATCCGAAACACCCCGCGCCAGCAGTACATCGCCCTCGCGGAGAAACAGGCCGCTCATATCGGCATCGCACAATTCGGATGCGGAGCGCGTCAGCGTATTCATGACGGCATCGAGGTCGAACGCCGAGCGGCTGATGACCTTGAGCACGTCGGCGGTCGCGGTCTGCTGCTGCAGCGCTTCGCCGAGGTCGCTGGTCTTCGCCTGCACCTCGTCGAACAGCCGGACATTCTCGATAGCGATCACGGCCTGGTCGGCGAACGTCCGAACCAACTGGATATGGTGAGCCGCAAACGTGCCCCGTTCCTTGCGCGTGACGCTGATCAGGCCGATAGGCGCCCCGCCGCTCATCAGCGGCGTAAACAACATGCTGCGATAGCCGCGCAACCGCGCCAGATCCCTGATCAACTCCGGCACATTCTCCGACTCGGTATCCTCGATCTGCACGGTTTCGCCGTCGCGAACCAGCATGAAGGGCGGAAATTCGGCAAGCGGCCGGGGGAACGATGCTTTCAAGATTTCGTCTGCCGCCGCATTGGTCGGCGTGAACGCCGCCAAATGAAGTTCGTCGCCGATAAAACGCAGCACCGCGGTCGAGAAGCCGCCGATCAGTCTATTGGAGCTGGATGCGATCGCTTCAAACACCGGCTGCACATCCGACGGCGAGCTGGCGATGACCTTCAGGATATCGGCCGTCGCGGTCTGCCGCTCCAGCGCCTCCCTGGTTTCGTTAAACAACCGCGTGTTTTCGATGGCGATGACGGCCTGGTCCGCGAAACTTTGCTGCAGCGCGAGCTCCTCGGCCGTAAAGGGCGCGGGCCGGTCGCGGTACACGATGAGAACGCCGATCGCCTTGCCCTCGCGCCGAAGCGGTGTGCCGGCCATCACGCGGGTGCCTTCGGCGCGCGCCGGTGCCAGGCCGGGCCAATCGGCAATCGAAGGATCGACATTGTCGATATCGGGAATGTGGATTTGCCGGTTTTCGAGCAGCACCGTGCCGGGCAGGTTGTGGGCTCCGATCCGGAGCTGCGCCGCCGGAACCTCTGCGCCGATACGTCTCGAGCTGGCGCCGACGCGGATGGTCTGGGCCCATTGTTCCCTTTCGGCGATATGGAGCGTGACGCTGGGAGCGCCGAACAGGCGCGCGGTGGTCTCGGCGATCTGCTGCAGCGCCTGCCCGGCATCGCCCGACGCGCCGGCGATGGCGCGCAGGATTTCGGCGCTCCCGGCCTGGCGATCCCGTGCTGTGCGCAATTCGGTCGATAGCCGGGCGTTCTCCAGCGCTGTCGCGGACTGTTGCGCAATCGCTTCGTCACGCTCGGCAAAGCCTGACTGGAGCTTCTGCTCGAGTTCGGCAGCTCTCCGCCTGAGGTCGGCCTCCACGTCCTGCGAAAGCGCGGTCATTCAGTTAAATCCATTTCGCCAGACGCCGGGCGGTACTGGCCCAAATCGCAACAATGCCCATCCGGGCTCCCGGTTGAGCGCCTGGCCGGTAAGTCCACACAATATCTGATTATTTCACCCCGGGCCCATCCCGGCCAGCGCCATCAGGCCATTTTTCCCGGTGATGTTAACGCGCTAGCCGGTGAAGTTAATGCTCTCGGTGTGCAGTGAAATGAAATTGCCCCTGTCGCGACAGGGTCCTACGTCCCCGGCCTTGAAACTTCGGTTTCCTTGCTGGTGATGAATTCCAGCAGCACCGGGATGCCCTCTTTTGTCTTCTGAATGCCGCGCCGGATGGCGGGGATGATGTCTTCCGGCTTGGTGACCCGCTCGCCGTAGCCACCGAAGGCCCGCGCCATGGCGGCATAGTCACCGGAGATATCGGTCGAACGAAATTTCTCGGTCGAAATTGGCATCACCTTCAATTCGATCGCCATGCTGAAATTGTTCAGCAGGATCGACATGATCGGGATGCGCTCGCGCACCGCAGTCTCGAAATCCATGCCCGTGAAGCCGATCGCGGCGTCGCCCCAGACGTTGATACAAAGATTGTCCGGCTTCGCGAGCTTGGCGCCCATCGCCAGTCCCAGTCCGTAGCCGAGCTGCGTCGTCTTGCCCCAGCCGATATAGGACAGCGGTTCTACCGGCTTCCAGAAGGGCGAGAGCTGATCACGGGGGCTGCCGGCGTCATGGGTGATAATGGTGTTCTTGATGTCGACGGTGTGCTGCAAATCCCAGAGAACGCGATAGGGATTGAGCGGCGCATCGTTGCTGGTCAGCTTCGGCATCCATTTCGCGAGCCAGTCTTTATGTGACGCGGCGATCTCGGCGGCGACGGCGGTCGCATCGCGGTCCGATTTGACACTCTTGCCGATCTCTTCCAGGAGCGCATCGAGCACAAGTCCGGCGTCGCCCACAAGCCCGACCTTGGCCTCGACATCCTTGTTGAGATGGGCGGGGTCCAGCGTTGAATGAATGACGGTTTTGCCCTTGGGCATGGCGACGCCGAACGAGGTTTCCGTGAACGAGCAGCCGATGCCGAAAATCACATCGGCCTCGGCTAGAAACTTTGGCACCGCGCGTGGCACGGCGAGACCACCCGAGCCCAGCGAAAGCGGGTGCGTCTCGGGGAAGGAGGATTTGCCGCCAAGGCTAGTGGTGACGGGGATCGCGAGCCTTTCGGCGAGCCGTCTCAGTTGCGGCCAGGCGCGCGCATAATGCACGCCCTGGCCCGCATAGATCACCGGCCGCCTAGCGCCGACCAACAGCGCCGCAGCCTCCCTCACATGAACGGGGTCCGCGCCATAGCGGGTGCGCAGCACCGGCGTGTAGTTCAGCGGCTCCGGCACTTCCTCGTTCCACATGTCGGCCGGGATTTCCACGATCACAGGTCCGCCGCGGCCGTTTTTCAGCTTGGTGAAGGCGCGACGGAAGATGTTGCCGACTTCAGCGGCAATGTTGATCGGCTCGGCCGACTTGGCAAAAGCCCTCATGGCCTGGCTGGAATTGAAGTTCGGTTCGATATTCGCAAGCCGCCGCGCATAGCCCATCGGCAGCACCAGAACGGGCACGGATTCGCCGTAACATTGCGCCACGCCGCCCATGGCGTTTTCCGCACCGGGGCCGTGCTGCATGCAGAAGGCGCCGATGGTGTGCCCGGAAGTGACGCGCGAGATCGCGTCCGCCATGTGCAGTCCAATGCGCTCCTGCCGCACCATCACGGGGCGGATATCGGCGGCGGCTGCATGTTCGATGAGATGATTGACCGGATAACCGCAGAGAATCTCAATTCCCTCGCGCTTCATGATTTCTGCGATGGCGGTACCGAGTTTCATGCCGATCCTCCCGAGAACTGGCCGATGTTGGGCTCGGCCTGGCATGGGTAGTTGGAACAGGAATCCGTCGAGCGGTAAAGCGTGTGACGGGGGAAGCTCAGATATGCGTTTATGCGTCCCTGATCTTGACGAGTCGTCCCCTGGCGACACCGAACCCCTAATGCCCGCGTTGCCGGTTACCGGAAGCTTCCAAACCAACGGTTACATCGCCCCCGAAACTCTCGCTGCCGAAAAAGCAAATTTTAAGCTTGGGCGGAATTTTTGGGGGTCCCCGTGCTGGTCGTCAGAAGCTATCGGCGGAGCAACGCCTATGCCGGCCTTCAATCACAACCGGGATTCGCACTGGTCCTATACGCGTTCAAAAATCAGGATGCGGTTTCACTTCAGCTTCGCGCACAGAGTGACTTTTGATCGCGATCATATCTGAGCTCAGGCAAACCCGCAGAGCGGTTGAGGCGGCCGGGCGAAGACGACTATCCCGCGTTTGAAGTAAGTATAAAAAGGGAAGTCAACTTCGGTCGGACGTGGCGCATTAATTGCCATCTGCGCTTAACCAAACATTCAGCGTGTTCTTCAACAGGCTGGCAACCAATCCAACCTAGATTCCGCAGACAACTGCTGAGCAAGTGGAGGAGTTTTGAATGCGAAGGTTGTTTTCAAAATTCCTCGCGGATCAATCCGGCGCGACCGCCATCGAATATTGTCTGATCGCGACCGGCCTCAGCATCGTGATCCTGGCAGCCGTCAACGGCATCGGCACCACGCTCAACGCCACATTTACGTCGGTGAATTCGTCGCTGAAATAGCGGCGGGTCGGCAAGACAAGCGATGCGATAGTCGCTGTTCGCGACCTGGAGCCCGCGAATCGTAGCCTATAGCCAGCAAGACCCATGGCGCGTGTTTGCCGCCATACCGGCAGCAATCGTGGCGCTCGATATGTTGTTGAGGAAAGAACGATCCCCGTCCGGCGGCGATATCGACGGATTTTATCTTGGCGACGGCGACGGCTGCGGAAATTGAGACCGTCATCACCGCTCTTTTCCATCCCCGTTCAGCGCCCGCATTACGCCTATCCGTGCGAACATCAGCCAGCCGCCGCCGGCCTCCGCTGCGTTGATCAGGTTCTCGACCGCGATCTGCCAGCTCTCATGTTGCTGCACGCCTTCGGGCAACTTCATAATGTAATCGGCGGCGTGCTGCAACGTTGCGAGCTTGCGACCGCCGCGGAGCGCAATCGGCTCATCGAACGGCGTCGACCATGGCATCTCAGGCCAGCCGCAGCGCTGGTCGCGAAGCCACGTCGCTTTCGTCCGGATTCATCCTGCGCCGCCACCAGGGCTCGTACACCTATCCCGCCTTTTTCGATCGGGCAGGCGCGCGCACCGGCTTCTCGGCCTTCTTCGGCTCTTCCTTTGCGCGTTTGCCGCTGATGGGCAGCAGCATCTCGCGCTGGCCTTCGACGCGCTTGCGCGGTTTCTTGTCCTTGGCCTTGGCGGGAGGGGCGGACTGCTTCTCGCTGGCGAGGCTGCGCTTTAACGCGTCCATCAGGTTGATGACGTTGCCGCTTGATTTCGGCGCGGCTTTCGCGGTGGTGCGGACGCCGTTGCGTTTTTGATTGATGAGGTCAATCAGCGCCGATTCGTAGCGGTCTTCGAACCTTTCGGGCTCGAACGATCCGGACTTCTTCTCGACGATGTGCCTGGCGAGATCCAGCATATCCTTGGTGACTTTCACCTCCTGGATGTCGTCGAAATATTCCTTCTCGCTGCGCACCTCGTAAGGGTAGCGCAGCAGCGTACCCATCAGGCCCTTGTCGAGCGGCTCCAGCGCAATGATGTGCTCGCGGTTGGTCAGTACCACGCGGCCGATCGCGACCTTGTTCATGCTGCGGATGGTTTCGCGGATTACCGCGAAGGCATCATGGCCGACCTTGCCATCGGGGACGAGATAATAGGGACGGATCAGATAGCGGTTGTCGATATCGGACTTGGGCACGAATTCGTCGATCTCGATGGTGCGCGTCGACTCCAGCGCAATGTCGTCGAGCTCGTCCTTCGACACCTCGATATAGGTGTCGGTGTCGACCTTGTAGCCCTTCATGATGTCTTCGGATGCGACTTCCTCGCCGGTATCGGCATCGACCTTGGCATATTTGATGCGATGGCCGGTCTTGCGGTTGATCTGGTTGAAGCTGACCTTTTCGGTATCCGAGGTCGCCGGGTACAGGGCGACCGGACAGGTCACGAGCGAAAGGCGCAAAAAGCCTTTCCAGTTGGCGCGGGGGGCCATGGGATACTCCGGGAACGCAACAGACGACCTGTAAGGATACCACCGGGAAACCGGGTTTCAAGCGAGCCGGGCAGGGAATTTCATAATGGCGTTAACCGTGAGGGCACGGGTATGGCAGGGTGAAGGACCAGGGTTGAGGCCGAGGTTGCGAGGCCGCCGCCTCTCCAGCCCCGCGCGCCCCGACATTACAGGCTTTAAAGCCCGGAACATCATCTGGGATCATGCGTTGCTTTTCGACACGTGACGCCGCGCGGACTCACAGGCATTTGGCCCGGCATCAGCGAATTGAGGGCACCATGGCAACGCGACAACAACGTCAGATCACAGAAACCCCGACCGAAGCGCGCCAGGCGGAGCCGGGGCCTTCGGTGCTTGCCCTCCTCACGGTCTCAACTGGACTCGCTATTCTGATCCTCGGCGTCGTCTGGTTCGTGTTCTTCCGCACCTGAGAGTTTGGCCGGAAATGCAGACCTTGGAATTTCGCTGTGCTTCTCGTCATTGCGAGGCGCAAAGCAACCAAGCGATCCATTAGCCGCCAATCCATCCTCTGGATTGTTTGGTTAGCATCGGCGGCGCGTTCGCAAAGATGATTTCAAGATGATTTCAAACCCCTGCTTTGACTATATTTCCGGCCTGTCGGTGTCGTATTTTGGGGCTTCCGACTCGGCATGTTAGGCGTTTAGATCAGCGGACCGACTCCTGAGTGCCTCAGTTCAGGACCGCGCCAGGGGTGTCTGAAATCCGCCCAGCGGCTTGCGGTTGTGAAGAAAAAGTAACGTTTTGCGTGTGCTTTGTTCATAGCCCGTTCACGCCCGTGGGGCTCTGTTGGGGCGGATATTGCGGCTCACATCGGGAGACCATCTTGCGCCTGCTCGTCGTTGAAGACGATCCCGATCTTAATCGTCAGCTCACCACCGCGCTGACCGACGCCGGCTATGTGGTCGATCGCGCGTTCGATGGCGAAGAAGGGCATTTCCTCGGCGATAGCGAGCCCTACGACGCAGTCGTACTCGACATCGGCCTGCCGAAAATGGACGGCATCTCGATACTGGAGGCATGGCGCCGCAACGGACGCGCGATGCCGGTGCTGATCCTCACCGCGCGCGACCGCTGGAGCGACAAGGTGCAGGGTTTCGATGCCGGCGCCGATGACTATGTGGCCAAGCCGTTTCATCTCGAGGAAATCCTGGCCCGGATCCGCGCGCTGTTGCGCCGCTCCACCGGCCACGCCCAGAGCGAACTGACCTGCGGGCCCGTCTCGTTGGACACCCGCACCGGCCGGGTCAGCGTGTCGGGCAACCCGATCAAGATGACCTCGCACGAGTACCGGTTATTGGCCTATCTCATGCACCACACCGGGCGCGTGGTGTCGCGCACGGAACTGGTTGAGCATCTCTATGATCAGGATTTCGACCGCGACTCCAATACCATCGAAGTGTTCGTCGGCCGCATCCGCAAGAAGCTGGACGTCGATATCATCCAGACCGTGCGGGGGCTTGGCTATCTGCTGACGCCGCCATCGCCTGGTGCTTGATTAAAGCTGTGGATCAAGCACCACGCTTATGCTCTTGGTTGAGCGCATGATGTTGTCCGAAAACAGGCATCCATCGATCGGGTCTTTGCCCGACGACATGCTTTTCGGGATTATCCTCTGATGCGCGGCAGCTCGCTCGCCACCCGGTTGTTCCTTTCTGCAACCGCATGGGTCGTAGTGATCCTGGCCATCACCGGCATAGTGCTGTCGTCCGTATACCGCGGCGCAACCGAGCGCGCCTTCGACCGCCGTCTCAACCTCTATCTCCGGACGCTGATCGCGGAAGTCGCAACGCCTGACGAGCCGCCCGACCGCCAGTTCCAGTCGCTGGGCGAGCCGCTGTTCGAACTGCCGCTGTCGGGTTGGTATTGGCAGATCACCCGCACCGATTCCGAAAAGGCCGAGTTGCGCGCGTCGCGTTCGCTGTGGGACAAGAAGTTGCCAAAGCTTGAAGAGCACGGCGCCGAATTGACGGCGGCGGGCATCCGTCTCGGCTATGTCGATGGCCCGGAGGGCCAGAGCCTGCGGATGGTGGAGAGGCCGGTCGATCTCGGCGCCGATGGCAAGTTTCTGGTTAGCGTCGCCGGCGACGCCACCGAGATTTTCGACGAAACCCGCAGCTTCGATTATTACCTCGGCGGCACCTTTGCCGCGTTGGGAATCGTGCTGTTGTTGACCACGATCTTCCAGGTCCGTTTCGGCCTCGCGCCGCTCAAACGCATTTCGGAATCGATCGCCGATATCCGCTCGGGCCGCGCCGAACGGCTCGAGGGCGAATTTCCCGTCGAGATCGCGCCGTTGGCGCGCGAGACCAACGCCTTGATCGACGCCAACCGCGAAATCGTCGAGCGTGCACGCACCCATGTCGGCAATCTGGCGCACGCGATCAAGACGCCGCTGTCTGTCATTGTTAACGAAGCATCCGTGCATGCCGCCGATTCATTCGCGACGAAAGTCCTGGAACAGGCAGATGTGATGCGCGATCAGGTCGCGCACCATCTGGAGCGCGCGCGTATCGCTGCGCGCCTCACCGTCATCGGCACTGTCACGGAGGTCGCGCCGGCGATCGAGGCTCTGCGCCGGACCATGGAGAAGATCCATCGCGGTCGCGGTATCGACATCGCGGTCGATGCCGACCCAAAGGCGAGGTTTCGGGGCGAGCGGCAGGACCTCGAGGAGATGGCCGGCAACCTCGTCGACAACGCCTGCAAATGGGCGGCGTCGCAGGTGTTCATCGAGGTGCTGGTGGAACAGCCGATCGAGCCGGGCGGCGGCCCGATGCTGCGCATCATCGTCGACGATGACGGGCGCGGGCTGTCCGCGGCCGAACGCGCGCAGGTCTCGCGCCGCGGCCAGCGACTGGACGAGTCAATGCCGGGTTCGGGGTTGGGGCTGTCGATTGTGGTCGATCTGGCGGCCCTCTACGGCGGCAGCCTTTCGCTCGGCAGTGCGCCGATCGGAGGCTTGCGGGCGGAACTGATGCTGCCGGGCGTGTGAGCGGAGTCCTTGCTCCGCGGGATGAGGGAAGGTCATTTCGCTTTCGCCTTCAGCCGCTCTCTTGCAGCCTCCGCTATTTCAAGGGCAGACGACGCCAGCCGCTCCGGCTCCATTTTAGCTATGAATTTGGTGGCTCGGATGCGACCGCGACCGGATAGTCCTTTGGGCAACACCCGTTCAGATCGGGTGGCATCAACTTTGGCATCTTGGCCCATACGGTGCGCAAAACCAAAGTTGGGGCCGTCCAATGGGACGCACAGTGTGCATACCAACTCAGGGAGACTCACATGACCATGCCAAAAGCATCGTTTCCATCCGACACGATCGCCCTCAAGATTTCGACTGGCGGCAACAGCGCCGGCAATGGCGGCGACGGCTATAACTATGGCAACATCACCAACAAGGCGAGCATCGACTTCAACCCAACCAACAAGGCGTACGGCGCTGACGTGAAAGTCAACACCGGCGATCATGTTGAACAGAAGGCATATTGGGACGCCGGCGGCGCGAACGCCAAGGCGGAGGATTATTCCAAGGCTTATGGCGGAACCGCCAAATCCAATGGCGATCAGAGCAACGACAGCGGCTATGACACATCCAAGGTGCATGCCGACACGACGGCGTATCAGACCAACTGGCTTGCCGCTGACCAGAGCCAGAGCGTGGCGGCCGGCATTGGCGGCAACGGCGGAAGCGAAAACTATGCCGTGGGTGGGAATGTTGACATCAAGGCCACCATCGATGGCGAACACTTCCCCGTCGACCATATCGTGTGATTGACGTTTGCGAAGAACAAGTCCCTGTTCTATGACTCGACCCGACTTGCCCCGATTGCTTCGCAGACGGGGCTTTTCTTTTGGATTGAGGGACGCGGCAGTTAAGACTGACCGGAGTCCGCCCCGGTTGCGGCGGTGGGTTCGTCCGCGGAGTTGCGTAATCGGCTCCTGGCGGCGCTATGTTCTGTCATCAGTTTTATAGCCTCATTCTGGTCGACGCACAGAGCGATGCTTTTCCGATCGGCAAACACGAGCCATTGATGGCGGCCAACTTCCTTGATCACATATTCTGTCATCTCGGCACCCGGCATTGAGTGAGTCAATCTACACCGCGGCCGTTACGTTTTTGTTAACCACACGCGCGTCACGCAACTAGCGACATTCTTTGCAATGCGAAAGAAATTGAGACGGTGGCGGCTTTTTGCTGGCTGGGTCACGGCGGGTTTTTTCTTGTTTTCTCTTCAGCCACTCTCGTATTTTGTCGAGTATCAGCCCTGCAACAATCGGGGATGGTGCCTTGCGAGGCGGTTGGTACGATCTCGTTGGCGGCTCCCATTTGCTGCCACCTACTGCTCTATCAAAACTAGCCCCGTTTGCCCCCGCAGACGGGGCCTTTCATTTGAAACGATGGGCCAGACGACGCTGAAGGAGTTAGTTGCTTTGGCAATTTCCTCAATCTTTTCAATTGGGCCTTTTGCCGTAGTTTGGGCAGTCTAACCCATTGATTTACTGATTTTTTCCGATAACGACTTCTTAACGCCGGGGCTTTTATGATGACCGGTGGACGGTTTGCCGTCCTTGCGACGCAAACGTGCATACCGGACGCATGAGCCAGACATCGATCGAGCGGCTGAGAGATTATCTCGTGCAGCTTCCGCCGCAGTCGCAGGCGCTGCTGATGCGGGAATTCGAGCGCGCCATCGAACGTGGCGAAGACGCCACGGTCGCCACCTTCGTTCTCGAACAACTGCGCAAGATCGTGCGCGGAGCCAATGAGGAGCTGCGGCCACGCGCCGACGATCCGGCACGGCTGCTGTTCCGCCCGCTTGAGCCGTTTCTGGCCGAAAGCAATTATCCGGTACGACCAGGTCAGATCCGCCGTACTTCGCTGCCGCCGATGTGGCAATGGCTGATCCGCGACGGCGCGACCGACCAGGCGCGCGAATTCGAAGCGGCGCTGGCACGGACGCGGGACACGGGCGCCACGTCGGATCTCGAAGCAGCGGTCCGTAAATTGCAGCTCGTTGCGGCGGATGCGATCTCCAAGATCGGCACGCCCAGCGGCGACAGGCAGCGCTCGCTGGCCCGCGTCGGTCCGCCTGAGGTAGTTGAGGATCTGCTGTCGATCGGCGCTGTGTTTCAGGCCCGCGAAGCGCTGGACACCCTCAACGGGCGGCTTCCCAGCTACTTGCGGATTTTTGCGGATCCGCAGATCGCGGCGGTAGGCGCCTCACTCAATGTTCCCTCGCTGCAAAGGCCGCAAGTGCTGCCGTTCGCGCTGTCGCTGGTAATGCATCGGCTGACCGCGCCGTGGCAAATCATTCGCCTCGCCATCAAGATGGCCGCGTCCGACGATGAAATCCGCGTTGCGGCGACACCCTACGGCGTCGCCGTCACCATAGTGCTGCATGATCTATCTTGCCTCGCGGCTAGCTTGCGGATGGATATCAAGCGCGGACATTTCGATAATTTCGCCGAGCATCTTAAAACACTTCATGATGGCGTGCGTGGCCTGCGGACCGAACTCGACCTCCGCAACAATTCCGCGTGGGGCCGACAACTGACGTCGATCCGGTCCGATATTTCCAATGCACTGCAATCCGAAATCGACAGAGTCCCCGGCCGCGTCCGGCGTCTCCTCCGTCAACGCCCCGACAAGGATATTCCAACCGGCGCCAAGGTCGACGCCAGTGAGGTCGACGAAACAACTGCATTGATCGACTTCGTAGCGGTGTGCCGCACATATGCCAGCGAACTGGCGATCAACGAGGTGACGCTGCGGACTTATTCGGACCTGCAACAATATGTCGAGCATTCCACCGAGGCGCTGGTGCAATCACTTCGCGGCGGCGACACCAAAACGCGTGCCTACCGGCAGATGCAGGTCGCGGCGGCAATCCGCTTTTGCGACGTATTGTTCGGCCACGATTATGCCTCGCTCATGAGCAGAGCAGCTGAAAATGCGCTGACCGGCGAACGCAAGTCTTCGCGCGGAGGGTAGCGCGGCGGGCAGATAGTGAAAACTCCATATACAATTTTGGGTTGACGAAATCAAGAATACAACTTATTTTTTTGGTATGAACCCAGTGATCAATTTCGTCGAACTTGAGAACCGCGTAATCTCGGCAACATATCGGAACTTGATGGTCAGAGCGACGGTCGTGCTCGTCGACAAGGCCAGCGGGGAACAGTTGCCGGAGCCGGTCATCATGATTGCGTCTCCGGCTCCTAACGGCTCGCTTAGAATCAGGCTGCCGGACGCCGTCAAGGCCGGGGTCTACTATTTGAAAGCGCTAAACGGGCATGGCCAGTATGCGGCGCAGAGCGTCGAGTTTAACGTTTGCTAACCCCAGATCTTCTCTGGGTTTTCGGGTCTTGTCTGCCGCATCAGCGAATTGAGAATTGTCTAGTTTGGCGCCGGCGGTGTAAAGCGGCGCATCGTCGCTTCCTTGTGGGCGCCGTTTAGTCGGAACTCGCTTGATGACATTGTGGTTTGTGCTCGCGCTGATGACGGCGGCGGCGATCTTCGCCGTGCTCTGGCCGCTGGGCCGTAGTGGCCGGCCGCCAAACGGTGGCAGCGAGGCGGCCGTCTACAGGGATCAACTCAGTGAGATCGATCGCGACGTTGCCGTAGGGCTGATCGGAACTCCCGAAGCGGAGGCCGCGCGCGTCGAAATCAGTCGCCGTCTGCTGGCCGCGGCGGTTAGTCAGCGCGCTCCGCCGATCGCATCGCATGTCAGGTTACGTCGTTCGACGGCAATCATGGCCCTGGTTGGGCTGCCGATCGTCGCAATTGCCGTCTATCTTCCGCTCGGTTCGCCACGGCTCGGCGATTTTCCGCTGGCGCAGCGCGCCCGTGCGCCCGACGCCACGCAACCGCTCGACAATCTGGTAGCGCAGGTCGAACAGCACCTGGAAAAGAATCCGACCGACGGCCGTGGCTGGAACGTGCTTGCGCCGGTGCTGGTGCGGCTCGGCCGCTATGATCAAGCGGTCCGGGCCTATCATAATTCGATCACCTATAACGGCGACAGCGCCGAGCGCCGGGCCGATCTCGGCGAAGCCATTGTCGCAGCCGCAGGAGGCATCGTCACCGGGGAGGCCAAGACGGAATTCGAACGCGCCATCGCATTGAATGCGGATGAGGCCAAGGCGAGCTACTTCCTTGGCGTTGCGGCCGAGCAGGATGGCCGTACCTCGGAGGCCGCATCGATCTGGCGTGGAATGCTCGCGAAGGCGCCGCCGGATGCGCAGTGGCGCCCGGCGGTTCGGGCCGCATTGGTGCGGGTCGGCGGTTCTGGCGCTTCGGTACTGTCGGACGATGCGGCGGCTGCAGCCAAAGACATGAATGAGACCGACCGCAGCGCAATGATTCGCGGCATGGTCGAGCGCCTCGCCGGCCGGTTGAAGCAGAACGGCGACGATGTCGAGGGGTGGCTGCGGCTGATACGGGCCTATATGGTCATGGGTGATCGCGACAAGGCGAAAGGCGCGCTCACCGATGCCCGTCAAGCCCTTGCCAATAATGCCGAACGGCTGCGGCAGTTGAATGAGGGCCTGAAAATTCTGGGGCTCGAGGGATGAGGACGGTGCTGCCGAAAGTGCGAAGCGGTTTTCGGGATTACATGATGGGCAGGGATTAGAGGGTAGGCATGACGCGCAAGCAGCGGCGTCTGACGATAATCGGCGGCTCGCTTGCGGTGCTCGCGGTCGCGGCGGCACTGGTGCTGAATGCGATGCGCGATTCGATCGTGTTTTTCTCGACGCCTGCGATGGTGGCAGAAAAACATATTCCCGCGGGCGAACGGTTCCGGCTGGGCGGCCTGGTGCAGCCGGGGTCGCTGGTACGCGGCGACAGCCTTGCAGTTATGTTCCGGGTCGCCGATGGCAGCGCCACGCTGCCGGTTTCCTACACGGGAATTCTTCCCGATCTGTTTCGCGAAGGGCAGGGCGTGGTTGCAGAAGGGGCGCTCGACTCCGCCGGCGTGTTCAAGGCCGACACCGTGCTCGCCAAGCACGACGAGAACTATATGCCACGGGAAGTCGCGGACGCGCTGAAGAAGCAGGGGCACTGGAAAGACGATTACGGCGCGAAGCCGGACTATAATGCAAAGCCCGCGGCCACCCGGGGAGCATCGCAGTGATCGCGCAAGCCGGACATAATGCGCTGGTGCCCGCGGAAAGAGGCGAAGTGCGGAAGCTGATCGCGATCCTATTTGTGTTGTTGATGGCGGCTTTTTATACAGCCGCCGCTTACGCCGTCCAGCCCGACGAGATCCTGTCCGATCCAGCAAAGGAATCGCGAGCGCGGGATTTATCGCAAGGGCTGCGCTGCATGGTTTGCCAAAACCAGTCTATCGACGATTCCGAGGCTCCTTTGGCGCGCGACTTACGGCTGCTGGTGCGGGAACGGATCGCCGCAGGCGACAGTGACGCCCAGGTGATCGATTTTCTGGTGGCGCGCTATGGCGAGTTCGTGCTGCTGAAGCCGCGGCTCGAACCCCATACGTTGTTGCTGTGGCTATTGCCACCGCTGGTGCTGGCCGGAGGCGGGCTTGCGTTGTGGATACACAGCCGGCGCCGCTCCAGATTTGCGGCAGCCAAAGACCAATCCTTGTACAAATTGACGGCCGAGGAAGAAGCGCGGCTGGAACGGCTGATCGCGGCGGAACCGTCGCCGGAAAAACCAGCCTAGCCCTGCGCTAAACTGCCGCATTCCTCCCGCCCCTTCATTACAAAAGTTTAATTCTCCCGCCAGCGCGCTGTAAGGCGGAAATCCCCATCTTCAGACCTATAAGGTGCTGCCCGGCATCATCGATTCAGGCTCTGGAGATTTATGCATGACCGACCGTCCGACCGATCTTTCGTCCTTCCCGTCTTATCAAGCGCCCCGCCGTTCGCTGTTCTCAGCACGCAAGTTCGCGCTGATGGCCTCGGTCGTTGCCGGTCTCGGCGTCGCTGTTTATGGCTTCAGCCCGTCGCCCGGCCCCGTAGATTTCTTGACCAGCACCGCGCATGCGCAGGTCAATAACGAAGTCCGCAAGGTCGCGCAGCCTGTCGGGTTTGCAGACATCGTCGAGCGCGTGAAGCCGTCGGTGATTTCGGTGAAGGTCAATATCAACGAGAAGGTCGCCAAGGACGACAGCGCCAACAACAACGATGATTCACCGTTCCAGCCGGGCTCGCCGATGGAGCGCTTCTTCCGCCGCTTCGGCGGACCAGATGGCTTGCCCCCGGGCATGCGCGGTGGACCCCGCGGCGGACGCGGCGCGGTGACCGGTCAAGGCTCCGGTTTCTTTATTTCCGCGGATGGCTACGCCGTTACCAACAATCATGTGGTCGACAGCGCCGACAAGGTCGAAGTCACGACCGACGACGGCAAGATCTATACCGCGAAGGTGATCGGCACCGACGCGCGTACCGACGTTGCGCTGATCAAGGTCGAGGGCGGCTCGAACTTCCCCTTCGCCAAACTTTCGGACGGCAAGCCCCGGATCGGTGACTGGGTGCTCGCGGTCGGCAATCCGTTCGGCCTCGGCGGCACCGTCACGGCCGGCATCGTCTCGGCCAGCGGCCGCGACATAGGCAATGGCCCGTACGACGATTTCATCCAGATCGATGCGCCCGTGAACAAGGGCAACTCCGGTGGCCCGGCCTTCAACACCGAAGGCGAAGTGATGGGCGTCAACACCGCGATCTATTCACCGTCAGGCGGCAGCGTAGGTATCGCGTTCTCGATCCCGGCGTCGACCGTGAAGAATGTAATTGCGCAGCTCAAGGACAAGGGATCGGTCAGCCGCGGGTGGATCGGTGTCCAGATTCAACCGGTCACGGCCGACATCGCCGACAGCCTCGGCCTCAAAAAGGCGGAAGGTGCGCTGGTTGCGGAACCCCAGGCCAACGGTCCTGCGGCCAAGGCCGGCATCGAATCCGGCGATGTGATCACGGCGGTGAATGGCGAGACGGTCAAGGACGCCCGTGAACTCGCCCGCACCATCGGCGGTCTCGCGCCCGGCAATGCGGTGAAGCTCAACGTGCTGCACAAGGGCCAGGACAAGGTCATCAACCTCACCCTCGGCCAGTTGCCGAATTCGATCGAAGCCAAGGCCGACACCGACAACGACAAGGGTGGCGCAGCCCGTGGTACCGACGTTCCGAAGCTCGGTCTTACGCTCGCGCCCGCCAACAGCGTTGCCGGCGCCGGCAAGGATGGCGTCGTCGTCACCGAGGTCGATCCGAAGAGTGCGGCGGCAGAACGTGGCTTCAAGGAAGGGGATGTGATTCTCGAAGTCGCGGGAAAGAGCGTCGCCAATGTCGCAGATGTTCGCGAAGCAATTAACGCGGCGCGAACTGACAACAAGAACAGCGTTCTGATGCGCGTGAAGAGCGGCGGGACGTCGCGCTTTGTGGCGGTGCCCCTGGCGAAAGGTTGAGTATCGAGCGTTCTGGAGCATGATCCGGAAAGGTGGAAACCGTTTTTCCGAAAGGATCATGCTCAAACAAGGAGATGAGGTCGTAATCCGATTAAATCCAATCGGATCATGATCGAGGAGATGGAGGGTGTCGCCGGCATCAGTCGCCCCCGCCGACGGCTCTTTCCGGGGGGCGGGTCGAAGGCCCGCTCCCTTCAGTTGCCTTCCGGTGGAATTACGCCCCCCTCCGTCGGAAGGTCTAAGGGCGGTGAGGTCCCCCAGCTTCACCGCCCGCTTTTTTGCTTGGTGCAGAGGTGTAAGGTCGTCTTGCATGAGGATGATGACCACGCCAAGGTGATAAAGGGCTAACCCACTTGACCGCAATCGACCCCAAAATGCGCCTTTTGATTATCGAAGACGACCGCGAGTCCGCCGACTATTTGGTGAAGGCGTTTCGCGAAGTCGGTTACGTCGCCGATCTCGCCAGCGATGGCGAGGAAGGGTTGGCGCTCGCCGACAGCGGCGACTACGACGTTCTGGTGGTCGATCGGATGCTGCCGAAACGCGACGGCCTATCGCTGATTGGCGCCTTGCGCGAGAAGGGCAACCGCACGCCGGTGCTGATTCTCTCGGCGCTCGGACAGGTAGACGACCGCATCAAGGGTTTGCGCGCCGGAGGCGACGATTATCTGCCAAAACCCTATTCGTTCGCTGAACTGCTCGCGCGGGTCGAAGTATTGTCTCGCCGCCATGGCGGACCCGTTGAGGAAACGACCTATCGCGTCGGCGATCTCGAACTCGACCGTCTTTCGCATCGTGTGGCGCGCGGCAAGGATGAGTTGACGTTGCAACCGCGCGAGTTCCGGCTGCTGGAATATCTGATGAAGCATGCCGGGCAGGTCGTGACTCGAACCATGCTTCTCGAAAATGTCTGGGACTATCATTTCGATCCGCAGACAAATGTTATCGACGTGCATATTTCGCGGCTGCGCTCCAAGATCGACAAGGGCTTCGAGCGGCCGTTGCTTCACACGATTCGTGGCGCGGGATACATGATCCGTGACGGCATTCGGTAAGCTTATTCGAACCACGGCGTTCCGGTTGACGCTGGCTTATCTGTTTTTGTTTGCGCTCTTTGCTGCGTCGCTGCTGGGCTATTTCGCCTGGAACACGCGCCGGCTGATTACCGAACAGATTACCTCCACGGTGAACGCGGAAACCGGCGAGATCAGCGAGATCTTCGCGCGACGCGGGCTGCGCGATCTGGTTTCTACGATCGAGAACCGGGCGCTGCGGCCCGGTGCCAATCTTTACCTCGTGACCGCGCCGACAGGGCAGGCTATCGCCGGCAATGTCGGTTCGCTTGCGCCCGGCGTAATGGCGACCACCGGCTGGTCCGAAACCGCCTATCGGCGATTGGACGAACAGGACACAGCGGATCATCGCGCACTGGTGCGCGTCAGCGAACTCAGCAGCGGCTTCCGGCTCCTGATCGGGCGCGATCTGGAAGAACGCAGGCGATTGTTCGGTATTGTCGCGAAAGCCGCGCAATGGTCGATATTGATTGTCGTGGTGCTTGGTCTTGGTGGCGGCATCTTTGTTGCGCGACGTGTGTTGCGTCGTATCGATGCCATGACCGGCACCACCCGGCGCATCATGGCGGGCGATCTGAGCGGGCGGCTGCCGGTCGGGCGCAGCGGCGACGAACTCGACCGGTTGGCGGAAAATCTCAACGCAATGCTGGAGCGGATCGAAGCCCTGATGATGGGACTGAAGGAAGTTTCCGACAACATCGCTCACGATCTGAAGACACCGCTGACACGATTGCGCAATCGCGCCGAAGAGGCTTTGGCTAAATCCGGCAGCGAGACCGAATATCGCACGGCGCTCGAACGGACCATCGAGGAATCCGACGGCTTGATCCGGACCTTCAACGCGCTGTTGATGATCGCGCGCGCAGAGTCCGGGCAGGCGCGCGGCAACATGGACGACTTTGACGCCGCCGATGTTGCCAATGGTATTCATGAACTCTATGAACCGCTTGCGGAAGACGACGGAATGACCTTACGCGTCAAAACTGTGCCCGCGCCGCTTCACGGCAACCGCGAATTGATCAGCCAGGCGCTGGCGAATCTGGTCGAAAATGCGATCAAATACGGCAAGCCGATTCCGGCCGCGCAACCGCTGAGTGCCGATGCCGTCGCCGGCAGCGACAGCAGAGAGATCTTGATCGAGGCCCGGCGCGATGGCGATCAGGTGCTGCTCAGCGTCACTGACCGCGGGCCGGGGATTCCACAAGCCGATCGCAGACACGCAGTGGAACGATTTGTGCGGCTTGAGGCGAGCCGCACCCAGCCCGGCTCCGGTCTCGGATTAAGTCTGGCGTCCGCTGTCGCGACGTTGCATGGCGGCGAACTGAGGCTGGGGGATGCTCACCCCGGACTTACCGCGACATTGGCAATCCCGGCGCATATGGGTGTCAGCGAGAGGCTTGCGGTTCAAATGCCTGATGTGCCACAGAAGGTGGCATGATCCCATCCGCGAAGGGCGACGCGGACCATCATCGGCTGGTTTCCAGGTTCTGACATTCGCATCCCGCAGCCGGGAGTCGGCTTGCGAATGTCCGAAGCCAAGGGACACTAACAAGAAATGACTCTAGTGCGGGTTTGGATTTGACACTCCCCATGACGTTTCGCGGAAACACTGAAGCGAATGTCAAATTCGCCGCACTAGCCGCGCGGTTCGTGGACGGACCGCATGTGTCCGCTCCGGATAAGGCCGAGCAGCGATTGGCGGACTGGTTGACCGATCTGTCGCCGGAGCAGGCGGCCGCGATCGGTGATCTCATCGCCAGATTTCCCCTTACCAAGACCATTCTTTTGGGTATCGCGGAAGCCTCTCCCTATCTGTTCGACCTTGTTCGCGCCGATGGCGCGCGCACGATCCGGTTGCTCGAATGTGAACCTGAGTCCTATCTGGCCGAACTGATTGAGAAGACCTGCCGCGACGTGTCGGCTGCATCAAGCGAAGCCGATGTGATGCAATTGCTTCGCCGCATGAAATCGGAAGCCGCCATGATGATTGCACTGTGCGATATCGGCGGCGTTTGGCCGGTGATGCGGGTGACGGCGGCGCTGACCGACCTTGCGGTCGCGTCGGTGCAATCGGCGCTGCGGCATGTACTGCGACAGGAAGCCGCGCGAGGACGGTTGTCGCCTCCAAACCACGATAGCCCCGAGGACGGTAGCGGGATGACCGTGCTCGCCATGGGCAAGATGGGCGCGGGGGAGCTGAATTATTCCAGCGATATCGATCTGATCGTGTTTTTCGATCCGGAGGCGCCGACCCTCGCGCCGGATATGGAGCCGCAGCCGTTTTTCGTGCGCGTCACGCAGGCTCTCGCACGATTGCTGCAGCAGCGCACCGGAGACGGCTATGTGTTTCGCGTCGATCTGCGACTGCGGCCGGATCCTGCTTCGACGCAGGTGGCCATTTCAACCGAAGCGGCGCTGCATTATTACGAACGGGAGGGGCGGACCTGGGAGCGTGCGGCCATGATCAAGGCGCGGCCCTGCGCAGGCGATCCCAAGGCCGGCGAGGAGCTGCTTGCGGAAATCGCGCCTTTCGTCTGGCGCAAGCATCTCGATTTCGCGGCGCTCGCCGACGTGCACGACATGAAGCGGCAGATGCAGACGTATCGCGGTCAAAGCGAGATCGCGGTCGAGGGCCACAATGTCAAGGTCGGGCGGGGCGGTATCCGCGAGATCGAGTTTTTCGCGCAAACTCAGCAATTAATCGCCGGCGGGCGGCATTCCGAATTGCGGGCGCGGCCGACGCTGGAAGCCTTGAAGGTGCTGGCCTCGAGTAACTGGATCACCTTCGAGGCACGCGACGAACTGAGTGCGGCCTATGAGTTCTTGCGGCGGGTCGAACACCGGTTGCAGATGGTGGCGGATGAGCAGACCCATACTCTACCCGACGATGTTGAAGCGGTGGAACGTTTTGCCCGTTTTTTCGGTTACGACAGCCGAGCCGCGTTCGCCGGGGATCTGCTTGGCCATCTCAATATTGTGCAGGGTCATTACGGCAAGCTGTTCGAAGGCGATCCGACCGGCACCGCGAAACTGCCCGCGGCGGACTACAGCGCCGGTCCCGAAGATCCGAGTCTGCTCGCACATTTGGTCACGCTCGGTTTCAAGAACCCGATCATGGTAGCGCAGACCCTGCAGCAATGGATGGTCGGCGATTACCGCGTGTTCAGATTGGAATCGACGCGGAACGCCTTTGTCGAGTTCGTTCCGGCGCTGATCGCCGGGCTGGCGCAAGCCGAAGAGCCCGACAGCGCGGTGACGGCCTTCGATCGCTTCCTGCAGGCGCTGCAGCGCGGCGGGCGGCTGATTTCCCTGCTCAGCCAGAACCGCGACCTTGTCGCATTGGTGGCTCTGGTTCTGGGCGCCGCGCCGCGCCTTGGCGATATGCTGGCGCGACAGCCGCAGATCATGGATGGCTTGATCGATCCGCGCTTCTTTGGCGCCATGCCGGACCGGCGCGAATTGTCGACACGTCTCGCAGCGACCCTGGCGGACGCGGATTCCTACGAAGAGTTTCTCGATCGATTGCGATTGTTCGGCCAGGAAAGCCTGTTCCTGATCGGCACGCGAATCCTGTCGGGCACGGTCTCGGCGCAACAAGCCAGCGTCGCATTCGCCGACGTCGCCGAGGGCGTCGTGCATACCGTGCATAATCTCGTGACCGATCGGTTCGCGGCCCAGCACGGCCGGATCAAGGGACAGGAAACCGCGATCCTGGCGATGGGCAGACTAGGCAGCCGAGAGATGACCGCCTCGTCAGACCTTGATCTCATCCTGCTCTATGATTTCGATCAGGCGTACCCGGATTCCGATGGGGCACGACCCCTGCACGGGGCGCATTATTTCGCGCGCTTTACCCAGCGGCTGATTAGCGCATTTACGACGAGGACGAATTACGGCGTGCTCTACGAGGTCGATATGCGGCTGCGTCCATCGGGGCGGGCAGGCCCGGTGGCCTCGCACCTCAAATCGTTCGCCGAATACCAGGACCAGGAGGCATGGACCTGGGAACACATGGCGCTCACGCGCGCCCGGGTAGTTTCGGGGCCGCCTGGCTTTCGCGGCAAAATCGAGCGCATCATTCGCGAGGTGCTGACGCGGCCTCGCGACGCCACCGTCGTCGCCAGCGACGTGGCGGAGATGCGCCGCGCGATCGCATTGGAAAAGGGCGAAGACGACGTCTGGGATCTGAAATATGCCGCGGGCGGCATTGTCGATATCGATTTCATCGCGCAATACCTTCAGCTCGTTCATGCCGCCGAAAAACCGGACATTCTCGACGTCAGCACGCTGCACGTGCTCGACAACGCTGCGCGACTTGGCGTCCTGCCCCAATCGGCCGCGGAGATCCTGCGTTCGGCGACGCGGCTTTATCACGACCTCACGCAGATTTTGCGGCTCTGCGTCAGTGAAAAATTCAAGCCGGAAACATCTGGAGAAGACCTGTTGCGGGTCATGGCGCGCGCTGGCGACGCACCGGACTTTTCCTCGCTTGAGGCGCGGGTCAAGGAGACCCAGGCCGAAGTGCGCCGGGTGTTTCGCAATCTGGTCGAAGGCGGAAGTTAAGCGGCCGCTGACATTTTCGCCCTTGCCTTCCGCGCATCGCGCGGCAGCACCACGCAGACGACCGTCCCGGTACCTAGCTTCGAGCGCAGCCGCATCGATCCGCCGTGCAGATTGGTCAACGACCGCGCGATGGCCAGTCCAAGCCCTGATCCGTGATAGGTCTTGGTAAGCTGGCTCTCGACCTGCTCGAACGGTCTGCCTAGCCTGGCGAGCGACTGCGGTGCGATCCCGATGCCGGTGTCGGCAATCATCAGCATGATTGAATCGCTAAGTACCCGGCTGCGGACAATCACCTTGCCGCCATCAGGCGTGAATTTGACGGCGTTGGACAAGAGGTTGACGATGATCTGCTTGATCGCACGGCGATCCGCCACCACCGAAGTGGTTCCCTCGATATCCGCGTCGAGCACCAAATTCTTGTCGTCGGCGCGCCCGGAGACCACGCGCAGCAATTCCGCCAACGTCTTCGACAAATCGAGCGGCTCCATGTCGAGCTTCATCCGGCCGGCTTCGATCTTCGACATATCCAGGATGTCGTTGATCACTTCGAGCAGATAGTGACCGCTGGTAAGGATGTCGTGACAGTATTCCTGGTATTTCTCGGAACCGAGCGTTCCGAACATGCCGCTTTCCATGATTTCGGAAAATCCGATGATGGCATTGAGCGGCGTGCGCAGCTCGTGACTCATATTGGCGAGGAATTTCGATTTGGTCTGGTTGGCTTCTTCGGCCCGGGTTTTTTCTTCGGAATATTTTTCGGCGAGATCGGCGAGTTCCACGGCTTGCCGCTCGAGCGCAGTCTGCGAACGTTTCAGATCGATCACCGTGGCGCGCAGGCGCAAGTCGTTGTCGACCAGCTTCTGTTCGTGCTCCTTGATGCGGGTGATGTCGGTACCGACCGAAACGTAGCCGCCGTCCTTGGTGCGGCGTTCGCTGATATGCAGCCAACTGCCGTCGTCGAGTTGCGCCTCGAAGGTGCGCGCGCCCGGAGCATGGGCGCCGGTTTCGTGCAGTCGGGTGCGGACCTCGGGCATGCTGCCGACTTCGATCACGGTCTCATAGGAAGTGCCTGGCGCAACCGCTGAATCCGGCAGCTTGTGCAGTCGCTGGAAATGCGAATTGCAGAGCACCAGGCGGTCGCCGGCGTCCCACAGCACGAACGCTTCCGGGATGGTCTCGATCGCATCGCGCAGCCGCAGGTCGGCCTCCACCGTCTTCTCGGCGAGGCTCTTTTGCTCGGTGATGTCAACGGCAATGCCGATCAGGTGCAAGCCGGCATCGGCGGCGCCCTGGCTGAGTTCGCAGCGGACACGCAGCCAGATCCAATGCCCGTCGGTGTGCTGCATGCGAAAGGTCTGGTCGATGTGGCCGATTTTTGAGGAAATAAGCTGATCGGCGATCGCAAACAGGTCGATGTCGTCGGATTTTACCAGCGCATTGACCTCGCCAAAGGTCAGCAGGTCGCTTCGGGTATCGAGGCCCAGCATGGTGAACATCGATTGCGACCAGAAGATTCTGCCGCGCGACAGGTCCCAATCCCACAATCCGCAGCGTCCGCGATTGAGCGCGGTGTCGATTCGGCCGCGCACGGCGTCGTTGATGAGATCGCCTTCGCGTGCGCGGGTCGATTGCCAGTGGAAAGCAAAGCCCAGGATAAGCACGACGAAGCCGGTCGTGGCGGAAAGCGTCACCGACAGGGCAGCGTCCGAGCGCCAAAGCGATTCGCTCTTTTCCTGGACGATAATGACCTGGCCGGGCAGTGACTTGACGATGTGCTGAATCGCCAGCGCGCCGCTGCCGTTCGGGAGGATCATATCGGTGACGCCGCTTTGCTGACCGGGCGCAGCCAACAATTGTGCCGTACTGATAACGTCGAGAACCCGGTCGGCATCGCCGAGGCCTTCTTCGATCGGTACGCGGGCGAGAATGCGCTGGTCCGCCCCGGTGATGATGACGTGCCTTCCGGCTGCGATTCCCCACGATGGAATTAGGTCGGGCAGCAGGTTTTGCAGCCGCTCGATCGACGCCAGTCGATCCTGCCGGACAGAAGCGATGCGATCGAGGCGCTCGGCAAGCACATCGGCGAGAGCCGCGAGATCTCGCTTGATTGACGCGCGCTTTTGCCGGTTCTGATCGACCACCTGCACGAAAGCGCCGAGACAAATGGTAATCAGGAAGGCAATGATCAGGATTGGCACGGCGCGGCGAAGCGCAGGCTCCGCTATCAACAGCCTATGATAGGCAGGTTTCGCGATCGATTGCGCCAATCCCTTAATCGAATCGGATTGGACGCACGCGCTCGCCGCGTGTGCGCGCGCCATGCCTTTGGCCCCCTAGGAAATCTTTTTGCACCTGGTCCGGAAGGACCCCAGTCGCTTCCGAATCAAAGCGATTTGAATCCAGTTTTGGCGGACTGTCGAGAGTCAACGATTCGTTAATGCAAATAAATCTTGTCCAACGCAGAATCCGAACTCGTAAAACCTGCGCAAAGTGAGTCCGAAACGGGAACGCGCCCGAGGATTCCGGATTCCACTATGCGTCCGGCGGTTCGGCGTGGCTGATGACGCGTTTCACGGTAGGAAACGCGCGGCGCAAGGCACGCTCGATCTCGTCGACGCCCTCGTGAACCTTGATCACGCTCATTGAGGGAGCGGCACGGCAATGAAAGTTCACGATTTCGCCCGCGTCGGTATTGCGCACCCGCACACTATGTATGTCATGGATCGCGCCATCGGCGGCAAAGCGCGACAGTGCGGCCTTGATTGCTTTGACTCGCTCGGGCGCGGCATCGGCACCCAGCGGTAGTTCCGGTTCCAGCGGTTCGATGTGGGTGTCAACTTCGACGTCCTCGCCGAACTCTTCGCGGATGTTCCGCTCCAGTTCATGGGCTATGTCGTGTGCTGCGGTAAGCGCCATCTCGCCGTCGACTTCGAGGTCGATGCTCACGGTGAGCTTGCCGCCGAGATCATGCACGGTGACGTGGTGGACGGCGAGGCCGGAATTGCGGGCGATCACCATGATACGTTCCCGCACGCTCTCGTTGTTGCGCGCGACCGGCACGGCGGTGAAGGTCAGATCGGCATCGCCGAGCGCTCTTGAAACCGCATCCTGCGCCTTCCGCTTGATCTCATCGATACGGTCGATGGGATAGGTGCGGGGGACTTGCACGATGGCGTCGATAAAATGCGTCGATCCGACCATTCGCACCCGCAGCCGTTCGACGTCGACCACGCCGGCCACCGCCCCGATCGCGGCGGCGGCTTTCTCCGACGCGCCTTCGGGCGCGCGATCGAGCAGGGTTTCCACGGTGGAACGTGCCAGCCGCAGGCCCAACAGTGCGATCATGACCGCCACGGCGACGGCAGCGGCGGCGTCGCCCCAGGCATAGCCCAGCCCTGAAAGTGCCAGTCCGATAATGACGGCGACCGAGCCAAGCACGTCGGACGCGAAATGCAACGCATCGGCGGCCAACGCCTGGCTCTTGGTATCGCGCGCTGTGCGATGCAGAGCCCTGGCGCGCCAGAAATTCACGGCAATGTCGACCAGCAGAACGATAAACGGAATCGCCGAGATGGTCGGTGGTGGCACACCCTCGCGCAGACGGCTGTACAATTCGACCAGAATGCCGCCCGCCAGCACATATAGCAACGCGATAACGCCCAGCGCCGAAACACTCTCGAGCTTGCCGTGCCCGTAATGATGTTCCTTGTCCGCGGGGCGGTCGGAAACCCGCACCACCAACCAGGTAATGATGGTCGCGACCACGTCGACGGAACTGTGCAGCGCCTCGGAGACCAACGCGAGACTGCCGATGGCGATGCCAACCACGAATTTGGCAGCGGCCATGCCGGCGCTGGCAAAAATCGAGATCGCCGCGACGCGGGATTTGACGCTGTGATCGGGATGGTTCATGGGCGCGGGTTTAGCAGCCCATCATGCAACATTAAAGCGCCGATCAGATGCGCTAGTCGCCAATCGATTGCAGCAGTGATTGTTGCGAATTGTTCCGATTTTAAAAAATTGCCCGCAAACTAATCAAGTCCGATATGTTGTGTTGGGTGGGCGATCCAGGAGGATTTTTTGGCCGACGAGCGCCTTGAACGACGGCTGGCGGCGGTGCTGGCGGCGGATGTCGCCGGCTACAGCCGCCTGATGGGCCGCGATGAAAAACGCACGCTCGCCGACCTTAAGTCGTCCCGAAAGGCGCTTGTCGATCCCGCGATCGCCGCGCACCGCGGCCGCATCGTCAAAACCACCGGCGACGGCCTGCTTGTCGAGTTTGCCAGCGTCGTGGATGCGGTGGATTGCGCGGTGAAAATCCAGCGCGGCATGGCCGCGAAAAATGCAGACGTGCCCCGTGACTTGAGGATCGAATTCCGGATCGGCATTCATGTCGGCGACATTATCATAGACGACAACGATATCTTCGGCGATGGCGTAAACATCGCAGCGCGGCTGGAAGGGATAGCGGAGCCTGGCGGTATCTGCATTTCCCGTCAGGTCTACGACCAGATCGAGGGCAAGCTGTCTCAGACTTGCCGTCCGCTCGGCGCACAAAACTTGAAGAACATTTCGAAATCGGTTGAAGCCTACAGCGTCGATTTCAACGCTGCCGAAATTGCCGGTCCGACTGAGCCGGGCAATATGAAATTGAAGATCGACTACTGCCGCGCGCCTGACGGCGTGCGGCTTGCCTATGCGACGGTAGGCAGCGGGCCGCCTCTGGTGAAGACCGCCAACTGGATGAACCACGTCGAATACGATTGGGAAAGTTCAGCCCTTGGCCATGTCTTTATGACGCTAGCGCGGGACTTTACTCTGCTTCGCTATGATGCGCGGGGGAACGGGCTCTCCGACTGGGATGTGGAGGATTTGTCACTCGATGCGTGGGTGAGTGACCTTGAGACAGTGGTCGACGCCGCCGGACTGGACCGCTTCCCGCTGTTCGGGATGTCGCAGGGATGCGCCATATCCGTAGCCTTTGCCGTACGGCATCCGGAGCGCGTGAGCCACCTTGTCCTCTACGGCGGCTTCGCGCGCGGGGCATATCGCCGCGGCAATGAGCTCGAGGTGCAAAAAGCCAGGGCCCTGGCGACTTTGATCCGCACAGGATGGGGCGAGGAGACTCCCGTATATCGTCAGCTTTTCTCGTCGCTGTTCATGCCGGGAGGGACGCCGGAGCAGCTTCAAAAATTTGCCGAGCGGCAACGCACGACGACCTCGGCCGAATGCGCTTACCGCTATTTCGAGACGACCAGGAACCTGGACGTGCGCGAGTTGCTGTCCAAGGTCACGGCGCCTACCCTTGTCATGCACAAGCGCGACGACCAGGTACAACCGTTCGAGGCCGGTCGCGAGCTCGCCGCCGGAATTCCCGGCGCACGGTTCGTGGCATTGCCAGGGCAGAACCACATCCCGTTGGAGCAAGACCCGGAAACGGCTCGCATGCTCGAAGAGATCAGACTGTTCGTGAGGAGGTGATCCCGCGCATGCCGGTCGAGCCGGTCACTCAAGCCGCAAGCGGCGCTACAGCGTCACGACAATCTTGCCGAGATGCCTGTTGGCTTCCATGTGTGCGAACGCCTTGCCGATATCGTCGAATGCGAACACCTTGTCGATCGGCAATTGCAGTTTGCGCGATTCCACCGCCGGCCAGATATCCTTGCGGACCTCGTCAAAGATTTCGCGGATTTCCTCGATCGAGCGGGTACGGAAGGTGACGCCGATATAGTTGATGCGGCGCGCGGCGTGCAGGTCGAAGTTGAAATCGGCATGCGTGCCGCCGAGCCTGCCGACATTGACGATGCGACCCTTGATTTTGGTTGCAGCCAGATTTTGACTGGCGACCTTGCCCGAGACCTGATCGACGATCAGGTCGACGCCCTCGCCGGCGGTTGCCTTCAACACCTGGTCGACCCAGCCGGGATCGCTTGAATCCACCGCGAGGTCGGCGCCGAAATCTTTCAGCCTTCCGCGGCGCGCCGCATCGGTTGAAGATCCGATCACTAACTTGGCGCCCTTGAGCTTTGCAATCTGCATCGCCATCAGGCCGACACCGGAACTCGCGCCTTGAATCAACACGGACTGGCCGGGTTGCAATGCGCCGTTGGTCACGACCGCATTGTGCATGGTTGCCAGCGCGACGGGGAGGGTGGCGGCTTCCTCAAAGTTCATGTTCGACGGCGCGCGAAACAGCCGGCCGTGATCGGCCAGCGTATATTCGGCGAACGCGGCAGCACCCGAGCCCATCACCTTGTCGCCGGCCTTGACACCTTTGGCCTCCGGGCCGACTTCGGCGATCTCGCCCGCCCATTCCATCCCGAGCACGGCGCCGACGCCGCCGGCGCTGCCATGCGCGTGTCCCTTGGTCATGCCGAGGTCGGCGCGGTTAAGCCCGCAGGAGCGTACGCGAACCAGCACCTGCGTACCTTTCGGCGTGGGCTTGGCGACATCGGTGATTTCGGCGCCATTGGCGCCGTAGACATAGGCTTTCATCGGATCAATCCCTGTTAGCAGGTGACGCGAAGCCGCTCATTCCGCGGCTTGACGGCGGCTTCCCGACATCATGCCTTCGAGCCGGCTTTGTATAATGGCTTCCGCGTCGCGCATGATGCGTGACACCAGTTCGGCGCAGCTCGGGATATCATGGATCAATCCCTGCACCTGTCCGGCCGACCAGATGCCTTCGTCGGAGTCGCCGGTCGCGTAGACCATCTTGCCGCGAGCGCCGGCCACGAGTTCGCGCACCTGTTCGAAAGTCGCGCCTTCCCTTTCCATGGCCACGACCTTCGTACTGATCGCGTTTTTGGCAACGCGCGAGGTGTTGCGCATGGTGCGGAAAATCAGTTCGGTCTCGCGCTCGTCATTGGCGACGATCTTCTCCTTGATCTGTTGATGGATCGGGCTCTCCTTGGTGCACATGAAGCGCGTGCCCATGTTGATGCCTTCGGCGCCCAGCGCCAGGGCAGCGACCAGGCCCCGGCCGTCGCCGAAACCGCCCGAGGCGATCATCGGAATCTTCACTTTATCGGCGGCCACCGGAATCAGGATGAGCCCGGGCGTATCGTCCTCGCCGGGATGACCTGCACATTCGAATCCGTCGATCGAGATCGCGTCGACCCCCATGCGCTCCGCCGATAGCGCATGGCGCACGCTGGTGCATTTGTGCACGACCACGATGCCGTGCTTTTTGAATTCGTTAACGTGTTCCTGCGGCTTGTTGCCGGCAGTCTCGACGATCTTGATGCCACTCTCGATGATGGCCTGACGATATTCCGCGTAAGGCGGCGGCTTGATCGAGGGAAGAATGGTCAGATTGACGCCGAACGGCTTGTCGGTCAGGGCGCGGCAGCGCGCGATTTCCTTGGTCAGGTCATCGGGCGTCGGTTGCGTCAGCGCGGTGATGAAGCCGAGCGCGCCGGCATTGGCGACCGCCGCGACCAATTCGGCCCGGCCAACCCACTGCATTCCGCCTTGCACGATCGGGTGTTCGACACCTACGAGTTCGGTAAATCGTGTTTTTATCATTCGTGGCCCCTGACTGTTTCCCCGGCGCGGGCAACCCGCGCACGTCCTGCTTTTTTCGAATTTTCGGAAGGCAGGATGCCGTCAGGCCACGCAAATGTCCACCGGGCGCGCGGCGGATCGTGGCAATGCGATCATGCAAAAACGGGGGTTTTCGTTTCCGCAGGACGGACAATTGCGCCATACAGCCCCGCGATTTTTGCGCGCTGCGCGACCAGCGCCAACACGGTGTCGAGCGCCGGTGTCGGAATCTCCGTCAAACGCCCCATTTCCTGAACCACCGTCACCAGCGGGTCGATCTCCATCGGACGTCCGCGCTCGAGATCCTGCAGCATCGAAGTCTTGTGCGCGCCAACCTTGCGCGCGCCCTCGATCCGCCGTTCGACGTCGACGCGGAATTTCACGCCGAACACCTCGGCGATCGCCTGGGTCTCCAGCATGATCGCCTTCGACAGCGCACGCGTTGCGGGATCGGCGCAGATCACGTCGAGCGTGGCATAGGTCAGCGCGCTGATCGGATTGAGGCAGACGTTGCCCCAAAGCTTGAGCCAGATTTCGTCGCGGATGCGGTCGAGCACCGGAGCCTGCATCCCGGCTTCGACGAACAAGGCAGAAAGCCTTTCGACGTCCGGAGTGATATCTCCAGACGGCTCCCCGATCGGAAAGCGATTGCCGTAAACATGGCGGATTACCCCGGGCGCCTCGATTTCGGTTGCGGGATAGACGATGCATCCGATGGCGCGTTGCGGACCCAGTTCGCGCCATTGCCGTCCCCCGGGGTCGATGCTCTCCAGCGTCGAACCCTCGTGGCGGCCGCCGTGGCGGAAGAAATACCAATAGGGAATTCCGTTGACCGCGGTGACGATGCGCGTCCGAGGCCCGAGCAGCGGCTGCATCGCCTCGATCACGCCGGTGATGGAATGCGCCTTCAGGCATACGATCACATAATCCTGCGGCCCAAGCTCGGCGGGATTGTCGGTGCAGCGCGGCCGCACGACACGTTCTTCACCGTCGATCAGCAATTTAAGCCCGCTCTCGCGCATCGCCGCGAGATGCGCGCCGCGTGCGACGAGGCTGACGTCGGCGCCTGCGCGCGCGAGCTGCACACCGAGATATCCGCCGATCGCGCCGGCGCCGTAGATGCAGATTTTCATGTGCTCTTTCGAACGTGTTTGGCGGAAATTTTGCGTAGATCTACCGCTGGCTTTGAACAAGATCTCAAAGCCAGGGCGATCGCAGTGACCGGGAGTCTTTGTCAGGCAGGCACGGATCTCGCCGCGGCGGTCGCCTCGTCATCGAACGCGGTTGAGATGTCGCGAATGCTAATGACGCCAATCAAGCTGTAGTTGTCGATCACAGGAAGATGGCGGATGTGGTTCTTGTTCATGAGATGACGAACATGTTCGAGCGTGTCGGTCGAACTGCAGGAAACCAGTTGCTGCACCGAAATCAATTGCGAAACCTTGAGGTTGACGCCGGCCGCGCCGTGCTCGGCAATGGCGCGAACGACGTCGCGCTCGGTAAACATGCCGACCGCGGTATTGCCTTCGGTCCGGACGACATCCTTGACCACGAGCGCGCTGATATTGCTGGCGCGCATCAATTGGGCGGCAATGCCGACAGTTTCATTCATTCGAACCGTCGCAACGCGGGCAGTTTTCTTGCGCAGGATGTCTCCGACTTGCATCGCAACCTCCTTCAGATGAGCCAGAAGGGCTACTTCGATGTCGCGCAGTTTGGTATACATTATACCAATTGTCAATTCCTTATCCAAGGAAAGTGAAGATCCAAGGAAAAGAAGCGCTGCGGCATCGCAAATAGCGAAGGGGGTCGTTCGCCTTGCCCGCTCGCTCGGCCCTCGTCGTTCGCACCGGCAAAAAAAGAGGCGCTCAGTGCGCACCTCTTTTCGTCGAAATGCGAGGTTTGTTATCAGGCAGCCTTGACGTCCTGGGCCCGAGCGTCGGTCGTGGCTTCGTTACCCTGGATAAAGGCCCGGCGCATCGGCTTGATGACGAGGAACGCGAGCAGCGCTGCAGTAGCGTTGAGCGCAACCGCGATCACGAACACGGCCTGCCAGCCATACTTGGCGGCGACAATGCTCGCAAGCGGCACCAGCAACGAGGCGGTCCCCTTCGCCGTGTACAGCATGCCGTTGTTGGTCGTCGCGAATTTCACGCCGAATGTATCGCCGCTGGTCGCAGGGAACAGGCTGTAGATTTCGCCGAACACGCCGAAATACACTGCCGTCGCCAGTACGAACACAATCGGAATGTGACCGTACACCGACAGCGTCAGGAGCATGAAGGCTGCCGTCGTGAACGCGATAAACATCGTGTTCTCGCGGCCGATATTGTCGGAGACCCAGCCAAAGAACGGACGGCCGAAGCCATCGAAGATACGGTCGAGCGAGATTGCAAAGGTCAACGCGGCCATCTGGAAGCCGAGGATGCCCACGGGTTCGTTGGCGATCTTGAAGTCATGAGCAATTGGCGCAATCTGCGCCGCGGTCATCAGGCCACCGGCAGCGACCATCACGAATACCAGATACATCACCCAGAAGATCGGACTCCGCAGCACCTGCTGCGGCGTGAAGTCGACCTTCGTCTGCGGCAAGTTCAGTTGCTTCTTTTTCGCCGGCATCGTCCGCGACGGCTTGCGCAGGAAAAATGCAAGAATGAAAACAATCACGCCTTGCCCGATGCCGAACCAGAAGAATGCATTCTGGTAGCCGCTCGCCGCAATCATGTTCGCGATCGGGACCACGGTGATCGCGGCGCCCGCGCCGAACCCCGCCGCCGTGGCGCCCGCGGCCAGGCCACGGTGATCCGGGAACCATTTAAGGGCGTTGCCAACGCATGTTCCGTACACCGCGCCCGCGCCGGTTCCGGCGACGATCGCGGAGATGTAGAGCATCGAGAGCGAGCCGGCATACGAGTTCATCACCCAGGCGATGGCGATCATCACCCCGCCAAACATGACCACGATGCGCGGACCGTATTTATCGACGAACCACGCTTCGATCGGAACCAGCCAGGTCTCCGTCACGACGAAAAGCGTGAAGGCGAGCTGGATCGCAGCCCGGCCCCAATGATATTTCGCGTCGATAGGATCGACGAACAGCGTCCAGCCGTATTGCAGGTTTGCGATCATCGCCATGCAGACGACGCCCATCGCAAGTTGCAGCCAGCGGAAGTACGGGGCTTCAGCCATCGGCGGCGCAGTCGGTTGCTTAGTGGCGGTCATGGTTCCTCCCGAAGTACGCTCTTTCTTTTTAGACGAGCGTTACCAAGCGTGCATTTTGGTATCTGATATGCCACAGCGCAAGTTATCCTTCCGTAGTGGCGCAATATGTCGCAGTTGTCGCAAGAAACGTTGGAGAGCGACGGCTGGGCTTCCGATCAAAAATGTTCCCGGAATACCGGGACCATGGATAGACCGTTAATTTTGCTTGCGCGGCTCAACTGGGAGCAGATGGATCTGCTCCGCAGGGCGTCAATCGAGGCTCGGGATGCTTTATTCGGCGGCGACCTTCCGCGGCGGATCGAGCGCACCGGAGTCGTGAATTTCCGCCACCTGATGATCCGTGAAGCCGAGAACCTGCCGCAAGATTTCGTCCGTGTGCTCCCCGAGCAGAGGTGAGCGCAACACTTCGCTCGGACTGTCCGACATCTTGATAGGGTTACCGACCGACAAATATTTGCCACGCTCGGGATGATCTACCTCGACTATGGTGCCGGTGGCGCGCAGCGACTGGTCTTCCGCCAGTTCCTTCATCGACAGGATCGGACCGCAGGGAATGTCGTCCTTGTTGAGAATATCCATCGCCTCAAACTTGTTCTTGGTCATGGTCCATTGTTCGATACGCGCGAATATTTCGTTCAGGCGCTTCAAACGTGCCGGCGGCTTTGCGTAATCGGGATGGGTTTTCCAGCCGGGCTCGCCGATGACATCGCAAATTTTCTCCCAAACCGGTGCCTGGGTGATGAAGTAAATGTAGGCATTGGGATCGGTCTCCCAGCCCTTGCACTTCAAAATGCGGCCCGGCTGACCGCCGCCGGAATCATTGCCGGCGCGTGGCACCGCGTCGCCAAATGGAATCCCTTCGCCGAACTGGCTGTATTCCGTGAGCGGGCCATGAGCGAGGCGCTGTTGATCGCGAAGCTTGACGCGCGCAAGGTTCAGCACCCCGTCTTGCATGGCAGCGGTGACCTTTTGACCCCGGCCGGTCGTCGTGCGCTGGAAAAGCGCGGCGACGATGCCGAGCGCCAGATGCAGCCCGGTGCCGCTGTCGCCGATCTGCGCGCCGGTGACCAGCGGCAGTCCATCGCGAAAACCCGTGGTCGATGCCGCGCCGCCGGTACATTGCGCGACGTTCTCATACACCTTGCAGTCCTCGTAGGGACCGGGGCCGAAACCCTTGATCGACGCAACGATCATTTTCGGGTTGATGCTCTGAATTTTCTCCCATGGAAATCCCATGCGATCGAGCACGCCAGGGCCGAAATTTTCCACCAACACGTCGCAACTCCTGATCAATGCGGTGAGGACTTCCTTGCCCTTCGGATTTTTGGTGTCGAGTGTGATCGAGCGTTTGTTGTGGTTGAGCATTGTGAAATACAGGCTGTCGACTTTGGGTTTGTCCTGCAATTGACCGCGCGTAATATCGCCGACGCCGGGACGCTCGACCTTGATTACGTCGGCGCCGAACCACGCCAGCAACTGCGTACAGGTCGGCCCGGACTGGACGTGGGTGAAATCGAGAATACGAACGCCCTTCAGCGCCTTTGTCATCGTCTTGCTCCGTTTCGTATCTGCTCCTGCACGGGCAGGAAGGAAAAGGGACGGGGCAGTCGCGACCCCGTCAGGATGTGTCCGATCTATTTCTTGCGAATCTTGCTCTGCGGATTGAGGTTGCCGATTCTGCCGCTCTCGCTGCCGGCCGCCGGGTCGATCGCCGCGTTGACGAGGGTCGGCTTGCCGGAGTCCATGGCGGCGTCGACAGCGCGCTTCAACTCGTCCGGCGTCGTGACATGGACGCCGACGCCGCCGAACGCCTCCATCATCTTGTCGTAGCGCGAGTCCTTGACAAATACGGTTGTCGCAACGTCCGATCCGCCAGTCGGATTGACGTCGGTTCCGCGATAGATGCCGTTGTTGTTGAAGATGACGATGCAGACCGGCAGATTGTATCGGCAGATCGTCTCGACTTCCATGCCGGAGAAGCCAAACGCGCTGTCACCTTCGACTGCGAGCACAGGTTTGCCGGTCTCGATCGCGGCGGCGATGGCATAGCCCATGCCGATGCCCATGACGCCCCAGGTGCCTACGTCCAGGCGTTTGCGCGGCTGATACATGTCGATGACGCCGCGCGCGAGGTCGAGCGTGTTGGCACCCTCGTTGACGAGGATGGCGTCCGGCCGCTCCTTGACGATGGTCCGCAGTGCGCCGAGTGCGCCGTGATAATCCATCGGCGATGAATTGTTCATCAGCCTCGGCGCCATCTTGGCTATGTTCTCGTCCTTTTTCGCCTTGACCGAGCCGGTCCAGTCGGCCGGCGGAGCCGGCCACTTGCCGTCGATGCCTTCGAGAAGAGCCGATACGCAGGAGCCGATGTCGCCGACCACGGGAGCGACGATCTCGACGTTGCTGTCCATCTCCTTCGGTTCGATATCGATCTGGATGAACTTCTTCGATCCGGGCTCACCCCAGGTCTTGCCCTTGCCGTGTGACAGAAGCCAGTTGAGGCGCGCGCCGATCAGCATCACGACGTCGGCGTCTTTCAGCACCGTCGAGCGCGCAGCGCCCGCGCACTGCGGATGCGTGTCAGGCAACAGGCCCTTGGCCATGCTCATCGGCAGGAAAGGAACGCCGCTCTTCTCGACCAGCGCGCGAATGGCTTCATCGGCCTGTGCGTAGGCCGCGCCTTTGCCGAGCACGATCAGAGGACGCTTGGCGCTTTTCAGGACATCGAGCGCGCGCTTGATCGCGCTTGGAGCGGGAATCTGGGCCGGTGCCGGATCGATCACCTTGACGAGCGATTTCGCGCCGGCTTCTGCGTCCATCACCTGGGAGAAAAGCTTGGCCGGCAGATCCAGGTAGACGCCGCCAGGACGGCCCGAAACGGCCGCGCGGATCGCGCGCGCCAAGCCGATACCGATGTCCGCGGCATGCAGCACGCGGAAGGCCGCCTTGCAAAGCGGCTTGGCGATCGCCAGTTGGTCCATCTCTTCGTAGTCGCCCTGCTGCAGATCGACGATCTCGCGCTCGGACGAGCCTGAGATCAGAATCATCGGAAAGCAATTGGTCGTGGCATTGGCTAGCGCAGTCAGACCGTTGAGAAAGCCCGGAGCTGAAACGGTGAGGCAGACACCGGGTTTTTTCGTCAGGAATCCTGCGATTGCCGCGGCATTGCCGGCGTTCTGTTCGTGCCGGAACGAGATTACTCGTATGCCCGCAGCCTGCGCCATACGGCCCAAGTCCGTGATCGGGATGCCCGGTACGCCGTAGATCGTATTGATGCCGTTGAGCTTGAGCGCATCGATGACGAGATGAAAGCCATCCGTCAGCTCCTGCTGCGCATCGGCTGCATTTGCGTCAATGGTTGCGGTTTTCAGCATCGGCGTCGTCTCCCTGATCGTTTCTTGCGGACGAGTTCGTCGTCTTCTGGATCGTCGCCCAAAGTGAAGGGCTTGGTTCGTTAAAAGAGCTCTTGGCCGTGGGCTTCCACATAAGCGGCAAGACCGAGTGTGTGATCGCGGGCGCGCTTTTCCGCGAGTTCGGTGTTGCGCTCTTCGAGCGCTTCAATGATACCCATATGCTCGGGTAGGGACGCTGCGGTGCGGTCCGCGCGCCCAATCGTCAGCTGCCGATAGCCGCGAACGTGCAGCAGGATGTCATTGGTCATATCGACAAGCACCGGAGACTCGCTGAGCGAGATCAGCGCCTGATGGAATGCGATGTTGGCCCTTGAATATTCCTCGATGTGGTCCTGCGGCAGGCGATCCTTGTTAAAATTCTTGAAGAAGTCGCGCAATGCGGAAATGTCCTTCTTGCGCGCGGTAGTCGTGATCAATCGCGCCGCCATGCTCTCAAGCGCGGCCCAGGCCCGGATCATGTCGACAATCTCGGTCTTCGTTCGCCGCACGACGACAATGCCACGGCGTGGCACGGTTTTGACGAAGCCGTCCTGCTCCAGCATCGCGATCGCTTCGCGGATGGGGGTCCGGCTGACGCCAAGACGTTCCGATAAAGCGCGTTCATCAAGCATGACCGGTTCAGGGGTCGCATAGATGTCCATCTTGAGAATGGCTTCCTTCAAGGCTTCATAAGCCTTGTTCTTGAAGCTGGTCTCCGGCGCAATTCGGACGATTGCGATCTCTGCCTCGGCCATGGTGGGTGATGCCTTGGTTTGTTTCCGTTGGGACATGACTGATCTCCTCGGCGGGAGACGTCTTTCGTCAGAATATCCAATTATTTTTGGCATACCAAATGCCAGAATGTCAAGTTACCCATGTTTTCAGCACTTCTATCCCGCGCTGTGCCTTGACAACCCCGCTTCTGGCATACCAAATGCCATGCCCAGCCAATTTCGGACGGCCGGAACCATGCCCCAGCAAACGTGGACGCACGTTTGCGATCACCCGAAGTGCGCGCAGCCAGGTATGGCCCCGATGCCTGGCACGCACTGCCGACGAATTAAAAATAGACTTCAAGGAGGAAGCCAATGTCGAATTCCAAAGATGCGGTCCGCAAAATACTCGATCTGGTCAAGGCGGACAAACGCACAAGTCTGACGGCGCCGGAAGGCAAACTGGTGTGTGATGCCTACGGGATACCGGTTCCGAAAGAGGGTGTGGCAAGATCCGCGGCCGAAGCATCGAAGATCGCGACAGGCATGGGCTTCCCGGTTGTTATGAAGATTGTCTCGCCGGATATTCTGCACAAGACTGAAGCCGGCGGCGTGATGGTAGGCGTCAAGACCGCCGCCGACGTCGAAAAGAATTACGCGACCATTCTGGCGAATGCCAAGAAATACAAATCCGACGCCAAGATTGAAGGCATTCAGGTTCAGCAGATGCTGCTCGGCGGGCAGGAGGTCATCGTCGGCGCCGTCACCGACGGATCGTTTGGCAAGCTTGTGGCTTTCGGCCTTGGCGGCGTGCTGGTCGAGGTTCTGAAAGACATCACGTTCCGGCTCGCGCCGGCAACCAAGCAAGAGGCGCTCTCGATGCTGGACGGCATCCAGGCCCACGAGATGCTCAAAGGCGTGCGCGGCAGTGATCCGGCCAACCGCGATGCGATCGCCGATATCATCGTCAACGTCTCGCGGCTCATCACCGATTTCCCTGAAATCGACGAGATGGACTTGAACCCGGTGTTCGCGACCAAGTCTAACGCGATCGCCGCCGACGTGCGCATCGTCGTCGATTTCGCGCCGAAGCCGCCGCGCCCGCGCCCCCAACATGACGACATCGTGCGCCAGATGAACCGTATCATGAAACCAAAATCGGTTGCGGTCATCGGCGCGTCCGCCGAGGCCGGCAAGATCGGCAACTCGGTGATGAAGAATCTCATCAATGGCGGCTACAAGGGCGAGATCTACCCGATCCATCCGAAGGCCGACGAGATCATGGGCAAGAAGGTCTACAAGTCCGTCAAGGATGTACCGGGCGACGTCGATATTGCCGTGTTCGCCATTCCGGCAAGCCTGGTCGCGTCGGCGCTGATCGAATGCGGCGAGAAGAAAGTGGTCGGCGCAATTCTGATTCCCTCGGGCTACGCCGAAACCGGCAACATCAAGGGCCAGGAGGAAATTCAGGCGATCGGACAGAAATACGGCGTTCGCCTGATGGGGCCGAACATCTACGGTTTCTATTACACTCACGCCAATCTTTGCGCCACGTTCTGCACCGCCTACGACGTCAAGGGCTCGGCGGCGCTGTCGTCGCAATCCGGTGGTATCGGCATGGCAATCATCGGCTTCTCGCGCTCCGCCAAGATGGGCGTCTCTGCGATCGTCGGCCTCGGCAACAAGTCAGACATCGACGAGGACGATCTGCTGACGTTCTTCGAGCAGGACGACAACACCCAGATCATCGCCCAGCATTGCGAGGACTTAAAGGACGGCCGCGCGTTCGCTGAAGTCGCAAAACGCGTATCGAAGAAAAAGCCGATCGTGGTGCTAAAGGCCGGACGTACCTCCGCGGGCGCCAAAGCCGCAAGTTCACATACGGGCGCGCTCGCCGGTAACGACAAGATCTACGAGGACGTATTCAACCAGTCCGGCGTGATCCGTGCCCGCTCCCTGCGCGACATGCTTGAATTCGCGCGCGGCATCCCGGTGCTTCCGACGCCGAAGGGCGAAAACGTCGTCATCATCACGGGGGCGGGCGGCTCCGGCGTGCTGCTGTCCGACGCCTGTATCGATAACAAACTGTCTTTGATGACGATCCCGCCGGATCTTGACGCTGCGTTCCGAAAATTCATCCCGCCGTTCGGTGCGGCGGGCAATCCGGTTGATATCACCGGCGGTGAGCCGCCGATCACCTACGTCAACACCGTGAAGCTCGGGCTCGAAGATCCGCGCATCCACGCGTTGATCCTCGGTTACTGGCACACCATCGTGACCCCGCCGATGGTGTTTGCGAAGAACATGGTCGAAGTGAAGAACGCAATGAAGGCCAAGGGCATCGAAAAACCGATCGTTGCCTCGCTGGCCGGCGATATCGAAGTCGAAGAGGCCGCCGACTATCTCTACCAGAACGGCATTGTCGCCTACGCCTACTCGACCGAAATCCCGGTCGCCGTGCTTGGCGCCAAATACAAATGGGCGCGAGGCGCGGGCCTGCTGTAACAAGGCCTGACGCAACAAGGCGCAAAATGCCGCTCGGGTTTCCGGGTGGCATTTTTTTGAGCGGTCGCGATGAAATACCAGGAAGCTACAACGCCTGCCGCACGCCCAGGCCCAGCATGAAGCGCTCCCTGATTTGCACGGGATCACGGCGGGTTGTGCCGACTCCCGGCTTGTCGTCGATCCGCACGCCGATCAGCGTCGGTCCCGAAGCTGACAAGGACTGATCGACAAGACGCTCAAAGTCCTCTTCGTCAGCCGCCCAGACGCTGTTGGAGAGGCCGCAGCCGATTGCGATGGCAACGATATCCGACACGGCCGCCGCCGGGGTCGGCTGCGCGCCGGTGATCTGGTACACGCCGTTATCCATCACGATCATGCAGAGGTTGTTCGGCGCGAGCGTCGCGATGGTCGACAGGCAGCCCATTTGCATCAGCAGCGAGCCATCGCCCTCGAGCGCAAAAACCCGGCGGCTCGGTTGCGCCAGCGCGACGCCGAGCGCGATCGGGAAAGCGAGACCCATGCTGCCAAGCATGTAGAAATTCTGCGGGCGATGGCCGGCGGCCCACAGATCGAAATTTGTATTGCCGATTCCGCCGATCACGGCTTCCTCGCTCTTCAGCTTCGCGACCAGCCGCGAGGTGAGATCGAACCGGTTCATCACCTTGGTGTTGCGGGTAGGGGTGTTTTTATCCTTGCTCATGCGATCGCTCACTTGTCGAACACTTTGCCGCCGGTCAAAAGCGGCGACAGGATCAGCGCCACCGGCGCCTGCGTCGTGATGGCCTGCTTGATCGATCGATCGACGATGAACTCGAACTCGTCGAGCCGGGTCGCGGTATGGTGCTCCATCGCCAGCGAATCGAGCACCGGCCGCATCGTGCGGCAAACCAGCGACTGTCCATAATTGAACTCGCCGAGGGTTCCGCGTTCGGACACGAACATGATCAGGGGAATCTGATAGGGGATCGCCAGCGATGCCAGCACATTTGCCAATGTCGCGAAACCGGATGTCTGCATCAAAATGGCGCCGCGCATGCCGCCCATCCACGCGCCGGAGACGATGCCAACCGCTTCTTCTTCGCGTGCCGTCGGGAAGGTCGTGAAGAAAGGATCCGCGTGAATATCCTTTATAAGCGTCGTCAGCACGCGGTCGGGAACGTACGGCACAAGGCGGATGTCGTTGCGCTTGAGCGCTTGCAGCACCACCTCGTGCCAGGCCCGGGGCGAGGTTTGTCCCTCGGCAGCCGCCATCGAATTCTCCCTTCCTTCGCGACGATTTTTCGTTCGCGATATGATCGCGGCCGTTTTGTTGAGGCGTCGAAACTTGACGCGATCTCCGGGATTGTCAACATGTCCCGATCGTACGCGTGACCTGCGCCTTACGGCGATGCCATCGTTGGGCTGGCGTGCGATAACGGAAGTAACGAAAGGCGGGAGGAATGCCATGAGCGGGCGGTTCCGGATGGTTGTCGCCGCGGTGGCGATGTTTGCGGCGGGCGGCTCCGCGGGCGCTCAGTCGCCATTTCCGTCGAAGCCCGTGCATATTTTTGTACCGTATGCCGCCGGTGGCGGAGTAGACATCCTTGCTCGCACGCTGGGTGACGTGGTTTCACGGCAATGGGGCCAGACCGTCGTCGTCGAAAACCGGCCGGGCGCTGGCGGCGTGGTCGCGTCGCAAGCGCTCGCAGCATCTCCACCCGACGGATACACCCTCATCGTCGTCGCGAGCGGTCACGCCACCAATCCGTTTCTGTATCCCAAAATTCCCTACGACACCTTCAACGACTTCACGCCGATTTCGCTGCTGGCTTCATCGCCGAATATCCTGTTGGTGCGCGCCGATTCTCCGTTCAAGACGCTGGGCGATTTGATTGCGCAGGCTCGGGCTACGCCGGGAAGCCTGTCCTTTGGTCACGCGGGCAACGGGACATCGACGCATCTTGCCGGCGAACTTCTTAAGAACCTTGCCAAGATCGATCTGAACGCCATTCCGTACAAGGGCGGGGCGCCCGCGATCAACGATCTCCTGGGCGGGCAAATTCCGATGTCATTCAACAACGGACCGGAATCGGTAGGTCAGCTTGAAGCCGGCACAGTCCGGGCACTGGCCGTCACCACCGCCGCGCGGGCGCCGTTTCTGCCCAATATACCCAGTATGGCCGAGACCGTGACCGGCTACGACACCGAGGTATGGTGGGGCCTGCTCGGACCGGCCGGCATGTCGCCCGACCTGGTTGCCAAGCTTTCGCATGATTTTGTCGCGGCTTTGAACACTGACTCTGTAAAGGAGCGCCTCAGCAAATTGGGAGCATCACCGATTGGCAGTTCGCCGCAACAATTTGATGCCAAGATTCGTGCCGACTACAAGAAATGGGGGCCGATTATAGAGGCCGCCGGCATGAAAGCCGAATGAACGATGATTCCCGCCTGTCTCCCGCCGCGCAATGTAAGCCGGCCGAAAACACCGCCGCCGGCGAACGCCTGCGATACCCATGCCCATGTGTTCGGACCCGCGGAACGGTTTCCTTACACCGGGGATCGCAGCTATACGCCACCGGATGCGCCGCTGGAGAAATATTTGGGTATGCTGGACACGATTGGGTTTGCCCGCGGCGTGCTGGTGCAGGGCAGCGCGCATGGCCGCGACAATTCCGCCATGCTCGATGCGCTTGAGCAAAGACCCGATCGTTTGCGTGGCGTCGCAGTGGCAGACGCCGAGATCTCGCCGGCCGATCTGCGCGAGTGGAATCGTCTTGGTATCAGGGGATTGCGCTTCAACCATTTTTTCCGCGATGGGCAATTGCACTATCGCGGCGGCGTGCCGCTCACGGCGGCGCGGACGCTCGCGCCCGTGATGGCCGAACTTGGATGGCATCTTCAACTCTGGATCGACGTGAAGGATTTACCCGAGACGATTCCGGCCCTGGAATCGCTCGGGCTGCCGGTCGTGATCGATCATATGGGGCGCACCGACGCCCGCGCAGGTATCGCGACCGAAGGTTTCCAGAGTCTGTTGCGCGCGGTCGGCGACGGCTGGTGCTGGGCCAAGCTGTCAGGCGCACATCGCATCAGCCGCGACGCGCCCAATTATCCCGATGCACGGCCGTTTCATGAAGCGCTGGTGCGGGCGAACCCGGAACGCCTGGTGTGGGGTGGCGACTGGCCGCATCCGCGGGTCGAGGGCGAGATGCCCGATGCCGGACACCTGTTCGAATTGTTTCAGATGTGGACGCCGGACCTGGCAACGCAGCACCGCATCCTCGTCACCAATCCGGCAAGGCTCTATGGCTTCCCGAACTGAAAGTTCTTGATCAATGTCCGTCAACAACAAACGCGTATTTTACGTCAAGTATCTGGCGCACGAGATTTATGCCGAGATCTTGCGGGCCCGGCCCGACGTGCGCCTCGACCGGCTTGAGAACGAAAGCCCTGAGGAAGTGTCGGCGCCTATTCTGGCCGCGGCGCACGCCTATCAAATCGGCGCGGCGCGCGATGAACTCGCAAATCACTTCCATGTCGATGGAGATCTGCTGCGACGGGCGCCGAACCTGCTGATCGTCTCGAGCAATGGCGCGGGCTATGACCCCGTCGATGTCGATGCTTGTACGGCGGCGGGCGTTCTGGTCGTCAATCAGTCCGGCGGCAATGCTCACTCGGTGGCCGAACACGCGCTGGGAATGCTGCTCACCTTGTCGAAACGAATCATCGAGGCGGACCGCGCGCTGAGGCGCGATCCGAATGTCAACCGCAATGCCCTGATCGGCGCCGAGGCGCAGGGCAAGACCATCGGCATCGTCGGACTTGGCAATGTCGGCCGCCGCATCGCCGCGCTCTGCAAGGGCCTGCTCGGCATGAAGGTTTTGGCCTACGATCCATATCTGCCGGCCAGCGAGATGGCGGCACGTGGCGGCGAGAAGGTCGAACTGGATGAGCTGCTCCGCGATTCCGATTACGTGTCGATTAGTTGTCCGCTGACGAACGAAAGCCGCGGCATGATCGGCGCGCGCGAGTTCGCGCTGATGCGGCCCCATGCTTATTTCATCACGACGGCGAGGGGTTTTATCCACGATGAAGCCGCGCTGCTCGCGGCGCTGCGCAATAAATCGATCGCGGGCGCGGGCCTGGACGTCTGGTCGAAGGAACCGCCGCCGCCGGACCATCCGCTGCTGCAGTTCGATAATGTGCTCGCGAGCCCGCACACGGCGGGAGTGACCCGGGAAGCCCGGGCGAACATGGGCAAGATCGCCGCCGAGCAGCTTCTCGGTGCGCTCGACGGCAAACGGCCGCCGCGCATTATCAACCCCGAGGTTTGGCCCGGCTACGTCAAGCGCTTCGAGCGGACTTTCGGATTTATGCCGGAATGACGGTTCGGACCTGCAAACCGGTTATCCCCGCCGAATTTCGCAGAGAAGATTTTGACCGTTGCCGGTCCGGTCCCGGCAAGAAAACCACTGTGATGGGCGGATCGCGCAATGGAGGCATTGCTATTTTCACCGCGTCCTCGACACGCCGCCCGGGTGAGCCCATCTTTTCATTCTGGGCCTTTCTTCGCGGAACGATTGTTTCGCCGGCGCAGAAGGAATCCGCGATATGCGACAGTTAAGTTTATTGCTGCGCTCGGCGCCCTCCCGAATCGGACGTCGTCTCGCCTTGATTCTCGCCATTGCGGCTGCCAGTCTGCCTGCAGCCGGCGCATAGCTCAACGCCGCCGTCGATGAGACGCGACCCGGCGCAAGCTCGCGAAATACACGTGTCGGCACGTTGCAGTTTTGATCTTCGTCAAAACGATCTTCCGCGAATGAACTTATATGGCCTGTCTTTGCGCTACGGGCGCGGCAGGAGGTCCCATGTCCCGATTTGTCGTTCGATTCATGAAGAACGTGCTTGGCGACAACGGCCGAGAGACCGAAATCTGTCAGAGTTCCCTGGAAGTTGACGCTTCAAATGAGGGCCAGGCCACGGAACTGGCAAAGAGAAAATTCTGCGAAACCGAGGCTCTTTGCGATTGGTCGCTTCACGCCGACAGGATCCATGTCAGGGAAGCCGATTTTCCGTCCTGAAAATCCTTCTGCATGCAATCGCTCTCACAATTTCCGGTTCTTCTGGTACCATTTTAGTCTCCAAGAGCAGCTGCAAACAAGAAATGCCGACGTGGCGATCTACTCGTGACCAAGTAGATCATGATGTTGTGTGTTCACCTGATCCTTGTTGAACGCTGGCTCGAGCTTGCCATCCAAATCGCTCCAAACCTCCCTGATACGGTATCGCATCAGCGCCTCTAAAGGTAGCTATGTGATAGCACATCAGAATCGGCGGATGACAATGGGCAGCAGCAAGGGCAGCAAACGCGACGTATGGATCGAGGCCGGGCTTGCCGAGATGGCCAGGCACGGCGTCGATGGCGTACGGGTCGAAGTTCTCGCAGTGCGTCTCGGGGTTACCAAAGGCGGCTTCTACAGACAATTCAAGGACAGGCGGGCGCTGCTCGACGGCATCCTGGAGAAATGGAGCGCAGGGCGTATCGCGGCGATCGCGCAGCAGGCGAGCCTCCATGGCGACACCCCCCGCAACAGGCTCAGGGCGCTGATTCGGCTCTACTCCGAACGCATGAACACGGAAGGCATGGCCATCGAAATGGCCATCCGGCAATGGGCTCGAACCGATGACGTCGCAGCCCGTGCGGTGACGCGCGTTGATGCCGCGCGGTTGAAAAATGTCGTGCCTCTGTATCGCTCGATGGGACTTCCGGCAGACGTGGCGGACGCTCGCTCGTTCCAGTTCTATTGCTTTATTTTCGGCCAGAGTTTGCTGTTTCTCGATCGCGGGCCGCGCAAACGGGCGAAGATGATCGCGGCCTGTGCCGAAGCCCTGATCGATGACAGACCCTGAGGGCCGCGGAGCAGAGCAGCGCCCGGGCGAGTCAGTTCTGCGGTGAAGAAATAGAGATAAGCTAGAATTGATTGCGATCGCTGACCGAACCTTGCGCCACACTTTGGCTTTTAGGTCGTGCTTCAAGTGCCGTTCGCACTTCTTTGGCGCTAGTGAGAGCCCGACGGATATTTCTATCTTCCGAGCTGCTATCGAACGTAATCATCCGATTGCAGTGCTGGCAGTTCGTTTGGTACCCGTTGCGGATTTTCTGCGCCCGCTCTCGAAAAACCTGCGAGCATTTCGTACATTTGATTCTCACTTTTTCGTCGATCATGAAATGCCCCTAATCCAAGGCCGGTATTCTGCTTCCAATAGGTTAAGGTCTTGTTCACGGGTTTGCTAAAGCACTAATGACAATGTCCAAGCAGATATCGCGTCGCCGCCCGAAAGCGACCTCTCCAATTCAAACCTGCTGGTAGATGATCAGGTGGTCATCAATGCTGGCTTTGACTTCCGACGATAAGTCATGAAGCCGATGCCAGCAGCGTTTTGGATATTGGTTTGGGATTGCTATGCTTTGGGTCTTTTTTGCAATCCGGCCGGCATTCGCCAACGGGCCTTGGTATTTTGAAATAATCGCACTCAGCGCGAGGTCGACAGATCACCATCAAGCGAAACGGCCGGCCATGGATGTCGACGTGGATAGCGCGCGCTGGAACTCCGCCATCGCAATCCTTCCAGCGTAAAGAGAGTCTGCCTGACTTGACGCCACAGAGCCGCTTCGTAGCGGCCGAGCCGCTCAAACACGCCATTGTCGAGATCGGCGACGCGTAGGAAGCACCGTGCGAAATCGGTTTCAACGTTGCGCGTTCCCGACGCAGGCGTCGCTTCGCTGCCGCCAATCGTTGGCGTGATCTCGGTTGCCGGATCACTCAGTCCCAACACCGCTAATAGTGAGCAATCTTGGCTTGGCGAGCGTGCTTGCTCGGTCTGGATCTGAAAGAGTCCCGTCTCAATCGAGGTCGCGCGCCTGAGCCGCCACAGCAGGCTCGCCAGACGAAGGACCAACTCGCGCTCGACAGCGGTTTCGGCGTCATAACTCGACGTCATCGCCAGCTCGAATGCTTTGTAATCGTCGGCATCCTCAAGCGATGTGATGACAGTCTCGGCAGTCAATCCATGGCGAACAGCATTTCGAGAAATACGCTGCTTGCCACTGTCCGTCTTTGGACCTGTGCTTCTGAGCGCGTTGCGACGGTTAGATTCAATCTGTCGAACCGAGGTCATGTCGGAGGACCTGATATTTGGGTTTGTTTCGTCATTCTCGGTCTTCGCGTTTTCTCCGGAACGCTGGCGGCGACACTGTGCTTCGCCGCCATGGCAGAAGTTGGCGTCGAAGCATCCTTGGCCGGTATGCTCGCGTCGGCGCGGAGTGGATGAGTTTCGATCCAAAGCTTGCGCGCGATCTGACACGCGTCGACACCAGAGGTCATCCACCATCCGAGCTCGTTACCGGCACGGTGCACCTCGCGATGATGTCCGCGGCAGAGGGGTACGGTAAACTCGTCGCTCACCTTGAGGCCGAGACCGCGTGGCTGCGCGAAGCGCAAATGGTGGGCATCGCAGGGCTGTCGTCCACAGATTAAGCACGATTGTTTGGCTACAAATCGAAGATGAACTTTGTCGCGCACGCGACGGAGCTCTGGTATTGTAAGTATGCTTTTGTTGATGCCGTCCGAAGAGGCTTCTTCTATTCGCAAGGTTTGTTCGCCTTGCTGGGGCGCACGCGGGTGCCGTGGACCGGTCGCCAGTGATGAGGGCGCCGCTCCAACTGAGGTTTCATCAGTGCTATCAAGAGCCTTCAGTTTGGCCTGAAACGCTTTTTCAACAAGTCGAGCGTCGGGGGCGGTCAAAGTGTTCTTGATGACCAGAGAGCAGTAAGTCCAGCGACTGAGTTCTTCGGCCGAGGCCAAGCCAGGCAACTCAGTCAAAAGTTTGTCGCGGGTTGAGGCCGACGCATCGGCATTTAGCGTTGGCTTCGACAAGGAGGGGTTGGATTGTCGGCGGCTCCCGCCCGCTGGAGGTTGATCGGGGACTGCACGTCCGTTGCCTTCATTTGTGCGGTGACTGTCGGCCGGCTCGCCGCCGGTTTTAAGATTTGGCAGATCTGGCGCATCTAGATCATCTTCGCCCGCGATCCCGACCAAGGTGAACAAGGCATAGCGTCTCGCATAGGTGAGAGCGGCGCCCATGCGATGCGGGGCACTTGTCTCGCTGATGGAACACACCGGCCAATCCGATGACATCCATTCCCCGGACGAATGTGCAAGGACCGTGGTCAGGTGGATGAATCCCGCCTCCTTGTCGATCGCCGTGGTCTGTATGGTGGCAATCTCATGCCGCCCGAGGCTTTGTCGGACCAGTTCAAGCCCATTTGCCAGCGACGCGTAGCGGAAGCTGCGGTCGCCTTCGCGTGGGAACGGGGAGCGGATGGTTGCGGTCAACGACCTCTCGGGGTTTACGAGTTCGATCTGGGCCTTGGCGAGCGCGCCGGCGATCGCGCCGATGGTTTCGCTAGAGCGCTGCATGACCGGCCTCCGTCTCATGGAGATCGAAACTTATGGCACCGGATTTTGAGCGCTTCGCACGCACGCCATGGCCGGTCGCCTCCTTGGCATCTTCGGGCATGAGCTTTTTCAGCTCGGATTTTGCGGTCTCGTGCTCGGCAACAGTCGCTCGGGTGCGGCAGTACACCTCGGCAAATTCCGCCCAGGAATTGGAAGCGCTCATGTCTACCACGCGAACGGCTTCAATTCTGGGGCGTGGCGGCTCAACGCCGAACACATGCGGGGTCTCGCCGGTCTCGACGCAGCGCCAGAACTTCTTCTCCGCGGTGAGCAGGAGATGCTGGTAGAGCGGATCGGCCGGAATGGTCATTTCGACCCATTTGCCGCCACCGGTGATGATCGACAGCACCGCGGTTCGGGATGCAGTGACCCACATATTGTGCTGCAGTTGGGCCATATGCTTTTCGGCAGCGGCTTCTTCGGAGAATGTCCAGGGCAGCATGAACTTGGCCTCGAACACCGCACCTGTGCCTTCGACCATGCCGTCGATGGTTGCCGCCATCCAGCGTTTGACCGGATGAAAGACCTGCCGCTGCACCTCGGTCACGACCTGGCCGGTATGGCGCTCGTACCAGTGCCGGTTCAGGTGCTCGGTCACGACCCCGAGCTGGACGATCAAATTACCCGACAGATCCTCAGGCTCGGCTTCGCCGCGCTTTTCCCGCCAGAGCCGGAGCAGGGCGGCCTCGTCATCACCCATGATGATCCGGGCGTCCGAGCCTCCGATGAAGGCGCGTCTATCAGCACTCTGTAGCTCCAACATCGAAATCTCCATGATAAATAATATCATAAACGATATTATTTATCGCTTCTGAAGTCAATAATTTTCGGTCGAATTGTAAAAAATCATTGAGTCGCGGATGATTGGGGGATGATCACATCTGCCCAATGTAGAGCGGCCCGAGGCTTACTTAGCTGGAGCCAACAAAACTTGGCTGATCGCGCAGGCGTCGGAATCATGACTATCCACCAATTCGAAAAGGAAGGGAGCCAGCCGCGTCGCGCGACACTTGATGTTGTGCGGCGAGCCTTCGAATTGGCCGGCGTCGAGTTCATTGACGAGAACGGTGGCGGCCCTGGTGTCCGTCTTCGAAAGTCTGCAAAAGAAAAGCTCCGCAAATAAAGGATCTGGTGCAATCGGCGGAACATCGCGACCAGTTTTGCTAGAACGCAAGTCGCGGAACCACGCCCGCTTTGCGGATCGTTTAAGCTCGGTTTAGAAGGGCGGCGCGGAACACCGCGCAATTGGACTCATTTTTACTTTTTTTGCAAAACGAAGCCAATTTTCTTGTTTTATATCAGTAGTTTGACTTCCAGAAGATATTGGCTGGTCGCCATCGACGATCGAGAACGCGCTGATGATGACCAATATTCTTTTCGCCAGCGGAAGGCCGTTAGCGTCGTGCTATGGGCGGCCAGAATACGAATCCGCTTCGGGCGGTCTTTTTATTTAGGCATGCGCGTCCTTGATAAATAGAGAGATGCAGCGAGCAATGTAAGCGCGGCATTTTTTTCAAAAACCACTTCAAAAGCAGAACCTTAAATCAAGAAATTAAACACACATTGCGCAACACGTGATCACAGTTCTAGCGAAATGGTCAGGATTGAAGTTCAATTTCTCCCGGCCGCCAGGTCTTCGCGAACCAGGGTTCAAGTGGCCCGTAGAGGCGCAGGATCGTATTCCAGCCCCTGTCGGGGACCGTCTGCACCCAATTGTTCTCTTTTCCGGGAGGCGATTTCGGTCCGAAATGCACTTCCACCGATCCGTCGGGATTGACGAGCAGTCCTTTGGTCTGGCTGCTCACGCTCGGGAAGCGTTGATCGGTCTGGATCATCGAGCGCGTTTGATTGCTATAGAGTATTACCGACCAGAAATCCTTCACTGGAATATTCGGTGGCAGATGTAACTTGTAGTTTTTGCTTCCGTCGAGCGGCTCGCCTTTGGCGTCACGGGCGGTCCACGCGTATTGAGACCCCCGACCGACCATTTTCTCCTCCATCGCGGGCGTAACTCCAGTCGCCATAAAGTAGTAGAGGATGTAGCCGGATAGATTCAGCACGCCGGGCTCGACCTGAAACTTGTAGCCTCCGATGAACGGCAACTGCCAATTGCTGTGTTCGTAATAAAACGCTTCTTTTTCACGCGTATGGAAGGCTATCGCGCGAGCCGTCGCATCGCCCGCCACTGCGGCATCGGTCAAAATCTTCTTCATCCGTTCGTCGGGTTCAAAAGGTTTCCCCTTCTGGATGCCGATGGACGCGTAGTAGCCAAGCCGGATCTGATCGAGCGACTCGGTCGGCTCCTCCTGCACAACTTGGTTCAGCAGCTCCCAAAACGCGTAACCTGCCGGGTTGACAATGTTGAAGGGAACGCCGGACATGTTCACGTACTTCAGCGCCGGGGCTAGCTTGCCAGCATCGGCTAGCGGATAGATCTTCGTGTGCTTCTTGACGAGATCGACGCCCGGTTTTGGATCGCCGTCCGTAAGGAAGCTGCGCCAGGGAAGCCAAAGATTGTACGTCGGTGAGCGCACGACATGGTAGCCGGTCGGCACTTGGCCGCTGTAACCGGGCGGCAGTAGCAGGTACTTTCCTCCTTCGCCCTTGTCCGGGCCGGTGATCCCGAGGTCGATGACCCAGCGGAACCAGATATCGTTGATCGCCCCCAGTACCTTTGGTGGCAATTCAAGCACGAGCGGACCCGTACTGAGATTGACCCATGCCCAACTGTAGACAGTGTTGTCGTTGAAGGTGAGCCCGATCGTCCGCGAATTGACCAGCTCCTCCCAAATCGGCACGACTGTGTTCACCGGCCCAAGGCTGCGGATCGCGTTGCGGTCTGCAGCCTGGCTCGCTGCTGGAATTGCGAGCAGGTATGCTTGCACGGCACGCTGGAAGTCGAGGTTGTTGAACAGTTTCTCGGCCGAGGTCTTGTCCGGAAGGCCGTCAAAGAAGTTGAGCGTCCCGAACCGCGTTTCGACTTTATCGGGGCACTCGATACCGGGCGGTGCAGAGGTCGAGAACTTAAAGTCTGGCAATGCGGGTGCGCCTGTGAGCGCCTGGGCCAGTACCGGTCCGGACTTTGCCGCTGCGACCGCAAATGCAGTCGTCGCGCCCGAACGAAGAAGGTCGCGCTTTGTAAGCATATCAAACCCTCTAATGATGAGAGGCGCGACTCGTGGGCTCGCCTCATCGGTATGAAATACTAAAATCCGTCGTTGCCGCGGCCTTGACGAAGATCAAACGCGTCAGTCGTTGCGAGCACGGTGGCGGCCAGATTAACCTTTACCCAGAAGTGGTGCAAATACGGCCGATTGTTTCTGAACTTGTTTGCCTAGGTGGACGATCCCCAACTGTGGTCAAAAACGGAACTGATGTTGCTCTAACTATACCTCCGTGGGGCAAATCGTGGATAATTGCTTGACCTGTGCCGTCGCTTCGTCCGCGAGCGTCGTGGTTGCGGGCCTTTCAACAAGTGCGCGGCTGCAATTCGTTGTCGAAGCGGAAGCCGGCTCCGGTCGTAGACTCTTAATTTATGCAGACTTGTTTACCGGACAGAAAAACCTATCACTCCCCCTTGAGTGCTCGTCGCATATCATGACGGTCCTCCAGATAATTTTGGAAAATCGGCAGCAATCTTGTGAAATTGCATTCGATCGGAGCCCACTTGACTACTGGTTATCTTGCGGCACCCGAGCGAGACCTCTTTACGCGGACAGCGTCGACAACATCGCGCTCGGGACATCGTACCCGCACTCCGGCATCATGTTCGGCTATCATTGAATTCATGAGGCCCCCGATCACTGGCTAGATCCAGTTAGCTTCTCCCTTTCTCGAATTAACGCGCAGCCGTAAGCAAGACACACCTCCGCGAAAAGTGCGTTCATATCCCCAACGCAAATTCAGAAACGCGTGCCGCGAAAGATGGTGGATTGACTTTGGGGATCACTGCCCGCCCCAGCGGGCGAGCACGGACACCATGGAAACGGTGCTCTGTCAGACACAACGGCCGGTTTGTCCGTCTTCTGAAACGAGCGGCATCCTACAATCCGATTAAACCACGTTTTCTCTGTTCCGGTGAAGTGCCTGGACGACCGCGATGCGCGCGAACCAAATAGACCCGACCTGACCCGCCGCTTGACGCATTCGTTTGCGGGCGTTCCGCCATTCTCGCGAGTTCCGCTCGGCCTCAGGGAGTCCGCTTATATATGCCTTGACTTGGCGAAGGGTGGTGGCGACTACGTGGTTAGGTAGATCGATTGGTGCTGCAAACTCTGAATCCCATGACATCATGTAATTCCGATTACATATGCCCCCGGCGCAAAGTTATGGAAAAACGTTAATGATTAGTTTGGTTTATCGCTAAACCTCGATGATTTTAGCGAGGGCCTTGGTATCGGTCGTATGAGCGCGATGGGCATTGAGCCGATGTACTCTTTCGCCAGGAGCTGAAAATATCTGGCCATCTCAGAATAATCGTGCATTCAACGTCTCAGTTAGCCGCTTCTTAAGTTGCTAAGCCTTTTTCACAATTTGGAATCCTTTGGCTTCCAAATCCATGAGGATCGCTTTGGCGATGTGTGAACTTTGCTCAGGAGGAATCCATTCATAGTCCAGGTTCGGACCGCCATCGCCCTCAGGATATTTGATGAAAGCCGTGTGAATGGAGTTCGTGATCAATTTTTCTATGGTTTCAGCCGTCATTTTGCGTCCTTCACTTTGCCTAGCTTTAGCACGAGTGGGATAGCGACGGTTAGGTCCGTCCGTCAACGACGCTGCCGGTGTCGATATTGGCACGCTTGGGACATGCCTGCGATCAATGAAATTTCTGCCTTATCCGCATTACCGGTATGGCGCGGGAGGTGCGGTGATCAATTTGAGCAATATCGAAATGATTGGTGGATCTTCCGGGTTACCCCGGAAAGCGGATATCGCTCAAGAAGTCGGTACTTCCGCGTTTGTACCAAAGGCGACGTCAAAGTTCCGACCGCAGGTCTCGATAGTCGACGACCGAAAAGCCAACTGTCTTCGCCTGCCTTGATGGTGTAGCAATTGGAGAGAGTTCATCCGCTACTTGGCCATCCGATCTATATGACATTGACCTTGATAATTGTTGCAGCCATCGCCGTCATTTGGTTTGCAGAGCGTAGCGTTGAGCACCTTCCGTTGGCAGTTGCCGCGCTGTGTTTCAGTGCTGCGGTATTGCTGTTCGCCGTTGCCGACTTCGAAAGGGCGATTCTGCTATCGTCTATCCTGGTTGCGGCAATATGCGGAGCGTCAAATGTCAAGTACAATCATAGCGGGCTGAAACTGATCGTTACAGATTTGCCGCTAGCATTGGCGGGAACCATTCCATTTCTTATTGTACAATACCCCCTCGCTGCCATAGCTGTTATTGCTGGAGGCATCGCACTCGTTCTAGCCGCAGCCGCGGTTCTCTTCTGCGTACCCGGGCCGCCTGTGTCTTTGGAACTCGAAGTTCTATTATTCAGCATTGCATTTATTAGTTTAGTAGCAGCTTACAGAGCAAGCGGCCGGGCGGCGTCTTTCCAGCGGATCGCGGCTCAGCGGCAGTGCTTTTTTTCCGCCTTCGTAGCCTCTCTTCTCAACCCCCTTTCCTGGCGACAGTTCGGCGGCCTGGCTCTGAGCGATGTCGCCAACGACCCGTTGCCGCTGGTGGCGGCCGTGCCCGCACGCACCCCCGACTATCCCGACATTATCGTGATCCAGCACGAATCGATCTTCGATCCGCGGGTATATGGACTTCCGGTTGAGCCGATTGCCGACGCGTTCCTTTCCCCGAAAAATGGTCTCCATGGAAGCCTTAACGTCGATATTTTCGGCGGAGGATCGTGGCAATCCGAATTCAGCCTGCTGACGGGCCTTTCGAGCGCAAGCTTCGGGTCGAATGCCTATTTTCTGTTTGAGAGAGGCGCCGGCCGGTTTCACAGCAGTCTTCCTCAATCGCTTATGGCACTCGGTTACAAGGCGACGTTCGTATCGAGCTGCCGCCGCGACTTTCTCAACTACGATGCGTTTTACGGCTCGATCGGTTTTGGCGAACGTGTTTTCGCCGATGATTTTCCACCGCCCTTCGATGTCAATCGATTCGAAGCGACAAATTCCGATGCATTGTTTCTGGAAGCGGCGCTCCGCGTTCACGCGAAAAGCATCGCCGGTGATGCAGCGCCGCGGTTTCTGTATGCGCTGACCAACTTCAATCACGGCCCTCACACCCGAAGGCTGGCTGCGCCCGGGCAGTTTGAAGGCCAGCGTGCCTTCGCGGCCGCAAGCCTCGCCGATGCTCAATATGCCGAGTACTACGCCCGGCTTGCGGAGACCGCCGCTACCTGGAACAGGCTCAGGTCCGGGCTTTCGGCCTCCGGACGTCCCACGCTGATTGTACACTACGGAGATCATCAACCCGTCATGACACGGCGGATCGAGGCGAAACTCAAACTCCCCGTGGATGCGCGGCGCCAGTTCCGTACGTTCTATGCCATGGAAACGTTGAATTGCCGCACCGGTCGACTTGTTTCGGGACGGGGTGCGGACCTCGATATCGCATTTCTCGGGACAGTCGCCTTGCAGCAGGCCGGTCTGCCTCTTGACGAGATTTTCGCCACGCGCGCGAGCCTTCTCGAGCATTGCGGCGAAGCCTACTTCGCGTCACCGTCGGAACGGAAGCGCCGCTTCCATCGTACGCTGGTGGAACTGGGCGCGATCGACGTAACGGCAACCGGGCGATTTTGATAATGCGCCGACGTTATCGAAACAGCGTGCAAATTCGTTGACAAAACGCCACCGGGGCGGTTGCGGCGCGCGTCTCAATTTGCATTCTGTCAGTTCGGCGCGCGGCCTTCCTTACCCTTGGTGCGGTTTGCTGTTCGTGGTCTTTTCGACCGAGCTGACTTAGTTGAGGCGCGATTTGTATTGGTTGTACGTGTAATCACTGATCGGACCAGCGCGTCCATGGTTTCGAAACGACGCGCTTTGTGGCGACTAAGAGCTTTCTCCGTGAACTTTATCATGTGTCCGACCAGCTCACTTGTGGGTAATAGCAAGTAGTCGAGCACGACCTTGTTAAACTCAGCCAGCCTGATCGCGACGACCCATCCAGCAGGCAAATACTTCCGGCGTTGGATCGCCCAACGCGGCGAATGGCTTGCCTTTTTTCCGGGCCACCATCGGGCGACCCGGAAAGAGAGACCCACCTTATCGTTCATCACCAGACAATCGGCGGCCTCGTTGATGTTCACGCGTCCCCCGGCCTTCTCGATTGCAGCCGCAACCCGATGTGCAAGCCGCGCTATTACCACCGCCCAGAGTTGACCAGAGTCGATCCAGTCGCAATTGCGTTTCGTGGTGTAACCAATGAGCCTGTATGCATTTCTCAGCGTTCCGAAATGCTCCATATACGTTGCCGTACAAGGAAGCCCGACTGTTTCATTGATTATTGCACCGCTAAGTCGTCCTCTTCGCTTTAGCGTGGCGCACAAGCGAGCCAGCATTTCATCTTCCGGCAGCTCGACGCGCCGTTCTTCCATGATTCTCTGAGCGCTCGAGAAAAGGGGTCGTCCAACAATTGGTTCAATGGCGTCCACGCTCCGTATCCACATGCGGGCCGGGTTACTTACTACCTTCTGACCCAGGCGAACTCGAGGTGCGGTTGTATATGATGTTGCCGACGTAGTTCTCGTTCTTGAGAAGATAATGAACCAACCGACGGTTCCACGGTCGTGCATGCTGGTTCGGTATGCCATTTCGATTGAGTTGACGTGCGATTTCAGCATCCGATAACCGTTCGGCGACGAACTGTTGAAAAATCCACCTAACTACTGCCACTTCTTCTGACGAGCCCGGCCGCAGCTTGACGTGATCCGTCTGCATGTACTTACGGTCGCCCCTTTTAAGCAGCCCCTTCGATTGCATATTTTCGTCAACCAGCTCTCTACGGAGCGCATAGCCAGGAGGCGCACCTTGACGAAATCCGAGACCGGATAGACGACAGTGACCCGCGTGGACCTTTACTGAGAGCTCCCTGCTGTATTCCGCAGCCATTACTCTTTTTAGGTTCTTGACAATGCTCGACAGTAGACTTCCGTCGTTGTCGAATTGTTCAGCGCAGTATGCAATCTTGACGCCAGCCTGCTTGCAAATGAACTCGTAGTGCGCACTTTCGTCGATGTCCTGAAATCGTCCCCACCGGCTTACGTCGTAAACGAGGACATGGTCGAAGTCTGCCCGACCAGAGCGCACGTCTTCGATTAATTCGATCAAAGCGCTTCGGTTGTTTATCCGAAGTCCGCTTTCGCCTTCGTCCGCGTAAGTCCGAACAATCGTGAGATTGTGGCTTGCTGCATAGGCGGCAATAGCTGCCGCCTGGTTCTGTATCGAATATCGTTGGTGGTCCGTCGACATACGGACATACTGTGCCGCGCTGAGATTTCTTTTAAAGCTTGGTAGCTGAGCTTTTTTGACTACGAGTGCGTTGGCCATCGTTCCCGCTCCCGGGCTGCTTTTTCTTCAACTCCTCAATGGCCAGTGTCCTCCAATAACCCCTGTCTCCCTCGTCTATGTATGGCCACATGGAGACATCATTCTCTCGGCTGAAAAGAACCCTCGCGCACGCGTCGATCTCTTCGAAGGTCATGGCGTTTGTATGCCTAATTCGTCTGCAACTTTATCGGAAATCACGCCGCTCGTCTGCTGTTTGTGACACCCGCATCAATTGGGTCCCAATTTCTTTAGAAACAGCCTCGTCTATAATTTTCTCAGGAAATCACTGCGGCATTCTTTGATCCGTAGTAACGTGAGCTTTGGGCGGAAGGCCAACGACGTCGCAAGCGACGTTTATTTGGATTGTTACGCCGGGTCCTACTTCTTTCAGTCTCGAGGCCTTATGCGTTGGTGCGCTCCTAACAAGCTGAACAGCGGCGCGTCAGATGTCGCGACCATTTAGCCTAATGAAGAGCAAGTCATAACGATCCGGAGCCAGTGTGAAGAAGAACATCAGATCCCTACACACACTTGCAGACTATGAGTGGGCCATAAAGGAGATTGAGACCTACTTTAAAAATATTCCCTTCCCGCGAACGAAAGCCGCTGACCGTTTTGATGCCCTCTCTCTTCTCATCGAGAATTTTGAGGACATCCACTTTCCTGTGCCCCGTAATTCTGGGCGACCCTCGACAGGGGCAAAACGGACATCCCGAAGCTAAGGTGCAGGCGAGCATTCCGTTTCAGCCTTCGCTGCTGGTACGGTGGCGAACCTGGTGCGTGAAGACGAGGCCCAATTCGTCGCCGACACCACTGCTGCATGACATGCATCGCGAGGCCAAAACGCCTGCAAAGGTGTCCAATTTCGTCTAATCTAAAATATGAAGACACGCCAAATACCGGCTTTAAGAGTCCAGGATAAGAGATTGAAATATAAAGATTTTATCTTTTCGGTGGCGCCGATGATGGATTGGACCGACCGGCATTGCCGCGTCTTCCATCGCCTGCTGACGCGCCGCGCCCGGCTTTACACGGAGATGCTGACGACAGGCGCCGTCATTCACGGCGATCGCAGGCGGCTACTCGGTTTCGATGCAAGCGAGCATCCCGTGGCGCTTCAACTCGGCGGCTCCGACCCGCGCGATCTCGCGACGTGTGCAAAAATCGGCGAGGATTTCGGCTACGACGAAATCAATCTCAATGTCGGTTGCCCATCGGACCGGGTAAAGGACGGCCGCTTCGGCGCCTGTCTGATGGCGGAGCCGGCGCTTGTCGCCGATGGCGTTCAAGCCATGAAGCGCGAAGTGGGCATCCCGGTAACGGTCAAGTGCCGGATCGGCATCGACGATCAGGATCCGGAAATGGCGCTGGATGAACTTGCACGCAGCGTCATCGGCGCCGGTGCGGATGCGCTGATCGTGCACGCCCGCAAAGCCTGGCTCAATGGTTTGTCGCCGAAGGAAAATCGCGATCTCCCGCCGCTCGACTATCACAGGGTATACCGGCTGAAGGCATCGATGCCCGGCGTGCCCATCATCATCAACGGCGGCATCGGTAGCCTCAGCGAGGCGAAACAGCACCTCGGCTTTGTCGATGGCGTCATGCTGGGGCGGGCAGCCTATCAGGAGCCATGGCGCTTGCTGGCGGCCGATCCCGAACTATTCGGTGAGGCGCCGCCGCACGCGACCATGAAGCATGTGTTCGAAGCGATGATCCCCTATATCGAACGCGAACTCGCGCGGGGCACGCGGTTGCATTCGATCACGCGGCATTTCGTGGGCGCGTTTCATGGGGTGCCCGGCGCACGGGCGTTCCGCCGCCACCTCGCCGAGAACGGCGTCAAGCCGGGGGCCGGCGTGAATGTCCTGCGCGATGCGATCGCGCGGGTCGAGGACCGCGTCGCCGCCCCGATCGCCGCGTGATGGCGCGTTCTCAGGGATAGCCGCGCAGCATCAACCTGTCGGCGCGCACTTCCCAGCTCTCCAGCCGATCCAGAAAACTCATGCCGAGCAAATTTGTCTTCATTTGTCCGTGCGGTACCACAAGCGCCGGTACCGAACGCTCGACGAGCTTGCCGATGGCGAGGCGATCGAGCGTCAGCCGCGCTGCTCTTGTGTGTCCGCCGGCGGTCTCGACGTCGACGTCATATTCGAGCAACTCCAGCGGCAGCCCGGCGGCCTTTGCGGTCTCATAGGTAAGTACGACCGAGGTCGCGCCGGTGTCGATCACCATCGGGGTCTTCACGCCATTGACCTTGGCCAGCAACGCAAACTCGCCGGTCTGTCCGCGCGCGATCTGCACGGCGCGCGCGGGTGAAGCGGCGCGTTTGCGCAGCAAATCCGAGACGGTGTCGCTGGCGCGCGCGATCTGCTCCGGATCCTTATAGGCGAGCACGGCGCCGGCCGTCGCCGCGAGCACAAACAGCACGATTAGAACGCGGTTCACTGCCAGCCTCCCATGCACGTATTTGTCAGCCGGCCTTCGGATCGGCCGCAATCTCGGGTTGAACCAATCCGGCGTCGGCCATGCGCGCCGGCAGCAACGCCATCACAGCTTGCCGCTCCGCGCTTTCCATCCGGTGCCAACGCGCGATCTCCGGCAGCGTACGTCCACAGCCAAAACAAAGGCTGGTTCTGGGATCGATCATGCAGACTGCTATGCACGGCGTTTCTTTGCTCATTCAGGGATAGTGATGCGTATTCGGTCGGTTTCGCAAGCACCCAGTCATACTCCGGTGCCTGCGCTCATGATCGGCTTGTTGCGAGCCCGGTGTTTCTCATCGGGGATGGCGGCGGTTGTGTTTTCCGGCTGCAGCGGCGGCAATTCCTCGGCCATCGGAGCTAGCGCGGACATCACGCGCTCGGGCGGGAAGGTAACGATGACTTCGGTTCCGATGCGAAGTTTCGATTTCAACGTGAACGTGCCGCCATGCATGTCGATCAGGCTTTTCGCGATTGGCAGGCCGAGGCCCGCTCCCTGCTCGGCGGATTTGATCGAATTGGAGCCCTGACCGAACGACGCGAGCACGATGGGAATTTCATCCTCGGCAATGCCGGAGCCGGTATCCTTTACGCTCAGATATTGCCCGCCCGAGGCGGTCCATCCCACTTTCAGCCAGATCTCCCCGCCCTGGGGCGTGAACTTGATGGAATTCGAAAGCAAATTGAGCACGATCTGACGCGTGGCGCGCTCATCGCCCCAAATTCGCGGCATGTCGTGCTCGAACACCTCGTAAATGGTGATGCCCCGGCTCGATGCGCGCAGTTTCAGCAAATGATGGCAGTCGGCGACGACATGCACCAGCGACACGGCCTCCTCGTTGAGCTCGTACCTGCCGGCTTCGATCCGCGACAGGTCGAGAATTTCATTGATGAGATTCAGAAGGTGCACCCCCGAATTGTGGATATCGGCGGAATATTCCCTGTAAACCGGTACCGTGTGCGGGCCGAAAATCTCGCTCTTCATGACCTCGGAAAATCCGAGAATCGCATTTAGCGGCGTTCGAAGCTCGTGGCTCATTTGCGCCAGAAATCGCGACTTCGCGACGTTGGCCGATTCCGCGCGATGCCGCGCCTCATCGGATATCGATTTCGCCTGCTCGAGTTCGCCGATCAGCGCATCTTTTTCGGCTCGCGCTTCAAGCGTCGCCAGCGTCGTCGAATGCAGACGATGCGCGAGCAGCGCAAAATAGCCCTCCGCGGCAAGTGCGAGCAGTGCCAGTACGTAGTTGTCGAATGTGCCGCTCAGCACGAAATTCAGCGCTATCGCCGTCGTGACCGGCGCGGTTGCCGCAAACGCCGCGATGGGCAGATTGGCCGCGAGCATGCTCGATACTGCGATCACCAGCAGCATCAGGAACATCATCAGCGTGTTCGACACCACGTCATAGCTGGCGGGATGGATCAGAATCGCCGTCCAGCACAGGCCGTAAAGCAGATCGAGCAAGACGAACCGCATTCGCCACTTGCGCGTTGCGGTGAGCGAGGGCGGCTCCGCGAGGAACCTGCCGCAATTGCGGATAAAGACGGCATGAATGCACAGCATGCCGGAGGTCCAGGCCGCCGCCGAGACCGGTTGCATCCAGAAGCCGAACAGCAGGCCCGTCGCCACCACAAGCAGCATCACGACATACGACGCCGACAAGCGCGTTTGGGCATATTGCCGAAGCAGTTCGCGATCGAAAGCCGGGCGGGTTCCGCTGGTCGATGTTAACCGGTCGCGTGCCTCGCGCACCCGCTGCGCGGCTGCACGGCGGCTGCTGACCGGCGCTGCGGCAGGCGTTTCAGCCGGAAGCTGGACAACTTCAGGCTTGTCAGCGGGTTTACTCATCAAACGACACAAATCCTGCTCGCAGCCGCGCGAGCTTTTTGCATCGTCTATCTCTGGCGCTAAATCATTAAGAGCTGCCTTAAAGAGCTAAAGAATCTCGTTAATGAGAGGTTAAATTAACCTGTTTCGAGAGCGCGGAAGTTCAGCGTTCAAGCCGCGCGAGCAGGCTGGAAGTGTCCCATCGCTTGCCGCCCATCTTCTCGACCTCCGAATAGAATGCATCGACCAGCGCGGTGACCGGGAGGCTGGCTCCGTTGCGCCGGGCTTCGGCAAGACAAATCGAGAGATCCTTGCGCATCCATTCGACGGCGAAACCAAAGTCGAATTTTCCGTCATTCATGGTCTTGTGGCGGTTATCCATCTGCCAGGACTGCGCGGCGCCTTTCGAGATGGTCTCGACAACCGCATTGACGTCCAGCCCAGCCTTTTTTGCAAAATGAATTCCCTCCGACAGGGCCTCGACCAATCCTGCAATGCATATCTGGTTGACCATCTTGGTCAGTTGACCCGAGCCTGCCGGGCCGAGCCGCTTGCACATCCTGGCATAGGCTGCGATGACGGGCTCGGCGCTTGCATAGGCGTCTTCGCTGCCACCGCACATCACCGTCAACGCACCGTTTTCGGCGCCGGCTTGCCCGCCGGACACCGGGGCATCGACAAACCTGAAACCAAGCTTGGTTGCTTCCGCGTCAAGCTCGCGCGCGACCTCGGCCGACGCGGTGGTGTGGTCGACGAAGGTCGCACCTCGCTTCATTCCGGTGAATGCGCCGCCGGCGCCAAGCGCGATCGCACGCAGGTCGTTGTCGTTGCCGACGCAGGCCATGACAAAATCCTGGCCCTCGGCGGCCGCCTGCGGCGTCGGCGCTGTCTTTCCACCGAATTTCTCGGCCCATGCCTTCGCCTTGGCCGGCGTCCTGTTGAATACCGTTACCTCGTGGCCACCTTTTTTCACCAAATGTCCTGCCATGGGGAAACCCATAACGCCGAGACCGAGAAAAGCGACTTTAGCCATGTGTGCAACCTTGGGGTTTCGCCGGCATCGGATCGCCGGACAGTGTTCTGGGGGAGGGGCGGCGGACTGGTTCGGTCCTCGAAACAGGTTCCGCTGAAGATGTGGAACAGGCACAATAAACCCTGGGCCCTGAAGGGCAACGCCCCCGTTTGGCCGGCGGGCAGGGTTTTATGCTAGGATCAGGCTCTTCGACGATCGAAATTTCAAGACAAAGGGAGTGACATCGCATGAGCGTAGGCGTGCTCGACCATTTCAATATCCGAACCCGGAGGCTCGCGGATACGGTTCGGTTCTATGAGGAGGTCCTGGAGCTGAAGAAAGGCGACCGGCCGAACTTCGCGTTTCCGGGGGCATGGATGTACAGCGAGGGCAAAGCGGTGGTTCATCTCGTCGATATCTCGTCGACCGACGAGCAACAGAAACCCGATTCCGGCGTTGTCCACCATGTCGCCTTTGCGAGCCGTGGTTTCGCCGGCATGAAGCAACGATTGAAGTCCAAGGGTTTGCCGTTCGACGTCCGGGAGGTGCCCGGTGTCGACGTTTGGCAGATTTTCGTCACCGACCCCAACGGCGTGATGATTGAACTGAACTACGAAACGGCCAAAGAGCGGGGGTGAAAGTCGGTCGCCATCCCGTTGGCGCGCCCGATGCACCCCAACAACGGTATCCTTTCCTGCAGGATCGCTCTATGTGTCGCGTCGTGATTTGAGTGCCGGGAGATACGCATTGAGCGTGACACAGCAGCAAGTTCTCGATGGTCTGGCCAAGGTGATGTCGCCGCGCGGCGTCGCTTTGACCAACTCCAATGTGTTGTCGGCGATCGCCGTCAACGACGGCAAGGTGTTTTTCTCCATTAATGTCGATGCCGCGGAGGCCCGCGCGTGGGAAAGCGTTCGCACCCAGGCCGAAGCGGCCGTGCGAGCCATTCCCGGCGTCACCGTCGCCATGATTGCGCTGACGGCTGAACGCAAGGCCGGCTCGGCGGCGCCGCCGCCGCCCCCGCATCGCCACGCCCAAGGTGTGCCTAACGTCTCGTCGCACCGGCCGCCGCAAAGTCCGGTATCGCCGATGTCGAAGCAATCGGAAATTCCCGGCATTGCCGCCGTCATTGCGGTGGCCTCCGGCAAGGGCGGTGTCGGAAAATCGACGACCGCCATTAATCTGGCGCTGGGCCTGCGCGACCTCGGTTTGCGTGTCGGTCTGCTTGACGCCGACATTTATGGCCCGTCGGTACCGAGATTGACCGGCATTCGCGACAAGCCGCAGCTAAACGACGACAGGAAGATGATTCCGATTCAGCGTTTCGGCCTTGCGATCATGTCGATCGGATTTCTGGTCGAGGAGGACACCGCGATGATCTGGCGCGGGCCGATGGTGATGTCGGCAATCACCCAGATGCTGCGGGACGTCGCGTGGGGCACACTTGATATTCTCGTGGTCGATATGCCTCCCGGCACCGGGGACGCGCAACTGACGCTGGCGCAGAATGTGCCGCTTAAGGGTGCGGTTATTATCTCGACGCCGCAGGATCTTTCCCTGATCGACGCGCGGCGGGGGCTGGCGATGTTCAAGAAGGTCAATGTACCGGTTCTCGGCATTGTCGAAAACATGAGCTATTTCCAGTGCCCGCACTGCGGCACCCGATCGGACATCTTCGGTCATGGTGGCGCGCGGCACGAGGCCGAGCGGCTTGCCGTGCCGTTTTTGGGCGAAATACCGTTGCATATGTCGATTCGCGTCACATCGGATTCCGGGACGCCCGTTGTGGAAAGCGAACCGGACGGACCGCACGCGGCGATCTACCGGGCGATCGGCGCCAAGGTCCGCGATCAGCTCCAGGGTGTTATTGCCGCGGCCTGAGCCGGCGCTCCCGGGCCGTATGCGACTTTCGTTTAAACAGTGCAGTCATGCCTTCGTCGCGTTTTCGCGGCCGAACTTCCGTGTTAAGCCCCGCGCCAGAGCGCCTTCGGTTGACGCGGAAATCGCCTCGCCTAACGAAATGCTCCAGGAAATATGGGAAACGCCCCAGCAAGGAGATGCCTTAATGAAGCGTCGTGATTTTTTGAAAGTTTCCGCAACCGGTGCCGCGGTAGCCGCGGTAGCCTCGCCGGCGATCGCGCAATCATCGCCCGAGATCAAGTGGCGCATGACGTCAAGTTTTCCGAAGTCGCTCGACACGATTTACGGCGGCGCCACGGAGTTTTCGAAATACGTCGCCGAAATGACCGACAACAAGTTTCAGATCCAGGTTTTCCAGGCGGGAGAACTCGTGCCGGGGTTGCAGGCTCTCGATGCCACGTCCAAGAACACCGTCGAGATGTGTCACACCGCTTCGTATTATTATGTCGGCAAGGACCCGACGTTTGCCATCTATTCTTCGGTGCCATTCGGCCTCAATGCGCGCCAGCAGAATTCCTGGTGGTATCAAGGCGGCGGCATGGAACTCGGAAACGAGTTTTTCCAAAAATTCGGAGTGATCGGATTTCACGCCGGCAATACCGGCACCCAGATGGGCGGCTGGTTTCGCAAGGAGATCAAGACCGTCGCCGATCTCTCCGGGCTGAAGTTTCGTATCGGAGGAATTGCCGGGCAAGTGCTGCAGAAGGTCGGTGTCATACCGCAGCAGATTGCCGGTGGCGACATCTATCCCGCGCTCGAAAAAGGCACGATCGACGCGGCCGAATGGGTCGGACCGTATGATGACGAAAAGCTCGGATTTCAGAAGGTCGCCAAGTATTATTATTATCCGGGCTTCTGGGAAGGCGGTACGGCGGTCCACACGTTCTGCAATCTGGAGAAGTGGAATTCCCTGCCGAAGAATTATCAGGCGATCATCGCAAGCGCGGCGGCAGAGGCCAATAGCTGGATGGCGGCACGCTACGACATGCAGAACCCTGCGGCGCTGAAACGACTGGTGGCGGGGGGCACACAGCTTCGTCCCTTCACCAACGAAGTGCTGGAAGCCTGCCTGAAGGCGACGAATGAATTGTGGACGGAAATTTCCGCGAAGAACGCCGACTTCAAGAAATCCATCGATGCGATGCAGGCCTATCGCTCCGACCAGTATCTGTGGTGGCAAGTCGCCGAATATACTTTTGACAGCTTCATGATTCGCTCGCGCACGCGCGGCTGACTACGTCTTAAGTTGTAGAAGAAAAGCCCGGTCTTTTTCGAAGGCCGGGCTTTTTGCGATGCGGTACCCCGGTTCGTCATGGAAATCTCGAACCGGATGTTCCATGCTGAGGTAAGCCTCGAAACGAAGGCTTACTTGCACATCTATCACCAAGGGAAGGGAATTTTCTATGAAGCGTCGTGACTTCATCAAGGCTACCGGAGCTGGCGTAGTGGGGGCGACGATTGCCGCGCCGGCGATCGCGCAATCGACGCCGGAAATCAAATGGCGCATGACGACGAGCTGGCCGAAATCTCTCGACACCCTCTTTGGTGGCGCTGAGCTCCTGGCCAAGGCGGTTGCCGAGGCCACCGACAACAAATTTCAGATACAAGTGTTCGCTGGCGGCGAGATCGTTCCCGGCCTGCAGGCCCTGGATGCGACTTCCAACGGCACCGTCGAAATGGGCCACACGGCTTCCTATTACTATTTCGGAAAGGATCCAACTTTCGCCTTCGGGACATCCGTTGCGTTCGGTCCCAACCAGCGGCTCAATCAGGGATGGTACACGCTCGGAGGCGGCAAGGAAGTTCTCAACGAATTCTATGGAAAATATAACGTGCATTCCATGCTTGCCGGCAACACCGGTTGCCAGATGGGTGGCTGGTTCCGGAAAGAAATCAATACGGTCGAAGACCTTAAGGGCCTGAAGATGCGGATCGGAGGATTCCCGGGGCGGGTTCTGCAAAAGCTCGGCACAGTGCCCCAGCAGATTGCCGCTGGTGATATCTACCCGGCGCTGGAGAAGGGCACGATCGATGCGGCTGAATGGGTCGGTCCGTATGACGACGAGAAGCTCGGATTCTACAAGGTAGCGCCGCACTATTACTATCCCGGCTGGTGGGAAGGGGGATCGATTCTCTTGGCATTTGTCAACAAGGACAAGTGGAATGCGCTCCCCAAGAATTACCAGGCAATCCTCGAGCAAGCCGGCCACTACGCCAACACTTGGATGATCGCGAAATACGATTCCGTTAATCCAGGCGCGCTCCGGAAATTGCTCGCCAATGGCACTAAACTTCATGGCTTCTCGCCGCCGATCATGCAGGCCTGTTTCAAAGCAGCGAAGGAGCTGCATGCCGAAATCGCGAACGAGAACGCAAACTTCAAGAAAGTTTACAATTCGATGACCGATTTTTCGAACAATGGCTACCAATGGTTCCAGGTCGCAGAAATCGGCTACGATAACTTTATGGCGCGCCATTCACAGAGCTGAGGTTCTCAATAAAAAAGCGAAAGCCCCGGAGCAGTGCTCCGGGGTATTCTTTTGCTTAGCTAGCATCGGCATTAGAGGAGCGATGGTCTCGAAATTTGACGTGCTATTTATCTTCCACCCATTTACTCAAATCACACGCATAAGCGCGTCCCGGCCAAGTGATGGACGAAGGCATCGGAGCTCTTTGCTGAGCGGACAATCCAGCTCAAGCGATGTTGGCATATGAAAAACAGCCGCGATTAGTTTTTTGGCGACGGACCGAAATCCAGCGGCGGCGCCTCCATTTGCGGGATATCGATCTTGATGGTGTTGGGATCGATGGTCGAAGCGGCGCCCTTGTAATGCATCACCATCGAAGGAAACATGATCACTAACAGCACCATCGCGACCTGGATTAAAACGAACGGCACCGCACCCCAATAGATTTGGCCGGTTGTAACAGGGTCCATCCGCTTGCCGGTGACCCGGTCGAGGTAGGATTCCTTCGGCGCTACAGAGCGCAGGTAGAACAGCGCGAACCCGAATGGCGGATGCATGAACGAGGTCTGCATATTAACGCCGAGGATTACACCGAACCAGATCAGATCGATACCGAGATGCTCCGCGGCCGGCCCGAGCAGCGGAATAACGATGAAGGCAAGTTCGAAGAAATCGAGGAAGAAGGCGAGTACGAAGACAAAGGCGTTTACGAAAATGAGAAAGCCGAACTGGCCGCCGGGCAGCGAAGTCAGCAGATTTTCGACCCATATATGGCCGTTCACGCCGTAGAATGTCAGCGAGAACACGCGTGCGCCGACCAGAATAAAGACGACGAAGGCGGAGAGTTTGGCGGTTGCTTCCGTTGCCTGGCGTATCAGATCCCAGCTCAGCCGGCGCTTGGCTGCGCCGAGGATGATTGCGCCGGAAGCGCCCATCGCGCCGCCCTCGGTCGGTGTGGCGATGCCGACGAAAATTGTGCCCAGCACCAGGAAAATCAGAAACAGCGGTGGCACCATAACAAACGTTGTCTGTTGCGCCATCGCAGACAGGAAACGAAACCCCGTAAGCTTGTCGATGATCCAGTTCAGAACCGCGACGAAGAATGCAAACAGGATGCCGAAGAACATACTGAGTACGACGAAATCGGCGCCATGCGTTTCGGAGTTTCGCATCATGAACCATCCGAAGAAGACGCTTGCGACGGTGAGTACGCCCAGCGATGCAAGCCCGCGGCTGCCGTCTTTCTCGCGAAAGCCGATTGCCTCCATCGGCAAGCCCGGAGCCGCCTTGGGGAACACCAGCGTAACAAGGAACGCGTATCCGGCATAAAGACCTGCGAGCACCAATCCCGGAATAAATGCGCCCTCGTACATATCGCCGACCGACTTCCCGAGTTGGTCTGCCATCACGATGAGCACCAGCGAGGGTGGAATGATCTGCGCCAGTGTTCCTGAAGCCGCGATAATACCGGTAGCCATGCGGCGGTCGTATCCGTAACGCAACATGATCGGTAACGAGATCAGACCCATCGAAATGACGGAGGCGGCGACCACGCCAGTAGTGGCCGCGAGCAAAGCGCCGACGAACACCACCGCGTAAGCGAGGCCACCTCGAATGGTGCCGAACAGCTGCCCGATCGTATCGAGCAGATCCTCCGCCATTCCGGATCGTTCGAGCACCAATCCCATAAACGTGAAGAACGGAATAGCGAGCAGCGTATCGTTATTCATCACGCCGTAGATGCGTTCGGGAAGAGCCTGTAGGAAGTCGGGCCGGAATTCCCCGAGTTCGATTCCCATGAAGGCATAGATCAGTCCCACCGCGCCAAGCGAAAACGCCGCCGGATAACCGAGCAGCAACACAACGACGAGCGACGCGAACATAATCGGCGCCATGTTTGCAATAAGAAACGCTGCCATCTAAGGTCCCCTGCGAGCGCGCTGGCGATCAGTGTTTTTCGATCGCCTCGACGAGGTGCTCGATCTCGGCCTCGAGAGCATGCACCTGCAATTCGTGTGGATCCGGGATGATCCCGCGCATCACCGCAATACGCTTGATCAGTTCAGAAATGCCCTGGACCAACAAAAACGCGAATCCAACCATGATCAGCGACTTGGCAGGCCATTGCGGGAGTCCGCCAGCATTGCCAGATTGCTCATTGATCTCGATAGAACGCAGGAAGAACGGGACACCGGTTATGATCATGACTATTGAGAGCGGCATCAGAAAAAGCACATGACCCATGATGTCGATGCTATCTCGCAACCGCTTCGGCAACATGTTGTTGATGATATCGATCCGGATGTGTTCGTTGTCGAGCAGCGTCCAAGGCGAGCACAGCAGGAAGACCATGCTGAACAGCACCCATTGAAGCTCGAGCCAGGAGTTGGAGGAGACGGCGAAGATCTTGCGGACCGCCGCGTTAAGGGCAGACACCACGACTGCGACAAGGATCAGCCAAGCCAGGCGTTTTCCAGTCCACGTCGTGAACGCGTCGATTTTGCGGCTCATCTCAAGGAGCGATTGCAACGTTAGCCCTCCCCAGTTGTGCCTCTACCGTCTTGTCCGCGCCGATGGGGCGCAGCGGCTTATCCAGCCGAGCTAGCATGAGACTGGCGCACCATTCCAGCGCGTCACGCCGCCGTCAATTGGAAGTTTGTTGATATTGAACGGGAATATTCGGCTCGCTGGGGATCCCCGCCGGGCGCCGGAAAGCTCAGCCGCCGGTGACGCTCATATGGCGGCTGACGCTCGGGCGGTTATGCCTGCGATCGATGATGAAGTCGTGGCCCTTCGGTTTCAGGCCGATGGCGCGGTCGATCGCGGCGCTGAGGAGGTCATCTTCCGCGGACGCCCGCAGCGGTTTGCGCAGGTCGGAGGCATCCTCGTGGCCGAGACAGGTATGTAGCGTGCCGGTGCAGGTGATCCTCACCCGATTGCAGGACTCACAGAAATTATGCGTCATCGGAGTGATGAAGCCGAGCTTGCCGCCGGTCTCGCTGACCCGGACGTAACGCGCGGGGCCGCCGGTGTCATCGTCGAGGTCGGTCATCGTGTATTGTTTGACGAGACGGGCGCGAAGCAGAGACAGCGGCACATATTGGTCGATACGTCCTTCGCCGATGTCGCCCATCGGCATGACCTCGATCAGCGTTAGCGCCATGCCTTTGCCGTGCGCCCATTCCATCAGCGAGGGGATTTCGTCTTCGTTCAGATTCTTCAGCGCCACCGCGTTGATCTTGACGGCGAGACCGGCCGATCGCGCGGCCTCGATGCCGGCCAGAACCTTGTCGAGATCGCCCCAGCGGGTAATGGCCCGGAATTTCGCGGGATCGAGCGTATCCAGGGATACGTTGATGCGGCGTACGCCGCAGTCCCGCAATTCGCCTGCAAAACGCGCAAGCTGCGAGCCATTGGTCGTCAATGTCAGTTCACCCAGCGCACCGGTGTCGAGATGGCGGGAGAGCGAGCGCACCAGCGACATCACATTGCGCCGGACCAGTGGCTCGCCGCCGGTAAGCCGCAACTTTCGCACGCCCTTGGCGATGAATGCCGAACAAAGCCGATCCAGCTCTTCCAGTGTCAGCAAATCGGCTTTGGGCAGAAATGTCATGTCTTCGGACATGCAATAAAAGCAGCGCAGATCGCAGCGATCCGTGACCGATGCCCGCAAATAGCTGATCGTCCGGCCAAACGGATCGGTCATGGGAGCATACAGGGCAGCGGAAGGACTCAACGCGGATCCGTTCATCAATACGCCTTTTCACTGCGGCAGCCGCCACGGGCTTGGCGAGGAGTTCCGCACCCGCAATCTATGCATGATGACATTGGCATACAATGCGGACTTTGCCTGCTGCATCAACGGCTGGGCGCGGCAGGTGGGGGCGGCACTTGCGCCGGGTTGGGGAATGGCGATCCCGCGGGAGCAGCAGCCCCGGCAGTGGTCTCGGGTGGTTTCGGCTTTTTCGGTTTTTGCGTTGTGTGGGCGGCCTTCGCTGCCGGGCCCGCCGGCTCAAGCTCCGCGACTACTGGATTGGGATCGATCGCCGTGGAGGCGGGGGAAGAGAAATCGCCGGGACTATGGATTACCTGCACCGGGATGGTAACCGGCTGGAACTTGTTGAGCGCATAGGTGACCGTAAAACCGGCGTCGGCAGCGGGCACGGCGACGGAGCATGGTGTCTTGCAACCCGGCCCGAGGGATGTGCGGGCTTCGGCTCCTTGCGGCACCGACTCGAGCTGAACCTGCACGGTGGGCGGGGTAGGCTTGAAGGCGTCCGTGGAGAACGAGGAACAGCCGGCCAGGCTAGCTCCCGCTACGGCAATCACAAAGACACGACGCATGAACGATCCGCCACCCCAATGGCGGCTATCCGCCACAATCCCCGGATCGACCATAAGAGTGTCAGCACAGCCCTGCAACCGCACGGTTCCGCATCGTTAATTGATGGTTAACACCCGAATTTATTCTAGAGGATAGTATAATAATATCAAAGTCTTATCACATGTTTTGGAGAACTGTCAGACTTTGCACGGCTGCCGGCAGCTCGCTCATGTGATTGATCAGCCGATCGGGTTTGAGATCGGCAATGGGAACGTCGGTATAGCCAAATTCGACGCCGATGACGGGAACGCCGGCGCGGCGGGCCACGCCAATATCGGGACCGGCATCGCCGACCATGATGGCCGAGGACAGGCGTCCGCCCGCGCGCGCGACCGTCTGCTGCAATATGGCTGGATCAGGTTTCGAAACGCCGAAGGTGTCCGCGCCGCAAATCGCGGAAAACCGGGAACTCAATCCCAGCCTGTCCAGCAGCAGCTTCGACAACCACTCCAGCTTGTTGGTGCAAACCGCAAAGCGATATCCCAGCGCCTGGAGATCATCGAGCGCGCTTTCCAGACCGTCGAATGGCCGCGAGGCGTCGGCGATATGGGCCGCGTAGTAATCGATGAAGTCGCCCGTGAGCCGGGTGATGTCTTCAAAACTCGCAAAGCGACCTTCCAGCTCAAGGCCGCGCTCGATCAGCCTGCGGGCTCCCGCGCCGATCATATTGCGTGCGGAATGGAGCGGGACGGGGGGTAACCCTTCGCGGTCGAGAACGAAGTTGAGCGCGTTGATCAGGTCGGGCGCCGTATCCACGAGCGTGCCGTCAAGATCGAATACAACGATGCGGGCAGAGGTCATCGAGAACCGCTATCGGTCCGTGTACAATCACGCAAGTAGGAGCCGGCCGGCACTCTCATAATCCAGAGGCAGCGGGGGCCAGGCGGCACCTCGCCGGAAAGGCCATCAATTGCGGTCGGACCGGCGTATAGCGCTGTTCCTGCCCGTAAAACGACGCTAGATATGCCCCCGCGCCGGACATCGCTGGTCGGATGCGGCAGGGGCTTTTGAGGCATCATTTGCAAGTGAGTATGGACGGACTGAAACGGCAAGCGGCGGCGCGTGCGCTGGAGCATGTGCGCGACGGCATGAAGCTTGGCCTCGGCACCGGTTCGACCGCGAGGCATTTTGTCGAACTTCTTGGCGAACGGGTGCGTGCCGGGCTCAATGTTATCGGCGTGCCGACATCGGAAGCGACCCGCGTCGATGCGCTGCGGTGCGGCATTCCGTTGGCCACGCTTGATGACATCGACCGGCTTGATCTGACGGTCGATGGCGCCGACGAAATCGATCCCGCGCTTAATGTCATCAAGGGTGGCGGCGGTGCATTGCTGCGCGAAAAGATCGTTGCCACGGCGTCTGATCGCATGATCGTGATTGCCGACGACACCAAATGGGTCGAAGTTCTCGGCCGCTTTCCGTTACCGATAGAAGTCATTCCGTTCGGCCTGGCGGCGACGCAGCGCGCTATAAGCAAAGCGTTTGCGGAAGGCGGCGTTTCCGGCCAAATGGTGGTCCGGAAGGGCAGGGACGGCCACGTTTTTGTCACCGATGGCGGCCACTGGATTGTCGATGCCCATCTCGGACGAATAGCCGATGCGCCGCGCCTGGCGGGTTTGCTGACCTCAATACCGGGCGTTGTCGAGCACGGGCTGTTCATTGGTCTGGCCAGCACGGCGATGCTGGCAGGCTCCCAGGGAATTCGTGTTGTTGAACGGTCATGAGACCGCAATCTAGGAGAATCGGAATGAAGAGCCTTGCAAGAATCTTGTCGGCCGCGGGCCTTGTGCTTGGATTGGCCTTAGCCGGCGTTCCGGCCGGGGCGCAGCAGCCACCCCCGCTCAAGCCGGGCTCACCGGCGGCCATCGCGGCGGCCAAGGAAATTCTGGCGATGAAGAACGCGAGCTCGATGTATGCGAACGCTGTTCCCAACATTGTCCAGCAGACCAAGGATGCGTTGTTGCAGAGCAACCTCAACTATCAAAAGGATCTCAACGAAGTTGCCGTGATCGTCGCTCAGAGCCTTGCCGGTCGCGAGAAGGAAATCGGCGAAGGAATGGCGAAGGTCTATGCCAACGAGTTCACCGAGCAGGAGTTGAAGGACCTGGTCGCGTTTTACAAGTCGCCGCTCGGTCAGAAATTGCTCTCGACGGAGCCGAGGGCAATTCAATTCAGCATGTCCTATATGAACCAGTGGGCCCAGAGTTTCGCCGAAGTGGTCAATGCGCAATTCCGCGCCGAGATGCGCAAGCGCGGCAAGGAAATCTGATCACGGAATCTGATCTCGATCGGGGCTGACATGGCTGAGTTCGACGTCGACCTGTTTGTCATCGGGGGAGGTTCGGGCGGGGTTCGCGCCGCCCGCATCGCCGCCGGGCATGGCGCCCGCGTCATGGTCGCCGAAGAATACCGGATGGGCGGCACCTGCGTGATCCGCGGCTGCGTGCCGAAAAAGCTTCTGGTCTATGCGTCTCACATCCATCACGAGATCGAGGACGCGGCGGGCTTCGGCTGGACAATTCCTTCCGCGACCTTCGACTGGCCGACCTTGATCGCCAACAAGGACAAGGAGATCGCGCGGCTGGAGGCGGCCTACACCGCCAATGTGGAGAAATCCGGCGCCCGCATCGTCAAGACGCGCGCGGTGTTCGAGGATGCGCATACGCTTCGGCTCGGGTCCGGCGAAGCCGTCAAATCGAAATATGTGCTGATCGCGACCGGTGGCGCTCCAAATCATGGACTTGCGATTCCCGGAATCGAGCACGTGATCTCTTCGAACGAAGCATTTCATCTGGATTCGCTTCCGAAGCGAATCGTAATTCAGGGCGGCGGTTATATCGCGCTGGAATTCGCCTGCATCTTTGCGGGCTTCGGCTCCGATGTCACACTGATCTATCGCGGCGAAAATATACTGCGCGGCTTCGATGACGACGTCCGCACCCATGTGCGCGCCGAGATGGAAAAGCAAGGCATCACCATTCTCACCGGCTGTACGGTGAACAGGATCGACAAGCACGGCAAGGAATTCACCTCGCATCTGTCGAATGGCTCGAGCGTGGCATCCGACCAGGTGATGTTCGCAATCGGACGGCATCCGAATGTCACCCATCTCGGGCTCGAAAGGACCGGCGTCGACATCAATCCCAACAACGGCGGGATCGCGGTCGACAGTTTCTCGCGGACCTCAGTGCCGAACATCTACGCGATCGGCGACGTTACCCATCGCATCAACCTGACGCCGGTCGCGATCCGCGAGGGCCACGCCTTTGCGGATACCGTGTTCGGCAAGCGGCCGGTTGAGGTCGATCATGCCGACATTCCGACCGCGGTATTTTCCCAGCCGGAGATCGGCACGGTCGGACTGACGGAAACGCAGGCGCGTGCCCAATTCAGGCACGTCGACATCTACAAGGCCAATTTCAAGCCGATGAAGGCAACGATGTCCGGCCGCGACACGCGGGTGTTGATGAAGCTGATCGTCGATGCCACCAGCGACCGCGTCATCGGCTGTCATATCGTGGGCGACGGCGCCGCCGAAATGGTGCAGGTGCTCGGCATCGCCGTCAAAATGAAGGCAACGAAGGCCGATTTCGATGCCACGATGGCTTTGCATCCGACCGCGGCCGAAGAACTGGTGACGATGCGGACGCCAAGCGCGCGCCATGTGCGTGAAGCCGCGGAATAATCCTCTTAGCGCCTATTCCCTGCCTCTATCCATTCCACCGCAGCTCGCCCTTTCTGCACGTAGGCTTCGTGCCGGGCGTCGCATGTATTGTCACCCTCTTTCAGGAGACGCGCGAGCTCGCTCCAATAGAGCCTCCTCCAGCCCGTGTTCAAGCTGGCGAGAAATTCGAGTTCGCGGGCAGTGAGAATCAACATGGGAAGGCCGGAATGTCGAAGTCGAGCACGACGTCAGGACCAATAGCGAGACACCAGGTCACTACATTTTTTACATTTTTTGCATCCCGGCGAATTGCCTGCCGCTGTAGGGGCCAACATGAACGCCCGTCCGCATACATTGCGCTTTCGCCGCGAGGCACATCTGGAACCTGTCCGCCCGCGCGCTGGAATCGCGAATGCACGAGGCTGCATAAGCGCTGCATGTGTGGGGGATTGCAGCCCTCCTCATTGCCAGCCTGTATCTAAAAGAGCGTCCGCCGTCGGACGACGCGCAACACTTGCCGTTCATTTTGCTGGCTGACGCGGTTGGGAATTCGGATGATAGGGCAAGGGCGGAAATTGCGAGCGACAGGATAATGGCGAGTGGCTTCATGACAGGCCTCCTCGTTAGCCTACGAGACCGGCGGTCGGAACGACGTCGGTACTGCCGGGAAACACGGTACTTGCGAGCACGCTCTCTTCAACTCTCAGATGATCCCTGAGCAGTCCCTTGAGGACTGAGCGCAGATCGGTGGTTGGTTTGAGGTCGCGCTCCTCGTAGAGCTGAGCGGGCTTCAGTCCCGGCCAGTCGGCGACCATGCGTCCGCCCCGCAGTGCGCCTCCGGCGAGAAAGGCAACGGTGCCGGTGCCGTGGTCGGTTCCGTTGGTGCCGTTGATGCGCGCGGTGCGGCCGAACTCCGTAACGACGGCGACGGCCGTCTCGCGCCAGGCGTCGCCCATGTTCTTCTCGATCGCGGCCAGCGCGCCGTCGAGAGCTCCAAGCAGGTTGGCGAGCTGTCCGGAGGCCGCGCCCTCGTTGATGTGCGTATCCCAGCCGACAAAGCCCATCGCCCCGACCCGGGGACCATCCGGCTTGGCGAGAAAGCGCGCCGCCGCGCCTGCGGCCTCGGCGAAATAGGCGCGCACGCCCGCAATGCCCGGAGCTGTAAGCGGTGCGCCGTCGGCCATTGCGGCTTCCGACGCTGCAGTAGGTCCAAGCGCAGCCAGGCGGATCCGCGCCTCGAGCGCAACCGCCAGTCGCGGATCGGTGTGCTGATACAAATCCAGCAAGCGGGCCTGCGTGTCATCGCTGGCCGGGAGCAATCGTTGCGGCACCCACGACAGAACCGGCGCGCGGCCGCGGACCACCAGCGGGGTCACCGAACCAACGCCAAGCACGCGGCTACCGCGCGGATCCACCCGGCCGTCCGATGCCAGTTCGGCGAGCGCACGATTGAGCCAGCCGGTGTCGACGGCGCCCGGCCGCTCGATCCCGCTTTCGAGAACATCCTGACCGTCGAAATGCGAACGCTCGCGATAGGGCGTCGCCGTGGCATGCACGATGGTGGCCTGCTGCGCCTTGTAGAGCCGGTGCAGGTTCGGCATCGCAGGGTTGAGCGCAAAGAAGGCGTCCAGCGGCAGCGCGGGTGGTTTGCCGTCGAGCACCAGAGCGCGGTCGCCGCGCAGGCCGATCCAGTCGGGATCGCCGACCGGTGCGACCGCGCCCAGACCATCGAGCGCGCCCCGCAGCACGATGACGAGCATGCGCGGATCGCGGCCATCCGCCCGCGCGAGTTTCGGCATCTGGCTCCATGCGAACAAGGCGCCGGCCCCAAGCAGCGCCTCGCGGCGGCTGGGCAGATGGTGGCGAATGGTCATGCTCACCTCCTCTGGAATTCTGCCGACATGAACAGCAGCACGAGCGCCTGCTGGCGGCTCTCGGCGCGGCTCACCGCCTGCTTCACCTCTGAGGACACCAGGTATCCGAGCACGGTCTCGATGACATCCTGCGGATCAACCCCGCCTGACAGCCGTTCGGCGAAATTATTAGCGACGTCGAGCCGCCGCCCCATTCCGTTGATCCAGGATCCTTCGTCGTCCGGAAAGCCCTTGGGCGACGACGGACGCCACAGGGGTTCGCCAAGCAGGGCTTGCCCATCCGTGAACCGCGCGGGGTCTGCTTGCGAAAGGCCGGTTGCCCGCACCATGCCGACGACCCACTCGCTCGGCCGCTTGAGTTTGGTGGGCGGCTCGGTCCAGGCTTCGGGAGACGAAACCATCGCCTTGGCGATTTCCTTGAGATCGCCGCCGGTATCAAGGAACACCTTTGCCATCCTCTCCACCAGCGGAGCGGGAGGCGTGTCGGCAATGAAATGGCGGGCCAGCTTGGTGGCGACATGCGTGGCAGTCGCGGGATGCGCGGCGAGATCGCGGAGCACGGCACGTCCCTGTTCCACCGTTTCGTCTTCGTAAATCTTTCCCAGGACTTTCTGCGCACCGGGCTCGTGCAAACGGGGATTGAACGTGAATTCGCCGCCATGCTCGGGATTGTCGCCCGGCGGCACGAGGGTCCAACCGGTCAGCACGTTGGCGAAGCCGATGACGTCCTCCTGAGTGTAGCCGCTCCGCACGCCCAGCGTATGCAACTCCAGGATCTCGCGCGCGAGATTTTCGTTGAGGCCACGGGTGCGGTTGATGCCGGCGACCGAATTCGCACCCATCGAAACGGTCTGGTCGAGATAGAACAGCATGGCCGCATGGCCCTCGGCAGCCAGCAACAGATCGGTGAAGCGGCCAAGCACGTGAGGACGGATGGCCTCGCGCTCATAGGCGCCGGACATGCTCCTGATCTTGTCGGCCGAGACGCAGAAATGATTGGACCAGAACCAAACAAGGCGCTCGCCAAATCCGATCTCGGTGCCAAGCGCCGCCGCGATGCGAACCCGCGCCTCTTCGAGATAAATCGGCCGTCCCGGATCGGGGACAGCTTCAGCGGCGATCTTCGCCGCCATCTCGCTCGTGCCCTCCGCGGCACCCTCCGTCATGGAGGCCGCTTCGGCCATCTGCTGTCGTTTCGCGTCCTGTTCTTTCTTCGCGACGATCGCCTTGGCCTGCCGCTTTGCATACGCATCGGTCACTGCGCGGAACGCCTTGGCGCTCGAAGGCAGACTGGCAGCCGCAACCTCGCCAGCGGACGGTAGATCGAGTTCGGCGATCAACGCCCCGCGGGGGTCGGCCTCGATAGCCGCAATCGATCCCGGGCGCGGCCCCATCCCGAACCGATGGAGAGCCAACACTGCCTCGGCCTTTGCGGAACTGCTCACGGCAACAGCCTCTGAAACCTGACTACATGGCGTAGCGCTACGAATTGTAGCATTGGGGATTTTTCAGTGCAAGTACCGATGGAGCCCTGAACGCGGAGCCTAAATGCCCGACATCAGATCGAACCCGATTTCCCGCAGCCATTTGGGCGAAATCCGAGCCAGAACCGGAAATCCTCGCCTACTGCGGACCCAGCGCAATTCGTCCGATCATGCCGTCTTTGACTAAGCTAATCCGCCATTCCGCCGTACCATTGGCGAAATGCGCCATGTATATGTCGCTGCCCATGCTCGTCACTCCCCGAAACGACATGGCGCGCAGCGGGCCGAGCCGGCTCACAATCGCCTGGTTAAAGGGAAGTTGCTGTCGCGTCTGCGCCGCCACTTCAGAAGTCATGCGATCGTAATTCGGCTCGCCGCGCCCCAACGCCTCGATGTACTGGCGCAGCATCTGTTCGCTCCCTGTCAGGGGAGCCGTGCGCCGCGACACCGGGTGCTCTGGCCGACCGTTCGCACCGGCCGCCTCGACCGTATGATAACGCGTGTGCTGTCCGGGCAGCACGATCTCAAGACATTTCCCCGACGTATCGGCGACAACCCATGGACTGTCGACCGAGGTCAGGACTGAGGTGGACATGTTCTCGTCGATCGTGCCCTGGGCCGTGCGTGTTCCTTCGGAGTTGAGCTTGTAAAGTTGGATGCCCGTGCCGGTGGCGTTGTAGAACAGCAAGTGGATCGGCGCGGTGTCGGCCCGGGGTCTCAAATCCTGTTCGCTCGCACAGGAGGCTATCCCGCCGGGCTCGTCATTGCCGTCTGCCCGGAAGATGACATCGTCGGCCTTGCCATCCGCTGCCAGCAGAAGCCGAAACTCCGCAAACCCATGGGCGAACTTCACGCCATAAAAGTCGTAACCACCGGGTCCGACGCCGCGAAAGAAGATCGACTCTACCGTGCCGAGCGCCTTGAACATGGCCTGCAGCTCCGGCGCCTGCCTTCGGATTTTGGCAGCCAGTGATGCGCTCATTCGGTCATAGTTCGGAGCGCCGCGTTGCAGGTCATCGATCCCTCGCAGGATTGCCTCTTTGCTGCCTGGCAGCGGGGTTTGCTCCCTAAATCGATCTGGAACTTCTGCAATTCGCCGCGCGAATTTGTCTTCGATCATCTTTGCCCTGGCAACGGCGACCCGCGGCGCGAGTTCGGGCGCCCGACACCGGCTCCTGGAGCAGAAGCTGTGTCACCTTTGCCTGGCTGTCGCGCAGGAAAATTACGAGATCATCATGGTGGCTTGAAAAGGCATCGGCGCCATGGGCCGCGACCTCGAATCTCGGCCGTCCCGTCTCCTGTACATACAGCCGGTTGCCGTAGCTTGTTATGGTGAGAACGCGGTTCGGAGCCAACTCGTACGCGCCGACGTATGAATCCAGCGGCCTTGCATCGGCCTCCATGCCTTGCCACGACATTTCGGCGATCCGCGCGGCTCGCAAGTCGTGACCATTCTGACTTAACACCACTTCGGACGGTTGTCGCTCATCGCCGACGGCCAAATTGATCTGGGCGGCAGCGGCCGGGTAGAAATACGTTCCATCGGTCGCAGCGGCCAATCGGAGTTTTCGCTGCCCGCTGAGTTGCCCGAAGAGATCGTCGCCTTCCCGAAAAACGGTGAAGATCGATGTCCGCCCCAATGAATAGAAGGAGACAGACCGGGGCTTGCGCGCCGCTGTGTTCGCGTCTGCTGCGCCGTTAACGGCCAGCGTGGACACCGGCGGCGTGCTGTAGGCGATGCTGCCAGCAGAGACGATGACAACCGGCAGGATGACTGCCGCAGTCCAGGTTCGTTTCCGCCAGCCCAGCTTCGCAGGGGCTATGGGTGCAGCGAGAATGCGCTCCACGCGCGCGCGTATCGTACACGCCCTTGCCATTTCCAGACCCGCTGGCGCCCGCCGAACGTGCTGCACCAGATCGAGGAGAATCTCCGCGTAAGACAGTTTGTCTTCAACAACTTCGAGCGCCCGGGCGTCGCTTATGATTTCGGCAAGTTCGGCCAGCCGGACGAGCTGCCACCACGCGAATGGATTGAACCAGAACACCGCACGATTGAGCGAGGCAAGAAGCAGGACATAGAAATCGCGGTTGGCGACGTGGGCACCCTCGTGGGCGAGCACGGCTTGGCGCTTCGGCAAATCCCAATCGAAGCATTGAGGAGGAAGCAGAATGGTTGATCCGAAAGTGACCGGCCCGCCGATGACGTTGCTCACGCGCACGCTCCAGTCGGCGGTCCAGGGCTCACTCATCGGTTTTGCGGCGCGGGCCAGACGCCATGTCAGACAGATGCCGACTGCCAATCTCAGCAACAGCATGCCGGCGACAAACGCGTAAGCTACCGTCGCGAGGGCCAACCAATTGACAGCCTCGTAATTCTCGCCGCGAGCCGCGACGGGCATACCCAGCTCCGATGGAAGCGGCGAGCGCAGCGACTCCGGCAACGGACTGCCGGCGGACCACAGGTTTTCAGGAGCCGGCACCGGCAACGCGTCCAGGGTGATGCTCACCGTGGTCCAATGCATCAGCAGCGGCATCGACAACGAGGCAACCAGCACCGTTACCCAGGATGTCATATGCACGTGCGGATTTCGCACACGAAGAAGATTTAAGCCAATCCACACGACGCTTCCGAGAAACAACGAGCGCAGCGCCGACTCCGCAAGAATCGTCAGCATCATTTTTTCCCTCTCCTCGCCTTTGCTTTCACAACCTGGTCAGCAAGCGCTCGCAACTGCCGTTGGTCGAGCATGGCCGTATCCACCATGCCAACCAGAACCTCTTCGACAGAGCCGTTGCAGAACCAATCGACGATACGCTGGACGGCTTTTGCCGCAACCCGTCCGCGTGGTTCAGCCGCATGATAGACATAGGTTCGCCCGTCCACCGTGTGTGTCGTGTAGCCCTTGTCTTCCAGTCGTCGCAGGACGGTCCGAACCGTGGATTCCTTGAGAGGACGAGAAAGCCGCTCACGCACGGCCTCGGCCGTTATCGGACCGTTGGCCCAAACCAATTGCATTACCTCTCGTTCGAGGTCACCCAGTTCGGGCAGGCTATCGTCCATGTTTGCTACCTTGCGATTTTTGCCATCGTGTAACGCTACAGAGCGTCGCACACGTAACCGGATTCCGCAACGATGATTTGAAAATCGGATCACCGTGTCGGATGATCGAAACTGAGGATTTGGAAGCCTGTTGACTCCGTGTTCCCCCGAATTACCGCTTGCATGAAAATCATACGAGTAGTGATCGGCCCGTCGGGCAAATCAGCGGGGCTGGTGGTTTGCCTGTCCAGCCCCATTCTCATAAAAATCCTTCTTCGCCGTCCCCCCAAATCACCACTATATCCGCCGCCGTCCCGCCTCACATGAGGGGCGTTTCGCGATCGTCACGGACGTTGGGCGCGGGATGCGGTGGACGCGGCAGCGTCGGGCGCGCTTTGTGATGGCAGGGCGGGTTTTCCCGTGAGCGATCGCCGGGCGGGCGGACGACAGATGCCTGTCGCGGACGGCGAAGTCGTGTGGTCCTGACGCCTCGACGCCGGCGTCAAGTCAGCGGAGGCGTGTCGGCCCGACCGGGCTTTAGACAGGCCATATCCGCTGATGACGGTGACAATAAAGCCCGATCACCGGGGAGAGCACGAAGGAAGCCGTTAAAACCATTCGCGTGCGGGAATGCCGGGTGATTCCGGCTGTAACCGTGGTGACTATGCTCGTGTGCTTTGTTTTATTTCGCACGCGAGGCTGCGGGTGCGGCGGGCACCCGGCATTCCCCACGCCCTCTATCGGGCGGAAGTTCATGCACAACTCGGGCGCATTCGCGCCGCGGGGATGTGGATGCGCGTGCACGCGTTATTCGTCGTCCCTGCCTGGAGCGCAATTGCGCACGCGGCGCAGGGACCCATAACCACCGGCTTTCGTGGTTACGTGCTCAAGCCGAGAGCACACGGCGCATGGGTCCCGGCTCGCGCTTCGCTTGGCCGGGACGACCAAACGTCGTCCAGCGCAGCCTTTTTCACCGCGATTTCCCCTTGCTCTCGCGACGGTCCCAGCAAATGCGAATTCAGCTTTAGCCGCAAGGGCTTGTCTCAAGGAGCGGAATTCCAACTGGCGGTCCTTCATCAGCCTGTGTATAACCCGGCCCTTCGCTACCTGCGATAAGTGGCGGTTTTTGTTCAGGAGTTAACGTCATGTCCGAGCGGTGGACACCCGACAGCTGGCGCGCCAGGCCGGTGCTGCAAATACCCGATTATCCCGACGCGAAAGCGTTGGCCGAAGTCGAGGCGCAGCTTGCCACGTTTCCTCCGCTGGTTTTTGCAGGTGAGGCTCGCAATCTGAAGAAGGGGCTTGCCCGCGTTGCCGCCGGCGAGGCCTTCCTGCTGCAGGGGGGCGATTGCGCCGAAAGCTTCGCCGAGCATGGCGCCAACAATATTCGCGATTTCTTTCGCGTGTTGCTGCAGATGGCTGTGGTGCTGACCTATGCAGGTGCGGTGCCGGTGATAAAGGTCGGCCGCATCGCCGGACAGTTTGCCAAGCCGCGCTCGTCAACGACCGAAAAGATCAATGGCGTCGAACTGCCGAGTTACCGCGGCGACATTGTCAACGATATCGCCTTCACGGCGCAATCGCGCACGCCCGATCCGCAGCGCCAATTGATGGCGTACCGCCAGTCGGCGGCGACGCTAAATCTGCTGCGCGCCTTCGCGACCGGTGGATTTGCCAATCTCGGCAGCGTGCACCAGTGGATGCTTGGTTTCCTGAAGGATTCCCCGCAGTCGCGCCGTTACAAGGAACTGGCGGATCGAATCTCGGACGCACTGAACTTCATGCGCGCCTGCGGGCTCGATCTGGAAAGCCACCCGGAACTGCGCGCCACCGATTTCTACACCAGTCACGAAGCGCTGCTGCTCGGATACGAGCAGGCCTTCACGCGGGTCGATTCCACAACCGGCGACTGGTACGCGACGTCGGGCCATATGATTTGGATCGGCGATCGCACCCGCCAGCTCGATCACGGTCACGTGGAATATTTCCGCGGCATCAAGAATCCGATCGGATTGAAATGCGGCCCGTCACTCAAGCCGGACGAACTGTTGCGGCTGATCGAGGTGCTCAACCCGGACAATGAGCCGGGACGGCTCACGCTTATCAACCGCTTCGGTTCGGACAAGGTCGGCGAGCACCTGCCGCAATTGATTCGCGCCGTGCAGCGTGAAGGTCATGTGGTGGTCTGGTCATGCGATCCGATGCACGGCAACACCATTACCTCCACCAGCGGCTACAAGACCCGCCCGTTCGATCGGATATTGTCGGAAGTGAAGTCGTTTTTCACCATCCACGCGGCGGAAGGCACGCACGCGGGCGGTGTCCATCTGGAAATGACCGGCCAGGACGTGACCGAATGCATCGGCGGCGCGCGCGCCATTACCGATGAGGATCTCAACGATCGCTATCATACGGTCTGCGATCCCCGGCTCAATGCCGAGCAGTCGATCGACATGGCTTTCCTGATCGCGGAATTGCTCAAGCAAGAGCGCGGCGGCAAGGTCAAGCCGATGTCAGTCGCAGCGGGACTTTGAGTTGCTGCGGTTTTGGCGTGCCACGATCAACACGCGCAACGGCCTGGCCTTTGCTATCCGCTCGGAGCAGGCCGTTCGCGAAGAACTCGCCGCCCTGGCGCTCGCCCTGCCGCTGGCATGGCTGATCGGCGCGACCACGATGCGCCGGGTCGAACTCGTCGCCGTTGTCGCCCTGGTGCTGGTCGTTGAGCTGCTCAATACCGCGATCGAGAAGCTCGCCGACCGGCTGACGACCGATCACGATCCGCAGATCGGGCAGGTCAAGGATATGGGGTCCGCGGCGGTGGGGGTGGCGCTGGTGATGGCCGGTCTGTTCTGGTTGTTTGCCATCGCCGAACGCATGGGCGCGATCTAAAGCATGCAATTGCAGTTTGGCCCTGCGCAAGGCACCATCGCTCCATGACCGAACGTGCCGATCAATTTACAATCACGCTGGCCCAGTTGAACCCTACGGTGGGCGATGTCGTGGGCAATGCCGCCAAAGCGCGCGCCGCGCGCGCTCAGGCGCGGGCTGACGGCGCCGATCTCGTCGTCTTGCCCGAATTGTTCATTACCGGCTATCCCCCGGAAGACCTGGTCCTGAAGCCGGCGTTTCAATCGGCATGCCGTGCCGCGATCGAGGAGCTTGCGCGGGAAACCGCCGACGGCGGACCGGCTGTCCTGATCGGCAGTCCCTGGGTCGAGGACGGCAAGCTCTACAATGCCTGCGCGTTGCTGGACGATGGACGCATCGCTGCGCTTCGCTTCAAGGCCAACCTGCCGAATTACGGCGTGTTTGATGAAAAGCGCCTGTTCGCGCGCGGTCCTGCCGCGGGCCCGGTGACGGTCCGCGGCATCCGGGTCGGTGTGCCCATCTGCGAAGACATCTGGCTGGAGGAGTCGGAGGATTACGAAAACGTCGTGGAGTGTCTCGCGGAGACCGGCGCGGAAATCCTTGTTGTGCCGAACGGCTCACCTTACGACCGCGACAAGAATGATGTGCGGCTGTCGATCGCGGTGGCGCGCGTCACCGAAAGCGGGCTTCCGCTGATCTATCTCAATCAGGTTGGCGGGCAGGACGAGATTTTATTCGACGGCGCATCGTTTGCGCTGAATGCCGACCTCTCGGTGGCTGCGCAATTGCCGGCATTCGGAGAAAACATCACGACGTTGCGCTGGAGCAAAGGCGAGGCCGGCTGGCGCTGCACCGGACCCATTGCGCCGTTGGTCGATGGCGACAAGGGCGACTACGCCGCCTGTGTGCTCGGCTTGCGCGACTATGTCGGGAAGAACGGGTTTCCCGGCGTGCTGCTGGGCATCTCCGGCGGCATCGACTCGGCACTATGCGCGGCGATTGCGGTCGATGCGCTCGGTGCGGAGCGTGTCCGCGGCGTGATGCTGCCATACCGATTCACCGCGCAGGTGTCGCTCGATGACGCGGCAAAACTCGCGGGCGCGCTGGGCATCCGCTACGAGGTGCTGCCGATCGCGCAAGCCGTGAACGGCTTTGAAGAGATCCTGGCGGGGACATTCGCCGGACTGCCCCGCGACATCACCGAAGAGAATCTGCAGGCACGCACGCGCGGCACGCTGTTGATGGCGATCTCCAACAAGACCGGCGCGATGGTGGTTACCACCGGCAACAAGTCGGAAATGTCCGTGGGGTACGCCACGCTCTATGGCGACATGAACGGCGGCTATAATCCGATCAAGGATATCTACAAGACTGAGGTGTTCCGGCTCTCGAGCTTGCGCAATTCGTGGAAACCCGACGGCGCGCTGGGGCCGTCGGGCGAAGTCATTCCCGTCAACATCATCACGCGACCGCCGACCGCGGAGCTGCGTGAAAACCAGACCGATCAGGATTCGTTGCCGCCCTACGATATCCTGGATGCGATCCTGGAACGGCTGGTGGAGCGTGAAGAGCCGCTGGCGTCGATCGTGGCGGCGGGGTTCGATCGCGAAGTGGTGGCGCGGATCGATCGCCTGCTCAACATCGCCGAGTACAAGCGGCGCCAGGCGGCGCCAGGCGTCAAGGTGACGAGCCGGAATTTCGGGCGCGACCGCCGCTATCCCATCACCAACAAATTTCGCGATGCCGGCAAGCCGCTGCCCGAACCCGACGACACCCTGGTGTCGCGCGCGAGCCGCGGATCGGCGGAAGCTTTTGACGGATGAATCAGCGGGCGGGGATAAAGGTCGGACCCACCGATCGGATCGACTTGTTTTCCGATGCGGTACCGGTTGAAGGCGCTGCGGCTGCCGGGACGTCGGGCGCGGGCGTACTTGCCGCCGCGCCCGCGGCGGGTACTGCGCCCTTCTTCGCGGCGACTGGAGCGGCTTTCGGTAGCGGCCGCGACATTTTCTTCGCACTCTCTTCGGTGACAATGATGTCGCCTTGTTGTTCGGCAGCGGCTTTATCGTCGATGCTTTTCAGTGCGTCTGACCACGTTTGTCCGACAGCCTTGCACGCGCAGGAAGGATTGAACTCCTGACGATAGCGAAACGCATTCGGCGACGACGAATAAGGCTGACCGTTGATCGACACCGCCTGGTTCATGTCTTCGCCGGGGTTGCGATAGGCGTACAGGGTCGCCTCCGCCGCCGGGCAGAGATTCTTGCAGGTCTTTTCGTCGTCAGGGAAGCGGGCGGGCACGGTGGCAAACGAGATCGGAAAATAAGCACCGTCGCAGCTGCGGACGCAGACCGTGCGGAAGGTCCCGGATTGCGGGCCCAGATCGGCGCTAGGCACGTTTGGAATGCTGTTGTTATTCCCGAACAAATTATCCAGAAAATTGCCCGGGCCGCGCACCGCGTTGGCATATTGCGGTCCGCAATTATTCTGGGCGAGCGCCTGCAGGACCGAGCGGCGCTGATTGTCGCGCTCGGCGTCGCCGAAGCCGCCCCCGCGCAGCCGCTCGAGACTGGTCGTGATCTGATCCAGATTGGCCCGCATCTGCTGAATCCGGTTGTTGACCGGTCCGCACTGCGCCGACTGTCCGCTGAACAGCGAGAAAAATCCCGAACTGTCGCAACCCATGCGCTTGGCCTGCGAGGTGACGCGATCGAGCTCGCCCTGCTGCTTGGCCGCGGCCTCCTGGTAGCGGCGGATTTGCTCGTCCTTGGCCGGATCCCCGCCGCCGCCGCGGTCAATCATCGCCAATTGCGCTTCCAGCCGCGGACACATCGGATTGACGGTTCCCCCTTGTGGAGGTGGCGGACCCGGATTCATCTGCGCCCAGGCCTCAACGCTGAGCGCGCCTACGCAAAGCAGCGCAGCGCCGGCCAAAATCAATCGGGAGAAGGGTAATCAGCGTTTCAGGCATATCCGGCCGTTAGGACAACTCCGCGCGGGTGGAAACCGAAAGGCGCGACCAACGCCGCCTCACATACCTGCTTCTCGGGGCATCGTCACGTCGTTTCCGGGGCGCCGGTGTGGCGGGTCGCCCCTTGCCGCGACAGATGGCTTTAGCGCTGGCAAGTAATGGCAACGTATTCGTTGCAACCGGCACGGTTGCAGTTCTTGCCTGCCTTGGGAACCGACCCCGTGATTTCGTCCGGATCGACACGCCGGTAGGACGAGGCTTGGGCGAAATCCCGCGATTGGCAGTAGGACCGGGCGGCGTGGGCGCCACAAGTCTCACCCCTGGCGAGACACTGGTCGACACCGTAACCGTCCGCCTGGTTGGCGATGATGAACACACGGCTGTCGGCCGATGCAGCCGAGGCCGCGAGCAGGAGCGCGCAGGCCGAAAATGCTGATATGGATCGCATGCTGCACCGACGAACGAGAGGATCGACCTCATTCGATAGACCGAACACCTTAATAATGATTAAGCATGGCAGCCGGGGGCGGTTTCATGGCCGAAATCGGCTTTTGGTAGGCTCTTGACGCCGTCCCCCGGGCTGGCCCATGGTATCCCGCATGAACGGTTTCCTCGCCATTTGTGGCATTTGCCGCGAGATTATGAGCTAGCGATTCGCTGGCTGAGGCCGTCTTTTCTCACACGAGATCACTGGACGCCCGGCCGCAAGGGACGGGATATCCATGGACTTACGCCTGTACGATACGTTGACCCGGGAAAAGCGGCCATTCGTGCCGCTCGATCCCAACAATGTGCGCATGTATGTCTGCGGGCCGACGGTCTATGACTTCGCCCATATCGGCAACGCGCGCCCGGTCATCGTGTTTGACGTGCTGTTCCGGCTGCTGCGGCATCGCTACGGCGCCGATCACGTTACATATGTCCGCAATATCACGGATGTCGAAGACAAGATCAACGCGCGCGCGGTTCGTGACTTTCCGGATCTGCCGTTGAACGAGGCTATCCGCCACGTTACCGAAAAAACTGCCGCGCAGTTTCATGCCGATGTCGAGGCGCTAGGCTGTCTGCCGCCGACGTTCGAGCCGCGCGCGACCGAATTTGTTCTGCCGCGTGCCGACGGCAAGGCCGACATGGTTACGCTGATCGGGCAGTTGCTCGCGCGCGGCCATGCCTATGAGGCCGGCGGCGAGGTGCTGTTCGATACTGCGTCGATGCCGGACTATGGAATGTTGTCGGGCCGCAAGCTTGAGGAGCAGCAGGCCGGTGTGCGCATCGCGGTGGAGGCGCACAAGAAAAATCCGGCCGACTTCGTTCTTTGGAAACAGTCCTCCGCCAACGAGCCGGGATGGGAAAGCCCGTGGGGCAGGGGACGTCCGGGCTGGCACATCGAATGCTCGGCCATGAGTGCCGCCTATCTTGGCGACGTCTTCGATATTCATGGCGGCGGTCTGGACCTGATCTTTCCCCATCACGAGAACGAAATCGCCCAGTCCCGTTGCGCGCACGGTACGCCAACGATGGCGAACTATTGGATGCACAATGGCTTTCTGCAGGTCGAGGGCGACAAGATGTCGAAATCGACCGGCAATTTCGTAACAATTAGGGAGTTGCTGTACGATTGGCCGGGCGAGGTGTTGCGCTTTCAAATGTTGATGACTCACTATCGTTCGCCGATTGATTGGACGCGACACGCGACCGAACAGGCTGCCGTGGCTCTTGATGGTTTTCTGCATATTACGCGCAGCGTGGATATCGAGGACGGCAATATTTCACCGGATGTTCTTGCGGCGCTGAGCGATGATTTAAATACCTCTCAGGTCGTTGTGCAGCTTCACGCGCTGGCGGCAAGGGGTCGCGCGGGGGATTACCAAGCCGCTTGCGATCTAAAGGCGACCTGTAATTTCCTGGGCTTCGGTCTGAAGGAAGTGGGATTGCAGGATATCCTTAGACATCAGAAGTCGGATATCGATTCGAGCCGCGTCGATGCATTGATCTTGGATCGCGCCGTCGCACGCGCGCGAAAAGACTTCAAGGAGTCCGATCGTATCCGCGACGAACTCGCCGGCATGGGTGTTGTGCTGAAGGACGGCAAGGATGCTAATGGCAAGCCTGTGACCACTTGGGAGATCGCACGATGAGCAAGCCCGACACGCCTTTTCCGGAGTACTGGCGCTATTACATCGTTCTCAAATGGGTCGTCGTCGCGGCGGCCGTCTTGCTTGCACTAAAGCTGTTCGGAGTATTTTGAGGCGATGGGACAGGCGCTCCCCAAACCTGCACTGCGGCCGTTCCTTGGCGAGGATACGCCCGTGCTTGCGGCGATCTTCGCCGCCAGCATCGAGGGATTGACCGGCGACGACTACAGCGAAGCCCAACAGCAGGCCTGGGCAAGCGCCGCCGATGACGAAGAACAATTCGGCAAGCGCTTGGCATCCGAACTCACGCTGATCGCGACGCTGCAGAATTCACCTGTTGGCTTTGCCTCGTTGAAAGGCGTAGATCATATCGACATGCTCTATGTTCACCCCAGTGCGGTCGGGCAGGGCGTGGCGTCGATGCTTTGCGAGGCGCTGGAAAAGCTCGCCGGCGGCCGCGGCGCGAAGAGTCTCACGGTCGACGCCAGCGACAATGCGCAGGAGTTCTTCCTAAAGCGCGGTTATGTCGGCATGCAGCGTAATACCGTGTCGATCAACGGTGAGTGGCTTGCCAACACCACGATGCAGAAGATGCTTGTCCACGGCCCAGCGCCGGGAGTTCCCAAATGAACCGCGAACGCCTTTATCTGTTCGATACCACGCTGCGCGACGGTGCCCAGACCAACGGCGTCGATTTCACGTTGCATGACAAGCAGTTGATCGTGCACATGCTCGATGACCTCGGCATCGATTATGTCGAGGGCGGCTATCCCGGCGCGAATCCTACCGACACCGAGTTTTTTGCAACGAAGCCGAAGCTCGATCACGCCAGCTTCACCGCGTTCGGAATGACGCGGCGTCCGGGCCGTTCGGCCTCGAATGACCCAGGTCTGGCGGCGCTGCTGGAAGCCAAAGCCGATGCGATCTGTTTTGTCGCGAAGTCTTCGGCCTATCAGGTGCGCGTCGCACTCGAGACCACCAACGAGGAAAATCTTGCCTCGATCCGCGACAGCGTGAAGGCCGCGAAGTCGGCGGGCCGCGAGGTCATGCTCGACTGCGAGCATTTCTTCGATGGCTACAAGGAAGATCCGGAGTTCGCGGTCGCCTGCGCCCGGGCTGCCTATGATTCCGGCGCGCGCTGGGTAGTGTTGTGCGACACCAATGGCGGCACCATGCCGCACGAAGTCGAGACCATCGTCACCGAGGTGCTGAAGCACATTCCGGGCGATCACGTCGGCATTCATGCCCATAACGACACCGATCAGGCGGTCGCCAATTCGCTCGCCGCGGTGCGCGCGGGCGTCCGGCAAATCCAGGGAACGCTGAACGGTCTCGGCGAGCGCTGCGGCAACGCCAATCTGTGCTCGCTAATCCCGACCCTGCGGCTCAAGAGCGAATTTTCCGATGCCTTTGACATCGGCGTGTCGCCGGACAAGATGGCGACCTTGATGAAGGTTTCGCGGACGCTGGACGATATGCTCAATCGAGCGCCGAACCGGCACGCGCCCTATGTCGGCGAAAGTGCGTTCGTGACCAAGACCGGCATCCATGCCTCCGCGGTTCTCAAGGATCCGCACACCTATGAGCATGTGCCGCCCGAGGCGGTTGGAAATCATCGCAAGGTGCTGGTATCCGATCAGGCCGGCCGGTCGAACGTCATCGCAGAACTCGATAGGGCCGGCATTGCCTACGACAAGAACGACCCGAAGCTGGTGCGGCTCGTCGAGGAATTGAAAGAGCGCGAAGCCGCGGGCTATGCCTATGAATCCGCCAACGCGTCGTTCGACCTGCTGGCGCGACGCACCCTTGGCCGGGTCCCGGAGTATTTCCGGGTGGAACAATTCGACGTCAATGTCGAGCAGCGCTACAACGCCAATGGCCAGCGTGTGACGGTGGCGATGGCGGTGGTGAAGGTCGATGTCGCCGGCGAGAGGCTGATCTCGGCGGCTGAAGGCAACGGTCCCGTAAATGCGCTCGACGTGGCACTGCGCAAGGATCTCGGTAAGTATCAGAAATACATCGAAGGCCTGAAGCTGATCGATTATCGCGTGCGTATCCTCAATGGCGGAACGGAGGCCGTGACGCGGGTGCTGATCGAGAGCGAAGACGAGACAGGCGAGCGCTGGACCACGATTGGCGTGTCACCCAATATCATCGACGCGTCGTTTCAGGCGCTGATGGATTCGGTGATCCACAAGCTGGTGAAATCCGGCGCGCCGGCCTGACGGAATCGCTGGTTGGTACCGCTATTTCCGACCTACTACAGCGGGGATAAACCTCATATGATCGATCATGTCTCGGTTGGTGTCAGCGACCTGGAACGTGCCGGTCGTTTTTATGAGTTGGCGCTGGCGCCGCTCGGGCTCTTGCGATTGGTGACGCGGCCGGCGACGGTCGGTTTTGGCAAGAGCTATCCCGAGTTCTGGATCAACCTGCGCGCCGATATGGCACAGGGCGAGCGCGACAGCGGCGTCCATATTTCTCTTCGGGCGAAATCGACCGGTGACGTCGATGCGTTTCATACAGCGGCGCGGAACGCCGGAGGCCGCTCCGACGGCGCGCCGGGTTTGCGGCCGCACGATCGCGTGCGTTACTATGCGGCGTTCGTAATCGATCCCGATGGCAATCGTATCGAGGCGGTGACTTTCCCTGCGGACGATGCCCAGGGATCGCGGTAGCCCCAACTAGATCTAAGATATCAAAGCCGGCGTGCCATTTCGGGCGCCAGTTCCCCTGCGCCTTCAGGCGCGCGGGCCGCCGCGGAACGCAGGCGCGGCAATATCTCCTCGACCCGTTCGGCTTTCAAGATATCGACAGACAAATTGGGTCGAATGAATTCCGTTGCACGCATGTGCGCGAGCAGCGAAAGCAATGGCTCCCAGAAGCCGTCGATGTTGGCGAGCAGGACGGGCTTGGCGTGGCGGCCGAGTTGCTGCCAGGTCAGTTGCTCCACCAGTTCCTCCAGCGTGCCGATCCCGCCGGGCAGCGCAACGAAGGCGTCGGAACGCTCGAACATCAGCCGCTTGCGTTCGTGCATATCGGGCGTGACGATCAGTTCCTGAACGCGGGTCAGCGCGCTTTCGCGGGAAGTGAGGAAATCGGGAATAATGCCGGTCACCGTGCCGCCGTGATCGAGTACGGATGTCGCCACGGCGCCCATCAGCCCGATCGAGCCACCGCCGTAGACGAGACGGATACCGTTCTCGGCGAGAGCCCTTCCTAAGGCGATGGCTGCTTCGATAAATCGGGGGTTTGTACCGGGGCCGGAGCCGCAATAGACGCAGATAGTTCTGATCTTGTTCATGCCGGGCATGTGGCACTGCAGCGTAAAGGCGTCAAGCCTACTGGATTCGCTGACGCGATGAATCTAGCCGTATATGCCAACGAATCGTGAAAGAATTGCTTCCTGCAAGGGTGCACATAGCGCTCAAACGCTCTATATGACCGAAAGTATGAAGACAATTGCAAAAAACATGCGCGCCGATCAACCCGCGCACCGTCTTGCTCCAGGCGCTTATTAATGGCTCACACTGATTCGGGCGCCGGCGAAGCGCTGTCTCCCTCCAACAAGCGAATCGAGCAGGCGACACTGATCGGGACGCTAGTGCATCTGTGGCCGTACATCTGGCCCGGCGATCGCGCCGATCTCAAGATGCGCGTGGTTTGGTCGATGGTGCTGCTGCTGGTCGCCAAGCTGGCGACGCTATCGGTGCCGTTCACGTTCAAATGGGCGATTGACGCGCTGACGGGCGCCGATACAGCCCCCGTGCAATCGTCGAACTGGACGTTGTGGCTAATCGCGTCACCCCTGATCATGACCGCCAGCTACGGCGCCGTGCGCGTGCTGATGGCGGTCCTGACCCAATGGCGCGACGGAATCTTCGCCAGAGTGGCGATGCACGCGGTGCGCAAGCTCGCTTTTCTCACCTTCGTCCACATGCATGAACTGTCGCTGCGCTTTCATCTGGAGCGCAAGACCGGGGGCCTGACGCGCGTGCTGGAGCGAGGCCGCCTCGGCATCGAAGTCATCGTGCGGATGGTGATCCTGCAACTGGTCCCGACCATCGTCGAGGTTTCGCTGCTGATGGCCGTGCTGTTGTGGCAGTTCGACTGGCGTTACGTGCTCGCCACAATGATCACCGTCGCGATCTACATGTATTATACCTACATCGCGACCGAATGGCGGATCGAGATTCGCCGCAAGATGAACGATTCCGACACCGAGGCGAATACCAAGGCGATCGATTCGCTTCTGAACTACGAGACGGTCAAGTATTTCAGCGCGGAGGAACGCGAAGCCACCCGCTACGATCGTTCGATGGAACGCTACGAGCGTGCCAGCGTGAAAACCTATACGTCGCTTGCGGTTCTCAATACCGGGCAGGCGATCATTTTCACCGCAGGTCTTACCGCGACAATGCTGATGTGCGCGATCGGAGTCCGCAGCGGAAAAAATACGGTCGGCGATTTTGTCATGGTCAACGCCATGATGATTCAGCTCTACCAGCCACTGAACTTCATGGGCATGGTCTATCGCGAGATCAAGCAGGCGGTGATCGACATCGAGAAGATGTTCAACGTTCTGTCGCGCAACCCGGAGATCAAGGACGTTCCCGGCGCCAGGCCTCTGATCGTGACATCGGGTAATGTGCGTTTCGACGATGTCCGATTCTCTTACGATCCCGAGCGTCCAATCCTCAAGGGCCTCAGTTTCGAGGTGCCGGCCGGCAAGACAGTCGCGATTGTCGGACCGTCCGGCGCCGGCAAATCAACCATCTCACGCCTGCTGTTTCGTCTCTATGATGTCTCGAGCGGCAAGATCCTGATCGACGGCCAGGATATCAGAAACGTCACGCAGTCGTCGCTGCGAGCGTCGATCGGCATGGTGCCGCAGGACACCGTATTGTTCAACGACACCATCCGTTACAACATTCGGTACGGCCGCTGGGACGCTACCGATGCAGAAGTAGAGCAGGCAGCGCAACTGGCTCAAATCGACGAATTTATCCAGATGTCGCCGAAGGGTTACGAGACCCAGGTTGGCGAGCGCGGATTGAAACTATCAGGGGGCGAGAAGCAGCGCGTCGCGATCGCTCGGACCGTTCTCAAGGCGCCGCCGATCCTGGTGCTTGACGAGGCGACATCGGCGCTCGACAGCCATACCGAGCAGGAAATTCAGGACGCGCTGGAGCGAGTGTCGCGCAACCGCACGTCGCTGGTGATCGCGCATCGGCTGTCCACGATCGTGGGCGCCGACGAAATCATTGTCCTGGATCAGGGACGTATCGCCGAGCGCGGAACTCACTCCCAGCTTTTGGCAAGCGGCGGGCTTTATGCCAGTATGTGGAACAGGCAGCGAGAGGCTCAAGAGGCGCGCGAGAGACTCGCGCGGATTGCCGACGAAACCGAAGCGCCGAACCGGGTTCCGCCGCCGGTTGACGATGTGCTGGAGACTCCGGCTGCCGCGGAATGATCGCTGAAGCTTTTTGTACGGACCAGGCGTTCGAGGGATAAATTCGCTCTCCCACGACGGGAGAGGGACAAACCAGTGAAAGTTCATGTCCATCACCAATTCCATCCGTGCGCAAATTCCACCGATTCACCCGGAGGGCTATCCGTTTATCGGCGGCTTTGCGCTCGCCAGTCTGATCCTGTTCTGGATCTGGACGCCGCTCGGCTGGATCGGCACGTTGCTGACCATCTGGTGCGCGCTTTTCTTCCGCGATCCGGTGCGGGTGACGCCGGTGCGCGAGGGCATCGTCGTGGCGCCGGCCGACGGACGCATCTCGATGGTGACCCAGGCGTTGCCGCCGGCCGAACTGGCTCTCGGCGACAAGCCGCTGCCGCGTATCTCGATATTCATGAGCGTGTTCAACTGCCACGTGAACCGCAGTCCGGTAGCAGGGCGGATCGATCGGATTGCGTATCGGCCGGGCGCCTTTATCAATGCCGAGCTTGACAAGGCGAGCGAGGACAACGAGCGCAATTCGCTGGTGATCTCGACGCCAAACGGGCGGATCGGTGTGATCCAGATTGCGGGGCTGGTGGCGCGGCGGATCGTATCGTTCGTTCGTGAAGGGCAGTCGATCGGCGCGGGCGAGCGGTTCGGGCTGATCCGCTTCGGATCGCGTCTCGACGTATACCTGCCCGAAGGCACCAAATCGCTGGTTTCCGAAGGCCAGACTGCGGTGGCCGGGGAGACCATTCTGGCCGATTTCAGGCTCGGCGACGGCGGTCGAACCTACCGGGCCGATTAACCATTTCAGCCGCGGAGCCGGTCGGCCGATCGCGCAATGGCGGAGCCGGCTGACGCTTGCTATATGTGGGACATGCAGAAGCCTGTCGACCCCAACTATCCGGAAATGCGCCGCCGCCGGTTTCGTCCGATTCCGGTGCGGATGCTGGTGCCCAACGTGATCACCTTGCTCGCGATCTGCGCGGGGTTGACGGCGATCCGGCTGTCCACGGAAGGGCGGATGGAATTGGCGGTGGCGGCAATTGTGTTTGCTGCCGCGCTCGACGGCCTGGACGGCCGTGTCGCGCGCATGATCAAGGGCCAGTCGAAATTCGGGGCGGAACTCGACAGCCTGGCGGATTTCGTCAATTTCGGTGTCGCACCGGGTCTGATCCTGTACTTCTGGCAATTGCACGATCTGCACAATGGCGGCTGGATTGCGGCGATGGTGTTCGCGATCAGCGGCGGCCTGCGGCTGGCGCGTTTCAACGCGACAATGGATGATCCGAACAAGCCAGCATTTGCGGCGAATTTCTTCACCGGCGTTCCCGCACCCGCCGGCGCGATTACCGTGCTGCTTCCGATCTACCTCGCATTCCTGGGCCTGCCGAAACCCCCGGCACTGCTGACCGCACTCTACACGCTGTTGATTGCGTTTCTGATGGTCTCGCGCCTGCCGGTGTTTTCGGGCAAGAGCGTGCGCATGCGTGTGCCACCGGAAATGGTGCTGCCGGTTTTCGTCTCGGTGGTTTTCTTCATCGCGCTCTTGATCAGCTATCCCTGGTACATTCTTTCCGCGGGTTCGGTGCTTTACCTCTTGAGCCTGCCGGCCGGGTGGAAGTCTTATCGCGACCATGAGCGCAAAGCGGCAGCGCCAGCCATGCCGCCGGCCGATGCTGTCCCGTCAAATCCAGCGCCGCCGTTCGCTCCTGCAGTTTCCGAACCGGAAAAAGACGATCGGCCGGCGCGGCTGAATTGACCGGCCTGCTCGGCGCGCCAGCAACTTCATCCCCAAAATATCTGGCATGAGCGATCGCCCGGTCGGGTTCGACCCCAGCCTGCTTTTGCCGATCGCGCTGTTGTCGGGTATATGGCTGCCCATGCACGGCCCAAAAAATGGCCGGCCCCTAGATTCTGGAGAAAACGCCGTGACGAATTCCACAAAAGCGCCGCTGCCTGCTTCACTTCTTGAAGCGCTGGGACGCTACGACACGCCGACAATCTGCAACGCGCTGGAAATCGTCGCGCCGGAACGCCGTCTGATCGGCTATACGACGAAGCCGCTGGTATGTCCGTTCCCCGAACTGCCGCCAATCGTCGGATATGCGCGAACGACGACGATCCGCTCCGTGGTCGCCTCAGGGCTGCCGGCCGCCGAACAGCAAAAACGGCGGATTGCCTATTATGAGTATGTCGGTACCGGACAGGGCCCGCGCATCAACGTGATTCAGGATATCGACGGCTCTGATGTGGGGTTCGGTGCATTCTGGGGTGAAGTTCAAAGTTCGGTGCACAAGGCGCTCGGCTGTCTCGGTGTCATCACCGACGGATCGATCCGCGACATTGCGCAATGGGCTTCCGGTTTCCAGGCGCTCGCAGGCTCGATCGGCCCGTCTCATGCCTACGTTCACGCCGAAAGCTTTGGCGGCGAAGTTCGCGTGGCCGGAATGACGGTGCGCTCCGATGATCTCATTCACGCCGACCGGCACGGCGCGGTGGTCATTCCGCTCGATGTCGCCGCGAAGCTGCCGGATGCCGCCGAACTCTGCGGCCGGCGCGAGACGCCGATCCTCGAAATTGCCCGCAGCCCGTCATTTACCCTTGAAAAGCTGAAAGAGGCATTGGCCCGCTCCGCCGAGATTCATTGACGAAAAAGACGGGTGCTTCGACACACAAGGGAGAGTCATGGGCAGACTATTAGTTTGGATGGCGTTGGCAATTTTTGCCGGCTTGCCTGGTGCGCAGGCGCAGATCTATCCATCGCGTCCAATAACGCTCGTGGTTCCGTTCCCGCCGGGTGGATCGACCGATGCCGCCGCCCGCATCATGGCGGAGCGCATGCGCGCGCCGCTTGGACAGCCGATTGTGATCGAAAATGTCGGCGGCGCTGGCGGTAGCATCGGAGTCGGGCGCGTCGCCCGCGCGGCGCCGGACGGCTACACCTTCGACATCGGCCAGTGGGACACCCATGTCGGCAGCATCATCTACAAACTCGACTACGATCTTGAAAAGGATTTCGAGCCGATCGGCCTGATCTCGAATAATCCGCAGCTTTTGGTCGCCAAGAACGACCTTTCGGCGAGCAACCTTGCCGAGCTCGTGACGTGGATGAAGGCAAACCCCGGCAAGATCAACTTCGTCAATCAGAACGCGGCGGCGAATGTCACCGGGGTGCTGTTCGAGAACCTTACCAGGCAAAAAGTACAGTTCATTCCTTATCGTGGCGCGGGCCCGGCGATGACCGACCTTGTCTCCGGTACCGTGGACCTGCTTGTCGTGCAGGGCGCAGTGGCGTTGCCGCAGATCCGAGGCGGCAAGATCAAGGCGCTCGCCAACTTGTCGGCGCAACGTTCAGCTTCCATGCCGGACATCCCGACTGCGGACGAGACCGGTGTGCCCGGACTTTATATGTCGGGCTGGTTCGGCTTCTTTGCGCCGAAGGGTACGCCGAAGGACGTCATCACCAAGCTCAACGCCGCGACCGTTGAAGCGCTGGCCGATCCGGCGATTCAGAAGCGGTTCGTTGAGCTGGGACTCGATGTCGCTCCGCGAGAGCTGCAGGCGCCGGAAGGGTTAGCCGCGTTCCAAAAGACCGAAATCGACAAATGGTGGCCGATCATCAAGGCGGCCGGCATCGGCGCGCAGGCGCAGTGAACGAGGATGTCGGCATGAAAATGGACGGCAAGACGGTGCTGATCACGGGCTCGACAGACGGCGTCGGCCGCTATGTCGCCGCGAAACTTGCGGCCGCGGGCGCAAAAATCCTGATCCATGGCCGCGACAAGGAGCGGGCCGCGAGTTCTTGTCGATGAGATACGCGACCAGGGCCATGATGTGCCAATCTTCTACCAGGCCGATTTGGCGTCGCTCGCAGGTGCGCGGCAACTCGCTGAAGCGGTGACTGCCGAACACAAGCGGCTCGATGTTTTCATAAGCAACGCCGGGATCGGATCGCGGTCACTCGGGTCTGAGCGACGGACCAGCGCCGATGGCCATGAACTGCGGTTTGCCGTCAATTACCTCTCCGGGTTTCTGCTCGCATATCTGCTGCTTCCCTTGCTAAAAGCAGCCGCGCCCTCACGCATCGTGAATGTAGCTTCCCTCGGCCAGCATCCGCTCGATTTCGACGATGTAATGCTGACCAAAGGCTACACCGGCACGCGCGCCTACGCCCAAAGCAAGCTCGCACAAATCATGTTCACAATCGATCTGGCGCAGGAACTTAAGAGTTCGGGCGTGACGGTGAATGCACTTCATCCCGCCACTTATATGAACACCACGATGGTGCGCGAAGGCGGAATCGCGCCGATCAGCACGGTCGAGCAGGGTGGTGAAGCGATCCTGCATCTCGCCGAAGGCGACGATGTGGCCGGCAAGAGCGGACTCTTTTTCAACGGCATGCGGCAATCGCAAGCCAATCCGCAGGCCTATGATGAGGCCGCCCGCAAGCGATTGCGCGCGCTTAGCCTCGAACTCACGGGGCTGTCGGCCGCGTGACGAAACCCTAGCGAGACAAAACGATATCCTGGCCGGAGTTGGTCTTTCCTTCAAATCGGTTGGAACCGGCCGGCGCCAGTTGGGCCAGGATTTGTGCGTTGTGGTCGCGTATGGTCATGCCGGCCTCGCTATAGGTCCACTTCCGGCTGGTAAAGAAATTGAACGGGCAACCTCCCGCGGGCGCAATGGTGCCCTCGGTCGCGTCCTGGAGGGCGCCGAACGTCATCGCGCATGCCCCGGTCCCGGTGGAAGAAAGCGTCCATCGGCCAGCGAGGTTAAAGGGCGGAGCTACGCCGGCAGGGCTGCCGGCAGGTCCAACGCCGGCCGGTGAGCCGCTCGGGGGGGCAGTGTCCCCCGCAAATCGGTCGTTGCTAGTGCAGGCCGCGAGCAGCGCGGCGCAGATAATGATGGGAACCGTCGTGATGCAGGGTTTCATCAGATGCGGAGTGTGGACAGAGTTACCGGTCGCTACAAATGAGCCACTTGGCAGCGGCGTTTATTTCAAACCGGAGTACCCGATTTTAGTGGTCTCCGCCTGAAGACCTGCGCCGGTGCTATTTATCACCGCGAGACAATACCGACCGTGTCTAAACGTCAACCTTCAACTCGCCAGCGCTTAGCCCCGATCGCTGCTTGGGCAGGCCGCCATCGCCGGCGGGCTGTTGATCGGCGTGCTCGACAATCTCGCCGCCGCCTGTGGCGGCGCGGCACGTGTCAACGCTGTCGGATGGAGAGCAGAAGCAACTCGAAATCGCTCGCGGCCTGCTACTCAATCCCAAACCGATGCTGATCGACGAGTCATCGATGGGTCTTTCACCGAGCGGGTCCTTAACGATCCCCGCATCGGCCAGCTTTTCCCGGGCGGAGGGATGACGGATGCGGCGTGGGCTGGCTATGCGACAGGTATGATCGGGCGGAAGTCCAATAAACACAGTAGGTTTATGCGATATCTAGTCTTTTGTTAACCAATTGTTATGCCTACCAAATTCGGTAACGCGTCTTTAATTGCGTGGACGTAGGGTCATATTACGCGGCCCCGAATGGACCGCGCCACCGTCCAGGATGGCCGGTAGTTCGCGTACGCGTTGGAGTTTCCCATGGATATCATGACGAGCGTTGGGCTCGTGTCCGGCATTCTTGTCGTGACGGTAATGGTTCTCATGGGTGGCGATCTGCACATGTTCGTCAGCGAACATGCTGTTATCATCATCTTCGGCGGCTCCATCGCCGCCACCATGATCAGATTTCCGCTCAGTGCGATTCTGCATGGTTTGCCGTTGGGAGCGAAATTCGCCTTCACCATGAGCCGTCTCTCGGCGCGCGATCTGGTCGACGAACTTGCCCGCATCGCAGAAATCGCGCGCAAGCAGGGACCGGTCGGCTTGGAAAAAGTCGAGACAGACGAGCCCTTCCTCGCCAAGGGAATTCGATATGTCGCCGACGGCTACGATCTCGAATTCATCCGCGACAACCTCGAACGGGACCGCGACAACTTCCTGATGCATCTGGATGAAGGCGGGAAAATCTACCGCGCCATCGGCGACTGCGCGCCGGCGTTCGGCATGATCGGTACATTGATCGGCATGGTGCAGATGTTTGCCAACATGACCGACCCATCGAAACTCGGCCCGTTCATGGCTACCGCATTGCTGGCGACGCTTTACGGTGCGCTGGTCGCGAACCTGTTCTGCCTGCCGATCGCCGACAAGCTGCATGGCAAGCTGCTCGATGAGGAAACCAATCGCACGCTCATCATCGACGGCATTTTGATGATCAGGGATTCCAAGAGCCCGACATTGGTCCGCGAAATGTTGCTGGCTTACTTGCCGGAAAAACACCGCGAGGAAGAAGGCGAGCCGGTACCGGCCTGATCGGCTGGTGACGGCACTCCGGGACGCAAGGAATGGCCAAGAAAAAACGCGGTGATTCACATGGGGGAGGGCACGGCTGGTTCGTGACCTTTGCCGACCTGATGGGTCTTATGATGAGCTTCTTTGTAATGCTCGTCGCATTCTCCACCATGGATAACAACAAGCTCAAAATCGTCGCAGGCTCGATGCGCGATGCCTTCGGCGTCCAGACCGATGTGCGCTATTCCGGAATCGTCGAATCCGACGGCCTGCCGACGAGACCCAAGTTGAAAAACGCCGCCCATATACCACCGGAGGAGTCATCCAATACGCCGACCCCGGACGAGCAGGAGCGGAACCAAACTACCGGCGCCCGCCTGAAAGTTGATCGCGAATTCGCACTTGCCTCGGCATCATTGCGGCAGGCATTGCAGGACATGCCCGAACTGACGGAAATCTCAAAACACATCATGTTTGAGGAGACCAACCAGGGCCTCAATCTGGAAATCGTCGACCAGGATGGCCGGTCGATGTTTGCCGACGGCTCCAAGGTACCCTACGATCGCACGCGCCGGCTGATCGAGAAACTCGCAGTTCCGCTGAAGTCGACGCCGCTGCGAATCTCGATCGTCGGCCACACCGCCGCGGGTTTCGTACCCACGCGAAGCGACTATGGCGCGTTCGATCTGTCGGCCGATCGGGCAAATGCGGTGCGCCAGATTCTCGAAAGGGAAGGATTGCCGCCAGCCCACATTTTTGCCGTCTCCGGAAAGGCCGATAGCCAGCCGCTGTTTCCAGACGATCCCTCGCTATCGGCAAACCGCCGCGTCACCATCACCTTGATGCGCGAAGACCCGCCGCTGCCGCCCGGCCTGAAGCCGTAACTCAGTCGCGCTACTATATTACCGTGCACTGCAATCATGATGGCGCTTTGCCGCAAGTCCGGCATTGCCCGTAGTGCTACGGTTGATCGGTTGACAGGCTTTCCAGGAAAGCGTCGATAGCTGACCCGGATCAAATCAAGCGAAAGAGCGTTTTTCCGTCATCATGGCTGTCAGCGTCACATCAACCGAAGCCCATGAGGGACCGGTAACGTCCGGTTTTTGGGCACTGACGCTGGGAAGCATCGGTGTAGTCTTTGGCGATATCGGAACATCGCCGCTGTATGCGTTTCGTGAGGCTGTCGCCGGTGCCGCGCAAGGCCAGCCGATAACCCGAGCCATTGTGCTCGGGGTTCTGTCGCTGATCCTGTGGGCGCTTTTTGTCGTCGTCACCGCGAAATACGTCCTGTTGCTGCTGCGCGCCGACAATAACGGCGAGGGCGGCACGCTTTCGCTGATGGCGTTGGGTCAGCGTGCGCTGGGCCGGCGGAGCTGGCCATTGCTGGCGCTCGGCGTCATCGGTGCTTCGATGTTCATTGGCGATTCCATGATCACACCGGCGATTTCGGTACTCTCCGCCGTCGAAGGTCTCAAGCTCGCGGCGCCTGCGCTTGAGCACTATGTGGTGCCCCTGACGGTTTTCATCCTGGTCGTGCTTTTCTCGGTGCAGAGTGGCGGCACGGCTCGCGTCGCAACCGCTTTTGGGCCAGTCATGATTGTCTGGTTCGGCTGCCTGGCGGTAATGGGCCTCGTTCACATCAGCGACGACCCAACGGTACTGGCCGCGATCAATCCCTGGTACGCCATTCACTTCCTGCTCACGCACGGGACCATCGGAATGGTGACGTTGGGAGCCGTATTTCTCGCAGTGACCGGCGGTGAGGCGCTTTATGCGGATTTAGGTCACTTCGGACGCAAGCCGATCCAGGCCGGCTGGCTTTATTTCGTGTTGCCTTCGCTTTTGGTCAATTATTTCGGTCAGGGCGCACTGGTGCTTTCCGATCCCGCGGCAATCGAGAACTCCTTTTATCGGATGGTTCCGGAGATACTGCTGTTGCCGCTGGTCGTGCTGGCGACCGCGGCGACAGTGATCGCGAGCCAGGCGGTGATCACGGGGGCGTATTCGCTGACCCGTCAGGCGGTGCAGCTCGGTCTTCTGCCGCGCTTCGAGGTCCGCTACACCTCGGAGACGCATGCCGGGCAGATTTATCTGCCGCGCGTGAACAGGCTGTTGCTGATCGGCGTATTGCTGCTGGTGCTATTGTTCCGCACGTCGAGCGGACTGGCCTCCGCCTATGGCATCGCCGTCTCCACAACCATGGTCGCCGACGGCATCATGGGTTTCGTCGTGATCTGGAAGTTGTGGAATTGGCGTGCGGCCACCGCGGCGGCGCTGATTGTTCCGTTTGTCGTCGTCGACATGACTTTCTTCAGTGCAAATCTGTTGAAACTGCTGGAAGGCGCATGGGTGCCGTTGCTGTTCGGCTTTGCCATGGCGATCATGATCTGGACCTGGCGCCGGGGTGCGGCGTTTCTGACCCTGAAGACGCGGCGCATCGAAGTTCCGCTAACGGATCTGATTAAAAGCCTCGAAAAGCGCCCCCCTCATATCGTCAAGGGCACCGCGGTTTTTCTGACCAGCGACCCGAGTTTCGTGCCGACCGCGCTGCTGCATAATCTCAAGCACAACAAGGTGCTTCACGAGCACAATGTGATCCTGACGATCCAAACCGCGCAGACACCGCGCGTCGATCCGGCCGAACGCGTCTGGATGGAAACCATCAGCGACAAATTTGCGACCGTCCGACTTCGGTTCGGCTTCATGGAATCTCCCAACGTTCCGAAGGCGCTGGTGATCGCCCGCAAGCTCGGCTGGCAGTTCGATATCATGTCGACATCGTTTTTCGTCTCGCGGCGCTCGCTGAAGCCATCTGCCCAGTCCGGAATGCCGAAGTGGCAGGACCACCTGTTCATTGCGCTGAGCCGGTCGGCGAACGACGCCACCGATTATTTCCAAATTCCGACCGGGCGGGTGGTCGAAGTCGGAACCCAAGTGACAATCTGACAGCTTCATGCATTTTTGCATGGCGTAACCCCAAAATCAGGCTAGGCTATGTTCCAAACGCAGGACTATAAGCCGCGTCGCTTTGCTATTGTGCAGTGAAGCATTTTGAGGCCTCAGCTTCCATGACCAGCGATATTGTAGCCCCCGCCGCGGAAACGACGGCGGCCAATGGACATGGGGACGCTCATTCCACCGCCGGGTTCAAGGCTCTTCTGATCGGCAGCGTCGGTGTCGTCTACGGCGACATCGGTACCAGTCCGCTTTACGCGTTACGCGAAGCAGTCGTGGCGGCCAGTGGACCCTCAGGCATCGTCAATCCGCAGGCGGTACTCGGTGTTGTCTCCCTGATCCTGTGGGCACTGATCATCGTGGTGACGCTAAAATATGTCCTGATCCTGCTGCGGGCGGATAACCATGGCGAGGGCGGAACGCTGGCATTGATGGCGCTTGCGCAACGCGCGGTTAGCCACGGCGCCGGCGCGATCGTTCTGCTCGGGATCGTCAGCGGCGCGCTATTTTATGGCGACGCGGTGATCACGCCGGCACTATCGGTGCTTTCGGCGATCGAAGGCATCAAACTGGTCACCGCGGCATTCGAACCCTATGTGGTGCCGTTGACGGTGCTCATTTTGCTGGTGCTGTTTGCGGTACAGTCGCGCGGCACGGCGCGCGTTGCCGCCTTCTTCGGACCGGTGATGTGCGTCTGGTTCGGCGTCATCGCAATCGCGGCGATTTCCCCGATTATGCAACATCCGGAAGTCCTGTTCGCGCTGAATCCTCTCCTTGCCGTCTCATTCATGCTTCATCACGGCATCATCGGCTTCGTCACGCTCGGCGCGGTGTTTCTCGCCGTCACCGGAGCCGAGGCGCTCTATGCCGATCTCGGGCATTTTGGCAAACGGCCGATCCAGACCGCGTGGCTCTTTATTGTACTGCCGTCGCTGGCGGTGAACTATCTGGGGCAGGGCGCACTGGTCATTGCCGATCCGAAAGCGGTAGAAAACCCGTTCTTTCTGATGTTTCCGGACTGGGCATTGCTGCCGATGGTTGGTCTCGCGACCGTGGCGACGGTCATTGCAAGCCAGGCCGTGATTACCGGCGCTTATTCATTGACGCGTCAGGCTATTCAGCTCGGCCTGCTGCCAAGATTTGAAATCCGCCATACGTCGGAAGCCCATTCCGGCCAGATTTATATCCCGCGCATCAATATGCTCCTGCTCGTCAGCGTAATGCTGCTGGTATTGATGTTCCGATCGTCCAGTGCATTGGCGTCGGCCTACGGAATTTCCGTGACCGGGACCATGGTAGTCACGGGGATGATGGGTTTTGTCGTCGTCTGGAAAGTCTGGAAGTGGTCGCCGTTCGCAGCCGCAGCGCTGATTGCTCCATTCCTGTTTCTCGATCTCACCTTTCTCGCGGCGAACCTTTTGAAAGTACTCGAGGGCGGTTGGGTGCCGTTGGCGCTCGGAGCCGTCGTGATGCTGCTGATGTACACCTGGCGGCGTGGCAGCCGGCTATTGTTCGAAAAATCGCGCAAGCTGGAGTTTCCGCTGGCCGATCTGGTGGCGATGCTGGAAAAGCGACCGCCGCAGCGGGTCTCCGGTACCGCCGTTTTCCTGACCAGCGATCCCGCCAGCGCCCCGACAGCCCTGATGCACAGTCTCAAGCACTACAAGGTGCTGCATGAGAAGAATGTCATCCTCACCATCGAAACAGCGCCAACGCCGCGGATCGACCCGGCCGAGCGTGTAAGGCTGGAACAGATCAGCGCCACATTTACCAAAGTTACTCTGCGGTTCGGATTCATGGAATCGCCCAACGTGCCGAAGGCGCTGGCGATTGCGCGGAAGCTCGGCTGGCAATTCGATATTATGTCGACGTCGTTCTTCCTGTCGCGACGCGCGCTCAAGCCGGCCGCCCATTCCGGCATGCCGCGCTGGCAGGATCACCTTTTTATCGCGCTCAGCCGTACCGCCAACGATGCCACCGACTATTTCCAGATTCCCAGCGGACGGGTGGTCGAGGTGGGCACGCAGGTTACCATCTAGACCTTTCTTCAAGTGTTTCTCATGTCTCTTGCGCTTGATTTTCGTCGCGTGAGAGGCGACGTTGGCGTTGGAGGGCGAGCAATCGGTATCCGCTGCTCGCTCGTATTAATGGATCGTCGGGAGGGATGGAGTGGCGGACCAGGGTCAACAGGTTCACGATTTGACGCCGGAAGACGTTTCGAAGGGAATGGCCGACGGACGCTACCTTCTCGTCGACGTCCGCGAACCGAACGAGGTTGCGGTGGAAGCCTATCTGGGCGCCGTGGTCGTTCCGCTTTCGAGTTTCGACCCACAGGATATTCCGGATCCCCATGGCAAGCAGGTGGTTTTCGCCTGTCGCTCGGGGAAAAGATCGGTAACGGCGTCGCTGGCTGCTCAAGCTGCGGGTTTAGCCTACGACAAGCACCTTGCGGGCGGCATGCTGGCCTGGAAAGCCGCGGGATTGCCGACGAAGACCGGCGGCTGACCGTTCCATGGCCTCCATGAACAAGGTCTTTGCGGACCTGCCCGTCACCATCTTCGAGGCGATGTCGCAGCTCGCGCGCGACAACGATGCCATCAATCTCGGCCAGGGTTTCCCTGACGATCCCGGACCCGAGGATATTCGCCGCGCCGCGGCAGACGCGGTGATGGACGGCTACAACCAATACCCATCGATGATGGGCATTCCGGAATTGCGGCAGGCGATCTCGGCTCACTACGGGCGCTGGCATGGCCTCGCACTCGATCCGACGACCGAGGTGATGGTGACATCGGGCGGCACGGAAGCGCTGACAAGCGCTATTCTTGCCGTTGTTCAGCCCGGCGACGAAGTCGTCGTATTCCAGCCGGTATACGACTCCTATCTGCCGATCATCCGTCAGGCCGGAGGCATTCCGCGTCTCGTGCGCCTCGAACCGCCGCATTGGCGGCTGACCGAGGAGACGCTGCAAAGCGTTTTCAATCACAAGACCAAGGCGGTCCTCTTTAACAATCCGCTCAATCCGGCTGCGGTGGTCTATCCGCGCGAGGACCTCGAATTGCTTGCGCGATTCTGTCAGGAGTTCGATACGATCGCGATCTGCGACGAGGTATGGGAGCATGTGATCTTCGACGGCCGCGAACACATTCCGCTGATTACAATTCCGGGAATGCGCGATCGGACCATCAAGGTAGGTTCCGCGGGCAAGATTTTTTCGCTGACAGGCTGGAAGATCGGATTTGTCTGCGCCGCGCCGCCGTTGTTGCGCGTCGCTGCGAAGGTGCACCAGTTTCTCACCTTCACCACGGCGCCCAATCTCCAGGTCGCGGTGGCCTATGGGCTCGGCAAGCCGCCGGAATATTTCTATCAAATGCGCAAGGAACTGGCGCGGAGCCGCGACCGTCTCACCAGGGGATTGGAGAGTATCGGCTTCCCGGTCCTTCGATCGCAGGGCACGTATTTCCTCACTGTCGACCTGTCGCCGCTCGGTCTCAACGAGACCGACGAGGCGTTCTGCAAGCGCATCGTGACCGACTACAAGGTTGCGGCGATTCCGGTATCGGCTTTCTATGAAAAGGATGCCGTGACGTCGGTCGTGCGTTTTTGTTTTGCCAAGAAAGATGCAACCCTCGACACCGCGCTGGAGCGCCTGTCCGACGCGGTGCACCGCCGGTAAGAGGTTCATAGAGATGCGCGGACGGATCTGCCCTCAATTCAAATTTTTTGTTGCCATCGCCGCCATCTTCGCCGGGCTGTCGCCCCGCGCGCAAGCGGAGGAACGCACCGTCAATTTCTATAACTGGTCGAACTACATGGCGCCGGGGGTGCTCGAGGACTTTACCAGGGAAACCGGCATCAAGGTCGTCTACGACACGTTCGACGCCAATGAGACGCTGGAAACACGCTTGCTCGCGGGAAAATCGGGCTACGACGTCGTCGTTCCCACGGCTTATTTCCTGCAGCGCCAGATCACAGCGAATGTTTTCCAGAAACTCGACAAGTCGAAGCTGCCGAACCTTGCCAACGCCTGGCCGGTGGTGACAAAGCGGCTCGCCATCTACGATCCCGGCAATGCATATGGCGCCAACTATATGTGGGGCACGACCGGCATAGGCTACAACGTCAAGGCGGCGGAAAAAATTCTTGGGGCCGACGGCAAGGTCGACAGTTGGGATATTGTTTTCAAACCGGAGAATCTTGCCAAATTCAAGGATTGCGGCATTCACATGCTGGATTCCGCGGACGATATCTTTCCAGCGGCGTTGAGCTATCTCGGACTCGATCCCAATTCGACCAAACCGGCGGATCTCGAAAAGGCCGCCGATCTCGTCACGAAAATCAGGCCATTTGTCCGCAAGTTTCATTCATCGGAGTATCTGAGCGCGTTGGCCACCGGCGAGATTTGCTTCGTGGTGGGCTGGTCCGGCGACATCATGCAGGCGCGAAGCCGGGCTGCGGAAGCGAAGAATGGCATCGAGATCGGCTACGCCATCCCGAAAGAGGGCGCGCAAATGTTCTTCGACAATCTCGCGATTCCCGCCGATGCGAAGAATGTCGCTGAGGCCTATGAGTTGATCAATTACCTCTACCGGCCCGAGATCGCGGCAAGGAATTCCGATTTTCTGTCCTACGCCAACGGCAACCTGGCGAGCCAGAAGCTGATCGATTCGAAAATCTTCAATGACAAGAATATTTACCCTGACGAAGCGACGCTCAAGAGGCTCTTCGTGATTACCGCGCGCGATCCGGTCACACAGCGCGTCATCAACCGGCTTTGGACGCGGGTAAAGACCGGCCGTTAATTTAGTGCCCGCGCGCTCGCACGTGCCCGCGCCGAATGCATCGGGGCCTTCGTGGTTCGAGACGACGCTGCATGCCTCCTCGCACGAGGTGCGGGCTATCGCCAGCGACGATGCAACCACAGCCATTGGTCGGGATATTCGCGGACCCAGCCTTCAACCACCGACGTGATCGCCTGCATCGTTCCCTGAATATCGATTTGTCCCGAGGCGTCGCGCACCGGCTTTACTTCCTCGGATAGCTCGGCGCGAAAGCGGTGTCCGGGCAGGCGGATAATTCGGACGCCGTGAATGGGGCACTCGATCTGCCGCAGCAGCCGCGCCAGCGTCGGATTGGCCCTGGTCTTTCGGCCAAAGAACGTGACCTCGACGCCATTGGCGAAATACTGGTCGACCAGCATCGCGACGTGCTGACCATTTCGCAGAGCCTCCGCAAGTTTTATTGGTGCGTCGCGGCCGGCCGGAATCAGTGTGCCCATTTTTACCGCGCGGATCTCCTGAATGACGCGATCGGCAGAGGCAATGTTGGGCCTCCGATACAGGATCGCGGCGTCGAGTCCGTGCGCGACCGCAGCCAGAGCGGGCAGTTCCCAGTTGCCGAGATGGGTCGCAAAGATGAGCGCCGGCTTGCCGTCGAGCCGCAGTTGCGCAAACAGTTCGTGGGTGCGTTGCTGGATTTCGATGCGGCTATCCTCGGGGTGCGCGGGATCGTGCTCCCAGATATGGTCGAGGTGGGCGAATTCTGCGCCGACGCGACCGAGATTGTCCCAGACACCTGTGAGAATGGTCTCGATCTCTTCTGGTGATTTTTCGGGGAATGCGGCGGTCAGATTGGCGCGGCCGATCCGTTGTTCGCGCATCATAGGTCCGATCAGGCGGGCGACCCGGCCGAACAGATTCGCGGTCTTGATCGGATCGAAATAGCGAGTGGTGCGCAGCATTCCGATCGTCAACCCACCCACCGCGGCTTCGCCGATCGGCTTGATCGCGTCGCGCACACGGGCCTTGGTGCGAAGCAGCAGACGTTGCATCAGAAACCAACGACGATTTTGCCGAATACCTGTCGGCTTTCCATGCGCTTCAGCGCGGCCGCAACATCCTCGATCGGCACTTCGGTGTCGATCACCGGGCGCATGCCGCCGGCCATCTTGTCGAGGCTCTCCGCAATATTACGCATCGTCGCGCCGAACGAGCCGAAGATCCGGTGTTGCTGCTGGAATAACTGCATCAGGTTGAGCGTCGTGGTCGGCCCGGAGGTCGAACCGCAGGTCACGAGCCGCCCGCCACGCTTCAAGGATAGTAACGAGCCGTTGAAGGTGTCGCCCCCCACATGTTCGAACACGACGTCGACACCCTTTTTGCCGGTTATCCTGCGGGTCTCGTGCTCGAAGCGATCCTTGCGATAGTTGATGACGTGGTCGGCGCCGAGCGCTTTCACGCCGCCGATTTTGGCGTCATCGCCGACGGTGGCGATGACGGTGCAGCCGATGGCCTTGGACATCATGATGGCGACGGTCCCAATGCCGGAGCCCCCGGCATGGACAAGCACGGTTTCCCCGGGTTGCAGTTTCGCATTGTCGAACAGCATGTGCTGAACGGTTGAAAATGCGATCGGCGCGCAGGCCGCGTCGCGTTCGCTGACACCGGCCGGCACCGGAATCACCAATCTTTCGCTGAGATTGATGAATTCCCGAGCGAAACCGTCGACATGGAAGCCCATGATGCCCGCAACGTTCTCGCAAAGGTTGTCGCGGCCTTCCTGGCAGGCGCGGCAAACTCCGCAGGTGAGGGCGCCGTACATGACCACCGGCTGTCCCGGCTTGAAGCGCGTGACAGCTTCCCCGACCGCGGCAATTTCGCCGGAGGCTTCCGCGCCGACGACCAGCGGCAGCTTCCGCTTCGCAAACGCCATGCCGCGATAGCTCCAGACGTCGATGTGATTGAGCGCAACCGCCTTCACGGCGATCTGGACCTCGCGGGGACCCGGAGGGGGTGGCGCCGGTATCTTCGTAACTACCAGCTGACGATCGGCAACAAGGGTGAGCGCACGCATGATGCCATGTTTCCGGTAGGGCGAACGATTTCCGATCGCGTGCGTATCGCCGGTTCGTACGATGACGTCAATCGCCGGCATTGGAAGGGCTTGAGCCGGTTAGACCGGTTCGCGCGTCAGAATCAGCGAAGCATTCTGGCCGCCGAAGCCGAACGAATTCGACATCACGGCGGTGACGCGAGCATCGCGGGCCTTGTTGGGGACCACGTCGAAGGGGATGGCCGGGTCCGGAACATCGTAATTGATCGTCGGCGGAATCCGCTGATGCTCAAGCGTCAGCAGGGAAAACACCGCTTCCACAGCTCCCGCCGCGGAAAGGGTGTGGCCAACCATCGACTTGTTGGAGGATACCGGGATTTGCGTTGTGTGCTCGCCGAACACCGTCGAAATGCCCAGATATTCCATCTTGTCGTTTTCCGGCGTCCCCGTGCCGTGAGCATTGATGTAGTCGATCTGCTCGGGAACGATGCCGGCGTCCGACAAGGCGTTTCGCACGCATCCGATGATGGGTTTGCCATCGGGGCTGGAGCGGGTGCGGTGGAAGGAATCCGCAAGTTCGCCGCAGCCCGCCACGATACCAAGGATCTTTGCACCGCGCGCGGTTGCGGCCTCGTAGCTTTCCAGCACTAGCGCACCGGCGCCTTCCGCCATCACGAAACCATCGCGGTTCTTCGAAAACGGCCGGACCGCCGCATGTGGCGGATCGTTTTGGGTCGACAGCGCCGACAGCAACGAGAACCGGACCAAGGCTTCCGGATTGACCGACCCATCCGTTGCGACGCACAGCGCGGCATCCGCTTCGCCGCGGCGAATGGCCTCAACGCCGAGCTGGATGGCGCTGGCGCCGGAAGCGCATGCCGTCGAAAGTGAAATCGGCGAACCCTTGGTGCCGAATGTCTCGGCGATGTGATCGGCGACCGAACCGAACAGAAACCGTCGGTGATATTGCGTGAACCTTCCGCTGCCGCTGACGCGAAGCAAACCGTCGTAATCGACCGTCGCCCCGACTGCCCGTCCCAATTCGAGCCGTTGCGGCCACTCGACCTCGACCGGGGCCACGGCCAGAAACAGGGGGCCGGGAAAATCACCTTTGCTCCCGATTGCGGACTGCGCGATGGCTTCTTCAGCGGCGATATCGGCAAGCCGTTCCGACAGATCGGTCGAGGAAAAAGGCTCGACCGGGATGAAATCGATCGCTCCCGCCATGGTCGTTTTCAGGCCTTCGGTGGGAAAACGCGTGATGGTGCGAATGCCCGACTCGCCGGCGGTGAGTTTTTTCCAGTTGTCGGTCCTGCCGGCGCCGAGCGATGTCACGACACCCATGCCGGTGACGACGACGATCGGCCTGCCGAATTTATCGCGCGTAGCTGTCATGTTTTCCTCGTCGGTGCAGCGCCGTACTTAGCTGATCGCCTCGACCAGGGCCATGCCTTCGCCCCGCCAATGACCGGCCCCGATGACGACAATCTGGGTCGGCGGTTTGGACATTTCAACCTCCAGCCCGGTCGGGTCGTTGGGTGAAAACAAAGCCCCGCGTGAAATCGAGAGTGCCGCGAGGCCCAGTCCGAGCGGAAACTGGGTTTCCATGGTGTGACCGAACATGGTGCCGGTAGCCCGCACCGCGAAATCCGGATGCTCGCCCAGGAACGCCCGCTCCTCGGAGGTCGCCGGTTCGGCCCCGGTCGCGCCGGTAATAATGGCGCCCTTGTCTCCGAGCCTGCCAAGCTTCGACCAAAGCTTTTCCAGCGTCGCCGTGACTTCGCCGGGGTGCCTGCGGTGCGCCAGATCGGCGACGACATTGGTCAGGCGCGCATAGGGTTTCGCACCGCGCGCCAGTGCATGCGCCTTGGACTCGATGACAAGAAACGCGCCGGCAGACCCCAGCGCGAAACCGGCGTTTTGCTGGCGCGCCCAAACCGGAACAAACTTGTCCTTGAGGTTGAAACCACCGAATTCATAGAGAACCAGCAAATCCTTGCGCTCGCCATTTTGCGAACCGCCGATCAGCGCGATGTGGCTCTGGCCTGCGGCGATGCGTGCGAGCGCGATCCTGGTCGCGTCGACCCCCGCGGCTTCCTCGCCCATGAAGGTGCGCGACGACCCGGTTACGCCGTGCACGATAGCAATGTTACCGGCCAGCAGGTTCGAGAGCTGTGCCAGGAATAATGTCGGGCGCAGATCGTTCATCAGCCGCTCGTTGAGAAAGCCCGGAGCAGAATTACCCTCTGCTTCCAGATTCAGAATGTTGCAATCCACTGCAAGATCGCGCTCGCCGCCGCCGGCAGCGACGATCATGTCCATCCGGCCGAGGATTTCCTTGTTGCCCTTGACGCCCGCCGAATCCAGCGCCAGCCCGGCGGCATAGGTCCCGATGCGCTGCCAGGCTTCCATCTGACGCTGGTCGCCCTTTTTGGGGATCTGCGCGTCCAGGTTTACCGGGGCAAAGGGATGAACGATGTAGGGCGCGAAACCTTTTTCATCGACATTGATGCGCCGCGCATTCAGCGCCTCCCAGTTGGCGTCCAGCCCTTCGCCGAGCGAGGTCGCCAGACCGATGCCGGTGATCCAGACTTCCGCCGATCCGGGGCTCGATGATTTCGTCTCAGTCATGCGTGATGGCCTGCTGTGGAAAGCCGATGCGTCTGGCCATCGCGTCCATGTGCACGCGCAGTTCCGGATTCGGGAAGGGGACGTGACGGAACGTGATCGTTGCGTTGCACCTCACCTTGCCGCCGACGCTGACATTCGCGTCGGTGACTGCAAAACCGGAACCTTCGTGGGCGACGCGGGCATGGATTTTCAGCATCTCCCCGGGGGTGACGAAACCCCGCATCTTGGCTTCCTTGACCGCAGCCAGAAACGGCATGCGCTCGAATTTGGTCAGCGCAATCAGTAGCCAGCCGGAGGTCTGCGCCATCGCCTCGATCAGCAGGACGCCAGGCAACAGCGGATAGCCGGGAAAGTGTCCCTCGAAGATAGTGCTTTCTTTGGGAACCTGCGCCTCGACCGTAATGGTGCGCTCGCTGACATTGAGGTCGGCGATGCGGTCAATCAGATGGAAATATTCGAGGTCCATGACGCGCGGTTACGCGCCCTTAGCCGCGACCAATTCGTCGATGCGCGCGCTGAGGTTCTTCAGGACAAAGTACTGCTCGGTTGTCGCCTTGCCGTCGTTGACTTCCTGAGTCCATTTTTCCAGCGGTAGCTTGATCCCGAACGCCTTATCGATCGCGAACGCTATGTCGAGAAAATCGAGACTATCGATCCCCAAATCGTCGATTGCGTGACTTTCGGGTGTGATCGTGTCGCGCGGTATGTCGCAGGTTTCAGCGATAATCGTGGCGACCTGATCGAATGTAGAGGTCATTACTAAGCCTTTGATATAATTATGATAAGTTCCAGATTGGCATGCGAGGCGGGAGCAGCGCCCCGGAATGCCCCATCCGCTGCCCGGAGTCGAGTGCCCGTATATCGGAGCGCCGCCCCGAGTTCAATGGAGCGGGTCACGCCAGCAGGACCGGATTTAGGGGTCCAACCAGCGGCTCGCCTTAACATGCTAGAAATGAGGCGTGGAAATGCGCGCGCAATCGCGGCGTCCCATTAGCACGCAATCCTGGGTCTTGCGCAGATCCGCGATGCTCATCGCGAGCCAGATTCCGATCGCCGTGAGCGCAACGGTAAAGGCGAAGGCCGCCACGTTTGCCAGCATGCGATGGCGAAAATCGTCCGGCTCACTGCGATCTCGCTCATAGCGCGACAAATCATTCGGCTCTTGCCGGGCGTCATCCTGCTCCGTCTGATCGTTCCGATTTCCCCGCCGGCCGGGAGGGTGAGCCAGGGTGCGCGGCCGAAATTTGAGCACGCGATGCTCTTCTTCTTCCGGCGTAATGGGTCGCTGGGTTTTCACTGCTGCCAGCTCCGGGATATCCTGATCTTATTTAGCACGCTCGCATCGCGCCTCACAGAGAATGTTGACATGGCACAATTGCGATAATCTATCCTTCCAAAGTTTCATGGAACCTGCCGTAGTCGATTCTAAGGCGACCGTCCTCCGAGGTGCCGAGGATATCGGCGTAGCGGTGCCCGAAACGAATGTCGGAATGATCGTAGGATTTTCGCGCGTGTACGGTCTGCGCCGCAACGACATCATAGCCGGACACCACCACCAACAGCGAAACCTTTGACGTATCGAGGTCGCCCGCATCCAGCCCGTAAAGCGGACTTTCCTCATCGAGCACGTGGTAGAGCGTCCAGCTCAACGCGAGCGCGGGGTGTTCGTTTCGCACCAGTTGCAGCTTGTAGAACCTTCGAAACGACTGGCCTTCCAGACTCACAACATTCTTGAGCAACCACAACCTGGCGGTGGCGTTGCCGATGATGTTGTGGCGCTCGTTCGCGAAACGGATCATCAAGGTCGGTTTGCCCTCATGACTTGAAATGACCGGATTGTCGGCAAACAGCAGCCGGGCATTCGGGCGCGAGAAACGCGCAAATATCAACCCGGTCATCAGCGACATCGAAAAGATGCCCGTGAACAGCTCCACCGTCGCGATGAAATGACCGTAGTGGGTCTGCGGATGCATGTCGCCGTAGCCGGCGGTCGAAAGCGTCTCGATGCTGAAATAGAGATAGTCGATATAGGCGCCGCCAGCCACGTTCGCGATCGGCTGATCTCCGATCCAGTAGAAAAATGCGAAAATCGCGTTGAACGCGATAAACACCAGCGCGGCCCCGCCAATGAAGGCCGGCCACGAGGCCGTCATGCAGCGATGGCTGATGTCGGCCCAGAAATTGAGATGGAGGCCCTCCGCGATGACTTCGCGGTCGCCGAGCCGGACGACCCGCGATTTCGGTGTTCGCTCGCTTTCCCTCTTGGCCATCTTTCCGAATCTCTTCAGGCGTCGGGCGCCGGCATTTACGAAGCCGACAGCCTATTTGGGTAAGCGCCCCATCATGTAGAATTCGTCGTTTGGGCGCATCGCGGTAACGTTGGCCATCCGGTTCGATAGTGCGAAGAACGCCGAGATTGCGGCGATGTCCCAGACGTCGTCGTCGCTGAAGCCATGGCTGGCGACAGCGGCGAAATCCTGCTCGGAAATCCTGTGCGCCTCGGTGCTCACCTTCATCGCGAAGTCGAGCATGGCCATCTGGCGCGGCGTAATATCCGCTTTTCGGTAGTTGACGGCGATCTGGTCTGATATCTGCGGGTTCTTCGCGCGGATGCGCAGGATCGCGCCGTGCGCAATCACGCAGTAGTGGCATTGGTTGGCGCTGCTGGTCGCAACCACAATCATTTCGCGCTCGGCCTTGGTCAAGCCGCCATCCTTATCCATCAGCGCATCGTGATAAGCAAAGAACGCCCGAAATTCATCCGGGCGGTAAGCTAGCGTCAGGAAAACGTTCGGAACGAAACCGGATTTTTCCTGCACCGCTAGCAAGCGGGTGCGGATGTCGTCCGGCAATTTGTCGATGGAGGGCGCTGGGAAGCGTTTGGCGATCGGCTGCGTCATGGAGGAGTTTCCGGGTCAAGCCGCGTGATGCGGCAGCCCGAGAACATAGTCGATCATAGCATTCGCGCAAAGCGTGCCTGCGCGGGGCGCCTGCCGGCCAAATAGCGCTAATGCGTCAGCGTAGCGGCTTTTTCAGCAGCGAAAATCGGTCGGGATCGAGTCCCATGGACGGCTGCAGCATCGGCGCTTCCACCGTGCGCGCGGCCGGCCGTTCATTAATGGCGGGGTCGTTGGGGACGTCGTGATGGGACGTGGCCCCGCGCCAGCGTTCGAGCACGGCGCTGACGAAATGCATATCGTGGCCGGCGGCGACCGACGGCACCGTTGCAATCGTGGCTTCGCTGCGTGGCAATTGATGCACCGGCACTTCCTTGAAGCGCAGCCGGGTCGGAAGCGCGACACCTTCACCGAAAGCAAGCACCTCGCGGGTGCCGAGCGAAGGGACGAACGACAGCAGGTTTGCCGCGGCGTCGGAAACCGCCGAGCGCAAGAGCGCCTGGTCGCGTTCGTTGGCAAGGCGCATCGCGAACAGCGTATTGCACTGTGAAATGATGGTGGCATCGAGTTCTGCGGGACGCTGCGTAACGAGCCCGAGATAGACGCCGTATTTGCGGCCTTCCTTCGCGATCCGGGAGACCGCCTTGCGCGTCGGCCCGAAACCGATGTTGCGGTCGGCGGAGGCGTAGCGATGGGCTTCTTCGCAGACGAACAACAGCGGCGAAACGCCGTCGCTCCACAATCCGAAGTCGAATGCCATGCGGCACAGCACCGACACCACGGAATCGACGACTTCGGCGGGAAAACCGGCAAGCTGCATGACGGTCATCGGCCTGCCATTGGCCGGCAGCCGGAACAGATAGCTGATGACTTCCGCCATGGTGTCGCCGCCGACATTGGCGTTATCGAACATGAAGGCGTAACGCGGATCGTTGCGCACGGTCTCGATGCGCGAAATCAGCTTGTGATAGATGATGCGCGATGAACGGTTCTCGAGCTTGCCCATGCGTTCGTCGATCAGCGAAATCAGATCGACCAGGCGATAGGGAACGGGCGTATCGACGGTATAGCCGATCGCCTTGGGATCGAGGCGTTTCAACCCGACCCGATCGGCGTTCTGGTACTGCGTATAGATTCCTTTCGCCGCCGGGATGACTTCGGCGAGAATGTCGAGTTCTTCAGGCACGCCGGGCCGGCCGGCGAACAGCACATCGACGATCTCTTCGAAATTGAACAACCAGAACGGCAGTTTCAGATTGCGCGGGTTGAGAACAAGGGAGCGGTCGCCAAAACAGCGGCCGTACTCGTTGTGAACGTCGAGCAGGAAAACCCGCAAATTCGGCCGCGACTTGAGAATCTCATTCAACAGCAGCGACACGCCACTCGATTTACCGACGCCGGTAGAGCCGAGCACCGCGAAGTGCTTGGACAGCATCTCCTCGACATCGACATAGGCGATAACGGACCGATCCTGCTGCAGAGTGCCGACATCGATCTGATCCGATCCGGATGGCGCATAGACCGTGCGAAGCTCCTGATTGGTAATCAGGTCGACAGTATCGCCGATCGTTGGATAGTTGGTGACGCCGCGCTGGAATTTGGGGCGTTCCGGGCCGCCGAGGATTTCGCCGAGCAGATCGACCGAGGCGCTGGCGATATAAGTATCGGAGGTCGGCAAATCTTCGCATGATACTTCGGTGATCATGGCGACGATGGAGGAATTTGCGCAGCGGATGCTGACGAACCGGCCGACGGTGGCCCTGACTTCCGAGAGGCCCATCTGGCTGGCTGCCAGAAGTCCGACCCGGGCAAGGGATCCACGCACTGAAACCACACGTCCGAAGGCTGTCACAGTGGCTGACCTGGCATGTTAAGATTTGTATCAAAGCTCACTATGCAGGTGGTGGTTGGAGAAACGGTTAAACTGAGGGAGTTTCGGTTAGGTCAAATCCGCGGCAAATTGGTCAGGATTTCGTATGGCTGGAGCGCCCAGGCCGGTATTAATTGCTGTATTTTGCTGAAAAACTGCGGTTTTCTACCGTCGTCCATGGGCGCGATGCCGGCTCCCGGTTAACGCCAGGTTTACCAACTCCGGAAGGAGGGCCGCGATTATGAAAACCCCGGGGGGTCAGGCCTGGCCTGCGGTGGTGAGAATGGTGACACGATCGGCAGGGTAGACAGGAAGCCTGGCAACGCGCTTGTTGGCTCTGCGAAAATGTCTATGGCGATCATTTCGCGAAGCGGCGTCGGAGCAACGATACTGCCGCAGTACTTTCCTGGATTATTTGTCGGATACCAACCGCCCTGCGGCAGTGCTATAAAGATAGGCATAATGTCGGCCTTTTAATTGCAGAAGTTGCCGTAATTGCAGGAGTTGCCGATGGTAGTGATTTTGAGTTCGCGTAGCGAGCGCTTCAAACAGGGAAAGGCGCTTCGCCACAAGACACCAAGGGAAGCCCATGCCGAACTGAAGGGATCGATGTCGCGCGACGCCGTTGCGCTCCTTGCGAAGAGTGATCCGGACCGAGTACCCGAACTGGTCCCGGAGCGCTACGCCCGCATGATGCTCAACCCATTTGCGTTCCTGCGAGGCGCTGCGGCCGTCATGGCAACTGATCTTGCCGCGCAACCCATGGTCGGACTTCCGGTGCAGGCCGGCGGCGACAGCCACCTCATGAACTTCGGCGCCTTCGTTACGCCCGAGGACAACATCCTGTTTGACGTCAACGATTTCGACGAAACATTGCCTGGTGTCGATTTTACGGTCGACCTGAAACGCCTTGCAGCCAGCGTCGCGGTCGCAGCATTTAGCGCGGAGCTTTCAAAGAAGCAGGCGAGAGCTTTTGCCGCCGAAACGGTGAAGGCCTATCGCTGGCATATGGCCGCGCTGGCCAAGTTGTCGCCGCTCGAGATTTGGCACAGCCGCATCGATCTCGAACAGGAGATCGATGTCATCGGCGGCGGTGGCCTGCGGCGCAAACTGGCAGGGGTGATCGCCAAGGCACGCGGCGAGGGCCTGTCGAAGGATGACAACTTCCCCCATCTCGTCAGCGGCGATGATCCGAAGATCGTCGACAAGCCGCCGACCATATTTCATCTGGATCAAAAGGCGGACGCGCACCACAGGCTTCGCGGCGAGCGCGTGTTTGCCGCGTACCGAAAGACTTCATGCCGGATCGGCAGAGATTGCTCGATCGCTTCACCATGAAGGATCTCGCCTTCAAGGCTGTTGGCGTCGGGTCCGTTGGGACTTTCTGTTGCGTCGGACTGTTCCTGACCGGCGACAACGAAGCGCTGTTCCTGCAAATCAAACAGGCGCAGAATTCAGTGCTGGAGCGGCTCGGCAGCAAGTATGGCTATAAGGGACATCAGGGCCGCCGCGTCGTCGAAGGCCAGCAGATGATGCAGGCGGCTAGCGACATGTTCCTCGGATATACGCAGGACGAAGACTCTGGCCGCCAGTTCTACGTCAGGACCTTGAAGAACCGCAGGTTAGGCGGGGTTAGCGAGATCAGCGAAGCGGAAGCGCTGTCGGGTTATGCCCAGCTATGCGGCCGCACGCTCGCGCGTGCCCACGCTCGGTCCGGCGATCCCGCGGCAATTGCGGGATATATGGGCAAGAGCGAGGTCTTCGACGACGCGATCGCATCGTTCGCCATGGCTTACGCCGACCAGACGGTGGTCGATCATGCGGCGTTAGTGAAGGCGAAGACGCTTGCGAAGGGGGGCAAATCGACGGCGAAGAAAGCGAAGGCAGCGTGACGGCGCTTGGTTTACGCCGCACAAGTCAGTGGGCGTGAACCTCCTGCGTAATTGACACAATCAATAACGGCGGTACGCTGTACTAAACTCGAGGAAGCGAACTCCCGCGAAGGGAGACCTGTTTCCTGGAACAAAAAGAAACAGGGCAGGGTGGAACGCGATGAACCGCGGCATCGAGTTTTGAGCGGGTTGGCGCGGCCTGCCGCGCTCGCACCCTTCCGTATCCGGAATTACCGTTTCCAGTGGCCTGCCGATTTGCTCACATCTTGGGCTTTCGAGATGGAGATGCTTATTCTCGGCTGGTATGTGCTGGTCGAAACCGGATCGGTACTGCTGCTGACTTTGTTCGCGTCGCTCAATTACGTTGGCACGCTGATTGCCCCGATGTTTGGCGTGGTTGGCGACCGCATCGGTCACCGCGATCTGCTCGCCATGATGCGAGGGACCTATGCGGTGTTGGCCGGCACGCTGATGACCCTGGCGCTGACGGGTCATTTGAGTCCGCTCTATGTCTTTATCATCGTGGCGATCATGGGCCTCGTCCGGCCGTCGGATCTCGGCGTACGCGGCGCGTTGGTCGCCACCATCATGCCGCACGATCAGTTGATCGGGGCGATCAGTCTTTCGCGAACCACGATGGACACCGCGCGCATCGCTGGTGCGCTGAGCGGCGCCGGGTTGTTCGCAGCACTCGGCATGGGGCCGGCCTATGTGGCGATCGTCGGCCTTTATATCGTCAGCACATTGCTTACCCTTTGTGTCGTGGCGCCGCCAAAGCCCCATCCCATTGACGAAGTGGCGGACAGCGCGCTGCGGCGTTCGCCAATGCGCGACTTGAAGGAGGGCGTGGCCTATGTCTGGACCACGCCGCGCATGCGCGCTGCGATCTGGATCGCGTTCCTCGCCAACCTGACCGCGTATCCGCTCTCGAACGGATTGCTGCCTTATATCGCGCGGGAGATCTACGGCACCAACCAGACCGGACTCGGATATTTGTCGGCGAGCTTCGCGGTGGGCTCGCTGGTCGGTTCGATTCTCCTGAGCCTGGTCAGCGGTATCAGGGTTGCGCGGCTCATGATCGGCGCGACCGTCATGTGGTACGGGACGCTCTTGGTGTTTGCACAGGTGAAAACTGTATCAACCGCGATTGCCTGCCTGATGCTCGCGGGCTTCTCGCAAAGCCTGACCATGATTTCGATCGCTGTTATCCTGATGCGTACCGCGAGCGAACATTTCCGCGGAAGAGTAATGGGCGTGCGCATGCTCGTGATCTACAGCCTGCCGCTCGGCCTCCTGGCGGCCGGCAGTCTGATCGACGAAGTCGGCTTCGCCGCGACCGGAACGCTTTACGCGGCCGCCGGCCTCACTTTGCTGTTGGCCATCGTGCTGCATTGGCGCGCGGATTTATGGCATCTGCATGCGCCGGCGAATGCGAAGTGAAGGGTTGAGGTTCGCGAGGGGCTTTGAGCCTTAGCCGGAAATAGGCAACGGCCTTTAGATCAACTCGCTCGCAGAAGCGCAAGCATTGCGATGTAAACGCCCATACCGAACAAAGCCGGTAGGGCAAACGCGAACGCAACGCCTATCGTAAATACGAGGTCGCCTCGGCGTTCAGTTTCTTGCGCAACCAATATGTCGCGAGGCGCCGAAATCTCCTTGAGGGCGATCGTATCGGAAGGAAACGATCCTCTTGTCATGTGACTCTCCCTGATCCGGCTTGCGTAACCTTGCGCCCCAGCTTGTGCGGCGCGCCAGTATCGGTTTTGCGCCCGATGTCAGCCAAGATGCCAAAGCTGATGCCACCCGATCAGAACGGGTGTACGCCCAAAGGGCTAACCTCTCAAACCATCCGACCATCTAAAGGCCCAAGCAAATTTTCCCGCGCCTTATCCCGTTATTAAGAAAATCACGGTCTAAATGCTCGCCTAGCGGTACTGCGGCTGCGCTCATCCTAGGCGTCATGGGATCACGGGGTGCAGTCCATGGGGCTGAACCGATATTTGGTGTCGAGCAAGCCCTTCGGAAACGACCGGAAGCACGTCCGCACATCCGTCCAGAACGGCATCGGATATTTCACATAGAAGGATCGATAATCGCTCAGGCACGGGCGAAAGGCCTGCCAAGAGGGTGAAGTAATGAGTCGAATAAGGCATCCGACATGGACCGAAGACGACATCCGCCGACTGAAGCTTTTGGCGGACGCACAAGTAAGCGCTGATTATATCGCAAGATCGCTCGAGCGCTCGGTTGCCTCAGTTATACGCAAAGCTATCTGGTTGAACCTGCGCTTGAGACGGCGTGTGGATGCCAAGGCAGCACAATGACTGAGCCGCTGCTATTAAATCCCCGCCGCGCAGCCAGTACCTGATTGACGAAAGCGTCATTACCGATTCAAGATTAAAGAAGGTCGAACTCGTGGAAATCGAGCCGAAAACACCGGCGGGATATTTCAACTATTTCGTCGAGCGCAACGAGGTTTACGATGAAGCCTTCCGGTTAGCGGAAGAAAAGTTCGCAAGTATTGGCTTGCGCAAACCACTAAAATAGAGCGGGGCCGGCTGTCCCTGACTTCACTGCATCGTCAGCGCGATGCCAAGCGTATCGGTGCGGTCGTGTTGTTGATCTGCGCCTGCAACACCGTCCGAATGTGTCGCGTCTCGACACAGATCACCGCCGGGCCTGCTGCGGCAAGTGCGCTGAAAAGCCATTGCGACAGAGGCCCGGCTCGGGTTCCCCAGAACCTGCGGCTTCGACCACTTCTGATCAGGCTGGAGACACGAGCGGCTTATCCTTCTCCACAACATACGTGGTAGCGAGCCTGACCTTGGTGTCGCTAGGCTTGCCGCCGGCATGAGGCATACCAGCCGGAACCTGGTAGGTGTCACCCTGCTTGTATGAACGTGTCGGTTGACCCTCGATCGGGATCTCCACGGTGCCTTCCAGGACATAGGTGGATTCGATTCCCGGATGCGTGTGCCGGGCGATTGTGCCTCCTGGTTGTAACTCCGCTTCCACCAGTATCGTCACATACCCCGGTGTCGGACCATCCACCTGCGACAGAATCTTCCGCGTGTAGCCGATTGTCGCTACGGGCGGCGCACCCTGTGCCGAGGCGTCGGTCGCAATGAACCCCGTAACGGCGCAGAGCGCGCAGGACGCAAAACCTGCAAAACCGCGTCGTGTCAGCATGAAGACCTCCCTCGTGTGTCCAGCTCGCCAGCCGTCCGGACTTCCATGACGGCCCCGATATTCCTGGATAGGCGCCGTCCCAATTCTTTGGCTATCGTTGGAGTTTAGCAAGAGGAGATGGCGTTCGTCTGAAGATTTGCCGTCACTGGTCTCCTGGCTTTGTGATCGGAGGGATGCAGCTGCCGAAGCGCGGATCAAACGGATCGAAACGCGACCTTAGTCTGCCGACGATATATTGGGCAGTCAGCTCCTAAACCGATAGCGGGAGGCGGGATTCCGCCGGCCGCCCAGCACCTGACGGTGCTTCGGTATCCGTTTCTGACGATTGCAATCCGTGCAATTTCCGGGAACTGTACCGCACGAAATCAACAAGCAAATTGATGGGAGACTTACGCCATGGCCTTTTCGCTCTACGACGCAACCGTCGCAAACTACCTGCAGATTCTCGGCGCCGTCGGCGGTTTCCTTGAGAAGAGCCTCCCACATTTTCGCGAAAAAGGCATCGATCCGGCCGAAATCGTCGAGGCGCGCCTTACATCTGACATGCTGCCGTTCCGTTTCCAGATCGTCTCGGTCGTGCATCATTCGCGCGGTGCGATGGAGGCAGCGAAGAACGGAGTGTTCGCCCCGCCATCAGGTAAACCAGACCTCGACTATGCCGCACTTCAGGCACTGGTGACGCAGGCGCGCAATGAACTCTCAAGCCTGACGCCAGAAGCTGTCAACGCGCTCGTCGGCCGCGATGTCACCTTCAAGCTCGGCGACCGGGCGCTCCCGTTCACGACGGAAGGCTTCCTGATGTCATTCTCGCTGCCGAACTTCTTTTTCCATGCGACCACGGCTTACGACATTCTCCGCCACAAGGGCGCGCCGCTTGGAAAACGCGATTTCATGGGCAAGTTGAAATTGAAGGGATGAGCACCGACGCTTACGAACTCCCACGAGTATTATTACCGTTGCCGTTCCAGGTGTTGGGGAGGGCAGAAAGGAAAGGCGATGCCAGCAGAAATTAACATCTACAATCCCGAGGAACTTGGCCCCCCAATGGGGCAGTACACCCACGTGACGCGCGTAAGGGCGAACGAATTCCTGTTTGTCGCGGGAATGCTGTCGGGCGATGCCGCAGGCAATGTTATCGGCGAGGGCGAGTTCGACGTTCAGACTGCGCAGGTATTTCGCAACATCGAGGCGGCACTGAAATCAGCCGGAGCTTCCTGGGCCAACGTCGTTCAGTTCACGACGTACCTCGTCCATTCCCAGGACATCCCAAGGTTCATGAAGTTTCGGTTGCGCGAATTCCCGAAGATGTTTCCGGACGGCAAGTATCCGCCGAACACGCTTCTCATGGTCGACCGGCTGGTCAAGGAAGCTTTCCTGGTCGAAGTGCAGACGATCGCCGCCGTCTGATCAGGAGGCCGCCGGTTGAAAGCCGCCAGGCGGTATATGTTCGCCTGGCGGCTTTGCCTTGGGGCTGTCCGGACAGGGGAATATCCGGTGATGCATTACTAATACCGCTTGCACGACGCTTATGTGAACCAGCTCACAGGACCCAAACAATAAGACCGGCCGACGGGTGGTCTCTCTCTCTCTCTCTCTCTCTCTCTCTCTCTCTCTCTCCCCAGCATCAAGTGAGTGTGAGACGTGAAGCGGCTCACACTCGCGCGTTGCGGTTCGAACTAATTAATCGGTGGAGATTTTCCTGCCTATCGAGACTGAACGGGAGGCTCTTCCCATGAAACGTCTGATAACTTCTGCGTTCGTGTCTGCCGCTCTATTCGCCGCGGCGACCGCCATGCAGCGGTCTCCTCCAACCGAGTTGTCCGCTGCGACCGCTGATAGGTCCTCGTTGCAGAATCCGCCTGATGACCTTCGTGTTGCTTCGGCGTTTCAACTCCAAGGCAAACATTGAGGAGTTGGGCCGTCCAGTTGAACCAATTTCAGAGGTACCCCCGGAGAGATTTGCTCACAATTAGGGGATGAGGCGGCGCTGTTTCTTCTTTTCTCGCGGCGCCGCGGCGTGCCGCCCGACCAACACTCGCGCAGTCGACCAGCAGACAGACCGGATCGCCGTGCTGATGGCGTGGCTAACAACGATAAGGAAGCGCAGGCCCGCATCGCTTCCTTCCGGGAACTATAATGGCTTGGTATAGGCAAAATTTCTTGTCCGCCCGACACGGCGACGGGGATATGTTCGCTGCCAACAAGTTTGTTGTTTGAGGTCTAGTTTTGCGCAGCGTTAGTCTTCACGGTTCACTTTGCAGCACCGATCTCGATCGATTCAATATCGTCAGTCGAGGGTCTTATATGAGCGGCTTGTTTTAGTGCCTGGAATTCTTCCACCAGCATATCGGCCATCCTCTGTATGTCGGGAACGGCTGTGCGACAGGCAATAAGTCCGAAGTCGAGATTATCCATGTAGCTTTGGACAGTGATATTCAATGCGCCGCCGTGGGATGGAATCGATACCGGGAAGTAGTTTTCCAATTGGGCCCCGGCGCAATACATCGGCTTGCGAGGTCCGGGCACGTTAGAAATCAGCACATTCACCATTGCGGGCAAACGATCGGCCGCCTTTGTGCGTCCCATCCACTCCGCAAGTCCGGTCATCACAACAGGCGCGCCGAGAATGGTAATGTCGGTTGGCATTGCGCCCTTCACGTCGCCGAGACGCGCTTTCGAATCCCGGCTCGATGCCACGATGGCCGTGAGACGCGTCATCGGATCGGCTATATCGGTCGACAGGCTGCAGAGCATCATGGTCACCTGATTGTTCATTTCGGTGTTGCCTGGCTCGCGAAGGGATACTGGCAAAGCGGCAACCAGGGACTCTTTGGGTAATGCGGAATGTTCGAGGAGATATCGGCGCAAAGCCCCAGCGCACACCGCCATAACGATATCATTGACCTTTGATTCAGTCGCGTTGCCCACCGCTTTTACTTCAGACAGAGAGATGGTCGTCGTGCCGAAGCTTCGCTGCTTCGACACCGCCACGTTGAAGATCGTTTTTGGTGCAATGACGAAGGCATTCGATCCCCGGCCCAGATCTTCGATCAGGCGGCGCCCGATGTTCGCGAGCGCCTTTCCGACGTCCGGCAGAGTCTCGAGCATTCTGCGTTGCTGCTGCCAAAAATCCTCATAGGTTTTGCCGACAAGCTCCAGAAGAGTTGGCTCCGAGGCGCCGGACAAGGTCCTTGCGGGGCGCTGAGCGATGGGCGTTGGATCAGGCGAAGACCCGAAAATGATATCCAGGGCCGCCATGCCGGCGCCGCCATCTATGCCGGAATGGTGCATCTTGACGTAGATGGCGAAACCGCCGCCCTCGAGTCCTTCGATCACGTAATATTGCCAAAGCGGCCGCGAACGATCGAGCAAGATCATGTGCAGTCGTGCAATAAGAGTACGGAGCTGCTCCATTGTACCAGGGCGCGGGACCGCCATTTGCCGGATGTGATAGTCGAGATCGACGTTAGCCTCATGGATCCAGACCGGATTGTCGACTGATGCGGGGATCGCATTCAGCTTGCGCTCGAAGAATGGCAGAAGATGAAGTCTCGCCGCGATGTGGTCGTGGAAACTTTTGAAGACATCGCCTCCCGAAGGGGGCGGAGCAAAGATCCCCAAGCCAGCGACGTGCATCGGTGTCTCGGGGGTTTCCATGTAGAGGAAACTTGCATCGAGAGTTGAAAGCCGCTCCATCGTGTCCTCCCATCGTTTTGGCCGATGCTCTCCGTTGAGGAGATCCGGGATTCCCAGAGAATACACCCGCCGATCAACCGATGAGATGAAGGAGCTTCGCGCCGATCGTTTCAGACCAGTCCCTCAACGGAGGGGTCGAGGCCAACGTTCATCAACATAATCAACCCTACGATCAAATCGTCGGGTTACAATTTGATGGTTCGGTCGCGAGGTAGGGACCCATCGTTATGGTGCGACAAGGGCACAGTGACTAAGCAGCGGCTATTTTTTTCTCCTCTTCGTCATAAAGCTCCTTCTTTGATAGTTTGCCCACCGTGGTTTTTGGCAGCTCCGGCCTTATTTCCATGGCGGCAAGCATTTCATGCTTGCCGAGTTTATCCTTCAGGAAGGCCTTTAACTCCTCTAGCGTAAAGGCAGTTGCGCCGCTTTTGAGCTTGATGAAAGCCTTTGGCGACTGACCGCGGTAAGTATCCCGGATGCCAATCACGCTAACTTCTTCCACCGAAGGATGCTTGTAGATCGCTTCCTCGATGGTGCGGGGATAGACATTGAAACCGCCGCAGAGCAGCATGTCCTTTGTCCGATCGACGATGTAGACATAGCCGTCTGTATCCATGTATCCGACGTCACCGGTTCGCATGAAGCCATCGGCCGTCATGATCGCGGCAGTTGCCTCGGGATTCTTCCAATAACCCTTCATGACGTTTGCGCCACCGATGCACAGTTCACCGCGCTCGCCAATCGGCATGTATTCCGTGGCGTTTTCCACGTTAAGAAATTTGATGATGATTCCGGGGCTAGGAACCCCGCACGAGCCTGGCTTCTGTTTGCCCGGCACAGGGGTGAATGTTCCGGTCGGTGAGGTCTCGGTCATTCCCCAACCTTCGGCCAGCCTGCAGCCGGTCATCTTCTCAAAAGCCTGCTGGACTTCAAGCGGCAAGGGGGCGCCGCCCGAGTTACACCACCTAAGCGATCGAAGATCGGCTTTCGCGGCGCTTGGGTGATTGATGACCGCTACAAACATTGTTGGCACGCCAGGAAAGGCCGTAATCTTCTTGGTCTCGAGATCCTTGATGACGGCATCGGCGTCGAACCGCGTATGCAGAATAAGTTCTGCACCGATCCGCAGTCCAAGCAGCGTATTGACGGTCAGCGCATAGATGTGGAACGGCGGCAGCACCGCGAGGACGCGTTCCTTTCCAGGCTCCAGGACTGGCGGATCGCCGCGCGTGGTCTCCAGACATTGACTGGTGGCAGCCGAAAGATTGGCATGAGTCAGCATGGCACCTTTGGGCAACCCGGTCGTCCCGCCTGTATATTGGAGGACAGCAATCGTATTGGCTACGTCGGTAACAGGGTAGATTTCGTAAATGCCGTCATTCTCGAGCAAGTCATGGAACGTGAGGTGCTCATTGTCGGCGGGCACGTTGGCGAGCTGGTTGGCAGCTCCCAATTGGCCTTTGACGAGCTCTGGCTGGGCTGACATTTCGGCGAGGTTGCCAACGACGAGTTTCTTAAGCCGGGTATGTCCAAGCAGTCTACCCATCTGCGGATACAACGCGGCAAGGTCGAGTGTGACGATAAAGTCGGTCTCACTATCCTCGACCTTGTGCTCGAGTACTTTCTCCGCGTCGAGCGGAGAGTAGTTGACGACAGTACCTCCCGCTTTCAGGACTCCGAAGAAGCTGATCAGGTAGTGGGGCGTGTTCGGTAAATAAATCCCGACGTGAACGCCGGGCTTGACGCCAAGCTTCTGAAAGCCACTGGCGGCACGGTTCGCAAGTTTATTCAACTCGTCGTAGGAAACCTTCTTGCCCATAAAATCAAGGGCCGGATTGTTCGGCCATCTCGCCGCGGAGTCCTCGAGGATTTGCTGGACCGGCATCAGAGGAATATCGGCATCCCATCTGACGCCCCGGGGATAAGATTTGATCCATGGTTGTTCGGTCATAGCTTTCCTCCCTTGAGACCGCTCGGCGTTTCTTACTCTCCGCCTGGTTTCTCCTTTTTGTTCACGCCATCAAAAACGAATTCAGCTCCGGGCGCAATGAGAAGTTGACACAACAGGCGCATCGTCCAACCAGACAGCCCGCAAGCCTGGCGATGCCGTCTACGGGCTGGGTGCCGGCATCTTCTTCCTCGGCTACTTCCTGTTCGAGGCCCCAAGTAACCTGTGGTTGGAGAAGATAGGGGCGCGCAAGACGCTACTGCGTATCATGGTGTTATGGGGGCTTACCGCTGCGGCGATGATGTTCGTTTCAACGCCGGCGTAGCGTCCGGCTGCCCGCCGTCCAATAAGAGTACGCAGAAAATAGCAGGGCAGGCAGCTCTATCGACGCCTTGTCCCGCGGTAGCGAATGCGTCACCATCGCTTCCGCTCAAAGCATGAAATCCGAAAAGCGCGGGGAAACCCATGAGCAAGTCCTCCGGTTTCGACTACGGCTGGATCGTTGTCGGCGCGGGCGCGCTGATGACCTGCGTCGGTATGGGGGCGATGCTGTCGCTCGCCGTCTTCCTGCAGCCGATTTCGGAATCGATGGGCTGGTCGCGCGCCGGCGTTTCGGCAGCGGTGACACTCGATTTCCTTTGCATGGGGATCGCTGCATTCTTCTGGGGCGCGCTCTCCGACCGGTTCGGCACCCGCATCGTCGTCCTGATCGGTAGCATGCTGCTCGGCACCGGTCTGGTGACGGCGAGCCAGGCCACCAGCCTGCTGCAGTTCCAGCTCTTGTTCGGCATCCTGATCGGCGTCGCGGCCGGCAGCTTCTATGCCCCGATGATCGCGGCGGCGAGCGCCTGGATCGAATCGCGCCGCAGCCTCGCCGTCGCGTTGGTGTCCGCCGGGATGGGCGTCGCGCCGCTGACGGTGTCGCCTTTCGCGAGCTGGCTGATTGCGGCTTATGACTGGCGCACCGCGATGCTGGTTATCGGTATTGCGGCATGGGCGCTGTTGATTCCGGCCTCGCTCCTGGTGCGCCCGGCGCCTCAGGCGCCTGCTTCTGCGGCAGCCGGTGGGGCCCGCGCGCCGGACTTCGAATGGAGCGCGTCGCAGGCCTTCCGGACGCCGCAATTCGTCACACTCGCGCTGGCGCATTTCACCTGTTGCGCCGCGCATTCGGGACCGATCTTCCACATGGTGTCTTATGCGATGATCTGCGGCATCGCGCCGCTGACCGCGGTCAGCGTCTATAGCGTCGCCGGGCTTTCCGGGTTAGGCGGCCGCCTTGTGCTCGGTGCGCTGGCGGACCGCATCGGCGCCAAGCACGTCCTGGTCGGCGGCCTGTTGGTGCAGGCGTTTTCGATCGCAACCTATCTCGCTGTGGGCCAGCTCGGCGAGTTCTATGCGCTATCGGTGATCTTCGGCCTCGCCTATGGCGGAGTAATGCCGCTCTACGCCGTGCTGGTGCGCGAATTCTTCGGGGCACGCATCATGGGGACGGTGTTCGGCGCCGTTTCCGCTTTCGCGAGCCTCGGCATGGCGCTGGGGCCATGGGCCGGCGGCTGGGCGTTCGACACCTTTCACAGCTATGGTTGGCTTTACGTTGGCTCGTTCGGCATCGGGCTCGCCGCCGTTGCCGTGGCGCTGAGTTTCCCGTCGACACGGCGCCCGTTCCAGCCGACGCTCGATCTCGGCCGTGCCGCAGCATAGGCCAAGGCGGCCTCTATGCCGGCTGCATTCTCAACGGCGACAAGCCCGGGGACTTACCTGTTTGGGTGCCGACCAAGTTCGACTATCGACAAGGTGCTGGCGCTTGAGCCCAAACCGGGCTTAGTCGGTCCGCGCTTTGCTTTTCTCACGATTGGATCTTCAACCCTCAAGATTGGGTTGCATCCAGAGGCAAGGATTCCGCGCGGCTGTGGAGCGCGAAGCATCCGCTGCCGGTATATTTTGGGGCGAATATCAAGCACGGGCCACATAATGAATTTCTACAACACAGACCCAATGGTGGAAATGGTACGCGGCCCGGTAGCACGGCTTGTTGAAATTGGCCGAATGCTTGAGCACACTCTGTATCGCAAGATAAGGCCGGGATCCTTCCGCCTTCACTGTCAGTTCATCAGCGGCAACCGCGCGGCATATGATCACTTCATGTTGGTCTGCGGGCCGCTCGCCGCCCAACGCCGCACGAGTTTGCCGGACGGCGCGCAGGCGTTGATTGGTCAGGATGGAGGGCTCCTCGCGCCGCCCCAGAGGAGGCTTTGCCCGTGACGGCTTCGGTTGCCAAACTCACGTTCGTTCTGTTGGCGGTTGGATGGTATGCTATTCGGTTCGAGCATGCGCGACGTTCTCGGCGCGTAGCTGTTCGGCGCGATTCCCGCGATTCCCGCGAAAACGCTCTACTGTTGATATCGCTGAGCGGGCTCGGAATCTTGCCGCTGCTTTACGTGGCAACCGCATTTCCACGCTTTGCTGATTACACTTTTCGTCCGGCCCAAGCGTGGATCGGCGTTCTGTTTGCGGTCGCCGCGCTGCTCCTTTTTCAGATGACGCACCGGGCGCTAGGTCGCAACTGGTCGGTCACCCTTCAATTGCGACAAGATCACAAACTGATCACGAGCGGCATTTATCGGAAAATTCGACATCCAATGTACACGGCGTTTTGGCTCTGGGCGGTTGCCCAAGCATGCTTGTTGCCGAACTGGTTCGCCGGATTCGCGGGACTTGTTGGCTTTGGAGTTCTTTTTATCGGTCGAATTGGAAGAGAAGAACGGATGATGCTGGAAACCTTTGGCGATGACTATCGCGAGTACATGTCAAAGACCTACCGCATTATTCCTCTTATTTTCTAATCAAGCCGGAACCACCAATTGCGTGTTGATTTTGCAACAGTCGCTCAAAAACGCTTCGCAATGACTGTGGGTTTCTTGACGGGGGCTATGGGCTGAATAGGGTCATGCTCTCGAACTCGATTTCAAAGACTACTGGACAAACTAGGAGATATTCATGCTGAAGTTTCTCATCGTATCAGCCTGTTCGCTTGGCCTCGTGGGCGCCGCTGCGGCCGCCGACCTGCCCCGCGCACAGCCTGTGTACCAACAGGCCCCAGTCGGTAAGGCCCCGATCGGGAAATATCCGGTTGGAAAAACGCCAATTGGTAAGGCGCCGGCGCCAATTGTCACCAAGGGCTGAGTCTAATCAGCTGCACAAGGTGGATGCATTGAGCGGGGGACGAGTTTTGTAGCTCACGTCCTCCGAGTAGTTCCGTCTGCCGCGATCAGGACGAGAAGGTATGCCATGACGGCGCGGGATATTCGTTTCGGCCTCGTATTCGCGATTTGTGCCGGCTCCATTGGTTCCGGGCTGGTTACTCAAACTGTCAGTGCGCAGGACCTCGCGTCGCGAGGGGATCAATTGCAGGTTCAGCAGAGGCACGCAGCGCGAAAGCCTGGCTCAACGGCAAACGCGTTGGCATCGGCTGCGGCAGTCGGGTCGGATGTTGCACCGGAAGCAAAACCGGTCAGAAAGCCGTCTGCTGTCAAGGGGCCATACTACGTGGACTTTCGTTCCCGCACGGCTGCAACCTACGGTCATGCTTTTGTTTGGTATGGCAAGACGAGCGAGAAGGCTGTTGACGTTGCGGGTCTTCATCCCGCCGGAGATGTACTTCCTTATGTTCTAGGACACCTCACGTTTGTGCCTTCCGAAACCGGAGCCAGCTACGGCGATTTGGATGTTCAATATTTGACGGCCAGTTACCGGGTCTACTTAAATGAGGCAGACGCCAAGAAGGTTTTTGCCTTCATCAAGGACATTCAGGCGCATTCCCCCCTTTGGAACGCAGAAACCTATAATTGCACGGCCTTCATAGGTAGGATCGCCACTTTCATGGGCCTGAAGGTGCCGTTTCATTTGCAGGTACCCGAGGATTATATCAATAACCTGAAGCGGCTCAATGGTGGCCGGCAGACGGCTCAATTATCAGCTGAGCAATAAGATTTTATTGCACTTTGCCTTCGCAGCAAAGCGGACGTTGGTTTCGATCATGCTGCCGCCGCGCGGTCCTCTTTGTCGGTGCCCCCCGTGGTTTCCGCAGGCTTTAGGGCGCGGTGACCATTGCCGGCATCAGCCGCTCGGTTGGACTTTTCTTCGGCCAAGAGCCTCATCCGCATATTGTGGCCTATTTCATCCCTCAACGTGGCAAGTTCAGATTCGGCTAGCAGCCTTCGGCGATGCCAGGTTTTCCTGATGGACATAACGCTCCATGACACTCCCCGGTTTGGCGTCACAGTTTACTGCGGATTGCGTTGACAGCCTGACCTACCGAGTGAGCTCTTTCTCGCCGAAAAGCGCAGCGATACGACAACGCCCGCGCGCCTCATTGAGGCCGGGCGTCTCATGGCAAACCGGGCACCGCTGCGTTTGGTCCGACGCCGCTCGACGCGTCACACCGAGATGCACCCACCGCATAATCGACAATTTGGTGCTAGAGCCTTATCGTCGGACTATTATTTCCGTCATAGTACTAATCCTCCAGCATTCTGGGGGGTGTAACGTAGCCCGCGGCGATGGGTATGAGCTGCTGCATGAGCGAAGGAGTCGATGGCTCTCTGACCTCGCGTACACCGGTGCCTCCATTGCTGCTTGCAAGGGCGGGTTCACGGCCCAAAAATGGCGCCGGGAACAGATGTCCGATATGGGGATATGGGGATATACAAGCTGCGCGAATCTGTCCGGAGGATCCTGAATTTGCAGCAGAAAGATAGTCCTGTGATCGGATCGCGACTCGTCTTCCATTTTGGCGGTTACGACCCCGTTTCGCCGACGAAAATGTACTCACGCTTCGTTCGCGAGCTGACGCGGTTTCGGCAAACATGGTCGGTGGCGAGCTCGGCCTCCGCTCTATTGGTTGCGGCCGACCGGGCAAAATGGACGATTGTTTCGAACGGCCCGAATTGGCGCGTGGAAACCGATCATCAGTTGTTTCGGTGGGACGACATTATGGCTGGTTATGCTCATCGGCCCGTTTGGTGGCGGCTTCCGATGGGACTACTCGCTTTCGCCGATTTCGTTGCCGGAGGTGTTCTCTGGGGCTACGCTCGTACCAACTGGCGCTACGCACTGTTCTTTCTGTATCCTTACCTCCTCCTTTTGGTGATGGTGGTCGCGTCCTCCTACGCAGCCGAGCTTGCCGCGCGCACGAGCGGGTCGATCGCCATCGGCATCGCGGCGGGAGTTCTGACTTTTATTGCATTTTATCTCGGTCCGGGACGATGGGCCTATCTCCCAGTCGCCTTTGACGACTGGATTTTCTCGCGTTCGTATATCCGACACAGCGATCCGGAGCTCGAGCGCCGGCTTGATGCGGTGGCCGACGAGATCATCTCAGCAGCCCGTGCGCGGTCGGTCGACGAGATCCTTCTCTTCGGTCACAGTCTCGGGGCGGTGTTGGCCGTTGACGTGCTGGATCGGGCCTTCAGCCGGGAGCCCGATCTTGGATCCCGCGGTCCGCGGCTTGTTCTCGTGACGGCCGGATCCTCGATTCTCAAGATCGGACTGCATAGGGCCGCCGGCCGCCTGCGCGACGCGCTGGCGCGGGTTTCACGATCGCCCGGCGTCTTTTGGGTCGATTATCAGGCGCTAACGGATGTCATGAATTTCTACAAGACGGACCCCGTGCGCGAGTGCGGATTGGAGCCCACCGGCCGACCAATCATTCGAACGGTCCGAATCAGTCGTATGCTCGAACCAGAAAGCTATCGTCGGGTTCGCCGCAACCTGTATCGCGTGCATTGCCAGTTCGTCAGCGGCAATGAACGCCGTACGGCCTACGACTATTTCATGCTCCTATGCGGTCCCCTTCCGGCGGAACAACAGGCCCGCTCGGATGAGGGCGCCGCGTCGGAGATCGATGACAATGGCAGGTTGCTGTACGCCGCCGCTCCCTCTGCCGACCCGGCACGCACGCAGATCATACTCGGTCGCTAGGCTTCGGCTTCAGAGGGCGTGACGGATGCAAGGGAGCTGATGTCGGTAGTTGAAGAGGGGCGCGAGAAAACGTTCTGGCGAGCCTCAGCTGTCCACCCTCCCTGGGCGCGTAGAGATCAAAGACACGGCAATGAGAGGTGGCTTGTGGAACGCCCGCGTCAACCGGGACAGCTGATTGCCTTGGCAGCCTTGGCCATTATTGTCCGCGAAGCCGAAGCTGTTCCCGAGGCCGGAAAGTCTGGTCATTATGCCTAGGGCGATAATCTTTGCCGTAATGGTATTTCTGTCTGCAATGACTGCCGCTGCCGCAGCGCCGCTTCGTATTGTCGCGATTGGCGCCAGCAACACGCAAGGCTGGTATGTGGGCAACCAGGGCGCATATCCGGCCAAGTTACAGGCGTTGCTGAAAGCCAAAGGGATCGATGCACAAGTCATCAATGCCGGCGTGCCGTTCGATACCACCGCAGGCATGCTCAGACGTATTGATCGCGATGTACCGACCGGAACCGACATTGTGATTTTGCAACCGGGGGCCAATGACCGACGTTTCCTCGGGACGAAGGAACAGCGCGCAGCAAACATTGCGACGATGGAGCGCCGGTTGCGAAATCGTTCGATCAACGTCATCGTCTACGACGAGGAAATTCCCCTTCGCTACTACACCTTCGATTTCATCCACCTCACGGGCGAAGGCCATGCGGCAATTGCCGCAACCTTGCTGCCGCGGATCATGGCAACCATCAACCGGCGGCCCAATGCCGCGTTGCCGAGCGGCAAAGCAAGATAACGCGTAGAACGGAACCCCACATCGATTGCTGGACGGTTTGGAATGCGGCGAACCATCCGGCGCTGCGTCGTTTGTTTGGTCATACTTTTGCTTGTGGCACGAATCTTCTTGTGTCATCCGCAGTGGCCACACCTCTATCGGGCTCCGCAAGAAGAGCATAAAATCGTATAGTAAGGCGCGGTGCCGCGTGGCCGTGCCCTCATCGACGTGAGAATCTCCATCGCCTTCAGAGCGTTTCAGCGGTCACAGGAGCAACCTTGGACATTGTTCTGACGTTTCAGCTGGTCGTGGCGATCGTCATCGCGTTATTCGTAGCATACAACGTTTTTCATTACGTTTTGTTTCTCTTGGTGAGTCAACCGAAGGATGCGAGCAATATCGGCCACGAGTTGAATCAATTCGAGCAGCGCCAACTGATCGAGTGGACACCGCAGCCGAGCGACTTTCTCAAGCACGACGACGAGAAGCGTACATATGATGACGTGTTCGGCACGTATCGCGACGAGCAAGCGAACTACAGCACCTGCGTTTTCCCCCGCGTAGCATTTTCGCGTCCCTACGAAGCCGAATATGCTCTTCTCAAGCTGAAGGATGGGATGCGGCTGTTGGATCTCGGGTGCGGATCTGGCGCGACGGCCTATTACTTCGCGAGCCGGCGAGATATCGAAATTGTGTGCGTGACCAATTCATCCGTGCAAGCGGACATTTGCCGGCGGAAATTCGCGAAACTGGGTGGGCGCGAACAGGTGATCGTCACCGATTTCGACAGCCTCGATCTCCCGAGTGAAAGTTTTGACGCCATCTATGCGCTCGAATCGATCGGCTACACCAAAAACTTGGACGCTTGGCTGGCGCGTTGCTGGCGGATGCTCAAGCCAGGAGGAAGTCTGTTAATCCGCTCACCGGGGTCGTTGGATCATTGTCGGCGTAAAGAGGATTACCTGAGCGTCACCGTCTTCTTTGACAACTGGCGCTACAATTTTGTCGGCGCCAATCTTCTCGTCTACAAGATGCGCCGACTCGGCTTCAACCCGATCCGTTATCGGCAACTGCCATTCTGGGCCTGGGGTCTCACGTGGAACTTCATTCAACACTTGGTGTTGTGGAAGTATCGGCTAAAAATGCGCACATTCGTGGAATTGGAACGGATCATTTGGCGCACTTCGAAGGTATTTGTCTTCGGTAACCCGTACAACACGGTGTTGGCTACCAAGCCCGAGGCAGCATCTTCATCCCGGCAGACTCTTGCATCCTCAGAAGCATTGGGTGGCGTTGCCGAGACTGATCGCTAAAGCGACCTTCCGTTCATTCCGACCGAGGGCCGACATCACTAGAACGCTCGAGCGGCTTGAGTATTTTTTCCACGGTCACGTGGTCAAAGCCGACCGCTCGCTCCCGACGATGCGCCATTTATGCAACGTTCTCCGGGAAAATATCCATCTCCGACCAAAAAGATTAGGACGGTTAATCGCTCTTTAGTACCAATCGGGATTAGTTGGCTGCAGAATTTCGCACACTGGGGGACCGGATATGTTCAAGTTTCTGATCGTTGCGTCCGTATCGTTTGGCTTGGTAGGTATTGCCGCAGCCGCCGACTTGCCGCGCGCGCAGCCAGTTTACCAGCAAGCCCCGGTTGGCAAGATGCCGATCGGCAAGTCTCCGATAGGCAAGTCTCCGATCGGCAAGGCACCTGCACCTATCGTGACCCGGGGCTAACCTGAAAAGCGATCTGGGGTTTAGTCCCCCCGCGTATCACTCGCGACGGCGGGCGGCGCGGCGGAAATTAGCTCGCCTTGACGACAGCCCGATCTCACGCGCGAGCCGATTTTGGCCCGTGGTGGTGACACTGGGCTGAGTTACAATCCCGCGAATAAAAGCAGCGCTTTAAAAGCTGCGCTTAATGAAAGATTATAAGTGTATAAGAAGATAGTATTAGCGCTCGTCCTGTTGGTTTCCGGCGTTGATCTCACGTCGGCGCAGCACAGTGGCAGCGAGCAAGACGAAAAGGCTTGTTCGCGTGATGCGGTTCGCTTCTGCCGCAAGGTGATTGATCAAGGCGATTTTGCGGTTTTGGCCTGCCTGCAACAAAACCGCAAGAAACTGAGTCATGCGTGCCTTAAGGTGCTGGTCGATCACGGTCAGTAGCGCGATATCTCCGGCCTGGCCGGAAGGTGAATTGGCACGGCACCCCAACAACTTCATTCCGTTGCACCACCTAGGGCGAACGCCGCGAAAAACAGTCGCCGCTGCCGGGGCAGCGGCCTGCATTGGAACAGATTTACCGGTCGTCTGTCACGTGGCGCAGCACTGCTGGCGCTGCTGGGGAATCCTCAAGTGCCGCCGAACTCGGGTCGCCCGACAGGCCCTTGGTAAATGATTCCTTAAGCCGACGCCTGTAGCTTTCTCCGGCAGTCCGGGGTGGTAACTGCCCCGGTCAGGACCAGGAGCCACTGCCCATGGCCATCGAGATGCTACACTATGCGGACCTAGCTGCCCGGCTCAAAGTCTCACCGGAGGCCGCCCGGGCGCTTGCCAAGCGGCTCCGGTTGCCCCGATCGCGGGGCAATGACGGCAGGGCGCTGGTCAGCGTCGATCTTGCCGAGATCAACCATGCCCCACTGCCGGCCAGGTCACCGGCCGGTCACCAGGCGGTCACCTCCCTGAAAGCCAAGATCGAAACGTTACAGGCCGAACTCGCAAAGCTGGAGGCAGTGGCGGGCGGTCACCGGGCGGACTTCGAGTGGGAGCGCGACCAGGGGCAAAAGCTGATGGCCGAGTTCCTGAAGATGATCGCCGCCACCATGTCAGCGAAAGAAGTCACGGCGCGGCTCGAGGGCGAGCTAGCAGCACTGAAGGCGCAGCCGTGGTGGCGTCGGCTTGCCGGGTGACGTCTTCATATCGTCGAGGCAGCGGACGCCGGGCAATCTGGATCCCGAACGAATAGGGGCGCTCTTGTGATCAGGCTCAGCCAGGCAACTCGCCTAACATCGCCGAGTTGGAGCCTATGCTGGAGAGCTCGAGAATACATTGCGGGCTGACGGGAATTTGGTCCACTCCGCCGGTGGGGCGGGTTCCTACTTCGCGCCAATGAGTGATCGAACAGGGCTCGCTAATGCCGGCATTGGCACAAATGCGAAATGCGACCGGTCTGGATTTCCGCAATTCATACATGTGAGGCGATCTACTATGTTGGCCATCGACCCCGTCACTTCCGTCGGCGTTTTGCTAGCTACTGCTGCGACTGATGCGGTCTATGTGATGTTCACTTCGGCAGTCGTGTCACGCAAGCGAGTGCCGGCGGCAACCTGGAGCAGTGTTTGGTATGTGCTCTCGTCCTATGCTGTGATCAGTTACACGGAAAATTGGGCGTATGTCGGCTTCGCTGCCGCGGGCTCCTGGCTTGGGGCGTTTGCGTCAATTACCTTTCCTCATCGACCGCCCGGCGGACCTCCGGTCGGAGCGGCTCCCGAGTAAGTGAGGGTTGATTTCGCGATCCGAAGCGCCGGAAGGCGGCGGCAAGGATGTTTTTGTTCATATCTCCGCGGTCGAGAAAGCGGGTTTCAGTTCATTGATCGATGGCGCAAAGGTGACTTTTGACGTTGTTCCTAAAAGGGATAAGGAGCCGGCGGAAAATCTCCGAATTAAGTAATCGCGCGAGCCTGGACCGGGCCGTGCTTTTGTTTGATTGCGTTGTCCCGGAATTTGATTAAGCTCGCCCCAACTTGCTTGGTCGGAGGGGAACGCAATGATTTCAACCCTCAAAGTTCAGACGCCGGGAACAGAAGGCTTGATTGAAAAGATCAAGGCCGAGATCAAAAAACGGGCTGAGGCAAAGGCCAAGCGGGCGCTTCTCAAGAGGCCTAAAAGGCTGGCGAAACGCTAACGCTGGTCGGTTTCTTGACGCGTGAAGGGCATTATAGCCAGCGGTCATGTGCGCGGCTGGCTATACCGATCGCATCTTCAAGGGTGAGAAGCTCGCTGACGACTACTTTGGACTTCGAACCAAGGACGCGGCAGATATCTCACGCCGTCACCATCAGGGTCTGTCGGCGAATGACTTTATTTCCGTCATAGAATTTTAGCTTCCGCATGAGCAAAGGCATGGTGAGCCCCTGCGCGACGACTGAAAAGACGACAACGCCAAATGCTGTGGCCAGTATTTCATTGAAGAGCGGGAAGGAGGGCGGAAGGGCAAGGGCTAATGCCAATGCCAGCGCCCCTCGCAGTCCACCCCACCAGAGGACGTGCTGCTCGCGCAGGGGTATGGCCCATGTCGAAGGCCGAAAGAACAGACATACCGGATAAACCGAGAGAGCCCGCCCCGCGAGAACCAAGCCGATTGCAACCAACAGAGCCCTCGCATCGACGCGGATAAGAGGCACGAGACTTAGACCAATCAAAAGAAAAATCAGGGAGTTTGCTATGAATGCGCCGAACTCCCATAGGTCAATCACGAAGGAACGAGCACCGGCGGAAGAGATAAGGTTCTCATCTTCCCCGAGAACACCCAGATTGCCCATAAGAAGACCGGCCGCGACAGTCGCTAGCACGCCCGAGAAATGGAGATTTTCTGCAAGCAGAAACGAACCGTACGCAGCGACCGCAGTCAGCGTAGCTTGCACCAAATGGTCAGAAGTCCGTCCCGCGAGCGCAACAGCTGCAGCACCACAGGTAACTCCCACCAAGATGCCTCCGCCCGTCATAAAAGCTAGGCTGCGTCCCACGGCCACCGCGCTTAGCTGCGAACTGCCGGTCGCCTGTGCCCAGGTAAGAACAAGCCCAAACAAGACCGCTGCAACACCGTCATTGAAAAGGCTTTCACTCTCGACCAAAAGGCGGAGGCGGCCCTTGATGCCGGTGTCCTTGAACATGGCAAGAACGGCAATCGGATCGGTTGCGGCAATCAGCACCCCAAAAACGACAGCGGGTGCTGCAGGCCAAGCCAAGAATTTTACCATGCCTGCCGCGACAACAACTGCTGAGATGACCACACCGAGCGTTGAGAGCACGACAACTGGTAGCATGTCCTGTCGAAGCTCGCGCCAGCGGATACTCAGTGCGGCTTCAAACAAAAGCGGCGGAAGGATGACTTCAAAAATGAAGTCGTGTGTAAGCATTAGACCCGTTCCGAGCCCAGCCAGGGCAAGACCCTGCCCGGCAAAAACGAGCCCTACCGTGTATGGCAGACGCATGCGCCGGGCGATGATCGCGACGATAATAGCTACGCCGAGGAAGCCAATGGTATGAGTGAGAACTGTGTCCATCGTTTCAATTGTAGCGCAACTGCGGACTGTTCCGCCCTGGATTTGGTTTCGTCAGGCATGCCAACATGGTTGCAGCGGCGCTCTCACAACGTCCAGAGTGACCGCGGAGGGCGTATTACGCGAGCCCCGCCGATGCTCTCTCGAGCGGTTCGATCAGCGACTTCGCCGAGAACGGCTTGGTGAGATAGGCGAGGCACCCGGACTGAAGCGCAGCCGCGCGAACGGCAGGAGTATCGTTCCCAGTTATGTAGATGACAGGCACTGTATTCCCAGCCGCCTTGAGACGGTGCCTCAGCTCGATCCCTGACCCATCGCCGAGGTTGATGTCGAGAATGACGCAAAGCGCCTCTTCAAAATCGGTGTGGTTCTTAAAGGCCTCCGCAGACGAAAACAGGGTGGCTTCGTACCCGTACTGCCGCAGCAGGCGCTTTACTCCCCTAAGCATGTCGGGGTCGTCATCAACGACAAAGACGACACTTCGATTTGGCACGCAAGACATGCCCGATCCGCCGACTGAGGAAGATTAGTTCCATTCAAAATCACGCACCTCCAATTCTTATGCCTCCCACACGAATTTCCTATTGTCCCATTGGACGATAGATGCTGAGAGATAGCCTAGGCAGAATGTCCGTTGCCCGACATAACGCCGACCCGCTCGGCAAGGGAGACAAGTTCCGCCAAGGATTGGACTTGCATTTTCTCCATCACCCTGTGGCGATGGGCCTTGATCGTGCGCGCCGTGCAGCACAACGCGCAGGCCATCTGCTTGTTGCTCTGACCACGAACGACAAGCTCGAAGACTTGCCGCTCGCGCGGCGTCAGTTTCCCAATATGAGCGCGAACCAGGTCCAGCTTGGTCGTTTGGCTACGCGTCAACTCATGATGCGATATAGCCCGCTCAATTGACCGAAGAAGGTCATCCGACGATACGGGCTTCGTCAGAAAATCTTCAGCACCCGCTTTGATCGTCCGCACCGTGGTCGGAACATCGGGATGACCAGTGAGAAACACAACGGGCAAGGTCGAACCGAGTTCGCTCAGGCGACCCTGAAGCTCCGGACCGCTCAGTCCCGGCATCTGCACGTCGAGGAGGATGCAGCAAAATTCACTTTCGTCCGGCAAGCGATCCAACAAATGCTCGGCCGACGCATGGGTCACGACCTCATAGCCAGCTATTTTCAGACGACGTTCAACCGACGTTCGGAACGCAGCATCGTCGTCAACGACATGCACAAGCCAGGACAAGAGCTTCTCCAAAAGGCAAGCGGCAGAGAGACGGCGGAACAACGGTAGCTTAGGAGTTTACTTGTGACACTTCTAAGACGACGCGATGTCTGACTTAAGTCCAGAATGCGCTCCGCATCCAGCGCACAATGGCGGACCAGATCCAGCCGAGACACCGCAGCACTCAGCCGAGCCAGCAGCGACGTAAAGGCCCGACGATTTTGCTTGCGGACGTCAGCCGGAAGCCAGTTGCAGTCTTCGCAGCATCGCCACCTCCGAGTTTGACCACAAAGCGGACATCAGACCGAACGCTCGATGGCTACCTTGACTGCTACCCTGCGGCTTCAATCGGCAAGACAACTTCAAATATCGTCCCGGAGGGACGGTTCGCAAACGCCTGAAGCACCCCGCCGTGGGATTCGATGATCGACCGGCAAATCGTAAGCCCAATTCCGGTCCCGGTGGACTTCGTGGTGAAGAACGGCTCGTAGATACGGTTCTTGTCCTTCTCACCTATTCCGGTACCGGAATCCGCAATGGAGACCACAATCTGGTTCGAGTCTTGAATGATATCTGACCTCATCCGCAACACGCGAGAACGTTCGGGGGTAGCGTGCATAGCTTCGATCGCGTTCATGATCAAATTCTGAAATACTTGCTGCAATTGGCCTCGATCAGCGAACACTTGCGGGAGTTCGTTGTGCGGTTCCATCGAGACCGATACGAGATGAGTTCGCAATTCGATTTCAGTGGTTGTAAGCGCCTCTCGAACGAGGCCGTTTACATCAAGCCATGCTCTCCCGTGGCTATCCTTCCTGTACATGGACCGGATGCCGCTGATCACAGCGCTCGCACGGTGACTGGCATCGACCACGCAATGCAACGCGGCACGCGCCTCGTCAAGGTCGGGCGTCGTCCCAGTGAGACAAAGCAAAGCCGTTTCGCCATTGAGGGCGATTGCTCCCAGAGGTTGATTGATCTCGTGCGCGATTGAAGCGGACATCGCGTCCATGGTGACATGCCGCGCCTCGCGAGCGCCACGCTGCCTCAAGACAGAACGCGCCAGGTTTGCATAGAGGGTGGTCGTCTCTGAAAGGAGAACAATCAGTACGACGATTGAAGCAGCTAACGCAAAGACCCGGGATGAATACCAGCCGACATCGAAACGACCACCGGCAAGGAAGCTACTCATCGTAACCTCAAGCACAAGCGTGAAAGACAGAACCATCAGCCATAAATCAAGTACGCAGTTTCGCCGAAACCACAAAAGCAAAAGCGCGCCGATACACAATGACACCTGCAACACGGCAACTAGCCGTAGGGTAGCTTGGTCATACTGAACGGCATCGCCACTGAGTAGGGAAGGCAAAAACCGCTCCCCGGCAATCGCACTCCAGGTCAGTCCGCACACGATTACGATCACAACTGCGACGCCCGAGAAGATGATAAATCCCGGCGAGCGTTGGGACGCGCTTGTCGCGCTACGATCGTCTTTCAGCAGCGAATAGACGATGACGGCCAGCGGTAATCCGACTTTCCAGAAATTATAGAGCCATGCGGTGGTCTGCACCCCAGCCCCGAAGAGTCCCGTCGGCGCGAACGCTCCCGGAAAGACGAGCGCATGCGCAACGGCAATCAGCGCAGTATACAAAAAGCCCATCGCAAGCGCGAAAAGTGCCCACCGACGCACAATGGTAAATTGCGCAAAGATTAGTGCAGCGGTAATGAGATCATTGACAGCATAAATGCTTTGGTAGGCCGGAACGAAACCGTCAACACGCTGCAGCTGAATCGTCGCAAACGGAGCTGCTATAAAAAATACGACGAGAAGAGCTGCAGCAATTCCGAGTGCCAGCCGAATCTGCCCACGCGACGGTGGCAGGGTTGCCAGGAGAAATTGCTGGTGGGAAGTGTCCATCATCCCAGTCATCGCGTTTCCACGATACGTTTTCACGATTCAGAAAAGAACACAATGCGAACGTGGCTCATCGGCGTGTCCACCGGCTCAGCAAGGCGGCAACCGGCCGATAATTTGGTGGCTGGTGGCCGTCAAGGGCTGCCCGTGAAGGCCGGTATCGCAGATCCGGCACGAACCGGACCTCCGCAATGTTCGCAGTTCGGTCGCTATCGGGGGCATAACGGACATCAGACGGACAGTCCAATTCGGTCGAGAATGATCCATTTGCGAAATCAAGCGCATTTGACGCCCCTTCCCAATTTCATTGCTGGTGGGATGCGAACACGGCCGGTCCATCCCGTTAGCGGACGTGACCTCGCGTGCTCCTGAACTGACGAACCTCAACAAAGCTGCATTAAAATAAGATCGGCTACTACAATGCCGATCGGCGACGCTCGATGTTCGGCAGCAGGACGCCCGACGAAGTTTATGCTAGGTGGGAAATCGAGCAGAAACTGGCGGCATAATCAAACCCGGAATCCATCTTCGCCTGCCGCCAAACCGTCCGGAAACCGGACCACCCCACGTCGTATCTTTGGAGGTTGATGGAAGTTGAGTTCACGGAGGCGACGAAGATGAGAACGACTGAACCGCAGAATGCTGCCGGGCATCTGAGGTCTTGGGCTCCGACCTTATTGGTCGCCGTTCTCCTGTTCGGTTTTGCGTTCATCGCACAGGAAGTGACCGAAGGAGAGCCTATCGCGTTCGACCGCTGGTTGATGGTCGAATTTCGCCAAGCGTCTGACTTGTCGCGGCCAATCGGGCCGCCATGGTTGCTCGACGTTGTGCGAGACATCACCGCGCTGGGCAGTACCGCGGTACTTGCACTACTGGTCACGATCGTAACCACGTTCCTTTTTGCCACAGGCAAACGTCACGCCGGTTTGTTCGTCCTGACGACGGTTCTGAGCGGCGCCCTTCTGAATACCCTTCTCAAGCTTGCCTTTGCACGAGCGCGCCCAGATCTCGTCACTCCACTCACTCAGGTCTCTACGCTGAGCTTTCCGAGCGGGCACGCAGCGAGTTCGGCTGTCTGCTATCTGACGCTCGGCTTGATGCTGGCTCAGACGCAGGCTTCCCGCTCAGTTCGCATCCATCTTATAATGACCGCCGCGATCCTGACCCTGTTGGTCGGTGTCAGCCGCATATATCTCGGAGTTCATTATCCGAGCGATGTGCTGGCGGGCTGGTGCTTCGGCACTGCGTGGGCGCTCATTTGCCAGATGCTCATGTCGCATTTTCAGCGCACTGGAATGATCGAGCAGCCGAGTGACTAGTCCGCGCTGCGTCGCTCAATTGATTTCCTGATCGATAATTTAGGAACCGAAGTCCCCTAGGTGTGCAATTGCGCGGCGGAGGGAGAGTCACTTTCATCCAACCTCCCGCACCGACGAAGTGATCGAAAGCCAGCGAAATCGCCCTTATTGAAGAATTCGGCCCATTTTGCGTTTGACTTTCGCGCGATGGCACGCAAGTGGCGAGGATCATTGCCAGCGCAGATTTCTATTCGCAACGCATCGGCAAAGGGCTTCGTTGGCTCACCGAGCCAATCGGCGGACCCATGTATGTGGCCGCCGAAAAATATTAGATTCTGGGCCCCAATCGAAATTTTCCCTCTCCCCGGCGGTCGTAGGTGGGTGTCAGGGGGTGTCAATTCTGCCTGTGCCGCGCGGCGACTTGCGTGTGAAGCATTCGCGCAAGAGCCGATCCATCACCAGTTGGGTCTCAATCTCAAGTTGGGATGGTGCGGAGTTCACGATTGTACCGGGCGGCGATCCTTGCTCGCGAGAAATCCCGCGGAAAACTTCGGCCGTGATTGGTGGGTTGTAGACGTGGCAATAGATCAAGGCGCCATAAGACATGATCTCTTCCCCAAGCGAAGTGGACTACTGCGAAGGTCCCGATCAAAGGTGCTACAGGCTGGGGGTCTTCACAATTGGATCAAAGGACATTGTTCTTGAGAACACTGTCCCAATGGCCCCCGTGACGGCGCGAGCGGTTTATGCGAACCCCGCCGTGCTCTCTGGAGAGGCTCTATCAGCGACTTCGCCGAGAACGGCTTTGTGAGATAGGCGAGGCATCCGGACTGAAGCGCAGACGTGCGAGCGGCAGGGGTATCGTTCCCAGTCATGTAGATGACCGGCACTGAAATGTTTGCTGCTTTGAGACGGTGCCTGTCGCCCTCGCCTAAGTTGATGTCGAGAAGGACGCAAAAGGCGCTGTCGAAATCTCCGTGATTTGCGAAGGCTTCCGCCGAGGGAACAGCAAGCTGGCGTAGCCATGCTGCCGCAGCAGTCGCGCTACTCCCCTCAGGATCGTGGTGTCATCATCGACGACAAAAAACGAGCTTGCGATTTCGCATGTCGTGCGTGCTCATGGGGCGGCGGCCCCATTGCACGAAGTAAGATGCGCAGCGACGCTCCCCGGCATGCAGTCGCCTGGACCATAGTCACCACGAGCCCCGGCGCTGCGTTGCGCAGTGCACTCGATCGGTGTCGCCCTGGCCCTCAACCTCAGACCAGTCAAGCTACTTGTGTGGCCTTGTCGCAGCGAGGCGTTCCGCGCCCTTAGCTTGCAGACAGGCGAGGTCAGCAACCTCCGCGCGTTTTGACGTCGATCCGCAAACTCATCCATCGCATGACTTGAGCATGCCTTGCCATTGTCATAAAACTTTCATAAGCCCTCCCAATGGAGATATCGTTGAACGCGCGGCAGCCAATCGTGAGTGATTCCGGCGGGGCAGCCGTGCGACCGGGTGAACAGGCGGAAATCGAACTTAAGCTGCTTGCGCCGCATGGGACCCTCAAAAAACTGCGCGAGGCGCCCGTCATCGTGCAGCATGCGCGCAACCGGGGCGCGTTTCACCGGCTGGAAACGGTTTATTACGACACGCCGGAGCGGCTGCTCTTCCAGCATGGCATGTCGCTTTGTGTGCGACGCAGCGGCAAACACTTCATTCAGACACTGAAGCTTCTGCCCAATATCGGGCAACCCCTGACGCGACGGCGGTGGGAAGCGTCGGTTGACGGCCTCACCCCTGATTTGGCGCGGCTTCCCGCCGATGAGGTCGGCGGTTCAATGACGACGCTAACCAACGACGTGTTGGTCCCGATTTTCGCGACGAAAGTTCGCCGTCTCAGGCGGCAACTCGACCTGCCCGATGCCACGGTTGAAATCGTATTCGACGAGGGAACGATCGAGGCCGGGGCGCGCCAGGAAATCCTGTCCGAAATCGAACTCGAGTTGAAGAGCGGCAATGCCGGCGTCCTGTTCGAGCTCGGAACGCAGTTGCTCGACGCTGCGCCACTACAGGTCGGCACGCGCAGCAAGGCGGAACGCGGCTATGCCCTCGCGTTCGATGTCGTGCAGCCGGCGGCGAAAGCCGGACCCGTCGGCATCAGCCCCGAGCACGTGGTTAACGACGTCATCGCGCAGCTACTGGGGGCGTGCTGGCATCATCTTCTGAAAAATCACACAGTGGCGGAGAAGGGGGTGGACCCCGAAGGCGTGCATCAGATGCGCATCGCTTTGCGCCGTTTGCGGACGATCTGCGCGCTGTTCCGGCGCGATATTCCGTCGCCTGCATTCCAGGCGATCAACAGCGAAGCGCGGTGGCTGATGCAGCAGCTTGGCCCGGCCCGGGATTGGGATGTTTTCGCCGAGACAACCATCGCTCGCCTGGCGGCGGTTCCGGATGTCGACCTGGTCGGACTGCGCGAGGCGGTCGAACAGCATCGCAAGTCGAGCTACGGCGCCTTGCAGACCGTTCTCGCCGATGCCCGTTGCAGTCGTTTCCTGCTCTCGCTGGGGCACATGGTAGAACACCGCGGCTGGCGCAACGAAATCGACAGCGAAGCGCTGGCTGTCCTGTCGCAACCGATTCCGGCGCCCGCCGATAAGATTCTGGCGCGATTGCATCGCAAGGCGCTCAAGCGTGGCGCGCATTTCCGGCAGCTCGACATCCATGCGCAACACAATCTCAGAATCGACCTCAAGAAGCTGCGCTATGCGGCGGAGTTTTTCCTGCCGCTTTATGCCGCTCATGCGCCCGCGAAGCGCTATGTGAGGCGGCTCGCCAGGCTCCAGGCCAATCTGGGACGCGCGCGCGACATCGCAAGCGCTCGCATCCTGGTCGATGCCATCCGGCAGGACGACCAGCCTACGCTTCATCTGGCCATCGGCGCGGTGACCGGCTGGCTGGCCCGCGATCAGATTGCGATGGCGAAAACGCTGCGCAAGAGATGGCGGCGATTCAAGGCGACGCCCGCGTTCTGGGGCCGGTGAGTTCGTCGTCGCATCACGTGATTAGGCCGCGACGTCCCAAAGCGACGGCGAGCCGCGCACCAACATTCTTCGGCCTTTGCCAGTCAATTGCAATCGACCACCGTGAAGATCGACAATCACCCCGTTGTCGAGCAGTTTGTGCATCGCCATACCGTTGCGCGTCCGACCGGTTAGGTGGATCTCGATCAACGCTAGCAGTTCGTGGCGCAACAATTCGTCCAGTTCCATTTTTGCTCCATCAGCAAGGAGCGAGCGACATAGACGCCGATCATGACGAAGCCCTGACGGGTCGTCAAAGACAATCACACGGTCAATATACGAGGATGATCACAACGTCGTGCTGACTATAACCATGCCTGTCGTTTCATCATTGCGGTGAAAGCAACTAAGTTGGAAGGCGGTATTCGCAAGCACAACGAATGTTACATGAAAACCACACACCCAAAGATTGCGCTACCGTACGCCGTGTTTTCGCAAAAGTTCATGATGAGAATTGCTGCGACGCAGATAGGTTTGCTCTGAGCTTGAGCACTAAACGTGCTGCTTCCGCTGTGAAGGAGAGCAGATATGCCAGCCTACATCCAGCACCGCCAGCACCACGAAGTTGAGCCATTTACGATTATCTGCCCGTGCTGCCTGGGGCTTCCTATGTACCTGGTGGAAGTTCAACCACATTGGAGCATGACGAAGCTCGACTTCATCTATGAGTGCTCAGACTGCGGCACCGAAGTGAAGAAGACCGTTGTCAAGACGGAACTAGCAAACTGAGCCCGGTTTACTAGGTGCTACCACCGCCTGCCAGATCCATGGGTCGCCAGAACTCACCGATTAGCGGCACCTAAATTTCCGGCGTTCACTTGATCTGAATGTGAGTAGCGTCCGACCCCGCTTTGGTCACCGTTCCGCAAAGGTCTTTCGATTGCTCAGTCAACGCTTTTAGCTGCGTTTGAAAGAACTCTGTCTGAATACGTAAGACATCTTGGAAATCTTTTGCTCGCAGCAGTTTATCTGAAAGCCCAAAGCTCGCCGCTACACTCCGCTCGACATAGTTTCTGAAGGTCTTGGTCCGATCTGTCACGCCCATCGGCGAATCTGAGATGCTCTTTTCGACAAACTGAAAATAATTAGCGATTGCCCCATGGGCTTGCTCAAGATTTTTGGTCATCACCGAACGTACTTGCTCAGCTGGCGTTTCACTTTCAGCCATGGTCACCTCCCGGGCAGAACAGGACCTGAAGCCCACGATAGACCTCTATTTCAGATTTTTCACTAGGCTTGTTCGTTGGGGATGGTCAGTCGGCTTCGCTGTCGCAGCAATCTTTTTGAAATCGTCCAGATTGAGGATTTTTGTGCGTATCACGACCTACCTCGGGGCAGATGTAACACTTTTAAAGTGAGCTAATGGGTTTTTGAAACATCTCGAAGTTTGCTCTATCGACCGTCACACGGCGATCACAACCACCTGCCAATAGTTTTACCGACGATCGAACCAACTCGTTCGACCGTCGGTTTTAAAAATCACAATCTTATGAATCGCTTTCGTCCATGTTTGGTGCAGCATCGAGGCGTAGGCTTCACGCACAGGAGATACAAAATGAGCAACGTTGAACCAATTCAGCAAGCGACTAAAGACTTCGGTGATGCGGCGACGACATCGGCAAATACCTTCGCAACTTCTCTTCAGACAATTGCGAGTGCCCATGCGGACTTCGCCAAGAAGTTGATGCAACATGGTTCTGAGTTCATTTCGCAGCTGACGAGTGTTAAAGAGCCGGCCAAGTTGATGGAGCTCCAGAGCGAATACGTAAGAAACTCATATGAGACGTTCGTAGCTGAGGCGAAGAGGATCTCTGAACTGTATGCTGACCTCTTCAAGCAGACGACGAAGCCGCTGGAAGATTTGATCGCAAAGAACAAAGCGGCTTGATTGTGCCTGCATGGGGGAGCGGCTAGAAGGCCGCTCTCCTTTCACTTCTCCTCAGTCAGACCTAGCGCCAAAGCCGTTCCTTTGGATGCCGGTTTGCTTCAGTGCTGCGTAAACTCGTGCAGGCTCAGCTGCGCTTGGCCAGCTTCATCAAGTCTTGCAGCTCAGCTCTTTTGCGGACGAGGAGAAGCGCCGGCGGCCGTCGTGTCCGCTCCAACCGACCCATCATGGCCCGTGGCTGCCGCTGACCGCGCCAACGTCAGGGAATCATTGTTCGCCGCACCTTCAACGGACTTCAGCAACAAAGTCTGCCGCAAGCGGATATGGTGGACAGTGATCAAGCGTTTTCTCCGGGCATCGGCCATCGCGGATGCGGGAAGCAAGTCCCTCGGCTGACAACATGCACTAGGTATGACGCGCGCGTCCGACAACGCCCGGCATGACATTGATCTAGATCAATGGTGCCGATTTTCCCCTATGCTTCCGTTCAGTTCCCGCGAAGGCGTTTGGCGTTTGGGCGTCGGAGACAATTTTGCAAAGCCGCTTCTGGAGAAGCATCGAACATGTCCGTGATGTTCGTGGGAGCAATTATCGCTTTAGTCGTTCTCGTGACGGCCCTCGGTGGTTCGCGGCTTTCGCAGCTGCATAGTTTCCACAGTTGCGACGCGAAGGTTGGGCTGCATTAAAGCAGCGCGGCATGATTATCCCGTAGCGCCCGGGAATTGTGCTGAGGAGGTAACTCTTTCGTTGCGCGCGGCACGCTGGTGCGGGCATTTTCATTTCTCGTTAAGAAGGCTATCGAGTGCACGACGAAGTCGAATTTTCGCCATCGCTTGCTGGCCTGGTGCGCTGATGTCGAGCGGCATTACGACAGGAGCCTCAGGCTGACGGTGGCTACCACATCGTGGAAAATTGATTTGCTGTCACGCGCCAAGCTCAAAGGGAGATTGCGATGAAGAAAAATCTAGCCCGAACCGTCCCAACATTGATCCGCGGAGCAATGCTAGGTCTGATGGCCGTGGCGAGCCTATCGACAGCCTCGCGAGCAGAAACCGGCTCAATTCGTGTCGTTTTCGCCAAGGTAGGATTTATTGTGGGTGCGGGCGGGGGCCGGGGAGTCCTGACCTTCCGTGGCCACAACTATCCGTTCAGGGTTTCGGGCATGAGCCTCGGCATCACGGCCGGAGGTTCGATGAACAAATTCATCGGGCAGGCTTTGAATATGCATGCCCCCGGCGACATCGCGGGTACCTATAGCGCTGTCGGCGCTGGCGGAGCTCTGGCAGCCGGCGCCGGCGGTGTGCAACTGCAAAATGATAAGGGAGTGATTCTCCAATTGCACGGCGTCAAGGCCGGCATGGAATTGTCAGCCAGCGTGGGCGGTGTCACGATCACCATGGAATGATGCACATCCCTTGATAAATGTTGCGCCTGTTTGGGATCGTATGGCTGGACTTGATCCGGCCACTACTGTGCGATCAATAGGCCAAGGGCCGAAAACCTGTAGACTGCGTTCGCCAAGAGTTATTTTATCGCCTGGTGTATGTGCATCATAAGGATATTGCGTGCCGCGCGTAGCCGGCGGCTGACGAACTGAATCGCGGCGGCGATAGGTTGCCGGTGGCTTGAGTGGTGCGGCTATTGCGTTGTCATTCGGCGGGCATCGAGGCCGCAGTCGCGAAGTTAGGGATAGATTCTATGATTGATTTTGAACTGCTGCGGGACCGAAGCATCCTTCTCATTACTCCAGGTGGCCCGCTCGAGAAGGCGGATTTCGAGCAACTCGCGAAAGAGGTCGATCCCTTCATCGCCTCGAAGGGAAAACTCGTTGGCCTCATGATCTACACGGAGTCGTTCCCCGGTTGGGAGAACTTCGGCGCACTTGTGGCACACCTTAAATTCGTAGCTGATCACCATCGCCAGATTGAACGCATCGCTGCCGTCACAAACGGTGGGTTTTTGAAGATCATGCCGCGCATTGCCGATCATTTCGTTCGGGCGCAAATTAAGCATTTTGAATACAAGGAAAAAGATCGCGCGCTCGCATGGCTCGAGGCGGGCAAATAAGAAGTCCCACATACCCCGCCCATATCATCGTTAGGCGCGAGGCAGGCTGGCCGTTGAAGACGTAGTCGATACGGAATTTGCATTGGTCGGTGCGCCCATGCGTTGTATGGCACCCCCCGTGATGCCGAGCGAATGGGCCGTCAATCAAATCTGACGGGCGCGTGCTGCCAAAGCGGCATCTATCGGCAAGTCAGCGCCTTGCGAAATCCCGCCGCCGAAGCATCTTCCTCAGAGCAAAACCACCGATTAGTCCGCTTCAGGCGTCGATAGCTCCCGCAACCTGGCAGGTGATAAATGCCTTCGTAGCCTACGGCCCGCAGCGCCAGCTTGGCCTTGATCGGGCATCCCGGCGGCATGGCGCTGTCGACGCGGAATAGCTTGTCGCGTGTTCGGTTCTCATGGCCAGCTTGACAACCGCCACCGATAAGTCGTGCTCCATTGAGATTCCATCGTCGCAGGTCGCGCGGTTCTGCGAAACATCCTTTCCACAGTCCGCGCCGGTTCTCTCGTGCGTCAGCTTCCGCTGCCGCGAAACGGCCCCTTGCGTAAGGCTCGAACTTGATTGCCCATCCTTCGCGAACGAGCCACTCATTGAGCGTTGTGGCCTCGCTTTCGATCGAACAAATTCCGATCCGCCGGTGCTTGTAGTCCGGGTCAGGCCCCTTGTCCTCGCAGCGAACGGCACGATTTCCAATATAAGCACTCAATCGATCGCGCGCCGTAACGCCGCAAGCCCAGACGTCGCCGCTTTGGTCGAGGCACGTCTGGTCGATTTCGGGTGCATCGATACCGTCCAGCCGATAGATCGTGCCATCCAATTTTAACGTATCGCCATCAGTCACAACAATTTCGGCCGCCAAGCTTGGCCCGACCATCGCCAACAACAACGCCGCAATGAGCGCGCGCATGTGCAGCCTCTTAGGTGTTGGGTGATTAGGCAGGGTCGAAAAACAAAAAAGTCCACGTCGGAAAGGCGCACCTATCGGAACAGCGTTCGGGTCAATGCTATTGAACCGTTGCGGTCATGGTGATGACTGACGTGCCGGAAGCCGTAGGCCCCTTACCTGTCGCCTGAACGGAGAAGGTATCGGTGCCGACGTATCCGGCTTTTGCCGTGTACTCGAAAGTGGATGCGTTGAGCTGTGTCAACGTCCCGTGCTCGGGCTTATGCAAAATGCTCGAACTCGCTATTACGCCTTCTATCCTGAGGGGGAACAGACAAGCTCCTCCGGAAGCGACGTTGAATACGCCTGCCGAATTGATGCCCCAGGTCGATAGTATTCCCGCTACCGGGCATTCAGAAGCGGCCTGCGCGGTTGAGGCGAATGCTAAACCAGGAGCCGCAATGATAAACGCCAAGGCGCTAGCTTTTAAATATCGCATACCATCCTCCTATTTTTTGAAAGTCCAAACAGTCGCGTTTTCATGGAGGGAGTATTGATCTGGGTCAAAGGAAGGACTCCTTTTTACGAGTGGCGTCGCCAGTGGTGTTGTTGTGATGGCCGCTCCGGCGCTTGCTGCCGATCTTGCTGTGAAGGCAGCGCGCCGGTTTCACGTGGATGAATGTTGCGGAGAAGCAAGGATGGCTGCTCCAGCACAACATGCTTCGGCTTCGAAGAAGCATGACGAACGATTGCTGTCGAAACATAATGTGACGCGTGTTGTTCGAAATATCAGGACCTAACGGCCATCGGCCCTTGAAGCCTGCGACGTGTTAGTTTAGGTTGTCGGCAGGGGACGAAGTTGCGGAGTATGCGTCATGGCCCCTCGTTCATTTCTTGTATTGCTTTCCATCGCGTTCGGGGTTGCGGTAATCTTTGCGGTCATCACGACGATTAAGTATGTACCGCCAACCACCCATGCCCGCGCTGTGACACAACTCGGCGGACTGGAAAGTCAGCCAGTGTGAAAAGCAACCTTCCCCCTCAATCCGTTCACGTGCCCCTGTTTGGGTACTTTGCTGTGGCTGGCGGCGTTCTCGTCTCGATGTTGTTCATCGCGAACGTGTTCCTCCCAGCAAGTTCGGTTGATGGCGGCAGCCAGTCGCCGCAGTCCAAGCCAATTATTCTTATCGATTCATCCAGAAAATGGCCCGAACCCATTGTCTACGATACGAGTCTCCCGACAACGCTTGCGGTTGTTCCTGTCGCTGAAGAAGCAGTTCGTTCTTCACCCTTAGATTCGATGGCGCAGATGACAGCGCCGACCCAGCCCAAGCAACCAACTCAAGTTCTGGCTGTGAAGAAGAAGCCGGTAAAAATCGCGAAGCGAGTTTCCCGGCAGAAATTTGCGTCGTTCTGGCAACAGAGACCGCCGCGCCTCTTTGCTTCTTGGTGGTGAATCCGCGGTTTCGCGCCGTGCCGGAGACCCCCCGGCGCGGCTTCTCCCAAACCAGTGGCCGGGCAACTTTACGCTGGTTAACGGAGCCGCGATGACCGCTTGTGACGTGTGCGCGATTTCGGTGTTGTGATTAGCGACAGGCTCGAACAGGCAACAGAGACCTAACATGGCTTCGAACGCGCGCATCTTCTTCGCCGGGGTCGGAACCACTTTCGTGATCCAACGGACAGCTTCGCCTGAACCGAAACCGCCAGTCCAATCTGCACAGGAACTACAGGCGCCCGTGGAACAGCAGGTAAAGAAGGCCGACCCCGGAAAGGCGGAGAGGGATTTAAAGACAGAACGCAGGCGCTATGCTGAACGAAAGGCCAAGAGGATTGCAGTTGCTCGCGCTCGCATGCAAGTTGAACCTCGGGATCAGGCGGTACCAGGTATCATGGCTTTTGGGGGCGATGACTTGCGTACGAGGTTCTTCGGAAACTAATCCCTCGGTAATCGATTCCTCGGCGAACGATACGGCTATCGATGGCTGACGCGGACTATTCGTACATGCCCCCTCGCGGCCGCTTGCCGTCCTTGCCCATCTCCAGTGATTTCGAAACAATAGCCGCCCTGTTTGCCGCGCACCGCAAGCTCGACCGGCTAGCCGGTAGTCGGCAATCGGCGTATACATATCTCCCATGAATTGGAATGCGAAAGAGATAGCACTGCTGAAAAAACTTTGGCCCGCAGGACAGAGTACCGCGCAGATCTCCCATCGTCTCGGCTATAGCCGCAACGCGGTATGCGCAAAGTTGCTGCACATGGGGTTGAGACGCGATCATCACAAGCCCCCAACCGCCAACCCCAAGATCATAGCGGCCTGTCACCGTCCGGTGGAAAAGGTGATGTCGCAGAAGCCAGCCACGCGGCAGCCTAATCAATTCACCAAGCGCCAGCCTTACGCCAGGGCGCAGAAGTGCGCGACACCATGAATTCGACGAAGACATCTCATCGAAATCCGCACACGCCTCACGCCGTTGACAACGCTGACTGGCTGAAGACCGCGGCAATCATCGCGGTCTCGATCGGCCATTTCGGCCATTTCTTCATAGAAGACGACCGCTGGTGGAGCGTTTTCGGACGCCTGGCAGCTCCGACTTTCTTCTTCCTTATGGGCTACGCGCAGACCAGGACCGTGCCGCTACACTGGATCTGGCTCGGTGTCATCTTGACGCTGCTCGAAAGCTGGAACGCAAATTGGACGTGGGTAGCACCGAACATTCTTTTGAGCTTCGTACTCATTCGCAGTGCACGGCCCTACGTGCAAATCCTTTTGCAACGTCACGGTTGGGCCGCCTTCGCCGTCCTCGTTTCCGCACTTTTGGCGGTAGTGTCGATAGCGGGCAAGATTGTCGATTACGGCTCGGAGGGATGGCTGTGGGCCCTGTTCGGCTTATGCCAACGCATGTATGTCGACAGCAGATCAGCTGCCGACGTGGATGGCCCAGCCCAAGGTTCGGCACCGCCTGCGCCTGCGATGAAGGAGGACGCGGGCGTAATGCGACTGCTGGCCTGCTTTGCCGCCGTGGTCGTCTACGTTTGGCAGGAACAAAATGAATACTCGTTTCCTCAAATCCAGTTTGCCGTCTTCATTTTCGGCATCGCCGTTTGGTCCGTGAGCCTGTGTCTGTTCCTGCGCGGCCCCAGCCGGATCCAACCGCCGGAAGCCATAGCCGGCGCCCTGCGCTTCATAGGCCGGCACACTTTGGAAATCTACGCAATCCAGCTTGCCGGCTCCGAACTCCTTGTAAAGCTGGTGCCCGATCTCGCCCCCTGACCCGAAAACGGCACTCCTTGCTTCGCTCCGACGTAGGGTTCGAATGTCCCCACCAACCGTCCATTATTTGCTCCAGTCCAGTGGCGATCTGAAAAACGAGGTGACGGACAATCCCCCATGTCTGTCCGTCCCCATCGGATGAGTATCGATCACCTGGCCTTCGAACCGCCGATCACTGGGCTGACGTAGCAGGAGCGTGGCCATTGGCAGAGCAGCGGCATTGCAGTCGAGACACGGCTCTTGCAGGAAAATGGCATGGACATATTCGGATGTCAGCAGGCGATCAGGTCGTCACCAATAATTTCGGCGACAGATCCTCTTTTGGTGTGTCGACTGTGTCCTATCCGATATTCCATTCGGAAATGAGACTCGGCGGCGCTTCTGCGTTAAGATCAGCATTGCCATGAGCATTCGCGACCCTGAAAAGAATTTTAAAGTCCTGTGGGAGACCTTTGACAAAAGATACCCATTTTTCCAATTGAGGAATGTCAATTGGAAAAAGCAGCATGACACCTACAGATCAAAAGTCACAAGCAAGACCAGCGATGACGAACTCTTCGAGATCTTTTGCCAGATGCTCGGTCCGTTAAATGACGGGCATGTAGAGTTGAAGGCCAAGGCAAGCGCGCGTCGGAAGAAACGATACTTCAACCCGGAAAAACGGCCCAGATTCAGGCAGGAATTCACGACCCGCGAGATTAAGCAGCTCTTCAAAACGACCGAAAAGACTCTCGTCGACAATTGTTTCGGGAGGCCTGCGGCGACTGAGGCCTGGATGCTTCGCTACTGCAGGTCTCGGAAATTCGGCTACATTCGGATCCTCGAGTTGGAAGACATCAGTAAGCGAAGACTGACCGCTGCTCTTGACAAGATTGCCCGTGACTTCAGGGACCTGAAAGGGATCATCATTGATATTCGCGACAACCCCGGCGGGGAGGATAGTATTGCGATCGCGATCATCAATCGCTTTTGCGACCGCAAGCGGGTCGCTTTTCACAGGAAGACGAAGATTGGCCCGGGCAAAGATGACTTTACGCCCCTCAAGACTTGGTACCTCGAACCGCAAGGTGACGTACAATTCACCAGGCCAATCGTGCTCTTGACTTGTGATTCCGTTTTTAGCGGCGGGGAGGCCTTCGCACTTGCGATAAAGGAGCTGCCTCATGTTACGATCATAGGCGATCATACGAACGGCATATTCTCGTATCAACTTGAGAAGAAACTCCCCAATGGCTGGGAGTACTGTTTGTCGTACCAAGTGTATTTGTCGGCTGACATGGTGTGCTACGAAGGTAAGGGTATACCAGTCGACATCAAGCTGCTAAACAAGAAGACCGATATTGAAAACGGCATCGACCCGTTGATTAGCCGCGCATTGAAAGTGTTGAAGTCAAAGAACGCGGGACCGGCAAATAAGACGCGGGACCGGCGAACAAGAGGCGATTGATTGCGCGGGCCTCGTGTTTTCCGTTGGATCAGCGCGCTCGAATAGCTTCATCCAGAAGGCAAAGGAGTTGTACATCAGCTTGCCCCCGACAAGTGCGGACTTCCCGCGCCGGGAACGATGCCCAATTCTGGCATTGCCTATCTGACAAGCACTATGCATGATCGATAACGCATCCCCGAAAGGGCGATGAACAGGCGATGAACGCCACAATCGGCAGATGTTCAAAGAGCCTGATTCAAGATCGCCCCGCAGGTGACCGCGGTGAAACTGATGAGCCGCGCAGCTGCGATATATGAGGTCTGCGCGTTTCCGGCCCAGGAACGACAGCCTGAGTTGGGTGGTTTAAAAAAGACGAGGGCGGACCACTGAAGTTGGTGGCCCC
>CAVSZM010000019.1:0-202824 GCA_963732455.1 uncultured Alphaproteobacteria bacterium | reverse complement strand
TGCCGTTGGATCAGTAGGCTTGTTGGGCGTGGCCGCTCCTGCGTCGGCTGCCGATATGGCCGTCAAGGCGGCGCCGCCCCCGATTGTGGCCCCGATTTACAATTGGACCGGCTTCTACATCGGCGGCAACGGTGGTTGGGGTTCGAGCCACAAATGCTTTGATGTCACGAACTTCCTCAGACCTATCACCCCCTTCGGTGAAGGTTGTCACAATGCGACCGGCGGAACGATTGGTGGTCAGATTGGATACCGCTGGCAGGCCAGCAATTGGGTGTTCGGCCTGGAAGCGCAGGGCAACTGGGCTGATTTGAACGGATCTAATGTTAGCCTTTTCGTTCCGCGTTGGACTAACAATTCCAAGATCGAAGCGTTCGGCTTGTTCACCGGTCAAGTCGGCTATGCTTGGAACAATGTGCTTTGGTATGTGAAGGGCGGCGCGGCCGTGACCGACGACGCATACCGAGGGACGGTGTCACCATCATTTCCATTGGCAGCCAGCCTGTTCGATGATGTGCGTGAAACACGCTGGGGTGGTGTCGTCGGAACGAGCATCGAATTCGGATTCGCATCGAATTGGTCATTTGCGGTCGAGTACGATCACCTTTTCATGGGTAACCGCGACGTCACCTTCGTATCGAGAGGCGTTTTGGCTAACATCCCGGCCGGCGCTGTATTCCGCACCGACACGATCAGTCAGAACGTTGATCTGGTCACCGCGCGCGTCAACTACCGCTTTGGTGGCCCGGCCATCGCGAGGTACTGATGTAACTCCCCATCTCCAGCAAACTTTAAAGCCCCGGCATCGCCGGGGCTTTTTTGTACCCGCTTTGGCGGAGTTATAGATCGCGCGGATGTCGCAGATGGGTCAATCGCGTCGGTTTGACGATGTCCGAGTCACTTCCGCTTATCCCCCGTGTGTGGACGGCTCCGAGTTGGCAAGGACTTTTTTCACGTCGCAGGTTGGTCGGTGCGGCCGTGTGTGGACGGCTCCGAGTTGGCAAGGACTTTTTTCACGTCGCAGGTTGGTCGGTGCGGCCGTGTGTTCGGCCTTTAGACGCGGTTCACATGACCGCTGGCCATAATGCCCTCCGCGGATCAGGTCCCGATCGAAAGCCCGCATTCGACAATGCATGGGGGTAAGTGGGTTGTCCTGATCGCCAGATCGACCGGCTCTGCATTACGTGCTGTTGGCCCTCCCAACCTTCACATCACGCCGGTTGTCCGGCGCGATCTCGTTTACCGCGCAAGCGCAACAGGTTCCTTATAATGCTCGCCCTTGACCATCATGGCCCAAGCCATCCTGGCAATCTTGTTGGCAAGTGCGATGGCGGCGATCTTGGTTGGTCGCCGCGCCAACAATGCCGCGAGCCAGGGCCGATGTTGCGTGCCATGGATTTTGGCGTAGCGGATGACAGCGAGAGCGCCGGCCACGAATAGATTGCGCAGATAGCGATCACCTTGCTTGCTGATATGGCCGAGCCTGTCCTTGCCGCCGCTTGAATGCTGCTGCGGCACCAGCCCGATCCAGGCCGAGAAATTACGCCCCGATCGGAAGGTCTTTGGGTCGGCAACAGTAGCGACCAAAGCGGTGGCCAGCACCGGACCGATGCCAGGAGCTTTGTCCAGCCGACTACTCGTCTCATTTGATCGATGCCAGGCGTTGATCATCCGATCGAACTCCAAAATCTGTGCCTTCAGTACCCGCAGTTGGACACCGAGAGCCGCCAAACACGCACGGGCAACCTCGGGCAGCCGCTTGTCATTTGCATCCGCGACGACGCCAAGCAGTTGCTCGACACCGTTGCGGCCGACCGCTGCCACGATGCCAAACTCCGCGAGGTGAGCCCGGATGGCATTGATCACCGACGTCTGCTGCCGGATCAGCAGATGGCGGGTGCGATGGAGTATCAGGCAACTTTGCTGCTCCGGTGTCTTGATCGTGACGAAGCGCATGTTCGCCCTGGCAACTGCCTCGCAAATGGCCTCCGCATCAGTCGCATCGTTCTTGTGCCGTTTGACATAGGGCTTCACGTAGGCCGGTGGCATCAGACGCACGGTATGGCCAAGCACTTGGAGCTCGCGCCCCCAATGATGCGACGAGGCACAAGCCTCAATCCCAACAAGGCATGCCGGCAACCTCTGGAAGAACGCAAGGACTTGGCGGCGCTTTAACTGGCGGCGGATCACCATCTGGCCGGCAGCATCAACACCATGAACCTGAAAGACTGATTTGGCGATATCGAGACCGATTGTCGTAACCGTTTCCATGGCTAGCTCCTCCTAATCGTGGGAGCCTTAATAGCTCCCACATCCGTGGCACCCTCGTGCCGGTGGAGGAGCCGTCCACAGCATCGAGAGCGGCGCTATAGCGGACATTGCGGCACTTCGCATTTGTGCCACTTCCGGACTCATGCATTGCAGCAATAGCGTCCTACTCGATCACCTCGTCGGCGCTGACGAGCAGTGCTGGTGACGTGATCAGGCACCGCAGACGCTTATTTTTCCTGCGCGTTTTCCCGCGCGTGCTGGTCGAAGGCGCTAAGCACCGCGAGCGTCATGGCCTCAATCCCGGTCTCGATGGTCGGCTTCGGCACCGGCGCGAACAAGGGCGAGTGGTTGGCCGGCAGCTGCGGACCTTCGCTCTCGCGGGCGGCAGCGACGCGCTCCGGCTCGTAGACGCCAATTCTGAAGAACATCGAGGGCACGCCGGCGTTGATGAACTCCGAATAATCTTCGCTGGGCGTGACTGGCGGTATTGGCCTGAGCTTGTCGCCGAACGCCGCTTTGAGCGCTTTTTCTGCCGTGGCAACCACGCCGGGATCATTGATCACGGCCTTGATGCCCTCGGTGATCGTGACGAACGGCTCCGGCGCATTCGACATGGCGGCGACCGCCTTCGCTGTCCGCTCGATACCTGCGAGCATCTTGGCGCGCACCTCCGGCTTGAAGCTGCGGACGGTGCCCGTCAGCACCACTTCGTCGGGAATGATGTTTTCCGCGGTGCCGCCGTGGATCGCACCGATGCTGACAACGCCAAATTCGGTCGGATCCTTTTCGCGGCTGATCACACTCTGAACATCGACGACAAAGCGCGCGGCCATCATCACGGGGTCGATAGTCGCCTGCGGCGCCGCGCCGTGACCCCCGCGGCCGCGGAATTTGATGTAGAGGCTGTCGTAGTTCGAGGAGCCGGCCCCGAAGGTATAGAGCACGGTGCCATAGGCGAAGGCACCATTTGCGTGCAAAGCAAAGCCGAAATTGGGTTTTGGAAATCGTGTGAACAGACCCTCCCTCAGCATCGCCATGGCGCCCGCACCAATTTCTTCGGCCGGCTGGGCGATGAACATCAGCGTGCCGTGCCACTGGTCCTTCAGGCCAACCAGCGTCTTGGCCGTTCCCACCCAGCTCGCCATGTGAATGTCGTGGCCGCAACTGTGGGCCACGAATGTTTCACGTCCTTGCCAGATGGTCTTGTCATGGCTCGCGTAAGCAAGGCCGGTTTTCTCTTCCATCGGCAGCGCATCGAGTTCCGTGCGCACCATAATGGTGGGGCCATCGCCATTCTTGTAGATCGCAACCAGCCCGGTCTTGCCGACGTGCTCCGTCACCTCGAAGCCCAGGGCCCGCATTTCGGCAGCCAGCTTGGCTGCCGTCTTCTCCTCCTGAAAAGCGATTTCGGGGTGGGCGTGGATGTCCTTGTAGAGCGCGTCCAGTTTTGGATAGTCGCTCTCGATCGACCTCGCGATGGCGCTTTTTAAGCTGACGACGTCAAGTTCAGCACGAGCTTGTAGCGGCAGTGAAGTGGACAGCGCAGCGGACGCAAGTAGCGTTGCGAGAAATCTGGTCATAGCAAATCGCTCCAACCTAAACCCAGGTATTGGCAGCCTAGAGGCTTGGGACCTCGCTGGCTCTGGCGAAGATTACCATATCTCCTCCTGGCGGAAAGGCTGGACCCGGATGCTTGTCGCCCCGACCCTAATGTCTGCTAAGGGTCAAAAGGCGAAATGCTCGCTGCGAGCAGATGTTTTCCGCTGTTCACCCAACAACGGACTTACCAAGATACTTCGGAATGTCTGTTCGGTGCCAACAGCGGAAGTCACGGCTTTTTGTTCCGGCGCGGTCCATACTTTGTCGCGTCGCTGCTGAACCTTCGCGAAGTTCCCGTGACCCACACGAGTGGGCTTGGAGGACGAGGAGGTTCTGATGACGAAGCATCGAACAATCACTGGGTTCGTGGCTGTCGCTCTGCTCACGGTCGCCGCAACCGGCGCCGCCATGAGGTCACACTTGCCTTGGACCGACGGCACGACTTTATTGAAAGGCCTCCCAGTTGACGCGAACAAGCTCCCGACTGCGGATTTTGACGACCGCTGGTCCGCGATGTTCGCTTTAGCTCCGACAACGGACATGGCTCAGCACGTCCGCTAAGTTGCCAATAGGCGACATCGCGCTGCTCATTCGATAACCTCGTCGGCGCGGGCGAGCAGCGCAGGTGGAATAGTCAACCTGAGTCTTGGGATTGACGACGAGCTCGACTTTCGCGGACTGCTGAACCGGCAGTTCGCTGGGCTTTTCGCCGTTGCACTGATGACAACTTCTGGGAATATCGCCGCCAACGCGATTGGACTACATGGAAATACGCGATGCATTCCGCCGGCGATGAGACTACCGGCCCGGTCGACAGATGGTCGAGCGCGCTGCTTCTGCGGCGCCGAGATTGTCACGGCAACCACGGCGCGACAGGTCATCGAACATGACAGCAACGCCATTACCTCGTGAGGTAGCTGCTGTTTCCAGACAGGGGAACTGTGATCCAGTTCACAACTTGCGCTCCAAGAAAGATGATAGCTTGGAGCTTATGGTGAGATCAAACAACGGGGTTAGATCATGTCCGCCCTATTCGACATTCTCTATCGCGAATACTGCCGTGCCCGCCTGGCCGAAATGCGGAAACAGCTTCTGATCTCACCTGAAAGGCACGAGGTCCCAGAAGCTATTTGCGACGCCAATGATGCTGTGGGGACTAGCGAGGCAAGCCAAATGAGCGGCGGCGGGCTAGCGAAGCACGAACTGCTGTACCATTAGGGCGAGGCCGCCAAAAAGAAAGCCCCGCGCCATGGAGGACGGGGATCGCCCATGGTCTCTCGTTGCGCCACGACGTTGTCGTCAAGCAGCACGCCGGATCGATCGAGGTCGATACCCAGCCCGGTGAATTCACCGAATTCAAGATCATTCTTCCGCGCATATCGGCCACGAGCAAAGCAGGGGCAGACAAATGAGCTTGCTTATTCTTGTCGTTGACGACGAACCCGATGTCGAGGCGCTGTTTCGCCAGCAATTCAGACGCGACATCCGCGACGGCCGCTTCACCATGGATTTTGCCCAATCGGCAGACAGCCCGGGCCGCACCGAGGGGCACCTGCAAATGACGCATGGTTCCATCTGCATCGAGCTATCGAAAAGCGAGGCCGCGGTCGGCTGATGGGCAAGCGAAGCAACTTCGAGCGCCGTCCGGCTGATTTCTACCCGACGCCACGGGCCGCTGTGCTGCCGCTGATCCCGCACCTTCGCGGCAGCGGCATCCGAACCTTTGCCGAGCCGTGTGCCGGTGATGGCGCACTGGTCCGGCACCTGGAGTCCTTCGGTCTGCGCTGCGTGTGGCGTGGCAAAAGTCCGGGTAGAGGTTGATCCAATCGTAAATCGCGTCCTTTGACATCCCGAGATGCCCAGCCAGTGCCGTGACCGAATAGCCCTGTCCCATGAACTCGATTGCGCGTTGACAGTATTCCGGCCGGTACAGTGTTGGTCTGCCGAACACATAGCCTTCCGGCTTGGGATTGCTCCGGAACGGCTTGCTGTAGCGGTCTCGCCTCCGGCGCTTGGGTTGCCCCGCGGCCTTGAGACGCTTCGCCACCCGGTCTTTAAGCGACTGTGCTGTCATGCTGTCCTCGCTTCGCTGATCAGCGTCACCTTATCGCACTGGACCTGCTTTCACGACACGGAAATTGAATGTGCCACAGCAATCGATACCATCATCTCACGCGGTCAGTCTCCGAGGTGGCCTGTGTCCGGCATAGGCACGGAACGGTCACCCGCCAACTAAGGTGCGATGTCTGAGTCGAGCCTAACGAACCTCAGCTCCCGCCCCTGCCACACGGCTGTCGATCTCGCTGCGAAGCGCAACAAAATCGATTGGTTTGGTCAGGAGCGCCTCGGCTCCGCCTTCCAGGGCTTTTCGCCTGGTATCCACATCGCCGTAGGCCGTGATCATAATGACGGGAACGTCGGGTCGTCGGCGATTCCGGCTTTGAACAGTTCGACCGGTGGTCGGCGAAGGCCACAGGCAAGGCCGAAGACGGAACGCCGAGATATACCGCCGCCAAAGGCCGTGAGCGCTGGCGCGGCGCGCGCACGATGCACAGCGTCACCATCGGCACGCTGTTTCACTATGCCGACCAGGCTGATCCCGGCTGGCGTGATCGATACCTGATTGAACACATGAACAATGCGTTTCGCACAGGTGCCGGTGCTGATCCGGCTGGTTCCGATGCGGCCGATGGCTATCCGGGCAACAACAAGCCGCCGACGAAGATTGGGATACGCCTGCGACAAAACGAAGCTCTCGGGGGCAACCTTGCCGCCAAACAAGCCGTTGACGCGCGCGACGAACTTCTCTCGCACCTCGGGCTCGCGGTTCAGCGACAGCGGCACCAGAATCCGCCACCGCTCCTTGGCGCCGGGAACGTAGGATGGCGACGTGTAGATGATGCAGCGGATTCCGGCCTTGAGGATGGTTGCGAGCGCGGTGCTGAACGCTATCTCACCCGAATCGTGCTCGACCTCGACGCCGGTGATTTGCAGCACGTTTTCATTGGTGCGCAGGGAGTTGTTCTGGCTTCGCTTGTTTTCGAATACGGCCAGCTTGAGCCAGGGCAACTCCATCTTGCTGGCTGCGGTCTGAAATCTGATGTGCTTGGCGAGCTGCGGCAGCGTCATGTCGACGCGGCGCATCTCCGCTCCGGTTTTGTCCTTGATGAAGGTTACCGTTGTTTTTTTGGTGTCGATGTCGCTGTTCGAATACAGTTCATCTTCAAGCGACGGCCTATCGTCGAGGTCCGCGAACGGGCCGGGCTCGCCGCCGTTCGCGGTAATCGGCACGTCTGAAGCACGGGCACCGGGCTCCCACGGGTTGTCTGCCGGGTGATGCCCCATAGTCAATCCCCTCTTGCGATCTGGAATTTCGGATCGAGCCGCGTTTCGCTTTCAGGGATCAGGCGGCGGCCTGCGGCAGTGCATCAAGGAAGGCCCGCAAATCGTCCCGCAAAACGAGCGTCCGTGCGCCGCACTTGCGCGCCTTGAGGCTGCCATCGGTAATAGCCTGGTATATTTTCGTCCGGCCAATACCGGCCACTTCGCAGGCGTCTGAAATCGAAAGCCCTTCACGGCGAAGGGTTAAATCACTGTAGGCCATGGGTGTCTCTCCTTAATCGCCCGCACGCCCGCGAGCTCTAAGGTAAAATGTGCTGTTCGGGATGGTGGGGAAATGGACAATAGCGGCCAGTCCGCAATTGGCCGCTGTCCGCTATGGCCAGCCCTTAAGGGCCCGCCGAATCGTACGCTCGCTTGGAGGGGTTTTTCCAAATTGGGCTTGGATCGCTTGATTGCGTTCCGCGACGCGTGGCGGCGCCTCTCCGGTGGGCCAAAGCTCCCTGGCCTTTTCAAGGATGCTGATTTGCATCGGAGTTAAATTTCCCGCCGCCTTGGCCTCGGAAGCACGTCCCATCGATGCCGAAAATTCCCGCAAGACGTCGGCTTTTTTTATCTGGAGATGGGTCCATGAAGCGGTTGCGGAGCCATGCAGATAGAGCACATCATTTAAACCATTTCTCCAATGTTCCTCGTCAGTGTAGGGAATGCAGCTTATCCAGGGATTGTTGCCGGTTATCATTTTAAACATTTCAAATTCGTCGCTCGGGGGTCCGCTAACCAATATCGCCGCGAAGATTTGCCCTTCGATTTCCCTTTGCGGTCCACCTGCCGATCTACCGACGATTTGCACTTCACCGGTCGATATGAGCGGAACAAACTTTTTGACGGCGGCAGCCCACGATTGGGAATCCCCTAGGCGTTGAACCTTCCTACCCGCTTCCGTCATGATCCAATGGAGAACGGAACAGAAAGGCGCGTAGCCTGCCACACCCGCGCGCATCATCGGTTCGATCATAGTGGGATCAACCAGGCGGTCTTCCAAACCCTTCATGCCACACTCCGCGAAACACCCATTTTACGGGTGGGTGTGGATTCCGATTTGAACGACATTCCTCGCCCTTCTCGGCTCACAGTATCCCTCCCAAGCCTCCATCAAATCGCGCCGCTTTTCCAAAGCATCACTGCGGCGGTAGGCCTGCTCGGCTTGGTTACCGATGACATGCGCCAGCGCGGTTTCGATCAACTCGCGCGGATAGCCGGTTTCGTTCCCGGCCCAATCACGGAAACTGGATCGGCGTGCTTCGTGCAAGGTACGGTTTACGCCTGCCGTATACTCACAATGTTTGCCGTTCGTTTGGGTTCGCATAGTTCGCCAGTGCCTCTCTGAGTTCCGCTTGGTCTATTCCCTGCGGGTCTTTGGCTGCAGCGGAATGACATTTCGACCGCCGACCGCATCGATGTAGTCGGCCCATTGGTTCATCATGGTGCGACGCTCCTTCAGGTATTCCGCGCGGTTATAGGCAGCACGTACTGCATTCTTCTCTTCGTGCGCGAGTTGGCGTTCGATTACATCGGGCCGGAACCCCATTTCGTTGAGCGCCGTGGAGGCCATTGCTCGGAAGCCATGGACAGTGGCGCGACCGTGGTAGCCCATGCGGTACAGCGCATAGAGCATCGTGTTGTTGCTCATGCATTTTTCGAGTGACGCTGAGGGAAACAGAAACAGGCTAGCGTCGGAACCGGGTAGCTCTCGCAGTTCACGAAGCACTGCCAAAGCCTGCGGTGCCAGCGGAACAAGGTGTTCGCGCTTCATTTTGGTCCGTTCCGCTGGGATACGCCAAACCGGCTCATTCCCATCGAGATTTTCAAATTCAGGCCAGCGCGCTGCTCGCAGTTCAGTTGTGCGGGCAAACGTCAGAACCATGAGCCGCAAGGCGAGGCGTGTTCGCAAATCACCATCATACGCGCCGAGCGCATGCATAAAGGTCGGCATCTCATCGAGCGGCATTGCCTTGTGGCCACGCGGCCTGCCGGGGGATTTCAGCGCGCCTCTAAGGTCGGCAGACGGGTCAAGCTTTGCCCGCCCGGTCGCGATGGCATAGCGGAATACTTGACCGCAGAGTTGCCGAAGCCGCAGGGCAGTCTCGATAGCCCCACGCTTCTCAATCTTCCTGAGAGCATCTAGCAGTTCAGGCGCATCAACGTCAGCAATAGGGCGCGATCCAATGTGAGGGAATATGTCGGCTTCAAGCCGGGCGAGAAGCAGCGCGCAGTAACGGGTTGCCAGCCGGTGCCGCTGGTTAGCGATCCACTCTCGCGCAATGGCCTCGAACGTGTTTTCGCAGGCAACTTTTGCGGCTCGCTTCCTCGCTTTCTTTGCAACGCCGGGATCAATGTCCTGAGCGAGGGACCCCCGCGCTTCTTCACGACGTGCGCGTGCATCCGAAAGCGATAGAAGGGGGTACACACCCAGAGCGAGTGTGCGGCGCTTTCCAGCGTAGCGATAGTCCATCCGCCAGTAGCGCGCGCCGTCCGGCATGACGAGAAGGTACATGCCGCCACCGTCGCTGACCTTGTATGGCTTCGGCTTTGGCTTGGCGTTGCGGATGTGTGTGTCGGTCAATGCCATGACGGTATCTCCATGTCCCGTGACAGACAGGACGCCCGAAATATACCGTCAATGATACCGTCAAATTTTCCGGCTGCAAGAGAACGAAGGCAAACGCTTGTGAATGAACGCGGTCACAAAGACGTTGGTATCTCAGGGCTATTTGGACATCTGCGGTCGCGTGCGAACAACCGCGAACGGCAGTGTGGCTGGGGCGGGAGGATTCGAACCTCCGTATGGTGGAATCAAAATCCACTGCCTTACCACTTGGCGACGCCCCAATAACCTGTCTGGAAAGCGGCGGACGATAGCCGCGCGGATTCCCTCTGGCAACGCCGGTCTATAGAGGGAGTTAAGCCATTTCAACCGGCTGGAGCCCGAATTTCAGTTCAATCGATCCCTGCATTTCAACTCTCTATAATGAAGCATTCCTTCACCTAAGTTGAATCCTCTTCATCTAAAAACGGGCTTTATCCCTGTTCCTTGCGATCTTATTTCGGCCATGGGGGGAGTTGAGGGATCGGCGGTTTCGTGGGAAGACGACAGCCTGCTGTTCCCCGCTGAAGTGAGATTACGGTCATGACCTACCGCGCGCCGATCAACGACATGCTCCTCGCCCTCAATCACGGCGCTGGCCTGCAGGCTGCTGTGAAAGCCGGCCATTACGGCGATTTCGACAGCGACATCGCCGCGGCCGTGCTGGAGGAAGCCGGACGTTTCGCCAGCGATGTACTGGCGCCGCTCAACCGGATTGGCGATGAAAACGGCGTCAAACTCGATAGCGGCAAGGTGACCACCGCCCCCGGCTGGCCCGATGCATACCAGCGCTGGTCGGCAGCCGGCTGGAACGCTGTATCCGGTCCGGAGGCATTCGGCGGCCAGGGACTTCCGCTCGCGATCAACGCTGCCTGCACCGAAATCTGGAGCGCTGCGAATGTCGCGTTCGGCCTGTGCCCGCTGCTGACGCTGAGTGCGATCGAAGCACTCGACGCGCATGGCAGCGACGAACTGAAAAAGATCTATCTCGAAAAGCTGGTGTCCGGCGAGTGGACCGGCACCATGCAACTCACCGAGCCGCAGGCGGGATCGGATGTGGGCGCGCTTCGCACCCGTGCCGAGCGCGCGGCGGATGGCAGCTATCGCATCACCGGCACCAAAATCTTCATCACCTATGGCGATCACGACATGACCGATAACATCGTGCATTTCGTGCTGGCGCGATTGCCCGACGCACCCGCGGGCACCAAGGGAATTTCGCTGTTTCTGATCCCGAAATTCCTCGTCAATGCCGATGGCTCGCTCGGCGCACGCAACGATATTTATCCGAGCGGCGTCGAGCACAAGCTCGGCATGCATGCTTCGCCTACCTGCACCATGACCATGGGCGACAAGGGTGGCGCCACAGGTTACCTGATCGGCGAGGAAAATCGCGGCATGCTCTGCATGTTCACGATGATGAATCAGGCGCGGCTGGGTGTCGGTCTTGAAGGTGTGGGGATCGCCGACCGCGCCTATCAGCAGGCGCTGGCATTCGCGCAGGAGCGGCGACAGGGCCGCGCCGCCGGCAAGGCCGGGCACGGTTCGGACCCCATTATCGTCCATCCCGACGTCAAGCGCATGCTGATGCAGATGCGCGCGCTGACCGCGGCGGCGCGAACGATCTGCTACGCTACCGCGGTTGCGCTGGACGTTTCGGTGCGAGGCCTCGACGCCAGGACACGCAGCATCGCCTTGGCCCGCGGCGCGCTACTGACGCCGATCGCGAAAGCGTTCTCCACCGACATCGGCAATGAGGTTGCTTCGCTCGGCGTGCAAGTCCACGGCGGTATGGGATTTATCGAGGAAACCGGCGCGGCGCAGCATAGTCGCGATGCGCGCATCACGTCGATCTATGAAGGCACCAATGGCATCCAGTCCATCGATCTGGTGACGCGCAAGCTCGCCGCGAATGGTGGCGAGTTGGTTTGGGCGTTGCTGGACGAACTCTCGGTAATCGTCAAGCGGGTCGAAGCCTCTAACGATCCCGCGTTCGGTACGACCGGCGCAAAACTGCGCGACGCACTGGGATCGCTCGACCGCTCCAGCCGCTGGCTGCTGGAGCGCGTGACCTCGGCGCCCAACGATGCTTTGGCCGGCGCGACACCCTATCTGCGACTGTTTGGATCGACACTTGGCGGATGCATGCTTGCCGGGGAAGCGCTCGCTGCCCGCGATATCGGCGAAGGCGCTGGCGATCCGCAGCGCTATGTCACGCTGGCGCGTTTTTTCGCCGAAAACATATCCGTGCAGGCGGCCGCTCTGGAACGGACGGTGACCGACAGCGCCGAGGCCGTGAACAGCGCGGATGCGGTTTTGCTGGCGTAGCCATTTGCAGCGGTGAACCTCGGACGGCTCGCCGCGGCATTTTTCACCCGATCGGCTTCAGCCCGGCTTCGATTTCGGCGCGGCGCGGTTCCAGAAATGGCGGCAGCGCCAGTTTTTCGCCGAGCATTTCCATCGGCTCGTCGGTGGCGAAGCCAGGCCCGTCGGTGGCAATCTCAAACAGGATGCCATTCGGCTCGCGGAAATAAAGGCTTCGAAAATAGAACCGGTCGATCTCGCCGCTGTTGCGGATGCCGAGTTCATTCAGCCGCCGCGCCCAGGCATGATATTGCTCATCGTCAGGCGTGCGAAACGCAACGTGATGCACGCCGCCCGCGCCCTGCCGCGCCACTTGCGAATCCTTCTGCTCGATAATGTGCAATTCCGCGGCCGGGCCACCCTCTCCCATCGCAAACACATGAATCTCCGCTGCGGCGTCGGGGGCGGCATATTCGCGCGCGCGGCGCATATTCATCACGCCGGTCAGGACCTGCTCAGTGCGCGCGAGATCGTGCACGTTCAGCACGATCGGTCCGAGACCGCGAATTTGGTGGTCCGCCGGCACCGCGCTGCGCTCCCAGGGCGATGCCGGGCCCACCGCGCCGTCATCGATCAGCACCAGCCGCTGGCCTTCGCCATCTTCAAACGGCAGCGTCAGCCGGCCGTCGACTTCCACGACATTGCCGGTGTGGCTGCCCGCCTTCTTCAGGCGGTCTCTCCAGTAACCGAGGCTTTTCTCGCCGGCGACACGCAATCCCGTACGCGAGATGCTGTTGCTTCCGCGCCGCTCCGGCGCAGCCGGAAAATCGAAGAAAGTGAGGTCGGTGCCTGGATTGGCCTTTCCGTCCGCGTAGAACAGATGGTAGGCGCTGACATCGTCCTGATTCACGGTCTTCTTGACCAGCCGCATGCCGAGCAAGCCGGTATAAAAAGCCAGATTCTCCTGCGGTTTCGCGGAAATCGCGGTCAGATGGTGAATCCCCGTTAACTGCATCCCATGTTCCTCGCACGCGTCATTGCGTCACCGTTGAAAACTGGCATGGCCGGTTTGGGGCGCCGTGCAGATGATGTAGGGTATCGTTCGAAGACTCGCCACCGGGTATCTTTTGGCGCTTGTAAGGACCGCTTCATGACCGGGCACCTGATAGTCACCGACGAAGGCGCGACGCGCATAATCAAGCTGCGGCGGCCCGAAAAGAAGAACGCCATCACGCAGGAAATGTATCGCGCCATGAGCGATGCCATCGACACCGCGCAGAACAATCCGGATATCCGATGCATGATCATCACCGGCGGCTCTGGCGTGTTTACCGCCGGTAACGATCTTGAGGACTTTCTGAAGGACGGCACCTCAAACACCGACACGCCCCGCGCGTCCAACGCCACCAAGTTTCTTTATTCGCTCGCGCACAATGTCAAGCCGATCATCGCCGCGGTCGATGGTGTTGCGATCGGCATCGGCACCACCATGCTGTTTCATTGCGATTACGTCCTCGCCAGCACGACGGCGACGTTCTCCACGCCGTTCATCCATCTCGGTCTGGTTCCGGAGGGCGCCTCCAGCCTGCTGATGCCGCGCACTATGGGACATCAGCGTGCGTTTGCCACGCTGGTGATGGGACGCACGGTCAGCGCCGACGATGCGCAAGTCGCCGGCTTCGTCAATGTGGTAGTGGCGCCCGGCCACACCGAAGCCGAGGCACGCAAGGTGGCACGCGAGATCTGCGCTTTGCCGGCGGAAGCGGTCGCGATCTCGCGAAAGCTTCTGAAACTGCCACCCGAAGATCTGACCCGCAGGATCGATCAGGAAAGTCACCTGTTCGGCGAACGGATGCGCTCCCATGAGGCGGTGGCCGCATTCAAGGCGTTCTTTTCGCGCAAGAAAGCCTGACGCTGCCGCTTCGCCGATCATCGCCAGCCATGGCCAGACCAATTGAGCCTTGATCGCATTCACTAATCCGGGCGGCGTCGGAACGCATGACGCGATTGAACTGAATCACAGGGCCATATCCTCGGCTCGGCTCTTTCCCGGCGGCTTGCAAACCCCTAGATTAGCCCCTTCTCACAAGCGCGCCTGGCGCGCCAGGGTATTGCATGACGCTTCTTCTTACGCACCCCGCGTTCCTCGACCATGCCACGCCTCCGGGGCATCCGGAATGCGCCGACCGGCTGCGCGCGGTCAATCAGGTACTCGCGGAAGAGCGCTTCGACAAACTGGTGCGCGGCGAGGCGCCGGAAGGCAGTCTGGATTCGGTTACGCTCTGCCACAACGAACATTACGTCGGCGAACTCAGGCATATCGCGCCGTCGAGCGGTCTGATCTATATCGACGGCGATACTTCGATGTCTCCCGGCACCTGGGAGGCGGTGATGCGGGGCGTCGGCGGCGCGGTTGCCGCCACCGACGCTGTCATGTCGGGCGCCCATCACAATGCGTTCGTCGCGATCCGTCCTCCGGGCCATCACGCCGAAATCAACAAGCCGATGGGCTTTTGCTTCTTCGACAATGCCGCCATCGCAGCGCGTCACGCCCAGCGCAAATACGGAATAGCCCGCGCAGCCATAGTCGATTTCGACGTGCATCACGGCAATGGCACACAGGATATTTTCTGGGCCGATCCGACCGTGATGTATTGCTCGACGCACCAGATGCCGCTGTTTCCCGGCACCGGCGCCAGCGGCGAGCGTGGCGAGCACGACACCATCGTCAATGCCCCCCTGGCCTCGGAAGACGGTGGCGCCAAATTTCGTGCCGCGTTCGAAAACGTGATCCTGCCCCAGTTGCAGAAATTCAGCCCCGAATTGATCATCGTCTCCGCCGGCTTCGACGCTCACTACCGGGATCCGCTGGCGTCGCTCAATCTCAAGTCGGAGGATTTCGGCTGGGTCACGCGCAAGCTGATGGACATCGCCGACACAAGTGCGGGTGGCCGAATTGTCTCCGTGCTTGAGGGCGGCTATGATCTGCAAGGCCTGAAAGAGTTGGTCGCGGCGCACGTCACCGCATTGATGGGCGCGTAAATTCCCACCACAATACGCCCGCAAAATATCTTTGAGTCCGCCCCCAGAGAGGGCGCATCCGGGAAAGCAATATGGCCGAAAACACCCAAGTCGACGTCAAAAAGTTGAGCTTCGAGCGCGCGCTCGAGGAACTTGAATCGATCGTAAAGCGGCTCGAGGACGGCAAGGTGCCGCTGGAGGAATCCGTCGCCATTTACGAGCGGGGCGAGTCCTTGAAACGGCGGTGCGAGGAGCTGCTGCGGCAAGCGGAGGCGCGGGTCGACAAGATCACCACCGATGCCACTGGTCAGGTGAGCGGCACCGAGCCGCTAGACGTTCAGTGACGAAACGACCGTCTGGGGTGCAAATGCACGTCGCGTCTTGGCAACAGTTCAGAACAATAGGCGAATCTGGCACCCGGGCGACCCCGACAAGAGCTGAAATAGCTCTTGGCGCGTTGCGCGGCCTGATATAGTCCCGCCGGCTAGCGCCTCGTTTTCGAAGTTCGCGAACCCTTGCGGCAGTCTCTGACGCGAACTTCGGAAATAAAGGGGCGCCAATAACTCTATATGTTTCTCTGGTGCCGCTTTTCGATTTGAAGCTTCTGATGCGATCTTTCCGCACGGGCGCAGGAACCTCAAATCGGCGGCACCAGTCCGGGGATCACCAGTAAGTGCGCGTTCAGCACCGCCATATCATCTATGTGCAGGGATACGATCCGCGCGGCCTCGCGCAGTACTACCGCATGTTCAGAACCGAACTGCGGAAATTTGGCCGGCTATACCAGTTCGCCGCCACCATCAGCCGCCCGCAGAGCGCACCTGACGGCGAGACCGCTTCCTGGACGATCGAGACCAAGGCAAGCGACTGGCAGACCCGTACCAGTTACGATTTTCTGCGTTGGGAAGACCTGATCCAGCGCGACCTTGCCGCGCCGATCTGGGGCACGGTCTTCCACGCCATGTGGATCTACTGGCGTCTGGTTTTCGGAGGCACGATTGCAAGATTCTGGAGGGCGCACTGGCGGTTCGCGACCTTCATCAGCTACCCGCATTTCCTGCTGTTCATTGAGGCCCTGTTTTCGCTGGGCATAGCGTTCGCCTTCGGGAAGGGTTTGGAAGCGCTGGGCATTCCCGGCATGTTCAGTATCGCTGCATCGGCGGCCTTGTTCGTCGCATTCCTCGGCAGCATGCTGAAATACACGGAGAATCTGACATATCTGCTTTATTTGCTCTCCGACACGATCTGGACCTGGGAATTCTCTCACCGCCAGCGACCGGAATGGGACGAGCGCATCGACCGTTTTGCCCAGCACCTTGCGAAAGTCGCGCGCACCAGTAACGCCGAGGAAATCGTCGTGGTCGGCCACAGTTCAGGGTCGTTCTTGGGGGTCGAGATTCTGGCGCGCGCGCTCAAGCTCGATCCGGCGCTTGGGCGGCACGGCCCGCGCATTGTCTTGCTCACGATCGGCGGCAATTTCCCGATCGTGGGATTTCACGCCGAGTCGCAGGATTTCCGCGATCACCTTCGCTCGCTGGCGATCGAACCTTCGATCGACTGGATCGACTGCCAGTCGCGCAAGGATGTGATGAATTTCTTTCCGTTCGACCCGATCGCCGGCCACGGCATCGACGTCGGCGGATCCAGACGCAACCCAACGATAGTGCCGGTCCGGTTCCGGGAAATCATCAAGCCAGAGCACTACAATCTGTTCCGCTGGAAGTTCTTTCGGGTCCATTTCCAGTTCGTCATGGCCAACGAACGGCCGCACGCCTACGATTTTTTTATGATCGTCTGCGGGCCAATTCCGTTGAGCGAACGCATGTCCCTTCCCGATGCTGCGCTGGCGATTGCAACGGGAGACGCCAGCGCACGCCAGTGGGCCTGGGAAAGGCTCGAATCCGTGTCCGCCGGTCGTACGGATGACGCCGATTTAGGCGAGATGGAACCAACGGCACGCTACCGGGGTTGAAATCGACGTTTTTCGGGACTTCTGCCCCATTGGTGACGGGTTGGCTTTAGCTGCCGCTTTGGTGTAAAGCTTTAGCGACTATGGGCTGCTGAAAGCGACCTGCCGCCGATTTCTGACGGTACTAAGCGCTTCAAATAGCTAGCAAAAATGGCTGGAAGGCTGGAATCGCCGAAGGTGATGTATATCACATTGACCGATCCGGAGCACATCTAGGCTCGCAAATGAGGCTTCGGCCTACCAGGTGGCATCCGGCGTCTGGGTCCTCGCTGCGCTGAAATTGCGCAACCCATCCCGCGTCGGGCGACTCGTCCCGACATGCAAAATTGGAATATCGCCGTGACCACATTTAGTAAAACGCCCCTTCTAGACACCATCCACACCCCCGCCGATTTGCGCCGCCTCAAGCTGGAACAAGTCCGGCAAGTCGCCGATGAGTTGCGCCAGGAAACCATCGATGCCGTCTCGGTCACCGGCGGGCATTTCGGCGCAGGCCTCGGCGTCGTCGAATTGACGACGGCCTTGCACTACGTTTTCGACACCCCGCGCGACCGTTTGATCTGGGACGTTGGACATCAGGCCTATCCGCACAAGATACTCACCGGCCGTCGCGACCGTATTCGCACCTTGCGAACCGGCGGCGGGCTGTCCGGCTTCACCAAGCGCACCGAAAGCGATTACGATCCGTTCGGCGCCGCCCACTCCTCAACCTCGATCTCGGCTGCGCTCGGCATGGCGGTCGCACGCGACCTTTCCGGCGGCAAGAACAACGTCATTGCCGTGATCGGCGACGGCGCGATGTCCGCCGGCATGGCCTACGAGGCCATGAACAATGCCGGCGCGATGAATTCCCGGCTGATCGTCATTCTCAACGACAATGACATGTCGATTGCGCCGCCGGTCGGCGCGATGTCGGCCTACCTGTCGCGGCTGTATTCAGGAAGGACCTATCGCTCGCTGCGCGAAGCCGCCAAGCAACTCGGCAAGCATCTTCCAAAGGTGATCGCAGATCGCGCCAACCGCGCCGAGGAATATTCCCGCGGCTTCATGGTCGGAGGCGGCACGCTGTTCGAGGAACTCGGCTTCTACTACGTCGGCCCGATCGACGGCCACAATCTCGACCACCTGCTGCCGGTGCTGAAGAACGTCCGCGACGCTGAAACCGGGCCGATTCTGGTTCACGTCGTCACCCAAAAGGGCAAAGGCTACGGGCCGGCGGAAGCATCCGCCGACAAGTATCACGCAGTAGTCAAATTCGACGTCGCCACCGGCGCGCAGGCAAAGGCCAAGCCGAACGCTCCCGCGTATCAGAACGTGTTCGGCCAGAGCCTCGTCAAGGAAGCGCAGAAAGACAAGAAGATCGTCGGCATCACCGCGGCGATGCCGTCGGGAACCGGGATCGACATCTTCGCCAAGTCCTTCCCCGACCGCACTTTCGACGTCGGCATCGCCGAGCAGCATGCGGTGACGTTTGCAGCCGGTCTTGCGACCGAAGGCTACAAGCCGTTCTGCGCGATCTACTCGACCTTCCTGCAGCGCGGCTATGATCAGATCGTCCACGACGTGGCGATCCAGAGCCTGCCCGTGCGCTTCGCGATCGATCGTGCCGGACTGGTCGGCGCCGATGGCGCCACCCACGCGGGCTCCTTTGACAACGCTTATCTCGGCTGCCTTCCCAATTTCGTCATCATGGCGGCATCGGACGAGGCCGAACTGGTACACATGGTCGCGACCCAAGTTGCGATCAACGACCGGCCGAGCGCGGTTCGCTATCCGCGCGGCGAAGGCCGCGGCGTCGAAATGCCCGAGGCCGGCGTAGCGCTTGAGATCGGAAAAGGGCGCATCGTTCGCGAAGGCACCAAGATCGCATTGCTATCGTTCGGGACTCGTCTTGCCGAATGCGAGAAGGCCGCGGACGAACTGGCAGCGCATGGACTGTCGACTACCATTGCCGACGCCCGCTTCATGAAGCCGCTCGATCTCGACCTGGTTTTGAAACTGGCGCGCGAGCATGAAATCCTCCTCACCGTCGAAGAAGGCTCGATCGGCGGGTTTGGTTCCCATGTCATGCAGACGCTGTCGGAGCACGGCATGCTCGACGGCGGCCTGCGGATGCGGTCGATGGTGCTGCCCGACGTGTTCCTCGACCACGACTCGCCGAACGCGATGTACGCCCGCGCCGGTCTCGATGCCAAGGGCATCGTCGCCAAAGTGTTCGAAGCGCTCGGCAAGGATTTCAAGGCCGAAACGGTGAAGTTGGCCTGATAAATCGCGGGTCGGTCCCGGACGCGCCGATTGGTACGTCTGAGGGCGCGACTGAAACGAGCGAACCCGGAATCGTTCCCGCCGGCCGTTGCCGACTTGGACGGTGTATTTCCGAACTTGGACCCGGGCTCGGCGGGTGCATCCTGGAATGACAAGAGTTTACCTGGCCGGCCCCGACCTTTTCGTGCACGACGCCGTTAACATCGGGCGACGCAAGGTCGAACTATGCGCGCGCCATGGGCTGATCGGGCTTTATCCGCTGGACAATGCCATCGACCCCGCCGCCAAAGACACCTCACTACGGATATATCGGGGCAACGAAAACATGATGATGGAGGCGGATGCTATTATTGCAAACCTCACTCCGTTTCGAGGCCCGGGAGCGGATGCCGGGACCGTCTATGAACTCGGCTACATGGCGGGGCGCGGCAAACTCTGTCTCGGCTATTCCAACGACCCCTCGTCATATGCCGATCGCATGCGTAAATTCAGTGACGTGAATTCGCGCGATGGACGCTTGATCGATGCGCTAGGATTAACCGTCGAGGATTTTGGTTTGAGCGACAATCTGATGATGATTCATGCGCTCGATCTGCATGGCTGCGCGCTGGTGACGCCACGGCAGGCGCCCGTGGACATCTGGCATGATTTAACCGCGTTCGAGACTTGCGTGCGCATGGCAGCCGGGCGACTGGCTTCGACGCACGCGGGTGCAAAGAGTTGAACTTGCCCAGGGGCGACCGGAGAATGCCCCCTCCCCGCAAGCGCGCGGACGTGCTGCTGGTCGAGCGGGGCCTGTTCGAGAGCCGAGCGCGGGCGCAGGCCGCCATCGAAGCGGGCCTCGTCATGGCCAACGACAGGCTGGTCGTGAAGCCATCCGAGGCCATTGCCGTTGACGCCGTGCTGCTGGCGCAGCCTGCGCATCCCTTTGTATCGAGGGGCGGGGTAAAACTGGCGAGCGCGCTGGAGCAATATCCCATCGAAATCGAGAATCACATCTGTCTCGACGTCGGCGCATCGACTGGCGGTTTCACCGAGGTTCTGCTTTCCAACGGCGCCAATCTGGTCTTCGCCATCGATGTCGGACGCGAGCAACTGCATCCGTCGCTGCGCAGTCATCCCAAGGTCGTCTCCATGGAGGAGACCGATATCCGCGATTTTGAAGGCAAGCGTTTGCCGATACGGCCCGACATCGTCGTTATCGACGTCAGTTTCATTTCGCTAAAAGCCGTGCTGCCGGTCGCGCTGACCCTGGCAGCGTCGCCGATTCATTTACTGGCGTTGATCAAGCCGCAATTCGAAGCGCCGCGAAAGCATTCCAAACGCGGCATCATTCGCAACGCGAAGGTACACCAGGAAATCTGCGACGACATCGCAGCGTTCGTAACTTCGCTCGGATGTACCGGCATCCAGGTGTTTCCATCATCGATAACGGGTGGCGACGGAAACATCGAATTTTTCATCGGCGCGCGCCGTGGTTGAGCGTCTTGCCATCGATCACGTCGCTCATCGCGGCGACGGCGCCGCCGATATTGACGGACAGACGGTGTATGTGCCGTACACGCTTGGCGGCGAAACGGTCGAGGTTGCCCCTGTGCCGGGTCATCATCCCGATCGCCGGCGCCTGCTGCAGGTCATTGACGCAAGCCCCGAACGGGTCGCGCCATTTTGCCAGCATTTTGGAGTCTGCGGGGGCTGCGCAATACAGCACTGGCAAACCGAACGCTACCGCGCGTGGAAACGCGATATTGTCATCGAAACACTGGCGCAGGCGAAGCTTCCCTGCGAAGTGGGTCCGCTGATCGATGCCCATGGCTTGGGTCGTCGGCGGATTACCCTCCATGCCCGGATGGGCACTCACGATGTACTAAAGGTGGGATTCGCCGCCGCGAATTCGCACGACATCATTCCCGTCGATCGGTGTCCTATCCTCGATCCGGGCTTGAGTGGCGCCTTCGATGCGGCGTGGGCTTTGGCCGAGCCACTGATATCCATCGGAAAGCCGCTCGACATCCAGATCACTGCCACAGACAACGGCCTCGACATCGACACACGCGGCTCTGGACCGCTGCCTGCAGCGATGATCGCAAGGCTCTCGCGGATCGCGGAGCAACATCGTATGGCGAGGCTGACGCGCCATGGCGAACTGGTGCTGATGCGGATGCCGCCGACGATCGTCATTGGCAGCGCAAAGGTGAGCTTGCCGCCTGGTTCGTTCCTGCAGGCCACGGTCGCCGGTGAGGAAGCGCTGGCAGCCCTTGTGGCCATGCATTGCGAGCGGGCGAAACATATCGCCGACCTGTTTTGCGGAGTTGGGCCGTTCGCGTTGCGGCTTGCAGCGAAATCACGAATTTCGGCATTCGACAGCGATGCCGGAGCAGTTGCCGCATTGCAGAAGGCGGCGACATCCACTTCCGGACTGAAACCGGTCAAGGCCGAAACCCGCGACCTGTTCCGTCGTCCGCTGATGCCACAGGAACTGCGCGACTTCGACGCCGTCGTGTTCGACCCACCGCGGCAGGGCGCGCAGGCACAAGTCCGGCAGCTCGCGGCCAGCAAGATTCCTGTGGTGGTTGCGGTGTCCTGCAACGTCGCCACGTTCGCGCGCGATGCGCGGATTCTTGTCGATGGCGGCTACGAGATCGAGAGCCTGTCGCCGCTGGACCAGTTCCGCCACACCCCACACGTCGAGCTGGTGGCGCGGTTTGTACTGAAACGTTGAACCTCAATCGCTGCCGGATGACATACCCGAATGAATGACTGACAGGGGCGAACTGCCGTCATCTGACATTTCAAGGGAGGCCATCATGGACGTCAATCCCGACAAACTGAATGCATTCATGGGCAAGATGGTGGGCGACATGGGTGCTGCCGCCAACGCAGCGCTCGTCAAGGTCGGCGACCGTCTTGGGCTCTATAAGGCGTTGGCCGCCAAGGGCCCGATGACGCCGGCAGACCTTGCAAAGGCCAGCGACACAAACGAGCGTTGCATCCGCGAGTGGCTGTCGGCGCAGGCCGCCGCCGGTTACGTCGACTACGACGCCGCTACCGGAAAATTTCATATGCAGCCCGAACAAAAGATGGCGTTTGCCGACGAGGACAGCCCGGTTTTCATCGGAGCGATCGGAGACGTGATGTCCGCCATCGTGCTCGATGAGCCCAAGATCTCAGAAGCATTCAAGACCGGCAAGGGCGTCGGCTGGAACGATCGCGCCGAATGCCTGTTCTGCGGTACCGCGCGTTTCTTCCGGGCATCCTACAGGCATCACCTGGTGCAGGAATGGCTGCCCGCACTGGACGGCGTGGTCGACAAGCTTGAGCGCGGCGCCAAGGTCGCCGATGTCGGCTGCGGCCATGGCATCTCGACCAGGCTAATGGCCAAGGCATTTCCAAAGTCGCGCTTCTTCGGCTTCGATGCGCATCCGGGCTCGATCGATGCCGCGCGCAGGGCGACAGAGGGAGAAGGGCTCGGCGATCGCTTGTCGTTTGCGACCGCAACCGCCAAGACATTTCCTTCCAATGACTATGACCTCGTCTGCTTCTTCGATTGCCTGCATGACATGGGCGATCCGGTCGGCGCTTTGAAGCATGTTGCCACCACGATGGCGAAAGACGGCACTTGCATGCTGGTCGAGCCGTTCGCCAACGACAGGCTCGAACAAAATCTCAACCCGGTCGGAAGTCTGTTCTATGCGGCCTCCACGATGATCTGCACGCCCGCCTCGATGGCGCAGGAGGTCGGTCTCGCGCTCGGCGCGCAGGCCGGCGAAGGGCGGCTTCACGATGTAGCCAGACAAGCCGGGCTGACGCGGTTCCGCCGCGCCACCGAAACGCCGTTCAATCTGATTCTGGAGGCCCGGGCGTAAGGAAACCGGACCGCTTCACCGTCCCCAGCGATCCTGCCAGATTTTCTCGCCGATCAGACAGGGCACACGCGGCTCTTTGTCGGCCACCGGGACGATGCGTCGCTCGGGCGTGCGGCCCGCGACTTCGAGCAGCAGCTTGGTCCGGATCGCCTCCTTGAACTTGTCGCGATCCTTGATCGAGACCACGAAGGAACCCGGACCACCGATGACGCAGTCCTCGTAATAGAAATCGAGGTTGTCGATGTCCATCGTCGAATAGGATGGCTCCTTCACCATGATCGGCAGCCCATTGATGGTGATGCCCTTCTCCAGCGCCGCGTCGCGCGCGCCGGTGACGGGAGCGCCGTTATTGTTGGGGCCGTCGCCGGAAATATCGATGACACGCCGCAGGCCGCGATACGGGTTCTCATCGAACAGCGGCATCGCGAAATTGATTGCACCAGAGATCGAGGTACGCGACGCGCGTCGGATCGGGGTCTTCATGATTTCGTTGGCGACAGCATCCGCCGTTTCCGGACCGTCGATGACACGCCAGGGAATGATGATTTTCTGGTCGCTCGACGCCGCCCACTCGAAATAGGTCACCGAGATCTTGCCGTTCGGACCGGTCTTCAGCGCCTGCAGAAATTCCTTTGAGATAATGGCCTGCGCGTAACCCTCGCGCTGAATCGCCAGTTCGTCCATATCCATCGAATAAGAGACATCGACCGCGAGGACCAGTTCGACATCGACCGTCGGCACGGTCTCCTTGTCGACCAATTGCTGCCTGGAGTTCGGCGCCGCGATACCCGCGACGTCGCCGCCAGCCATCGCTCCTGCGACAAGCACCGCACCGATCGAGACACACCAGCGCATAGCGGCCCTCCCATCGTCTGACGCGATGGTGACACGCAATCAAGCCTTCGAAAAGCAGGAAGATCGCTTGTCCCTACACATTCAAGTTAAGCAAGCTGCCCCAATTCCGTCGCTCAGCCGCCGCTACTCCGGCAAGACTGGCGGCCAATCCCGACGTAGCGCGCAGAATATTCAAGCGGGTGCTCTGCGATGCGGCCGAAGCCGCGGATCGGCCTGAAACTGGCGCAGAATGCCCAGTTTCGCGACCGAGCGGGAGCCTGTAAACTGATCGAGACGGCCGTCAATCGCGGCGATCAGACGATGACGCAGCGCCTGGCGGAATGCCGCGCCGACCGATGGAGCGCGCGCCGCCGTCAGGAGGTGCCAGCGGAAATGATCGACGCCGTTACCAAGCCCCGAACCAAGGTTCGGACCAAGACCGAGCGGCCGCGCCTGCACAAGGTCATCCTCATCAACGACGACTTCACGCCGCGCGAATTTGTCGTCACGGTCCTGAAGGCGGAATTCCGCATGACCGAGGACCAGGCCCATAAAGTCATGATCACCGCGCACCGGCTCGGCGTATGCGTGGTCGCGGTTTTCACCAAGGACGTTGCCGAGACCAAGGCGACGCGCGCTACCGACGCCGGCCGCGCCAAGGGCTACCCCCTGCTGTTCACCACCGAGCCGGAGGAATAACGCAAAGAGGCGAGCCGTTGTCGGCGATTTCAGCCGACCGGCGTTTCGTCCGTCAACCCATAGACGCGTTCGGCCTTCGAAAAGCCCGCGATCGGAAATTCGCCGAGATCGGTCCAGCCGCCGCCGCACATCCCGGCAAATCCTGCGGACGCCACGATCGTGCGATTGAGGCGACCTGCGATCTTTTCCAGCCGTGCCGCGAGATTGACGGCGGGACCGATGCAGGTGAAGTCGAGCCGGTTGCCGCCCCCGATATTGCCGTACAGGATTTTTCCGACATGCAGCGCCACTCCGAAGCGGAAGCGCTCGATGGTTTCTCCAATCGGATACTGCATCGCCTCGACGCTGGTACGGGATTCGTGGGCGGCCTCCAGCACGCGCGCGCAAACCTGTTCAATATTGCGGTCCTGTTCCGCAATCGGGAACACCGCGAGCAGCCCGTCGCCCATGAACTTCAGGACTTCTCCGCCATGTGTCCTGATCGACGACACCTGGCAGTCAAAGTAGCGATTGAGAATATCCACCACGGTTTCGGCCGGCAGCCGGTCGGAAAGTGCGGTAAAGCCGCGCAGGTCCGACAGCCAGATCGCGGCATGCATCGTCTCAGTGTGGCCGCGTCTTATCTGCCCGCCGAGAATGCGCTCGCCGGCGCGGTTACCGACATAGGTGTCGAGCAGGATCGAAGCCTTGCGGCGCTGGTCTGTGATCTCGACGACCCGCGCCAACGGCGGCATCAGCGATCGCAGACCGCTCAATTGTTCGTCGCTGAATCCGCCCTGGTGCTTGGTGGTCCAGCTCGATGCGTGAACCGAGCCGTCGGTAGCCAGAAGCGGCAGCGCGATATAGTCAGTGACGCCTTCGGCACGCATATCGTCGAGAAAAGGAAAGCGCTTGCTTTCGGGATCGTCGATGCGATGTCTGACCTCCCTGCCCTTGCCAAACACGATCGCCAGCGGGCTGTTCCTGAATTCAGGCGATTCCAGGAGATCGAAATCCGCGCTGCCGACGGTAACCTCGGCGCCCGGCTTCCAGATGAAATTAAAGCCGAGAACGTCGGGATGCAGGGTCCGAACAAAGACGCCGGCGCGCCATAGCGGCAAGCCCGCCCCTGCCAGGCGTTCGCAGATTTGCGCCATCATCTGGGGCGGGGTCACGGCCGACCTCGCGCCGTCGATCAGCCACTCGGCGATTTGTTTCAGGTCTTGTGGGTTCATGACGTATGCATTTGCCGCGCAAGTCCCTGAAACGTCAAGGTGACACAAACACTTTGCGTTTTGGCTTCATCAGGGCAAAGTCTGCCGGAATCAGAACCGCGAATGTGAAAAGATGCCGGATTTCGAACCACAGACGACCGACGAAAAACGCCGAGTTGCGCCGCGCGCTCGAAGCGGCCGATCCCGCGACGCTGCTGTTGGCGCTGGTACAGCTCACGGGCGAACGGCATTGGCTGGAAGCCGCCAAACCCTTCATCCGTGGGCCGATGAACTACCAGGAATTCATGCCGGAACCGCTGCGGGCATCGATCCGCGACAGACTGAGCGACGCGCTGGCGGAGCGGACCCGCACTGGCGGGGCCGTGCCTCGGCGGACCGACGACGCGCTGTTGCGCGAGATGATGGCGGTCGCCACAGGCGAACCGGTGCCCGACGACTATATCGCGATGATGCGCGAGGACCTGACCGACGACAGCTTGCCATCGCGCAGCCTGAAATGGCGACTGCCGCTGGACGCCGCCGCGTTGCAGAGCGCCGATGTCGTCATTATCGGGGCCGGCATGTCCGGTCTCTATGCCGCCATTCAGTTGCGGGAGGCCGGCATCCCCTTCGTCATCATCGAGAAGAACGATGCCGTCGGCGGCACCTGGTATGAAAACATATACCCCGGCTGCGGCGTCGATACGCCCAACCATTTTTATTCCTATGCGTTCGAGCCCAATCACGACTGGTCGCATTTCTTCGCCAAGCGCGACGAGCTCTGGAATTACTTCGAGCGGGTCGCGGACAAATACGATCTGCGAAAACATATCCGGCTCGGGACCGAAGTGCTCGACGCCCGGTACGACGAGGACGCCGCGAACTGGCGCATCACGGCGCAAGGCGCCGACGGCACGCAACTCGAACTCACGGCCCGCGTGCTGGTGTCCGCCGTCGGCGTCCTCAACCGGCCGAAACTGCCGGATATCCCGGGACTGCAATCGTTCGCCGGGCCTGCGTTCCACACCGCGCAATGGGACCGGAATTTCGACTGGTGCGGCAAGCGCGTCGCGATGATCGGCACCGGCGCATCCGGCCATCAGGTCGGCCCAAGCATCGCGCCAGACGTCGCAAGGCTGATGATCTTTCAGCGTTCGCCGCACTGGGTGGTTCCAAATCCGAATTACCACGAGGGCGTCAGCGCGGGAAAGAAGTGGGCGCTGGCCAATATCCCCTTCTATTTGCGCTGGTATCGATTCCAGTTGTTCTGGGGTTTCGCCGACGGCCTTCACGCGGCGCTGCAGGTCGATCCGGATTGGCCGCATCCGAAGCGATCCCTCAACGCGCTGAACGAGAAGCACCGGCTGTTCATGGAGCGGCATATTCGCAACGAACTCAGCGACCGTCCGGACCTGCTGGAAAAAGTCATTCCGGATTATCCGGCCTACGGCAAACGCATCCTGATCGACAATCACTGGTTCCGGATGCTGAAACGTCCCAACGTCGATCTGGTCACCGACCCGATCGATGCGATCGTGCCGGAGGGCGTGCGGACCAGGGACGGCCGGGTCTGGCTGGCGGATGCCATGGTATTCGCCACCGGCTTCAAGGTGAGCAAGATGCTGCATCCGATGACCATCAGGGGCCGGGATAGCCGCGAACTGCATGACATCTGGGGCGCCGACGACGCCAAAGCCTATCTCGGCCTCACCGTTCCCGGCTTTCCCAACTTCTTCATGCTGACAGGACCGAATACCGGACTTGCGCATGGCGGCAACCAGATCTTCATGACCGAATGCAGCGTGCGGCACATGATGCTGGCGTTGCGCGAACTGCTGGAGCGCGAGCATCGTTCGATCGAGTGCAAGCGTGAGGTCTACGAGAGCTACAATCGCGACGTCGACGCGATGCACGCGCGCATGGTGTGGACCCACAAGGGTATGACCAACTGGTACCGCAACCCGCAAGGCCGCGTGTTTGCGATCACGCCGTGGCGGCTGGTCGAATACTGGAAGATGACGTCGACGTTCAACCCGGAAGAATATCACATCAGGTAGGCCGCGACCCAAGTCGTCCCTTGCTGTCGTCCCCGCCTGGCGCGCAATTGCGCACCAGGCAGGGACGACGAGTAGCGCGTGCACGCGCGTCCACATCCCCGCCGCGCGAATGCGCCCGAGTTGTGCATGAACTTCCGCCCGATAGAGGGCGTGGGGAATGCCGGGTGCCCGCCGCACCCGCAGCCTCGCGTGCGAAATAAAATAAAGCACACGAGCGTAGTCACCACGGTTACAGCCGGATTCACCCGGCATTCCCGCACGCGAATGGTTTTAACGGCTTACTTCGTGCTCTCCCCGGTGACCGGGCTTGTTTGCCACCGTCATCAAGCGGATATGGCGCAGTCCGCCCGGTCGGGCCGACATGCCTCCGCTGGACTTGACGCCAGCGTCGGGGCGTCAGGACCACACGTCTATATTTTGGCATTCGGTGAAACACGCCGAAACTAAGAAAACCCTTTAAAACAAGTGCTTTTCGACTACCCTGATGCGGGGCGTTTCAGCGGGCTTCACCAAAACTAGGGCCAGGCCCTAAGCGTTTCAGTACCCCCGCAGCAGACTGAAAGCCCCAAAGCCCGGCCCTATTGGTCCCAAACCCTTTAGGAGCTGAAACCACAATGGATACTACCACCACCACCGAACCTGCTGGCAGGCGCGCGCGCAACGGCAGCGTTGTCCTGACCGATCGCCTCTGCGAGAAGCGGGTCGCCCTCTTTTGAATTTTGAAACACCGTGAAACGCGCCATTTGGCCGCTGATGCGTTTGTCGGCGCGCGGGGGAATTGTCCGGGCCCGTTGCGTAAACGCACGGGCAGACCCGCCCGCGCTGGCGCGGTCCGCGTTGTTCGTGGTCGAGGTGATGACGCTGGCGGGGACCGTCGAAGGATGGCGGCCCTTCCGCAACGGTGATCGGTCGTCAGGGTCCTTGTGTGGACGTGAGGAACCGCCGGGACCGCGCTACGGCAACTATCAAGCGTTTCCGGATTCCGAAAATCCGTGGTGGCAATGCCTGGTCGGGTCTATGTTCCCGCTGCAATTTGGGAAAATTCGAAATGACAATTCTGGAAATCGGCGGCCAACAACCCAAGCGGCGCGGCAAAAGCAACGGCGACGCGCGCGCCCCTGTACTGGTCACGGCTGGCGCTCTGGCGACGCATTTGTCGTGCGTCAGAAGCTACGTTGCGAAGTTGACCGATCAGGGCGTACTGGTACGGCGTGCCGATGGCCGCTTCGATCAGGATGTGAACCGCGCCCGATACATCTCGCACCTGAAAGAAGAACGCAAGCGTTCACCGCGCAGCGAAGCGGATACGGCGTTCACCGCTGCAAAAACCCGGTTGATCGAATTGAGGGTTAAGGAAAAAGAGCGGTCGCTCATTCCGCTCGATGAAGCGGTTGACCACATGGAACGGCTCATTGGTTTGTTTCTGACAAATATGTCCGGCATGGCGGCCCGTTGCGCGTCTGATCTGGCAACGCGGCGCAAGATCGATCAGGTGGTTTACGAAACGCGGCTCGCGATCTCCGAAGCCGCGAACAAGCTTGCCGACGAAGCCGGGGAGCCGCCTGTACAGGATGACGCGGCATGACGATCGAACCTGAAATGACCGATCAACAGGTTCGCGAACAGGTCGAACGCGCCGACGTTTTCATTGCGCAATTCCGCGAAGCGATCTTGGCGGCCATCGCGGATCCGGTTTCGGATCTTGAACAGCACGGCCAATGCCTGCGGCGAATTTCCGATACGGTTGATCAGGTGCCCTATGTGCTGATGGCCAATCTGTCGAACGCCGATCTGGCAATGGGTGGTCACATCATGGGGCTGATCGAAGTCAGTCTGATGGCCTGCGGTGGCGGCGACACGCTGGACTTTGAAAATGCGTCGGCGTTTCTCGCGGTGTTCGAAAAAATGATCGATGACGTGCGCAGGCGGCGGCTGCAATGACGGATGGCGCGCGATGTGGTCGATGTCGCCGGTTGAGATAGCGATATTCCTGTCGGTGATCGTCGTCGCGGTCGCGCTGCTGACGTGAAATATTTTTAGGAGGCGGCAAGGCGGCGCCCTGTTCAGGTTGCTGTGTGCATCAGGTTCCTGTATCCAAGAGTGAACCGACGGCAAGGACGGGCCTGCCTATAACGTCTGCACGCGGGCCACCGTGATGCCGTGGTTCGGCACGGTCCCGCCTGCAAATGACTGTATGGTTCCAAACCTCCTCATCAATTTAGTTACGGTTCCAATGTTACAACGTGAACAGGCGAGCGGTTAATCGTCGAACCTGCGGTTGATGACCTGCGTTGGTTGTCTCGGAGGTACGGGCCATGCGCAGCGTCATCGAATATTTGGCAAGGGCCGCTCAGTTCGACGAGCTGGCGAGATCGACCAGCGAAGAGACTCTCAAAAAACGCTACTCCGATATCGCCGATTGTTACCGGCTTTTCGCGGGGGAGCGGAAACGGCTCATTGCAACCGGCGCCATAGAGCCAGATAGGCCTTAACCGTTTGTCGGTCCGGCTCCGGGGCCTCACTTCTTATTGGTACGACCGCTTTCCTATTTCGTGCTTAAATTCCTAGTGCTTTTGCGTGAGAGTTGCGTATGCGTATGCGTGGGAACTGGACCCCTTCGCTGGCGCCGACCGGCCACGATCAAACCGTCTATATCGTGCTCAGCGATTTCGGCCCGTTGGGCCGGGAGCATTATGGCCAGCGGTCACATGAACCGCGTCAAAAGGCCGGACACATTGCAGAAAACCAAATATTCGCAATCCTTCCTTATGGATTAGGCGCTTTGCAGCCTTACGCTACCAACATCAGTAGTCCGCGTGAGGTGGCGCTATTAACCCTATTGTTAGTCTTGTCTCGCTGCCGCCGCGGCCATTTCAGTTTTGCCGCTAAGCCGCCTTATTCGGTCGCGCAAATATCTTCTAGCTGAATACACTTGGCTAGCTCTGTTCAAAGATCTTCGTTTGGGAAGAGTAAGATCATGATGAGAGCGGCTCTCATCGTTGTTGGCCTCAGCACACTTGCTATCATGGAGCTCGAGACACCGCCGCGCACTACAAAGGCTGCCGTTGAGCCGCTCGCACAATCAACAGCAGTTGGCATGAGCGATTCTCGCGGTACCTTAACTAAGACCGATCGGCTCGAAATTCCATTTCTGCAATATGACGCAATTGCTCAGCCGTCATCCTTTGAACCAATTACTCAACCGGCACCCATCATTCCACAACATGTTACCAATACAACTAATGAGCACAAGCCCGGGGCAAATGAGAAAAAGGTCGTTGTCGTAAGGCCGAAACCTAGGCCGACGCAACAAGAGTCGAAGAAAGCAGCAAAGACGGATCGGCCAAAGGTGACCACCGAGATCAAGATCAAGCCCTGTCGGTCAAATGCCTTCGAAGGTTTGCTCAAAGCATTGAACCTGTCGTCCGGATGCGAAACCTAACCCCACAATTCGAGTGCGACGCCGCGATGGCAGGCGCCAGCCCGCCGCACCTCGTGCATAACGCAAAGCATATCGGGGATGCTGACGAAATTAGGCCGCCTCGCCCGGACGAGCGGGGGTCCGCTACAGCTCGAGAATGGTTTTCAGCGGAAATTTTAACCCTCGTCCTAGCAATGGCAATTGCGCTAGTTTTCGTGTCAAGTTTCCACATATTTCGGGGCACTTACCTAAATCGGGAGCCAATCGAAAAAAGTGGCGTAAAGGCTCTAGCAGAGCGCATCATCGCGATCGAATCGAATGGTGACCCGAATGCAAAGAACAAACGGTCAAGTGCTACAGGGGCCGGTCAATTCCTTGAAGATACCTGGTTTGAATCCATCCGAAAACATCGACACGATCTGATCCAAGGCCGCAGCGACAAAGAAGTTCTAGAGCTAAGGCGGGATGCAGAGCTGGCTAGAGAAATCATTACGCGATTGCTCGAGCAAAATGCCACTATGCTGAATAAGCGCGGCCTGCCTGTCACGCCGGGTTCTCTTTACCTGACCTATTTCGCCGGACCGGGAGGCGCCGTGGCTCTGCTTTCCGGCGCAGAGAATGCCGATGCTGCTTCCCTCATGGCCTCCGCTGACGTCACTGGTCGGACCACCCGCGACAAACTTATCCGGGCCAATCCATTCCTAAAGTCCCTGACAGTTGGCGATCTCAAAAATTGGGCTGATCACAAAATGCGGGGCATCTGGTAGCCGTAGCCCGGGTTGTGGGGACTTGTCTCGCTCGTTCATCGCCGCCTGCGGTTCGGAACTTTTCCCAAAATGAAACATTAGAAGCATCGCTTTGACTTGGAGGGAAACCTGAGGAGCGCTGGCAATGGCAACCCAAATCGTGATGGATAATAGCGGCGACAGCCGACACAATTTCGACCCTAAGGACGCGAAGACCCTCTTGAAAGCAGAGGAACGCTTCAAAGAGCTAACGCGTTCTGGCTTTACAGCGGCAGTCCGTACGCCATCTGGAGAGCCGGTTATAACGCGTCGATTTGATCCGACCGCGGAAGAAACCCTGTTTTTTCCACGGCTAGTCGGGGGCTAAAGCTCCGTCCATGTTCGCGAAACTGCATATTGCTAATGGTCCTTTTCGACGGCTCTTAACGAGTGGCTTGCGCGGGGCGCGCGCCATTTGGGATTGGTATCGTGAACTAGGGCACGCAAATGAAAGCGAAGCGCGTGGCCTCAGGCTGTTGAGGGAATGGCTGTCGCCGGAACAACTTGCCCAATATGACAAGCATAAATATTTCGACGTCACTGGCTGCCATAGCCGAAAGCGGTATCGGATTTGGCATGGCACGGGAACTAACATCCATGAGCTAGACGAGGCCGGACGCTCAAAGGCTGGCTGGTGTTTTGTGCCCAGAGATTGTCTCGTCGCAGGCGACGTCGTGTTGGCGCAAAAAATTGCCCTGGAAACTAACGAGCGGGGAGCGTTGGCGGTGGCGAGAAAGTTTGCGCCGAGATGGTCGGCACCTTGACCGGTCACTGGAGTAGCAATAACGGCATCGTGCCACTGCAGCATCGAACATTCAGTTGGTTAGGAGTCTCTAGCGCCGGTCGAGCGCGAGCAAGACATTTTTGCTCGTTGTGGGCGGCTCGAAACGGATTTGGCGGCTTCCGCCCGTGTCAAGCGACAAACCGGCCGAGAAGTTTTGTCCCCGCGCTGAAGCCTCGATGCGATCGCCGACCGCACGTCCTGAGATGATCCCTGAGGCATTTGCGGCTTGTCTCGGTCCATCAGTCAGAAAGACCCGTGTTTGTTCCGAACATGGAACTCCATAGAGCGAGTCCTTTCGTTCGATGGAACTCAGGTCGCGTTAATAAACAAGTAAATCTCCCAGACCAAAATGTCTCTGGCTGGGAGTTTCAAGAATTATTGAGCCTCCGTTATGACAGAATACGTAATCACGAAAATTGGCCATCGGTGGTTTGCTTACGCAGATGGCTTAAGCATCGGTGCCTGCGCCGACGAAACTGCTGCAGCGAAATTGACTACCGAAGATAGCGCAAAATACGGTGCGAAGAAAAAGCCGCTGAACTGGCGAGGCAGCCCGCTGGCCGGGAACAAGTCTTAGCAAAAGCCGTTTTAGCTCCGGTCCTTCTTTGGATTGGAGTCATGCGCAGGTCGAACTGGACGCCGGTGGTCGTACCGACTGATCGCGATTCAAGTGTCAGCCGCACGATAAGGGTCGCAGCAGGCCCGAACGCGAATGGGGTAATGAGCAAGGCCGTTCGAAGACTCGAGCGGCCCTCAAGACGTATTGACGACTGCTGCGCAAAAAATCCAACGCCGCACCGATCTCGCATTTTCGGTAGGCGTTGCGCTCGCGCTTGCTCTGCCAGCCTTCCTCGGTATCGGCGTCTACGTTTGCCTCCCTCGCGATTTTACGGGCGAGTTGAGGCGCTGAAGGCCGCAACGAATGTCCGGGCCTTGCGCGCCGCCGAGTGTAACTATCCGACGTTATCGGGCCTCCGATGTTTGTGATGTCGTGGTAGTGGTACGAGGCAAAACAATGGTTCTCCGTTGTCCGGACTATCCTCTCGCGCTCAAATGGGCACACCTGAAATGCAGGTCCTACAACGTTCCCAAATATCTAGAATTACCGGACAACACACAATCGGACGAACTGCCGTCATTTTGGCGCTCTCCGGAGCACCCTTCCTAGCTAAAATATGTGTCAATACGACAACAAGTCGATTGTTCCTCACGCGGAACAGAATGTTCGGACTTCCCGATGCCAGTCCACTTTGAATAATCTTGCAGTTCCGGGGCTGACCGGCGTTTCACATCTCCAAATAAATCTTGAGTGCGCGGTCCAAATGACGGGGAAACAACGATGAGATTTTTGCTCATTCTCGCTCTGATCGGCTTTTCTGCAAATGCATACGCGCAGAATGCGCCCAAGGTCGGCAATAAGACGCCGGCTCAGGTAAAGCCGAAAGAACCAATAGGCTGCAAACTTGTCGGAACGGTCAGAGGCACCAAGCTGTGGGCTGGCGACTGCACGGGGTCAGAGCTTAGAGGAACAACACCCGCGATGGAAACGCAATCCTTGCCAGAGCCTGCGACTGGAGCAATTCCGCCCGATCAGAAACAGTAGAGCTTTGGCTGAAGGCGTGAGAGGAAATGGCTCGTAGACGCACGAGTGGGAGCTACACGATCCGGCCGTTCCAGGTTGGGTCCGATCAGAGCGAGATCGATCTTCTAATGATAAATTTCCAGGCGGATAGTCTCACCGCCAAACAATGATTTATGCAAAAAATGTTGCGTTTATGAAGGACGTCCATGGATTGAAGCTTCTCCGAAACGGCGCAGAAGTTTGGCGATGGCTCCGAGGAGATATGGGGCTGGCGACGAAGGGGAAATGACCGGCTGAGCCTGAGTTGGTTTCTAGGAGCATAAAGAGCGTTTGGCTTGCTCTCGCGCGGGTAATGCCAAAAGCTGGCACCCAGCGATTCCGACATTTTTAATAAATACGGACCAACCTCGCTGGTGGGAGGCTCCGGACCATGCGTAATCATGACTTCGTGACTAAGGGATTCCTTGCATTAACAGCGGCAGGCCTCGTGTTGTTATGCTCAAGCTTGCTAGCTATCGCATTCGGCTGACAAGTCCCCCATCGTCGCTCGCCCTCACAGCGGGGCCACCCTATGCGCTCGCTGACAGAACGCGAATTAGGGGGACCTTTTCGGTCTTCTAAGAGGACCAGAAACAAGCCGGTACGTAGGCAACCGCACTCCCTCGAACGTTTCCATCAGTTCACCGCAAACTGAACAGTTGAACACAGTTCGCGCGTCCGGCCGGGCGATAAATTCCGTCCGCTCGTAAAGCGCGCCGCACGGGCATGTGACCTGAGTAGTTGCCATGTCTAAGACTACGCGCCGACGGGGAAGGGTTCAAAGAAAAACGCGCCACGAACCAGCCAGCAAGAAGCCGAGCCGGGATGCGATTAGATCGTAGCAGCAATGCTCGACTTGAAGCCTGCGACAGATTGACGACGACCCGACGAAAAAGCCCGGCCTTCCAGCCGAGCAGAGTCGACAGCATCAACAAATAAGAGATCGCATTTACTCCGCGCCGTCTGTGCAAAACGTAACACAGGAATTCGGATCTCAGTTCCGCTCCTTTTTTAATCAGGCCAAGATTATTGCCGCTAACTGAATGGTTACGCGAGCGACGTCCGACGCTACTTCCCTCACTGTTTCGCAAAACTCTTTTGATTGCTCAGTCAGGGCTTGCTGCGTTTGAAGGAACTCTGTGTGCATACGCAAGACATCTGGGAAATCTTTTGTGCGGAGCAATTTGTCAGACTCGTTTTCGCCGCATGATCTCAATTTCAGCGCGGAACTTGTCAGATCCGACCCCTCACAAAACTGTGCGCGCTTGTAATAAGAGTTTATTGTGCGCTGCAGCAACCAATCCCTATGTGTTCGGTTACCCGACAGCGCTCAAAGACGAGCGCCTGACAAGGAGTTGCTATGTCACTAGTGCTAACCGTCGTGAACGCGTGGCGCCCGTCTTTGTCCCATCTCCAGGAAGTGGCGGACTTCGGAACAAATCCGGGCGCGTTGCGGATGTTGACTTACGTACCGGACGATGTTCCGTCGAGACCTGCACTTGTCGTTGTTCTTCATGGCTCAACGCAGTCGGCCGCTAAATACGATCTTGGCACTGGCTGGTCGAAGTTGGCTGACCGACATGGCTTTGCGTTGCTGATGCCGGAGCAGAGTCGGCAAAACAATCTGAGCGGTTCTTTCAATTGGTTTCAGCGCAATGATACCCAGCGCGGCGAAGGCGAGGCTCATTCGATCGTGCAAATGGTCGAGCAAATGGTGCGCGACCATAACGTCGACCGTAGGCGGATTTTTGTGACAGGGCTGTCTGCTGGCGGAGCGATGACTCTAGCAATGCTCGCCTCCTATCCCGATGTTTTCGCAGCTGGGGCGGTCATTGCAGGCCTTCCTTATGGTGGCGCTACCAACGTTCAGGAAGCGCTGCGCGGTATGTTTCAAGCTCCACCAAAGTCCTCTCTCGAACTGGGCAATCTAGTGAGGGAGGCCTCACCAAATAGGAGCGTTTGGCCAAAGTTGTCGGTTTGGCACGGTAGCGCTGACAGAACAGTTAAGCCATCGAACGCAAGCGAGATCATTAAGCAATGGCTTGACGTTCATGGACTTCCGTTGACACCAATGTCGGAGCAAATCGTGGACGGGCATTCTCGGCAGTTCTGGTGGAACGCCGATGGAGAGACGGTAATTGAATCCTACACAATTGCCGACATGGCACACGGCATCCCTCTTGCCCCTTCAGAGGGCGGCGTTGTTGGGCCTTTCATGATTGAGACCGGCATCTCCTCGTCGGATCACATTGCCAAGTTTTTTGGGTTGACCAAAACACCGGCTCAGTCCACCAAATCGCAACGACCGGTGCCAGTTCTCAGTGCTTTGAGGAAATCCACACGCGCTCGCCGCATCCGAGCTGTACGAGCATGGCGGAACGTAAGCGCTATCATAACGAGGGCATTGATCGTCGTGGCTGATGGAGAGGTCAGTATTAGTTCAGGTTGCCCCGCCGGCGAAAAGAGAGGCCGGAAGACTGCGCGCTATTGGATCTAGGCAACGGCTTGCGCTCCCGCGGTCCCGCTAAATCCGTATAATATTTGGGGTTTTTGGAAACGCCGCGTACCTTGCCTTGGAACAAAAGCCGTTGTTGAGCGTTTGGCACGGTCGATCCTAAGGATGATTCAGGGGGGAAATTTGCCCAAGCAAGGGGAAACTGTCGGATCGGTTCGATCATTTCGGAGCGACGGCGGTGAACTTGGTGAATTGATTAGGAAATTCGATTGGTCAAAAACGGGACTCGGGCCGCATGTGGCGTGGCCCCAGAGTTTAAGAACTGTCACCGATACGCTGCTGCAGTCGCCCGTACCCATTGTACTCTTGTGGGGCGAAGACGGCGTCATGATATACAACGACGCCTATTCAGATTTTGCGGGCGGCAGGCATCCGCGGCTGCTTGGGTCGAAGGTACGCGAAGGATGGCCTGAAGTCGCCGACTTCAACGACCATGTCATGAAGGTGGGCCTGAGCGGCGGCATCCTTGCCTACAAGGATCAGGAACTCACACTTTATCGGCATGGCCGCCCAGAGCAGGTCTGGATGAATCTAGACTATTCGCCTGTTCTGAATGAGGCGGGTCAGCCGGCGGGCGTGATTGCAATCGTTGTCGAAACCACCCAACGCGTGATTGCCGAGCGCACTCTGAAAGATCGCGAGAATGACCTCGCGCGCGTTCAGCAGATCGCCAGGATCGCTGGTATCACGGTCGACCTCAAGAACGGCTTCGACGGCGGACGTCGATCGCCGGAATATCTGGTGATACACGGATTGAGTCCGGACGCAGTCGATACACATGAAGATTGGGTCAAGCGAATTCATCCCGATGACCGCGACCGGACACTGCTTCATTTTTTAAAGACAGTGAATAGTCCCGATACGAGGTATTCATCGGAATACCGGATCATCCGACCGTGTGATGGACAGGTGCGATGGATAGCCTGCGAAGCGCAGATAGAACGTGACGAAGACGACCAACCGCTTCGTATGGTCGGCGCCCATATCGATATCACCGAACGCACGCTGGCCAAGGAACTGCTTAGAGAAAGCGAAGAGCGCTTTCGGCTCATCGCCAACAGCGCGCCGGTGCCGATGTGGGTCAGCAAACTGGATGGCACGCGCGGTTTCGCAAATCAGGCATATCTGGACTTTCTCGGCCTGGAATATCAGAAGGCGATTGTCTTCGATTGGCGCAAAATTCTTTACCCCGACGATCTATCGCGGATCGTAGGTGAAAGCCTGGCGGGGGAGGCATCCTTGCAGCCGTTTGTGCTGGAAGCCCGCTATCGTCGGGCAGACGGAGCGTGGAGATGGATGCGATCAGAGTTGCAGCCGCGCTGGGATCCTGGTGGGAAACACATCGGCTTTATCGGGGTAGCTCATGACATCACGGCAGCAAAAGAAGCCGAAGGTGAATTGCGCCGTCTGAATGAAACGCTTGAACATCGTATCAAGGAGCGCACCTCACAGCTCGAATCCAACGAAGCGCAATTGCGCGCCATCTTCGAAACCAGCAATCAGTACCTGGGGCTGCTGGATCTGCAGGGCAACGTTATTTACGCGAACAAGACCTCGTTGGCCGGGATCGAGGCCGTCGTGACCGACGTCGTCGGTAGGCCGTTTTGGAATTCACCCTGGTTTTCCGCGACAGCAGGTGCCAGCGAGGCAGTCGCCGATGCTTTCGCCGCGGTCAAACGGGGCGAAAGCATGCGAACCGAGATCCTTCTGCACTTACCCATAGGCGACCGGTATTTCGATTTTGCGATGCGACCAGTGTTTGATCAGCAAGGCGCGGTTACCAATGTCTTGCCCGAAGCGGTCGATATCACCGAACGTCGCCAGGCAGAAGAAGCCCTTCGGCAATCTCAGAAGATGGAAGCGGTCGGTCAGCTCACCGGCGGCGTCGCGCACGATTTCAACAACCTGCTTACGATCATCCGCTCGGCCACTGATTTCCTTCGTCGCCGCGAACTGACCGAAGATCGTCGTCGTCGCTACATTGATGCGATTTCAGACACCGTAGACCGCGCGTCCAAATTGACCGGACAGCTTTTGGCGTTTGCGCGCCGGCAACCTTTAACCCCGGAAGTGTTCGATGTCGGCCAACAGGTCGAGGGTATCGTACAGCTGATTCGCCCTCTGGTCGGTAGCAGGATCCAGATCGGACTTGAAATTAGCGATCCCGAATGTTTCGCGATAGCGGACGTCGGTCAATTCGAGACCACTCTCATCAATCTCGCTGTAAATAGTCGGGATGCGATGAAGGGTGAGGGCCTTATTTCGATCAGAGTCGAAAAGGCCGATACAGTCCCAGCATCGGATATAAGTGGGAAACGCAATGGAAAATTCATTGCGATCTCTGTTAAGGACACGGGTACAGGCATCGCGCCTGACAAGATCACGGCGATTTTCGAGCCGTTTTACACAACCAAGGATGTAGGAAAGGGCACCGGTCTTGGTCTCAGCCAGGCACTTGGGTTTGCCAAGCAATCTGGCGGCGACATTGTAGCAGTCAGCGCATTAAGGCAGGGCTCGACGTTCACCATCTATTTGCCGCAGGCAGAAGCTCCGAGCAATCACCCAAGTATTTCTGCAAGAAGCATTGAAGGAGTGCCGAGCGGCCGCGGTCATCGCATTTTAATTGTTGAAGACAACGAGGATGTCGGAAAGTTTTCCACCGAACTACTTCAAGATCTGGGCTATGGAACCAGGCGGGCCGACAATGCCAAACAGGCGCTTGCGCTCTTAGCGGCAGACCAAGGGGCGTTCGATATGGTGTTTTCCGACGTCATCATGCCTGGAATGAATGGCGTCGAGATGGCTAAGATCATCCGCGAGCAGTATCCCGACTTGCCAGTGGTGCTAACAAGCGGTTATAGCAGCGTGCTCGCGGAAAATACCCATCATGGTTTCGTACTAATTCAAAAGCCATATTCGGTCGAAGAGCTATCACGGACACTGCGGAAAGCTATTTTGGAAAGATTGTAGGTCGCTTGAGCAACGCCTAGTCGCAAATGGTCTCCGCTGCGCCAGGTCCGTTTCGGCCTGCTAGGCCAGCCTTCGCGGGCATCTCACATTATCAACGCGCCGATCAATCTGCCGGCCGCTCTTTCAGATTCGGCAACTATCGGAAAAAGCTGGACGCCGTTTACCGCGACAAGGATTATCTACCGAAACGCAACGAAGTCGACTTGAGGAATGGCGCGCGAGGATGCGGCCTATCATGCCGCAAAATAAGCGCGTTGGGACCGCAAGGGCGAGCGCAGGATTTAGAGTGCGACGGCGCGGAAACGTTCAGGATCGGGAGATGATCTCGCAGCCAGCATAAGCAATCGCCATCAGGTGCAGCGCCCACCTGGAAAGCATCGACGTGAGAATATTCTGCCTCTTCTTTGTCATGGCCGAATCCCCTTAACAGCCTCCAACCCTCCTCCCGTCCTGCTTCAGGACGAATTCGTTCGGATTGGAAAATGGCTTCACGCCGTGGGAACGGGAGAGGCTTTAAGCCCATCAAAGGCCCTGGGGCCGCCCAATATTGCATCACGAGATGGGATATTTTTGCGGAACGATAAAGGGCATTGAGCCTTACCTTTGAAAGGCTCAAACCCGAGACAAGTCCCATGAATACTCTACCCGTTGATCGGGCGCTGAAGATATACAGTGCGCTTGCAGACCGTTCCGAGACGAAAGTTGCACGTGAACGGCTTTCGAAGCATTTGATGAAAAAGTACATCGAGGGCGAAAAGGACGAGCACCGCTTGACGGTGGAGGGACTGTCGTACCTTCGTAGCCTGGATCGGGAAATCGATTCCCGAAACTAGTTATCGCCCTTCAGGGCCTCCCGCTGTTTTCGCAAAGAGTTGCGCCGCGTTATTCTCGCTTTCGCGGCGCGGACTTCTTCGGCCCTAGTTAATTGCTGCCTTGGTTGTGGCCTGTTCGTTACATTGCCCACCGTAGGCATTAAGGGGAGTGACTGTGTCGGCATTATTGAGCCGCGCTCTACAGGTTGCGTCCTCATAGGACCGGTCGATGTTCGTGTTCCTTTGGGCATTCTGGATAACTCGCGACGGACCAATCCGTTCAATAATAGCACCCCAGCGCGAACCCGGCATCCCCCCGCAAACTTGGCCCTCCTCTATTCCGCTATTAAGAGAATCAACGTCTAAATGCTCTCCCAGGGTGCGAAACCGGGAGGCGATATTGAATGGTTCCAACAGTTGGGAATTCATCACCGCAGTCGTTTCCGTGTGGTCTACATTCGACTCGCAATATCGGTTAAGCTCGCACGGCGTAAGGCCTGGGCCGCGCGCAAGAGATCGTACCACCAGCCTCGGCCGGGATGCCGATTAGATCGTAGCAGCAAATGCTCGCCTTGAAGACTGTGTCAGATTGACGACCACCCGACGAAAAAGCGCGGCCTTCCAGCCGGGCAGAGTCGAAAGCATCAACAGATAAGAGATCGCATTTACTCCGCGCCGTCTCTGCAAAACGGAACACAGGAACTGGGATCGCGGCTTATTACACGAGTAATTCTGCCAAGGGCGATAGCGCAAGATATGGTGTTACGATTAGGCCGCAACTTCGCTAGCGCTCGATGTTGTATTAAAACATCATCCCGCAATCGAAATTCAGCCCACACCGAAAATCCTTTTGACTGTGTATCGAGGGATGGAGTTGCGTCTAACGGCCGGCCTCAGGATCGATTTCTCGCCATGTTGGAAGCACTCATTGCGTTCTTCGGCATCATAAGCGCCGTCATATTCATCGCCCATGCCATCGAGGGTTATCGGTCACGCTTTTTAGGTCGCCCCCGCCTCTCGTCTCGGTCAGCAAAAAGCCGCTACCGGATTTGACGACGGTGACGGTTATTTGCACACGTGACCACTAGAATGGTCGAATCGACAAATGACGGCTGGCGGTTAAAGCTCGGTTACTTCAGCGATGTGTTGATCGAGGTGAACGTCGTCTTTCCGCACGCGGAACCTAGATTTCGGGGAGCAACTTGGCGGAATATCGCATTTACATCGTCGGCTCAGACGGCCATTTTCAGAAGTCAGTTCCGCTGGAACTGCGTGGACGACGATGCTGCTATGGAGCAGGCAAAGAAGCTTGCCGAAAGCCATGCCGTCGAGCTTTGGCAGCGCGACCGAAAGATAGCGACGCTAGACCAAAAGCTAAAAATATAGTTCAAAATTGAACGTTTGCGACGCTCCGCCGTCTCATTAGGAGGAGTGTCGCCATGACTGACAAGAGCGACCGAAAAGAGTTGGAACGGCGGCTTGAACAGGCGCGCCGGATGGCGAGAGACCACGATGACCCGCTTACGAAGGAGCGGCTTGGACAGTTGATCCGTGATCTCGAGGAGCAACTACGATGACCGCAGGGCGTATGGCGCCCGCGAAAGAGCCCAAAACGACAGGAAGAGTTCTCGATGGCGGAAAGCAGTCTTGCTAGCGCGAGTCGAAGTCTGAAAGACAATCACGCCGCCACAGATAATTCTTGGCAACATGCCATTGATACAACACTAAGCTTCGCCAACGAGACAGTCTAATTGCGCCTCTGACTCAGACAACCTCCCATAGCACCGTCAATACCGAGTAGTCACACAATCACGCGAACGACCGATCCGCCGATGCCTCGCAGTAGGATCCCCCTCTGCGCGATCTCCCAGGGATACCGCAGAGCCGGCCGTTCCTGTTTCTATGGCCAAATGGTGGTGTCCCGATTCAAACCTTGTTGACGGGTGTGATCTGAAGACCCGCGTCGGCCAGTGCCTCAACGATGCATTTTGCAATTTGTTTGGCTTCTTCCGGGTCTATCTTGTGGTCCGGATGATCTTTGTGGCAATCGCCAATTGCTGTCGCAATCAATGTATTCACCAGGTGCTGATCTGCCAAGACCATCTCCCTATTTGCCGAACGTATCAGGCCGGCGCAGTTCGTTTTCTCGCCGGCTATCCTGTGACTCGATCAGCCTCGCTGCGTGGGGTCAAACTTTCGTGTCTCGAACCTTGCCAGGATCCTTGGCTGTTTCGACCGAGCTCGCTAACCGCGCCGTTTCTTCAATATGCTTGGCTCGCTTGTGCGTTTGATCCTTAGCCGTAGGCGCAGGCGGTTTATTCTCGTCGTTGATAGGCTGCCGCGTCATTTGTTCCTCCGAAGCTTTCGGAGGCAACTCGGATCAAGGCAATAGGTTGCGGTCAGGCTGCTCCTCTGTGCGGATAACCCAAGCCTAAGCCAGATCTTGAACAACTCTGATAAGGCATGCCATGCCACCAAAGGAATGGGCTGGTTGTCAGCGCCCGACGGTACAGGCGTGTCATCGGCGGCTGGGCTGCCGGCGCGGTCGGCAATGCGGACGAAGGCGTATTGGACACGCCAGCCACGAGCATAAGCCGTCGTTTCCGCTGTCACGCGCTATGAGCGTTAGCTACCAGCGAAACTGTTTTCCTGCCAAAACCATTAAGTCCTCGATGCCGAATGAAAGTCCAGCCGGCTAAGGGTTCGATGGAGACGGCTTTTGATCAGTTGCACGGAATGTGGCGCCAAAATCCGGGGCGATGACGACCTGTGTCCACGCTGTCATCACCCGAGGTGGTATACCCTCAAGAAAATATCGGCTTTCCTGTTGATCGTTGCGATTTTGGCGGCGCTCATCAAGTATGTAGTCATGTATGGCGATCGAACACTAAATTTATGGTTTGGGTGATGGGCCTGGCGACGTCCTCTCGCTTTGGCTATCGGACAGCGCTTACGCCGCATGGTTTCGGAGCAACCGTTTCACGAACCGTTTACGACGGTTTACTCAGGCCCACCCGCTCAGAAATGCCCTTTCCCCGCCGCATCGGCGACGCGGCCAACTTTTGCGGAGATGTCGCCGACGGCCGATTTCGCGTCCTCTACCGTGAGGCCTTGTCTGCGAGCTTCCTCGGTGACGGCGCCAAGCACGCTTTCTGCCAGGGTCGTTGCGCGAGAGGTTTGTTCAGCTGCGAATTCGGCCGCTTTTGCCTTAACGGTGTCGCTGGTTTCGCCGAGGTAGGTAGCTTCCAGCTCGCTCGGCGGCAATGCTGCAGCGATCCCGGCGCCGATCGCGAGCCCGATCGCGCCCAACGCCAATGGCTGCGCCCTGAAAACATCGGCCAGGTTGGAACGGATGGTTTGGAACATCTCGGCACCGGCCCCCGGTATAGGGCTGACATATTCGGACGTGGTGTCGGCATAGTCGCGCCCGATGCGGTTTGCACTATCGAAAGCGCCCGCGCTTCCGTCTCGCAGCGCGTCCTTTGCCGACATGACGCGCTCGCCGATTGCATCGGCGCCAGAGCTGAAAGTCGAACGGGCGGCTTCGAACGCACCCGCATCCGGGATTCGATCAAATCCGCTGTCCCGGACAAACTCCCCAGCCCTTTCCGCGGTTCGGCTGCCGGTAAAGAGCCACAACACGCCCATGCCGATCAGCGCGGCCGACAGCGGGTTCTGGCGCGCGGCCTCGCCGAGGTCCCGAACGAAGCCTGATGTTTTTTCCGAAATCTCGCTCATCGCACCATCTCCTTCGCCGCGACCTTGTCGCGTTGCACCTGATCGAGCGTCACCGAGGGTCTGAGAGCATCGCCGGAAAGGCGGCTCAAGCCGGTTGCGATCAACGCTATCGAAACTAGCGCCGCGCCCCCTCCTGTCAGGAGATTGGCCACCGGTTCCGAGAAGCCGCCGCGTATCAGCGCCGCCGAAACTGCAAGTAAAAGCAGCACCAACGCCGGCATAAGGACAATTACGCCGGCGCCGATCATGGCGCTTGCGCGACCGACCTGACTTGCCTTTTCCGACAGCTCCGCGCGCGCAAGTTCGAATTCGTTGCCGACCAGTTTGGCGAGCTGCCCGACTGCGTCGCTGAAGAGCTCCGGTATCGACCGGTTACCTGCTGAATTCATCGCGATACCCTTTATTATCCGCATAAGACTGGCCCTGCCCTTGATCCGCACGCGAGTGGCTCGCGGTGTTTGCAGCAAATCTGTTTCCGCCAGTCTGACGCGATCCTGCTGCCGCACCTTCGGAATCAGTTGCCGAACTCTTCAGGAATCGCACAACACCAAAACCGGCAAGCACTGCCATTCCCAGGAACGCGGTCGGCTGCCGGCGCGCAAAGGACTGCGCACCCCGGACCAAGTCTTTGAAGTTGCCGGTCTTGATGGAGTCGGAAACCCCTTCGATCTGGGACGCGGCCTTGCGGATATAAACTCCGGCAATCGGAAGATCGCCATCGAACTCCCGGGCGGCGCGGCGCATCGTGTCGGCCAAGTTTCCGACATATTCCGCGCTGGCGTGCTTCTGGCCATCGACGGTCTGCTTGAGCTTGTCGGTTGCCTGGGATGCGACGTCCTTGGCGGCATCGACAAACTCCGATGCCTGGTCCTTGATCGCATCGGAAGATGAGCCAACCATGCCAATCGCCTTATCCTTGAGATCACGCCCGGCGGAAAGTGCTTGGTCGGCTACGCTCTTCGCAGCGGTTGCGGCTTTCTCGAATCCCTGGGGCGAGGCCGATCCGTTTTGATCCGAAGTCCTGAATGTCTGGTCAGCCATGATCGGTCTCTCCGTGAGTGCTTGGTTGATGGTTTTCTTGTGCCGGCTCGAAAGCAGTCGTTACCGCGCTCTCCGCGACGCGGCGCACGCGCTGACCAATGTCCTGCGCGGCCTTGCCTATCCCGTTGGGCGTTAGCCCTTCCACTTCGGCCTGCCGGGTCGCTTCGTCGTAGACTTCTCCAACGGCGTTTTTGGCAGCGTCGAAACCCTGCGATGCGGCGGTTTGGGCGCGCCGCTTGACCGCCGTACTGGCATCGCCAACCAGGCCATCCTCAATGTCCGAGCGGGGCAACGCGCTGGCGATCAGACGCCCCTATCAGCAGACCCACTCCGGCCACCAACAGAGGATTCTGTTCAATTGTCTGGAAAATGGTCTTTCCGGCGCGATCGGTGAGATCGGATGTCGTGTCGCGCATTGCCCTTGCAGCATCCAGTCCCGCATCCGCAGTGGTGCTGGCCGCGTTGCGGGCAACAGATGTTACGTCGGAGGCAATATCCTGGACGGTCGCGGCCGCGGAACTCGCCATCCGAATGCCCTGGTCCTTTAGATCCGTCGCACGGTCTGACAGGGAACTGCCGAAGGAAATTACTTTGTCCTGAACCGTCGCGGGAGCCGAACCAGCTGTCCGGACCCCTTGTTCCCTGAGATCGGCCGCGCGGTTGGAAAGCGTGCTGCCGAAGGAAGCCGCCCTATCCTGAAGCGCCTTGGAATTTGAAGAGAGAGTGGCCTCGGCTGCATCAGTCGTCCGGCTCACTTGATCGGTTCGGCCGGAAACCGCGGCGCTTGCGCGATCAAACTGGTCCGACGCATATGCTTTTGCAGCAGAGGCGGAGTCTCCAACCTGGTCTCCAAACTCGCGAGCGCGGTGCACGAACTCGTCCGAAAGGTCGGAGACCACGTCAGAGGCCTTTTGCGTGGCCGACTGCCCGGTCTTGGAACCAGCAAAAAACAGGCCCGCACCCACCATCAAAACCGGCAAGGGTATTGCTCGCGCCAGACGCAGCAGCGGATATGCGAGGCTTGCGCCGACTGCTACAGCCTGCATCGGATTTCTGCGGGCGGCGGCGGTGACGTCGTTCAGAAGCTGCTCGCCTCTGCTTTTGATGTAGTCCGATACCTCAGCCTTGATGGCGTCGGGACTGATGCGCTGGCGGATGTCGCTCGCCGTGTCTGCGACGCTGGTTTTGAGTTGCTCGACAGTACTTGTCAGGCCAGCCCGCGTTTGCTCGGTTTCGCGTTTGATCTGCTGCAATGAACGGGTGTCGGTCTGTGACATGGTGCAATCCTTGCGAACTATTCCATGTCCGAACCTCTCATCATCATATAAGTTCCGACACGACGCCTTCGGGATGACTTTTATGATTCTCAAAGGCGGCAACCGTAGCCTTCAGGGAGCAAGATGGCCCTTTGCCCGTTTGGGAGGCGGCAGAAATCTCAGCGTCCGCTAAAAGGCAAACGACGATACGGGCCGTGGGTGCCATTCGCGAGAGCTTTCTGACGGCGTAATCGAGCCTGGCTTTCGAAACGTTCTCAAGATAGCAGAGGCATATTGACGCGGCCTCATCATCCTCGATCGCCGTCGTCGCGCCGGCTACGCCTAAGTAGGGAACAAAGCGGAGAACCATCACAAGCAATCCCCACAGGGAAGCACTGGGGACGCCGATCAGCGCCAGGCCAAAACCGATGATACATCCGAAAACCACGTTCAAAATGAGTTGGGTAGCGAATAGCTTGCCCAGCCGCCCACCCGCATCGTCCAACGCTGCCGTAGTCCTTTCGATATCTCCGCTTCCAGCGAGCCTGATGAACCGATTGCGCAGATCCTCTCGTTGAAACAGGAAAAAGGTGACAAAAATCATGACAATCCCGGTCATGGTCAAAGGAGTGACCAACGGCTGAAGGAAAGCCACTAATGTTTCCGACTCGCCAGGATCGGGCTGATGAACTTCGACGGGAATAGGCCTGGTGGAAGAGCCTGGCCGCGTAAGCATGGGGGACGACGTTACAGTTTTCTTAAGATCCGACCCTTTCAATTCCTTGCCAAGATCGTTGAGCAAGCTGGATGCATCCTTAAGCAGGCCCGTCGCCCCCAAAACCTCCCGCAGATTTTGGACTTTATCGCTAAGCGTAGTCTGGTAGCGCGGCAGATTTCTCGCCAACTGATTGACCTGCACCATAACCATCGTCGCCAGAGAAACCCCAATGGCAAAAGCCATAACGACGGCAAGCACTACGGCCAGAGCACGCGGAAGATGCCAACGCTGGAGCAGTCTGACAAAAGGCGCCAGCACGAAACTGAGCAAAACCGCCAGTGCGATCGGTACAAGGATTTCACGTGTAAAATACAAAGCCGCGACAACGATCGCAACGATTACAAAATTATTGAAAGCCAGCCCAGCCGAAACAATCACGTTCTTGCTTCCAAGTTGGAAAACGCCCTGCGCGAGTAACAATTCGCCGGAAAAGAAATGGCTCCAGGGGGCTAAAGTTCCGGTCACCTGGCTAAGCTTCGGGTGCATCTAACCGTAACGCGGCAGTCCGATGATTCCTATTTTCGAAATTGCATCTGGCCCATGGCCATTGGTGGCAAGTCCTAGGGTTACCTTCGTCCAGAACGGACGGCACCGCATCATGGAGCGGTTAACCTATTCGGCATTAGAGGGGCCGGTCCAACCAACGGTATCACGTACTTTCGGGAGCGGACTCAGTAGCCGCCTGCTCCAGACTTAGCCGGAAACAGCCGGGGCGCCCGGGGCGTTCGAAGATGCGTACACTCAGTTGTCCCCTCGCTATCAACTCAATTTCTTAGGGAACCAACTTCCGTTCACTAGCCTTATGAGATTGGACAAGCATTACGATGAACCCGTTGCCCTTCCACCGGCATCGGGTTTTTCGCATCGAGGGACGATCAATCCGTTGGGCGACAAAGCGCGTATGCGATGTTGTGGACCGTTGCAAAAGAAGCTGCTGGAAACTGGTCCAGTCATAAAGGTTCTCGCCAGGGGGCCGCGCTCGCCTATTATTCAGTATTTTCATTAGGACCTATCATTGTCATTGCCATCGCCGTTGCCGGTTTCTTTTTTGGTCGGGATGCAGTCAGTGGGCAGGTGGCGTCCTCGATCAAAGACATGCTCGGGGATACCGGTGCGAAAGCTGTTCAAGCGATGCTGGCGGACGCAGGTCGACCCCGAGAGGGTCTTATCGCAACGCTGATGGGGTTAGGAGCGCTAATCTTCGCAGCAATTGGGGTTGTAGTTCAACTCAAAGACGCCCTGAATACAGTCTGGGAAGTGGGTGAAGCGCCGGGCCTTGGCGTGTGGTACTTCATTCGCAATTATGTCGTTTCGCTCGCTGCCGTCCTTGCGCTGGGGTTTCTTCTCCTGGTCTCGCTACTCGTAACCGCCGGGCTTTCAGTTTTTGGGAAATATGCCGCGCCGTATGCGCAGGAGTGGCTTTTACACGTCGTCACTATTTTGACTTCCGTAGGCGTCATCTCGCTGCTTTTTGCGATGATGTTCAAATGGCTCCCCGACGCGGCAATCGATTGGTACGACGTTTGGCTTGGAGCGATCCTTACAGCTGTCCTTTTTGAAATTGGGAAATCCGCCATTGGATTTTACATCGGCAAGCAAGGACTGGAGTCAACGTACGGAGCCGCTGCATCGATCATCGTGATCCTTATTTGGGTCTACTATTCGTCGCAAATCATCCTCATTGGTGCGGAAGTTACCCACGCGTTCGCCAAGCACAAGGGCTCTAGAAAAAATCGCGAGCAGCCTGAAAAATCTTCAAATTGAATGAGCGACGCTGGCTCGAACAATGCGTTTCGTAATGAGTTCGCTCGCACATCAGACCCATCGTGGTCGCCCAAAGCAGCTAGACGATCAGCCCAAGCATAATATCGACGAACCCCAAGAAACCTGTCCCGGCGTTGTCGTTAAGCTCCCGAACCGCATTTCCCTGCGTCCGACCACCTATTAGGACCGGCCTCTTAAGTGGCTCCTGGAGTGAGCTTTGATGATCGAACAGCTATCCGATCCCTCATAAGAAAACGCCGCTCAACCTGAGCGGCATCTCCGTATTCTTTTTTGGAAGCCTATTCCACAATTTGCACGATGCGACGGGTATGGGGGTCAACCAGTACGGTTCGGTCGTTTACGACGGTGTAGCGATACTCGCGAACACCATATTCCTGAGGAACGTCGTAATAAGTCACACCCGCTTCCGGAAGCTCAGCACCCACCCTTAGATCGCCCTGATAACGGTAGGACGGACGGTGCTGCTCAACCACATAGCTGTGAAAACGAGGCCGTTGATCTACACCCAATAAACCTGAAACACCGCCGACGACTCCTCCGATCGTGCCGCCAACGATGGCACCCACAGGGCCTGCAGCCCGCTCGCCTTCACGGGCACCGCGGTCAACGCCTGCAGGCACTCCCTGAGCTGACGCGGAAAGTGGAGCGATTATGACTGCGGCGAGAAATGCCGCTCCGAGAACCTTACGGATCATCTTGAAACCTCCTATTTGAGCCGGGACGCATTACAACCGCGCCGAGACTGGTTGGTTCCTTTCGCTCGTCGGAGGATTGCTCTGCCGTACGGATATCGCCGAATTTTTTGAAGAGAGTGTTCGAAACCTGACCTTCTGGAGGTGTAGGGATTTATGAATGCTTCTTCGAAGACGACGGGGACGTCGAGAAATGGAACCCGGTTGCGCAAAAATTGTTGCTAAATAGACTTGCCACTTCTTCCGCGAAAGAGCTGCTTGGTATGAGTCGAGCCTTCGTCAAGGAACAGGACGTTAACTCCCTTGAGGATCTGCCGGATAGGCAGATCTCTGAGTTTCCGAATGACGTTACGTTAAATGGGATGGCCCAGATCGAAGCTGCGCTGGCGGCAGCGCGAGAAGGTTACGCCCTTGCCCAGGCTTCGAGCGATCCTGCGTCAATCGCGCGGCTGCGGGACGCGAGGTTCGGTACTGGAGCTCCCGCCGCGCGAGCGCGCGAGTCCTTCCATCTCCGGTCGACATTTCGGAAGTTCGCTTTGGCACAACCGTGACGATTGTCCGCGACGATGGCCGAGAGCAAACCCTTCGAATCGTCGGTGAGGACGAAGCCGATCCCGCAAAAGGATCCATCTCGCACGCTTCGCCTCTGGCCCGTTCGATGTTCGGAAAGGGCGTCGGTGATGTCGTTAAAGCTGGACACGACGACGCGGAAATCACCTTTATAAGATGAGCCCGGACGAAATCGAACCAACTACGGTTGCGGTGATCTCATCTTGCAGATCGCCACATCAAGTTACGACCTGCTCAGGATCAAGAACAAATCCACGCAACTTCCCGAGCTATGCGGATAGTCTCCGTGGAACCATTTAGGCGGTCGATAGTTAGACGAACGCCGCTCTGACGCCGGCATGGGCTCTTTAAAAACTTTGTGGATGCCTAAATCAGCTCCGAATAGCAGGAGAACGGAGTATTCCGTGTTTAGACAGCCATTTAAAGTTCGTACCTCTGAAGAACTAATGGCGCTGCTAAGCGCGATGGCAACTGCTATCTTGGCATTCATAATTATCACGACCCTCTATTTTGGTCGCGAGATCTTCGTGCCAATCGCGCTGGCAATTCTTCTGAGTTTCGTGCTTGCTCCCCTTGTTGGAATTCTACAGCGTATTCGAGTTCCACGTGGATTGGCGGTCGTGAGCGTGGTTATCATAGCCTTCGCGCTCATATTTGCGTTGGGAAGTTTGCTGGCTACTCAGCTAACACAACTCGCCGGTGATCTTCCGCGGTATCAATCCACGATAAGCGAGAAAATCCAATCCTTTCGCGAAACAACTGCGGGGCGCGGGACGCTTGAACGAGCGTCCGGCATGCTAAAGGATCTCAGCAAGGAACTCGACAAGCCGAAGGACGCTGCCTCTTCCCTCGGCCAAGGTTCAATTCTTAGCCCCAAAACTTCCGCACCCCTCACACCTGTTCCAGTGGAGGTACGTCAGCCGGATCCGGGCGCCCTGGAGAGCTTGCGAAGCTTGATCTCTCCGCTTCTGCATCCGCTCGCCACGACCGGCATCATCATCATTTTTGTGATCTTCATTTTGCTGCAACGTGAGGATCTGCGTAATCGGCTGATTCGATTGGCCGGCTCGCATGATCTTCAGCGCACCACAGCAGCGCTTGATGACGCCGCCGGGCGCCTCAGTCGGCTTTTCCTGATCCAGCTTGTCGTAAATGGCGCGTTTGGTGTGGTAATTGGGGTTGGTCTATCGCTCATAGGCATTCCGAGCGCGGTTCTGTGGGGCATTTTAGCTGCTGTGCTGCGTTTCGTACCTTACATCGGCGCATTTATCGCGGCAGCATTCCCGCTCGCACTTGCGGTTGCCGTCGATCCCGGCTGGTCGATGCTGCTATGGACGCTCGGCCTTTTTCTTTTTGTTGAGCCGGTCGTAGGTCATGTCATCGAGCCGATGGTTTACGGTCACAGCACAGGACTTTCTCCTGTTGCTGTCGTCGCATCGGCAACCTTTTGGACCGCGCTCTGGGGCCCCATTGGCCTTGTCCTCGCAACACCACTGACAGTTTGCCTTGTCGTGCTAGGACGCCACGTCGAACGCTTGGAATTCCTTGATGTCATGTTCGGAGATCGACCAGCCCTGTCTCCGCCCGAAATCTTTTACCAGCGGATGCTCGCAGGTGATCCGACGGAGGCCTCCGAAAAGGCGGAAGAATTTCTGAAAGAACGGTCTCTTTCTTCTTACTATGATGAAGTAGCTTTGAAAGGGCTCCAACTTGCTCAAGTCGATGCTGAGCGTGGCGCGCTCAGCATCGAGCGTCTGAGTAAGATCCGCGACGCCGTCGGCGAGTTTGCTAGTAACCTATCGGAACACGAGGACCGCCCGCCCGTAAAACGCAACGCAACAACCGACGCAGAAGCATCATCAGCAGTAGAAAGCGTGAGTGAAGATGCTGCTTATGAAAATCTGCCCGTTCTCAACAAGGACGAATTGCCACTTGAGTGGCAGGGTGAGCATCCGGTCCTGTGTATGGCCGGGCGCGGTCTCATCGATGAAGCGGCAGCGATCATGCTCGGACAGCTTTCGACCGAGCACGGTTTATCAGCTCGTGTCGAAGGAGCTGAAGCGCTCTCTACGACTAACGTGTTTCGGCTCGATACCACCGGTGTTGCACTCGTCTGTTTGGTCTATCTCGACGCAAGCGGCCCAGCTCACATGCGCTACTCCGTTCGTCGCCTCCGTCGTAAGTTGCCAAAAGCAACAATTATTCTCGGTTGTTGGATGAAGGACATCGATCCCGCCGCACTCGAACAGATGCGGGATGCCGCGAAAGCGGATCTTGTAGCTGCGAGCCTGGGCGAGGCGGTAAAATTTTGTATTGAAGCCGCGGGCATGGAGATTCATCATCGAAAGATCCGCAATGACGAGCTTGCGGCCACGACTGCAGGGTAAGATCTGCTTCGATGACAGGGCCCATTGCTTCACCTTTGCGATCCTGTCCCAGGGATATCTGATCATCTCGGCCTGGCAAGACTGAGAAAGACAAGCGTCGCAACCGCTTGGTTTGCGCACGTCATTCGCTGGACATCTGGATTGGGTTTTGTCGGCGGTCGAAATCAGCTAACTTGGTCGATTGCCGCAGACCTTCTGCTTACCCAAGCGATGACTTTGTCTCGCAGGTCAACAAACCAAGTCCACATTCTCGCGAACCAGCCAATCGTCATCAGCTTCGGCTTAACCATTCGAAAAAGTCTTTCCACTATTAGCAGGCTACTGGCGTAAGCCGCGACGATCATCCAGGTGCCCACAAGCCAGTGCCCGTTGCCCGCGACAAATAACGCCGCCAGTTTCAGCGGTTCAACCAACATCAGTGGAACAGCCATAAATACCATAGATGGGTATGGCTCCAATTTTTGAATCCGACGACGCACACCGGCAAGCGCGGTGAACCTTCGTCTGCGTTGTGCGCGGAAAAGCCGGGGCATTTGAGATTTAACCCTTAGAGTTTGCCGTCGTCTTTTGACGGTGGGTTCGGTGATTGCCCTCTAGCCTTTTCTGCATCTGCCTTGTTGGCTTCGTGGTGGCCAATGATACACCCCGCAACCGCGCCGACTTTTCCGTGTCCGGCCATATGACCGGCTACCCCGCCGACGATTGCTCCCTTGATGCATCCCTTCGCATTGGCGGTAGAAGATAATGCGGTTGCCAAAATAGCTGCGGCTATGAGAATTCGCTTCACTGTGGTGATCTCCTGGTTGCAAGAACAATTCCCGACCGCACTTCAGGTTCCGCACGCGGGATCAGTGCTCATCCAATTTCGATGTCTGAGACACAGCGTGCTCCTGGTCTTTGAGGCCCCTTTCCAGCATTCTATTGCTGGTATGGAAATGAGCGGTCGGACCATCCCATTAACGGAATTGCCGTCGTGGCCCAACATCAGGCTAGTAACGCACCGCTATTTTGAGTGTTGTGATTACCCCATGTTAGAACACGTCGTATTGGAACCATTTTGTACTGAACCCGTTTAAAGGGTCGGGTGGGAGTGCGTATGGCCGGCAGCAAAAAACTCGAGCGAAACCTCCGTGAAAGCGAGCGTAATTTTCGTCTCCTCGTCGAGGGCATCACCGATTACGCAATCTACATGTTGGATCCCGAAGGTCGCATCGCCAACTGGAATAGGGGTGCCGAGCGCATCAAGGGCTATAAAGCCAAAGACATTGTCGGTAAGCATTTTTCGGTTTTCTATACGCCGGAGGACAGGGCGGCCGATCTTCCGCGGCGGGCACTGCAAATAGCCCGAAAGAAAAAACATTATCTCGCCGAGGGCTGGCGCGTTAGAAAGGACGGCACTCGTTTCTTTGCCTCGGTCGTCATTGATCCTATTTTTGAGAAACGCAAACTTTTGGGTTTTGCCACGATCACCCGCGATATCACCGAACGTCAGAACGCGCTTTCCGAGTTGTTGAAAAGCGAAAGCCAGTTCAAAACGCTTGTCGGTGGCGTCACCGATTACGCCCTCTATATGCTTGATCCGACCGGCGTCGTGTCGAACTGGAACGCCGGCGGCGAACGCATCAAGGGCTATTCCGCCGAGGAAATTGTCGGTCAGCATTTCTCGCGGTTTTACACACCTAACGACCAAGCGGCGGAAAAGCCCGCCAGAGCACTAAAAATTGCCGTGGAAACCGGACACTATGAGGAAGATGGCTGGCGCGTTCGCAAAGACGGTTCGTTTTTCTGGGCGAGTGTTGTCATTGATCCCATCCGGAACGATGCCGGTGAGCTTATAGGCTTTGCCAAGATCACCCGCGACATCAGCGAACGGAAAGAAGCGCAGGAAAAGCTTCTTGCGATGCAGCGGCAACTCGCCGAGTCGCAGAAGTTCGAAGCCCTTGGCCAACTGACCGGCGGCGTCGCCCACGACTTTAACAATCTCCTGATGATCATTTCCGGAAGCGTTCACACGATCCGAAAAGATATCACGGGAGAAAAGGCACTTAGGGCTTTGCGAGCCATTGACAGCGCTTCCCAGCGTGCTTCATCGCTGACTCGCCAATTGCTTACCTTTGCCCGGCGGCAAAGCGTGCAACCTCAACCTATTAAACTGTCCGAGCGGCTCGGCGTGCTCCGAGATGTACTGAGCAGCGGACTCGGGAGCACCGTTTCACTGATGATCGATGTCGCGGACGATGTCTGGAACATTGTCGCCGATCCCAACGAGTTTGAAACAGCGCTCGTGAACCTCGTCGTCAACGCACGTGATGCGATGCCCGATGGCGGTTCGGTGATCGTCAGCGCGAAAAACATTCCGGAAAAGGCTCAGGTCGCAATATCCGTGGAAGATACCGGAGTGGGAATTCCGGATGATATCGCCGCGAAAGTGTTCGATCCGTTCTTCACCACAAAGGCGGTCGGTAAAGGCACGGGTCTTGGCCTATCTCAGGTGCACGGCTTCGCGCATCAGGCCGGGGGAACCGTCGGGCTCAAGAGCGTCCTGGGCAGCGGCACCGCAATCACGATCTGCCTGCCGAAAGCGAGCACGCACCTAACACCCGGGCACGAGCAAGTGTCTTCGAAGGGCAGCGGAACCATTCTTCTTGTCGAAGACAATCCTGAGGTGGCAACCGTGAGCATCGGCTTGCTTGAACAACTCGGCTACAACGTGCGCTGGGCTACCGACGCGTCAGGGGCCTTGGCGGAGTTGGAAAAAGACGGCATCGACATCGTATTCAGTGACGTCGTGATGCCCGGGAAGTTGGACGGGGTCGGATTGGCTAAGACCATACGCGAGAAAAACGCCAAAATTCCCATTCTACTAGTAACAGGATACAGCTCTTCCACAAAAGAGATAGGCTCGGAGTTTCCGATCCTGCGCAAGCCGTACCAGCTCCACGAGCTGAGTCGCGAGTTGCAAAAATTGGCATTCTGAAATTCAGAGCGAGGTTGCAGGCGGAGTTACAGCAGATTTATGCAGCGTCGGTCCACGGAAACCGCAAGAAAGTAGTGACTCTTTGCACTGATCAATTTTCAAACCGCTGCAATCAAACCGCCAAGGAGACTGCACCTTTATGAAGGTAATTTTTTTAGATATCGATGGGGTCTTAAATTGCGAGAAGACACCTAATCCTCGCAAGTTTCCTTACATCGTGGATGCCGCTCTACTTGCACGCTTGCGACAGTTACTCGAACGAACGGGCGCATCTGTTGTGCTTTCATCAACATGGCGATATGACCCGGCAGGCATTTTCAGCGCCACGCATTATGGCATTCCCTTCATGGATGTTACACCAGACTTGCCAACGGAACCCCGTTGCAAGGAGATTCTCAGATGGCTTCGGCAAAATCCCGAGGTTAGTCGATATGTCGTCATCGATGACGAGGATGACGACCTAGATGGCCTACCCTTGTTCCAGCCCTTGTCGCGAATTGGCCTTACCGATGAGATTGTCGCAGCCGTTGCCGACTATCTTAACGGCAATACTGAGAAAGACATGCGTCGTAACCGCTTGGTCCGCGTAGTCCAGAATATTCATTCGTTATTCGCTAGACATCCCGGTTAGGCGTTGCGGTGCTGGCTATCGCCGCTTCGAAGTGGTTTCGTCAACCTGACGGCGGGGGACATTCTAATAGTAGCGACTAGAACTTTTGTATTCCCGAGTCCGAAACCGGACAGACATTTCACGGTTCTTAAAGCGCCGACACAAGCCGCCGGGAAGAACGTCGCAAACGGCAGTGTGGGTCCGAACAGCAACCCTAAACCGACGCGCGCTATGCGGAGAGTGGGCGGACCGATAGGCTGCTTACCAAATAAATGGAACTTTTTTCATTTCACCTAAGGAACCAAATGTTCCCCTCGGAACTTACCTTTTTTTGGGCTGTCTAAGGCGGGGCGACTGCCAAGCAATCCTGCTTGATCCCAGCGTAAGTAGCGGTTTTATTGACGCTGTCTGCGCCTGCAAAGATTCGCGCCCACTCGCGTCTTGAGGGAGATACAATGAGTGACCTCCGCTCCGCCTCCCCTACCCCCCGCCGCGCTGCCAAAGTAACGCCGGCTACGAACGGCAAGTCCGAATCCTCGCCGGACCTGCTTCACGCGCTGCAGGCGATGCGAAGCGGGGATTTTTCAGTACGAATGACCGGTGACTATCTCGGGATCGACGGAAAGATCGCCGACACATTCAATGAAATCGTCGCAGCTAATCAGCGAATGTCGCAACAGCTAGAGCGCGTTGGCCATGTCGTCGGTCGCGAGGGCAAAACCCGGCAGCGCGTCAAGTTCGGACTGGCGAGCGGATCGTGGGCCGATATGGAAAGCTCTGTGAATACCCTGATTGATGATTTGCTTTGGCCCACACGTGAAGTAACCCGCGCGGTTGCTGCTGTTGCGCAGGGCGACCTATTGCAAACCGTCCAACTTGATGTCGATGGCCGACCGCTGGGAGGCGAATTTTTGCAATCGGCCAACATCGTCAACACAATGATCAAACAGCTTAGCGTTTTCACATCAGAAGTGACGCGCGTCGCGCGCGAAGTCGGAACCGAAGGCAAACTCGGCGGTCAGGCACAGGTGCCCGAGGTTACGGGCGTGTGGAAGGACTTGACCGAGAGCGTCAACTCAATGGCCAACAATCTTACTGGTCAAGTCCGAAACATTGCCGAAGTCACGATCGCCGTCGCAAATGGTGATCTGTCCAAAAAAATCACGGTGGACGTGCGCGGCGAGATCCTGCAACTCAAGGAAGCCATCAACACGATGGTCGATCAGCTTCGCTCTTTCGCGTCCGAGGTCACCCGCGTCGCCCGCGAGGTCGGCACCGACGGCAAACTCGGCGGCCAGGCCATCGTCCCCGGCGTAGCCGGAACGTGGAAGGACTTGACCAACTCGGTGAACGCAATGTGCGGCAACCTTACCGCTCAGGTCCGTAATATTGCCAACGTCACGACGGCAGTTGCCCGCGGCGACCTGTCGCGGAAAATCACGGTGGACGTGCGCGGTGAAATCCTGGAACTGAAAGACACAATTAACACGATGGTCGATCAGCTCAATTCATTTGCATCCGAAGTAACCCGTGTTGCCCGTGAAGTCGGAACCGAAGGCAAGCTTGGCGGGCAGGCCCAGGTGCCCGGGGTCGCTGGCACCTGGAAGGACCTCACCGACAACGTCAACTTCATGGCCTCTAACCTGACGGCTCAGGTCCGCAACATTGCCGATGTTGCTACCGCTATTGCCGGCGGCGACCTTTCCAAGAAGATCACGGTAAACGTATCGGGCGAAATCCTTCAGCTCAAGGAAACTCTAAACACGATGGTCGACCAACTCAACGCCTTCGCCGGCGAGGTGACGCGCGTCGCGCGCGAAGTCGGTACCGATGGCCGGCTGGGCGGTCAGGCTAACGTGCTCGGCGTCGCCGGCACCTGGAAGGATTTGACCGAGAGTGTCAATTCGATGGCGAGCAATCTGACGGCACAGGTTCGAAACATCGCCGAAGTGACGACTGCTGTCGCCAACGGTGATCTGTCCAAGAAGATCACCGTGGACGTGCGCGGCGAAATTCTAGAGCTGAAAGATACCGTAAACACGATGGTTGATCAGCTCAACGCCTTCGCCGGGGAAGTGACACGCGTCGCTCGAGAGGTCGGTACCGAAGGCAAGCTCGGCGGTCAGGCGCTGGTGCGCGGCGTCGCCGGCACCTGGAAAGACCTAACCGACAGCGTTAACTCGATGGCTTCCAACCTAACCGGCCAGGTCCGCAACATCGCCGAGGTGGCGACCGCTGTTGCCAAGGGCGATCTATCGAAAAAAATCACGGTGAACGTGTCGGGCGAAATCCTTCAGCTCAAGGAAACACTGAACACGATGGTCGACCAGCTGAATGCTTTTGCCGGCGAAGTGACGCGCGTCGCCCGCGAGGTCGGTACCGACGGCAAGCTCGGCGGACAGGCCGAAGTGCCCGGCGTTGCCGGTACCTGGAAGGACTTAACCGACAGCGTTAACTCGATGGCCGGCAATCTGACCGCCCAAGTTCGTAACATCGCCGAGGTCGCAACCGCAATCGCCGGCGGCGATCTTTCGCGCAAGATCACCGTGGACGTGCGCGGCGAGATTCTGCAGTTGAAGGAAACTCTCAACACCATGGTTGATCAACTCAACCGCTTCGCAGGCGAAGTGACGCGCGTGGCGCGCGAGGTCGGCACTGAGGGCCGTCTCGGTGGCCAGGCCAACGTGCCGGGTGTTGCCGGCACCTGGAAGGACCTTACGGACAATGTGAACTCCATGGCCGGCAACCTTACTGGCCAAGTCCGCAACATCGCCGAGGTGACCACGGCGGTCGCCAAGGGGGATCTTTCCAAGAAGATCACCGTGGATGTGAAGGGTGAGATTCTAGAGTTGAAGAACACAGTCAACACGATGGTCGACCAGCTCAACGCGTTTGCGTCAGAAGTCACACGCGTGGCGCGCGAAGTCGGCACCGAAGGCAAACTCGGCGGTCAGGCCGAGGTCCCGGAGGTCGCCGGAACCTGGAAAGATCTCACCGACAATGTGAACTTCATGGCTTCCAATCTCACCGCGCAGGTTCGCAATATTGCTGAAGTAGCGACAGCAATCGCCGGTGGCGACTTGTCCAAGAAGATCACGGTCGACGTTCGCGGCGAAATCCTGCTCTTGAAGGACACCCTCAACACTATGGTCGAGCAGCTTCGCTCATTCGCGGCCGAAGTGACGCGCGTGGCGCGTGAAGTCGGTACCGAAGGCCGGCTTGGCGGCCAGGCGGTCGTACCCGGCGTCGGCGGAACGTTCAAAGACCTCACCGACAACGTCAACCTGCTGGCTGCTAACTTGACCACACAGGTTCGCAACATCGCCGAAGTCACCACGGCCGTGGCGCGCGGAGACCTGTCCCGAAAAATCACGGTCGATGTGAAAGGCGAGATTCTGGAACTAAAGAACACGATCAATACAATGGTGGACCAGTTGAACGCGTTCGCCGGCGAAGTGACCCGCGTCGCGCGTGAGGTTGGCACCGAGGGTAAGCTCGGTGGACAAGCGCAGGTGCCCGGAGTGGCCGGCACTTGGAAAGATCTGACCGATACCGTGAACTTCATGGCAGCCAACCTCACCGAACAGGTGCGCGGCATCGTCAAGGTCGTGACAGCCGTCGCCGATGGCGATCTGAAACAGAATCTGACCGTGAAATCGAAAGGCGAAGTCGCCGCACTCGCAGATACTATCAACAACATGACAGAGACGCTGGCGACGTTCGCCGATCAGGTTACCAGTGTGGCGCGCGAGGTGGGCGTCGAGGGCCGGCTCGGAGGTCAGGCGAACGTGCCTGGCGCCTCGGGCACCTGGAAGGATCTGACAGGCAACGTTAACCTGCTGGCTGCCAATCTGACATCGCAGGTGCGCGCCATCGCCGAGGTGGCGACCGCCGTCACCAAGGGCGACCTCACACGGTCGATCCAGGTCGATGCGCGCGGCGAGGTGGCGGAGCTAAAGGACAACATCAACACGATGATTGGTAATTTGAGGCTTACGACCGACGTCAACACCGAGCAGGATTGGCTGAAGACGAACCTGGCCAAATTTACCAACATGCTTCAGGGCCAGCGTGATTTGACCACGGTCGGCCGGCTGCTGCTCACCGAATTGACGCCGCTAGTGAATGCCCATATGGGTGTGATTTATCAGGTCGAAAATGAAGACAGACCTCAGTTGCGCCTGCTTTCGGCCTATGCGGGCGACGGCAACAGTCCACATCAGCAAATCGTACAATTTGGGGAGGGCTTGGTCGGGCAATGCGCGATGGACAAGCGCCAGCGACTAATATCGGACATTCCGAATGATGCGATCCCGATCAACTCGGCGCTGTTGCGTGTTGTGCCAAAAAACCTTGTGGTGCTTCCGGTATTGTTCGAGAACCAGGTTAAGGCCGTTATCGAACTCGCTTCGGTTAGCGCATTCACAAATTCGCAAATGACCTTTCTTGAGCAACTCACCGACAGTATCGGTATCGTTCTCAACAGCATCGAAGCAACGATGCAGACGGAAGGACTGCTGAAGCAATCCCAACAGCTCGCTGGCGAATTGCAGACACAGCAGAAGGAACTGCAGCAGACCAACGAGCAGCTTGAGCAAAAGGCTCAACAACTCGCCGAGCGCAACGTCGAAGTGGAACGCAAGAACCAGGAAATCGAACAAGCACGACGCGCGCTCGAAGAAAAGGCGACCGAGCTTTCACTGACGTCAAAGTACAAGTCCGAATTTCTTGCCAACATGTCGCACGAACTTCGGACGCCTCTCAACAGCATCTTGATTCTCGGTCAGCAGCTCACCGAGAATCCCGAGGGCAATCTGTCTGTAAAACAAGTCGAATTCGCGCGCACAATTCATGGCGCTGGTACCGACTTGCTCAACCTGATCAGTGATATTCTCGACCTGTCCAAAATCGAATCCGGAACCGTGACCGTGGATGCCGAGGAAATTCTGACCTCCAACCTTTTGGAAACAGTGGGACGCCCTTTCCGGCACGAAGCAGAAAACCGCCAATTGTCGTTCAACATCGACGTCGATCCAAACCTCGGACGTAGCATCGTCACCGACTCTAAACGCCTCCAGCAGGTGCTGAAGAATCTGTTGTCGAACGCGTTCAAGTTTACCGCCGAAGGCGGCGTGCGCTTGAACGTTTCGGCCGCGCTGGGCGGCTGGAGTGCTAATCATCCGGTACTCAATCATTCTCCGGCCGTGATCGCCTTTGAAGTGTCCGACACCGGTATCGGTATCCCCTTGGAAAAACAGAAGCTGATCTTCGAGGCATTTCAGCAGGCGGACGCTGGCACCAGTCGGAAATATGGCGGCACGGGCTTGGGCCTCGCCATCAGCCGCGAACTTGCAAGCCTGCTCGGAGGCGAGATTCATCTGCAGAGTACGCCCGCCAAGGGCAGCAACTTCATCCTGTATCTGCCGCTGAAATATTCGGGGCCGACTGTGGCACCGCGTGTCAGCGCAACGTCTCAGTACAACACGGCACCAGCGCTGCAGGTCATGACGCAGGAACGAATCATCGAGCCGCTGCCGGACGACCGGCTCAATCTTGAACCTGGCGACACCATTCTTCTGATCGTTGAGGATGACCCGCACTATGTCCGCGTGTTGGTCGACCTGGCGCACAACCAGGGATTCAAAGTTTTGGTCGCAGCCCGCGGCGCTGAGGCACTAGAACTCGCCAAACAGTTCCAGCCGGCGGCGGTGTCGCTAGATGTCTTCCTACCGGATATGCTCGGTTGGACCGTACTTAGCCAGCTGAAACACAACCCCCTCACCCGGCACATTCCGGTCCAGATCATTACGCTTGACGAGGACCGTCAGCACGCTTTGGCACGTGGTGCGTTTTCCTTTGTCAACAAGCCGACAACGACGGAAGGCGTCAGTGCGGCGTTGTCCCAAATCAAGGAATATGCGAGGCCGCGGCGGAAACGTTTGCTCATTGTGGAAGACAATATCGCTGAGCAGATGAGCATCAGGGAGTTGCTCGATCACGACGATATCGAGATCGTGGCAGCCGGCACAGGCGCGGATGCTCTCTCCACCATGCGTAACAGCCCCTACGATTGCGTGGTGCTCGATTTGCGGCTGCCCGACATGAGCGGCTTTGAGGTGCTTGACAAAATCCGTAATGACAACCTGTTGTCGAATGTACCAGTGGTGGTGTTCACCGGCCGAGAGCTGTCAACCGAAGAGGACGCTAAATTACACACCATGGCCCGAAGTATCGTCGTGAAAGGTGTGGAGTCACCGGAACGCTTGCTCGACGAAACCTCGCTGTTCCTGCATCGCGTGATCACGGAGCTACCTATTGAAAAGCGGCGCATGTTGGAAAAGCTCAACAGTTCCGATGAGGATCTTGTCGGCCAAACTGCATTGCTGGTAGACGACGATGCCCGCAACATCTTCGCACTGAGCAGCGTGCTAGAGCGCCGTGGCATGAAGGTTCTCACCGCGACGACGGGGAGCGAAGCGGTCGCACTGGTCGATGCGAATCCCGAGATCGCAATTGTTCTTATGGATATCATGATGCCGCAGATGGATGGCTATCAGACCATGGGTGTTATCCGTCAAAACCCGGCTTTTCGGCGCCTTCCCATTATCGCCCTTACCGCCAAGGCGATGAAGGGAGACCGCGAAAAGTGTCTTGAGGCCGGCGCCTCCGATTATCTCGCGAAGCCGGTCAACACCGAACAGTTACTCCTCGCCATACGTATGTGGCTCCACCGTTAACTGGTACGTTTCGATGATGGACCATAAAAAGGTAAACATCCTTTTGGTCGACGATCAACCGGCCAAGCTGCTTGCCTATGAGGTCATTCTGAAAGAACTTGGCGAAAATCTCGTCGTCGCCGCATCTGGGCGGGAAGCGCTCGAATATCTGCTCAAGAATGAAGTTGCGGTTATTCTAGTCGACGTATGCATGCCGGAGTTGGATGGGTTCGAGCTCGCCGCCATGATCCGCGAGCATCCCCGTTTCCAACAGACCGCAATGATTTTTATTTCAGCCATTCAGGTGAGCGATCTGGATCGCCTTCGCGGCTATGAAATGGGCGCGGTTGACTATGTCCCGGTACCAGTCATTCCGGAGGTATTACGTGCCAAGATCAGGGTATTCGTTGAGTTGTACCGTAAGACGCTGCAGCTGGAACAGTTCAATACCGAGCTTGAAGACCGCGTTCGTGCCCGCACGGCTGAGCTTGAGGAATCGCATGCCAAACTTCGCGAAAGCGAACAGCGTCGTAGCCTCGCTATTTCCGCCGGCCGGATGGGCTCGTGGGATTGGGATTGGGTTAACGGCGACTGGATGTGGGATGAAGGTCAATTCCGTATCTTCGGAGTGGATCCCCAAGCCTTTGTGCCGACACCGGCCAGCGTTCAGGCTTTACTGCATCCGGATGATATCGACGAACTGCGCAATGCCATGGCCGAGTTCAACAAGGGAACAAGATCGTACGAAGCGGAATTTCGAATCAATCGGCCGGATGGCGAGACTCGCTGGTGCATTGGCACGGCGGCAGCAACTGTCGACAAGAGCGGTCGAGTGATACGGGTCAGCGGTGTCACCGTCGATATTACAGAACGGAAGCGGGCCGAAGAACGACAAAATCTGTTGGCGCGGGAAGTCGACCATCGCGCCAAGAATGCATTGGCGCTGGTACAATCCATTGTTCGGCTGACGCGAAGCGAAACCGTAAAGGACTATGTTAAGTCAATAGAAGGACGGATTAATGCCCTCGCGCGAGTCCACACCATTCTCTCACTTTCGAGTTGGCAAGGCGCAGAGATTAGAAAGCTTGTGGACGAAGAGTTGGCGCCTTATTCCGCCGGCGGGCAAATCGTACTATCGGGTACAGAAGCTCAGCTTTCGCCCGCAACAGCACAAACATTAGCGCTTGCTTTGCACGAATTGGCAACTAATTCGGCAAAATATGGATCTCTGTCCACGTTAGCTGGTCGCCTTTTCATTAGATGGGAAATACAGGGAGACACCCTTGCGTTGACATGGGAAGAACGAGGCGGTCCGCAAGTTCAAGCACCGACATCGATAGGTTTCGGAACTAAGACCGTAATAGCTAGCATTGAATCCCAACTCGGAGGACAGGCGAGATTCGATTGGCGTTCCGAAGGGCTATTTTGCCGATTATCAGTTCCCATGCTTCAAAACCCGGCATCCGAGTTGACCAATCAGGAAGACGCCATTCGGCTTAATAGTGAAACGCACAGAATACGCTTGTCTGTAGTTCCATGATCTAGACCCGCCCGTCACGATACCCTCATGGGTCCCTGCAAGCTGATCTAAAACCGATACGAGCGTCGCCGGCCGCTTTTGCGTTAATCGACGAGATTTTGGAGCCCCTTGATTTTCGAATTTTTTCACCTCAAGCACGCCTGAAGGGCGATTTCGCAAACAAGCCCTTCCGAATGCCAGTCAAAGCGTGCTTTGCCGCCTAATTGACTGATCGTTCGTTCGATGAGGTGACTGCCAAAGCCCTAGCGTTCGGGCAGCTTTACTCTCGGGCCATTCAACTCAGTCCAGCGGAGCATCAGTTGTCCTTCTTCGGAGCGTGACCACGTCAGTTTAATCTGGCCTTTCGCGTCAGATAGCGCTCCTTACTTGGAAGCATTGGTTGCCAACTCATGCAAGATCACAGCAACCGCCTGCGCGGCGTTGGGCTCTAACAAGGCTTCCGGACCCTGCATGCGCACTCGCGCGTCGTGCTAATCAAGATAAGGAGCAAGCTCCTGCGTCGCGATGGCCGAGAGTTCGGCGCCTATCCAGCGCGTTTCAACGAACAGCGAGTGAACATTTGACATCGCTCGAATGCGCCCGCCGATCACGCGTTTTAGGTCCCGGCATCACGGTGGCCCAGTTCAGACGCTTGTAGCAGATACCTGCCCTTGCCGTCAGTTCACTCTTAGACAGAGGAACCTGAACATCCGAACTTGACGCGTTTTAAATTTTGAAAATTAACGGCGGTTCCGAACATTGGAACTTTCGGCGCGGCTCTCACAAGCATTATGCACCTGGGCAGTGAACCAATTTTTTCGCAAGGGCTTGGTCTATGGAGGAAATAGTATGATTGGATTTCGAGATGCAAAACCGCTTTATGCGAATCGACGAGATTCATAGCAGGGCAATATCGACCGAGGTCGCCGAGAGGCTGCGCCTGATTTTGGCAAACGAACGATCAGAACTCCCGAGTTCTCTGACAAACCTAATCAGCCGTTTACCTGAGCTGGATGAAGACTCCCCTTCGATTGTTCCCTGATGACGAGTCCCACCTCGCTGGACTCGCACCCGATGCGGGAACCGGCTGTTTGCAAGGGTGTTCTTATTTCGAAACATCTGAACAACAATTATGCCAAAAAAGGAGATTGAAATGCCGGACCCAAAAACACAGATGGAGATTCCCGCTCAGGTTCGCGAATTGGCTGAGAAGAGTCTGGATCAGACCGATAAAGCTTTCTCGTCGTTCATGGAGGCAGCCAGCAAGTCCGTTTCGATGTTCCCCGGGCCAATGACCAACGTGGCGATTCAGGTGCTTGCAATCACGGAAAGTAATCTAAAAGCCTCACTTATACATGCGAAAAAGCTTGTTCAGGCAAAGGACATTGATGAAATAATGCAACTTCAATCAGAATTTATGCGGAATCAGTTCGGCGCAGGGGCAGAACAATTCAAACAAATATTGGGTGGGGCGCCGTCTGGTGCTAACGACACTACGAAGGAAAAGCCCGATTTGATTTGATGGTCGGTGACTTTTATGACTGACCCGGGCGCGTCGCTGGCGGTGTCTCATCCTCGCTATCACGATGCGCACGAAACGCGGATGATTTTGGCGCGCATCGAAAGTAAACCGACGTCCGTTCCAAACTGAAGTTCATCAGGGCCCGGATCTGACGGGACGCGAATGGCGCTGAGATAGGCGGTACTTGGAATATTCATACGCCGACACGGTGAAACCGCGGCGGGTGATGATAGCCGAAGAAAATACGGTCATGGATAATCGCGGATTGCTTGAACGCGCTACCAGCCAGGCGCTGGATGCCTGCCGAGCCGTATCGAGATCAACGCCTCACATTTTATTGTTCACCGCGAACCTTCCCAAGCCGCATTTAGTTTGAAGCGTGAGCAAAAGCAATCGTGCGGAGTTCCACACGTCCGAAAGAAGGATTGGGCATGCGAGCGCATCGAGTTTTCATGAGCTTTGCCATATCGATTGGCTGCGGCATCGCCATACAAAATGCGGCATTTTCGCAAGAGTATCGGGGAACGATGGAACAACAGATAGCCTGCACGCCTGACGTTTGGAGACTCTGCAGCGCGCAGGTCCCCGATGTGGACAGGATTGTGGCCTGCTTGCAGCGAAACACTCCACAACTTAGCGGACGATGCCGTGCGGTGTTTGAACAAAGCGCCAACTCGCCCAGACGTCGAGACGACCAGCCGCCGTCTTACGATCGGAACTATGTGCCGAGGCGTGACCGCGACTATGGTTACGATCGCGGTTATAGGCCAAGACCTTATGACGACGATGACGACTAAGAGCTTTTTGGCGCGAGGCTCGCCGATCTGAGGTTTACTTACACGGCGACCAGCCGCCCTCCCGCGTTCCTCGTAGCGTCGACAGTGCTGGCGGATCCGAGAATCAGCGTGCCGTGGCGATGCCGATTGCGATCAGCGGAGAACCATTTTCTGGCCTCGTACCACGACTGTGACATCGCAGACATCGGAGACCCGATAACGTACAAGTGCCGGCTCATCGGTACCGAGAATAGCGTCTTGAGACTCCATAGGCTGCCTGTTCCCCTACCCAAAAAAGGCGCCCGACACCGCGCCCTGTTTCCAGGAGCGCTGCTGGTGCGCCTTTTGCTCGCGAGCTGTGGCCCATTTTGATTTTTGAAGCGGCTTAAGCGCGAGCGATTCACATTGGCGGTCTAGCGGAACATGCGCTTCGCCCCTTTGTTGTCGTAAATCCTCAAAGTGGCGCCGAAGACGCTACTCGTCGAAGGATGGAAACCAAGGAGAGGCATAATGACTACGAAACAAGTCGTTCTCGCAGGCTTTGCCGCAATCGTGTTAGGCGTTGGTGCCGCACACGCCGGTCCCTGCAACACCGGCGGTAAGGATGCTGGCTCCGGCCCCACGCCCGGCTACACCGGCCAAACGACTGGCACAGGTTCGGCAAAAGTCGATCAGCATCCGCCGACCGAAACGATGAACCGTGTGGCAGGAGAAAAAGCCACATCATCGCAGGATGCTCAGAGGCAGCAGCAGGGCCAGCCCACCGCCGCACAGCAGGCTCAGGGCGCCAAGCCTCCGGACGATCAAGGTTGCTGAACATTCGCGCGGCGCCAAAGAAAAGCCGCGTCTGCCGGCGGCCCCTTCTTTGCAAACCTTGCGCGTTTACTCGGGCCGAGTAGGCTGTTTTGAGACTTCCGGATACAACATAAGATAAAAAAATGGCCCCGACAAAGGGGCCATTTTGTTAATCCCAATGGTGGTGGCGTTTAATGATCACCACTCTATCACGGCCGCGATGCTCGCCGCGGTACCATCCTCGATGCAGACCCCGGTCATGTTCGCCATAGGCAAACTCGGCTCGTGCACCGCGAAAATCGCGGTCCCGATACATGTCTCGGTCTCCGCCGACGCGAATGCCGAACTCTTCTGCACTTGCAGCGGTGGGCGCCGCGACGGCGATCGTCGCAAGTGCCGCAAAAACGTAAGCAAATTTCTTCATGTCTTCCTCCATTAACCACTTAGAAAAACGGTTACGGATCAATCGTGTTCCGGAAGGCTAAGAGTATTTTTTCTGAACAAATGTTCAGATACCCGTTCAAGCGATGGAGTATTCGCGATCGGAATATCGGAACTTTTGTTCTTACCAACGATTTCGTTTTCCGCATCATCAAATCACTGAGGAGGACATCATGATGAAGAATGTTTTGGTTGCCGGCACATTCGTTATTGCATCTGCACTTGCAGCACAGACTGCGAGTGCAGCCGAGTATTACGTAGTGCGCGACGCAACGACGAAAAAGTGCACCGTGGTTGATACGAAGCCGACGACAACGACCACTACTGTCGTTGATAATGGAATGTTCAAAACCAAAACAGAAGCCGAAACCGGCATGAAGACAATGAAGGTATGCACGAACTAGATCAACCGCATCAAAAACATTAAGACCGCCTTCCGGCGGTCTTCTTTTGAGGCCTCAAAATTGACCTCGCCCTAACCACTTCGCGCCTCGCGATTCAGAGGTCCAAAAGCAGTGCCCGTGGCTCAAGAACCGCTTCGGTGATATCTGCTGCTGACGTGCCGACATCCCAATTTGTTCTTTAATGCGCGATAAATCCGCCGGAACCCACTACCAAAAAACTTTGGTAGAGAGCGAATGAGCTCAAGCAGGGCAACGCGAGCCGGAGACCGAGCGCCCCTGGTCACTCATTTCCCCGTAAGCACGCTGCTAGCGATGGTAACGTATTTGCGACCGGCCTCCTGAGCCATGCCGATAGCTTCCGGCAGGGAACGGTCCTCGCGCACTTTGGCCAACTTGACCAGCATGGGAAGATTGATCCCTGCGAGCACGTCCACCTTTGGACGGCTCATGCAGGAAATAGCCAGATTAGACGGCGTGCCGCCGAACATGTCGGTGAGAATGGCAACGCCGTCACCGCTATCGACGCGATTGACCGCCTCGATGATATCGCTTCGACACAAATCGGAGTCGTCTTTAGCACCGATTGTGACGGCTTCAATTTGTTTTTGTGGGTCCATGACATGTTCGAGCGCCGCCTTGAACTCGTCGGCAAGGCGCCCGTGGGTGACCAGCTCTAGACCAATCATCGGAAACTCTGTCGTAAGCGGTCTCGAACGGCGCCTCGTTGACACCAGGACGATCGTGCTATTCGGGATAGAGGGGCGCAAAAAGGGTTTGGACCGCATCGCCGCACATAGCGATATCGCGTCACTAGACGCTCTTGATTGACGAGCTGGTCTTTTGATGGTGCGCCAAAAAATTGGGAATTCGCGCTATTGCGAATATCTGACGCTGACACCGGGAACGGTGTTGGTCCGGGAGTGGGATCGTCGCAGCGGGTTATGGTGATGGCTGATGGCTTTGCCTGGAATGGCCGGACCGACGGTGCCGGTGTCTGTCCGACACGTAGCGAGGTTACTACGAAATACGCCGCTCATTGTTCACAAGCAAACACGGTTCCGCCTGATAGCAGGGGCACCAGCGGTAGAACCGTGCAGGCCGCCGACGCGAGACGGTAGCCCGCGTTTCCAACGGTAGCTTGGGAAGGTCGTTCCGCTACCTGATAGACCGTCTTTGAGTCCGCTACCGAACAGACAAAACCAAATTAGCGGCTCTAGACTAGCGGATCGCCGCCCGAACGAGGCATTTTTCGGTGACTGTGAGACTGGTGCTCGCGCCTACTATCAGTAGCCGCGCGGCCATGCAGCGTAAAATTGCATCCTATATCCCGTTGAGCGTGATCGAACATCCGCGATGCCCCAGATGCCGCGGACCTCGGATGATGCTTGCGCGAGATTCGCCCCGGCCCGCTGGATACGTTTTGCGGATATTCGAATGCCATGTATGCAATCACATCCACCAGACGGTGGCTGCGACCGACCCTCTGAAATCGGACGCCTTACGATGGCTCTCGAGCGATCTAAAACCGCCCGATTGATCTTTGCGGACAAAAGGAAGCGGCAACCTAAACCGCGTTTAGCATTGGTGATGGGGACTTCACGAATGGCAGAGTACCGAGCCTATACCGTCGGGAGCGACGGTCGCTTTATTGGATTCGAGCCACTGGTTTGTGGCGACGATGCTGAGGCCATCGAGAAGGCCAAGCGTATCGTCGATGGCCATGACATGGAACTTTGGAGCGGTTCCCGATTGGTGGTTCGATTAGAAGCTTCAACGCCAAAGTTAGGCTCGAATTAAGAGAATTAGACTGAACATTTTCGCCGCTCAACGATCTAACTAACTTGGTTTGTTTTCGCTTGCTAATTCGGTCATGGGCTTGGAACCGGCTGACTTGGTCTACGTTACCGTAACAGCAATGACCGTGAGCCGTACGGAACACGCCATGATCAACGCGGCCTCGCAGAAGAGAGCAATAAGGGCCATTCCGAAGCTTGTATTCGGACTTGTCTTGTGTTTTGGGCTGGCCTTAGCCGCTCCGATGTTGTGGGCCTATGTGCCGTTCGTGTTCTGGCATTAGTCCGAGGGGGAGATTTGGAACAGACGATTCAAGTTAATGAACCCAAGCCTGATGATCTTTGTGCGTTCGAAGAAATCATCGAGGGTAAACCAGCCGACCCCGTTGACCATGCAGCGGCTGGTCATCCGCAATTTGGTTGAAGAATTCGGCGGCACCAAGAGCCGGGAGAAAAAGCCGACCGCATGACCAACGCCCCAACCCCGATTCGTTTTTCTCGTCTGGATGCTGAAACGACAACTGGGAGCCATGCAATTAAAAATTGTGTGAGTGACTGATTACCATCTACAATAAAATGCAATTTCTCCATGCTTTCGGAGTGTTCTATCTCTCCCGCGGGCAGTCATCGTCTTTCGCCAGCCCGTAGGCGGGTTAGCCGCAGGCGTAACCCGCCGATGCAAGGAAGAAGCTGGCGGATTCGCTTCGCTGATCCGTCCTACACTCGCTATTGGCGCGGCGGGGCGCCGACCTGTCCGCGATGCCGCAGAAAATGGTCGGCCAGCACGCAGGCCATCATGGCCTCTCCGACCGGTACCGCGCGGATGCCGACGCAAGGATCGTGGCGCCCCCTGGTCATGATCTCGGTGTCGGCGCCGCTGCGATCCACGGTGCGGCGCGGCGACAGGATCGAGGATGTCGGCTTCACCGCGAAACGCGCCACCACCGGCTGCCCGGTGGAGATGCCGCCCAAAATGCCGCCGGCATGATTGGACAGGAAGCTGACGCCCTGATTGCCCATCCGCATTTCGTCGGCGTTTTCCTCACCCGACAATTCGGCAGCTCCAAAGCCTGAGCCGATCTCGACGCCCTTTACCGCGTTGATGCTCATCATTGCCGCGGCCAACTCGGCGTCGAGTTTGGCGTAGATCGGCGCGCCCAGTCCCGCCGGCACACCCTCCGCCATCACTTCGATCACCGCGCCGATCGAGGACCCCTTCTTTCTGATATCGTCGAGGTAGCCTTCGAAGAAAGCAGCCTTGTCCTTGTCCGGGCAGAAAAACGGATTGCGCGCGATTTCGTCCCAGTCCCATTTCTCGCGATCGATCTTGTGCGGACCCATCTGCACCAGCGCGCCGCGCACGATCATGCCGGGCACGATCCTGCGCGCGATCGCACCCGCCGCGACCCGCATCGCGGTCTCGCGCGCGGAGGAACGTCCGCCGCCGCGATAGTCGCGCAGGCCGTATTTGGCTTCATAGGTGAAATCGGCGTGACCCGGGCGAAACTTGTCCTTGATGTCGGAGTAATCTTTCGAGCGCTGGTCGGTGTTCTCGATCAGCAACGCGATCGGCGTGCCCGTCGTCACCTGCACGCCGGTCTCCGGATGCGCCATCACGCCCGACAGAATTTTTACCGCATCCGGCTCCTGGCGCTGGGTGGTGAAGCGCGACTGTCCGGGACGGCGGCGATCGAGATCGCGCTGAATGTCTTCGTTGGTCAGCGGCAGCAGCGGCGGGCAGCCATCGACCACGCAGCCGATCGCGATCCCATGGCTTTCGCCGAAGGTCGTGACCCGGAACATGTGGCCGAAGGAGTTAAAGGACATTTTGCTCGCTCAGAGATCGCCCAGGACAACTCAGCGCTGACCTGTCCTATCGTGGGGCATCCAGCCGGTCAAATCAGACCCGCAATATTCAGGGCACCGTCATCATCAGCATTAGGCCAGGTCATCATCCGCGAAGGCGGATGATCCAGTACTTCAGATCTCTCGCATCTCTACCGGCGTGGGATACTGGGATGCCCGCCTGCGCGGACATGACGGCGGATAGATTAACTATACTTTTGCAATCCGTCATCGCCGAACACGTAGACCGCGCCCTGCTCGATCGTCAGATCGGCGGCGCTGGCGGGCGTCTCTATGCCCAGCGCCACCATCAGCGCTCTCGCGGTGCCGCCGTGGGCGACTGCGACGGTGTCGGCCGTCAGTTGCCGGTACCAGTCGCTCATCCTGATCTGCACCGAGGCATAGCTCTCGCCGCCCGGCGGTGGCACCGTCCATTTCTCGGCCTGGCGCTTCGCAAAAACTTCCGGGTCTGACGACTGCATCTGGCGGAGCGTCGAGCCTTCCCAATCACCGTAACCGATCTCGCGCAGCCGATCGTCGACGGCGTAATCATCAGGCGGAAGCTTCAGCGCGCCACGCACCAGTTCCATCGTCAGCCGTGCGCGGCCGAGCGGACTTGCGACGAACGCCAGAGACTGTTCGCTGCGCCCGTCGCGCGCAAACAGATCGGCGAGGATGCGGCCGGCATTGGCTGCCTGTTTTCGTCCGAGGTCGTTGAGCGGAATGTCCTGCGCGCCCTGGAGCCGGCCGTCCGCGTTCCACTCGGTTTCGCCATGGCGAATGTAGTAGATTGTCGGCGCGGGCATCGTAGCGTTGGCTATTCCTTGTTCAGCGAATTGCTCAGCGAAATGTCAGGCGCTTCCGGGCGCTTCATGCCGACAACATGATAGCCGGAATCGACGTGGTGCACTTCACCGGTGACACCGCGCGACAGATCCGAGAGCAGGTACAGCGCGCTGTCGCCGACTTCCTCGATGGTCACGGTGCGGCGCATCGGCGCGTTGTATTCGTTCCACTTCAGAATGTAGCGGAAATCGCCGATACCGGACGCCGCAAGCGTCTTGATCGGTCCCGCCGAGATCGCGTTGACGCGAATGTTCTTCTCGCCGAGATCGGCCGCGAGATAGCGCACGCTCGCCTCGAGCGCCGCCTTCGCGACGCCCATAACGTTGTAATGCGGCATCCACTTCTCGGCGCCGTAATAGGTCAGCGTCAGGATCGAGCCGCCGTCGGTCAAAAGCGCTTCGGCGCGCTGCGCGATGGCCGTCAGCGAATAGCAGGAGATCAACATGGTCTTTGAGAAATTGTCGGCGGTGGTTTCGAGATAGCGGCCGTCGAGCTGGTCCTTGTCGGAGAACGCAATCGCATGCACCACGAAGTCGATCTTGCCCCATTTTTCCCTGAGCACGTCGAACACCGCATCGATGGTTGCGGGATCGGTGACGTCGCAGTGGCCTAGCAGGATACCGTTGAGTTCCCTTGCCAGCGGTTCGACCCGCTTTTTCAGCGCGTCGCCCTGCCAGGTGAGCGCAATTTCGGCGCCCGCCGCATGGCAGGCCTTGGCGATGCCCCAGGCGATCGAGCGGTTGTTGGCAACGCCGAGAATCACTCCGCGCTTGCCCTGCATCAGACCCGAATTTTGCGACATCGTGTTTCCAATCGACCTTGATCAGGTCTGGAGGTACACCAGCGCTACCGGCCGGTACAGCCCAAATCCGCCCCGGTTTGGGCTGTTTACCAAGGACCCCAAGGGCCGGAATAGTGGCGTCAATTCGGTGTTATGTTGTACGAGGCGTTCGGCGTTGCCGTTGTCGGACGCCGGACGGATAAACCCAAAATCGGGCATCAATGACCGTGTTTCGCCAGAGTGTCGAAGCCATGATTCCGGCCCTGCGCCGGTACGCTCGCGCGCTCGCGCGCGACGCCGATGTCGCCGACGATCTGGTGCAGGATACGCTGGTGCGGGCGCTGCGTTCGGAACGGCTGTTTCTCGGCGGCGACGTCAGGAGCTGGCTCTACACCATCCTGACCAACCTCAACAAGAACCGGCGGCGATCGCTGGCCCGACGGCCGCAATTCGTGCCGCTGCTCGACAACAACCCCGATGCAAGCGGGACCGAGGCGGAAGGCCGCGACATCGCCCGCGCGCTGGCAACCCTGGTGGAGGAACAGCGCTCGGTGCTGCTGCTGGTGATGCTGGAAGGATTGAGCTATCGCGAGGTCGCCGACATTCAAGGCGTGCCGATCGGCACCGTGATGTCACGCCTCGCCCGCGCGCGCGCCCATGTGAAAGCCTCGCTTGAGGGCGAACGCCCGGCGTTGCGACGGGTGAAATGATGGCAGGCATTATGCATGTGTATATGGATGCAATGAACGAGTTTAAGTCGCGATGGTTTTCTCATCCCTCGGCCTTGCGGGGACAGATATCGCAGCCGGCCGACGGGCAATTCACGATTGAGCGTAGACAGAGACAACGACCATGACCAACCCAAAGATTCCCGTCACCGAAGACGAGCTGCACGCCTACGTCGACAATGAACTACCGGCGGAGCGTCGCGGCGATGTCGAGGCATGGCTCGCAGCGCATCCCGACGATGCCGAGCGGGTGCGATCATGGCGCGCGATGGCGGAGGCGCTGCATGCGCGCTACGACTCCATCGCCGACGAGCCGGTGCCGAAGCGGCTTGAGATCGAGCGGCTGGTGCGGCAGCCGCGCAAATGGTTCTACGGCGCGATTGCAGCGACGCTGGTGGCGTTCAGCGCCGGCGGCGGCGTCGGCTGGCTGGCGCGTGGCGCGTCTGCTTCGCCGTCAGCGTTCCAGAATTTCACGGTGGATGCGCTCGATGCGCACCGGCTCTATGTGGTCGAGGTGCGCCATCCGGTGGAAGTGCCCGGAAGCGAACGCGCCCATCTCCAGCAATGGCTGACCAAACGCTGCGGTTGGGACGTCCGTGCACCGGAGTTGGGCGAGACAGGGTTGAAGCTCGTTGGAGGGCGGCTGCTGCCCGGCCCGAGCGGGCCCGCATCATTTCTGATGTATGAGAGCGCATCGGGTGAACGCTTTACGATCTATACCGCGCGAGCGGCAACCGTGACGACGCAGATGCGCTACGCAACGCAAGATAATGATGGCGCGCTGTTTTGGGCCGAACGCGGGGTCGGCTACGTGGTGAGCGGCGGCAGCGACCGCGCGCGTCTGACGCAGGTTGCACGGCTGGTCTATGACCAGACCGAAAAGAACGGCGGCTGAATTGAGGTCGCTGGCGCCTTTGCTTTCGTAGTCCGGATTGCGCGATGCGAAATCCGGGCTGCGTTGCCCCGTCCGAGGTTCAAGACAGGAAACAGAAATTTGACGGCAGCGCGCTGTGCCGAACGGGCCGGTGTGCAACCAGGGGAAGAAAGAGCGACGGGGAACTACCGTCGCGGCTCGTGTCCGAGGCTGTGTGAAAACGTGCACCAGTAGAAAATACGTAGAATTGTTTGCTCAATTGTCTTCTTCAGACAGATGTTATCTGGTCTTCAGATCGGCGAACTCGAGAAGGACTTTCTACGCGCAAGTCGAGCGTCAAAGTCTTCACACAGCCTCGTCCCAATTCCGACATTGAAAATCTGAAATTGGAACATGGGCGCGTCTCAATATCGCACCAGGTGATCACGCGAAATCGTAAAGCGTTCGATCCGCCGATCGACGCAGCGGCCTCGACTGGGATTTGTACCGCGCTGGTCCCCCGGTCGAGGCTGCACCCCTTCGCGTGCGCTGCGATCAGCCGAGGTCGCTGCGCGGATTGTAGGGGCGTCCCTCGCGCCACTTCTGCATCAGCGACTCGAGTTCGGCATCGTTGCCGTCCGGCAGCATGATGCGGGTGGTCACGAACAGATCGCCCGTCGCACCGGCCGCCTTCGGCAGCCCCTTGCCCTTCAGGCGAAAGGTCCGGCCGCTCGATGTGTTCTTCGGAATAGACAATTCGACAGCGCTCCCCAGAGTAGGCACGCGAACCTTGCCGCCGAGCACGGCTTCATACAGCGTAATGGGCAGCTCGACGCGCAGATCGCTGCCGTCGACCTTGAAGAAGGCGTGCGGTGCGATGCTGACCGTGATCAGGAGATCGCCGGGGCGGTGACCGGGCGCAGTTTCGCCCTGCCCCTTGAGCCGGATCTGCTGGCCGCCAACGACGCCTGCGGGAATCTTGACATTGAGTTCCTTGCCGGTCGGAAGCCGGACGCGCTTCTCGACGCCCTTCACCGACTCTTCCAGCGACACCGTCATGGCGACGTTGAGATCGAGATCGAGCGCTATTCCGCCCGTATCGAACTCGAAGGTATTGCCTGCACCAGGCCGCGCGCCGCGGCCCGCTGCGCCGCCGAACATGCTGTTGAGGATGTCCTCGAAACCGGCGCCGCCAAAGCCGCCGGGACCGGCGCCGCCGGTGCGGAATGTGTGGGACTCGAAGCCCCCGCCGGGTGAGGCCCCGCGCGTGCGCGGGTCGCCGCCGGGGAAGCCCTGGAAGCGCGGCTTGCCCTCGGCGTCGATCTCGCCACGATCGAACTGCTTGCGCTTGTCCTCGTCGCCGATGATCTCGTTGGCCGAGTTCAGCTCGGAAAAGCGCGCCGCGGATTTCGGGTCGTTCTTGTTGGCATCAGGGTGATGCTTCTTGGCAAGCTTGCGATAGGCGCTCTTGATCGCCGCGGCGCTGGCGCCCCGCGGCACCCCCAAGACCTCATAGGGGTCGCGCATCCGTCACGTCTCCTTCAGGGAAATCAGATGTTAAACCTCGGGCTGCCCGCCCGCCTCAATTTCATTTGGGGTGTTCGTGGTATTTTTGCAACGGGGTAGCGAGAGATCAGCCCCGCCTCCACGGCTTCAACGTGTGAATTTCCCATTGTCCATTGCCGGAATGGCAGGCGGCGCCCTGCAGCCAGCTTTCCGATCGGCCGTTGACATAGCTCGCCAGAAAATCCCGGCAGGTGCGTCCATCCGAAGAATAGGCTTCGGCCAGCGGCGTCACCGAGCCTCGAGCGCCGGTCTGGGGATTTTCCCAGGGCTGGCTGGAATCCTTGTCGCCCTTGGTCAGCACGTCGGAGGCGGCATTGCGGGCAAAGGCAAGATCGCTCTCGGTCGGCGCCGCTCCGCCTGCCTGCGCCCCGGCGATTGAGCCCGTAAATCCGCGGTCGTCCATCTTGGCGAAGGCGCCGTCGGTACGGGACAGGCTGCAGCCGCCGGCGCCCAGGCCAATTAGAATCAATGTCACCACGGCACCCGCCGGCCCGATCGCCGATAGGCCAACGCGTCCCCATGTCCTATATAGACTTGGCCTGGACTGGGGCTGCAACGCGTACTGGACCGCGGGCGGACGCAACTCGGAACTCCTGATATGACCGACACAACCTCCATCAAACACCCGACACCGTTAACATCAGGTGATTTCACCGCGGCGGAGGAGCCGTTTGCGCTGTTCGGCGACTGGTTTGCCGAAGCCGTGAAGGCCGAACCCAACGATCCCAACGCCATGTCGTTGGCCACTGTCGATGCCGACGGCCTGCCAGACGTGCGGATGGTGCTGATGAAGGGCTATGACGCCGATGGTTTCGTGTTCTACAGCCATATCGCCAGCCAGAAGGGCTGCGAGCTCGCCACAAATCCTAAGGCGGCTTTACTGTTTCACTGGAAGTCGCTGCGCCGGCAGGTCCGCATCCGCGGCAACGTGTCGCCGGTGACCGAGGCGGAGGCCGACGCCTATTTCGCGACAAGGCCGAAGCAGGCCCAGATCGGCGCCTGGGCGAGCAAGCAGTCGCAGCCGCTGGAAAGTCGTTTTGCCTTCGAACAGGCGATCGCCAAGATCGCCGCCAGGCATATCGTCGGCGAAGTGCCGCGCCCACCCGGCTGGAGCGGCTGGCGCATCGCGCCCGTGCAATTCGAATTCTGGCACGACCGCCCGTTCCGCCTGCACGATCGCATCGAATTCCGCCGCGCGACGCCAAACCAGCCATGGTCCAAGACCCGGCTTTATCCGTGAATTTGAAAGACTGAAGGATCACTATGCCGAATTCGACCAACAGCGGGCCGCGGCGCACGCTGCTTCTGACCGGGGCCAGCCGAGGCATCGGCCATGCCACCGTGATCCGCTTCTCCAGCGCCGGCTGGCGCGTCATCACCTGTTCGCGGCATCCCTTCCCGGAAGAATGCCCGTGGGGCGCCGGTCCCGAAGATCACATTCAGGTCGACCTTGCCGACCACACCGACACCACGCGTGCGATCGCGGAAATTCGCCAGCGGCTGGAAGGCGGCACGCTGCACGCGCTGGTCAACAACGCTGCGATTTCGCCGAAGGCCGCAGGCGGCGGCCGGCTCGGCTCGGTCGATACCGACATCGACACCTGGAGCCACGTATTCCGGGTCAACTTCTTCGCACCGATCATGATGGCGCGCGGGTTGATTGAGGAATTGAAGGCCGCAAAGGGTTCGGTGGTCAACGTCACCTCGATCGCGGGCTCCCGCGTGCATCCATTCGCGGGCGCGGCCTACGCGACATCGAAGGCGGCGCTCGCCTCATTGACCCGCGAGATGGCGTCGGATTTCGGCCGCGTCGGCGTCCGCGTCAATTCGATCGCGCCAGGCGAAATCGACACCTCGATCCTTTCGCCGGGCACCGAAAAGATCGTGGAGCAACAGATCCCGCTGCATCGGCTGGGCACGCCGGACGAGGTGGCGAAGATCATTTACGTGCTGTGCACGGAGACGAGTTCCTACGTGAACGGCGCGGAGATTCACATCAACGGCGGACAGCATGTGTAGCCGGGGTCATCCCTGAGAAGGCATCTTGCTTCGAGACGCCGCTTCGCGGTTCCTCGTCAGGAGGAGGTCGGTGGATCAATCCGCGTAAAACATGCGGGGCGCGTCGCCAAGGCCGGACGCCTCGATGTTGAAGGCGCTCGAGCATTCGTCTTCGCTCTCGCCTTCCGAAAGCGTCGCGCCACAATAACGGCAGGCCCGTGCCGACATCGCAAGCGCCTTGCCGGCGGCGTTGCGGACCAATTGATAGCGCGCGAAATCGACGACGTTTCGGGATGGCGTTATGACTTTTTCAACCATTGCGGTCCTCGCGGCTTGAGACCGCGTTATCCCAGAAAGCCGTCGCATAAACGTTCAGCCCAACGCTCAAATTTTACCGAGGCAGGCTCCTGAACTCGGTCCGCTTCGCTGGAACTCCGCTTGCAACCTTCTCACGGCAACGTGAAATCCGGGTTTGACGCACCGACGCTCCACGTCCTTCACAGCCACTTCTTCCATTTGAAAAACACGTAAGGTCCCACCGCGGCGAGCAGCATCGCCACCAGCGCGAAGGGGTAGCCGTGCTGCCATTCCAGCTCCGGCATGAGCTTGAAATTCATGCCGTAGATCGAGGCGATCAGCGTGGGCGGCATCAAAACCACCGCCATCACCGAGAACAGCTTGATGATGTTGTTCTGTTCGAGATTAACCACACCAAGCATCGCATCCAGCACGAAGGTGATCTTGTTGGAAAGATAGGATGCATGGTCGGTCAGCGAAGTCACGTCACGTTGCATGGTCTTCAGCTGCTCGCGCATGTCCTTCGACCATTTGACGCCGTCGACGGCCGCGGCGACGAACGTCACAACCCGCCCGATCGAGACCAGGCTCTCGCGCACCTTGGAGGTGAGATCGCCCTTGCGGCCGATCGCGATCAGGATGTCCGAATAGCGCTTCGAGTGGCCGGTGCGCGCCGCACCCTCCGGCTCGAAAATATCGTGGCTGATGGTGTCCATGTCGCTACCGGCGCGCTCCAGAATATCGGCATTGCGGTCAATCACCGCGTCGAGCAACTCCATAAGCACCATTTCGCCGGTGATGCCGGGCGCGCATGATCGCGCCAGCTTGTTCTCCACCAGCATAAACGGCTTCGGCGAATCATAGCGCACGGTCACGAGGCGATGGCTGGCGAGGATGAAGGTCACCGCGGTGGTGCGCGGATTTTCGGTGTCGGCCGCGCACATCAGCGTGGCCGTCATGTAGCGTGCGCCGTTCTCGATATACAGCCGGCTGGAAATCTCGATCTCCTGCATGTCCTCTCGAGTCGGCACGGCGATCCCGGCCAGCCGCTCCACCGCCTTGTCCTCGGTTGAGGTCGGTTTCACCAGATCGACCCAGACGGCACTCTCGGGCAACGCGGCGAGCTCGACGTCGGCGGCTTTCTTCAGGGAAGATTTCGGAGGGGACGAACACCGACAACATGGAGGACTCCAAGACTGCGCGCGCAAGGTACCCAACAGGAATTCGCTCGATTCTAGCAAGCGCTTCATCACGGTGTGTTAACCGCCGAACCATATTTGTGGCGGCTGCGTGGCAGCAGCGTGGCACCGATTCGGCGGCCGCGGCCCACCTGCTCAAAAATCAGCCGAAAGCCTTTCAATTGCGGCAAAAAAGACACAGCGAGCATCCCGCAACGCGGGAAGGCCATCTAAGCTCTGGAATTATGAACGGTTTCGAAGATAATGAGATTAATGGAATCGTGGCGTTTGAGGCGCATTATTAATAGCGCGCGAACGCAAGGCTATCGATTGGAAGAGTACAATGTCGTCGCTTAAACTAAAGTTGGGAATTCTGGCCGCCGGTCTGATGCTGTCGGGCTGCATGCAGGCCACGACCTATGAGGCGACCAACCAGACCAATTTCAAACCCCGCGACAAGGAATTGCTGGCCAAGATTCGGTACGCCAACACGCCGGTTGCCGAGCCGTTCCGCCGCGCCATCGTCGACTATCACCGCAGGGAAGCACCCGGCTCGATCGTGGTCGATTCCGACAATCACTATCTCTATTACGTGCTCAATGACGGCAAGGCGATCCGCTACGGCATCACTGTCGGTGAGGAAGCGATGGCGTGGTCGGGCATCGCCAAGATCGGCAGCATGACCGAGTGGCCGCCGTGGCATCCGACCAAGAGCGAGATCGAACGGCTCGGCGTTCCGACCTTCGTGGCGCCGGGTCCGGACAATCCGATGGGTTCGCGCGCGCTCTATCTCTATTCGGGCGGCAAGGACACCTTGTTCCGGATTCACGGCACCAACCAGCCGGAATATATCGGCGCGTCGATCTCATCCGGCTGCATCCGCCTGACCAACGAGGACGTGATCGACCTGTATAACCGGGTGAAGATGGGTACGATTGTTGTGGTGCTCGAGCCGAAACACGGCGACTCACCGTTTAATTCGCAGATGGCGCTGCAAGGCGGCGGCGTCTCGGGCCCGATGATGCAGTGACCGATTAGATCGGTTTGCAACACGGTAGCGTGACGATTAAGACAAGATCAAAAGCGCTGGCTTTGCCGGCGCTTTTTTGTGGGTGGCTTTGTTGGCGGCCTGGTCTCGCCGGCCGCCGGCTCGGGGGTATCCGATTTCGCGGCGTCCGATTTGGCCGCGACCTCGCGCGGTGGCGCCTCTTCAGGGCGCTCGGCCGGCAATAGCGGCGCAATCTGCGGCAGCGGGTCCCACACGTTCCACTGGCAGATTTTGTAGTTGTTGCGCCGCTCCATCAGATCGAGATGGATGTGGTCCTCATGGTACCCGTCCGAACCCGGCCCCAGCACAGTCGAAAACCGCGCGCATACCGAATAGCAGCACCCTCTCGCGCAATTCGCGCGGGACCGTGCGGTCGGTGAGAGAAATCGATTGGCCGTTGGCGAGTTTCAAGGCGCGAACGTCGAGCGCATTGGCGCGACCGTGTTCCGACAGTCTGGCGCCAACCACGCGGTTGCGGCCGCGGCACTCGAACGAGTCGAAATTGTCGAGGTCGCTGACGACGCTGCCGAGGCTCGCCGCCAAGGGCGCCATGTCGGTGCGGATCCAATCCGCAATCGCTGACGCCATGGCGCAGCGGAGGATTGCGGCCGGCTTTACCGAAACCAGGCGCTTGTCCCGCAGCACCACGGCCTCGAGCCGCACCAGATCCTCGCCGCCGCAGCCGCCAACGCCATGGATGTCGGGAATGCTGGGGGCGATGGCGATCTCTTCCGTCAGGGCCAACCGGCAGGCGGTGGGCGGCGGCGGCGCTGGGGCGGCCTGTTCGGCTGCCTTGTCCGCCTCGGCAGGCGTCTGTTCTCCAGCCGCGGGCTTGTCGGACCCGGTTGGAGGTGCATCGGCCGGACGCGGCTTCGGCAAGGGCACCGGTGCGGGAAGTGCGGCCCGGCGCGCCTTCGGCCGGCTGCTCGCCGAAAAGGTCGCTCCAGGGCGCCTGACCGGACTTCCGGGCCGCCTCGGCGGGAGCGGCTGGCGAGCAAAACGTCAGCAGCGCCGCCGCAACGACAACCATCGGCCATTCGCCGCAGGCCGAACCGCTACAAGGCCATTTGCGGCTTGCTTTCTCCACGCTAGAGTTCATGACAATTCCGTGAACACCTGCGGAAAGCGATAACACAATAATCGGGAGGAACATCCATATGCTTGGATTGATGCAAGATTGGCCTCTGCTTTGTCACCGGATTATCGAACACGCGGCGGAGGTTCACGGCACGCAAGAGGTCGTAACGCGATCGATCGAAGGTCCGATCCATCGCACCAACTATGCCGAAATCCGCGATCGCGCCCTGAAGGTCTCGCAACGCCTCGATCGTGACGGCATCAAGCTCGGCGACCGGGTCGCCACCATCGCCTGGAACACCTGGCGCCATCTCGAAGCTTGGTACGGCATCATGGGCATTGGTGCGATCTGCCATACCGTCAATCCGCGGCTGTTCCCAGACCAGATCGCCTGGATCGTCAACCATGCGGAAGACCGGGTGTTGATGACGGATATCACCTTTGTGCCGATCCTGGAAAAAATCGCCGACAGGATGCCGAGCGTAGAACGCTACATCGTGTTCACCGACAAGTCCCACATGCCAAAAACCACGCTGAAGAACGCGGTCGCCTATGAAGACTGGATCGCGGAAGCGGATGGAAACTTCAAGTGGAAGACCTTCGACGAAAACACCGCGGCCGCGATGTGCTACACATCCGGCACCACCGGCGATCCCAAGGGCGTGTTGTATTCGCATCGCTCCAACGTGCTGCACGCGCTGATGGCCAACACCGGCGATTCCCTCGGCGCAAATGCTGCCGACACAATGCTGCCGGTGGTCCCGCTGTTCCATGCCAATAGCTGGGGCATCGCGTTTTCGGCGCCGTCGATGGGCACCAAGCTGGTAATGCCAGGCGCCAAACTCGACGGTGCATCGGTGTTCGAACTGTTGGATACCGAGAAGGTCACGCATACCGCCGGGGTTCCGACGGTATGGTTGATGCTGCTCAATCATATCGCCGCCAATAATCTGAAGCTGCCCCACCTGAGAATGGTGGTCTGCGGCGGCTCTGCGATGCCGCGCTCCATGATCAAGGCCTTTATCGACATGGGGGTGCAGGTGCGCCACGCCTGGGGCATGACGGAGATGAGCCCGATTGGCACACTTGCAGCGCTGAAACCCCCCTTTGCCGAACTCGCCGGCGAGGCGCGGCTCGACGTTCTCCAGACCCAGGGCTATCCGCCGTTCGGCGTCCAGATGAAGATCACCGACGACGCGGGCAAGAACCTGCCGTGGGACGGCAAAACGTTTGGCCGGCTCAAAGTCAGGGGCCCCGCGGTATCGAAGGCTTATTTCCGCGTCGATAGTAACATTCTCGACGAGGAAGGTTATTTCGACACCGGCGACGTCGCGACCATAGACAAGCACGGATACATGCGGATCACCGATCGCTCCAAGGACGTGATCAAATCCGGCGGCGAATGGATTTCGTCGATCGATTTGGAAAATCTCGCGGTGGCTCATCCCGCGGTCGCGGAAGCTGCCGTGATTGGCGTCTATCACCCGAAATGGGACGAGCGTCCGCTGTTGATCGTGCAGCTCAAGCAGGGGCAGACCGCGTCACGCGAGGACATCCTGAAATTCATGGACGGAAAAATCGCCAAATGGTGGATGCCCGACGACATCGTGTTCGTCGATGGCATTCCGCACACCGCGACGGGTAAGATCCTGAAGACTGCGCTGCGCGATCAGTTCAAAACGTACAGTTTCCCGACGGCGGCGGCGTAGGGTTCATAACCCCGCCCTGGCGGTTGGGGAAAAACAAGCGGCCTTCGGCGGGCCCGTGGCAGCGCACCTGCGCTGTCCGGCAATGCAGTAAGGGCGGGGCAATGCGCCGCCCAAAGTCCCTTGAATTTGCCGCGGGACCGTGGTCTCAAACGGAGCAGTTTGCAGCCCGGCGCATTTCGCCCGGCAAGGCTCCAATCCGGCAGAATCGAAGCGATGGCCCGCAGGTTTTCCGCTCCCTATCAGTTGGAACCCGTTTCCAGCCTTGCGTCCTGGGCGCGCAATCTCGCGGTATTCTCGGTGGTCGCGGTGCTGGTCTCGATCGTCATCGTCCGCTTCGGCTTTCTCGAAATGAAACCGGCGCTGGCGACGTTCTTCGGCGCGCTGGCCTGCGCCGTCCTTTCCATTCTGGTCGCCCTCGCCGCTTTTGTCGCGATCTGGCGGAACGGTTCGCGCGGCATGAGCCGCATCCTGCTGGCGCTGCTGATCAACGCGGTCGTCCTCGCCTATCCGGTCTATCTCGGACTGCAATACCGCAAGCTGCCGGCGATCCACGACATCACGACCGATCCGATCGATCCGCCGCGTTTCGACGCGCTGGCGCGATTGCGCACCGACGAAGGCGTCAACACCGCCGTCTACGCCGGGCTGTATTCCGCCGAACAGCAGCGGCGGGCCTATCCCGATATCGAAACGCTGGAACTCGAGGTCCCCGTGCAACGGGCCTACGAGGTCGCTTTGCAACTCGTCGCCAAGCGCAAATGGCTTGTCATCGACGAACGCGCCCCACAGCCGCCACGTCGCATCGGCCGTATCGAGGCGGTAGCGCGGACGCCGATCATGGGATTCCGCGAGGACGTATCGATCCGTGTGACGCCCGATGGCGAGGACTCGCGCGTTGATATCCGCTCGTCGTCACGCTATTTCGAAAGCGACCTCGGCAGCAATGCCGCGCGCATCAGCAAGCTGATCGATGACATCAATAGCGCCGTCGACAACGCCAAACCAGCGACGAAGTCGCAAGCGCCGGCCAAGGTTCAGGCCAAGAGCGTGAAGCGGTAGGCACCCGGCTCGCCATCCCCGGGCGTGCAAAGCTCGAACCCGGAATGACGGCGGTCGGTTCAAGATCCGGCCATGCGATACGTCCCGCCGATCACCGGGTCGCCGTCGGTCGCGACGATTCCACGCCCAACCAGGTCCTCCAGATGCGCCAGCACGGAATAGCCGGCGGCGGCGGTCAGTCGCGGGTCGATGCCGATATAGATGGCGCGCACGATGGTGGGAATATCTGCTTCGCCTTTCGCCAGGCGATGCAGGATCGAGGATTCGCGCGCCTGACGGTGCCGGATCAGGAAGCGAACATAGCGCGGTCCTCCCGGAATTTCCGGTCCGTGGCCCGAGAAATACAAATCTTCATCGCGCTGGGTCAGTCTTTCGAGCGAGGCCATGTAGTCGATCATTGATCCATCCGGCGGCGCCACGATCGACGTCGACCAGCCCATCACATGATCACCCACGAAGAGCATTTTTCGATCCTGCCACGCGAACGCCAAATGATTGGCGGTGTGGCCGGGCGTCGCCACCGCCTGCAATGTCCAGCCGGAGCCTTCGATGGTCTCACCGTCGCGCACCTCAATGTCGGGCCTGAAGTCGCGGTCAGCGCCGGATTCCGAGGAGATTTTTTCGCTCTCATAGCGCGGTCGCGAGGCGCGATGTGGACCCTCGGCATATACGGTCGCGCCGGTAGCAGCCTTGATCCGCGCGGTGTTCGGCGAGTGGTCGCGGTGGGTATGAGTGACCAGGATATGCGTCACGGTTTCGCCGCGCACGGCATCCAGCAGCGCCGCCGCGTGGGCCTCACTGTCAGGACCCGGATCGATAATCGCGACCTTGCCCTTTCCGACGATGTAACTCACCGTGCCCGTGAAGGTGAAAGGACTGGGGTTGTTGCAGAGAACCCGCCGCACGCCGGGTCTGATCTCATCGGCCACGCCAGGCTTGAGCGAAAAATCGCGATTGAACGGGACGTCGTCGTTGTCGGCCATGGGATTCCTGTACGGCGTTGGCGTGGCGCATGAAACAACCGCGGTCGTCATATCCCGCGAAAGCGGGGTATCCGGTAATCGCTGACATTCGAGACAAGAAAAGTCGCTCTGGAATACGTCATCGTCCGCTCTCGCGGACGATGACGCCAGAATGCGGGGGCCACGTCCGGAATTCCTATCTCACGAAAACGCCTGAATGCCGGTGATGGCGCGGCCGAGGATCAGCGCGTGGACGTCGTGGGTACCTTCATAGGTATTTACGGTTTCCAGGTTCGCGGCGTGGCGCATCACGTGATATTCGATCTGAATGCCGTTGCCGCCGTGCATGTCGCGGGCCATGCGCGCGATGTCGAGCGCCTTGCCGCAATTGTTGCGCTTGACGATGGATATCATCTCCGGCGCCATTTTGCCCTCATCCATCAACCGGCCCACCCGCAAGGAGGCCTGCAAGCCAAGCGCGATGTCGGTCTGCATGTCCGCGAGCTTCTTTTGCACCAATTGCGTCGCCGCCAGCGGACGATTGAACTGCTTGCGATCGAGCGTGTATTGCCGCGCGCGATGCATGCAATCCTCGGCCGCGCCCATCGCGCCCCATGAAATGCCGTAGCGGGCGCGGTTGAGGCAACCGAACGGCCCCTTCAAGCCGGACACGTTGGGCAGCAACGCGCTCTCCGGCACCTCAACGCCCTCCATCACCACCTCGCCGGTGACGGAAGCGCGCAAGGAGAGCTTGCCGCCGATCTTCGGCGCCGAGAGGCCCTTCATGCCCTTTTCGAGAATGAAGCCCCGAATATGGTTGTTATGCGCGGCCGATTTCGCCCACACCACGAAGACGTCGGCGATCGGTGCGTTCGAAATCCACATCTTGGTGCCGGTCAGCCGATAGCCGTCGGATACTTTCTCGGCGCGGGTCTTCATGCCGCCGGGGTCGGAACCGGCGTCCGGCTCGGTCAGGCCGAAGCAGCCGACCCATTCGCCCGTGGCGAGCTTGGGCAGATATTTCTTGCGCTGGTTCTCGTCGCCATAGGCATAGATCGGGTGCATCACCAGCGAGGACTGCACCGAATTCATCGAGCGATAGCCGGAATCGACGCGCTCGATCTCCCGCGCCACAAGGCCATAGGCGACGTAGCTTGCATTGGCGCAGCCATATTCTTCCGGCAGGGTGATGCCGATCAGGCCGAGTTCGCCCATCTCGTGGAAGATGTCGCGGTCGACCTTCTCTTCCAGATAGGCCTTGGTGACGCGCGGCAGCAATTTATCCTGCGCATAGGCGCGCGCGGTGTCGCGGATCATGCGCTCGTCTTCGGTGAGCTGCTCGTCGAGCATGAACGGATCGTCCCACTGGAAATTCACCGGGGACGGCTTGTCCTTGGTCTGAGGGCGCACGCTCATGACAATTCCTTTCGCATTAGTCCTGTTGTCATCAAGTTAAAGCGCTACTGGCGGAAGCGCAATTGAATTGGAAGACTCCATAATAAAAAGCCAAGGATGCGCGAACGCGCGAACCCGAAAATCTCCAGCGAGTATGATATCAGGATTCCGGGTCGTCGAGCCATCGCGGAATGACAGGAACCAAGATCCTACCCTTCAAGCTGTTCGCTGGAGACGATCTCGATGCCGAAGCCGGACAATCCCTTGTAGTCATGCACCGACGTTGTCAAATTCCGGATCGAGGTGACGCCGAGATCGCGCAGGATCTGCGCGCCGACGCCGACCTCGCGCCATTGCTTGTTGCGGTCGGCTTCCGCGGATTTCTCCTCCGGGAGCGGCGCAACCGGGACGCCGGCGGCGCCGTCGCGCAAGTATATCAGCACGCCGCTGCCGGCCTTTTTGAAATGCTCGAGCACAGCCTGCATGCGTTTCGGGCCGGTGAAGATGTCCTTGACGATGTTGGGCTTGTGAAACCGGGTAAGCACGTTCTTGCCATCGCCGATCCCGTTATAGACGAAAGCCACGTGTGCAATGGAATCGAAGGGCGAGCGATAGGCATAACCTTGCAGCGGTCCGATCGGGCTCTCCGCGGTGAAGGTCGAGACCCTTTCGATCAATTTCTCGCGCGCCTGGCGGTATGCGATCATGTCGGCGATGGTGACATGTTTGAGCTTGTGGGCGGCTGCGAAGCGCGCGACTTGCTCGCCCTTCATGACCGTGCCGTCGTCGTTCATCAATTCGCTGATGACACCGACCGGCGGCAGGCCGCTCAGCTTGCAGAGATCGACCGCGGCCTCGGTATGACCCGAGCGCAGCAGTACGCCGCCGTCGCGCGCAATCAGCGGGAATACGTGGCCGGGCCGCGCGAAATCGTTGGCGCCGGCATTCGGGTTGGCCAGCGCCCGGCAACAGGAAGCGCGCTCGTCCGCCGAAATCCCGGTGCCGCCGTCCGGCTTGTAGTCGATCGACACCGTAAAGGCGGTGGTGTGATTGGATTCGTTGTGCGCAACCATCGGATCGAGCCGCAGCCGCCGTGCGTCTTCCGTCGTGATCGGCGCGCAGACGATGCCCGAGGTGTGGCGGATGATAAACGCCATTTTCTCGACGGTGCATAGCGATGCCGCGACGATCAGATCGCCCTCGCCCTCGCGGTCGTCGTCATCGGTGACGACGACGAGTTCGCCGTGAGAAAAGGCTTGCAGAACTTCCTGGATCGGATCGGCCATTGAGGGTCTCGCTTTGGTGCTGGGAGCATTAGCCGGACTCGTGATCCCGCGCCAGCTTCATTACGCAGGGCGGTGCATCCGCCGAGCCAAGGCCATAGCCATAAAATAGGAAGCAACCTCGGCAAGAAACAACCTGCCATTCAAATGAATTTCCGTCTGACGGCATTGGCCGGCATGGCACCCGCGACACTATCTTTTATGTATGCCACGGGAATGCGGGAAAGCAGTCCCTGACGACAACGGCTGCAAACTTGTTTAGGGTCGGACCCAACAAAGAATAAGGGAGACGCCGTTCATGACCTCAGCAACGTTCGACTTCGCACCACTTCTCCCGGCGGGATTGCCCGCGCCCGCGGCGAAGTGGACGGGACTTGCGAAATACAGCTTCATCGGCGGCAACAACGACCCCGATCAGGTTCCAGTCGAGGGGCTGATCGACGCTGTCAACGCCGTCCTGAGGCGCGAGGGCAAGACGCTCGCCACCTACGGGCTTGCCAGCGGCCCTCAGGGTTACCGCCCGTTGCGTGAATTTCTCACTGCCAAGCTCAAGCGTGATGCCGGCATAAACTGCACGGCCGACGACATCCTGATCGTTTCAGGCTCGCTGCAGGCGCTCGACCTCGTTAATCAGACGCTGCTCGCCCGCGGCGATACCGTTGTTATCGAGCAGGACACCTATCAGGGCGCGCTGAACCGGCTGACACGGCTCGGTGTCAATGTGGTGGGCATTCCGCTCGACCATGGGGGCATGCGGATGGATGCGCTGGCAGCCGCGCTCGCCGATCTCAAGCGCCGCGGCATCACGCCGAAATACATCTACACCATTCCGACCGTGCAGAACCCGACCGGCACGATCATGCCGGAGACGCGGCGCGTCGAGCTCCTGAAACTCGCGGAACAATACGGCGTGCCGATCTTTGAGGACGATTGCTATGCCGACCTGATCTGGGACGGACAACGCCCGCCCGCGCTGTACGCCATGAGCAAGACCGGTGGCGTCATCCACATCGGCTCGTTTTCCAAATCAATCGCGCCGGCGCTGCGGGTCGGCTACATCGTCGCGGGATGGAGCGTGCTGTCGCGAATGCTGGCGCTGAAAACCGACGCCGGCTCCGGCGCGCTCGAGCAGATGGTGCTCGCGGAATATTGCGCGCCGCATTTCGCCGCGCATGTGCCGAAGCTCACGCGCGGCCTTCGCGCCAAGCTCGACACGCTGATGGAGGCGCTCAACGAGCAATTTGGCACATCGGCGGAATTCGAAGACCCCAAAGGCGGCATCTTTCTGTGGGTCAAGCTGCCGGACAACGTCAATACGTTGAAACTGTATCAATCGGCGCTCGCCGCCGGCGTTGCCATCAATCCGGGACCGGAATGGTCCACCGACAAGGCCTATGCCGGCAGCCGGTTGCGGCTGTGCTTCGCCAGTCCGTCTCATGAGCAAATCCGCGAAGGCGTCGCCGTGCTCGCCGAGGTGTGTCGCAGGGAATTCGGCGTGCCGGCGCGGATCGCCAATGTCGAAAAGCAGCTTCGCGCGTGAGTTTGGTTTGAGCCGGACGGCGCGCGCGCCGGGTATCGCGGACATCGCGATCACGGCTGGCACGCCGACCACAGCCACCACGAATATTGAGGCGAGATACAAGAATGGCCCCGCGGGGAACGACGGACCAAGCGGCGACCCCTTTTCCCTCTCCCCTCGTCGGGTTCGGTCTCGTTTACAGCAGTTTGGAGACTTAGCTGAGGCATCCATAATAACGGATCAGCGGCGTTCATCCTCCAAACGGAGGACGCGGCGGGTCGAGCGCCGCTGTATGGTCCCGCCCGCCGCCGTCATACGGCCAGCAACGTTCGTGGTTCGAACGACATCTCCACAATTCAGCGACTATTCAGGTTTCACGCAAACGGAGGCTTCCCAATGATGCGCGCATTGAAGACCATCATGTTGACCGGTACCGCCTTTGCCATGCTGGCCGCGGCGCCGGCCCGATCCGCCGAGGCCGTCAACGGCCACTCGCTCAACGGCCACTCCCTTAACGGCCACTCGCTTAACGGCATTTCTCCCAACGGCGTTAGTCCCAACAGCCCTTCCCTCAACGGTTTTACCGGCGGCGAGCGCGCAGCCAATTCAGCCGGCGAGATTGGCCGGGTGATCGCGGTCGAGTTGCCGCGCTGATCAGGGGCCGGCATCCCGGCCTGACCGACGCCGACCGTCATCATCGGATGAAACGCGTGCTCGGGCCGTGCAGCGCCCGACTGACGGTACTAGCCGTCATGGCGGCGGCGCCGATTGCAGCTCCGGCGCCGGCCGGCGACGGGGCCGCATCGCCGGTTGCGTCGATCGCCGTCGAAGGCACCGTCCTGAGGGTCACATTGACCGATGGCCGGGTGCTCTCCTCTCGCGATCTGATCGGGGCCAGTCTGCTTGTCGATCAGGGCGACCGACTGCGGCGGGTACGGCTCGATGGCATCGAGCGCGACCCCGACGACAAGCGCAGCGATGCCCCAGCCGCCGATGTGATCTGGCTGCACAGTTACACGGTCGAGGGGCCGGACGGCTCGTGGAAACCGCTATGCGACGAAGGCCCCGACGGCAGACGACAGGCGATTCCGGTTACCGGCCGCTTTTCGTCCGCAGATGGACGGTTCGGTGCCGGCGGACCCGGCAGCTTCGAACTCGCCTGCACGGCCGGTGCGATGGGCAAGTGCATTCGCCTTGGCTATCACCCCTGGCAAGCCCGCACTCTGCCGAAGCCGGTCGCACATCCCGACGGCGAGCAGGTGCCGTCGTACCTCGATCTCTACAATGCGTGCATCCAAATGATCCGGGCCGATTACGGCGGCGACGGCACGGTCACCACCAGGAACGGGACGGTCATCGACCTCTATGACGACCACGGCATCCAGATGCCCGATCCCGATCACCCCATGGCCTTCGAGGCCGGCTGGACGCAAGACGGTGCGGTCTGCGTCAACCATCCCCGCGTCAAGGAGAACATCTCGCTCGGCGAAATCGCCGCGCGCTGGCCCCGGCTCGCCGGCAGGACCGGCGCGAACTGCACCGAGGAGGCGGCGCGGTCGCTCGGGGCTCTGCTGTTCAACCGTTCGGTACCGTGACGGCGTCGGCTATCCCCGATTGTTCTTGTTGCCGTCCGAGCCTGCCGCCGCGTCGAGCCCCCGCGGCTCGCACACCTCGATGGCGAAGCCGTTACGCAGCGACGATCTATCATCCCTCAATCCCACGCCGGCGCAAAGCCGGGACTTACACAGCGCTTGTTCTTCGGCAGCGCCGCGATGGCCTGTCTGTCTTCATCGTCGAGCCCCACATGCTGCGCGTCGAGATTGGCCTGCTGGCTTTCCACGCGCGACGCCTTCGGAATCGCGGCAACGCCATCCTGATCGAGCAGCCATTTCAGCGCCACCTGCGCCGCGCTGGCGCCATGCTTGCGGCCGATCGCCATCAGCGTTTCATCCGAAGCCGCCCGGCCCTGCGCCAAAGGACAATAAGCCACCAGCGGGATCGATTTCGCCGCGAGATATTTGCGCATCGGCGTCTGATCGAGCATCACGTGATATTCAATCTGGTTGCAGGCAATCGGTGCCTTGATCTCTTCGACGACGGTCTTCAGCAGCGCGATGTTGAAATTGGCAACGCCGATGGCGCGGGTGCGGCCTTCCTGCTTCAGCTTCAGCAGCGTTTCGAACATCGTTGGCAGGTTCATGTTCTTCGCGGGCCAGTGCACCAGATAAAGATCGACGTGGTCCAGCTTCAGCTTTTTCAGGCTGGCGTCGAACGCCCTGCGGATCGCATCCGGCGCGAGATTCTCGTTCCAGACCTTGGTGGTGATGTGCAGATCCTTGCGTGCGATGCGGGCTGCGGCGATGGCCGCGCCGATGGCGTCTTCGTTGCCATACATTTCCGCAGTGTCGATATGCCGATAGCCGAGACCGAGCGCGCTTTCGACCGCCGCGCGGCAAACATCGCCCTGCATTCGGAAGGTGCCGAGCCCAAGCCGCGGCAGGCTGATGCCCTGGGTTTGCAGATATTCCATGATGACTCCTGAAAATTTAAAGCCGCCGGGATGCGCAACCGGCAATGCCGCGTGAAACCGGGGGTTTGGCTGGAAGGATGGATGAGACAGCGTATCTGCCGTTTGATAGTCTGCCCGCGGCGCAGAGTCCAAATCAAGATCAAGTTAGGATGGCGATGGTCAGGGCATTACGACGATGGCTGGAGGCCAACGAGTTGTTTGCGATCGTCGCCGGCGTGATCGGCGCGATTACCGCACTATCCCTGCTGCTGGTCCTCGGCGGCTATCTGATCGTGACGCGCTGAACCGGTCTCCAGGAAGTGCTGAGCAGGGATTCTCGCCGGTCGTGCGATGGAAGCGCGATCAATTTCCCCGGCGTTGCCAATTGCAGATGCCACCCGATTTGCACGGCCAGACCTGAATCCGCGTGTCCATCGCCTGGGCATCGAGCGGATTGCCGTGTCGCCGCGCCGGTTTCGTTTCAACCGCGCCGCGCGGTTTTTGCGCGCGCATATGCGCAACTTGGGTCCCGGGATGCGTGATGCGTTCCGCGCGCGCGGTCGTGCCCTCCTCTTCGCGATCGGCCCGCGCCTCGACCGGAACCGGCGCGAATTCCGAGGTTGGTCCAAGCCGCTTGGGCGAAAGCACCGCCTGGGAAAGATCGAGGCCGAGGAACTCACCGGGCCGGTACTCATCAGCGATCGATAGGCCGCTCCACGCGAAGAGCGCGGTGCAAACGATGGCGGTGAGAACATTTTTCAGGACCATTCGAGGTCCCTCCTGAAATATCGAGAACGGCAATAGCGCCATTATCTAGGAAGCGGATTGCGCAATTCCAGCCGATGTTGCCGGCAAGGCACCGCCCGCCGCTGCTCCCGGACCCAAAGTATTTGCGCGTCACCGAGCCAGTTCCGGCCGATCGAATTCCTGCGGGAGGCAGCACGGATGCAGCCCTTAGAATAGATATTTCATACATCACTTATTGACACTTTAGCATCATTAGTTACCATACAAGAATGATATTTGATATGGGTTCGGGCGCCGGGGCGGACGTATGATCACAGCGGCTCAATTACGGGCTGCCAGGGTGCTTCTCGGCATTGATCAGCGTCGGCTCGCAGAACTGTCGGGGCTTTCTGTCCCGACCATTCAGCGCATGGAGGCGAGCGAGACGATGGTTCGGGGCAATGTCGATTCGCTGGTGAAGCTGATGACAGCTCTCGACACCGCCGGCATTGAGTTGATCGACGAAGGGGCGGTCAGCAGCGCGGAGGGACGCGGGGTGCGGCTGAAAATCAATTCCGGATCAGCCAAGACCTATTTGGACAACCAGATAGAAAACAAGGCATCAGGCGGAGCGAGGGCACGCACGTAATGTCGGCCGTCGCTTTGCAAATGGTGTGTGTTGCCGGACTGCTGGGATTGGCAGTTCTGGCGATAGTTCTGAGCCGCTCAAAGATCTCCACGGCCGTCATCTATGGCGCGACGCTGGCGGTGTCCGCGATCGCATTGATCGGGTCCATCCGCTGGCTGGTTGGCGGCACGGCGAACGCAACCGATCTGACGCTGCCGATTGGGCTGCCGTGGCTCGGCGCCCACTTTCGCCTGGACGCGTTGGCCGCGTTCTTCCTCATTGTCGTCAACCTCGGAGGATCGGTCGCAAGCCTTTATGGGCTTGGCTATGGCCGCCACGACCCGGCGCCACATCGCGTGCTTCCCTTCTTCCCAGCCTTTCTGGCCGGCATGAATCTTGTGGTGCTGGCGGACGACGCGTTTTCCTATTTGCTTTGTTGGGAGTTCATGTCGCTCGCTTCCTGGGCGCTCGTCATGGCGCACCATCGTGAAACGGGCAACGCGAGGGCGGGTTACGTCTACCTGGTGATGGCAAGCTTCGGCACGCTTGCGCTGCTGCTCGCCTTCGGCCTGTTGGCGGGACCGGCCGGTGATTACGGATTTGCGGCCATACGCGCCGCACAACATACGCCGTACGCGGCTGCGCTGGCGTTGATCCTGATGCTGATCGGAGCCGGTTCAAAGGCCGGCCTCGTGCCGTTGCACGTTTGGCTGCCGCTCGCTCATCCGGCGGCTCCCAGCCACGTGTCGGCGCTGATGAGCGGCGTCATGACCAAGGTCGCCATCTACGGTTTCATTCGCGTCATATTCGATCTGTTGGGGCAACCGGCCTGGCCGGCGAGCGTGATCGTTCTTTTCCTCGGCGGCATCACCGCTGTCATGGGAATCCTGTACGCGATGATGGAAAAGGATCTGAAGCGCCTGCTCGCCTACAGCACGATTGAAAATGTCGGCATCATCTTCGTCAGCCTCGGCCTTGCGCTGGCCTTTCAGGCAAACGGTATGGGGCTGGCGGCGGCACTCGCTTTCACGGCGGCGCTGTTTCACATTCTCAATCACTCCTTCTTCAAGAGTCTGCTGTTTTTCGGGGCTGGTGCCGTCCTGACGTCGACGGGCGAGCGGAATATGGACAAATTGGGCGGCCTCATCCATCGGATGCCGCTCACCAGTTTCGTCTTTCTCGTCGGCTGCGTTGCAATTTCGGCGCTCCCGCCGTTCAACGGCTTTGTCTCGGAATGGCTGATCTTCCAGGCCGTGCTGCAAAGCCCCCAGTTACCGCAATGGGCCCTGAAGATCATGGTGCCTGCGGTCGGGGCGATGCTGGCTTTAGCCGCTGCGCTTGCAGCCGCTTGCTTCGTCAAGGCGTTCGGCGTGACTTTTCTCGGGCGGCCGCGCAGCCCCGAAGCTGAAACCGCGCAGGAGGTCGACCGGTATTCTCTTTCGGCAATGTTCATTCTTGCCGCACTTTGCTTGCTGGCGGGCATTTTGCCCGGACCGGTCATCGACGCGCTCTCGCCGGTTACGAGTGCGATCCTCGGCAGCCGTATGCCGGTGCAGGCCAATGAGCCGTGGCTTACGATCGTGCCGATCGCGGAGAGCCGGAGTTCATACAACGGACTGCTGGTGATGGTGTTCATCACGGTATCCGCATCGCTCGCGGTCTATTTCATTCATCGCTTCGCCTCTCATGCGTTGCGGCGGGCGCCAGCCTGGGGCTGCGGCTTTTCCGATCCAACTCCCGCGACCCAGTATTCGAGCGGCAGCTTCGCTCAGCCGATCCGTCGGGTTTTTGGCACGCTCATGTTCCGCGCGCGCGATCACGTCGAGATGCCGGCGCCTGGAGATATCAGGCCGGCGCGACTCAGGATCGAGCTGCATGATCTGATCTGGGAGGGAATGTATGAGCCGCTTGCAGGCGCGATTGGCTTCTCTGCCGACCGGCTCAATCGTCTGCAGTTCCTGACCATCCGGCGGTATCTCAGTCTCGTCTTTGCAACTCTCGTCACACTGCTCCTGGTGCTCGCGATATGGTCGTGATCTCCGACATATTTGTGCAGGGCGTACAGATGCTTCTGGTGCTGCTGCTCGCGCCGCTGCTGACCGGCTTCGTGCGCAAGATCAAGGCCCGGCTGGTGCGTCGGAAGGGAGCTTCGGTTTTCCAGCCCTATCGCGATCTCTTGCGGCTGCTCCGCAAGGAAGTCGTCCTCGCCGACAACGCCTCGTGGCTGTTCCGCGTGACGCCTTATGTAACCTTTGCCGCGATCTGGGTTGCCGCCGCCCTGGTTCCGACCTTCGCCACGGGACTGCTGTTTAACTGGACGGCAGATCTGATTGCCATCGTTGCACTGCTGGGAAGTGCACGCTTCTTTCTGGCGCTCGCGGGGATGGACGTCGGCACCAGTTTCGGCGGTATCGGCTCCAGCCGCGAAGTCATGATCGCGGCACTCGCGGAGCCTGCGATGCTCCTGATTGTCTTTTGCATGGCGCTTGTTGCCGGCTCGACGCAACTTTCGACAGTCGCAAATTTCCTGGCCTCGTCGCACGTCGGATTACGGGTATCGCTGGGAATGGCGGTGGTCGCGCTCATCATGGTTGCGCTTGCGGAGAACGCGCGAATCCCGGTCGACAATCCGGCAACTCACCTGGAACTCACCATGGTGCATGAGGCGATGGTTCTTGAATATTCGGGGCGTCATCTCGCAATGATCGAATTTGGCGCGTTTCTCAAGCTGCTGCTCTATATCTCGCTGATCGCCTGCGTGTTCTTCCCCTGGAAGATCGCGCTCTTCGGTACCGGACCGTTGTCGTACGCCATCGGCGCCGGCGCCTACATCGTCAAACTTGCGATTGCCGGCTTTTTCCTCGCGCTATTCGAGACCGCCACGGCGAAAATGAGAGTTTTTCGGGTTCCGCAATTTCTCGGCGCGGCGCTCATGCTCGGCCTGCTCGGTACGCTCCTCCTGTTCGTGTCAAGGAGCCTTTGATGCACAGCCTCTCCTTCGACGTCTCGCATACGCTCGCCGGCGGGCTCGTCCTGATCAGCTTCATGATGCTGTACCAGGACCGGCTTTATTCGCTGCTCAACGTCTTTGCGCTCCATGCGCTTGTGCTCGCCCTTTCCGTCGCCTGGCAGGCTTTCGTCCAGGACGCGCCTCATCTTTACGTCACCGCGGCAATCGCCCTTGTCTTCAAGGCAATCGTCATCCCGGTGGCGCTTCACCGCATCGTCAAGCAGCTCGGGATTCACCGGGACATCGAGTTGGCCGTGGGAATCGGCCCAACCATGTTGGCCGGCATGGGGCTGGTTGCCCTCTCCATGGTGCTGATGCTGCGGGTCACCGCGGAGGCCGACCCCCTGGCGCGCGAGGATCTCGCCTTCGCCTTGTCGGTCGTGCTGCTCGGACTTCTGGTCATGGTGACCCGCCGCAACGCCGTCAGCCAGGTCGTGGGGTTCATGTCGCTTGAGAACGGACTGGTCCTGGCTGCCACCGGCGCCAAGGGCATGCCGCTCGTTGTCGAGATCAGCGTGGCCTTCTCGATCCTGATCGCCTTCATCGTCATCGGCATCTTCCTGTTCCGTATCCGCGAGCGCTTCGACTCCGTTGATGTCTCCGCACTCGACGACTATCGGGGAGAGCAGCGATGAGCGTGCCTTCGATCGATGCCGTGGCGGCCGTCCTGCTGATTCCAATCGGCTCGGCAGCGTTGCTGGCCATACTGCCGGGCTACCGGCTGACGGCGCGTTTGAACGTCGTCGCCAGCCTGGCAACATTTCTTTCCGCTCTCTCGCTGTTCGTGATCGAACGCCCGCCGCCCGGACCGTATGTGCTGGTCGACGATCTGAATATCGTTTTCATCGTTCTCAACACCTTCGTAGGCTTCACAACCAGCATCTTCAGCGCGAGCTACATCGCGCACGAACTGGATAGCGGCCGTCTGACGCCGATCTACCTGCGTTTCTACCACGCCATGTATCAGACAATGATGTTCGGCATGAACCTGGCTTTCGTGTCGAACAACATCGGGTTGATGTGGGTTGCGGTCGAAATCGCCACACTGACCACCGTGTTGATGGTCGGAATCTATCGCACACACGCCGCTCTCGAAGCAGCATGGAAGTATTTCATCCTGGGCAGCGTCGGAATAGCATTCGCCTTGTTCGGAACGATCCTGATCTACATGGCGGCGCGTCCGGTCGTGGGCGAAGGCCAGGACGGCATGGTCTGGACAATCCTGATCCAGCATGCGGCGAAATTTGACCCTGCCCTGCTCAATGTCGCCTTCGTATTCCTGTTTCTCGGCTACGGAACGAAGGTCGGCCTCGCGCCGCTGCATGCCTGGCTGCCCGACGCGCACGCCGAAGGTCCCACGCCGATATCGGCCGTACTGTCGGGTCTGCTGCTGAACGTCGCGCTCTATGCGCTGCTGCGCTTCAAGATCTTGCTCGCCGCCAATCCGGCGGCGATTGCTCCCGGGCCGCTGATGGTGACGATAGGCCTGGTTTCGATCGTCTTCGCGGCGTTCATGCTCTACCGGCGGCGCGACATCAAACGTCTGTTTGCCTATTCCTCGATCGAACATATGGGCATTATCGTTTTTGCGTTCGGAATGGGCGGCCCGCTCGCCAATTTTGCCGGACTGCTGCACATGGTGATGCACAGCTTGACCAAGTCGGCGATCTTCTACGCCGTCGGCCATATTTCGCAGATCAAGGGCACCCAAAGGATCAGCAAGATCCGGGGCTTGACGGTGACTCATCCGGCGCTTGGGTGGGGGCTGGTGGTGGGCGTCGTCGCGATCGCCGGACTGCCGCCTCTCGGCATCTTCATGAGCGAATTTCTTGTCGTAAGCTCGACATTCGCGCGCCAGCCCTTGCTTGCAATCGTGCTGGTCTTCGGAATCTTGCTGGCCTTCGGCGCATTGCTGTTGCGCCTGACCAGCGTGGCGTTCGGCGAACCTCGCGGCAGCACCGCGTCAGCCGAAGCTTCCTATGTGCCGATGTTTGCGCATCTCTCACTGGTTCTGATCGCGGGAATCTATCTTCCCGCACCCTTCGTCGACTGGTTCCAACATGTGGCCCGCCTCCTTGGATAGTTTGAGGATTAACAGGATATGCCATCGCTGATCGATCTCTTGCTGGAGGGCCGCGAGATCCCGCAACACGGCCCATGGCCGCGCGCCGTGGTCGATGTTTCCGTTTGGAAATTTGCCGTAAGCGAGCTGGCACATGGACGTTGGAGCCTCCTCGGCCTTTGGGGAGAACCCTCGGCTGTGCACATGGCGATCATGGATGGGCATACGTCGGAAATCGCTGCCGTCAGTCTGGATTGCCCCGATCGCAGTTATCCTTCGGTCGGCAAGCACCACCCGCCGGCGCTTCGGTTGGAGCGCGCCGCCAACGACCTGTTCGGGTTGTCAGCGGAAGGCCTGCCCGATACCCGTCCCTGGCTTGATCACGGCCATTGGGGCCTACGTTATCCATTGGGAGCGCGCGTCGACGAGGCGTCGAAAGCATCGCCCTATCGCTTCCTCCCGGCAGAAGGCGATGGCCTGCATCAGATCGCGGTCGGTCCCGTGCACGCCGGAATCATCGAGCCCGGGCATTTCCGGTTTACGGCAAGCGGCGAGACCGTGGTCCGGCTGGAAGAGCGGCTCGGATACACCCACAAGGGTATCGAGGGGCTGATGATCGGAGCCGATCTCGAGCGCGCCGTCCAACTCGCCGGACGCGTGTCCGGCGACAGCACCGTCGCCTATGCTTATGCGTTTTCGCGGGCGGCCGAAGCGGCCCTGGAACTGAGCGTGCCTGATCGCGCGGTCTGGCTGCGCGCGATGCTCGCGGAGCTTGAGCGGCTTGCCAACCATCTCGGCGACATCGGGGCAATCTGCAACGATGCCTCCTTCACATTGATGCACGCTCATTGCAGCGTATTGCGCGAGAGCGTCCTGCGCGCATCCAATGCCGCATTCGGTCATCGATTGTTGCGGGACATCATCGTGCCCGGCGGCGTGACCCGCGACCTTGACGACGAAGGCAGAGAAATCATCCGGGCGACGCTGGATAATATCCGCCTGCGTTTTCCTGCCTTGGTCGAACTATACGACAACACCGCATCGCTGCAGGATCGAACGGTCGATACGGGCGTGCTCAAACCCGCATTGGCCAAACAGTACGCCGCCGGTGGTTTCATAGGTCGCGCCTCCGGCCGATCCTTCGACGCGCGCCGGGCCCTTGCCTATCCGCCGTATGATGGCTTGCGCTTCGAGGTACCGGTCCTCAGCGAGGGCGACGTCAACGCGCGCGTCTGGATTCGCGTTCGCGAGGTCGAACAGAAGTCTTTCGATGATCGACCAGATATTGGACCGGCTTCCCGAAGGCCCATCGGGCCGAGATGCGGTACATCGGCGGGAGCCGCGGGAAGGCATGGCAATGGTCGAGGGATTTCGCGGCGACGTTCTGGTCTGGCTTCGCTTGCGGGATGGCCGGGTCGAGCGATGCCACCTGCGCGACCCCTCGTGGTTTCAATGGCCGCTGCTTGAGGCTGTCATCGAAGACAATATCGTTGCGGACTTTCCGCTCTGCAACAAGTCGTTCAACTGTACCTACTCAGGCCAGGATCTTTGAGGACAGCACCAGATGCGCAAGCTGCTTTTTGAGAGCCTGTTTCGCCGGCCGTTCACCGAGCTGGCGCCGTCGTCGGACGATGCCGCGATAACCGGGCTTGCGACAGAAGTCGGGCGCGCGGCGCGGCGGCGTCTCGGCCGAAGCCTCTCCATACGCGAGATCGACGCCGGATCTTGCAATGGATGCGAGCTCGAAATTCACGCGCTTAACAACGCCTACTACGACGTCGAACGTTTCGGCCTGAGGTTTGTCGCCTCGCCGCGCCATGCCGATGTTCTGATGGTGACCGGTCCCGTTACAAAAAACATGCGCGAAGCACTGGAGCGCACCTATCACGCGACCCCCGATCCCAAATGGGTGGTCGCGATCGGAGATTGCGCCCGGGATGGAGGATGTTTCGCCGGCAGCTACGCGGTCGTTGGGGGCGTCTCCGAAGTCGTCCCTGTCGACCTCCATGTGTCAGGCTGTCCCCCTACTCCAACGGCCATGCTGCAAGGTCTTCTTGCGCTGCTCGAACGGGTGGACACGGCCGCTGCGCGATGAAGATTGCTTCGATGTATGATTGTTCGGGCGTTTCGATTGGGCGACCTGTGACCGCAACGACCATGGGCAGCAGCCCGTTCGGCGCGCGCTAGGAAGACCGCCCTGGTTGCCGGGGCGTCTTCAACTTTGGCTTTGCCACATGCTCCCTGAGCCGGACGCCGCGACCTCCGGTCGGGCTCGGAACTCCCGGATTGATCAGCTCGATGCCTGCCTTCTCAAGCGCGGAAACCAGCTTCATGAGGGAATCAACGTTGCCGCGGACGACGCCATCACTGGCTTCCATGCGCTGAATGGTCGGCACCGAAAGGGCGGCCAGATCGGCCATTTGCCGCTGATCGATGTTCAGGAGCGCGCGAGCGGCCCTGAGCTGATGGGCGGTTATCATGAACGTGGTCTCTCCGGTTCCCGCGCCTATATATTTAGGCCGTATGAATTACTGCTTCAAGCATCAATTCATGGGTATAGCATATCAATCGGCGCGCGGAATCGCTGCGCAAGCGTTACGACGATGCAGCGATGAAGACAAATTCCGGAAAATATTTCGCTTGAGCAAACCGACTGCATTTTTTCAGGCACGATCCCAGGCTAGTGATGCCGTGTCTTTTGCTGGTGCCCGATGCTCTCAACCTTGGGCGCGGGCAATTTTCGACGCTGATGAACGCGCTCAATCGGCACGTCGCGCGGATGCTCGATCAATCCCGCGGAGATACGAATGGGGACGCCGAAAGCCGCCGGGCGGTCGACGAAAAATCGACGGATGCAACGCCATCACTGCGAACCCCCAGCATGATCGGAAACGCCTGACCAGTATTGCTTTCACTGCTGCTCGTCAGTCGAGGGTTTTTGGTAATCCTCTTCCAGGCATTGAATGATGTAGGCGGTCAAATCTCTGGGCAGGATTCTCTCAATATGGCCCTTGTGACGACATTCGTGTTGCGCGATTTGCCTGGAACTGCGCAGTGGGGCTTGCTTGATCTTGCGTATTTTAATGGGTGAGCCATCGGATTCGAACTGCAGCGCGTAGCTTTTGCCGTTTTTATCGATCGCGGTACAGGAGATACTGGAAACCATTCCGATCGCGAAGCTTCCAAGCTGCTGACATTTTCCATCCGATAGTTCGACGAGCGGCACTGGCAGGCCATCGACCTTCGGCCTCTCCTTGGAGTTTAGCAGCATTCTGTCGATGGAAAGTTCGAACAGATTTTCCTGTTCCTTCCGACTATCCTCACCCGAGAATGAGATGATGTGGCTGTCGTCAGTCGGGTCGTCGAGAGCAACCGTAAAATTCGCTCGGCCATGCTGGTTATGGAAGAACGCAACGGACCGGCACGCGAAATCGCGTCCCGCGATTTTAAGTGTGCTGCACTTCCCTGTCATTGACGCGAACATATCAATGTCCGGTTTTAGACTAGCCTTCGCTGTCACCGGATATCGTTTGGGATTCTGTGCATCTTCAGCAGTTGACGGGCTTGAAAGAAAAATAATGCCAACGGCGAAGACTTGCCAGCAGAGGCGCATTGTCATGGTCGGTTGATAACACATAAGAAGATCGAATAAGCGCCGTGTATCATCAATTGGATCATAGGTTGACTGAAATTTTCGGGCTTGTGCCACCCACTTCGAATGCAATGAAGCTTGATTCATGAAGGGAAAAATTGCAGGCCATAAAGCTCCCGAGGGGAGCGGATCTGAGTCAGCAATGCGCATCAGAGCGGAGAGCTGCCAGGCCATCCTGTTCAAAGAAGCTTCGCGCGCACGAATAGCTCGCGCAACGTATTTGTCGCCTTCACGCTCAGCATCGCATCTTCCGCTGCCGCCTTAAGCGCGGCTTTTGCGTCGGCGTGGAGCGCCTTAAATTCCATCCACTCCACCGTATTGAGGCTTGTTATGAACCGATAGGCCTGGCCGATCGTCTCAATTACGACGGGCTCACCATTCAACCTGATGCGGAACGATGCCCTCAGCGGTGTCTGAGATTTCGATACTTCGCTCATCACCCGTTTGTGCAACGAGTTCCAGCCAAAAATCCACAATCTTCCGCTGGTTTTTCGTCACCGATCGGCTGCCATCTCGCCGTCTGGCCGCCCGAATCACAATCGCACTCTGCCTTCATCGTCGCGGCGGCGCCGATTTTAGCCCCAGACTTCGCCCCATCCCCAGTCTCCCCGGACCTTGGATGGGGCGGATTTTTGTCTCTGGCGTCGCGACTGATGCATGCCGCCACGCATCGGGGCCCGGCGATGGCCCCATCCGCGCGTGCTCGTCGCTCACGGGTTGTTAAAAGGACCGATGTGCGCCCGCGGGCGCGTCGTGAACGTTGAATCATCCGCCGGGATGGCACAGCATGACGCCTGCAACAGCTTGAAGACGGATACGGTCATTACCGGATTTCCAGGAAGCGACAGCGGGCGGCGTTCAGGCAGCGACAGGCGTCAGCGCGCCGCGAATGATTGGCATTTCACTGCGATTATCTGCGAACGATGGGTGGAGGCTTACTAAGTGTTTGATATAATGGTCGGAGTGGCAGGATTTGAACCTGCGACCCCTGCGTCCCGAACGCAGTGCTCTACCGGGCTGAGCCACACTCCGACAAGAACGCGGCTTATAGCCTTGGGTTTCGCACACCGCAAGAAGCCGAATTGAGGACGCTAACCCCAGTGAATGTGGGCCAGACAACGAAGATTCTGCCCGCCGGCGAGGCCGCCGTGGCCGCGGCGGCGCGTTGCCTCGCCGAAGGCGGGCTGGTCGCGTTCCCGACCGAGACGGTTTACGGCCTCGGCGCCGACGCCACCAACGCCGCCGCGATCGCACGGCTCTATGAGGCCAAGGGGCGGCCCTCGTTCAATCCGCTGATCGCCCATGTCAGGGATCTCAGGGCCGCGGAGCGGATCGCGTGTTTCGACCAAAACGCGATCGCGCTTGCCAGCGCATTCTGGCCGGGGCCGCTGACGCTGGTGCTAGCCAAAACAAATGACTGCCCCGTGGCCGATCTCGCCACCGCCGGGCTCGAAACGATCGCTATCCGGGTACCCGCTCATCCCCTGGCGCGGGAGATTTTGCGCGCGTTCGGCGGGCCCGTGGTGGCGCCATCGGCCAATTTGTCGGGTCATGTCTCGCCGACCACAGCCGCCCACGTGCAAAGCGATCTCGCGGGGCGGATCGATCTGATCGTCGATGGCGGCGCGGTCGAAGTCGGCGTCGAATCCACCATAGTCGGATGCTTCGAGGTGCCGATGCTGCTGCGCCCCGGCGGCGTGCCGCGCGGCGAGATCGAACGCGTGCTGGGCCGGACGCTCGCGCAACCGCCTGACGATCCCAACGGCGATAGCGGCCAGCCCCTGGCGCCGGGCATGCTGGCCTCGCACTACGCGCCGCGCACGAGGGTGCGCCTCGATGCCGAGCGGATCGAGTCGGGGGAAGCGCTGCTGGCGTTCGGTTCAGGCGCGGTGCAGGGAATTGACGCGGCAACCGCGGTGATGAATTTGTCCGCGCGCGGCGATCTCGCCGAGGCCGCCGCCAATCTTTTCGGCTATCTTCGGGCGCTCGACGCCGGGGGCGCGCGCGCCATCGCCGTCATGCCGGTGCCGCATCATGGGCTCGGCGAAGCGATCAACGACCGGTTGCGCCGCGCTGCGGTGGGGCGGGAATGAGTAAACGCAAGAAACAAAGATGAATATCGTTCAACCCGCAGCGCCCACGCTCTCGCCCGAACTGATCCCGCGTTTCCGTTCGATCGTGGGCGACAAATATGCGGTGACCGATGCAGCGGACATCGCGCCCTACCTTACCGAAGAACGCGACCTGTTTCACGGGCGCTCGCCGCTTGTGTTGCGGCCGGGCTCGACCGCCGAAGTATCCGCGATCTGCAAGCTTGCCACCGAGCACCGAATCGCGCTGGTGCCGCAGGGCGGCAATACCGGACTTGTCGGCGGCCAGACCCCGCACAATGGCGAAGTTGTGATTTCGATGCGGCGGATGGACAAGGTCCGCGACATCGACACCGCCTCCAACACCATGACCTGCGAGGCCGGCGTGGTGCTGCAGGTCGCGCAGCAGCGCGCCAGCGAAGTCGACCGGCTGTTTCCGCTGTCGCTCGGCGCGGAGGGAAGCTGCACCATCGGCGGCAATCTCTCCACCAACGCCGGCGGCACCACGGCGCTGGCCTATGGAGTGGCGCGCGAGATGGCGCTCGGGCTGGAAGTGGTGCTGGCCGACGGCCGCATCCTGAATGCGCTGTCGAAGCTGAAGAAGGACAACACCGGCTACGATCTGCGCAACCTCTTCATCGGCGCCGAGGGCACGCTCGGCATCATTACGGCGGCGACCTTGCGGTTGTTTCCGAAGCCGCGCGCGGTGGAAACCGCTTTCGTCGGCCTCAAATCGCCGGCGCAGGCGCTGAAGCTGTTGGCGATCTCGCAGAAAGAGGCCGCCGGCAACCTCACCAGCTTTGAGCTGCTTTCCGACATCGCGGTCGATTTCAGCGTGCGCCACGGCATCGACATCCGCGATCCCCTCGGCAGCAAGCATCCCTGGTACGTGCTGATGGAGCTGTCGTCGCCGCGCGAGGACGCCCGCGCCACGCTGGAGTCGATCCTGGCGCAAGGTCTGGACGAGGCAATCGTCGATGACGCCGTGATCGCGGCCAACCTCAGCCAGCGCGCCGCGTTCTGGAAACTGCGCGACGAAATGTCGGCGGCGCAGAAGCCGGAAGGCGGCTCGATCAAGCACGACATTTCAGTGCCGGTCGTCGCGGTGCCTGATTTCATCGAACAGGCCGATGCCGCGGTGGTAAAGCTGATACCGGGCACGCGGCCGGTGCCGTTCGGCCATCTCGGTGACGGCAACATACATTACAATGTCAGCCAACCCATCGGCGGCGACACTGCGGATTTCATGGACCGGTGGCACGAGGTCAATGCTGTCGTGTTCGATATCGTGCTGCGGATGGGCGGATCGATCTCCGCCGAGCATGGCATCGGTGTGCTCAAGCGCGACGAATTGCCCGAAGTGAAAGACAAGGTCGCGATCGAGCTGATGCGTTCCATCAAGACAATGCTCGATCCCCTTGGAATCATGAACCCCGGCAAGGTGCTTTGAGCGTGCCGCATACGGGTCCCGCCCCTGCGCTGTCGATTGCGGCGATCGAGGACGCCGATACCGCTGATGTGATCGCGCTGTGGCGGCGTTGCGGCCTGACGCGCCCCTGGAACGATCCCGCCGCCGATATCGCGCTCGCACGCAAACAGCAGAATGCCGCCGTTCTAGCGGGGCGCGACGGCAGCGACGTGGTGGCATCGGTTCTGGTCGGACACGACGGTCATCGCGGTTGGGTCTACTACGTCGCCGTCGACCCCGACCACCGCCACAAGGGATTTGGCCGCGTCATCATGGATGCCGCGGAAAACTGGCTGCGTGTCCGTGGCATCGAAAAGCTGCAGCTCATGGTGCGTCCTGATAACAGCCAAGTGCAGGCATTTTATCAGTCGCTCGATTATTTCGAACAGGAGCGCATCGTCTACGCCAAGTGGCTCGACGGACGTGAGCCGACACCTTAATCAACAGTCAGCAGGCACTTCATGACCGTCTCCGATCGCGTTCGCGTCCATAACGTCCGCTTGCTCTCCGACAACCACTACACTTTAAAGACCACCACCTTCGAATGGCGTCGCGCCAACGGCGAATGGCAGACCCAGCACCGCGAGACCTATGACCGCGGCAACGGCGCGACGCTGCTGCCCTACAATCGCGCACGGCGCACCGTGGTGCTGGTGCGGCAGTTTCGCTATCCGGCTTTTGTCAACGGCTACGACGATCTCCTGATCGAGGCCGCGGCCGGTCTGTTGGACGACGAATCTCCGGAAGTGCGGATTCGAGCCGAAGCGGAAGAGGAAACCGGCTACCGGCTCGGCGAAATTCGCAAAGTATTTGAAGCCTTCATGAGCCCCGGTTCGATTACCGAAAAACTGCATTTCTTTGTCGCGGAATATCAACCTTCGATGCAAGTCGGAAGCGGTGGCGGCATCGCCTCCGAGGGAGAGGACATCGAGGTGCTGGAACTACAGATCGATCAGGCGCTCGACATGATCGGCGACGGTCGCATCGCCGATGCCAAGACCATCATGCTGTTGCAATACGCGGCACTGAATATTTTCAGGTGAACGCGGCGAGGCGGGAGCGTCGCCAATCAAAACAACGAGCCCTGCCCGTCATCTTCGGACGCAGCCGGCACCGGTTTGCGCTGGCTCGCCTTCTTCACGGGCCTCGGTTCCTCGGCCGCCATTTCCTCCGGCGTAATCGGCAGGATCAGTTGGGCATCGTCATTGGCGACGCGATTGACCCGTGTCGAGACTTCATGCCAGTTGAATTCGCCCTCTTCGGGCGAGGTCAGCAGCGCCATCACCGCCTCTACATCGTACGTACCGCAATCGAGCCAGCGATCGAAATCGCCGGACGCAATCGTCACGGGTACGCGGTGATGCAGCACCGCGAGATCGGCGCTCGCAGGGGCCGTGACGATCGCTACCGTATCGAGCTCCTCGCCGTTCGGGCCGATCCAGGTTTCCGCCAACCCCGCAAGACCGATCGGACCTCCGTCGCGGCGATGGATGAAGTAAGACCGCTTGCGTTTTTCGGAAGCCTGCCATTCGTAATAGCCGTCCGCCGGGATCAGGCAGCGCCGCCGCTTCATGGCGTTCTTGAAGGCCGGCTTTTCCCTGACCGTTTCCGCGCGCGCATTGATCAACAGGGTGAATTTGCGGGGGTCTTTGACCCACGCGGGCAACAGGCCCCAGCGCATCAGCCGGAAATGCCTGATGCCATTCTCGATGATGACGACCGGTATCGGCTGGGTCGGCGCAATATTATGCCGCGGCGGGAAATTCGGCTGCTCGGCATAGCCGAAAATCTGCCGCAACGCCGCCGGCGGCGAGGTGATTACGAAGCGTCCGCACATTCTGTCGTCCAGATAGGCATCCGTTCAGTACCTTTTAACCCCGACCGTTAAGAGTGCGGCAGATGACATCAACCTCCAGACCCGCGCGATCCGGTCGCCAGACGCCGCGCCAGGCGGGCCCTGATAAGGGGACGCGCGTTGCCCAATTGCGGGCCGCCAATATCAACCCCCGCACTGGCCTTGCCACCGATTATCTGAATCACTTCAACGAAGCCATCATGCTGCTTGAGATGATTCCGGACATGCCGGAATGCGCGGAGGATTTCATGGGGTGGCACCCGCTATCCTATCGCGAACATTTCATGGCGTCTCATTTCAAGGCGCGCGACCTCGCGATCTCGGCCTATAATTCCGCCGACCCCGTCATCCGCGCTGAATTCGACAATATCACCAGTGCAATGACCTCAATCCTTACCGCTGTGAGCACCGCGATGCGCGATCTCCATCAAGACAAGACCCGGGCCATGCTGGCCAAGCAGGCGACCGGCTGGGTCAAGCCGTTGGTCGCGCTGGCCGGCGCCATCATCAATGGCCGCGGTAACGAGGCCGACGTCGACTACATCATGACCCACTGATGCCAATGGCGTCTCCCGTCCAGCCGTCACATCCACAGGTCGCGGTCAGCGCGGCGATCTTTCGCGGCGATCAGAATCCTGCTGGTGCGGCGCGCGAGGTCGCCGGCCAGGGGATATTATTCGCTGCCGGGCGGCCGGGTCGAATTCGGCGAATCGCTGCATGCCGCCGTGCATCGCGAAGTCGACGAGGAAACGGCGTTGAAAATCGAAATCGTCGGCCTCGCCGGATGGCGCGAGGTGGTGCCGGAAAGCGCCGGCAGCGGACACTATCTGATCATGTCGTTCGCCGCGCGCTGGATTGCCGGCGAGCCGGTCCTGAACGACGAACTCGACGATTTCAGATGGCTGGCGCCGGATGCACTCGGCGACCTCAAGGTCACCGGCGGACTGCAGGAGGTCATCCAGTCGGCCCGGCGCCTGCTCCGGGCCTGAGGAGGGTTCATATCTCCGGTCCCCGCGCCTTGCTTCCAGCGCATTGAAAAGGCATCAAATCGGCGGCACCAAGGTCCCGGACCCATTCATGTCAAAGCATTTTCTGGCCGCTCTCATCCTCATCTCGGCGTGCATATCTGGCGCAGCGCGGGCCGAGGACGCCGCCGCGCCGTTCGACGGCGACCTGCAGCGGCTGTCCGAGATCCTCGGAACCCTGCACTACCTGCGGGGCATTTGCGGCACCAATGAAGGCCTGAAATGGCGCAATGAAATGCAGGCGCTGATCGATGCCGAAACCCCTTCGGGCGATCGCCGCGCCCGCATGATCGCGGGCTTCAACCGCGGCTATAACGGCTTCCAGCAGACCTACCGGACCTGCACGCCGGCGGCCTCCGTCGCGATCCGCAGATACATCGAGGAGGGCTCGAAGATTTCGCGGGATCTGACCGCCCGTTACGCCAACTAGATTCATTCCATTTGGCGCCGTTAACCTTTCCTAAAGAACTGGTCTAGCCGGTTCCACGCTGCATGCTAAACCTTGGGCATTCGAGCGTTCCGCCCTGGTTCGCGAGCAGCCTGTTGAGTTTCATGAGCCATCCAGCGTCCTTTACAAGCGCCCGCGACCCGCTGCCCGATCACGAGCAGAAACAGGCGGCGCTCAGCTACCTCAACGAGGCCTGGGCGGAAGCGCGTCACGATGGCGTCGACGGCGACTGCCTTGCGCAGGCAAGCCTGTTTGCGGCGTTCGCCGAACTGGTCGGGACCTACGGCGAAGACGCGGTGGCGAAATTCGTGGAAGGCCTTCCCCTCCGCGTCCGCAATGGCGAGTTTTCGACCGCGCTGGCGAAGCAATAATTTTGCCCCCGCCCGGCTTGACGGGGCGATGACGGAAGAAACGTCACCCGGCCCTTAGCGTTTCCAGAAACCGCACCGGCTCGCCGGTCGACGGCGTCGTCAACTCGCCCTGCCACATCACGCGCCGGCCGCGCACGAAGGTGCCGACCGGCCAGCCGGTGACGCGCATGCCGTCGTAGGGCGTCCAGCCGGCGCGGGAGGCCACCCATTTGTTGGTGATGGTTTCGCTGCGCTTGAGATCGACAACCGTGAGATCGGCATCGTAGCCCGCGGCGATCCGGCCCTTGCACGCGATATTGAACAGCCGCGCCGGCCCGGCGCTGGTGAGGTCGACAAATCTCGCCAGCGACAACCGCCCGGCGTTGACGTGATCGAGCATCAGCGGCACCAGTGTCTGCACCCCGGTCATGCCCGACGGCGAGCCCGGATAGGTTTTGGCCTTTTCCTCGAGCGTATGCGGGGCGTGATCGGAGCCGAGCACGTCGACGATACCCTGTTCGATGCCGCGCCAGATGCCGTCGCGGTGATCGGCCGATCGCACCGGCGGATTCATCTGCGCACGGGTGCCGAGCCGCTGATAGCAATCGGGCGCGACCAGCGTGAGATGATGCGGCGTCGCTTCGCAGGAGGCGACGTCCTTGTGATCGCGCAGGAACTCGATCTCCTGCTTGGTCGAGATATGCAGCACGTGAATGCGCCTGCCGGTTTCACGGGCGAGCTTGACGAGGCGTTGGGTCGCCATCAGCGCCGCGGTCTCGTCCCGCCACACCGGATGCGAACGCGGATCGCCCTCGACGCGCAAATGCTTGCGCTCGTTGAGACGATACTCGTCCTCGGCATGAAACGCGGCGCGGCGCCGGATCACCTGAAGGATACGCCGCAGGCTTTCGTCATCCTCGACCAGTAGCGCGCCGGTCGACGAGCCGATGAACACCTTGACGCCGGCGCAGCCGGGCGCACGTTCCAGTTCCGGCAAATCCTGCACGTTGTCGCGGGTGCCGCCGATGAAAAATGCGAAATCGCAGTGCATGCGGTGATGTCCGCGCTTCACCTTCTCCGTGAAGGTCTGCTCTGTGACGGTCAGGGGATCGGTGTTCGGCATCTCGAACACGGCCGTCACGCCGCCCATGACCGCGCTGTGCGAACCGGTTTCCAGGTCCTCCTTGTGAGTCAGGCCCGGCTCGCGAAAGTGAACCTGGGTGTCCATCACGCCCGGAAGGATATGCAGTCCTCCGCAGTCGATCACCTCGGCGGCCGAGGCCTGTCCGAGCCCGCCGATTTCAGCGATGCGGCCATTGGTGACGCCGACATCGCGCACGCCCTCACCGTCCTGATTGACCACGGTTCCGGATTTCAGAATCACATCAAAGCTCTGGCTCATCATTCCTCGTATTCGGTTGAGCCTCATGCCGAGGAGGCCCGCAAGGCTGTCTCGATGCATGAGATGCGTTCAGCGCCGGTTTTTCATCCTTCGAGACGCAGGCCGAGCCTGATCTTTTGCATGCGGTCATCCCACGTCGCGCAGGCCTTGTCGTTTATGGCCTGGCGGCTTACGTTCCGCTGCAACATGTCACAAGAGATTTTTACATGAAAGCAGCGTTTCTTCCCGACCGGGGCGTGGTCAAGGTCAGCGGCATCGAGGCCCGCGACTTTCTCAACGGCCTCGTCACCACGGACGTTACGCTGCTTCATCCGGGCTTCGGGCGGTTCGGGGCGCTGCTGACGCCGCAGGGCAAGATAACGGCGGATTTCCTGATCACCGAAGCACCTTCCGGCCATGGCGGCGGCTTCCTGATCGATTGCCCGCGCGCGCTGGCGCAGGCCCTTGCCGACAAGCTCGGTTTCTACAAGCTGCGCGCCAAGGTCGCGGTCGAAAATCTGTCGGACAGTCTCGGCGTGCTCGCGGCGTGGGACGGCGATCCGGCGATCAAGCCCGATCTGGCGTTCGCCGATCCGCGCAACACAGCACTGGGCTGGCGAATACTTGCTCCGGCCGGGCTCGCACAAAAAGTCGCCGATCTGATTGGCGCTGAGCTGGTCGACAGCGCGGCCTACGACGCACATCGCATCGCCACGGGCGTTCCGCGCGGCGGCCTCGACTTCATGTACGGCGACGCGTTTCCGCATGAAACCAACATGGACCGCCTTCACGGCGTCGATTTCGACAAGGGCTGTTACGTCGGCCAGGAAGTGGTATCGCGGATGCAGCATCGCGGCACCGCGCGAACGCGGACCGTACGCGTCGTTCTCGAAGATTTTTCACCGGAACCGGGCACGGCGATTCTCGCCGGGGACAAACCGGTTGGTACCATGGGTTCGACTTCAGGTCGCAACGGTCTCGCGCTGATCCGGGTCGATCGTGTCGCCGACGCGCTCCAGGGCGGAGTGCCGCTGACATCGGGTGGCCTTGTCATCCGACTCGCCGAGCCGGATGACGTGCTGTCAACGCCGAAGCAGACCGTGGCATGAGCAGGTCGGCGCGCCTGCATGCCGATGGTCTGACGCGGTGTCCATGGCCCGGCGAAGACCCGTTTTATATGGCCTATCACGACACCGAATGGGGCGTGCCGGAATATGATGACCGCGCACTGTACGAAAAGCTTATCCTCGACGGTTTCCAGGCCGGGCTGTCGTGGATCACGATATTGCGCAAGCGCGAAAATTTCCGCCGCGCCTTCGACGATTTCCAGCCGGAAAAGATCGCGCGCTATAACGCAAGGAAGCTCCACGCGCTGATGAACGACGCGGGCATCGTCCGCAACCGCGCCAAGATCGAGGGCGCGGTCAGCAGCGCCAAATCATATCTCAAGATCATGGAAGACGGCCCCGGCTTCTCGAAGTTCCTGTGGGATTTCGTCGACGGCAGGCCGAAGGTCAACAATTTCAAGACCACCGCCAGCGTGCCGGCATCGACGCCGCTGTCCAACAGGATATCCAAGGAGCTTGCCGCGCGCGGATTCAAATTCGTCGGGCCAACCATCGTCTACGCCTTCATGCAGGCCACCGGCATGGTCAACGACCATTTGGTCACGTGCTTTTGCCACGGGACCTGCGTCGGAAAACATCGCGCACCGCATCTCAAAGCCAAATGACGGCCGGAAAATTGTCCGCGCCTGAAATTTCCACCCGCGTCTGGCAGCGGATGTTGTCCGGGCGGCGGCTCGATCTGCTGGACCCCTCGCCGCTGGATATCGAAATCGCTGATATCGCCCATGGTCTGGCGCGCGTCGCGCGCTGGAACGGCCAGACTAGCGGCGCGCATATTTTTTCGGTGGCGCAGCATACCCTATTGGTCGAAGCCGTCATGCGCGAACGCACGCCGCGCGTCGATGTCCGCCTCCGGCTCGCGGCGCTGCTGCACGATGCGCCGGAATATGTCATCGGCGACATGATCTCGCCGTTCAAGGCGGTGCTTGGCGGCGACTACAAGGCCGTGGAAAAGCGGCTGCTTTCGGCGATCCATATCCGCTTCGGGCTGCCGCCCCTGCTTGGACCGGAGGTCGAACGGCAGATCAAGGAAGCCGACAGGGGCGCGGCATACCTTGAGGCGACGCAGCTTGCAGGCTTTGCGCAAGCGGAGGCGAAGCGTCTGTTCGGGCGCGATCCCCGCCTGCCCTCGGCGACCAAGCGGGATTACCTGACGCCCTGGACCGCGGCCAAGGCCGAGAAGCGGTTCCTGGCACGGTTCAAGACCGTATTCTCATCGTCCTAGAGCGAGCAAAGTCGCTCCTCGCGCCGGCCCCGGCATCGATCAAAGCGTCTGTAATCTGTGGTGGGCATGCTTCGCTTTGCCTACCCTACGTACTATAATCCCGGCAGACAAAAGGAACGCCATGATTTACGTCTGTTCGCTTGCCGCACTTTCCGACACCGTCAAAGCCACCGGCGCCAGCCACATCCTCACGGTAATGGCCAATGTCGATCAGGTGCAGCGGCCGAAATCGGTGCTGGAGGCCAATCATCTGAAAGTGGCGATGGATGATATCACCGAACATATCGATGGTTTTGTCGCGCCATCGGATTTCCATATCGAACGGGTCCTGAACTTTGTGCGCGGCTGGGACCGCAACGCGCCGCTGGTCGTCCACTGCTATGCCGGCATCAGCCGCTCCACCGCGAGCGCCTTTGCAGCCGTTTGCGCGCTCAATCCGCATCGCGACGAAATTTCGATCGCGCGGCAAATTCGTGCAGCCTCCCCGATCGCGTCGCCGAACCGGTTGATCGTAAGTTTGGCGGACAAGGCCTTGGGGCGAGACGGACGGATGCTGCACGCTCTCGACGAAATGGGTCCAGGCAGCATGACGGTCGAAGGCCGGCCATTCCACATCGATCTCGAATGATGTCCATGAACGGCGCCAGATGAGCGAAAAGCTTCTGACGCCGATCGAAATCGGCCTGACCGCCGCCATCGTCGCGATCGAGGGCAACGAGCCGCTGATACTCACCGCATCCGGCAGCGATGGCGACAAGCTTGCGGGGCTTCCGTTCGGCCCGTTCGACGCGGTGTCGCACCGTACCTTCGAGATCGGCCTGCGCGCCTGGGTGGAAGAACAGGCGGGATTGCGGTTGGGCTATGTCGAGCAGCTCTATACGTTCGGCGATCGCGGCCGGCACACGCAGGCCGGCGATACCCATGTCGCCTCGATCGGCTATCTTGCGCTAACTCGCGCGGCCGACAACGCATCACGCGCGCCCGGCGCGACCTTCGAACCCTGGTATCGCTTTTTCCCATGGGAAGACTGGCGGGCATCGCGGCCCGACATTATCGAGCGCGATATCTTTCCCGAGCTCACGAGCTGGGCTGCGCAGACCGAGAAACCGGAAACCGCACGCGCGCTCAGCCGCAAGGACCGCGTCCGGCTGTATTTCGGTACAGAGGGCGCGCATTGGGACGAGGAGCGTGTGCTCGACCGCTACGAGTTGCTCTACGAAGCAGGATTGATCGAAGAGGCGCGACGGGACGGACGCCCCGCGGCATTGGCGCGCAAGTCGATCCCCAGCCTCGGCGTATCGATGCGCTTCGACCACCGGCGAATTCTGGCAACCGCAATCGCGCGGCTGCGCGCCAAACTGAAATACCGTCCGGTTGTATTCGAACTTTTACCGCCCGAATTCACGCTCACTGAATTGCAACGAACCGTGGAAGCGATCTCGGGGCGGCATCTGCACAAGCAAAATTTCCGCCGGCTGGTTGAAGCCGGCGCCCTGGTTGAACCAACCGGCGTCATGTCGACACAGACCGGTGGACGGCCGGCCGCGCTGTTTCGCTTCCGGCGCGAGGTGCTGCAGGAGCGACCGGCGCCGGGCCTGCGCGTACGCGGGCGACGCTGACGTGTCTGACGTCGGGAAGATTTGACGCGTTAAGCCCCGCCGCGGGGCGATCGCCTGGAGGCTTGATGTTCGACATTCCGTTCGATTTTTTTTCGCTGGTGATTGCTATCATCGCGTTCATTTTCGCGCGTAAGGCATTCAATCAAGCAGCCATGCTGCGCGCTCGGCTGGATGCGATCGAAGCGACGCAAGCGAGACCGGGCCAGCCACCGCTCACCCCGCTACAGGAGCTTCAGCAGACCCTGGCGGCCTCATCGCCCGGCATTGCACCCGAACAACCGGCAGCGGTTGCCGAAGTTGAATCCGTCGCGCCAGTCGCAGACGACCGACCCGCCGGGCCGAGCAACGCCGGCGGAGGCTCGCCAACGCCGCCGCCCCTTCCGCAACCCGGGCCCGGTTTCGAGGAGCGCATCGGCACCCGCTGGGTGGTCTGGGTCGGCGGATTGACGCTGGCGCTTGGCGGATTCTTCATGGTCCGCTATTCGATCGACGCCGGGCTGCTAGGGCCCGGCGTACGCACTTTGCTCGGCGGTGCGTTCGCCGTTGCGCTGCTAGCCGCCGGCGAATGGACGCGCCGCAAGGAGAGCATCTCCGCGATCGAAGCGCTGCCGATCGCCAATATCCCTGCGATTCTCACGGCCGCAGGGACGGCGGTGGCTTTCGCGACAGTCTATGCCGCATACGCGCTGTACGATTTTCTCGCGCCCGCGACGGCGTTCATTCTGCTCGGACTGGTGGCGCTGGGCACGCTGGCCGCGGCGCTGCTGCACGGACCGGCACTGGCGGGGCTCGGGATCGCAGCCGCATTCGTCACCCCGGTTCTGGTTTCCTCCAGCAAGCCGGACTTCTGGGCGCTGTACATTTATCTCGCCATCGTCACCGCGGCTGCCTTCGGGCTTGCCCGGATCAGGCTATGGCGCTGGCTCGCCGTCACGACCATCGCGTTCGCGCTGCTCTGGACTTTGCCATGCCTGCAATGCGGCCCGTCGATGGTCGGACCGCATGCATTCCATGTGATGTCGGGATTTGTCCTCGCTGCATTGCTCGTGGTGTGTGGATTCATGTTCGGACCGCCCGCGGACGAAGGCCAGATCGAGCCAATCTCGTCGGGTTCGCTCGCAGCCTACCTCCTGGGCGCAACGATGATCGTGCTCGCGAGTTTCCATGCCGACACCGCCATCATCGCGTTCGCGGCTCTGGTGGCGGGAACATTATTCGTGGCATGGCGCGCGCAAGCCGCCACCGGGGCAGTCGGCGCCGCGGCCTTGTTCGTCTTCGTCGTGTTTGCAGAATGGGCCGTTCGCGGCAATCCGGACATGCTGGTGCTGCCGGGCGGGCCGCTTCCCGGCATCGGACCGAATGCCACCGACGGTTCGGTCTCGTTGCACCTGATTACCGCAGCGATCTTCGCAGTCGGGTTCGGCGCCGCGGGTTTCCTGGCGCAAGGCCGCTCGATCAGCGCTATCATTCCCGTGGTATGGTCGGCGGCAGCCGTGTTCACGCCGCTGGCGCTGTTGATCGCCCTTTACGCCCGCATCGCGCATCTCGATCGTTCAATCCCGTTTGCGATCCTGGCAGTGGTGCTGGCCGCAGCGTATGGCGCTGCGACCGAAGTTCTCACCAAGCGCCATAACCGGCCGGGACTGCCGATATCGATTGCATTATTTGCCACAGGCGCACTGGGCGCGCTGGCGCTTGCGTTGACCTTTGCGCTCGAGAAAGGCTGGCTCACGATCGCGCTGGCGCTGATGTCGATGGGGACCGCGTGGATTTCGATGCAGCGGCCGATTCCGTTCCTGCGCTCGCTCGCCGCCATGCTCGCCGGCATCGTGGTGCTGCGCGTAGGCTACGAGCCGCGTATCGTCGGCGATGCGGTCGGCACCACCCCGATCTTCAATTGGCTGCTATGGGGCTACGGAATTCCGGCGCTCTCGTTCTGGATCGCCAGTATCTTCCTGCGCCGCCGCGGCGACGACGCCCCGCTGCGCACCGTTAAGTCGGCAGCGGTCCTGTTCACAGTCCTGCTGGCGTTCATGGAAATCCGCCATGCCGTCAACGGCGGCGATGTCTACAGGTACTCAGCCGCCCTCACCGAAATAGCGCTGCAGGTCTGCGTTGCATTGGCTATGGCGATCGGCCTGGAGCGATTGCGAATACGCACGGGCAGCGTCGTTCATAACGTAAGTGCGATCCTGCTCACGGCTTTCGCCGGGTTGGCGAGCTTGTTCGGGCTCCTGCTGCTGGAAAATCCGATGATTTGGCCGATCAATGTCGGCGGCGCTTTCATCAACCTCATCCTGCTCGGCTACGCCCTGCCGGCAGTGCTTATGCTGCTGCTATCCTATGCGGTGGCGGGCCGGCGGCGCGCGAGCTATGCCAATACCATTGCGGCCGGCGCGCTCATTCTCGCGCTGACTTATGTGACGCTTGAAATCCGCAGGCTCTATCACGGCCCGATCCTGACCAGAGGCGAGACCACCGGCGTCGAGCAATACACCTATTCGATTGCGTGGCTGGCGTTCGGCGTGGCCCTGCTGGGCATCGGCATCGTCTTCAATTCGCAGCGCGCCCGGCTCGCCTCGGCCGCCGTCATCGCGCTAACCATCCTGAAGGCGTTCCTGGTCGACATGTCGACGCTGACGGGCGTTTACCGCGCGCTGTCGTTCATGTGCCTGGGGTTGGTACTGGTGGCGATCGGCTGGCTGTACCAGCGGATTCTTTTCCGCAGGCAAACGCCTCCAGCGGTGCCTGCGGTGCAGCCAGGTACGTAGGCGCTTGGGAAAATGCAGGCGGCGCCGGTCAGCCCCTGCGCACGATCAGTCGGTCGAGCGGCGCAGTTCCGGCGCGCCTTCAGATTTCGCCGGCTCAGATCTCGTCTCGGATTTGACCGGCTCGATTTTGGCGCTCTCGACCCGCGGGATCTCGACGCGTGCGGACGCTTCTACCGATACCAAGCCAGTGCGTTCCGGCGGGTGCAGCGAGCGCGGCCGGGCCACTGCGCGCGCCATCAGCATCTGCGCCGCGCCCTGATGTCGGAAATCGCAGTAGGCGAAGCTCATGCCCGAGACCGATCCGCGGAAGTTGCGCTCATCCCTCTTGTCGAGATTAAAGCACGGCTCGAACGGAACGCCCTTGAGCGACGCGCAGACGGCCTGCCCACGGACTTGAAGCGTATTGCCGGGCAACCGCATGTGGCGCACCGGACCTGAGCCGCTGAATTGCACTGCGCCTGCGGCTCCGCCGTCGTCCAGCACGCGGCCTGCGCCGCGGGTGCCATCGAAACAGGTAAACGCGAATACCTTGCCGGCTACGAACCTGCGGGCCTCATCAGCATTCATCATCTGCCCGGCCAAGGCGGGCGCAATCACCGCACCAGCTGTTACTGCTCCCAACATGAAACGCGCAAGCATGCTGTAACTCCGACTTTACTGAGCGCGGGCAACGCCTGATACCTTTACCCGCTGCTTACCATACGAACCGTGGCAACATTGGAGCAGCTTGGTTGGTAAAGTCTGAACGCGTCAGAGAATTTTTACCACGATTCGGCCGCGAACCTGCCCGGCGAGGATTTTCGCACCGGCGTCGATAACCTGGTCGAGAGCGATTTCATGAGTGATTTCAGATAGTTTTGCCTGATCCAGATCGCGCGCGAGTCGCGTCCAGGCGACTTTGCGCAACTCGATCGGGCACATCACGGAATCGATGCCCAACAGACACACGCCGCGCAAAATAAACGGCGCCACCGAGGACGGCAGATCCATACCGGCGGCCAGTCCGCACGCGGCGATGGCTCCCCGGTATTTCGTCATCGAGAGAATGTTGGCCAGCGTCGTTGAGCCGACGCTGTCGATTCCACCCGCCCAACGCTCTTTCGCCAGCGGCTTGGCCGGCCCGGACAGTTCGCTCCGCTCGATCACTTCGGCCGCACCGATATCCCTGAGATAACTCGCCTCGGATAGGCGGCCGGTCGATGCGATGACGTGATAGCCGATCTTCGACAGCACTGCCGTTGCGACCGAGCCCACGCCACCCGCGGCGCCGGTGACGACAACCGGGCCATCCCTGGGCGTGAGGCCGTGCTTTTCCAGTGCGAGCACCGCGAGCATCGCGGTAAAGCCGGCGGTGCCGATCGCCATCGCTTCGCGTGTCGACATCCCCTCGGGCAAACGCACCAGCCAGTCGCCCTTGACGCGCGCCTTCCCGGCGTATGCGCCGAGATGGGTCTCGCCCATGCCCCAGCCGGTGCAGATCACCTTGTCGCCGGCCTTCCACTGCGGATGCGACGACTGCTCGACAATGCCCGCGAGGTCGATGCCGGCGATCATCGGAAAGCGCCGCACCACCGGTGCCTTGCCGGTGACGGCAAGACCGTCCTTGTAGTTCAGCGCGGACCATTCGACCCGCACGGTGACGTCGCCCTCCATCAAGTCAGCTTCGTCGAACTGCGTGAGAGCAGCCGTGGTGCCTTTTTCAGCCTTGTCGATCCTGATCGCCTTGAATGTTCCCAACGCAAACTCCCCGCAGTTTACTGGTTTGGACTCCCGAGATTGAACGGATCAGGCCGCCTGCGCAACCGGGCGCGCCACGGGGGCTTCGACGATCGGCAGGTTGATCAGCGCCGACAGCACGCCGAACAGGACCGAAAGCCACCAGATCGGTGTGTACGATCCGAATTTCTCGAACACGATACCGCCGAGCAGAACGCCGAGGAAGCCGCCGACCTGATGGCTGACGAAAGCAAATCCATAAAGCGTCGAAAACCAGCGGGTGCCGAACATCAGGGCCACCAGCGCCGATGTCGGCGGTACCGTCGAGAGCCAGGTCAGCCCGGTGGCAGCGCCGAAGATAAGCGCAGAGGACGTGGTGATCGGAAACGAGATGAAAGCGACGATCGCCATCGCACGCAGGAAATAAATCGCCGACAGGATGTAGCGCTTTGGAAATCTGTTTTGCAGCCAGCCGACGCTTAGCGAACCGATAATGTTGAACAGGCCGATGGCGGCGATCACCCAACCGCCGGTTTGTGCGGATATGCCGCGGTCGACCAGAAAGGCAGGCAGATGCACGGTGATGAAAGCCAACTGAAAGCCGCAGGTAAAGAAACCGAGCACGAGCAACACATAGGAGCGATGGCCGAACGCTTCCGCCAACGCGGTCTTGAACGACTGCTGGTCCGCCGCCGGGACATTGGCCGAGGTTGCCGGCGGGGTCGCGAGCGCGAGCGAAAGCGGCAAGATCAGCAGCATCAGACCTGCGAATACCGTCAGAGCCGTCTGCCAGCCGAGATTGTCGATCATTGCAACGCCGAACGGCGCGAACAGGAATTGCCCAAACGATCCGGCGGCGGTTCCGGCACCAAGCGCTACTCCCCTCCGTTCCGGCGGCAATAGCTTGCTGAACGCAGACAACACCAGATTGAACGAACAACCGGACAGCCCGAATCCGATCAACACCCCGGCGCCGATATTCAGCGACAGTGGCGTCACGGCATACCGCATCATGAGGAGACCGACGGCGTAAAGAACGGCGCCGACACACATCACGCGCAAGATGCCGAACCGGTCGGCGATCGCGCCGGCAACCGGTTGGCCCAGTCCCCACAACAGATTTTGAAGTGCAAGCGCGAGGCCGAAGACGTCGCGGCCCCATGAAAACTCGCGGCTCATCGGCTGTATAAAAAAGCCGAAGCTCGATCGGGGCCCGAAGGTCAACATGCCGATCGCGCAACCGCAGACGATGATTACCAGCGGGGTCCGCCAGTTTGCAGCAGCGGCAAACGGACGCAGATCGGTCTCAGTCGCGGCCATGCAGGTTCCTCGTTCGGGCGCGAGTTGCTGCCACCGCCAGCAAATCGTCGCCGCTGGTAGTTAATGCATCGGCATGAAAATCCCAACCGCGGCTTTGGCTAAACCTCCCGTTGCAATGCAGCGTTGCGATTCAGGGCGGTCAACTGTGACGATTTATCCGCTGGGGCATCTAGCGAAGTCTTGGGAGGCGTGCTATATTCGATTTGCTCGTAATGAGGATAAGTCAAAATTCCTTCTCACTGACCGAACCCACCGCGATGCTGCGGGTTGGTTCGGACTAAAGCCACGCAGCACCGGAAGGCGCCGGCCCTTTGAGGCCGGATTTCTCAAGACCTAAATATGCTCATATTGAGTATATATGGGTTTCCAAGGGAGGCTACCATGCCGATCGCTGGAATCTACGGTCCCGACGATGTCGGAAGCCCCGTTCGCGAGCATCCCGCCGCCCAGACGCGTAACCGCGTGAGTGCCACCGAGCGAGCGCGCGCGCTGCCGATGCCATCGCTGGAGTGGACGCCCGAGGTTGAGCGCGCCACCGCGCATCTTTACGAGCGGGTCAAGAACGTGATCTCGCCGGTCGAGTGGCCGTTCATGGCGCCCTACATCAAGGCGATCAATGAACTGAAGAAAACGCGCAACGCGGTCATCCTGGCGCACAATTATCAGACGCCGGAGATTTTTCATTGCGTCGCCGACATCAGCGGCGACTCGCTGCAGCTCGCTATCGAAGCCACCAAGGTGAAGTCCGACATTATCGTCCAGTGCGGCGTGCACTTCATGGCCGAGACGTCGAAGATCCTGAACCCGCACAAGACGGTTCTGATCCCGGATTCGCGGGCCGGCTGCTCGCTGGCTTCGAGCATCACCGGCGCGGACGTGCGGCTGTTGCGCGAGCGCTTCCCCGGCGTGCCTGTGGTCGCCTATGTCAACACATCAGCCGACGTCAAGGCGGAGGTCGATATCTGCTGCACATCGTCCAACGCGGTACAGGTGGTCGAGAGCCTCAATGCCCCGACGGTGATCTTTCTGCCGGACCAATATCTGGCGAAATATGTGGCTTCCCAGACCGAGGTGAAGATCATTGCGTGGAAAGGCGCCTGCGAAGTGCACGAGCGCTTCACCGGCGACGAACTGCGCGCCTATCGCGAGGCCGATCCGTCGGTGCAGATCATCGCTCATCCGGAGTGCCCGCCCGACGTGCTGGCCGAAGCCGATTTCACCGGCTCGACCGCGCATATGATCAACTGGGTCCGCAACAAGCATCCCAAGCGCGTGGTGATGATCACCGAATGCTCGATGGCCGACAACGTCCAGGCCGAGCTGCCCGATGTCGAAATGGTGCGGCCGTGCAATCTGTGTCCGCACATGAAGCGGATTACGCTGCCCAAGATTCTGGACAGCCTGGTCTACCTGCGCGAGGAAGTCACCGTCGATCCGATGATCGCCGAAAAAGCACGGCGTTCGGTAGAGCGGATGATCAATCTGAAGAATTGATGCACCCTCGTCCCGGCCAGGCAAAGCGCGAGCCGGGACCCATATCCACCGCTGCCAGTGAGTCCATTGCAATTGCCATCAACCGACACACGAACAGCACGGCGTATGGGTCCCCTCTTTCGCGGGGACGACCAAGACTGCGGAGATGAACATGCCCAGTCGGCTTCATGACCTCACTCGCAGGACCGACGATGTCGTCATCGTCGGCGGTGGCCTTGCCGGGCTGTTCTGCGCGCTGAAGCTGGCGCCGCGTCCGGTGACTGTGATTTCGGCGGCGCCGCTTGGCCAGGGCGCCTCGACGGCGTGGGCGCAAGGTGGCATTGCCGCAGCAGTCGCCGAAGGCGACAGCGCGGAGGCACACGCAACTGACACGATCGCCGTCGGAGCGGGCCTCGTCGATGAAGCCGTGGCGCTGGGACTGGCGCGCGAGGCCGGCGCGCGTATCCATGACCTGCTTCACTATGGTGTCCCGTTCGATCGCGACCTCGAAGGCAAACTCGCGGTAGCCCGCGAGGCCGCGCATTCCGCGCGGCGCATCGTGCATGTGCGCGGCGATATGGCCGGCAAGGCGATCATGTCCGCGCTGATCGAAGCCGTGCGCCGCACGCCCTCGATCCGGGTGATCGAAGGTTACGCCGCCGAAGCGCTTCTGACCGAGGATGGCGCGGTCGCAGGGCTGCAATTGCGCAAGGCGGGCGACGCCTTCGCAAACCCCGTGAACATCGCATCGCGCGCAGTGGTGCTGGCGACGGGCGGCATCGGGCATCTCTATGCCGTAACGACAAATCCGGCTGAAGCAAGCGGACTGGGGCTAGCGATCGCCGCGCGCGCCGGAGCCGTTATAGCGGATCCCGAATTCGTGCAGTTTCATCCCACCGCCATCATGGTCGGGTCGCGATCCGGCTCCGCTGGCGACCGAAGCTTTGCGCGGCGAGGGCGCGACGCTGATCAACGACAGGGGCGAACGTTTCATGCTGGCGCGGCACCCGCTGGCCGAACTTGCGCCGCGCGATATCGTCGCGCGCGGCGTGTTCGCCGAAATCGCCGCCGGCCATGGCGCGTTCCTCGACGCGCGCGATGCGCTCGGCACGCAATTCGCCGAGAAATTTCCGAGCTGTCTATGCAAGCTGCATGGCCGCCGGCATCGATCCGGCAAGACAACCGATTCCGGTGGCGCCGGCCGCGCACTATCACATGGGTGGCATATCGGTGGATATTCATGGCCGCACGTCGTTGAAGGGGCTGTGGGCCGGCGGCGAAGTATCGTCCACCGGCGCGCACGGCGCCAACCGGCTTGCGTCGAACTCTCTGCTCGAGGCCGTGGTCTATGCCGCGCGTATCGCGGAAGATATCAGCGGCAGCAGCATCGCCGCGCCCGCCCGCTCGCCGCTGGCGTCGATGAGCCGAAATTCCGCGATGCCCGCGCCGTCGGAGGCAAGCCTTCGGGCGATGATGACCTCGCATGTCGGGGTCATCCGCGACGGCGATAGGCTGGCGGAAGCGGTGCGATCGTTCGCGGCGATCGAGCGGGATACCGGCAATGTCGACCTGCGCAATATGGCAACCACGGCGCTGTTGGTGGCGAGCTCGGCTTGGGCGCGGCGCGAAAGCCGCGGGGCGCATTACCGCTCGGATTGCCCAACTGAAAAACCGGCGCTCGCTCATCGCACCATGACGACGCTGGCGACAGCGCGGGAGATCGCGGCATCGCTCAACGAGCGCGCGCCCGCGCGAACCGCGCAGCCGATGATCGCCTGATCGGGAACGCGCATCGTGACAACTCCAGCCGCGCTGTTGCAACCGGAAGCGTTTCTGTCGCCGCTCGTCATCGACGAGGCGGTGCAGCGCGCGCTGGATGAGGATCTCGGCCGCGCCGGCGATATCACCTCGATTGCCACTATCCCGGAAACAACCCAGGCCCGCGCCATCCTGATCGCGCGGCAGGCCGGAGTAATCGCCGGGCTGCCGCTGGCGGTTGCGACGTTTCAAAAGCTGTCGGCGGATATCAACATCCAGGCTCACTATCGCGACGGCAGCACCGTGGCCGCCGGCGTGCACGTGCTGACGATTTCAGGCCAGGCGCGCGCGGTGCTGGCCGGCGAGCGCGCGGCGCTGAATTTTGTCGGCCGGCTTTCCGGCATCGCCACGCTTACCGCCGAATATGTGCGCCATACCGCCGGCACGAAGTTGCGCATCTGCTGCACCCGAAAAACCACGCCGGGCCTGCGCGCGCTCGAGAAATATGCCGTACGCTGCGGCGGCGGGTTCAATCATCGCTTCGGGCTCGACGATGCGATCCTGATCAAGGACAACCACATCGCGGTCGCCGGCGGCATCACACGGGTGCTGGAGCGCGCGCGGGCGCATGCCGGGCATCTCGTCAAGGTCGAGATCGAGGTCGATACGCTTGCGCAACTACGCGAGGTGCTCGACAGCGGTCTTGCCGACGTGGTGCTGCTGGACAATATGGACATCGCGACGCTGACCGAGGCCGTGAAGCTCGCGAAAGGGCGCGTCGTTCTGGAGGCTTCCGGCGGCGTCACCCAGGGTACGATTGCAAAGATCGCCGCGACCGGCGTGGACTATGCGTCGTCCGGGGCGCTTACTCACTCCGCTCCGAATTTCGACGTCGCGCTCGATATCGATGCCTGAGTTAGCGCCGCACTGTTGAGTCCGACAACTCGGCCGAGCTATGCGCGGCTTCCGCAAGCTTCGCCGAGATCGCCGCGGTCTCCGCGGGCGTTCCCCAGCTCGGCGCCTCGCTGCCGTCGCCCCATGCGCGCGGCCGGTAGAAGGTGTGCACGCCGAATTTGTAGGTTCTCTTCATTTCGTTCACCCAGGACGGACGTACCCAATAGGCGTGGTAGTGCGTCGACTTGGCGACTTCCGGCAACCAAAGCTGACCGTCGAGCATCGCCTTTGCGATTTTCCTGGCGCGGTCCCACATGTCGGGCTCGCGTACAACGTCGGCGACGTTATCGCAGGCGAAGGTGAACTGGCACGCCAGGTGGCGATGCTTGTTCTGATAGACTACGCCGCACACCGTGTTCGGGTAGAAGCCGGAGAACGCGCGGTTCATCACTACCTGCGCCACCGCGATCTGGCCGCGCACGGCTTCACCGCGAGCTTCGAAATACACGGCTTCGGCGAGGCATTTCTCCGATTTGGCACGCGTCTTCTCATCGAACAGGCCGAGCCGCTCCGCCGGCGTCTTCGCGCGCTGATTGTCGGTGTTGACTTCACCCTTGGCGGCGATGCTCTCGCCGCTCCCGGATGCCTTGGATGGTTCGTCGACTGCGGTCGGCAGCGACGCCATCACTTTCAAGTCGGGATCGGCGACCGCCCCCGGCATCACGATCAGAGGCTCCTCACCAGGCCGCCAGCGCTCCATGCTCTCCGCTGAGCCGCCGAGCGACGAGCTTCCGAAAAACAGGCTCGCGGTTTTCACCGAGAAACCGTCGTGCGACGGGGCGGGTTCCACCGCGATGGCCGCTGCATCGGGCGCGCCTTTCAAATCGTCGAGCGGCTGGGCTTCGAGCGACATCGAAACATCGTATTGTGCAAGCGGCGGAGCGCTCAGCGCTTCCTGAAGTTCCGGATCGAGCGGGATGCTTTCCGCGGTCGGCGTGGCCAAGGCAGTTTTTGCACCTGCCACGGAGGCATTGGACGTCGATGGGTCCTCATTCGATGGCGCGACCACCGCGGGTACCGGCGTTTCGGGAGGGGCAGTGACGAGGCGATCGCCCTTCAGCGTGCGATCGACCTTGGGAAAATCGGATGCCTGATAGCGCGACGGCGCCTGCGCGAGCGGATTGCGCGTCACCGAACCGGTAATGCCGATGCCTTGATTGTCGAGGCTGGCCAGCCGATAGCTCACGGTTTGCGGAGTCGAGGTCCCGATCGGACGGCCGAAGCTGTAGGTAGCGACCTGGATGGTGCTGGCGGCGGAGAACACCCGTTTCTGCCAACGTTCGGCGACGCCCGGCTGCCGGGCCAGCAGCGATGCAATATCCTGATAGCCGACTTCCGCCGGCATCATTGCGAAGATGCAAAGACCAAGGCCGAAAGACGCGAAACGCGCGCCCTTCGGCCGGTTACGCACTACTACCATCGATACGCTCACGCAACGCCACACACGATCGAACCCGGTAGATCCGTGTGCAATTCGATCTTTTTTGTTGGTATCGAATTTAGGTTGCGAGGAGGTTAATCGGCGTTGCACGCGCGACACAGGCAAGCATTTGCTGGGTTTGCGTCGGTCACATTGAGAACGTTGGTAAACAGGCGTTCGAACAAAGTGGTAAATATCGCGTCAACGGAAATGATGAAGATTTGCTTACAATACCGAGCATCGGTTCCATCGTCATGGCCGAGCTTGTCCCGGACGTTCGCATCTTCTCTCTCGCCAACGTCGTAAGACGTGGATGCCCGGGACAAGCCCGGGCATGACGCCGTCTTCATCTTGATCATCAGGAAAGCGCAGAAGTCACGCCTGGCTGGCGACCACCTTGCCGAGAGCGGCCTGCGCCGCGGCCAGCCTCGCGATCGGCACGCGATAGGGCGAGCACGAGACGTAATCCAGTCCGATCTCGTGGCAGAACGCCACCGACGCGGGGTCGCCGCCGTGCTCGCCGCAAATGCCAACCTTGAGATTCGGGCGGGTCTTGCGCCCGCGTGCAACGCCGATCTTCACCAACTCGCCGACGCCGTCACGATCGACCGAGATGAACGGATCGACCTCCAGGATTCCCTTGGCGATGTAGGTGCCGAGGAAACCGGCGGCGTCGTCGCGACTGATGCCATAGGTCGTCTGCGTCAGGTCGTTGGTGCCGAACGAAAAGAATTCCGCGGTCTTTGCGATATCGCCGGCCATCAGGCAGGCGCGCGGCAGTTCGATCATGGTGCCGACCTGGTAGCTCAGCTTGATTCCGGTCTCCTTCATCACCGACTGCGCTGTCGCGTCGATCCGCGCCTTGATCAGATCGAACTCGGTCTTGGTCGCGATCAGCGGCACCATCACTTCGAGCCCGACGGCCTTGCCAGTCCGTTTTCCCGCTTCGACCGCCGCTTCAAAGATAGCACGCGCCTGCATCTCGGCGATCTCAGGATAGGCGATGGCGAGGCGGCAGCCGCGAAAGCCGAGCATCGGGTTGAATTCCGCGAGATCGCGGGCACGATCGGCGAGCCGCCGCGGATCGGTATTCATCGCGCGCGCGACTTCCTCGATCTCGGCCTGGGTGTGCGGCAGGAACTCGTGCAGCGGCGGATCGAGCAGCCGGATCGTCACCGGCAGTCCTTTCATGATCTCGAACAGCTCGACGAAATCGGCGCGCTGCATCGGCAGGAGCTTCGACAGCGCGGCACGGCGCGTCTGCTCGTCCTCGGCGAGAATCATCTCGCGCACGGTGCGGATCCGGGTTTCCTCGAAGAACATGTGCTCGGTGCGGCAAAGCCCGATGCCCTCGCCGCCGAATTTAATGGCGGTGCGCGCGTCCTCCGGCGTATCCGCGTTAACGCGAACCCCGAGCTTGCGGACCTGATCGGCCCAACCCATCAGCGTGCCGAATTCGCCTGACAATTTCGGCTCGATCATTGGCATCCGCCCGGCCAGTACCTGGCCTACCGATCCGTCGATAGTGATGACATCGCCGGTCTTGAAGGTGCGCGAGCCGATGCTCATGGTGCCGCGGCCGTAGTCGACGCGGATGGTGCCGCAGCCGGAGACGCAGGGCTTGCCCATGCCGCGCGCGACCACCGCGGCATGCGAGGTCATGCCGCCGCGCGTGGTCAGAATACCTTCGGCCGCGTGCATGCCGTGAATGTCCTCGGGGCTGGTCTCGATCCGCACCAGCACGACCTTGCGGCCATCGGCCTGCAGTTTCGCGGCTTCATCCGAAGAGAACACGATCTCGCCGGAAGCGGCGCCCGGCGACGCCGGCAGGCCGGTGGCGATGACATCGCGCTTCGCGGAGGGATCGATGGTCGGATGCAGCAATTGATCGAGCGACGCAGGGTCGATCCGGGATACCGCGTCCTTTTTCGAGATCAGGCCTTCACTGGCGAGCTCGACGGCGATGCGCAATGCTGCCTTCGCGGTGCGCTTGCCGCCGCGGGTCTGCAACATCCATAGCTTGCCCTGCTCGACCGTGAACTCCATGTCCTGCATGTCGCGGTAATGCTTTTCGAGCAGTGTGTAGATCCGGGTCAGCTCCTTGAACGCCTCGGGCATCGCCGTTTCCATCGATGCCTTGTCGGAGCCGGATTCCGTGCGCGCGTATTCGGTGATGTCCTGCGGCGTGCGAATGCCCGCCACCACGTCTTCGCCCTGCGCGTTGATCAGGTATTCGCCGTACAGCTTGCTCTCGCCCGTCGAGGGATTGCGCGTGAACGCAACGCCGGTCGCCGAGGTCTCGCCCATATTGCCGAACACCATCGCCTGCACGTTGACCGCAGTGCCCCAGGATTCCGGAATGTCGTGCAGCCGGCGGTATGTCACCGCGCGCGCGTTCATCCACGATGAAAACACCGCGCCGATCGCGCCCCACAATTGCGCGTGCGGATCCTGCGGGAAATCCCGGCCGGTTTCCCGAGCCACCGCATCCTTGTAGCGGCCGACCAGATCGACCCAGTCGTCGCCGGTGAGATCGGTGTCGAGCGTATAGCCCTGGCTGTCCTTGAAGGTATCGAGAATATCCTCGAAGTGATGATGCTCGAAGCCGAGTACTACGTCCGAGTACATCGTGATGAAGCGGCGGTAGCTGTCATAGGCGAAGCGGCGATCGCCTGACATTTCGGCCAGCGCTTCGACCGTCTTGTCGTTGAGGCCGAGATTGAGCACGGTGTCCATCATGCCCGGCATCGAAGCGCGGCCACCCGAACGCACCGAAACCAGCAGCGGATTCCGGGGATCTCCGAACCCCTTGCCGGTCAACTTACCAACGTGGTCGAGCGCCTTTTCGACCTGCGCCTTCAATTCTTTCGGATAGGATTTATCGTGCGCGTAAAAATACGTGCAAACCGAGGTCGGGATGGTGAAGCCGGGAGGTACCGGCAGACCGAGATTGGCCATCTCGGCGAGATTAGCGCCCTTGCCGCCAAGCAGATCACGCAGTCCGGCTTTGCCTTCGGCCTTGCCGTCGCCAAACGTAAATGCCCATTTGCCGGATTTCGCCGCATCCGCGACAGACTTGCTTGCACCAGCTTTGACGGCGGATTTCGGCGCTGACTTGGCGGCGCTCTTTTTCAGAGCCTTGCGGGCGCTGCCAGGCGGCGTGGCTTTTGCCGTCGCCGGCGTCGATGACTTTGATTTCGCTGCGATTTTCTTAGCTTTGGCGAGGGCTTTGGCCATGACTTACAAACAATCCGCGAGAGGGGAGGAAGTTGCGCGCCTTACACCACTTTGGAGGGTTCCGCGCAAGCCGCGAGTCCCCGGTTTAAACGCTACATGTGAAGCCATTTGAGCAAGCCGAGACCGATCAGGCCGGTGCATATCAGATAGATCGCTACCACGAGGTTGAGCAGCCGCGGCATGATCAAAATCAAAATGCCCGCGATCAGGGCCACGATGGCAGGAATGTGGGCAGCAGTGATGGTCATTGAACGTCTCCGGAATGACACTTGCGGGAATCGAATCGAGACCTGGATTTTATCCCCATGCGCGGTTCCACGATAGCAGACGCCTGTCGCTTCAACGGGTTCCAACGCACTCGAAGAATGCCGAAAATTGCAGCGGTGAGTTGCACATTTTCCTGGGAACGATGCCGCGCGCGATGAATTGGGTGGGATTGCGTGCCGGCACAAGCCGGCTTGCATCTATCGCGAAGGAGTTGAACATGCGGAACAGGATACTTGCTATCGCAGCGATCGCAGCCGCCATCAGTGCACCGGTCGCGGCGCAGGCGCAGGGCGTAGTCACCACGGGCGTCGTTCGCGGCGGCAGCGTGATCGTCAACGAGGACATCGACGGCATCGCCGTCGATCAGCGGCCGGCGTTCCGCGAATACATCGTGCGCGAACGCGTGCCGAATTACACCATTCCGGATCGCGTGATCGTCGGCGGTGTGCTGCCGGAAACCGGCGTCACCTATTATGACGTGCCCCAGACGTTCGGCGTGACGCCCTATCGCTACACCGTGGTGAACGGACGGACCGTGCTGGTCGAACCGCGCACGCGCCGCATCGTTCAGGTGGTCGAGTAAAGCTCACGCCCGTCTGAGCGAAATGTCCGGGGGGCTACCGCAGCGGCGAGCCGGGCATGAAGGCCTCGCCCGGTCTCCCCCACCGGGCGGGGCTTTTTCTTTGTGCGAGAGTGGTGCCGCGTTGACACCTTACCGCCTCCCGCTCGTCATTCCCGGATGAGCGCCTTGGCGCAGGCTCGGGAATGACGGCGTTGCGTTGAGCGGGGCCTAACTAATCCTGAATCTGGGAAAAATCTGCCACTGTACGCGTGGCAGCGCGGATTTCATTGAGCAACCTCAGTCGATTTTCACGAACTTCGGCGTCGTCATCGTTGACCTTTACCTTGTCGAAGAATGCATCGACCACCGGTCGCAACTTTGCAATTGCGCTCATGGCGGCGGCGTAATTCTCCTTGCTGACGGCGGCGGCGGCTTCCCTCTTCACCTCGTCTATGGCCTGCGCGAGCGCTTTCTCCTCATCAAGGTGGTAGAGCGCTGCGTTGGGCGCGCCATCGTAAGTCTTGCCGTCTTTCTTCTCTTCGATACGCAAAATGTTGGCAGCACGCTTGGTGCCGGCGAGCAGATTCTTGCCATCGTCAGTATCAAGAAATTTGCCGAGCGCCTCGACGCGGTCAACGATCGAAACGAGCGGATGCCCTTCCACAAGCGATCCCGAGCTTAAGGCCGCATCGACTAGGTCGTGCCGCGCCTTTTGTTCTCGCAATTGAACTTTAAGTCTGTCCTCAAAGAACGACATCAGAAGATCGCTCTGAGTTGAGACATCTATTTTTCGAGGATCGAATGAATTCTTGAAATGATGTTCGACAACCTCTCTCAAACTAACTTTGATGCGCCGATCAAGGACGATCCTGATCACCCCCAACGCCGCTCTCCGGAGAGCATATGGGTCTTTACTTCCCGTCGGTTTCTCATCGATCGCCCAGAAACCGACCAGCGTATCGATCTTGTCCGCCAGCGCCACCGCCACACTCACCGGATCGGTCGGCACGCGATCCGCTGGCCCCTGCGGCTTGTAATGTTCCTCGCTTGCGGCAGCGACAGAAGCATCCTCGCCCTGCGCCAGCGCATAATACTTGCCCATCAGTCCCTGCAGTTCCGGAAATTCACCGACTACTTCGGTCAGCAAATCGGCTTTCGCCAACCTTGCGGCGCGCGCTGCCTTCTCGACATCGGCGCCAACCAGCGGCGCGATCTCCGCCGCCAGCCGTTCGATCCGTTTGATGCGCTCGCCTTGCGTGCCGAGCTTCTCGTGAAACACGATTCCGCCGAATTTCGGAAGCCGGTCTTCGAGCTTCGTCTTCAGATCGGTTTCGTAAAAAAACTTCGCGTCCGACAGGCGCGCGCGGATGACGCGCTCGTTGCCGGCGACGATGGCCTTGCCGTCATCCGACGCTTCGATGTTGGCGGTGAGGATGAATTTTGGCGCGAGAGTATCTCCCCTCCCCCCGCTTGCGGCGGGGAGACCCTCCGGAGATCTCACCACGAAGCACTTCTGGTTGTTCCGGATCGTCGCGCGGATCACCTCCGAGGGAATCGACAAAAACTCCTTGTCGAACGATCCCATCAGCACCACGGGCCATTCGACCAGGCCCGCGACCTCCTCGAGCAGCACCTGGTCCTCCACGAGCTCGAAGCCTTGCGCGAATGCCAACTGCTTCGCGTCGGTGAGAATGGCGTCCTTTCGACGCTCGGGATCGAGCACGACCTTCGCCTCGATCAGCTTCGCCTCATAATCCTCGAACCGGCGCACACCGATCGCCGCCGGCGCCATGAAGCGATGGCCGTAGGTGGTCTGGCCGGCCGCGATGCCGTCGACGGCGAACTGGACCACTTCCGGCTCCTCGGTCTCCATGCCGAAGGTGGCGACGATCGCATGCAGCGGCCGCACCCATTGCAGCGCGCCCGGCTTCGCCGAGCGCTCGCCCCAGCGCATCGACTTCGGCCACGGGAAAGTCCTGATGATGACCGGCAGCATGTCGGCCAGCACGTCGAGCGTGGCGCGGCCGGGCTTTTCGATCAGCGCGATGTAGAAATCGCCTTTTTTGGGATCGCGCTGGATCTTCGCCTCATCGAGCGAGGCAAGGCCGGTGGCCTTGAGAAAACCGGCGATCGCAGCGTCCGGTCCGCCGACGCGCGGTCCCTTGCGCTCTTCCTTGAGGTCGGATTGCCGCGCCGGAATGCCGTGCACCGTCAGCGTCAGCCGCCGCGGCGTGGCAAATGCTTTCGCGCCTTCATAGACCAGCCCCTCGGCAACCAGTTTGTCGGTCACCATGCGGCGCAGATCGTCGGCCGCCTTCGCCTGCATCCGCGCGGGAATTTCTTCGGAGAAAAGCTCGAGGAGAAGATCGGGCATTTAGTGGCGCTCTTTGCGAGGACGGCGCAGCGCTCGCTTCGCACCCGGGCGCGGCTCCCCTGGGGCAAGATCGCGTTTCCCCTCCCCCCGCTTGCGGTGGGGAGGGGTCAGGGGTGGGGGGCTTTCGGTGCCGCTCGCCGTATGGATTTGAGTTGCAACGCCATCGATGTTCGCGAGCACGTCATTATTCCAGAACCGCAGCACGCGATAGCCATTCGCTTCGAGATACCGCGTGCGTACTTCGTCAGACGGACTAAGGGAATGCTGCCCACCATCGAGTTCGATGACAATTCTAGGCTGATGGCTGGCGAAGTCGGCGAAATACGGACCGATCGTTGCCTGGCGCCGAAAGTGACATTCCTTGAACGGAGGTTGTCGCAAATATTGCCAAAGCCTCTTTTCGGCTTCGGTCACGTCACGGCGCAAAGCTCGAGCGCGCGGCGCGCGTTTGTCGATAGGACGCGGCGTTCTCTGTGACATCCACCCCCCACCCCCGACCCCTCCCCGCCGCAAGCGGGGGGAGGGACGCAAATCCGCACTCGCCGGAATCTTCCAATTTAAAATCGTGCTCACCGGGAACCATCCAAACCCGCCCCGCCCGCTTCGGTATGCACCCAGGCTTCTCCGCAGGCTTTGGCGAGTTCGCGCACGCGCATGATGTAGCTCTGCCGTTCGGTTACCGAAATCACGCCGCGCGCGTCGAGCAGATTGAATACGTGGCTGGCCTTGATGCATTGGTCATAGGCCGGCAGCGCCATCAGGTGAGCTTCGCGCTTGCCGTCTTTCCATCCGGCATCGAGATATTTCCTGCAGGCTTCCTCGGCCATCCTGAACTGCTCGAACAGCATCACGGTGTCGGCGTATTCGAAATTGTGCCGCGAGTATTCCTGTTCGGCCTGGAAGAACACCTCGCGGTAGGTGACTTTCTCGGCGCCTTCACGGCCATTGAAGTTGAGATCCATGATGCGGTCGACGCCCTGCAGATAGCAGGCGAGCCGCTCCAACCCGTAGGTGAGTTCGCCCGCGACCGGCGCGCATTCGACGCCCGCGACCTGCTGGAAGTAGGTGAACTGCGACACTTCCATGCCATCGCACCAGCATTCCCACCCCAACCCCCACGCGCCGAGCGTCGGGCTTTCCCAATCGTCCTCGACAAAGCGGATGTCGTGCAGGCGTGAATCGATGCCGATCGCCTCCAGCGATTTCAGATAGAGGTCCTGGAGGTCCGGTGGCGACGGCTTCAGGATCACCTGGAACTGGTAGTAGTGCTGCAGCCGGTTGGGATTTTCGCCGTAGCGGCCATCCTTCGGCCGCCGCGACGGCTGCACATAGGCCGCATTCCAGGGCTTCGGGCCGAGCGCGCGCAGCGTCGTCGCGGGGTGAAAGGTGCCCGCGCCCACTTCCATGTCGTAGGGTTGCAGGATCACGCAGCCGTAATCCGCCCAATAACGCTGCAGCGTCAGGATCAGTCCCTGGAACGAGCGTTCCGGGCGCATGTGCGGAGGTATGGAGTCCATCGTCAGGTCAGGTTTTCGCCGGGGGCCAAGCGCGCGGGACCGTATCGGCGGGAAGGCAGGGAATCAAGGCAATGTCCCGGCGACATGATCCGGGGATCAATATCATTCCCGATACAGGGGCCTTGGAGAGGCAGGCTACCGCCTGCTCCCCAGCATGAGAATCAGCCGGGGCGATAAGCGCCGGTGTTGGGATCCCGCCGCAGCGTCGGAATGTCGTTCGACCTGGCAGCCTCGGCGACCCGGGCGAGGCGGGCCTCCTCCAACTCCCTGTTGACCCTGATGGCTGTCCGGTAGGCCCAGCGGACCACGGCCAGCCCACCCAGGGCGCCCGCAAATGCGATCAGCGGCGGCATCGGTCGATCCTTGTCGTCGTTCATTCGTCACACCCGATTCATATTGTCGCGCAAGCAGGCCCGGTCTGCAATCGCAATGTCCAGGACCAAATGGCGCGGGGCGGAACCGCCCTAGAACCCGAATTTGGCCCAAATTGCCCGAGTCTCCAGCGCCGAAATCAGTTCGTCCGGCAGACCCCCGATACCCTCCAGCTGACTCTGGGTTCCCGCCCCGGCCGATTTTCGGCCCAGAAGGCCGGACAACAGCCCCGTCGCAGGCGCGATCACCGGAGTCAGTACCTTGTCACCGTAGCGTGCGCGCAATGTCGAGCGCAAATCGCCGATTGCATCCGCAAGGCCAAGCGAAATGGATGTCTCGCCCGCCCAATATTCGCCGGTAAAGAGAACCTCATCGGTGCCCTTCAGCCTGCTGCCCCTGCTCTGCTTTACCAGCGCAATGAAGATGGCGTGGATCTCCTGCTGAAGCGCTTTGACGCGTGCGACATCGTCGGGTTTTTCCGGCAGGAACGGATCGAGCATCGCCTTGTGCGCGCCCGCCGTATACAGCCGCCGCTCGACGCCGATCTTTCTTATCAAATCCTGAAATCCGAAGGAGCCGCCGACGACCCCTATCGAGCCCAGGATCGACGATGGATCGCAGAAAATTTCGTCGCCCGCGCAAGCGATCATGTAGCCGCCGGATGCCGCGACATCCTCGACAAACACCAACACCGGTAATTTCTTTTCCGCGGCGAGTTGCCGAATCCGCAAGTAGATCTGGCGCGACTGCACCGGCGAACCGCCGGGCGAATTTATCACCAGCGCCACCGCCCGTGCATTTTTCATCGCGAAAGCACGCTCGAGCGTTCTGGCGACGCCGGCCAGCGACATGCCCGGCCGCAGCGGCGTCACTGCGCCGATCAAGCCTGACAGCCTGACCACAGGCACCACCGCGGTTCCACGCCGCAGACGCGGCGGAAGCCACTCCATCCCTTTGTCGATCAGGCCGCGCCATCCGCCCCGATTATCAATTTCCTCGATCATGCGTTTTCCTCAGGATTAACCATTTTTTATCACGCGGCTGTCATTGAACCGTATGGAACGCCTTTTGCATTGCGGTCGTTGTCAGCTGCAACGGTGCGGCGGAGAAAAGATATGAAAATCTACCTGCTGATGGCGCTAATCGGTACACTTTTGACCGCGATTCATTTCACTTCTGCGCCAAAACAGCGATCAGAAACGCTTCCGCAGTAGCCGATCTGCTCAAAGCCTGAGCGGTTAAGCCGGCTTCAAGCCATTGCTAGCGGCAGATTCCCCTTCCCCGTCAGAATTTCCCGCACCTGTTTATTGGGCACGCCTGACTCATCTTTGAGCATCAGCGCCGCAAGTATCTGAGTCGGCGCCCTTCCACCCTTGATGGCGCGAATCAGCACGCGTATCGCCGGGGTCGCTGCATCGCCATGGACCGGCAGAATTGCCAGACTGCCAAAGCCGCGAGCGAGCGTCGTCAGTACTTCAGCCAGGCCGTCGGCGCGCCAGATTAACGTGAGGACACCGCCGGATTTCAGAATTCGTCGCGCCGCGTGAATCCAGCTCTCCAGCGTCGCAACCGTCGCCACATGCGCGGTCTCGCGTCCCTTGTCCGGCGAGGCGCGGTGCCGCGTGGGGTCATTGAACGGTGGATTCATCAGGACGACGTCGACACTGTCAGGGGCTAGACCGGCTGCGGCAAAGGCGTCGGCGGCAGATGTGACGTCCAGCACGATGACGTCAGCCGCGATTGCATTCGAGGCGGCGTTGTCGCGTGCGAGACCGGCGAGCGCCGCATCGATCTCGACCAGAACGAGCTCGATCGGGGCCACGCGTTTGGCGACCGCGAGGCCGGCGGCGCCGACGCCCGCGCCGAAATCAACCACGCGATCGCCTGATCGCGCTGGCGTCGCCGCAGCCAGCAGCATGGCGTCGTGACCGGCGCGGTGACCCGACTTCGGTTGCCGCAGGCGCAATTGCCCGCCGAGAAATGCATCCTCGGTAAATGCGCCGGGATCAGTCATCGGCCCGCAGTTCGTGCGCGAGGCCTGCATCGCTGAGAATTTGCCGCGCCTCGCGATTATCATCGTCATGGACCAGAATCCGGCGCGGCAAAACTCCAAGGGAACCTTCGATAATGCTCATGTTCTGATCCAGCACCAGATGATGGATATTGGCGCCGTCGAGCAGCGCACCAATAGCCGAAACCAGCACCATATCGTTGGTTCGAACCAATTCCCGCAACTTTGGGTCTCCTTTGTCGGCCGGACGCAGCGGCGGCACGAGGCATGTCAACCGCATCGTGCCCTTGCCGCGTTCCCCGGCACTTTCTATTGTAAACCAAGGATAGGGCGAATTGGGCAAATGTGGAGGCCAGTGTGGCGGTTATTGTACCCTTCGAAAGCCCCTCGAGCGCCTCGATAGATGAACTGGTCGGGCTTGTCGCCGCCGATATGGAACGCGTCAACAGCACTATTCTGTCGCGGACCGGCTCGGAGGTCACCATGATCCCCGAGGTCGCCAACCACCTGATCTCCTCAGGCGGCAAGCGGCTGCGCCCGATGCTGACGCTGGCGATGGCGAGCCTCACGGGCTATTCCGGCGACGGCCACATCAAGCTCGCGGCCTCCGTCGAGTTCATGCATACCGCCACATTGCTGCACGACGACGTTGTCGACGAAAGCGAATTGCGGCGCGGCAAGCTGTCGGCGCGCATGCTGTGGGGCAACGAGGCCAGCGTTCTCGTCGGCGATTTCCTGCTCGGCCAGGCCTTTCGCATGATGGTCGAGGTCGGCTCGCTGCGCGCGCTCGACATTCTCTCATCCGCCGCGGCAACGATCGCCGAAGGCGAAGTGATGCAGCTTGCGGCGGCGAAAAATACCGCCACCACGGAAGACGAATATCTCGCCGTGATCCGCGGCAAGACCGCCGAGCTGTTCGCGGCGGCCTGCGAGGTCGGTCCCGTCATCGCCAATCGTCCGAAGGCCGAACAGACCGCGTGCCGCTCGGTCGGCATGAATCTGGGCATCGCGTTCCAGCTGGTGGACGACGTTCTGGACTATGGCGGCAAGGCCGCCAAGCTCGGCAAGAACATCGGCGACGATTTCCGCGAAGGCAAGATCACGCTGCCGGTGGTGCTGGCGTTCCGCCGCGGCAACGACGGCGAGCGTGCTTTCTGGATCAATGCACTGGAGCGCGGCAAGATTGGCGAGGGCGACCTCGATCACGCCATCGGCCTGATGACCAAGCACCGCGCACTGGAGGACACCATCAACCGCGCCCAGCATTATGGGGCGATGGCGGTCGACGCGCTGGCGCTGTTTCCGGCTTCCCCGATGAAGACCGCGCTCGAGCAGGTGGTGGCGTTCTGCCTGGCACGATCGCACTGACCTCGACATACCGAAGCGCACGTCCGTTGGCGCACATCTCGAAGGATGAGGGATATCCAACACTCATGGTTCGAGAGGGCGCAAGTGCGCCGCCTCACGACGAGAGTTCTGCTTAGCTCAGCGCTCCCACGTGCACCCACCACATCGGGTGATCTTGCTGAATTTTCTGCGACGCGCGCAGCGCCTCGGCGCCGTCCTCGAAAATCGCAAAACATGTCGCGCCCGATCCCGACATCCGCGCCAGCCGTGCGCCGCCGGCAGCACCGAGCGCCGACAGCACCTCGCCGATGACGGGTTGAATGCGCATTGCCGGCGCTTCGAGGTCGTTGGAAACCGCGGCAAGGGTTTCGATCCAGTCGCCGATCGATGCTCCGCTTTCCGGCCAGGCCGCTGCCTGGATCACGTCGGTGGCGCCCACAAGCAGCTCGCCATTTCGCAAACCCAGCGCTTCAAACACATCCCGGGTCGACACGGGAACGCGCGGATTCACCATCACGCACGGCATTTTCGGCAAGCTGAGCGGCTGCAACGTTTCACCGACACCCGTCATGACGCAGGCGCGCGAGGCCAGGCAAACCGGCACATCGGCGCCCGTCAGTTGCGCAGCCTCGATCAGGCGCGCATCGTCGATGGCAAGACCGTTGGCCCGCGCCAGCAACCGCAGCGCCGCTGCGGCATCGGCGGAACCGCCGCCGATGCCGGCTGCGACCGGGAGCACCTTGTCGAGCGTGAAATCGCCGAACCGCAGGTCCGGCACACGTTCACCCAGCAATTGCGCGGCCTTGAACACCAGATTATCGACGGGCTCGCCGCAGTCCCGGGCAAGCGGCCCGATGGTCTTCGAGATTCAATCCGGATCCAGGCGTCAGGCTCAGGTGGTCGGCGCAATCGGCAAACGCGACCACGCTTTCGAGGTCGTGATAGCCGTCGACCCGTCGGCCAACCACCCGAAGGGTCAGGTTGACCTTGGCCCGCCCGTCCTCGATCAGCGCTGGCATCGGCGATCAGCCCTTCGATCAGCCGCCTTTGTCGTCTTCTTTTTTCTTGTCCGCGGAAGCGGCCGAGGAGGTGTCCTCGGGCAGCCCGTTTTCGATCTTGGCTTCGATCTTGGGCAGCTCTTCCGGCTCCGGCTTCAGGTCGCGGGCATGGGCCCACTGGAATTTTGCTTCCAGCGTGCGGCCGATACGCCAATAGGCGTCGCCGAGATGGTCGTTGATCGTCGGGTCTTCAGGCTTGAGATCGATCGCGCGCTCGAGGTTCTTCACCGCGTCCTCGTAATTGCCGATGCGGAAATAGGCCCAGCCCAGCGAGTCCACGATGTAGCCGTCGTCCGGGCGCTGGTCGACGGCCCGCTTGATCATCTTCATTCCTTCGTCGAGATTGATGCCCTGATCGATCCACGAGTAGCCAAGATAGTTCAGCACATGCGGCTGCTCGGGCTGCAGCTCGAGCGCCTTGCGCATATCGGCCTCGGCCTTGCTCCACTGCTTGGAGCGCTCCTCGCAGATGCCGCGGTAATAATAATAAACGCTGTTGGCCTTGTCGTTATTCGCCGGCAACGCATCGATGCCCAGCGAGTAGGTCTGGGCGCAATCGGCGAATTTCTTGCGCCCTCGCTCGATATTGCCCAGCGCCATGATGGCCTCGAGGTCCTTGGGATCTTCCGTCGTGACGGTTTTCAAAATCTTGATCGCCTCGTCGCTGCGCTCGGCGGCATCGAGATTGGTCGCCAGCTGAATCTGCGCATTGCGCTTCAGCGGCGAACTCGCCGGCATGCGCTCGTAAACCTTGATCGCCATCGCCGGCTTCTTCACGAACTCGTAGAGGTCGGCGAGCGACAGCAGCGCCAGCGGATGATTGGGCGCGAGGTACAGCGAGAGCTGCAGATAGACCAGCGCCAGATCCTCGCCGCCGCGGCGCGTCAGCGTTGCGCCTATTCCGTAAAGCGCTTCGGCGGCGCCGGTCTGTGGCGAATCCACCAGCGGCGACAACTTCTTACCGGCCTTGGTTTCGCGCAAGCCGTCCAATACCAGGGGATGCCGCGCGAGCTTCTTGTCGAAGGCCTCATAAACCGCCATTGCCGCAGCATCATCCTTGTTGCGCGACAGCCAGCGGGCATAGGCGTCGGCCACGCGCAGCATGGAATCGTCAAGCTTGTAGGCACGTTCGAAGCGGGTACCGGCGTCCTTTTCCTTGCCCGCGAGTTCGAGGATCATGCCGGAATGCAGGTCTTTGAAGATCGGATACCATTCCGGACCGGTCAGCTTGTCGATGTTGGCGACCGCCGTTTTGATGTCGCCTGCGCCGTAACTGGCCCAGCCCGACAGCAGCGTCGCGACCAAATCTGTAATCGGCCCGCGAATCGACTGGTTGATGTTTAACTGCGCGGTCGCATATTTCTTCAATTTCAGGTCGCGCACGCCGACGACCAGCCGGGCGACCCGATTGGATTTGTCCGTGATCAAAATACGGTCGGCGAGCTTTACCGCCTCGTCAATATCGCCATCCGCGAGCGATGAGATGAACGCGCGATCCAGCAATTCGTTGTTCTTCGGATCGGTGCGGAGGGCGGAGCGATAGAAGGTTGCCGCCGAATTGGCATCCCGCTCCACGCTTGCGTGCCGGGCGGCCAGATAGCTGCCCGACGTCGTCAGCGATTTCAAATCTCGGCTCGAGGGAAATTGCGCCGAGTTGTCCGCCGGATGATCGGGCGTCTGCGCCGAGAGCGAGCCAGGCACTGCCAGCGCGGTGAAGGCGAATGCGGCGATCGTCCAGCGATTGAAACGAATGGAAAACATCACGGTTCGCCTAGCTCCAGGATTTTACGGATAGTCTTGAATGCGAACCCAACCGGCGGCATCAAGCCCTGCGACAATGCCGCGTTTGGCGTTCAACCGCAAGGATACGGGGTGGCGAATCGATTGGCATAAAGGCAGATGGCCGCCGGTCTAGCCAGCTTCTTCGCCTGAAAACGCTTTCAGTGTGGCGGTATCGTGGCCGCCACTCATACTGGCGGGGGTCGGCTCACGCAATCGTGGTCACATCGCCTCATAATTGGGTCCGCCGCCACCCTCCGGCGGAACCCAGGTGATATTGCCGTTCGGATCTTTCACGTCACAGGTTTTGCAGTGGACGCAGTTCTGGGCGTTGATGACGAAACGCGGCCCGGTCGCCTCCTCGACCCATTCATAGACGCCGGCCGGGCAATAGCGGTTGGAGGGCCCCGCATAGACATCGTGCTCGGACGTTTTCTGCAAATTCATGTCGGCGACCTTCAGATGAACCGGCTGGTCCTCTTCATGGTTGGTGTTGGAGAGGAACACCGATGACAGCCTGTCGAAGGTGAGCCTGCCGTCCGGCTTCGGCGGCGCGATCGGCGCATGTGCTTTCGCCGGATCGAGCGTCTTGCGGTCGGGCTTGGCGTGGGACTGCGTTCCGAACACCGAGAAACCGAGCGTATTGCACCACATGTCGATGCCGCCGAGAGCTACGCCAATGATGGTCCCGAACTTCGACCACAGCGGTTTGACATTGCGGACAAGGTACAAATCCTTGCCGACCGGCGAATCGCGCCAGGCATTCTCGTATTCGACCAGTTCATCGTTGGCGCGGTCCGAGCCGAGCGCGGCGACAACATGCTCGGCCGCCAGTATGCCGCTGCCAACGGCGTTGTGGACGCCCTTGATACGCGGCACATTCACAAAACCGGCCGCGCAGCCGATCAGCGCACCGCCTGCGAAGGTCAGGCGCGGAACCGACTGATAGCCCCCTTCGGTGATGGCGCGCGCGCCGTAGGCAAGCCGCTTGCCGCCTTCGAACAAAGTGCGTATCGCGGGATGGGTCTTGAAGCGCTGGAATTCATCGAACGGCGACAAATACGGATCGTCGTAATTGAGATGCACGACGAAGCCGATCGCGATCAGATTGTCGTCGTAATGATAAAGGAACGAGCCGCCGCCTGTTGAATTGTTCAACGGCCAGCCGAACGTATGCTGGATCAGACCTTTTTGGTGCTTGCCCGGATCGATCTGCCAGACTTCCTTGAGGCCGATGCCGAATTTCGGCGGTTCGCTGTTGGCATCGAGGGAAAATTTCGCGATCAGCTCTTTGGTCAGGCTGCCCCTCGCGCCTTCGGCGAACAGCGTGTATTTGCCGACCAGTTCCATGCCGCGCGTATACGACGACTTGTGCGAGCCATCCTTGGCGACACCCATGTCTCCGGTCGCGATGCCTCGTACCGCGCCTTTTTCATCGTAAAGAACTTCGACCGCGGCGAAGCCCGGATAGATCTCGACGCCGAGCGCCTCGGCCTTCCGCGCGAGCCAGCGGCACACATTGCCGAGCGAGCCGATATAGCAATGATGATTGTTCATCAGCGGCGGCATCGCGATGCCAGGCAGCGGGATCGCACTGCCCGCGGTCATCCAGTAGAACTTGTCGGCCTTGACCTGCGTCTTCAGCGGGCAGTCGGCGTCCTCGCGCCAATCCGGAATCAGCTTGTCGAGCGACACCGGATCGATCACCGCGCCGGACAGAATGTGCGCGCCGACCTCGGATCCCTTTTCCACCACGACAATCCCGAGATCGGCATTGAGTTGCTTCAGCCGGATGGCGGCGGCCAGGCCGGACGGCCCGGCGCCAACGATCACGACGTCGAATTCCATGGATTCGCGCGGCGGCAATTCTTCGGTGCTCATGATCTGATCTCGCCCCGGTTGAGGAAAGCTTCCAAGGGTCGTTTGTTTCCGATTTTTTGCCTGAGAACAACATGGAAATGCACAGCCGGGCGTTTCGTTGCCGCGCGATCCGCCCTAGAATGACCTGATGCCACTGACATCCCCGCCATGACTCCTGACAGCGCTCCTACGGTTCAGCAATTGCTGGCCTTTTATCTGGAGGCCGGGGTCGACTGCGCGCTGACCGAGGAGCCGGTCAACCGGCTGTCCGATCCCGACATCGGCGCTGCGGCCCGCGAAGCCGCGTTGCCCAAACCTGTCAGGACAATTCCCGCGGTGATCGCGGCCCCGCGCGTCGAGGCAGCACCAGCGCCCGAAGCAGCGATCCTGTCGGCGCGGGAAGCGGCACGGACTGCGCCCACGCTCGAGGCGCTGCGCGCGCTCCTGGAACAATTCGACGGCTGCGCCCTGAAATCGACCGCCACACGCCTGGTATTCGCTGACGGCAACCCGCAGGCGCGCATCATGTTCGTCGGCGAGGCCCCCGGGCGGGAAGAAGACATAGAGGGACTGCCATTCGTCGGACGTTCCGGCAAGTTGCTGGATCGGATGATCGCCGCGATCGGATTAGACCGCACCAGCGTCTACATCGCCAATGTCATTCCGTGGCGGCCACCCGGCAACCGCACCCCGACACCACAGGAGACGCAAATCTGCCTGCCGTTCATCCAGCGCCAAATCGAATTGGTGAACCCGGACGTGCTGGTGACGCTCGGCAATCCCTCCACCCAGACCTTGCTATCGACGCGTGAGGGCATCATGAAAACCCGTGGGCGTTGGTTCGACTACGAGACCGGCACGCGGGTGATCCGCGCGCTTGCCACATTCCATCCGGCGTATCTGCTGCGCTCGCCGTCCTACAAGCGCATGGCGTGGCAGGATTTGCGTTCCATCGCAAAAACGCTGGAGCAGGCGCAGACTACGTCTTCGTCCTGAAGAAGCGGCGTCTTCGCCGAGTCTCGACGGATGAAACATTATCGGCCCCGGGTTTGGGACGGCGCAAGAACGCCTCCTCGCCATGAAGATCAAGCTACGGCGTTTTCGGCCGCACGATCGCCCAGCCGATTCGCAGCAACGGCTGCCGTCCGGTAATCAACGGCTCGAACACCCGCGGCACTTCGGGCACCAGGCCGGGAAATCGCCTTACGATATCGGCCGGCGGCGTTCCGATCGTGTCGGATGCACGCCAGACCACGACGCCGCCGGTTTCGTTGAATTTTGCCAAGGTCAGCCAGGGCGTGCGTTCCGGTGCCGCGTCGAGAAACAAATGGGGCCGCCGCGCGTCCAACGTGATCAAGGTTGCAAGCTGCGCGTCACCGGTCACCGCGCGCAGCCGTTGGTTGGTACGCCGCTCAAAACTGGTATCAAAAAAACGTGCGATCGCGATTGCCGGCAGGGACGTTGCTACCTCGCCGCTGCCGGTCCAGGGGAGAAAAAGTGTCGTCGCGATTACCGCGAGCGCGGGCGCGAGTATGGCGGCCGCCCAGGCCGATCGCAGGACCCGGTGACGCCGAAGGTGAACTAGATCGCCGGTCGCGACGATCGCGGCCAGGCCCGACATCAATAATGCGATGCCCGCCCCGCCCACAACACGATCGAGATCGAACAGACCGGAGATCAGGCTTCCCACGAGCGCGGGGCCAATGGCGAAGAAGTAAACAAAATCGCGCGCCAGCGGATCGACGGGCGGCCGATAGATGATCGGCGCCTCTTCCGGGTTGCGAGCGAACCACCCGGAATTGAGCAGCACCAACAGCAGTATGCCGGAAATTGCGAGCAGCAACCCGCCGAGCAATGTGGCCCAGTGCAGCGCCCTTCCGCTCAAATCCGGGATCGTCGGCCATTGCGGCAACGCCAGCACGTCGGCGCGTATCAGCCAAACCAGATACGGCAGCGCCAGCACGACAATCACCAGCAACGCGAACAGCGGATCGAACGACATCAGCATGCGCCGACCGCGCGCGTTCGCAAGCGCAAACCCGGCTAGCAGCAACAGCAGGCCGATCGCAGCGGAGGTGGTCAGCAGCAAGAGTCCGGCCTCGATGGACCATGCGAACCACGCGTTACGCCGCCCTTGGCCAATGAGTTGCCACGAGTGCAGCAGCAGCAGCGCCCAGAGCGGACGGGCGAGCACCAGAGGGCCAAACTCGGCGCCGGGTGAACTGAATGCGGCGACCGTCATCGTCAGCAAGACCGCGAGCACCGCCTGTTGTCCGCCGACAACGGCGCGGGCCAGCAGATACAGCGCCCAGAACATCGCGATGGAGCAAATCTGGGCCAGCAGATAAACGCCGAACATATGGTTGCCCGCGGCGCGAAACGCGATATCGGCAAGCCAGAACGCCAGCGGCGGACCGAGATCGGTTCCCACCTGGTATTCCCGTCCAAAGGCAAGCACCGTGGCAAGGTCGCCTGGAGGGCTTCGATACAGCAGTAACGGCAGGATCAGCCACAGCGCCGCCTGCAACAGCACCACAAGCCAGACCACCAGCCGCGGGCGGGCGCGGATCAGTTCGATAATCAGTGAAGTGAAACGCATGAAACGGCTGGATCGCTTTTTATACGAGCTGACCGACCGGCATGAATGTCCTGATCCCCCGCGAGCGACGTTTTCGTCGCGTCCCGCTGGACGAGTCCTCAGGAGCCGAGACGCGCAAGATGCGCTCATCACCATGAGGACCAACGCTTCACACCGGCCGATGTGTTGGTATTAAAGCCCGCAGCCGTTTGAAGCAACCATCAGCCCGCAGCTACGATCTCGACGGAGAATTGCGTCTCCATCGGAATGACTTCGCCTCCGTCCATCGTCGCCCGCAGTCTTTCTCGCGCCGCCGCGACCGGCGCGAAGAAGCGGCGGTGATGTACCGTGGGTCCGAGCCGATCCAGCGCCGCGAGATGTTCAGGCACGCCATAGCCCTTGTGGGACTCAAATCCGTAGCCCGGGCAATCCTCCGCCAGCTTGCACATCATGCGGTCGCGCGAGACCTTGGCGATGATCGACGCCGCCGCGACCGAGATGACCAGTCCGTCGCCACCGATCACGGCGTCGCAGTCGCAGGGGATATCGAGGCGGTCGCGGCCATCGACGAACACGTGTTTCGGCATTTCCGGCAGCGCGTGTACCGCGCGCGCCAGCGCCCACAGCGAAGCGCGCAGGATATTGTCGCGATCGATCCGCGCCGGCGACGCGAAGGCGACCGCAAACGATGCGGTCGCGCAAATCTCCTCGAACAGTTCCTCGCGGCGCTCCGGCGTCAGCCGTTTGGAGTCGTCGATGCCCTTGGGGATCCGCTTGGGATCGAGCACCACGGCGGCAGCCACTACCGGACCTGCCAGCGGACCGCGCCCGGCCTCGTCACAGCCGGCCACCGGCCAGACGCCGCGCTTGATCAGTGCGCGCTCGCGGCGAAAGCTCGGCGGCGCAACCGCAACGACGCCTTTTGCGAGCTTGGCTGGTTCTTTCCCGGATTTCTCGCGAATCATGCCGGGATCGTGCGCAAGCGAAGCCGGCAGCGCAACCGGGAACTCCGGGCAATTCCCGATATTCAACGCGCGAGTTTTTCGTCCAACACCGCGCCTTTAAAATAAACTCAGTTGCTGCCCGCTGCGTTTCGGCCGCGCGAAATGGTCGGTCGTCAATTTCGAACGCCGCTTGTTGAGCCCGAGTTTCTCGCACGCGATCTCGAACCGGCGGCCGATCATCCAGGCCATCGGTCCGGTACCTTTCATCCGCGTTCCCCACTGCGAATCGTAGTCGCGCCCGCCGCGCATGTCGCGGATCAGCGTAAAGATGTGGCGATAGCGGTCGGGATAATTGGCCATCAGCCATTCGCGAAAGAGGTCGCGGACCTCCAGCGGCAGCCGCAGCAGCACATAGCTCGCTTCCTTCACGCCGGCATGCGCCGCGGCATCGAGGATGCGCTCGATTTCGGAATCGTTCAGCGCGGGGATCACCGGCGCTACCATCACCGTGGTCGGAATTCCCGCTTCGGAAAGTTGCCGCAGCGCCTCTAGCCGCCTCGTTGGCGTGGTGGCCCGCGGCTCCATGGTGCGCGCCAGCCCTGGATCGAGCGTCGTCACAGAAATCGCCACCTTGGCGAGATTGCGTTTAGCCATCCGCGCGAGAATGTCGGTGTCGCGCGTCACCAGCGCCGATTTGGTGACGATGCCGACCGGATGCGAGGCGCGTTCCAGCACTTCGAGGATGCCGCGCATGATCTTTCGCTCGCGCTCGATGGGCTGATAGGGATCGGTGTTGGTTCCGATCGCGATCATGCGCGGCTCGTAATCCTGCGCTGCCAGTTCCTTCTCCAACAATGCCGGCGCGTCCGGCTTTGCGAACAACCTTGTTTCGAAATCGAGCCCCGGCGAGAGGCCGAGATAGGCGTGGGTCGGCCTCGCGAAGCAGTACACGCAACCATGCTCGCAGCCGCGGTAGGGGTTGATCGAACGGTCGAAGCCGATATCGGGGGAGTCGTTGCGGGTAATGACCTTTCGCGCGCTATCCACCGCGACCGTGGTCTTGAACGGCGGCAATTCATCGAGACTCTGCCAGCCATCATCGAAGGCGACCCGAGCTTCAGCCTCGAAGCGGCCGCTGTCGTTGGACTGCGCTCCGCGGCCACGCCGTCGCTCGCGCTCGATTGCGACCGCCAGTTCGGGAAAAGGTGAAAGCGCACCCGCCGGTTCGGAGGGCGCCGGGACCGGCGGGTGCTTGAGGGCATTAGAGGATGCTCGGCTCATGATCGGAACATAACACGTTACTAGAACAAATCAAGAACAAGGAACGCAGCCATCCGCAACGGCGGCGTTGATCGACCCGGCGGCTCGCCTGCCGCAAAAAGCCTCAACCAGCGGGCTGATTTGATTGTGACAAGGTGATAACAGTGCGGCGTTCCTCCTCTTGAGGCATCGAAGAAACGTTAATGCTGAGCGTCATCATTCCCACAGAAGGTGTTGAACAACCGGCCGTTGCTACACTCGCGGCGCTTGTGCCGGGAGCAGCCGCAGGGGTTGTGCGTGAGGTACTGCTGGTCGATCGGGCCGGCACCGGGGTGATCGAGCGGGTCGCCGACGTCGCGGGCTGCCGTTACTTGCCGTTCGAGGGATCTCGGGCGGCGGCGCTGGCCGCCGGCGCCCGCCAAGCCCGCTCGCCGTGGCTGATGTTCCTGCACGCGGGAGCGGTACTGGACAGCGGCTGGATCGACGAAACAGCGCAATTCATCCAGGGCGTCTCGATCGGCGGCCGTCCTCGCGCCGGTATTTTCCGCTATGCCCGCTCGCCCTATGCCGATACTCGCCTGCGCGATGGACTCAAGTTTGTCGCGCGGATGATTGCGGGACCGTCGGCCGACCAGGGACTGCTGATCGCAAGGGATCACTATGACCGGCTCGGGGGCTACGCGCCGGACGCCCGCCGTTCCGAGGCCAGACTGCTCCGGCAACTCGGCCGCTCGTCGCGCACGCTACTGCGCAGCCGGATCATGGTAGCGTGAGGCACTTGCAATATACTTGATTTTGTCAAATAATAGCTTGATGAAATCAAATATGCAGGTCGACGCCCGGCTGGAAAGCCAGATCGCCGCCATCAGGGGCTTCAGCCGGTTCTACACAAGCAAGCTCGGCATCATCGAGCCGAAGCTCCTGGACAGCCCCTGGACGCTGCAGGAAGCCCGGATCATTTACGAAGTCGCCGCGCGCGGAAGCTGCACCGCCACCGATCTCGTCCGCGTGCTCGGTCTCGATGCCGGATTTCTCAGCCGCACCTTGCAGGCGTTGCAGCGGCGCCAGATCGTCGCGCGAAAGCCGTCGAAGGCCGACCGCCGGATCACCGAGCTCGCATTGACGGCGAAAGGCCGCGCCGCCTTTGCCGAACTCGACAACCGGTCGCGCAGCGTCGTTGCCGCGTTGCTGGAGAAAATGGACGACGGGGATCGCGCCGCTGTCGTCGATGCGATGGCAGTCATCAAGCACACGCTCGGGCCGCAGGCCGAAAAGCCCCGAGGATTTCTGCTGCGCAGCCATCGCCCCGGCGACATTGGCTGGGTGGTTTCACGGCATGGCACGATCTACGCGCAGGAGTATGGCTGGGACATCAGTTTCGAGGCGCTCGTGGCCGAGATCACCGCGCAGTTCATCAAATCATATGACCCGTCGCGCGAGCATTGCTGGATCGCGGAGGTTGACGGCGAGCCGGTCGGCTCGATCTTTCTGGTCAACGGCTCGGATGAAGTCGCAAAGCTGCGCCTGCTGATCGTGGACAAGAAGGCGCGCGGACTTGGCGTTGGACGCGCGCTGACCGAACAATGCATCCGTTTTGCGCGCGATGCCGGCTACACGTCGATCACGCTATGGACCCAGAGCATTCTGGTCGCCGCCCGAAAGATTTATCAGGACGCCGGATTCGTGCTCGTGGCCACCGAGCCGCATCGCAGTTTCGGCCAAAGCCTGATCGGCGAAACCTGGGAATTACAGCTTTAGCGCCAACCCCGTTTGTCCGGCACTCCAGGACTGCGCCAAATAGCGCATCATCCGAAATGACGATCACACCGACGCGCCCTTCGCCTTTGGACGCCGCAGATGTTCATCCAGCCGCGGCATGATCTCGACGAAGTTGCATGGTCGCGTCCGGTAGTCGAGCTGCGCGGCAAGAATGCCGTCCCACGCGTCGCGGCAGGCGCCCGGCGATCCCGGCAGGCAGAAGATAAAGGTGGCGCCCGCGACACCCGCGGTGGCGCGGCTCTGGATCGTCGACGTGCCGATCTTGGCGTGGCTCAGCATATGAAACGCGATGGAGAAACCGTCCATCCGCTTTTCGAACAACGGCTCGATCGCCTCCGGCGTCACGTCGCGGCCGGTGAAGCCGGTGCCGCCGGTGGTGATGATGGCATCGACACCTGGATCGCCGATCCATCTCTTGATGATCTTGCGGATCGCATCGACGTCGTCGACGATGATCTCGCGCGCCGCTAGTTTGTGACCGGCCGCGGTGAGCCGCTCAGATAGCGTCGTCCCGGATTTGTCGTCCTCAAGCGAGCGCGTATCGGAAATCGTCAGCACCGCGATGTTGAGCGGCACGAATTTTTTCGATTCGCCGGTCGAGGACATTCACTACGTCCCCCCGCCGAACGTATTGCAGGCCTGCACCGTGCCCTGCTGATAGCCGGTCATGAACCATTGCTTTCTTTGCGCGGCGGAGCCGTGGGTGAACGAATCCGGCACCACCCGCCCAGTGGCTTGCCTCTGCAGCGTATCGTCACCGATCGCGGTTGCCGTCGTGAGCGCCGCGTCGATGTCGCCGGCTTCGAGGAAGCCCGGGCGTTTCTTCTCCTCGCGGTTGACCCAGACTCCCGCCAGACAATCCGCCTGCAACTCGACCCTCACTTGCAGCGCATTGGCTTCCGCCTTGCTGCCGGCCTGCTGCTGCAGCCGCGTCACGCGCGGCAGGATACCGAGCAGGTTCTGGATATGGTGGCCTGCCTCATGTGCGATGATATAGGCCGCGGTGAACTTGCAGGCGTTGCCGGAACAGCCGCGAAACCGCGTCTCGATCTCACGGAAAAATCCGGTGTCGATAAAAATCTGTTTGTCCGGCGGGCAGTAGAACGGCCCCATCGCCGACTGCGCCATGCCGCAGCGCCCGCCATTTGTGGCGTTGCGAAACAGAACGATGCGTGGGCCGGAATAGGATTGCCCGCCGGCCTGGAAGATTTCACTCCAGCGATCGTCGATCTCGCCGAGGATGCCGGCGATCATGCTGCCCATCTCGTCGGTCGGCGCACCGGTCTTGGCGGGCGCGGACTTGCGGTCGGTTTGATAGCTCGGCGCCTGGCTGCCGCCGCCGGTGAGAATTTCCGCGCCGCCGATCAGGATGCGCGGGTCGATCCCGAACGCGTAGCCGAGAAGCCCGAGCACGATGAGGGTGCCGATGCCGAGCCCACCGCCGCCCATCGGAAGGCCGAAGCCGCCTCCACCGCCCATTCCGCCGCCGCTATCGTCGCGACGGTCATCGATGTCATCGCTGCGGCGGAAGTCATCGTAACGCATGGCGATTTTTCCTCATTCCGGCGTGCTGACAACGCGTATCCCGATACCCAACGCGGCAGGTACGTAAAATTTCCATTCCATTAATCAATAACCCGCCCGGCAAAAATTGCCTAGTGCGGTGGTTCGAAGTTCTCTTCGGTTTCGCTTGGCTAACCGTCAGGCGAGCCCTTGAAACAAAACCACACCGGAATCATGGGCTTTCCGGCTTCCTTTTGAATCCGCAGTGCGCAAACGAGGATGTGCTGCAAGGCGGCGCGAAGTTCGGTTTCGGGAAGCCAGCGCGAAGAACCGCCTAATCGCGTCCGATAGCAATCACGATTAAGCCGATTTTTACTTTGCCCGGTCAATGTATCGCCAGTCGGTTGTTTAGTCCCGCGTCGCCGACAGCGTCGCCTGAGTCAGAGTATTTGAGTCATGGTTGTGTCGCGTCGCGGGGCGTCTGCAAGGGCGCCCCGCACTAAATTTGAGTCGGCTTGCGACACCCGTATCGTCGTAGGCGATTGCGTCGCCGAGATGTCGAAGCTTCGGGCCGGGTCCGTCGACCTCGTGTTCGCAGATCCACCATACAACCTGCAACTGAAGGGCGATCTCAAGCGCCCCGACGAATCCCATGTCGATGCCGTCAACAATGACTGGGACAAGTTTTCATCCTTCGCCGCTTATGACGATTTCACCCGCGCCTGGCTGCTCGCCTGCCGCCGCGTCATGAAGCCGTCGGCGACGCTGTGGGTGATCGGCTCCTACCACAACATTTTCCGCGTCGGCGCGATCATGCAGGACCTCGGCTTCTGGGTTCTCAATGATATCGTCTGGCGCAAGACCAATCCGATGCCGAATTTCCGTGGCCGCCGCTTCACCAATGCCCACGAGACCATGATCTGGGCGGCGCGCGACGAAAAAGCCAAGGGCTATACCTTCAACTACGAAGCGCTGAAGGCCGCCAACGAGGACGTGCAGGCGCGTTCCGACTGGCTGATCCCGCTCTGCACCGGCGACGAACGCCTCAAGGGCACGGACGGCAAAAAGGTTCATCCGACCCAGAAGCCCGAAGGTTTGCTGGCGCGTGTGCTGCTGTCGTCGTCGAAGCCCGGCGACCTCGTGATCGATCCGTTCAACGGCACCGGTACCACAGGCGCTGTCGCAAAACGTCTCGGCCGCCGCTACATCGGCTTCGAGCGCGATCAGACTTATGCCACCGCGGCAGAGGCGCGCATCGCCGCCATCGAACCGCTGCCGGAAGCGACGCTGGCGCCGTTCATGACCGCGCGCGACGCACCGCGGGTCGCGTTCTCCGAACTGATCGAGCGCGGCATGATTTCGCCCGGCACCCGACTGGTGGATTCCAGGAAACGCCACGGCGCGCTGGTCCGCGCCGACGGCGCTATCATGCTCGGCGACAAGGTCGGGTCGATCCACCGCATCGGCGCGGTCGCGCAGGGCTCGGGCGCCTGCAACGGCTGGACCTTCTGGCATATCGAGACCAAGAAGGGCCTGAGGCTGATCGACGAGCTGCGCGCCGAAATCCGCTCCGAAATAGCGGCGGGCTAGCTGCTGCTTCTATTGTAGACCTTCGTGGCGGGCGCAACGCGAAGAGCGCCTTTGCCCATCCCGCCGCGCCCCTGCTTCTCCCTCACGAATTCGTCGCTTGCGCTTTTCGCAAAAATTTGAGCATGGACATCCGTCCGCGGCACTATCGCCGCGTCCCGATTTTTCTCGGCAACAAGGAAGCAAGGGAGAACTTTTGATGCTCAAATTCTACTTCAACGGCGCCCCGAACCCCAACAAGGTCGCGCTGTTTCTCGAAGAGTCCGGCCTGCCCTGCGAGCTGGTGCCGATCGATACCCGCAAGGGAGATCAGTTCAAGCCGGAATTTCTGGCGGTCAACCCAAACGGCAAGGTGCCGGCGATCGACGACAACGGCGTGTTCGTTTTCGACAGCAACGCGATCCTGCTTTATCTGGCCGAGAAGACCGGCAAATTCCTGCCCCCAAACACGCCCCCCAATCGCGCGCAAATGCTGTCATGGCTGATGTTCGTCGCGAGCGGCGTCGGCCCCTATTCGGGCCAGGCGGTGCATTTCAAGCACTTCGCGCCGAAAGACCTCGAATATGCGCACAACCGCTACCAGTTCGAAGCGCAACGTCATTATGGCATTCTCAACGATCATCTCGCCAAAAGCCGCTATATGGTCGGCGACACTTATACGATCGTGGATATGGCCTTCTGGGGCTGGGCACGCCTGGCGCCGTTCGTGCTCGGCGATGACGTATTTGCAAAATTTTCCAACGTGAAACGGCTGGTCGACGAGGTCTCGGCAAGGCCGGCCGCGGCGCGGGCGATCGCGCTGAAGGACAAGTTCACCTTCAAGGCCGAAATGGACGAAGAGGCGCGCAACATCATGTTCCGCCATCTCAAGACCAAGGCGGCCTGATCACGCCATCATCGGCGATACGGCGCCCTTCGCGGGCGCCGTTTTCGTCTCAGTCGTCGAGCGCGGCAACTGCCTCGATCTCGACCAGCCAGCCCGGCCGCGCCAAGCGGCTGACGACGACCAGCGTGCTCGCCGGCGGTTTCGCGACATTGACATAGCGGTCACGGACCGCGCGCAGCTTTGGCACCTCGGCCTGATCGACCTCCGCGACCAGGTAGATGTTCAACTTGACGATATCGGCCAAGCTACCGCCGGCCGCCTCGACCGCGATCTTGAGATTGCGGAATACCTGCTCGGCCTGCGCCTCGAAGTCGCCCTCTCCGACCAGCTTCCCGGAAGCGTCGCTCGACACCTGGCCCGCCAGATAGATCAGCGTGCCCTTGTTGACTTTCGCAATATGCGAATAGCCGACCGGTGGCGGTAACGTCGCCGGACTGAAAATTTCCTTGCTCATGCCGATCTCCCTTTCATTCCCTGCAAAACGGCCTGCCGGACTCGCTGCCGATTCCGGGCCGGCAGGTTCCTATATCCTGCAATTCACGCTCGCTTATGACAGCGAGTCAACGCCGGAGACGGCTCGCATCTGCCGCGGCCGGACCAGCATTAGGGGATAGACCGAATGAGATGCAAACGTTGAGACCGAAAGCGATTGCCGGCGATGCCGCCGGTTACCCGCGCAAACACCGCTTAATGGCTTTGGCCTGCGGCCGGCTTGCGGTGCTCCGGAAATGGCCCGAGCACGCGTTCGACCAGCGTGGAGTCGCAGTATTCCTTGATCTCCCTGATCTTGCCGTTCTCGATCCGGTACACCATGCAGTACTGGTTGTCGTAGCGCAGGCCGGCTTTGGTCACGTTGTCGCCCCGCGACTCGACCGCGACATAGTCGCCATCGGCGATGAAATTGTAAGCCACCGTTCGCGGCCGCACGGCGAAGAACGAGCGGAAATGACCCATCAACCCGTTCAGGATCGCCTCGCGTCCCCTGAATTCGTGCGACCATGAATACTGGCCGGTGACGATCCAGCATGCATCGTCGGCAAGGTTGTCGGCGAATGTGGTGCCGCTGCGGCTGGCGGCATCGGCATAGATCTGTTGCACGAGTTTCTTGTTGTCTGCTGCGCTCATGGCGGCTTCCCCATTTGATTGGCCGTGCCGATCATGGCGCGCCGCATGGCATTCTTCCAATCGATAGTAAATATGATATATATTCATCAGATGAATTTGAATTCGCTTGATCTCAATCTCCTGGTCGCGCTCGAGGCGCTGCTGAAGGAAGCCAGCGTCAGCCGCGCGGCGATGCGGATCGGGCTTTCGCAGCCGGCCACCAGCCACGCGCTGCAGCGGCTGCGCGATCTGATCGGCGATCCCCTGCTGGTACGATCGGGCGCGCGCATGGAGCTGACGCCGCGTGCGCAGGCCTTGCGCGGACCGCTGGCGCAGGCGCTCGACCAGGTGCGCGGGCTGTTCACCCCCGATGATTTCGACGCCGCGCGCAGCGAGCGGCACTTCCGCCTGATGATGCCGGATTTGGCGGTCGAACTTCTAATGCCGGCGCTGATGGAGAAGATCACGCAGTTCGCTCCGAACGTCCGCATCGACGTCGTGCCATGGCGTGGTCCGGCGATATTCTCGGCGGAGTTCGCGCGCACTATCGATCTCGTGATCAGCATCGGTGATGCCTTCAAGGGATTTCACCGCCAGCTTCTTTATACTGATAGTGACGCGCTCGCCGTACGGCGCGATCATCCGCTCGGCGCGAAGCTGGGCGACGTGAAGTCTTCCTCGAATGCACGGCACGTCGCCGTCATCATCCGCGGCCAGAACGAAGACCTGATCGACGGCTGGCTGCGCAGCAAGGGCATCGAACGGCGGATCGCGCTGGTGGTGCCCGGCTATATCGATGCGCTGCATATCGTGGCGCGTACCGACCTTGTGGCATTCGTCCCGCGCCGCCTGATCGCCGCACTGGCCAAGCCATTGTCGCTTGTGACGATCGCGCCGCCGCTCGATCCCGGCATCGACGAACAGTTCATGTTCTATCCGACCCGCGCCCAGATGGATCCGGGCTCGATCTGGCTGCGCAACATCATGCTTGGGATTGGGCGCGAAATGGAGCGTAACAAGCGGCGGACCGTTTGAAACTCAGCTCTTCTCTTCGGCAAGAACCTTCTGCACCGCGGGCCGCTCCGACATGCGCTTGCGATGGTCCATCACCTTCGGAAGGGTCGAGAGGTCGACGCTGTCGCCTTCCAGCCATTCGGACAACGTAAACAGATAGGGGTCGCAGATCGTGTAGGTCTCGCCCATCACCCACGGCCCCTTCAGCATGTTGCGTTCGATCAGCGCGAAGCTGGCGCCGACGCTTTTGGGCACCATGCGCTTCATGTCGGCAAAGGAAGCTTCATCCGTCGCCCAGCGATAGCCGCGCCCTTTATGGGCATGCGCCACATGCACGGTGGAGCATAGATAGCTGTTGAAGGCCTGAACCTGCGCGAAGGCGAAGGCATCGTCGAGCGGCACCAGTTTCGCCTGCGGAAAGCTGTGCGCGATGAAAGCAAGCATCGCGGGCGTCTCGGTCAGGATGCCGCGATCGGTCACCAGCGACGGTACGCGCCCCTTCGGATTCACCGCGAGATATTCCGGGCTGTTCTGCTGGTTGCTTTTGAAGTCGAGCCTCTCGGTCGTGTAGGCGGCACCCGCCTCCTGCAGGGCGATATGCGAAGCCAGCGCGCAGGTGCCGGGAGCGTAATAGAGTTTGAACATGTTGATCCTCATGAGGATGCCGGAGGTTAATGGTGCGCCGTGCCGCCGTCCACCCCAGGCACGCGACGACATCGGCCTTTCGCAGTTGCCCCCTGCCGCCGCTCATGCCATGACGCCACCGTGTAACAGGGGCGTACCATGACCGTACTTATCGCAGGCGGCGGCATCGGCGGGCTGACGCTGGCGCTCAGCCTGCATCAGATCGGCGTCCCCGCCAAAGTGTTCGAGAGCGTGCCCGAACTAAAACCGCTCGGCGTCGGCATCAACGTGCTTCCGCACGCCGTTCGCGAGCTGATCGAACTCGGCCTGCTCGACCAGCTTGACGCGTCAGGTGTGCGCACCAAGGAACTCGCGTATTTTTCCAAGCACGGCAAGCCGATCTGGAGCGAGCCGCGCGGCATCGAGGCCGGTTACAAATGGCCGCAGTTCTCGATTCATCGCGGCACGCTGCAGCAGATCCTGCTCGACGCCGCGACCGAGCGGCTGGGCGCCGAGAACATTCTCACCAGCCATCACCTCAGCGGCTGGACCGAAACATCCGATGGCGTCCGCGCTGATTTCATCGACAAGGCGACCGGCATGTCCGCGGGCAGCCATGAAGGCGCGCTGCTGATAGCGGCGGACGGCATTCATTCGGCAATCCGCGAGAAGCTTTATCCGCGAGAAGGCCCGCCGATCTGGAACGGGCGCATCCTCTGGCGCGGCATCACCGTCGGCGACGCGTTTTTATCCGGCCGCACCATGATCATGGCTGGCCACGAAATCCTGAAATTCGTGTGCTATCCGATTTCCAAGGAACCCGATACATCGGGCAAATTCCAGATCAATTGGGTCGCCGAGCGGCACATGCCACCGACCTATCAGTGGCGCCGGGAGGATTATAACCGGACCGCCACGCTGGAAGAATTCCTGCCGTGGTTCAAGGATTGGAAGTTCGACTGGCTCGACGTGCCCGGTCTGATCCGCGACTGCTCGCACGCCTACGAATATCCGCTGGTCGACCGCGATCCAATTCCGCAATGGACCTTCGGACGCGCCACTCTGATGGGCGACGCGGCGCACCCGATGTACCCGATCGGCTCCAACGGCGCATCGCAAGCGATCCTCGACGCCCGCGTCATGACACGCGAGATTCTCGCGCACGGGCCGATCAACGCCGCACTGGCGGCATATGAGCGGGAACGCCGGCCCGCCACCACCGATCTTGTCATGCTTAACCGGCTCAACGGTCCGGAGCAGGTGATGCAACTGGTCGAGGAGCGCGCGCCTGACGGTTACAACGTCGTCACCGACGTGCTGTCACTTAAAGAGCTGGAAGAGATCGCCGCCAACTACAAACGCGTCGCCGGCTTTCAGGTCGAGGGCCTCAACGCCAAGCCGCCGATTGTAACGATGCCTCGAGCGGGCTAGCTTTCCAGTCCGGCGCAGCTTCATTCTCCGAACCCATGCGCGATCACCTTGCGCATCAAATTCGGTAGCGCCTCATCTTTCAGTGTCGAAACCGGCACCCAGCGCATTCCCTCCGGCGCACGCGCGCGCGCATCAACGGTTGCGGTGTAGACCGTAAGCTGCAGCGGAAAATGCGTGAAGACGTGGGTGACGACGCCCGCCTTGCGATGCCAGCGCGCAATGCCTTTCAGAATCGGCGCCTGCTTCAGCGCGGTTTTGTCATCCTGCGCGTCAAGCCAGTGTGAGGTCGGCACCTCGGTCATGCCGCCGAGCATGCCTTTTTCGGGGCGGGTGCGGACCAGGAGTTCATCGCCACGCGTGACGACAAACGCTGCACCCCGGCGCGGCGCGCCGGTTTTCTTCGCAGCCTTGCGTGGATAGGTTTCCTGATCGCCGCGCGCACGGCTCATACAATCGCCGTTCAGCGGGCACAGCGCGCAGGCCGGTTTCTTCGGGGTGCAGATCGAGGACCCGAGATCCATCAGCGCCTGCGCGCTATCGCCGGCGCGCGACTCCGCGTCGCCCGCGCGCGATGTCCCGATGCCGGTCGCCGCAAGCAGCGTCGTCGCCAGCCGCTGAATCAACGGCTTGGCCTGCGGCAGCGGCTCCTCGACAGCAAACAGCCGCGACACCACCCGCTCGATATTGCCGTCGACCGGCATGGTGCGACGGCCGAAGGCAATCGCGGCAATCGCGGCCGCGGTGTAGGGACCGATCCCCGGCAGCGCGCGCAAACCTTGCTCGGTATCGGGAAACGCACCGTCGTGATCGCGCAGCACCGTCACGGCGCAGGCGTGCAAATTGCGCGCGCGTGAATAATAACCGAGCCCGGCCCACATTCGCAGTACATCGTCGAGCGACGCCCTGCCCAACGCATCGACATCCGGCCAGCGCGCCAGAAATTTCTCGAAATACGGCCCTACCGTTTTGACGCCGGTCTGCTGCAGCATGATTTCCGACAGCCAGACGCGATAGGGATCGGCGCGTTCGCCTGATAGCGGCCGCCATGGCAGGGCCCGCCGATGGCGGTCGTACCATTCAAGCAGCAGCGCGGGGCCAGCGGCGGCCGTGTCATGAGGATCGAGGGAAGAGGTTTGCTTTCGCCTGATCGCCGCGCCTGATAGGGTCATGCAGCCATATAGCGTCATTCCCGGATGAACCGAAGGTCCGGACCCGGAATCTCAAGAGGAAAATTTCGGGATTTGCGGTTCGCGCTTCTCACTCGCCTCGCCGAATGGCCGGAGCACAAAAGCAACGATGTCCAAACCCGGTCCGATCAGCGCCAAGCCGCTTTCCGTCCTGCTCAGCGACGTGTTTTCCGACGCCTATGCGAGGCAGGGATTTGCCGCGCGTGAACTGGTCACACGCTGGGCGGAGATCGCCGGCCCTGAAATCGCAGCCCATTCCGAGCCCCTCAAAATCCAGTGGCCGCGCCCCGTGGAGGGGCAGGCGCAGGAATCGGCCACGCTGGTGCTGCGCGTTGAGGGCCCGATGGCGCTGGAAATCCAGCACGCCTCTGACGTCATCTTGCAGCGCGTCAACCGCTTCTTCGGCTGGAGCGCGGTCGGCCGGCTGGCGCTGCGGCAGGCGCCGCTGTCGCGCCGGGATCGGCCCGCGCCCTCCCGCGCGCCGGACCCGAAATCGGTGGCGGAAGTCGCGGAAACCCTGTCTTCGGTGGAAGATGAGGAATTGCGGGCTGCGCTGGCGCGGCTTGGGGCCTCGATCAAGCGAAATTGAGCCTGCCGGCCGGTCCGGGAATCGGGGCCTGCCATTGCCACAATTGTGGTTTCAAGCTAGCGAACATCTCTTCAGTTCTTCGGGCGTTTACGCGCCAATCCGGGAGCAAACCGTTGATCATTACGCGCCGCGCCTTCACCGCCGCCCTGTCTCTAGCCGGGCTTGCCGCTCTTGCCGGGCACTCGCCGCTTCGCCTGATCGCGAACGCGATGGCGCAAGGCGCGTCGGATGTTGCCAAGCCGGTATCGCTGCCGGATATGGCGCTCGGTCCCGCCAATGCTTCGGTGACGATCACCGAATTCGCGTCGATGACCTGCCCACATTGCTCGGCCTTCAACGAAACCGTGTTCCCGAAAATCAAGTCCGAATATATCGACACCGGCAAAGTGCGTTACGTGTTTCGCGAATTTCCGCTGGATATCAAGGCCGCGGCGGGCTCGATGCTCGCGCGCTGCATCGCCAAGGATGATCCCGGGAAATATTTCGCTGTTATCGACATGCTGTTCAGGCAGCAGAACGATTGGGTGATGAAGAACACCACGGAAACCCTGACACGGATCGGCAAGCAGGCCGGTCTCAGCCAGCAAGGGGTCGAGGATTGCCTGAAGGACCAGGCACTGCTCGACAAGATCGCTGCGGATCAGAAGTACGCCGCTGAAGTACTTAAAGTGAATTCTACGCCGACCTTTTTCGTCAATGGCGAGATGATCAAGGGTGAAACCTCGTTCGAGGAATTTGACAAGCGGCTCAGGTCGTTGCTCAAGAGCTGATTCGGCCCTGAAGCCCTGATTCAAGCGCTCCGCATAACCCCAGCAAAAGCCTTGGGAAAAGCCGGCGCGGCGGTTGCTCTCTGGCCCGGGCCTCGCCATTGTCGCTGTCATGAGAGCCGCAAAAAGCGACTCGCCCACACACCGACGTTGCCTTCTATGGTATTGTCACGGCAGGGAGATTCGCGCCCTGCCAACAGAGAATCGTGTCCATGAAACTCACGCGCCTCCGCCTTCACGGTTTCAAGTCGTTCGTTGAACCCACTGATTTCATGATCGAACCCGGACTAACCGGGGTGGTCGGGCCGAACGGCTGCGGCAAATCGAATCTGGTCGAGGCGTTGCGCTGGGCGATGGGCGAGACCTCGCACAAGTCGTTGCGCGCCGCCGATATGGACTCGGTGATCTTCGCCGGTTCCGGCAACCGCCCGTCGCGCAATCACGCCGAAGTGGTGATGACGATCGACAATTCCGATCGCACCGCGCCGTCGGCCGTGAACGATCGGGAGACGCTGGAAATCTCGCGCCGGATCGAGCGCGATGCGGGCTCGGTCTATCGGATCAACGGCCGCGACGTGCGCGCCCGTGATGTGCAAATCCTGTTCGCGGACGCTGCCACCGGCGCGCGTTCGCCGGCACTGGTGCACCAGGGCAAAATCGGCGAGATCATTCAGGCAAAACCGGAACAGCGCCGCCGCGTGCTGGAAGACGCCGCCGGGGTCGCCGGCCTTCATGCCCGCCGCCACGAGGCCGAATTGCGCCTCAAGGCCGCCGAAACCAACCTCACCCGCGTCGAGGACGTGATCGGGCAACTGGCCGGACAGATCGACGGCTTGAAGAAGCAGGCGCGGCAGGCGATCCGCTACCGCGAAGTCGCCGCCAAAGTGCGCAAGGCCGAGGCCATGCTGTTTCATTTGCGCTGGCTGGATGCCAATTCCGACGTGGCGGAAGCCGCCCATACCCACGACCTCAGCGTCCGCGAAATGGCAGAACGCACCCGCGAACAGGCCGAGGCGGCCCGCATCCAGGCGGTGCGCGCCTCCGAACTGCCGGGGCTCCGCGAGGCCGAAGCCCGTGCCGCCGCCGGGCTGCAACGGCTTACCAATGCGCGCGAAACGCTCGATCGCGAAGAAGAGCGCGCCAAAGAACGCGTCGCCGAACTCGATCGGCGGCTAACGCAATTTTCGGCCGATATCGCCCGCGAGCAGCAGCAAACCTCGGACGCCGAAGTCGCGCTGCAGCGGCTCGACGCCGAAGACACCGAATTGAAAGAGGAAATCAAAACGCGCGTTGAAAAGCGCAGTGGCGTCGACGGCCGCGTTTCCGAGGCCGAAACGACCCTGGCCGCCGCCGAACGGCTGTTCGCAGAATTGACCACTGTCCTCGCCGACCTCACCGCCAGGCGCAATCAGCTGGACTCCAGCGTGCGAACCCATCGCGATCGGCTGGCGCGGCTCGATCAGGACATCGCCAATGTCCAGACCGAAGAGCAGAAGCTGGCCCAGGATACCAGCGGCTTGGGCGACCTCGCAGCACTGGCTGCTGGAATGGAGTCCGCGCAACAGAAGTCTCGCGCAATCCGAAACGGCGGCGCAAACCAGTGAAGCAAGCCATATCGCCGCGCGGCAGAAGCTGGAAGCCGCCCGCGCGCCGCTTGCGGAAGCCGACAAGCGCGTCCAGCGGCTCGAGACCGAAGCGCGCACGATCTCGAAACTCGTCAACGGCGAGACCAAGAATATGTGGCCGCCGATCATAGACGGCGTCACCGTCGCCAAGGGCTACGAGAAGGCGCTCGGCGCCGCCTTGGGCGACGATCTCGATGCTCCGGTCGACCCGTCGGCGCCGATGCGCTGGACCAATGCCGGCGTGACCGGGGGCGACCCGGCCCTGCCCGAGGGCGTAGAAGCGCTCGCGGCGCATGTCGAAGCGCCTTCCGAGCTGGCGCGCCGCCTTGCGCAGATCGGCGTCGTCGCCAGGGAGCGCGGCGCGGAACTGGTATCGCGCTTGAAGACCGGTCAGCGGCTGGTGTCGCCGGAAGGCGACGTCTGGCGCTGGGATGGATTTGTCGCCGCCGCCCATGCGCCAACGGGCGCGGCGCGGCGTCTCGCCGAGCGTGCGCGGCTGGTCGATATCGAAAACGAGCTCGAGCAGGCCCGCATCGATGCCGCCGCCAAGCGCCAGGCCCTGGAAGCCGCCGAAGCCGAACTGAAGACGGCATCCGCCGCGGAGACCGCCGCGCGCGATGCGTGGCGTGGTGCGCAGCGCGATGCCGACGCCGCGCGCGAACGTCATGCCAATACCGAGCGCGAGATCAATCGCCACGCCGCCCGGAAATCAGCACTGACGGAAGCTCACAGCCGCCTCAACGCCGATCGCACCGAGGCTCACGGAGCGCATGAGAGCGCGATCCTGGCGCTGGCCGAATTGCCGCCGAGCCTCGACACCGAAAACAGGCTCGCCGCGGTTCGTACCGACATCGACGGCCATCGCCGTCTCGCAGCGCAGGTGCGGGCCGAAGCTCAGGCATTGGCGCGCGAGGCGGAACTGGCGGATCGCCGCGTGCAGGCGATCCTTGCCGAGCGGAACGAATGGCAAAACCGCAAGCAGGGCGCGGCCTCGCAGATCGCCACCATCGAGGCCCGCGTTACCGAGGTCAAAGCCGAGCGCGCCGAACTCGAAAACGCGCCTGCATTGTTCGCGGAGAAGCGCCGCGCGCTGATCGGCGAAATCGAGTCCGCCGAAGGCGCCCGCCGGGTTGCCGCCGACGCTCTCGCATCCGCCGAAAACGTGATGGCGGAGACCGACCGCGCCGCCAAGATCTCGCTCGAGGCATTGTCAAGCGCGCGCGAAGCGTGCGCCCGCGCCGAAGAGCGCATGGATGGCGCGAAGCGCCGTCTCGCCGACATCGAGCGCGAAATCCACGACATGCTGGAAGTCGAGCCGAAGGACGTGGCCAATCTGGCCGAGATCAAGCCGGGCGCCGAGCTGCCGCCCCTTGGCGAGATCGAAGAAAATCTCGAAAAGCTGCGCCGCGACCGCGAGCGACTGGGCGCCGTCAATCTTCGCGCCGAGGAAGAACTGCGCGAGGTCGAAGCCCAGCACACCACACTCACCACGGAGCGCGACGATCTGGTGGAAGCCATCAAGCGGCTGCGCCAGGGCATCCAGAGTCTCAACCGCGAGGCGCGCGAGCGGCTATTGACCTCCTTCGAAATCGTCAACGGCCATTTCAAGCGGCTGTTCGTTGAATTGTTCGGCGGCGGCGAAGCTGCGCTTCATCTGATCGAGAGCGACGATCCGCTGGAAGCCGGCCTCGAAATCATCGCCAAGCCGCCCGGCAAGAAGCCGCAGACGCTGTCGCTATTGTCAGGCGGCGAGCAGGCACTGACCGCGCTGGCGCTGATCTTCGCGGTGTTCCTCACCAACCCCTCGCCGATCTGCGTGCTGGACGAAGTCGACGCGCCGCTTGACGATCACAATGTGGAGCGGTTCTGTAACCTGCTGCACGAGATGACCGCTGCGACCGAGACGCGTTTCATCATCATTACGCATAATCCAATCACGATGGCGCGGATGAACCGGCTGTTCGGCGTCACCATGGCCGAGCGCGGCGTCTCGCAACTGGTCTCTGTCGATCTCGAAGACGCGGTGAAGATTCTCGATCAGAACGTGGCGTGAGAGATCTCTTCCCTCTCTCTTGCGGGAGAGGGTGGCAGGATCGAGCGAAGCGGGATTGAGCCGGGCACGGACGCGACAAAGGACCCCTCACCCGCCCTCGTTTCACTCGGGCACCCTCTCCAACAAGGGCAGGGGGAACACGAAGATGATCGCTCCCGGCCTTCCAGCCGAACTGAAAGCTGCGCTCGACGCCAAGCTGCAAGGTCTCTCGCGCAGCGAGGCCGCCGGCCGCGCTGCGCAGATTTCACAAATTTACCGCGATGGCGGCGGCTCCGGCGCGATCCGGTCCGAGGCCGATGCGCTCGCCTACGCGCTGGCTCGGATGCCCGCAACGTATGCCGCGGTGGCAGCAAGTCTGAACGCGCTCGCCGGCGCGAGGCCCGGTTTCGCGCCCAAAAGCCTGCTCGATGTCGGTGCCGGGCCCGGGACGGCAACATGGGCCGCAGCCGAAGCATTTTCGTCGCTGCAAAGCTTTGCGCTGCTGGATTCCAACGGCGCCTTGCGCGCGCTGGCGCTGGACCTCGGCAGCGGCAGCGTACGCCTGCGCAATATCGAATACGAACACCGCGAAGCGCGCGCAGTCCTGGCGGATAGCGTACCGGCCGACCTGGTGGTGGCCAGCTACATGATCGGCGAGACAAGCGATGCGGAACGAAGAGCGCTCGCCGAGCTGATGTGGGCAAAGGCCCGCGACACGCTGCTGATCGTCGAACCGGGAACCCCGGCAGGCTATCGCAGGATCATCGCGCTACGCGAGCAACTGATCGCGTCGGGCGCGCATGTCGCAGCCCCCTGCCCGCACGACGGCAAGTGTCCGCTGACGGCGCCGGACTGGTGTCATTTCACGCAGCGCCTGCCCCGCTCGCACGCCCACAGGCAAATCAAGGGAGCAGAGCTTCCCTTCGAGGACGAAAAATTCATCTACGTCGCATTGACGCGCGCGCCGCTCGCGGAGCATCCCGCCCGCGTATTGGCGCAACCCGCCGTCAGCAAGGTCGAGGTATCGGCGAAACTCTGCACAACGGATGGTCTTGCCATCGCAAAGGTGCCGCGCCGCGCCAAAGCGGACTACGCCCGCGCCAGGCGCTGGCGATGGGGCGAGGCGGTGATGGAAGATCAAACGTCCATCGCGGGTCGTCCCCGCGAACGCGGAGACCCATAGCCCGTGCCGTCCTGGCGTTCGCGCGGGCGACGATACAGGGCCAGCCTTTGAACTATTAACGGCTTGCACCCGACCAAGGGGATACCCTATTCGTGGCGGGCTGCCGCGCGACGTGTTTTTCGTCTACCTTATCCGGATTTGTTGTCTCATCAGGAGTTGTTTGCCATGTCGACCGGCTGGATCGTTATCGGCATCATCGTTGTTCTCATTCTCTTCGCGCTCGGTGCGTATAACCGGCTCGTCGCGCTCAGCCAGCGCGTCGGCCAAGCCTTCGCCGACATCGACGTGCAGCTCAAGCAGCGCCACGACCTGATCCCGAATCTGCTCGAGACCGTGAAGGGCTATGCCGCGCACGAGCGCGGCACGCTCGACGACGTGGTGAAGGCCCGAAACGCCGCGATGTCGGCACAGGGACCGGGACAGGTCGCCGCCGCCGAAAATCAGTTGAGCGGCGCGCTCGGCAAGCTGATCGCGCTGTCCGAGGCCTATCCGGATCTGAAGGCCAACGCCAACTTCCAGCAACTGGCGAACGAGTTATCCGACCTCGAGAACAAGATCGCGGCGAGTCGCCGGTTCTTCAACAACGCGGTTCAGGAATACAACACCGGCATCCAGCAGATGCCCGCCGCCCTGTTTGCCGGCATGTTCGGCTTCACCCGCAAGGACTTCTTCGACCTCGGCGCCGCCCGCACCGAAGTCGAGCAGGTCCCGCAGGTGAAGTTTTGAGGTGATGTGCGGCTGTTCCGGTCATTCCGGGGCGTCGCGAAGCGACGAACCCGGGACCTCATCTGACCCACGAATCTCCAGATTCCGGGTTGGCGCCGCCGGCGCGGCCCGGAATGACGGTCTCTAGCGGGATCCCGCATCATGGCCGCGTACGGTCTCTACACGCATATCGCATCGAACAAATTTCGTTCGATGCTGCTGCTCGCCGGTCTGTTCGTTCTGGTCTACGTCATGGTCTACGCCGGCGCGCTGATCGCCGAAGTGGTGTTCAACAGCGACGCTTCGGTCGACTATTACCTGGCGGCGGGGGCGCGCGACCTGATCACGGCTTTTCCCTATGCGACGGGCGCGGCCGTGCTATGGATCGTGATCGCGTATTTCTTTCATCAATCGATCGTCGACGCCGTTACCGGCGGCGAGGACGTAACGCGGCAACAGCAGCCCCGCCTCTACAATCTCCTGGAGAATCTCTGCATCTCGCGCGGCATCCCGATGCCGAAACTGAAGGTCATGCAAAGCGACGCGCTGAACGCGTTCGCGACCGGGCTTAACCAGCGGCAATATGCCGTCACCGTCACTACGGGCCTGTTGAGGGCGCTCAACGATCAGGAGATCGAGGCGGTGCTGGGCCACGAGCTCACCCATATCCGCAACGGCGACGTGCAGATGATGGTGATCGCAGTGATCATCGCCGGCGTGGTCGGCTTCTTCGCCGAGCTGTTCTTCCGGACGTTCACCAACTTCAGCTGGAGTTCCCGCGGCGGATCGTCCTGGTCGTCTTCATCGTCGTCCTCCTCGTCTTCGTCGGACGGCGACAGGAAAGGCTCCGGCGGCGGCGCCGCAATCGTCGTCGTCGTTATCGCGATCGCGCTGATCGCGCTGGCGTGGCTGTTGTCGCAGCTGGTCCGGCTGGCGCTGTCGCGGTCGCGCGAACTGCTGGCCGATGCGGGATCGGTCGAGTTGACGAAGAACCCTGACGCCATGATCTCGGCGCTGCGCAAGATCGAGAACCGCGGCGAACTTCCCGGCGCAACCTCGGCGGTGATGGAGTTGTGCGTCGATAATCCGCGCGAGGGATTTGCCGACCTGTTTGCAACCCATCCCTCGGTTGATTCCCGGGTGCAGGCGCTGGTGAAATTCGCCGGCGGGCACGATCCCGGGCGGCTGGCTTTGCCGCCCGGTACGGCCGATGGGCTGGACGATCAGCCGCAAGAGCCGGCCAACGGCCAAGTCCCGCCACCTTCGCCGTCCGGTCCATGGAGCGACCCGAAGGACCCCGGCGCATCGCGCGGCGCGTCACAAGGCCCCTGGGTTAATCCCGCCGGCCCATGGGGCCGCCACTAACGGCCCCCTGTCGGGGCCGAGAATATCGAAAACCGGGCCGATCTCCGGCGCCCGGAACAGGGTCCATATGTTAACGACACCGGCAGGATTGACCCTGACGGCCGTCTAATGATTTGAATTCTCCCTTGTTTCTGCCATGTTCGCGCCCAAAGCAGGGATGGGGAACATTCCGCTCGCTCCGGCGGTCGGAAAATTCAGGGGCGCGATCTGGACAATCCCGGTTTTCCAAAAAGCAGTCGGCCTGGTTTTTCTGGGATCAGGCCTCAATCGAAAATGGCGCGTAAGGGAAGTTCATGGCGAAGCCGGTAGTGATTGTCGTAGGCGCGGACAAGGGCGGGGTCGGCAAGACCACGGTCTCGCGAACCCTGCTGGATTATTTCAGCGCCAACAACGTACCGACCCGTGCCTTCGATACCGAATTCCCGCGCGGCACGCTGAAGCGCTTTCATCCCGACGTGACCGAAATCGTCGATATGACGACGACTTCGGACCAGATGAAGATTTTCGACACATTGAACTCGGCAGGCCCGTCCGTCACCGTGATCGACGTCCGCGCCGGTCTGTTGTCGCCGTCATTGGCCTCGCTGCGCGATATCGGCTTTCTCGACGCTGCGAAGTCGGGGCAGATCACGTTTGCGGTGTTCCACATTCTCGGCCCGTCGATCGCCTCGCTGGACGAAATCGCGGAGACTGCGAATTTCATGCAGGGCGCCAAATATTTCCTGGTCAAGAACTTTATCAACAACACCAGCTTCTTCGAATGGGACCAGGCGACCTATAATTCCTATTTCCACCGCATCAAGGACGCCACGGAACTCACCATCCCCAAACTCAACGAAATGGCCTATGAGCAGGTCGAAGTCGCCTCCGTACCGTTTCTCAAATTCGTCGCCAACAAGACCATGAACGACGATGCGGCAAACTATTCGTTCGTGCTGCGCGGCTATGTCCGCCACTGGCTGGCCAATGTCTGGAGCGAATTCGACCGTATAAAGCTGACCGATCTCGTCGGCTCCAGCAAAGCGAGCGCGCGGGGCGGCGAAAAATAATTGCCTGCTGAATATTATTTGGCTGGATTAGGCGTACAATTCGCATGATATAGCGCCTCATGCACCGAACGCCCATCTACATCATCTGCTCGCCCCGCCCCTTGGTCGGCAAGACGCTGATCGCGCGGCTGTTGAGCGAGTTCCTGCTGCTGAAAAACGGCGCGGTTCGAGCATTCGACATAAATCTGAAAGAACCCTCGCTGCTCGATTATCTCCCGAAGATAACCGAGACCGCCGAGATCGACGACACCTTCGGCAAAATGGCGCTGATGGACCGCCTGATCGTCAATGACGGCATCGCCAAGGTGATCGATCTCGGATTTCACGCCTTCGACGAGTTCTTCAAGATGTCCGGGGAAATCGGGTTCATGAAGGAGGCGGCGCGGCGCGGCGTTTCGCCGGTGATCCTGTTCGTCGCGGATACCGACCGTGTCTCGGCACGCGCCTATCCGATGCTGCAGCAGCAAATTCCCGCAACCGTTCTGGTTACCGTTGACAATGAATTCGTGGTGCGCGGCGAGCTGCCCCAGGCCTTTGCCCGCGGCCGGGTACTTCGCATCGCCGCGCTGCCGGGCTTCCTGAAGACCTATATCGACCGGTTGACATTCTTGTTCACCGACTATCTGCGCGGCGAGAGGGATTCATCGACGGAACTGCATCAATGGATCCGCGAGAATTACTTCAGCTTTCGCGAACTTGAACTGAACCTCATCCTGCAGAAGTCGTGAACTCTTCTTTCTCGTCCCTCCCGCGGGGCGCGAGTGTGAAGAACCTCAATGCCCGTCGAATGCCATCAGCGTTCGTACCGGCACATCCATCGCCCGCAATTTCGCCGCTCCGCCCAGATCCGGCAGGTCGACGATAAAGCAGGCCGCGACTACATTGGCGCCGATCTGGCGCATCAACTTGACCGCTCCCTCCGCGGTGCCGCCGGTAGCAATCAGGTCATCGACCAGGATCACGCGCTCGCCGGGATGAATGGCGTCGGCGTGCATCTCCATTTCATCGATGCCGTATTCCAGCGAGTAAGCGATGCGCACCGTGGTGTGCGGCAGCTTCCCTCTCTTGCGGATCGGCACGAATCCGGCGGAGACCTGATGCGCCACCGCGCCGCCGATGATGAATCCCCGTGCTTCGATGCCCGCTACCTTGTCGATCTTGTTACCCGCCCATGGCTGCACCAGTTCATCGATCGCACGGCGGAACGACCGCGGGTCGCCGAGCAGCGTAGTGATGTCGCGAAACAGGATTCCCGGCTTCGGATAGTCCGGAATGGTGCGGACGCTGGCTTTCAGATCGTGTTCAAAAGTCATCGGTATCTCTTTTCAATTGTCATTCCCGTGCGATGCGGAGCATTGAGCCCGGAATTTCGAGTTTTCGGGCCTGGCGCTAACGCACCATTCCGGAATGACGGGCATGAGACTTTGCATTCAATTCACTCCCACGCCAAGCCGGAACGCGTTCTCCACGATGCGCAATCCCACTTCGCCCCCGAGCGACATCAGCGATTCCGGGTGAAACTGCACGCCGCCGACCGGCAAGGTCTTGTGCTCGATCGCCATTGCAATGCCGTCCTCGGTACTCGCCGTCACCGAAAGAACGTCGGGCATGCTGTCGCGCTCGACATAGAGCGAATGATAGCGGCCGATCACGATTTCATTCGGCAGATTCTGCATCAACCGCCCACCCCGCACCCGAACCGGCGACGGCCGTCCGTGCGCCGGCTGGCCGAGCTGGCCGAGTTGCCCCCCGAAATATTCTCCGATCGCCTGCACGCCGAGGCAGACGCCGAAGATCGGCAGCTTGTTGTCGAGCGCGGCCCCGATCGTCTTGGCAATCCCGAAATCTTCCGGCCGGCCGGGGCCCGGCGACAGCACCAGCAGATCCCAGTTCTTCTGCTTCAACATCTCCAGCGCATGAACGTGCCTGACCACCGTGACGGTAGCACCGACCTGCCGGAAATAATCCGCCAACATGTGCACGAAGCTGTCATCATGATCGATCAGCAGCACGTGCTTGCCCGAGCCCGTGGCATCCGGCGCGAACATCGAGAGCGGCTTCGGCGGATCGCCGCGCAACGCCTGAAACAGCGCCGCTGCCTTGACCTGGCATTCGCGGTCCTCGGCGGCAGGATCGGAATCGAACAGGCAAGTCGCGCCGACGCGCACCTCGGCGAGGCCGTCCTTCATCCGGATGGTGCGGATCGTCAGCCCGGTGTTGATACTGCCGTCGAAATTCACACAGCCGATCGCGCCGGCATACCAGCGCCGCGATGAACGCTCGTTATCCTCGACAAACTGCATCGCCCACAACTTCGGCGCGCCGGTCACCGTCACCGCCCAGGCGTGGGTGAGGAACGCATCGAGCGAATCGAAGCCCGGGCGCAAGATGCCTTCGACATGATCGACGGTATGGAAAAGCTTCGAGTAGGTCTCGATCTGGCGCCGCGCCAGAACCTTGATGGTGCCGGGCACGCAGACGCGCGCCTTGTCGTTGCGGTCGACGTCGGTGCACATGTTGAGTTCGAATTCGTCTTTTTGGGAATTCAACAATTGCCGGATCTGCTCGGCATCGCCTATCGCATCGACGCCGCGCGCGATCGTGCCGGAGATCGGGCAGGTCTCGACCCGCCGGCCGTCGGAGCGTACGAACATTTCGGGCGACGCCGCCACCAGGAATTCGCCGTCACCGAGATTCATCAGGGCGCCATAGGGCGATGGATTGATCCGGCACAGCCGCTGGAACACTTCCGCCGGCGACCGTTCGCAGGGTTCGGCGAACAACTGGCCAGGTACCGCTTCAAACAGATCGCCGCGCGCAAATGCGGCGCGCGCCGTTTCTACCGTGGCCTGGTATTCGCCGGGTGCGTGGTCGGAAAATCCCTGCCGCGGCGTTTTGGCGTAGACGCTTTCCGCCGTTGCGCGCGGCAGGCCCTCGGTGGATTTGCCCTCCCAGGCGAAATCGTAGCTCAGCACCACACCGCGCCCGGTGGCGCGGTCGTAGGCCAGGAGACGATCGGGAACGTAGAGGACTATATCGCGCTGGTCGCTGTCTCGCGCGCGCTTCTGCACGAGATCCTCGATCTGAAAGACCAGATCGTAAGCGAACGCGCCGAAAAGGCCGAGCAGCGGATCGTCATTTGCCGCCAGCGCCGCCACGAGATCGCGCACCAGCGACATCACACTGGCGCGGCGGGTGCGCTGGTCTTCATCGACCGGCGCGGCGCCGCGCACGATATGACCGGCGAGACGGGTCGCACTCTGCTCAGTGACCACAACGCAGGGCTCGCGCAGCGCGTCGCCGAGGAAGCCGATCAACACCTGGCCGCGTTCGTTTAGCGCCTCCAGCGAAAAGCCGGAACCGGCGGTTTCCAGCCGCAGCGGCGGATCGGAGAAGCCGAGATCGAAACTCTCGTAGCGGCCCGGCACCGTCGTGCCCGACGACAGTACCACGCCGCGGCGGCGATCGAGCAACTCGATCAGGTCATCGAGCCGGCTGGCGCCGCCGCTGAACTGCTCCACCGAGCGCGATACTTCGAGACCGCCGCGGGTGCGATATTCGCTGCGGGCCGGCAGTGAGAAAACTGTCCTGTTCATGTGATCCTCTTACGAAACTTGCCGAGAGAACGCCACACAGGACAAACGAAAGGCCGTCGCGCTGCGATGGCGGCCTTCGACGATTGCAGAAAATGAGATCGCACCGGCCACCCTTTAGAAGGTGGGCCACCAGAGACGGGCTGGGCGGACGACGGTGTTCATGACGGGTAAACATCATCCGCCACGCGCGATGTCAAGGGACGCGCCGCTCGCAACGGGGAGAGCATCGTCCCCTTCCCCCTTTTCGGGAAGGGTTAGGGAGGGGGGTAAGCCACAAACGCCGGGGCCCTTGATACCCCCCTCTCCCTCTCTCCCCCACAAGGGGGAGAGAGGGAGAGAGAGAGAGCAGAGAGTGCGTGCGGCACGTGCTCGTACCCGACGGATTGCCGATTTGGGCGCATCTTTTGGTGTTGAAAGACGGAAAATATGCGTAGGATTCGGGAAGGATTTGCGAAAGCGGAGGCGCTCGATGCCATTGCAGGCTCTGGGATATGCCGGGTTCGGTTCAGCGGATCTCGAGGATTGGCGGCAGTTCGGAACGGGACTTGTCGGCCTGCAGGCGGTGGAGCGCAGCCCGTCACTGCTTGCATTCCGGATGGACGATCGCAAGCAACGTATCGTCATCGACCGCTCGCTGCCGGACGGCGCGCGTTTCTTTGGCTGGGAGGTAGCCGACGCGGCAGCGCTCGACGCGCTCGCCGCCCGGCTCGAACAAGCCGAAACCGCCGTGATCGCCGAGCCGCAGACGTCGGCAGATACCAGGCGCGTTCGCGCTCTGATTTCGTTTCGGGATCCCGCAGGCAATCGTCTGGAGGCATTTTACGGCGCCGAAATCGACGATACACCGTTCAGTCCCGGACGTTCGATCTCCGGTTTCCGCACCGGTCCGCTCGGACTCGGCCATGCCGTGCTGACTGTCGAGAACATCGACGCGGTGATGCCGTTTTACGTCGACGTGCTCGGATTCGGGCTCAGCGACTACATGCAAAAACCGTTTCGCGCCTACTTCTTTCACATCAACGCGCGGCATCACAGCCTCGCTTTGATCGAGACCGGCCGCAACGGCATGCATCATTTGATGGTGGAGTTGTTTTCGCTCGATGATGTCGGCCAGTCCTACGACGTCGCGTTGAGCGAGCCCGAACGCGTCAGCGTCACGCTCGGCCGTCACACCAACGATCTCATGACCTCGTTTTACGCGAAAACGCCGTCATCCTTCATGATCGAGTGCGGCTGGGGCGGCCGCGAGATCGATCCAAAGACCTGGCGACCGTTCGAATTGCAGGACGGCCCGAGCCTGTGGGGCCATGAACGCGTCTGGCTGCCGCCCGCCGACCGCGAAGTGGCGCGGGACATGCGGATGCGCGCCGCGGCGGCCGGAGTGCGTGCGCCGGTACAGGTCATGGACGGCAATTACAAGCTGCTGTCGGGAACGTGTCCGTGGTGGGATAGCGTGGGCAACGCCGACCGACAGTTGTAAGGACGGCATCGTCCCGGCGTTCGCCGAGGACGACGGCAGTTCATCCCCGGACATAGCGCAAATCGATCGCCCCCTCTTCCTCGTTCATCCATCGATCGCGCGCTTCAAAACCGTGTTTCTCGTAGAACGCGCGCGCGGGCGTGTTCTGTTCGAAGACATCCAGCGTGGTCCGGCCCGGGGCCGCTTTAAGCGCTTCACCGAGCAGCGCCGATCCGATTCCCGAGCGCTGATGCGATGGATCGACATAGAGCTGATCGACATGCTCTCCGATCATCGCCATGAAGCCGACGATGCCGCCGTCAGGACCGCACGCGGCCAGTGTCCAGGTCCATTCGGCGAATTTCTGCGAATACCAGGCCTCGACCTGGTGCAAGGGATAGGACCACTTCATGAACCGATACGCGATCAGGCACGCGCGGTGGTGCACCAGACTGATGGCTTCCACATCTCCCTTGTCGAGCGGCCGGAACGTGCGTTGCGGCCCGCCCGTTGCTTTCATCCCAAATGCTTCTTGAAGAAATCCATGGCGCGGCCCCAGGCCAGTTCGGCCGCCTTGCGATCGTGCACCGATTGGCGCTGCTCATTGACGAAGGCGTGCTCGGCATCATAGCGGAACAGTTCGATCGACTTGCCGGCCGCCTTCATTCCCTTCTCGAAGGCATCGACCACCTGCGGCGTGCACCAGTCGTCCTTGTTGGCGAAATGCGCTTGAAGTGGAATTTTCACATCCGCGGGCTTGGCTGCCTGCTCCGGCGGAATGCCGTAGAACACCACGCCTGCGGTCAGTTCCGGTATTTTGGCGGCGCCGATGATGGTGACCGCACCCCCGAGGCAGAAGCCGGTCAGGCCGACCTTGGCGCCGTTCTTGCCAAGATATTGCGCGGCGCCGCGCACGGTCTGCGTCGTTGCGTCCATGAAATCCAGCGAGTTCATTTCTTTGCCGGCGGCGTCGGTGTCGTGATACGGCACCACCTTGCCGGCGTAGAGATCGGGCGCCAGCGCGTCGAAGCCGGCCACCGCGAAGCGGTCGCACAGCCCCTTGATCTGCTCCGAAAGCCCCCACCATTCCTGGATCACGACCACGCCCGGCGCATTGCCGCGCGCGGCGTTGGCGAGATAGCCGCTGGCATCCTTGCCGTCAGGGCGCTTGAACGAGATGCTGGTTCCCATGGGTTCCTCCGGTGATGTTTGAACGTGACTGGTTGGCGGCCATTTTGTCCGCTGTGCGGCCAGGAAGCAATGCGACTCCGTCATTCCCCGATGAGCGTTAGCACCGGCCTCGGATGCGCAATTGCATATCGGAGAATTTCGAGATTCCAGCTGCGATGCTACGCATCGTCTCCGAATGACGTCCATTTAAGCCCAATAAAAAAGCCCCCGCAGGGGCTTCTTTCGAATTTGCATCGCCTTGCACCAAAGTCAGTGCGCGTCGGCCCAGACCTTCTTCTTGGTGAAATACAGCAGTCCCGTGAGCAGGATCAGGAACACGAAAGCCTGCATCCCCAGCCGCTTGCGGGCTTCCATGTGCGGCTCCGCAGTCCACATCAGGAACGTGGTGACGTCCTTGGAGTATTGCGCAACCGTGGCCGGCGACCCGTCGTCAAACGTGACCTGGCCGTCGCTGAGCGGCTTCGGCATCTTGATAGCATGGCCGGGGAAATACTTGTTGTAATAGGAGCCCTCAGGGATCGTTACACCGGCCGGCGGCTTTTCTTCGAAGCCCTGCAGCAGTGCATTGACGTAATTTGGGCCCTGCTCCTGAAATTGCGTGAAAAAGTCGAACACGAATTGCGGGAAGCCGCGCTCGTAGGAGCGCGCCTTGGTGATCAGGGACAGATCGGGAGGCAATGCCCCGCCATTGGCTGCGCGGGCGGCCTGCTCGTTGGGGAATGGCGAGGGGAAGTAATCGGCCGGCCGGCCGGGCCGGTCGAACATTTCGCCCTGATCGTTCGGGCCGTCCTTGATCTGGTATCCGGCTGCGAAGGCGGCCGACTGGCCAGCCGAAAAGCCGGGACCGCCGGCGTCGGCGAGATTGCGGAACGCGATATACGACAGGCCGTGACAGGCGGAGCAAACCTCCTTGTAGACCTTCAAGCCGCGCTGCAACGACCCGCGGTCGTACATTCCAACGGGGCCGGAGAACGACCATTTCTGCGATGGCGGCACTTCCTGCTCTTCGGCTCGGGCGTTTTGCGCGCTTCCCGCGAACAACGCGCCCGCGACCGCGAGCACAATCGCCGTGGACACCATCGGAGCCACCTTGTTTCCGGCTTTCGCAAGCACGTCGTCGGCGATCGAATTCGGAACAGGCCTCGGCTTTTCGATCCGGCTCAACAACGGCAGCAGAACCAGGAAATAGGCAAAGTAGCAGAAGGTCAGGATCCGCCCGGCGATCACATAAATGCCTTCCGGCGGTTTCGCACCGAGATAGCCCAGCAGCACGCAGACGATGACGAATATCCAGAAGAACTGCTTTGCCAGCGGACGATACTTGGACGACCTGGTTTTCGCGGTATCGAGCCACGGCAGAAATGCCAGCACGAGGATCGCCGAGAACATCGCGGTCACGCCGGCGAGCTTGTTCGGAATGCTGCGCAGGATCGCGTAGAACGGCAGGTAGTACCACTCCGGCACGATATGCGCGGGCGTCACGCCGGGATTGGCGGGGATGTAGTTGTCGGCGTCGCCGAGATAATTCGGCATGTAGAAGATGAACCACGCGAAGAACAGCAAGAAACAGGAGACGCCAAACGCGTCCTTGATGGTCGCGTAGGGCGTGAACGGCACGGTGTCCTTTTCCGTCTTCGGCTCGACGCCGGCGGGATTGTTTTGGCCGGCGACATGCAGCGCCCAAACGTGCAGCACCACGACGCCTGCAATCACGAACGGCAGCAGGTAATGCAGCGAGAAGAAGCGGTTCAGCGTCGGATTGCCGACGGAATAGCCGCCCCACAGCAGGGTCACGATGCTTTCGCCGAAATAGGGAACGGCGGAGAACAGATTGGTGATGACGGTGGCGCCCCAGAAGCTCATCTGGCCCCACGGCAGCACGTAACCCATGAAGCCCGTCGCCATCATCAGGAGGTAGATGATGACGCCGAGAATCCAGAGGATCTCGCGCGGTTCCTTGTATGATCCGTAGTAAAGGCCGCGGAACATGTGGATGTAGACGGCAAGGAAAAACATCGAGGCGCCGCTGGCGTGCATGTTGCGCAGCAGCCAGCCAAAATTCACGTCGCGCACGATGCTTTCGACCGACCTGAAGGCCATATCGGCATTCGGCGTATAATGCATCGCCAGGACCACGCCGGTAAGGATCTGCACCCCGAGCATCAACGAAAGGATGGCGCCGAACGTCCACCAGTAGTTCAGATTGCGCGGCGTCGGGTAGGCCACGAACGAGGAATGGACGAGACCCATAATCGGCAGACGCCGTTCAATCCATTTCAAGGCTGGATTGGTCGGCTGGTAGTCGGATGGTCCGCTCATGGTGCGATCCTGAGGAAGGAAGTAAGTCGACGCGACGGGCCGGAGTCTCGGATATCAGACCCGAGGCTCAGCCAATCTGGATTTTGCTATCGGAAACGAATTGATAGGGCGGCACTACCAGGTTGGCAGGTGCAGGCCCCTGGCGAATGCGACCTGAGGAGTCGTATTGCGAGCCGTGGCAGGGGCAGAAGAAGCCGTCGTAGTTGCCCTCATGGGCGATCGGGATGCAGCCGAGATGGGTGCAGATGCCGATCACGACCAGCCACTGGTCGTGACCCTCCTTGACCCGGGCCTCGTCGCTCTGCGGATCGGGAAGGCTCGAGACCGGTACGCTGCGGGCCTCTTCTATCTGCTTCTTGGTGCGGTGGCTGATGTAGATCGGTTTGCCCCGCCAGAACACCTTGATGTCCTGCCCTTCGGCAATCGGCGCCAGATCGACTTCGATCGGCGCGCCCGCCGCAATCGTCGAAGCGTCGGGATTCATCTGGGAAATGAACGGCCAGAGGATGGCCAATCCGCCAACGGTGGCGGCAGCTCCCGTTGCAACAAAGAGGAAATCACGGCGTGTCGGTTCCGCCGAAGACGCTGTCGTCACGATTCCAAACCCTTTCTCAGCTGCAGCCGGTGGAACCGCCCGAGGCAACGTGTATACGAACCAAGGGAGGCTGCCGGCGCCCGCGACCCCCGCGGCGGCAGAAAGACCGCTTTTCCCGGCCAATCGGGCGGATCAAGCAGTCCAGAATTGTTCTATTGGCACCCTTGCCGGAAGAGCGCAAGCCCGCTATCGGCTGGCCAGCGTGCAATGCGCAAATTCCGCGCGGAGCGATGATTTATTCAGACATTTCATGGGGGACCCGCGGGGCCGTCACCAAATGCAGATTGCGCTTTTCCAGCCCGACATCCCGCAGAACACCGGAACGATTCTTCGTCTCTGTGCGTGTCTGAATGTGGCAGCCCATATTGTCGAACCCGCGGGTTTTCCGGTGTCCGATCGGCACTTCCGCCGGGCCGGCATGGATTATCTCGACCAGGTGACCATTATGCGTCACGACTCGTGGTCAAAATTCGAGCAATGGCGTAACGACAAGGGCTATCGGCTGGTACTGTTCACGACCAAGGGCGTCAGCTCCTATCTTGAGTACCGCTATCGCGCGGCCGATATCCTGCTGTTCGGACGCGAATCCGCGGGGGTACCCGACGACGTTGTCACGGCTGCCGATGCGCGGCTGGTGATCCCGATTCAGCCGGGCCTGCGCTCGCTCAATGTCGCGATGGCGGCAGCGATGGCATTAGGTGAGGCACTGCGGCAAACCGGTTCCGCAATCGGCATAGAGAATTAGGCATCGCAGATGGACATGTCCGTGATCGAAGACCGCAAGGCGCGCGCGCGAGCCTGGTTCGAGGCGCTGCGCGACGATATTTGCGCGGCCTTCGAGCGGCTGGAAGACGATGCACCCGCCGCGCTCTATCCCGGCAACGCGGGGCGTTTCGTGCGCACCTCCTGGGACCGCACCGACCACACCGGCAAGCCCGGCGGCGGCGGCCTGATGTCGGTGATGCGAGGACGGCTATTCGAGAAGGTCGGCGTGCATTGCTCGACGGTGCACGGCGAATTCGCACCGGAATTCCGCGCGCAGATTCCGGGCGCCGCCGACGATCCGCGCTTCTGGGCGTCCGGCATTTCGCTGATCGCGCATTTGCACAATCCGAACGTACCGGCGGTGCATATGAACACCCGTTTCGTCGTCACCACCAAAGCCTGGTTCGGCGGCGGTTCGGATCTGACGCCGGTGCTCGACCGGCGCCGGACCCAGGATGACGCCGATACTGTCGCCTTCCATGCCGCGATGCAGGCCGCATGCGATGCCCACGCGACGATTGCGAGTTACGAAAAATACAAAAAATGGTGCGACGAATATTTCTATCTGCCGCATCGCAAGGAAGCGCGCGGCGTTGGCGGGATTTTTTATGACTGGCACGACAGTGGCGACTGGGACGCGGACCTCGCCTTCACGCAAGACGTCGGCCGCGCGTTCCTGAAAATATATCCGGAGCTTGTCAGGCGGAATTTCAATGCAAAATGGAACGCGGCCGACCGTGAAGAACAGTTGGTCCGGCGCGGCCGCTACGTCGAATTCAACCTGCTCTACGATCGCGGCACCATCTTCGGGCTGAAAACCGGCGGCAATGTCGATTCAATATTGTCTTCGATGCCGCCGGAAGTGAAGTGGCCATAGACCGCAATTGAAGATGGAAATATAGTCATGCATCCGATCCGTGGGGGTCATGATGCAACCAGATGGCGAACGCAACCCCCCGCAAGAACCGGGAGAACATCCAAAAATTCCGGATTTGTGGGAGCGGATCAAGTTCTGGGACCGCCGATTCTCCGTCGCCAAAGGGTTGGCCATCGTGACGCTGCTGACCAGTTTGTTTGGCGGCTATTTCCAGTACCTCAATGCTTATCAGGACAAAGTCAGCACCCAGGCCAAGGAGGATATGACCGCGGCGACGGCTACGTTCACCGAGGTTTCAAATTCGTTTGCCGAAATGCAGGCGCTGCAACAAATTCTTTACTCCGATTTCACGAGTGCCGTCAGAGACAAATCCGACGCGAGCGACCATGCCCTGAGCAGCAAAAATGCGAAGGAAGCTTCCGATACTTACGAAAAGGCGCGAACCACGCTTCGCGAAAATGTCGATGTGCTCGCTCGAAAAGCGGAGGTCTATATCGATTGGGCCAGCGACATTGACCGCGATCCCGCGGGGAAGCGGAACGTAAACGACGATCCACTTACTCGATCATTGCTGCGCGACTATGATTTCAACTGCTCCGACAAATCCAATTTTCCGCGATTCGGAAATGTGGACGCCAAGGAAAAGCCGGTTGAAGCGAAATCGGATGAAGAGTTTTGCGCCGCGGATCATCCAAAGCAAAATGACGATGCAGAAGTAACGCCGGCCAACGCTTTTGTCAGGATCTGCGCCAGCGATAAAGGCAAACGCGCGGCCAGGATATATTGGTATAGCGCCAAGCATCATGTGCTGACGATGCATTACTGCTTCGAAGCCGCCCACGATCGGCTGGAGGCGGTGCGAGATTGGGCGTCGATGAGCGACCGTGACAAGACAAAAGAAAGCGAAATCCTGGCCCAGACGACTCAAGTCAGCACTGAACTTGACAACCTTGCCCAGCGGCTAAACGCGTTCACGAGCCTTGCGCTGTTTCAACTGGAGAGAATCCGGGTGAAGTATCGGCCGGTCGGTTTTGTTTGCAGTGTGCCGCTTGTCCGCGACCTGTTCACGAAGTGCTTCCCGATCAGGACGGCGACAAACCAGAACCATTAATCAATGCCGCACGGCCGCAAGAATCATGACCGCTCCGCCCGCGATCACGGCGACATCGAGGATCGCGGTGTGAATGTGGACCGGCATGCGCTCGACGAAGGCTCTCGCGAAGAACGCTCCGGGTAGCGCTACCGTGCCGATCAAAAACGCAAAGGCGAGCACTTGCGCGGTGACAACTCCGGCTAATCCGAACACGGAAATCTTGATGATGCTGGTGACCACCGAAATCACGGCGTCGGTGGCAATCACGGCCGCGCCTTCGAGGCCCGCCGCCATCAGCAGCGACAGCAGGATCACGCCCGAGCCCGACGTGCCACCAACCACGGCGCCGTAGCCCACCGCACCGACGGCGAGCCCCGTATCACCGATTTTGATGTCACGGCGCTTCAACAAACGGCGCAACGGCACGCTCGATATCAGCATGGCGCCGATCACCAGCGCCGCGCCGGCATTTGTGAGCCGCGTATAGCCGTAAGCGCCGAGCGCGGTGGTCAGCGCGGCCGCCGAGATCACGATCAGCGCGCGGCGGCGATCGGCATAGCGGAGAAAGGCGGCAAAGCGACTGAGATTGGTAAAGATCGAGGAGATCGCGATGATCGGGACCACCGGTTCGGCGCCGATCAGCGGCACCAGAACCAGCGGCATCAACGCGCCGGTGCCATAGCCCGCAAGACCGCCGACGACAGCGGCAAACAGCGCAACGCAGGCAACCAGTAACAGTTGCACCAGGGAAATATCGGCGAAGCCGGAAATGATGTTCACAGCCGATGGTCGCGGTTGAAACGTGTTACGGCCTGATCGGCAATGGCTTTAAGCGCGGTTTCTTGCAAAGGGAAATCCGCCGCGAGCCACGCGTCTTCGGCCAGCGCGAGCACATGCCCGAGCGCGGGGCCTTCGCCAATTCCGCGCGCGACGAAATCGGCCGCCTTCAACGGAAATTTGGGAGCGCTCCAGCGCTCCGGCAAGGTGGCAAGCTCCCGCCATTGCGCGGAGCCGGCGTCCCCGCCCGCCCGCGCCCATGCCAGCATCAGCCGGTCGCGATAGCGATCCTCTCCGAGCCGATAGAGCCGTCGCCGCGCAGTCGCCTCGTCCATTCCGGCGAGCCGCCACCAGCGATGGCCCATGGAATCCAGCGCCTTGGTTTCGGCGTTGGTCAGCCGCAGGCGGGTCGCAAGCCGCTTTGCATCTTCAGTGACGGCGACGGCAAGCGCGCCGAGCCGGCGAACCGCATCGGGCTGAAGTCCCAGCGAGCGTTCCGCTGCGATCATCGCAGTAAACGGTCCGGTATAAGCAACACCGCCGAAAACCGGTAGCAGCAAACCGCCATCCACCATTGCTGCGATCGCGACGGCCGCGTTTTCCGCAACCATCAGCTTCACCATTTCCATGCGCACCCGTTCCGCGGAAAGGCTCGCAAGGCCCGCGCGCGCGCGAATGCAGGCGAGGTAGCCGGCGCGATCGGGGGCACCCGCGCCAAAGGCGGCGTGAATGCGAAAGAACCTGAGGATGCGCAGATAATCCTCGGCAATCCGCCGGTCCGGGTCGCCGATGAAGCGGACGCGCTTCGCAGCGACATCGTCAAGTCCGCCGACATGGTCGTGCACGACACCGTCGGCGTCGACAGACAGGCCGTTGATGGTGAAGTCGCGCCGCTGCGCATCGACGATCCAGCTACGGCCGAACGCGACCTTCGCCTTGCGGCCGAACGTCTCGGTATCCTCGCGCAGCGTGGTGACTTCAAACGGCTGCGTATCGACGACGAGCGTTACTGTACCGTGTTCGATGCCCGTCGGCACGCTCTTGATGCCGGCTTCCCTGGCGCGCCGGATTACTTCGGTGGGCGAGGCGGTAGTGGCGATATCGATGTCGCCGGTCGGAATCTTCAGCAGCGCATTGCGGACCGCGCCGCCGACCACGCGCGCTTCCTCGCCGTTGGAGTTCAGCAATTCAAGCACGCGGGCGGTTGGACCGGATTTGAGCCAGGGCGCGTCTTCGAGCACGCGCGCAACGCTCATTTTTCAACTCCAGGAACGAACTTGCCATTCTCGATATGCGCGGGAATGTAGGTCGAATTCGGGGACGCCCCGGAAAAATGCGCGAGCAAGACGAAGCTGACGATCACCAGCAGCAACGAGCCGAGCACCAGCTTGGCGATGATATGCACCGGCCATGACGACTGTATTAGCAGTCCGGATCTTGTCGCGATCAAAAACAGCGCATAGACCGCGAACGGAATCAGGAAAATCAGAATCTCGGTGAAAGCCGGACGGATCATGGCAGATAGATCCGCTCGTAAAGCACCCGCAGGATTCCCGCGGTAGCGCCCCAGATATAACGCTCCGCGAACGGCATGGCGTAGTAGGACCGCTCCATGCCGCGAAATTCCTTGCTGTGCACCTGATGATTCGCCGGGTCCATCAGGAACGCCAGGGGCACCTCGAACGCATCATCTACCTCGGACTTGTTGATACGCAGTTTGAAACCCGGTCTTACCCGCGCGACGGTCGGCAGGATGCGAAACCCGAAACCGGTCGCGTACAGATCGAGATAGCCGATCGGATCGATAAATTCCCGACCGAGGCCGATCTCTTCCTCGGCTTCGCGCAACGCGGTATCGAGAGGTGATGCGTCGGTCGTATCGATCTTGCCGCCGGGAAACGAAATCTGGCCGGCGTGATCGTTGAGATGCGCGGCGCGTTGCGTCAACAGCACGGTCGGTTGCGCATGATCCACCACCGGGATGAGCACCGCCGCGGGCCGGATCGGCTGCTCGCGCGCGATAATCCGCAGCATGCGATCGGTACCCTGATCGCCGCTCTGGGGAACGATATTGGGGTCAATCAGGCCCGGCGGAACCTCGAAACGCAGCCGTGCGCGGGTCCGATCGAAAAACTCCGCCGAACTGATCGCCGCGGGACCCGTCTTCAGCATCGGCTCGTTCAAAGCGCGCCCCTCACCTGCTCCGCATCCGCCATCGCGAAAAATTCTCCAGCAGATGCTATCCCGAACATTGGGCGACCATCGACCACTCGCTCCTCGCCCATGTCAACCAGATCGTAATAAAGCGCTCGCGTGACCTTGGCCCACAGATCGGCGCGGACGTGAAGATAAGGCGTGAGCCCCCCGTCGGCGGCCGCCTGGAATCGCAACCGGTGGCCGGAATCGCAGGACACCCAGTCGTCGACGTTGGTTCGGAAACGCAGAAGCCGGCCTCGAATATCGCTTTCCCGGAGCATTTCAACCGCAAGAAACGGTGCATCGTCGACGCGGATGCCTACCTTCTCTACCGGTGTCACGAGAAAGTGCTTGCCGTCCTCGCGCTTGAGTATCGTCGAAAACAGGCGGACCAGCGCAGGCCGCCCAATTGGCGTCCCCATGTAGAACCACGTACCATCGCCGGCGATTCGCATGTCGAGATCGCCGCAGAACGGCGGATTCCACAAATGCACCGGGGGCAACCCCTTTGCGGCGGGGCTGGCCTTGGCAGCATCCCTGACCGCAGCAGTCAGTCCTTCGAGGCCTTGATTGGTGGTCTGCCCTTGCTTCGCCATTGTTTGCCCTGAGTCTGACCGCTTCGATTTGGCACGATTGGTGCAAGTCTTCTGGTGCTGTCCTGGACGAGTTCCTCGGGTGAAATCCCCGATCAAATCGCCACATCGTGATGCCGTTAATACCCCGAAATGCCGATAATGTGGGGATAGTTTAATTCAACGAATACATGGCCTTCACATAAGATTAGCATGGGGTTCATGGCATAACGACGCGATCGGCGGCGTTTCGGGCAAGGAGTGATCAATGGCTGGCGCAGACAGTGTCGAAAAACTTGAGGACGTGATCGTCCGTTCGGCCGAACAGGTCGCCGGCCAGATCCGCGCGGCGAAAGACGCAATCTCCACCGTCATCTTCGGTCAGGACCGGGTGATCGAAAACACCCTGGTGACGATCTTGTCCGGTGGTCACGCGCTTCTGATCGGCGTACCCGGCCTCGCCAAGACCAAGCTGGTCGAAACCCTGGGGATTACGCTGGGGCTAGATGCCAAGCGAATCCAGTTCACGCCTGACCTGATGCCTTCGGATATTCTGGGCGCCGAGGTGCTGGACGAGAGCAGTTCCGGCAAGCGGTCGTTCCGTTTTATCTCCGGACCGGTGTTCGCGCAGCTTTTGATGGCCGACGAAATCAATCGCGCCAGCCCCCGCACCCAGTCTGCGCTGCTGCAGGCCATGCAGGAACAACACATCACGGTGGCAGGCGTGCGCCACGATTTGCCGAAGCCGTTTCACGTGCTCGCGACGCAAAATCCGCTGGAGCAGGAAGGCACCTATCCCTTGCCGGAAGCGCAGCTCGATCGGTTTCTGATGGAAATCGACGTCGATTATCCCGATCGCGACGCCGAGCGACGCATCTTGTTCGAAACCACGGGTGCGGAAGAGACGCTGGCCAAGGCAGCCATGGACGCGGACATCCTCGTCGCGGCGCAACGGCTGGTGCGGCGTTTGCCCGTCGGCGACTCCGTCGTGGAAGCAATCCTCTCTTTGGTACGCTCCGCGCGTCCCGGTCCGGAAGGCGGCGAGAGCGGCAAGCTGATCGCCTGGGGACCGGGTCCTCGCGCCAGCCAGTCGCTGATGCTCGCAGTGCGCGCACGCGCGTTGCTCGACGGCCGCCTCGCGCCCTCGGTCGACGACGTGCTCGATCTGGCCGAGCCTATTCTCAAACACCGCATGGCGCTGACGTTTTCCGCGCGCGCCGAAGGCCGCACCATTCCCGATGTGATCCGGCAATTGAAGACGCGGATTGGTTGATGGCCGCAGAGACCAAGTACGCAGCCAAGGAGATCACAGCAATCCGACGTGCCGATGGCGAAAGCCGAACGCTCGCCGCTTCGCTGCCGCGTCTGGTGCTTGAGGCTCGCCGCATCGCCGCCAACGTAATTCACGGTTTGCACGGACGGCGGCGTGCCGGCGCCGGAGAAAGTTTCTGGCAATACCGGCGCTTCGTTTCCGGCGAACCATCGCAGAGCGTCGACTGGCGGCGCTCGGCGCGCGACGATCACCTCTATGTCCGCGAGCAGGAATGGGAGGCCGCGCATACGGTGTGGCTGTGGCCGGACCGTTCGCCTTCGATGGCGTTTGCGTCCAGACTGTCTCGCGACAGCAAGCTGGAACGCGGGCTGATCGTGACCTTCGCGCTCGCCGAACTGCTGGTCGCAGGCGGCGAACGCGTCGGTATTCCAGGCCTGATGAACCCGACCGCAAGCGGCAACGTGATCGACAAGATGGCGCAGGCGATGCTGCACGACGATGCGGCGCGTCTGAGCCTGCCGCCTTCGTTCGTGCCGTCAGCGCTAGCGGAAATCGTGGTGCTGTCGGATTTCTGGTCGCCGATAACCGACATCAGAAGCATGCTGGCCGGATTGTCGGCATCCGGTGCGCACGGCACGCTGGTTCAGGTCGTCGACCCCGCTGAAGAAGGCTTCCCCTATTCCGGCCGTATCGAGTTCATCGAACCGGAAGACGGCAGTGTAATCACCGCAGGCCGCGCGGAGAAATGGGCCGGCGATTATGTTGCCCGCGTGGCGCTTCATCGCGACGAGATTCGAGCGGAGACCAACAAACTAGATTGGCTGTTCTCGACCCACACCACCAGCCGCTCTGCAGCCGAACTGCTTCTGTTCCTGCACAGCGGAATGATGGTGAGCAAGGGAAGCGCGCGCACCGCAACCGTCAAAGCGGGACGCAGCGCATGATCGCCGGGCTGCCTCTCACTTTTGCCGAACCACTTTTGCTGCTGGGTCTGTTGAGCCTGCCCGTGCTGTGGTGGTTGCTGCGGGTAATGCCGCCGCGGCCGCGGCGCGTTGAATTCCCACCGACGCGGCTGTTATTCGACATCGCGCCGAAGGAGGAAACACCGTCGCGAACGCCATGGTGGCTGACAGCCTTGCGCCTGTTGGCCGCTACGCTCGTGATTTTAGCTGCAGCGGGGCCGATCTGGAATCCGCAAACCGGTCCAGCCGGCAGCCGCGCTCCGCTTGTGATTTTGCTCGACGACGGCTGGAGCGCCGCCGCGAGCTGGGAGGTCCGGATCAAGGCCGCGGACGAGTTGATTGCTAATGCCGACAACGACCGGCGCGGCATTGCCCTCGTTCCGCTGTCCGAGCCCGCTCGCGACATCACGATAATGCCTGGCGGCACCGCGCGCGTGGCGTTGCGCCAACTTGCGCCGAAGCCTTATTCGATCGAGCGGGTCGAAACCCTGCCCGCGATCGAGCGTTTCCTGAAGTCGACCGGCGACTGCGAGATTGCCTGGCTGTCGGATGGTATCGATACCGGACGCGGAACGGATTTTCTTGAAGGCTTGGGTAAAACGATCGGGGATCGTGCGCTAACGGTTTTTGAAGGCGGTATCCCGTCCCCCCTCGCCCTGGTCGCGGCCGAAAATGCCGCAGCGAAGATGACCGTGAAGGTACTGCGCGCCGACGGCGGCATTGCCGCGGGAGTTGTGCGCGCGATCGATCCGAAAGGTTCGCCTATCGGCGAGGCCCGTTACACTTTTGCGCCGCAGGACCGCGAGACCGAGGCAGCGTTCGATCTTCCGGTCGAGTTGCGCAACGACATCGCCCGGCTCGAAATCGCCGGCGAACGATCTGCAGGCGCGGTGCAACTGCTCGACAAGCGGTGGCGCAGGCGCGCGATCGGCATCGTCAGCGGATCGACCAACGATACCGCGCAGCCCTTGCTGGCATCGACGTTCTATCTCACCCGCGCGCTGGCTCCATTCGCCGATGTGCGGCTAGGCGATCGTGGCGCGCCACAACAGGCGATCACTCAATTTCTCGACCAGAAGCTGCCGATGATGGTGCTGGCGGATGTCGGCACGCTGTCGCCCGAAATTCGCGAACGTATCAGCGCGTGGATCGAACAAGGCGGCGTGCTGGTGCGCTTTGCCGGGCCGCGTCTGGCGCAGGCGGATGACGATCTCGTGCCGGTGAAGTTGCGCCGCGGCGGCCGCAGCCTCGGCGGCAGTCTCACCTGGGAAAAGCCGCAGCACCTTGCGTCGTTCGCAGCCGATGGACCGTTCGCGGCTCTTCCTGTGCCGAAGGACATCACCGTCAACCGGCAGGTGCTCGCCGAACCGGATGCTGTGCTGGCGACGAAAAGCTGGGCATCGCTGGAAGATGGAACGCCGCTGGTGACTGGCGAACATCGCGGCAAGGGTTTGGTGAGCCTGTTTCATGTCAGTGCCGACATGCGCTGGTCCGATTTGCCGATGTCCGGAACCTTCGTCGAAATGCTGAGGCGGATCGTCGACAACTCCGGTTACACATCCGCTCCGGGCGCAGGTGCCGCAAGCGAGGCTAGCGTGGAAACGGTGGCGCCGCTGCGTACGCTCGACGGTTTCGGCGCGTTCGGACCGCCACCCTCGAGCGCCAAGCCGCTACCCGCCGATTTCCGCGACCGCGCGACGTCCGAACATCCACCCGGATTCTATGGCCCGGCCGACGGTCCGCTCGCGGTGAACACGCTGGCGGCCGCGGATCGCATCGCGCTGCTCGATACCTCGGCGTTGCGTGCGCGGCGCGCCAGTTACACCAATGCCGAGCCGCGCGATCTCAGGGGAATTCTGCTGTCGTCGTCGTTGGCCCTGTTCCTGATCGACGCGATCATCGTCGCCCTGCTCGGCGCCGGCTTCGCAGCGTTGTTGAGGCGGCGCGCCGCGCCTGCCGCATTGGCGTTCGCGCTCTTGTTGTCCTCGATGTTATCCGCACCGTCGCCGTCCCGTGCCGACAACGACGACGATTTCGCGATCAAGGCGGTCACGCAGACCCGGCTGGCCTATGTCGTCACCGGCAACGCCGACGTTGATTCCATCGTCAAGGCGGGGATGGCCGGACTGACCTTGTTTCTCGCGCAACGCACGGCGTTGGAGGCCGGCGACCCCGTCGGTGTCGATCCCGCGCGCGACGAACTGGCTTTTTTCCCGCTGATCTACTGGCCCGTCGTGCCCGGAGCGCCGAAGCCACCGCAAGACGCGATCAACCGTATCGACGCCTATATGAAACAGGGCGGAACCGTGGTGTTCGATACCCGCGATGCCATCGAGGCGCCGCCGGGAGAAGGCGGCGCATCGCAGACCCCGGGAATGCTGGCGTTGCGCAATATTCTCTCTTCGCTTGACGTTCCCGAGCTTGAACCGGTGCCACGCGAACATGTATTGACCAAGACTTTCTATCTGCTGCGCGACTTTCCCGGCCGATTCAACACCGGCCAGACCTGGGTTGAGACCCTCCCGCGCGATGACGACGACGAGGCAGCATCCCGGCCGGCCCGGGGCGGAGACGGAGTTTCGCCGATCATCATCACCTCCAACGATCTTGCCGGCGCCTGGGCGATACGACCGGACGGCCAGCCGATGCTGCCGCTTAGTCCGGGTGAGCCGCGGCAACGCGAATTCAGCTTCCGCGCCGGGGTCAACATCGTGATGTATACGTTGACCGGAAACTACAAGGCCGACCTGGTGCATGCGCCGGCCCTGATCGAACGGCTCGGGCAATAGCATGCGCCTTATGTGCACCAGCGCTTCTCATAATTTCGCCGTTATGGCCGGGCCCGACGAAATCGACAGGTGCGCGCCATGAGTTACGGCATCGCGTTTACGCCGCTCGTTCCCTCGCTGGTGCTTTGGCTTGCGCTCGCCGCTACCGTCGCGATCGCGGGATTACTGCTGTTGGGGCGGGCGCGCGGGGCGGCGGTGCGCATAACTGCGCTCGCGCTCATCCTGCTGGCGTTGGCCAATCCATCGTTTACCCGCGAGGACCGCGAGCCATTGTCGTCGGTCGCAGCCGTCGTGATCGACAAGAGTCCCAGCCAGAATTTCGGCGAGCGCACCCGAGAAACCGCTCAGGCAAAGGAGGCGCTGGTCGACAGCCTCAAAAAGATTGCGGGGTTGGAGGTGCGGGTTGTCGAGGCCGGCCAGGCCGACGGCGAAACCGATGGAACGAGATTATTCGGCGCGCTATCGTCGACGCTGTCAGACGTTCCCGTCGATCGCGTCGCCGGGGCTTTCCTGATCACCGACGGACGCGTACATGACATTCCTGCGAACGCGGCCGCGCTTGGTTTTCAGGCTCCGGTGCATGCCCTCATCACCGGACGCAAGGACGAACGCGACCGTCGGATTGCGATTTCCGCTGCGCCCCGTTTTGGCATCGTTGGGCAGGTCCAGACCATCACCTACAGGCTGGACGATCAGGGCGTCAGCGGTGACCGCGCAAAAATAGTGGTGCGTCGCGACGGCGAGGTGATCAACGAGCGAACCGTCCTGAGCGGTCAGACCGTCAACGTCGAGATCGATATCAAGCACGCCGGGCCGAATATTGTCGAGATCGAGGCTTCTCCGCTCAACAACGAGTTGACGCTGGTGAATAACCGCGCGGTGGTTGCGATCGACGGGGTGCGCGACAAGTTGCGCGTGCTGCTGGTCTCGGGCGAGCCACATTCCGGAGAACGCACCTGGCGCAACCTGTTGAAGTCCGACGCCAGCGTCGATCTCGTCCATTTCACGATTTTGCGCCCCCCCGAAAAGCAGGATGGGACACCGATCAACGAATTGTCCCTGATTGCGTTTCCGACCCGCGAACTGTTTCAACAGAAGATCAATGAATTCCAGTTGATCATCTTCGACCGTTATGCGCGCCAAGGCGTACTGCCGATCGCCTATTTCGACAACATCGCGCGCTACGTACGCGCCGGCGGCGCGGTGCTGGTCTCGGCAGGTCCCGACTACGCGTCAACCACGAGCATCTGGCGCACGCCGCTGGATTCGGTGCTGCCGGCGGAACCCGTCGGCGTCACCGAGAAGCCGTACTATGCACACCTGAGTGACGCCGGGAAACGCCATCCGGTGACGCGCGGGCTCGAAGGCTCAGGCACCGAACCGCCGCACTGGGCCCGGTTCTTTCGCACCGTTGAGACGCGCAATGCAACTAGCCCTCCCGTCATGACGGGGGCGGACGGTAAACCCCTCCTGCTGCTGTCGCGATATGGCGAGGGCCGCGTCGCATTGCTTTTGTCTGACCATATCTGGTTGTGGGCGCGCGGCTATGAGGGCGGCGGACCGCATCTCGACCTGCTGCGGAAGATGTCGCACTGGCTGATGAAGCAGCCCGACCTCGACGAAGAAGCCTTGCGCCTGCAAGTCCAGGGCCACGATCTGGTGGTGCTGCGCCAGACCATGGCGGACAGCGTCGCACCGGTAACGGTGACATCTCCCACCGGGGCGACACGCGAACTGACGCTGAGCGCCAGTGAGCCCGGAACATGGCGATCGACGATTCCCGCGAACGAACTCGGTCTTTGGCAGGCGACCGATGGTACGCTGAAAGCCTTGATCAATGTCGGCCCGACCAACCCGAAGGAATTTTCGGAAGTTACTTCCACAACCGAAATGCTCAGACCGCTGACGCAAGCCACCGGCGGCGACGCACGTCGCGTCGTGGATGGCTCGAGCATCGAGATTCCACGCATCGTGCCGGTGCGCGCGTCCAGTGTGTTTCGCGGCGACGGCTGGATGGGCGTGAAGATGCGCGACGCGAGCGTCGTCAAAGGCGTCGGCGTGCTGCCATTGTTCGCCGGCCTGATCGGTTTGCTGCTGCTGCTTGGCGCGTTCGCCGCCACCTGGCTGCGCGAGGGGCGCTGACGGCAACGCGGATCGCTTCGCGTTGCGCGAATTACACACACCAGACGAATTCCGCCGGCACGCGGATGGACCACGGTTGACACTCTCCGCAGGTCTTTGCAATGTTACATTGTAGCGTTGGCGCGGCGGAGACGACTCCGCCTCCCGATGCAAGGCGTATTTCCGTATGAAGTGGTTCCGATCTAACATCAAGCATGGCTCGCGGCTCGCGCTTTTTGCGCTGGCTGTTCAGCTTGCGCTTTCGTTCGGGCATTTCCACGGGGTCGCGGCGTATGCGGCGCCTGCGTTTCAATCCGGTCCGGTACAGGTCGATTCCTACGCCAACGTCCTTGCGGCGCCGGATGCGACCGGCGAGTCAGATCGGCAGCCGGCGTCCAACCATGATTCCGACCAGCAACAGAGCGACGCTTGCGCGATCTGCGCCGTCATCTCGATGGCCAACGCGATACTGTTTGCAACGCCGCCGCTGTTGCTGCTTCCGCAAGCCGTGGAATTCCTATACCTGACCACCGACGCAGAGTTCGTCCATTTGAACTCCGCCCGCGTCGCGTTCCAGCCCCGCGCTCCTCCCCTCTCCTGACATCGAAGGTTTGATGATCCCAGAGGGATCGCCGCGTCATGCGCAGCCATTCCACCTGGGATGAATTGAAATCGATCCGTCGCGCGTCGACGGCGAGAGCTTCCGAGTTCGTTGACGACAACGAACCGGCCGCCGCTTTCGGGATCGGGACAAATGTCAGCATTCGCGAAACCAAATTTGGCCGCCGCAGGCGCCGCACTCATGCTCTGCAGCCTCGGTAGCAGGGCGCTATCGCAGACGTCGGCCCCGGCGGAAAATGGCGTTACCGCGCTCCCGCAAATCGAGGTCGTGGCGCCGCGGCGTGCACAACCGCCGCGGCGTCCTCGGGCCCGCGTGGCCACCGGGGAGCGTCGCGAAACGCCTGCCGTACCGCCGCAGACCGAAGCGGAAGTGATTGCCGGAAAGAATGAGAAATTCGACGAAGCCCGCCACAACATCTTCGCGCCCATCGGGGCCAATCCATTTGAATTCAACCATCAGGCGATCGAGGCGCTTCCTCAGGGAACCAACACGACACTCGACAAGGTGCTGTTACAAGCGCCCGGCGTGTCACAGGATTCAGCCGCCAGCGGCGAGTTGCATGTGCGCAACGAGCACGCCAATTTGCAGTACCGCATCAATGGCATCGCACTGCCCGACGGCGTCGGTGGCTTTGGACAGATATTCGACACCGCGCTGATCGGTAATGTCTCGCTGATCACCGGCGCACTACCCGCGCAATTCGGACTTCGCACAGCCGGCGTCGTCGATATCCAGACCCGGACCGGCGCTTTCAACAACAGCGGCAGCGCCGGTGTCTATGGCGGCAGCCGCCAGACGGTGACGCCGAGCCTTGAGTATGGCGGCACCGCGGGGCAGACGCAGTATTTTTTCACCGGGCGCTATTTCGGCAGCGCGCTCGGTCTTGAAAACCCGACCCCGGCCCCGAATGCGATTCATGACAATACGCAGCAGGGCAAGGGCTTCGCCTATCTGTCGACGATCATCGACGACAGCACCCGGCTGTCATTCATTGCGGGAACAGCGACCAGCCAATATCAAATCCCGAATAATCCTGGCCAGACGCCTCAGTTCACGGCGTTCGGCGTGTCAAACTTCAATTCGGCGTTGCTGAATGAGAACCAGTTCGAGCAAAATCAATTCGGCGTACTGGCGCTGCAGAAATCCATCAACGGCTTCGACCTGCAGCTATCGGCATTTTCGCGCTACAGCGTGATCCATTTCATGCCTGACGTCATTGGCGACCTCGTATTCAACGGCGTCGCGTCGGACGTCTACCGCCGCAGTGTCGCCAACGGCGTGCAGGGTGACGGCTCCTATCGCCTGACCGATGCCCACACGCTGCGGGCCGGGTTTCAGGTCACCGGCGAGCAATCGCAAGTCACCAACTCCTCGATCGTGCTGCCGGTAGATGCTATGGGCAACCCGGTCGATGCGCCGTTCGGGATCGTCGACTCCAGCGCGAAACTGGGCTGGTTGTTCAGCACCTACATACAGGACGAGTGGAAGATTACGAGCAATCTAACGCTCAACTCCGGTTTGCGGTTCGACCAAATGGTCCAGTATGTGAACGCCAATCAGTTCAGCCCGCGTATCAACCTGACCTGGAAGCCATTCGATGGCACCACCTTCCACGCCGGCTACGCGCGAAACTTCACCCCACCACAACAGGTGCTGGCCGCGCCGGCCAATCTCGCGCTGGTGCAGAACACCACGCAACAGCCGGCCGTTCCCCTGAACGATCCGGTGTTGCCGGAGCGCTCAAATGTGTTCGATGTCGGCGTCGATCAGAAAATCCACGCGATACCCGGCCTCGAAGCCGGCATCGATGGCTACTACAAGAGTGCGCGCGACCTGCTCGACGACGGTCAGTTCGGCGCAGCCTATGTGCTGACCGCGTTCAACTACGACCGCGCGCAGAATGTCGGCGTCGAACTCAAGTCATCCTATACAAACGGCAACTTCCGCGTTTACGCGAATCTGGCCTTGGCAAAACAGATCGCGACCCAGGTGGTGTCGAACCAGTTTCTGTTCGATCCTGACGAACTGGCCTATATCGCCAGCCACTATATCTACACCGACCACGCCCAGCTCCTAACCGCGTCCGCCGGCGCATCCTATTTGTGGAACGGTACGCGGTTCAGCGCGTCCATGATCTACGGCAGCGGGCTTCGCTCCGGCTTTGCGAACACCGATCACGTGCCATCGTACACCCAGGTCAATCTAGGGCTATCGCGCGAATATCTGTTCCCGGGCTGGACCAAGCCGACCACATTGCGGTTCGACGTTGTGAATGTCTTCGATAGCATTTACGAGATCAGGAACGGCTCGGGCATCGGCGTGTTCGCACCGCAGTTCGGGCCCCGTCGCGGTTTCTATTTTGGTATTTCGCAAAAGCTGTGAATGACTGCAATCCAACGGAGTTATCGCGCCATGCTCCAGTCCGGGCGGATAGCGCCGGAAACGCCTGAAAACGCGCCATCGACGAGTTCAGCCACCAGCAGACGGCTGTAGTCCACCGGTCCCGGCATGCTTGCCCGTCCCTCCGGAACAATCTGGAATCCGACGCGGCCGTAATAGGCCTCGTCGCCGACCAGCAGCACAAGCCGATGCCCTTTTGCTTTGGCGTCCTTTAGCGCGCGATCCAGCAGCGCGCGACCGACCCCGCGGCTGCGAAATGGCGGCTCGACCGTCAGCGGTCCCAACAGCAAAGCTTTGGTATCGCCGATGAGAATTGGCAACTGGCGCACCGAGCCTACCAGCAGCGTACCGATCCGGGCGGTAAACGACAGATCCAGCAGGTGATCCACGTGCTCGCGAAGCCGATAGGCACTCAGCACGAAGCGGCCGGGCCCAAACGTGCGCTCGTGCAGGCGTTCGATCGCCTGCGCGTCGTTGGCGGTCTCGGCCAATATTGTGAGAGAGAGGTCGCTCATGCGCGCGGGATAGCATCTGGCAGAGACGCGGTCCATCGTCCCGGCTGCGCCGAATTTCGAGCCACTTCAGTTCTTGCTGATGGCGGGCTGGGACAAATAGGCCAGCAGCTTCATCTCGCGGCGGCCGCGCGTCACCGTGTCGAGCACCAGCCCCGACGACACCGAAAGCACCGCCAGGATCATCAACCCCATCGATAGAACCGCGGTCGGCAGACGCGGAACGATGCCTGCCTCGAGGTAGGTGACAATCACCGGAATCGCGAGGCCGATCGAAACCAGCGCCAGGAAAATTCCGATGGCCGTGAAAAACCGCAACGGCTTTTCCGACCGGTAAAGTTTCAGGATGGTGCCGAGAATTCGAAAACCATCGCGCCAGGTGTTGAGCTTGCTGAACGATCCTTCCGGCCGGGCGTAGTACGGTGTTTCGATCTCGGTGACCGGCAGCGCCAGTTCGAGCGCGTGGACGCTCAGCTCGGTTTCGATCTCGAAGCCATCTGACAGCACGGGAAAGGATTTGACGAAACGCCGCGAAAAGACGCGATAGCCGGACAGAATATCCTTGAAGGCGTGACCGAAAACCGAGGAGAGAAAACCGGTCAGCATCCAGTTGCCGGTGCGGTGGCCGGGCCGGTAAGCGGCCTGAACCTGATCGACGCGAAAGCCCACCACCATGTCGAGATGGTCCGATACCAGCGCATCGATCATGCGCGGCGCGCTGGCGGCGTCGTAGGTCGCATCGCCGTCAACCAGCACGTAGATATCGGCGTCGACGTCGGCGAACATGCGCCGGACCACGTGACCCTTGCCCTGGCGGCGTTCGCTGCGCACCTGCGCGCCGGCCTCGCGCGCCACCGCAATCGTACGATCCGACGAATTGTTGTCGTAGACGAAGATTTCGGCCGAGGGCAACGCCTTGCGAAAATCGACGACCACGGTGGCGACCGCAGCTTCCTCGTTGAAGCACGGCACCAGAACAGCAATCCGCATCGTCCGAGTTATCATCGCCAGACCGTTTGCCGCCTAACCGAGCCTATCAGCATCATTGCCAAAATCGCGATCAAGCTTTTATGGGTAGTCGGAGGTCAATGCTATCCCGGACCGCTTCACCGCGTGGGATCAAAGTTGCGAACAGCAAAGTCCAAAGCGAAAGCATTGCGACGGGAATCGTATAGTAGGGAGTAAAAACAGGGTGGGTCATGAAGAAAATCAAGTTCACCACAAGATTTCCAGCGATAACCAGAGCGAGCTGCTTTATGCCGCTCTGATCGCTCAAACGCAACAGAACCACGCCCTCTAACGCCAGGTCGCAATTGGCGGTCTGCCCTCGAGCACTTCGGCGATCCGCAAGCGCGTACCTTCGGTCGTCTCCGCCGGCAGCGCACCCGCCTCGAAAAACCCGCAGGCGATGATCTCGTGATTCGGCTCGGGCGGGCGGTCTTGCCGGAATTGCCGGATCAGGTAGACCGCGACGTGGTCCCGACGGGAGACGTGGCTGTTGAAGAACAGGCCGTGCAGGGCCGGCTCGCCGAGCGGTTCGATCCGTCCCTCCTCCGCCAATTCGCGTCGCAGCGCATCGCCAAACGTTTCGCCGACTTCGACGCCACCGCCCGGCAAGTGCCAGCCCGCGACGTAGCTGTGCTTGACCAGAAATACCCTGTTATCGCTGTCCAGCACCACGGCGCGGACCCCAAGCGTCATGCCCCGGGCGAACCGCCAATAGAGATGAAAACCCCACCGCAGCGCCGGCTCCAGGCTATTCCGCAACGCTTGCAGGCTCATCGCCATTGAAACCCCGGGTATCCGGACATCGCGTTTGATCCTTGCGCCGGGGCGGCCAGCTTGCCATTACATTCGAAGGACTTCACAGGATACCACGAGATGATCGTGCAGCGGTTCGATCTCGCAGGCCACCCGACGGGATGCATGTGATGGCGGCATTCACATTGGCCCATTTGTCCGATCCGCATCTACCGCCCCTGCCCGCGGCGCGACTTCGCGATTTCGCCGGCAAGCGCGCGCTCGGCTATCTCAACTGGACGCGCAATCGCCACAGGTACCACCGGCGCGACGTACTCGATACGCTCGTGTCGGATATGCAGATGCGCGGGCCGGATCACATCGCGATAACCGGCGATCTCGTCAATCTCGCGCTCGAAGCCGAGTTCGCGCCGGCGCGGGCCTGGCTGGAGAGCGTCGGCGCGCCGGATCGGGTCACGGTGATTCCCGGAAATCACGACGCCTATGTTCGCGTTACCCAGCACCGCTTCAAGGAAGCATGGCGGACATTACCTCGGCCACGACCATGCGCCCGATGGCGACACCGCGTTTCCATTGCTTCGCCGCCGCGGCCCGCTGGCGCTGATCGGCGTATCGTCAGCGGTCCCGACGCTACCGCTGATGGCGACGGGATGGCTCGGGCGCACCCAGCTCAGCGAGCTCGAACGCGTCCTGGCGAGGCTAGCGGCCGAGCAGGCGTTTCGTGTTCTGCTCATTCATCACCCGCTGCGTTCGAATTCGCGAGCCAAGCGGCTGACCGATTCATCCGAGCTTCTCGCGCTTCTGAAAAAACACGGCGTGGAGCTGATCCTGCACGGACATGATCACGTTCACTCCACGATATGGATCGACGGGCCGGAGGGCGCGATACCCGCGATCGGCGTGCCCTCGGCTTCGGCGGTCGCGCACGGCCGTTATCCTGCCGCCGCCTACAACCTGTTTTCAATCGAGCGCGACGGCGCGGCGTGGCGGTGCGAGCAGACCGTCCGGGGGTTCAAGGGGCGATCGGACGTTGAAGAATTACGGCGTATTACATTGTTCTAGGTGCGTGGCCAGGGATTCCGGGTTCGCGCTTCGCAACCCCCCGGAATGACGGAATCACAAAGCACTCCCCATCATCACGATGCTAGGGGCGCAAGGCCGCGAACAGCGCGAAGACCGAACAGCGCGACCACGCCGACAACAAAACCGAGCGCGAAGGTCCAGAACCGGCTGCGGCGCGGCTTCTCGATCGCGGAAGGCTCCGGCGTTGCGACCAGCGCGTGTTCGCGCTCGATCATGCGGCGCGCGACATAGTCGGTGACGGCCTCGACGATTGCAGCGACCTCGTGGGATTCGGCGATCACGATGCGGCCGAAACGGGTATCCTGCACAAAGCGATAAATGCGCTTGTCGCGTCCCATCACGACATGGGCGACCACGTCGATCCACAGCCGCGGCGTATCGCCCTGGCTGATGCCGCGATCGAACAGATCGACCTGATCGGGAACTTGCGCGAACAACGGGTCGAGCGCCTCGTTGAGAATCTCCAGCCGCGCCACTTCGGCATCGCGCAGATCGACGACCACGCCGGTGCGATCGGCGGCCTCAATTCGCGCCTGCCGCAGCGCATCGCGCAACCGCAGCGGACGCGTATCGGCGGCGGCATTGCTCCCGGTATTTTGCGCGTCTGACATCCGCTGGCGGCCTTTGTCCTGGGGGGTGCTATGCCTTTAACGTATCAGGAACCGAATTTTCCGCAAAGGCTGTCTGATCCCAAAGGCTTGCACTTTCGCCTGCTTAAAACGCAAGCGGCCCCACCGGGATCACCGGATGGGGCCGCTCGCGTCCTCGGTACGTTTTCCCGTTGTTGGCTCAGGCCGAGACGCGATTCGGTTCTTCCACGATGGAAAAGCGAACGCCGGCCTTGTGACGGTTCTCTTCCGAGACCACGCGCCAGGCATCCTCGGCTTCCTTGCGGGTCTTGAACGGACCCTGCACCTGGGCCGAGCCTTCCACGAGCTTGTGGAAGTTCATCGAACCGAACTCACCGCCAATCACCCAGAAATTGCTGCCTTTGGTCATCGTCGTCTCCTGTTGCCCGGCTCTACTCAGCCGCCTGAACCTTGATTTCCGAACCATGCGCCTTGAACTGCGCGGCTTCGGTCGAGTCGTGAAGCGCCGTCGTCGACGAGGTGCCGCCGGTGATGGTGGTCGACACCAGATCGAAGTAGCCGGTGCCGACTTCGCGCTGATGGCGCGTCGCCGAATAACCGTGCTTCTCGGACGCGAACTCGGCCTGCTGCAGGCGGGAGTAAGCCGCCATGCCTTCGGCCTTGTAGCCGCGAGCCAGTTCGAACATGCCGTGGTTGAGCGAGTGGAAACCCGCCAACGTCACGAACTGGAACTTATAACCCATCGCGCCGATTTCGCGCTGGAATTTTGCGATCGTCGCCTTGTCGATGTTGGCTTCCCAGTTGAACGACGGCGAACAATTGTAGGCCAGCATCTTGCCGGGATAGACCTTGTGCACGGCCTCGGCGAATTCTTTTGCCTCGTCGAGGTTCGGCGTCGAGGTCTCCCACCACAACAGGTCGGCATACTTCGCGAACGCGATGCCGCGCTTGATGCAGTGAGCCAGGCCGGTGCCGGGCTTGAGGCGGAAGAAGCCTTCCGCGGTGCGTTCGCCGGAGATGAACTCGCGATCGCGCTCGTCGACATCGGCGGTGATCAGCTTGGCGCTTTCCGCATCGGTACGCGCCAGCACGAAGGTCGGCGTGCCGCAGACGTCGGCGGCCAGGCGCGCCGCGATCAGGTTGCGCTCATGGGCCGCCGTCGGGATCAGCACCTTGCCGCCCATGTGGCCGCACTTCTTTTCGGATGCGAGCTGGTCCTCGAAGTGAACGCCGGCCGCGCCCGCCTCGATATAGGCCTTCATGATTTCGAACGAGTTCAGGGGACCGCCGAAGCCCGCTTCCGCGTCGGCGACGATCGGCACGAACCAGTCGATCTTGGCGCCGCCTTCGGAGTGCTCGATCTGGTCGGCACGCTGGAAGGTGCGGTTGATGCGGCGGCACAGTTCCGGGCCGGCATTGGCGGGATAAAGGCTCTGGTCCGGGTACATCGCGCCCGCGGTGTTGGCGTCGGCGGCGACCTGCCAGCCCGACAGATAGATCGCGGGCAGTCCGGCGCGCGCCTGCTGCATCGCCTGGTTGCCGGTAACGGCGCCGAGCGAATTGACGTAAGGCTCTTTCTTCAGCGATTCCCAAAGGCGATTGGCGCCTTTCTCGGCCAGCGTGTAGGCAATCGGCACGGAGCCGCGCAGCTTCTCCACCTCGGCCGGGCTGTAGGGACGGCTGATGCCGTCGAAACGCCCCTTGGGCGCGGGAACCAGCTGTTCAAAGGTCTTCGCCATCATATTTCTCCAATCGACATTCGTGACAGTGCATTGCGATACGTGGCGAGAGCTAAACGCCAAACATCTTTATTAGTACAGATAGCTTGCTTCCTAATGATGATGTCATGTAACATATGAACTTGTCATAGTTGTCACGTTGTCAATTTTGTCACAAAACCAGCCTAGAAAACCGGCCTGATGAGGCAGCCCATGGCAGGCGATACCGGAAAGAAGCTGTTCGTCGGCCCCCGTTTTCGGCGCATCCGCCAGCAACTGGGGCTGTCGCAGACCCAGATCGCCGAGGGCCTCGGCATTTCTCCAAGCTATATCAACCTGATCGAGCGCAACCAGCGCCCGGTGACGGCGCAGATCCTGCTGCGGCTGGCGGAAACCTATGACCTCGATCTGCGCGATCTCGCCACCGCCGACGAGGACCGCTTCTTCGCCGAACTCAACGAAATCTTCTCCGATCCGCTGTTCCGGCAGATCGACCTGCCGAAGCAGGAATTGCGCGATCTCGCCGAATTGTGCCCCGGTGTGACTCATTCCTTACAACGCCTCTACGCCGCCTACACCGAGGCCCGCCGCGGCGAAACCATGGTCGCGGCACAAATGGCAGACCGCGACGAGGGCACCCGCTTCGAGGCCAATCCGATCGAGCGCGTCCGCGACCTGATCGAGGCCAACCGCAATTATTTTCCCGAGCTCGAACAGGCCGCGGAAACCCTGCGCGACGAAGTGAACGTGGCTTCCGAGGAATTGTTCGCCGCGCTCTCGACGCGGTTGCGCGAGCGGCATTCGATCGTCACCCGCATCATGCCGGTCGATGTCATGCGCGAGACGCTGCGGCGCTTCGATCGGCATCGCCGGCAACTGCTGATCTCCGAACTCGTGGATGGCCCCGGCCGCGCCTTCCAGCTCGCGTTCCAGATCGGGCTTACCGAATGCAGCGGCATTTTCGACACCATCATCAATCGCGCCGGCCCCCTCGACGACACCCCGCGCCGGCTCTACCGGATTACGCTGGCGAACTATTTCGCGGCCGCCGGCATGATGCCCTATCAGGCTTTCCACAGCGCCGCGGAATCGCTGAGCTACGACGTCCATGTGCTGGCGCAGCGTTTCAACGCCGGCTTCGAGCAGGTGTGCCATCGCCTCACCACGCTGCAGCGGCCCAATGCGCGCGGCGTTCCCTTTTTCATGCTGCGCGTCGACAACGCCGGCAACGTTTCCAAGCGGTTTTCGTCCGGCACCTTCCCGTTTTCGAAATTCGGCGGCACCTGTCCGCTGTGGAATGTGCATTCGACCTTCGACACGCCGGACCGCCTGCTCAAGCAGGTGATCGAACTGCCCGACGGCACCCGCTATTTCTCGATCGCGCAGATGGTGCGCCGTCCGGTGGCGCCGCACCCGCAGCCGCAACCGCGCTTTGCGATCGGGCTCGGCTGCGAAATCCGTCATGCCTCGCGCCTGGTCTACGCCACCGGCATGGATCTCGAGAAAGCCGAGGGCACGCCGATCGGCGTCAACTGCCGGCTCTGCGAACGCGAAAACTGCAGCCAGCGCGCCGAACCGCCAATCACCCGCACCCTGATCCTCGACGAAAACACCCGCCGCGTGTCGTCCTTCGTGTTCAGCAATGCGCGGGAGTTGTGAGGGCGGGGAGCGGCGTGCCATCGTGAGAAAACCTGACTTCTGGAGGCGGCATGAAACATCGCACCGCGGCTGTCCTGGCAATACTGCTGGCGAGTTTTCCGCGCGGCGGGATAGCTCAGGTGGACTGCGGCGCGATACCCGCCGGACCCGCACGCACCGACTGCTACATCGGTCTGAGCCGCATCCATGGTGGACAATCGGGCATTGCCGCCGGCACCGCACGCGTGCAGTCGGACGCGGCGCGTCACCAGCAGGTGACCGGAACAGGAAGCCGTTCAAAAACTTCAAAACATCGGCGAAACAGAGCCGCCACGGTTGGCCCGGAATAAGATGCACGGCGAAGCCACAACGTCGTCCCCGCCGCGTGCGCAATTTCGCACCAGGCAGCGCCGTAGGGCGGGTTAGCCGCAGGCGTAACCCGCCGATGCAAGGAAGAAGTTGGCGGATTACGCTACGTTCAATCTTCAAACAGCTTAAGACACACCACCACATCCCCGCGGCGCGATGCGCCCGAGTTGTGCGTGAACTTCCGCCCGATAGAGGGCGTGGGGAATGCCGGGTGTCCGTTGCACCCGCAGCCTCGCGTGCGAAATAAAACAAAGCACACGAGCGTAGTCACCACGGTTACAGCCGGATTCACCCGGCATTCCCGCACGCGAATGGTTTTAACGGCTTACTTCGTGCTCTCCCCGGTGACCGGGCTTGTTTGCCACCGTCATCAAGCGGATATGGCGCAGTCCGCCCGGTCGGGCGGACATGCCTCCGCGGACTTGACGCCAGCGTCGGGGCGTCAGGACC
>CAVSZM010000018.1:0-306958 GCA_963732455.1 uncultured Alphaproteobacteria bacterium | reverse complement strand
CCCCCGCCCAAAGTAAGAGAGCATTTGTTTTCGCCCTTTAAATTTCGGAAGCGGAAAATGTTAAATCGATGGTGTTATCCTTGCAAAGTTGTGACACGTCTCCGCGTTGCACCGCACCCAAAGCCGCCAAGACATTCTCTTGCATCGCAATGAAAGAAAAGCTGGGGGCGGTTTCTCAACTCTGATGCTCGTCAATATTCCTTGACCTTATTTTTTTCTACTCTTGTTAGCCTCATTGAACACAACCTTGGATGCCCCACAAATACCCCAACCATTTTGCTCTAATATGAACACTACAGGTTCCTTCCGCCGTTATCCTCCGCAAAGGAGTGTTCGAGATGGAACGCGATAGCTTTGATGTGGCAATCGATGAGATTTTGGCCTTCACTAGTGGCGACGTGCGACGCGCGTTGCGCGCGGTACTAATAGAAGGCGTCCTATTAGAGGAGGAGTTGCGGCAGATGCAGCGTTGGTCGGCGGCAAGTCGACAGAAGAAGTCTGTGCGCCGCAAGTCGCCTGCGATCAAATCAATCGTTGCTTAGGGGCTTACATCGCGGCTGTAGCTCGCCCTTAATCCAGCCCTTGACCTCATCCGTTTTCAACGGGTCGGGACGGTCACATTCGAAACACTGGAACGTGCGTTGCCCCTTGCCGCCGGGAGGCAGCGCCGAGAGTCAGATATGCCCCGCAGTTGGGGCAAGTCGGTCGGTTGACTTGGCCCATAAGGAATATTTTTAATCGGGAACTTCAAATTGTTTAGTCGGTCGCGGACATATTTACACAGCCAAACGTGGGGGTAGCTGCGACGCAACTCGCGGGGGCGCATTCGTGATTTCCGGCTTGCCGCTTGCGCATCGGGCTGGCGCATCATCGCACCGTCGCACGCGCCCGCCCGTTCCGCCGCCGCGACGCTCTCGCCGTACTCTACTATTTCGGCCGGACGTTCGGATCGCCGCCTGAGCTGCCGGGAGGAGGTATCACTGGCATGTTGCTGCCAGTATCTGGAGTAGGTGCGCGAATTTCCGGATCGACTCCAGTAGGTGGGCACAATACGCCGTCTGACCGCGCCAGCTTGTCGCCCAGCGGCTCGGTCCGCTCGCCAATGGTGCTGCTTCCTTCTGGTGAAACCGTGCCCTGCTGCGGCATCGGTTTCGTGGGCGCGCAGTCACTTGTGCGTATGGGGGCAGGCGGCGCTGTTTGAGCCGGCGGAGTTGCCGGCGTAGGCGGAGTCTGTGCGACTGCCGCGCTGGAAGCGGACACCATCACCCCGAAGAGAAGGAGGAGGTGCTTCATTAACATAGATGGAAAACCACCGGTTCGCGCGGAGGTTCCACGCCACCACGTGGCGACGGCACTGTTCGGTGCGCCGGAACAACTTCTCAAGGCCCCGGTTGATTCCACGGGTCGTCTGGGTGTGTGGGGCGGACCTGCGCGGCTCCGTCGGTCCCTCAAAAGCCCTGGAAAGGCGGGGCCATGCCTTGGGTGGGTTTCGAAGGGAACGACTTCTCACAGCGTTGGTTGCAATCCGGGCCACCGTGATGCCGTGGCTCGGCACGGTTCCGCCAAGTAGGTGCCCCTACCACCATGGCGGTACCGTGCTTTCGGGATTGTGAACAATGCGTGGCCTATTTCGTTGAAATCTCGTTTCGTGCCGGACGGACGGACACCGGCACCTAAGTCTCAACTCTACGGCCCCGGGCTTCCCGCCTTGGGGCCGTTTTCTTTTTTTGGCCGGTCACGGGGCAGGGCGTTTGAACCTGCAGCCGGTCGTGGCGACACTACTAATGTGTCGGCTCTCGGCATTTATCTCCTACCCGACTTGCAGCCCCATGCGGGGCATGGGGCTGCTCCTTTGTGCTGCACAAATCGTTACGAATTTGCCATCTTGCTCGCACTAAATCTAAGGGTGCAGGGGGGCAGTAATGGCTCATTGGCGAAAACAACAGCCGACGTCGCAGTTCAATTCCTTCGTTGTCTGGTTGGTAGGCACGTCAGTAGTGCTGGCAGCACTCTTGTTTATTTCACGACACGTTTACATCTAGGCTTGGACTCGACGGCTACGGGAGATCACTGTGGGCCGCTGGCACGAGAAAGAAACCAAGCGTCTTAACGAACGCAGCATGAGACGCGCAATCGTGGCCAGCGTTGTCATTGTCGGCCTGCTATATTGGTGGCTGGCGGCAAGCATCCCGCCACACGCCGCTTGGCATTAGCGGCTGCGTCAGCCGCTTCCCACTGGGGCAGTTTTTCTTTGGTTTGGCCGGTCACAAGGCTGCCAGCCATCGCCGCGATTATTATCGTGACGGTTGAACCTCGGGTGCCGCCAGCGACTTATATGCATCTGCATACCTAACTCACGGCTCCGGTCATCCCCGATCTTTGGAGCCGTTTTTCTTTTGGGCTACTGGAGCAGACCTAAGCAGGCGCAGCGGGTCGCTGGTGCGTACGCATAGTCGATGTACCGGGCCACCGAACCATCGCATGGACAGCGGTGAACTCGGAAAGCGCTTGGATCTCAAAAGGCCTATTAGAGAAGCGAACATCGCTATTGTGCGCGATGCGGGCCGGGGGGGGGGGAAGTCTATATTTTCTGTCATTTAGAGGACGGAGCGCCGGCTTCGCGTTCCTGTCATAAACGGCAACCAAAAACGGTTTGGACCTTTTTTCCTGAAACGGCGCTATAATGCGGCAAAGCAGTTGCCGTTTGGAGCGCCGCATGCGTCAGCGTGGAAAAGTCAGCGTCGCCGCTGCCAGTATGATTGCCCTGGATAGACCGCCGCTCTTTTTGCAGCCGCCGGCCAGCCTGAACGCCAGGAAGCCGTGCTTTTCAGCGAGATCGTTACGTCATGCGCCGCCGATCACTTCCGAAAATCCGATCTTCCGATGCTGTGCGCCTATGTGCAGGCGTTGTTGCTGACCCGCAAGCTGATCCGCACTAACGCCATCAGCGATTGGGAAAAAGCCTCAAGGGTCGCGATGGCGCTGGCGACGAAGCTGCGATTGACGGTTCAGAGCCGGATCGAACCGCGTGGCGTCGGTCGCCAGCAAATCCCTCCTTCGGGTCCCGCGCCTTGGGATCGGGTTCCGGCGGAGGTTGAGGGCGGAGAGGAGTAGGTCAGATGCATCAAACCCGTGGTGATCTGGTGGCCGAATGGATCGAGGATTATTGCGTGGTGCCGTCGGGCCCCGACAGGGGCAAGCGGGTGCGGCTGACCGAGGCCGAATTGTACGCGGTTCGCCGGTTCTACGACTGCCCCGATGGCCCGCAGGATCAGCAAGTGGAGGGAATGTGGCGGCCTATCTCGCGTTGCTGCACACTTGCGGCATTGAGGCCCGACAATGGCCCGCGGCCTCAGCTTCCGATCCTTGGACATTGAACGCATCAAACAACCCGATGCTGCGCCGTGTGCTGAAGCGTGAACCCGATGCCGTGGCTTGCCCGGAGCTGGGCACGCGATTTCCGAGGGCAGCCTGACCGATCAGCCGACATGGAATGCGAGGCCGCCTGCAGGTCGCCTCCGACCCCTGAACAGATCGCCGAAGCGCAAAGCATCGAGGCCGAGATCGCCGCGCTGCGAACCCCTGACGGCATCCGCGCGCGCCAAGGCAAGCGACGATGCCTGATCTTAGTCCGCATCGTTTCCGTACTGGCGGGCGTAGTTTGCGGATATGCCGTTCGCAGGGGCCGGTGCTCTACCCCGGTTCATCCAATTGTATCGGTGGCAGAGACTCTCTTTCGGCCAGCGGTGAAACCGTCGTGATATCGAACGACGCCCCAAACATACAGAAAGATGGGTTTTTGGTTGTGCCTCTCCATATCCGAATTGCAGGCGGCAAGTAGATCCTGAAGCAAAATCGATTCTGGATCGAACTGGGTTCCGCGGCCTCCATCAGAGGATGGAGATCCTGAGAATAAGATCCAGCGGGGACACCCGCAGGGGAGCCTGTGGAGCGCGGTGACGCCGCCGGGGCACCGATCTACCGCCAAGCCGAAATGATCGCTGTACGGTGCCTCCGCGGCGCGGCGCGGGCCGGTCCTATGGCGGTCCTACAGGCTGTTTGCGTGGACTCGGTCGGTGAAAAATCAGATCTAAGCCTTTGATTTCATTAATTGGCGCGGAGGAACTCGGACGCTCGATCCATGCCAAAAAGTCACGGAATAATGCAGGGATTCTTAGGGTCGCCGGGGGATTTGACGGCGGACTTTTTTTCTGTCGTTAAAGGCATTGCTAACTGGGAAGGTCCGCGCGCCGTTTCCTACGCTGAGGGTTCGTTGCGCGTTGCTTTTGTAATCGGAATCTGCGCATCGGCGCTTCGATTCATTTTCCCCACGGCTGTCAATCAGCCCGGTTCGGTCATTACAAGATTTTCTGCGGTTCAAAACGGGGTGACGCACTCCGCGGAGTTGTGGGGTGGCGCCTCTTTTCGCCATGAGGGCTTCGAGGCCGGCGCATAGAACACGACAGGAGGCGTTCTTGTCCGAAACCGATCGAAATACGATCTCCGAACGGCTGCGGAGGCTCCCGGTAGAATTGCTGCGCTCGCTGATCAACGCGACAGCGATTCTGGTGATCGTCGCTGCGATTCTTGTGCTCCTCGCGATGGTGCGTATCGATAGCTTTGCTGGAAGCGTAGTTACAACAATGACAGAAGCAGTGCTGTCAAAAATCGATCTGCCGTCAAAGGAAGTGCTGGTGAATCTCCGAAACCTGACCGGGGAAGTCCGGACGCTTGGCAGCACCCTTCGGGAAATCAAGGTGGGAGAAAGTTCAGCCGTTCAACTCGAGATTGCACAACTGAAAGAGGCGCTGACGGCCCTCAATGTGAGCGTCGACCGGCTCACAAACTCGAGGACGATCCTCACTGACGAAGCGATTGGACAACTGGGCCGAGCGGTAACGGATACACTGACGAAGATGAGGGGTTGCGCTTCCAACGTTGGCCAAATGCAGCCCTATTACAGCGACAACGCGGTCGAAACCCGGGACACCGTCGGCCGATCGTGAAAATGGCCGCGTCAGGCGAACATGCCGCCTGCCGGCATTGACTTTCTGTTGAACCTTTTGGCCAACACCGAGACCTAAATTTACCCCGGGGACCCGGGGAGGACATGCCCGGTTTCCCAACCTCGACCGCGCGGTGGAATGCCGCTGCGGCCTATCCTGGTTCTAGACGATGAGTGCTCAGCAGATTGTAAAAGCGTCCATCTCCCTCGCGGCAGTTGTTACGTCGGCAGGATCGCTTTTCGTGATCAGTTGGATTGGATTGGCACTGCTTGGGTTTTAGCCGCAAGGTTGATCCTTCCGCGCCACTCCGGCCCAAATTTGACGCGACGCAAAATGGAAGCCTTCGCAGCCGCGAACGTTTCTGCGCCATCACGCACGGATATTTACTGCGAAATCGTGTATGGTTTCGTTCAGCGAGGGTGCCATGACATTCGCCATTCACGCATCGAAAGACGGACAAAGCGTCGTCACGATTCGCATCAATCCCGCCGTTGCCGTCGACAAAGCTCGCGTACTGGAGCGTTCGGGCTGGCAAGTACATGTTACCGACGCCGCTGGACACCAGTTCGACCCTTTGGACTTCGATAGGCTTTCATCGCCTGCACACGAGACAGCGTAGGCGTTTGCGCTGTCGCGCTTGTTGCGGGCTGTGCACTTGATTAATCTCACGTGCCCCTTGGGACAATGGCCATTAGGGCAATGGTTCCAAGATCGGCACCTGTCGTAGTCTGGCGGGGATAGTTCAACCCTCAGGCAGGGGACGACAATGATCAGTAAACTGGAGCTTAATTCTCGGGCTGAGCTATGCAGACAACTCGCAAAGCGTGAGCCCGCTAATGGAGTTCTCTGGATGGCGGAGGCGGAAAACTGGTCGCGTCTGTCGAGCGAGAAACTTCGCGTGGAGGCTAGCGCAAAAACCGGTCCCGTCTTGTCGAGTTTGCCGGCGCGGCCGGCAAGATGCCTAGCGAGCCGGGCGTAAACAAGAGTTGCCTGAGAAGGGGGCCCGAGCATGCACGGCCTGCCTTCCGTTTTGGGAGAGAGTGCCATGCGCCGCGGAACACCCTGCGAGGTTGCGGACAGCGGCCGCCGGATGCGCGCCGACACGCCACGAGCCAGCAGCACTGCGAGTTCGGCCGAGTCTCGGGGATCGGCCGGTCGCGGACGCCCACGCGCGGCCCTGATGTGGCTTGCCCAAATTATCACCGGCCGCGCCACCCGCCCTCGGCCTGACTATCCGCGCACGGTATCGGTAGCGTTCGAGGGCTCCGCGTCGACCAGGCTGGGCCAATTCTTCGGCCCGGCGGCCGATGAGCATCCGGGCCTGTCCGGCTTCAGCCTCTTGAGCCACGGGCGCGAGGCTTTCATCGTCCGTCTGGCGCTGGCCGACATGGCCGAGCGAAGCCTCGACATGCAGTACTACGTCTGGGACGGCGATACGACCGGCCGGATCATCGTCGACCATGTGATAAAGGCGGCCAATCGCGGGGTCAGGGTGCGGCTCCTTGTCGACGATCCCTTCTATAAGTCCAGCGATTCGGTCAAAGCCGCCCTCGATGCCCACCCCAACGTCGAGATCTGTCTGTTCAACCCGCTCACCAACCGGCGCTGGTCCGCTCTCGACTTCATTGTCGATTTCGGCCGGGTCAACCGCCGCATGCACAACAAGTTGATGGTTGCCGACAATGCGGCGGCTATCGTCGGCGGCCGCAATATTGGTGACATCTACTATGGCGTAAACACCATCGCCAACTTTCGCGATCTGGATGTGCTGGCGGTTGGGCCTGTCGTCCGCGATCTGTCGGGGGTATTCGACCGGTTCTGGAACAGCCCCTCGACCGTGCCGATCGCGGCCATCGTCGATCGCGCCCATGGCGCCGCGGATCTCGACGCCATCCTGATTCGCTTGCGTGAGGAGATCGCCGCGGCCGACTATCCTTATCCGATCGACCAAGACCTCGACCAGCTGGTGGCCCAAGGCACCGAGCTTCGCGATAATCTCGTGTGGGCACAGGGCCGAATCATCGCCGACGACCCGCAAACCGTTGGCCGCGGCAAGGAGAGCGACGAAGTTGTCGCTTTTATCCGCGGGCGTGTCGCCGAGTTGAAGGAGGAGCTGCTTGTCGAGTCACCCTATTTCGTGCTGCCCGCCATGGCGCAGGCAACCGTCAAGGCGCTGCACGAGCGCAATGTCCGGGTGCGCGTGCTGACCAACTCGCTCGCTTCGAACGACATGCTGCCGGCACATTCGGGCTATGCCAAGACCCGTAGGCGGCTGCTCGAGAACGGCATAGAGCTTTACGAGCTGCGCCCGGATACCGACGCCTTCCGGCCGGGCTGGTCGCTCCGTTCCAGGCGGTCGTCAGCGGCCTTGCATACCAAGGCCATGGCCTTCGACCGCAAAGCCGTGTTCATCGGCAGCTTCAACCTCGACCCGCGCTCTGCCGTGATCAACACCGAAGCCGGACTCTATATCGAGAGCCCGGAGCTTGCCGAAAAGCTGACCGACTACATGGCGACTGGTGTCGTGCCCGCCAACAGCTACCGCGTCCTTCTCGACCCGAATGGCGCGATCGTCTGGGAGACGGCGAAGGACGGCCAAACGATGCGCTACCGGGACGAGCCCGAAACCGGCTTCCGCCGGCGCCTCTTCGCCGAGTTGTTGAAGCTCCTGCCGATCGACTCGCAACTCTGACACCGCCAGCGCCCTCATTTTGCGACGACGCGAACGCACCAACCGGCTTTTAACCGTGGACGCGGTGACAGCCGCTATGGCTCATGAACTGAGGACGCCTCCATTTTTGAGCTCGCAATACCAGTAGGCAACAGACAGTCGAGTTAGGTAATCCCTCAACGGCCTTGATCTCATGATCCTTGTCCCATGGGACAATAGGAATCACGCCCGGTGAGGCATAGGTACGGTGAAAGTCAACTGACAGCAGGAAGCATTTTTTGCCAAATCAAAGTGTCGTCTTTGTCGTGGATGACGATCCCGACATGCTTAGGGGAGTAAAGCGCCTGCTGCGGCAGTACGGGTACGACAGCGTCCTGTTTCCGTCCGCGGAGGCTTTGGAAGAGCACGATGATTTCGAAGAAGCGTTTTGCATCATTCTCGACATCAACCTGAACGGCGGGTCAGGCATCGAGCTGAGGCATCGTCTCAAAGCTGCCGGGATTTCTGTGCCGGTCATCTACATGACCGGGGCTGACAACCCTGCCGTCCGAATGGCGGCGTTTCAATCCGGATGTCTCGCCTATCTCACAAAGCCGTTCTCGGCGAAGTCGCTGATTGAGCCCCTTGGGAGAGCGTCGGCGGGCTGACATAATGAGTAACCAATGGTACGTTACAGTCGAAGCCCCTTACATGTGGCGAATTAGACCAACGGGGGTACCTTCCCGGCGGCAAACAAAAGCGTTTCCGACTGAAATTGAAGCCAAGCAATTTGCGAAGGCGATGTTGACCGATGGATTGACGGTTACCATCGCGGGCACCTTGAGCCCCCACCAACCAACACGGCGTACAATTTCGTCCTCGGCTATCCTGGATTGGATTGAGGAACCGGAGCACTAGGTGAACGTTGTTTGGCCGAGCCGCGCCACCTCGCCGATCCATCAAGCAAGCGTATAGGGGCCTCGCCTGCCGCTCTTCGTCTGCTCGAGCCTATCGATATTGCAGTCTTTAACCGCGCAGCCGTTAAACGAACGGCCCGCTTTCCTGTTGGAAACACGAGCCGTTATCTGATCAGCGTTCGGATCTATTGAACCGTTGCAGTCATGGTGATGACTGACGTGCCGGAGGCCGTAGGCCCCTTGCCTGTCGCCTGAACGGAGAAGGTATCGGGGCCGACGTATCCAGCTTTTGATGTGTACACGAAAGTGGATGCGTTGAGCTTTTTCAACGTCCCGTGTTCGGGTTTATGCAAAATGCTCGATCTCGCTATCACGCCTTCTATCCTGAGGGGGAACAGGCAAGCTCCTCCGGAAGCGACGTTGAATACGCCTGCCGAATTGATGCCCCAGGTCGATAGTATTCCCGCTACCGGGCATTCGGAAACGGCCTGCGCGGTTGAGACGAATGCTAAACTAGGAGCCGCAACGATAAACGCCAAGGCGTAAGCTTTTAAATATCGCATACCATCCTCCTATTTTTTGGAAGTCCAAACAGTCGCTTTTTCATGGCGGCAGCATTGATCTGGGTCAAAGGAAAAACTCCTTTTTACGAGTGGCGTCCAGTGGTGTTGTTGTGATGGCCGCTCCGGCGCTTGCTGCCGATCTTGCTGTGAAGGCGGCGCCGGGTTACGCCGCACCAATGTACAGCCGGTCGGGTTTCCACTTCGGCGGCGACGGCGGTTGGGGGGGAGCCGGGTGACACGCTGCGGAAAGTGCCACGCCAGTTTTCCGTCTACTGACCGTGAATTCGCGCTGACGCGATGAAAGTCGAAAAAAGTTCAACGACTGCCTTGTAGTCGCGGCACACGGCTTTTAGTGCTTGCGCGTTGATCCAGATCAATCGTCAGCCAATCATTGGGCGCAACATGCTCGGGCGCGACGTGCGCCTTTTTGAGGAGATGAGCCATGGGAGACGCTGGAGTGGGTTGGATAGCGGCCATCATCATCGGCGGGATTGCAGGCTGGCTAGCAGAGCAATTCATGAAGAGTAACATGGGGATGGTGATGAATATCGTGCTCGGCATTGCCGGTGCGGCGATTGCCAGCGCCATTCTTAGCTTCTTCGGGATCGCCCTGGGGGGATGGGTCGGCTACCTGATTTGCGGCTTCATCGGCGCGGTCTTGCTGATCTGGATCGTCCGGGCGATACGGCCGGCTTGAGAACGTCGAAGGTCACGTCAAGCGAACAAAAGACTTGTTCGCCGCGCGGTCGATGTGCGCATCGCTAAATAAGCGGGTGAGGAGGCTATGATGACCCATGTCCTGATCGTCATCAGCTGGCTTGGCGGGGGTATCAATGGCGCCGCAATATCGACACAGGAATTTACGAGCGCTGAGCGATGCGATGCAGCTCGGCTGGCGCTAATTGAGTACGCTAAGGCCCGTGGCTTAGAAGAGACGCTTAGGCCCCTCTGCATGCAAAAGTGAAATGCACTCGGTTGTAGGCCTGGAGTGATCTTGCACATCGGGCCTCGAGCCGGACCTCATGTCTTGTCACATCGCTAGCCCCGATAGCGACCAAATTCCGCAGCACAGCGAAATGATGCGATGCGCCAATAGCGACCGACGCGCCGCAACAAAAGGTATCGTTATTCGATCACCTCGTCGGCGCGTCCAAGCAGCGTAGTTTCGGTTATGGTCGATTTTCAGGCTCGGCCACCGGCCAGACCTTCGACATCAACAGACTTACTAACAGGCCCACAAGACAACCAAAGATGACCTCCACGACCTTGTGCACGCCAAATTCGATGCCGCTCAGCTTGGAATCGTGTGTCAGTCCTGCTGCGATAACAATCGCTGCCGTAATCGGCGCCTGACGCCACATCGTCTTGATTTGAACCCAATAAGACGACAAAAGGACAGTTACGGCCAATGCAAACGGTAGCTTCCACTCGCTCGTTCCACCGATGACCACAAAGATCAACCCGACCGCACAACCAAGCAACACGTTTATGAGGCGGCTCTTGAACATCCGAACCGCTTCTGTCACCTGGGGATCAGAGGCCGCGACCATTGAAGCAATGGCCCATATTGGATTTTCATCGTCGGCAATGTGCGTCAGCACATACCAGGTAATGGTCGTTCCGATAAAAACGTTGACGGCGAACCTCACCCCAATGATGTCTCGTTGGAGCGAGATGAGCCATGTCATGGGTGCCCTCGTCATGCGTGCAGTTCCGATCGTTGCCCAAACCTGTTCGTTTTGCCTCGATCAAGAGGGGGACATAGTCAAGTCGGCGATACGTAAAGTCCGGAGATGGCGCAAGATCGGCTCATACCATGCCAACCACGCGCTTGGCCGCTTTCAGGTAGTTGATGTTCGGCATCGAATCGATGCCCAAGGCCACGATCACTTTGCGCATGCCTAGGTAGTTCTCACTCTCGCTGCACGCAGACTCAAGGAGCGCGCCATTGAACCATACCTTCGCATACTCACAGATGATCCCGTCGACCGTGAAACCGTAGCGCATCTTCTCGATCGTTACCGGCACGAGGTCGGGATGACGCCGCGCTATTTCGGTGAATTCCTCAAGCGCGCAGGTTTCCCGGCCGAGATCCATCTTCACGCCGAGGTGCGACAGAATGGCCGTGAGATCTGGCTTCTTCACTGGAAACTGGAACTTGCCGCGAGGCTGGAAAATCTCATACCCCTCCGGGGTCTCGCCGACCTTGGTCTTGATGTCGAGCAGGCCGTCGCGCACCTTCACGTTCGCTTCGTCGGTGTGCACTGAAAGGAAATACGTCTCCGCCGGCATCTTCCGGGCCCTCCACAGTATCGCTCCGGCGTCCCACATTTTCTTTTGAACCGTCTCGATGATCCCGTGCCCGAACACGCGGAACTCGGCTCGCGGGGCGATTTTCGCGGCTGCTTCTGCGGAAAGCACCGTGTTCTTCGCAAAAACATCGGTCACAGTAGATCCTCCCTGTGCCGCGGTCGGCGCTCGCTACAAGTCTTGATCTGCAGCGCGGTGAATTATGACCAGCGTGTGAACGGATTCTTGATAAGATTCGCGTTGTAGTAGCGGGGGTCACCAGTGACTTCCTCACCGATCCAGGCGGGCATATCGAACGTTTGGCCCTCGCTTGTGAGCTCTACTTCGGCGACGATCAATCCTGCGTTGTCACCGAGGAACTCGTCGACCTCCCACATGAGGCCTCCGACGGGAATCTTGTAACGCTTCTTCTCGATCAGCGGCTTCTCGGCAAGCGCTTCCAGCATTGCCTGGCCTTCGTCGAAGGGAATCTCATACTCATATTCAGACCGGGTCGCTCCAACCGTGACGCCTTTGATGGTGAGAAACGCCTTTGCATCTGCGGTCCGAATCCGGACGGTGCGCTCCTTGGCGCTGTTAAGGTAACCTTGCCGGTAAGCGGTGCCTTTGGCGAGCGATCGCCACGCATCACCGCTCACCAGAAACTTGCGTTCAATTTCCTTGGCCATGGTCAATCACTCCCCGCTCGGTCACTCGTGAGCCGCCGGGGCATTGCCGAGGAGACGGTACACGACACCGGTCTTCGTGGTATTCAGCGCAATCCAATCCTTGGCGGCATACTGGAGCGCTAGGAAGAAGCGCTCGGCCCTTTGCATCGCGTCTAGGGTCAATAGCTTCCTGTCGCGGAATCGGATTTGGTAGGCGAACTCCCCGATCAGCGGCCTGTGTTCTCCCCGAGTACGCCAGATCGCTACGTTCGTCTTCGCTTTGAGTCCTGAACCAAAATCGAGCAACCCGATATCCTGAAGCACTTCCTCGATGATGGTATTGTTGACCATCGCGATCTCTTCCTGCTGCGAATGCTGCACGACAGCCAGCGCCGGGAAAATCTTTGTGAGCGCCTTGAATTGGAATATGTCGTTAGTGCCAACATGTGAGCGCGGGAACTGCACGTTGTGCGAAAAGAGCAGGCGGATCCCGCCAAGCTGGTCTTTGAGAGGCAACGCCTGGCACTTGAACTTTACCCGATAATCGCCAGCGATCTCGGGGCGCACATCCGTTTCGGCGGCTTTCTGTATTTCCGGATGTCTGAACTTGAACACTATTTCGGGCTCACCCGAAGGGAAGCCGTCTATATAGGGGATGCGCCGGCGCAGAATGAACGCGTTGTTGTACAGCCGGAAGTCCTTGGTATCCACAAACAGGACTTCCCGGATCTTCACCGGTGCGTCTTCGAAATATTCCGTGGAGAATTTCACTCCGCACTTATCGGCAGGCGCCCGGAGCACCTTTGCGAAATCAAACAGGCTCTTGCGCGACCTGAACCTGTTGGGTTTAAGAATAAGCTTGCATGCCAAATATTCGACCTCGTGAAGGGGCATACCGTCGGCGTATCTGCCTGGCTTCAGGTACGGAACCCGACCCGCCCAGGATTTCTTGATCTCGGATTTTCGTTGCGCCTCTTGGGCGAGCTTCGCTTTCGGCAATGTGATGAGCGTACCTGTGGCCATGATGTTCCCCACGCTTTGGACATTGCATCGTAACCGATCAAATTGACACTCTGAAAGGGCTGAAACAGATTGACATCCTGAAAAGGGCTGGAACAGACCTCGCTACTGCAACATGAGATGCTTGCCGGTGTCCGCTAATATGGGTCATTGGCGACCGGGTCGAACCGGTGGCATGTCCGGCCATGTCGGCTATGCCGCCGAAAGCGGGAGTAGATTCAGAGCATTAGCGGCGGCTGGGCCATGTCGTCCACATGAGGTGACAGCATGTCATATGGTGCCTGTCGGCGTCACAGCTGTGGTCTCGAACTAACAAACGGGACCAAAGTTCTCGACGGCATCGTTGCAGAACAAGAATACCCGCTCGTGGCCCCGCCTCAGCTTGATAGTAAGCCCCAATTGGTGATGGATCGACTGCTGCGTGAACTCTTTGAAAGCAGGTCGCTGACGGAGAAAACTCGATCCAGCCGGGACAAATCTCGGCCTCGAAAAGCTGGACTGACGGACGCAGAAGAAACGGCCTAATCATGCCGAGCGTCCGTTTGCCCGTGCGTTGAACTTCGGATTGGGGTTCGACTCCTTTGATCCAGGTCAACAAACAGCGCGAGTGGCAGACATAGGGAAACGAGCAAGCGCAGCTACTATACGGCGGGCATTGATTTCGCCATACCGCCCGCAAACCCAGGGTCGCGTCGTTCGAGGGGGCCGTTCATGCGCTTCGCCAAACCCAGGGATTTCCGCTCGATACCGAGCGCGACCGGAGGAAATCGCTCGTCTGGCATGCGTCCGAATGCGTGAAGCAGGCAAAGGCGTCGCGGCCGTTCTATCCGGGGCAGGGTTGACCATCGCGGAGGTGAACGATCCCTCCCTTCGTCTTACGGTGCGCACGCAGATCAAGGTCCTGGAATTGGCGGCCCGAGAACTTCAAGATGAATTTCTGGGATTTCATCTGGCGCGCCATTTCGATCTGCGCGAGATCGGATTACTCTACTATGTTATGGCCTCTTCAGAACGACTGGCGGACGCTCTTCGTAACGCGGAGCGCTATAGCGCAATTAACAATGAAGGGGTCCGTCTGCACCTCCGTTCCGGTCGGGCGACTGTCATCGAGCTTGACTACCTGAATGTGGACCGAAGGTCGGATCGGCATCAGATAGAGTTTTGGATCACCACACTGGTGCGTATATGTCGACAATTGACGAATACTCGATTGGCGTCGCCAAGAATGTCGGTCAGACATCATCGCGACAGCATGCCCGCTGAATATCGATCGTTTTTGGCGGGCGACATCGAGTTTGATGCTGATGCGGACCAGATAATATTTCCAGAACAGGTAGCGTCGCTTCCGATTGTCGGGGCCGACACTTACCTGAATAAATTGCTGCGCCAATATGCGGACGAGGCACTTGCGCGCGGGCCCCGCCATCGCAAGAGCATACGTGCGGATGTAGAGCGAGTGATTCAGCGATTGCTTCCTCACGGCAGAGCCAACACTTCAGAGGTTGCGCGTCAACTTGGTCTCAGTCGCCGCACCCTCTCGCGCTCGCTTCTGTCCGAGGACATGACTTTTACCAAAATAATGGAGGAACTCAGGGCTGCTCTGGGCAGGCGCTACCTCAGAGATCGCGCGTTGTCTGTTTCGGAAATAACATGGCTCCTGGGATACCGCGAGGTTGGCTCCTTCACGCATGCATTCAAGAGATGGACCGGAATGAGCCCGAGCCAATTCCGATCATCGGACGGGCTGCCCGACAAGGGGGTGAACAGCTCTCCGCCTTCAAAGCAAGTTCGTTGAAAACAACGGCGACAACTCGCGACGGAATTTTCCTTGGGCGGTTTTCGACGCCAAAACGCAAAACTATTGGCGCAAAATAACAAGCTTGATCGTGCGGGTTCCGGTAAATATTGGCCGCTGGCTTTATCGCATCCGCAGCTCAACCGACATCTTTTGGCAGAACTCGACCATGAGCCGAGACGATTTATTGTTCTGGCTTTCGCTTGTTTGGTTTTCTGCTCTCGTCGCTGCGGCATTCTGGGTGGCATTTGGGCCTTGACGGCCTATCGAGGTCTCTGATCCGCCTCCCGGGGGAAAGACGCGGCGGCCCTTGATTTGGATCAAGACTGCGCCTCAGGCTTGATCACATCATTGGACGGGCCATCCAGCAAGGAATCCTGCATGCCCGGAAAAATCGACGACTTGTTGCCTGACGCACGGGACGTTCACAGGCGGGCGGCCGCAAAGGATGCGAAGAAGGCTGACGACTACGTGCGGGTTCTGGCCGAAGTCGAGCTGGAAAAAAGAGCCCTGACCGAGCGGCTGGGCGCCGCATCCGCGGTGTCCGAAGCTGACAAGATAAGGCTCACCGCGGCAATCATTCGACGCGCCGCCCAAAGCGGACTCGGCGAAGTCCAACTATATCGATTTTCGGATTCGCTCTGCGCGGACGGCGGCCTTGCCATCAGGAGCAACGCGGCGGGTTGGGAAGATACACTCAGGGGAGTGCCGAGGGATATTTATGACATCTGGGCGGGCTACCTGCAGCCGCGTGGATACCGGATCCGATACATCGTGAACAAGCTGCCGGGCAGCCTGCCGGAAAACGTCAGCATCGTCGTGAGTTGGGACGATTGAACGAATTGCGCGGAGAACCCGACCGGGCGGAGTCTGGGGCTCCCCGCCTACGGCATGCCGATGTCAGGCAAGAGCGGTCGACGCCCTTCGAATTGGATCGATCAGCGACTGCGCCGGGAAGGGCTTTGGAAGGTACGCCGCGCACCCGGATTGCAACGCCGCAGCGCGCGTCGCATCGCTGTCATTGCCCGTGATGAAAATGACAGGCAATGAAACACCCCGCTTGCTCAGCTGCCGCCTCAACTCGATTCCGGAGCCATCGTTCAGATTGATATCGAGGACGATGCAAAAAGCAGCGTCAAGATCGGCCCGGTTCTGAAATGATTCGATGGAATCAAAAGTCGCGACCTTGAAGCCATATTGTCTGAGCAGACGATCGACACCCCTGAGCAAATCAGGATCATCGTCTACAACGATAACGGATTTTTGTTTTGGCAAGATCGAGGCCTCTATACCAGGCTCAGCTTCGGCGTTGGTCTTCGGTGGCCGGAACTCATAGCTATTGTGATATTACTTTCTTGTCCCGTATTTTCATATTGTCCCAAGGGACAGCCCAAATGCCCGCAACCGTACGAAGCGCTGTTATTTGGCGCCTCCGGGTGTCTGAAGAACCCCCAGCCGTTCCGCAATCGAGACGAGCTCCGCAAGCGATCGAACCTGCATCTTCTCCATCACTCTATGGCGATGAGCTTTAACGGTCCTTACCGTCGTCCCCAATTGGGTTGCAATTTGTTTGTTGATCTTGCCTCGAACGACAAGTTCGAAAACCTGTCGTTCCCGCGGGGTCAGGAGCCCCGCGAGGCTACGGAAACGATCCAGCTCGCCGCTCTGATCCCGCTTGGCCTGATAAGAGGCAAGCGCGCGTTCAATTGCCTCAATCAGCTGATCGGAAGAGACCGGTTTGGTCAGAACGTCCTGGGCGCCGGCTTTTATTGTCTGCACGGTAGTCGGAATATCAGCGTGGCCGGTCAGAAAAACGATCGGCAAGGTCGAGCCGAGATCGATCAACCGTGCTTGCAAGTCCGGACCGCTCAAACCTGGGATACGAACGTCGAGAAGGATACAGCCCAGCTTGGTCTCGTCCGGCAAGTCGTCCAGCAGCTCTTGTGCGGATGGATACGTTACAACCTCATAGCCGGCGTTCTTCAATCGGCGTTCGACAGCCGATCGGAACGATGCATCGTCATCAACGACGTGAACGCAACCGGGCAATTCTCCCTCCTAGGGCGTGACCAGAGTAAGGCAGCGCGTCAGCAACCAGGCTAGTCTAGGGGGAATCGACCCTCGATTGCATCCACTAATTCATTACCACTGCGGTTCGCGGGCAAACCACCGTCAAAAGCGCACAAGGGAACCTGTCCCTAGGGACAATGGCTCCTAAGACAATAGTGCGTATAACGAAGCTTGTTGTAGATCATTTTCAACTGAGGAATTGGCGTCGCATTCAAAAAGACCTTGATCGTCACGAACTTGTACAAACAGGGAGAGAATCCATGTTTGCTAGCCTTAGTGGAGACAGAGCCCCTGCGGAGTTTGGAATGCCGCTGCCGCGGGTCAAGTTTAGCGAATTCAACTACAAGAAAGGCGTACAAATCTTCGGCGAGAATGAGCCGGCCGACTATGTCTATCAAGTGACCGTTGGGGCCGTGCGAAGCTACAAGCTTCTCCTGGACGGTCGCCGCCAGATTGGCGCTTTTCACCTGGTGGGCGACATTTTCGGTCTGGAGAACGCTGCGGTCCACCGCTTTACAGCCGAGGCGATCGTCGACACCAAGGTCCGTCTGGTAAAACGTCAGAGTCTGGACCTCATAGCAGAGGGGGACGTGCTGGTCGTACGCGATCTGTTGAACACGACCGCCACCAACCTTCAGCATGCCGAAGATCACATGCTGCTGCTGGGACGTAAAAATGCATTAGAGCGGGTCGCAGCCTTTCTGTTGGAGATGGACAAGCGGCTAACAAAGGCCGGGTTTTTTGCACTCCCCATGATGCGACGCGATATCGCGGACTATCTGGGGCTTACCTTGGAGACTGTTTCCCGCGAACTTAGTCAACTCCACGATATAGGAGTTCTGGGATTTCTGGGTACCAACCAACGCCAGATCGTCCTTCTGGACCGTAAACGGCTCGCCAACCTGGATTCATAGCAGAGGTCTCACGGCGGGGCTGGAGATGCCCGGCTTTTCGTGACTGACCAAGGAATCCGCGCATCACTACTCGTCGAGATAGGATGGATATTTGCTTTTCAGCCGGCCCATCATGGCTCGCCGAGAAAGAAAGAGTGCCGTTCGGCTGGCAGGACTGGGTGCCGGGATATATCCCCTCATAGCTCCCGACTATTTGTCGGATGCTGTCGAGAAGATCGCCATGCGCGATTCCATGGGCGATCGAAAGGCGCACGTATCTGGTGCGGTGATTCCGCTCCGGCCAAATGAAAATTAGTAAACTGCTGATTTCATTGGTGGGCCCGGCTGGACTCGAACCTGCAACCAGACCGTTATGAGCGGCCAAGCACGGAGGTCGCCAATCAATCTGAAAAACTACAATAGAATCAATAATTTGCAAAAATGGAAAAGTGGCACGTTAAGCGTGCGTAATGCAAAGGTATTGCATTTCGGTGCTTTTCATTTGCAGTCATGCATTTTCGTTCACGTTCATTCATTGCACGACACGGTGCCTGAGAGACCATTCTAGATCGCTGCCCCTTTGTATCTGCCGTTGGCGTCCACTGTTATGTTGAAATATGTACGTGCGTCAGATGGCGTCGAGTCTCGCACCCTCTAAATCCGCAAACGATGCTCCGGTTATAATCATTTGGGTGCCTTCGTATCCTTCCCGCTGCAATAGTTCGATGAACGGTTGCACGATGAAGTTCTCCTTGTCTTCAATTAGCTCGCCTGCAAACTCAGCGGGCATATCGAGGATAGACAGACCGGGATAGTGACAGCCTGCATGGGCGCTGAGCGTGAGAAGCCCGTAGTGATAAGCCATCAAAAAATACAACGATGTCGTTCCACCGAGCGCGGCCTGCCACTTTCGGGAGCCCACCTTGAATCGAACGAGTTCGACGTGAGGCTTACTGAAACGACACTGTGAGGCCATATTCCCGGCTTCAGGCGATTAATTGCATCCAAATAACCGTTCATCCCATCAGCCAACAATCTTTCGGCTTCATCATTCCGTCGGCTAATCTTCGCGGCCCACGAGATACGCCACAATAAAATCGTTCAGCCGCCTTCCAGCTGAGCGCGGTCACGCGCGTGCGTCAGTGGTGCGACTAAGGCGCTCGATCTCTCCCTGGAGCGTTTCCTTATAGGTTCCTATTTCTGTAGCTCGCCCGAGCTTCGGCCGCTTGCGTGTGTATTCCTCGACCGTATGATGAGTACGCGTGCCTTTGGCCGAGTAACGCGCTACGGTCCCGGCCATCGGGAGGTCCGTTATTTGCTCTTATCCTCTCCAGAATTTCGTCGCGCCTCCCTCGCAGCTGGATAGTTTTTTCCATCAAGAGCTTTTCCGCCGCTTGTACCGAGGCATGGTAATGGCGCCTTTGAGGTCGGGTCCACCAAAACGTCGCCGGCCAGTTGATCCAGGGTAGCTTCGTATTGATGGCGCCGAGCTTTGAGTTTGCTGAACTCGCTCCTCAGGCGAATTGCTCGCCGTACTCCTCCTGAACAGATTCTGGGCTTGGCCCAGAAATTGGAGAAGGCATGCTTGTTGATCCCCTTCAGGCCGCGAATCTGCGATGTCCGCCCAAAAATGCTGGCGACGATGATGTGCCGCACAACATGCGAAAGCTCAATTCAGGCCACGTTTGGCCTGAATAAGGATTTCCCTTAGGAAAGTGCAGAAGTGGTATTTTCAGTTTTTCGAGGAGCAAGTGTTGAAAGTCTTGGGCACCCATTGACACGCCGTTTACAAATACCTTCGACTTCACACCCGCCTCACTCCACTTCCTTTCGACGTGCAGTGTTTCATCCGCAATCCGAAGGTCGACGGATGCCGCGCTATATAGAACGGCCAAGTGTTCATCTTCGTCGCTTCGAATGGGTTACTGCCACTATCGCCAAGCAGGTAATCTAAAGTTTGGAGCCAGCGAGTTTTGCCGGTATTGGGTCGTCCGACCAGCGCGACACCTTGTTCGAACAATAGCTCTTCGGATGGCCAACCGTTCTACGGCGCTCGATCCGAAGTATACGAATAGTGGGAGAGATCATCGACGTATTACCTCTCCAAGAGGTTTTTTGCCAACCTCCTCATCGAAAAGTTGATAAATGAGTTTCTTCAGCGTGCTGCCGCTCTTCGAGCCAAATTCCTTTTTCACGGCCTTCATGCGCTCCACAAGAGGAGCAAATGACGGCTTCGCAGCCAACGCTCCCGCCACTTTCTTGCCGTCGCGGTTGGTCCATTGATGAAGCTGTTTTTGTGCTTAACAATCTGAATGAGCTGCTTGGATTCGAGATAGGCGAGTATGTGATAGTAGCGTTTGTCCCATGGTCCGTAATGATGTCGGATCATGGCTACTCCACAGCTCCAGAAACTTGCGGGTTGGGCGTTTGATCTTCCTTTGCTGCCGCAAAAAAATCTGGGTACCGGACAAAAAAGTCTAACTTCGCCATCTTCGTGAGCCCATCGATTCTGTCGGCTGTACCGCACAGGCTGATGCGCAACAGAAGCCTCGCTGCGTGGAACTCCACAATGCTGTCCCGGCGGCGCCAAACTGACTGGCGAACGGCTGATGTGGCGAATAGATTTCCTTGGTTCAGTCGAGGTCATCTGCGGCTTTCCGGAAGAGGCCAAGTATGCGAGTAGCCTTTTGCGAGTATTTACTCATATTTGGCGATATCGCTCAACCCGGGCCATCCGCCTCTATCGTCTCCGCTTGCTCGGGAACGATACGGCGATCGTTCGGCGGCGAGCCGCATCATTTTCAGGAGACTGGCGTGACGGATACTGTTTTCGTCAGCAAACCGCCAAAAACATGAACAACCAGTGTCAATTCCTTGCCTTGCTGCGATACCGCATCTGGGGTGTCCCTTTTGCGGCGGCGGACGCTGTGAACGTTTCGCTGGAAGGTTCGCTTCCAGACCCGTAGGAGGTCTAAGTGGCATTTTCAGATCGGAAGTCACATCACGAAGCGTGACGATCCTAAATCGCGATGCCTCTTTGTGACGATCCCTCGCCATGACTTCGCGCAAGGGAATCTTTTCCGTTGGCACACATATCTGCTGCGGACCTCAGCTTATTAGGTTCGTTTCATTTGACTTGGATGTATTCGACAGTGTCCAGGTCCACTACCAGGCGCTTAACGATGATGTCATCGTGTGTCTCACAGTGGACTTTCTGAATGGACGGATCTCCACCATGTCGAGAAATATCCCGACCACGATCTCATCCTGATAGGCTAGCCCGAGCGGCCGTGGACCGCCTTCTTCTTAGGCTGGTGATCATGAATCGATGGCCACTGTGCGGGCTCTGTTGAAATATCGCTCGTCATGGAAGCCGTCGATCGTTCAGTATCTAAGCAACAACTCTGTCAAATCGGACCTTGCGCTGCCGGACAGCCTAACTTAGAACATTTGGCAAAGGAAGCGGTACGGTTGCAGACGTTCGCACAATTACGCCACACCTCAATGCGTTCAGTGTCCCTTTGCTGGAGATTTCGTATTGGATCCGTCAGCGCGAGATTTTTCAGACGATACGCCGCTGAGGTTAGACGACTGCCTTTCCTGCGGGTGGCATTACAATTGCGGGTCTTAGGAAGGAGATTGCGAAGGGGCGGCTGGAGGTCGAGCTTATTGCTGGCAAGCTGATTACTACGCTCGCTGCCATCGCACGGAAGCCGCTTGCTAAAGCGGTACAGCTTGCCCGGCGTTTTGAGACGACGTTCAAATCTATATACATCTTCCTTCGCGACCCCAGCCTTTGTGATAAATGGGCCGCAAACATCTCGCGCGTCATTGCACATTTCAACAACGCCTTCTTTGAAGCCTTTATAGTTTGCGACAAACCCATAAACACCTAGCAAGATGGAGCCTGCCACGGTGACCCGCGTAATAAGCGAGCCTTCTTCAATTTGAACTTCGATCTCGACGTCACCGCCATAAATTTCCGCGGCCGCTCTGATCGCTACGCGTTTAGCATACCGTCCAAGCGAACGAACCCTCTGCTCTGAGGCAGTGTAAGGTTTGAGATGAATGTATGCTTGAGCAAGTTGTGTCACTGAAGTCCCCACGCCCTACGCGAGTTCAGCACGAAGCAACTTAGAAATGAAGGCGGCTGGAACGGGTTAAGAACAGAAACTGCAAAGTGAACGGCAAATCGGCTCGTCCGTTCCGGCTATTCCTACTCCTAAGCGATTGATTTACTTGCTAAACGCGTGAAAACATTCGGATGAACGCCGGAAACTGACTGGCTTTTCTGCCCTCCTTATCAAAGTGCGTGTTGCAGACCCGCTCCGGGCTGTTCTGGCATGTTGAGCCGGACCGCTGCGTTTCACCGGTCGGTGTAGGCAAGCGCGTTCGCCGTATCGGTCAATTTCTAGTCACCTCCGCTTATCCGGATTGGCGTAAGTGTCGTCTCCCCGGAAGAGCTTGATTGGAGGAGAAACACAGTGTCGCGCGACGCAAAGAAAAAGCCCTCTTTCAAAATGCCCGATGTAAAGCCCGGCAACTGGCGCGGTGAAATCCTTGGAAGCTGCACGGTCAACTTTGGACAGGTCGTTCAGCCCGGCGCACCGAGGCAGTCCATCGAGTTTACTTACATGATAATGCCCGCAGCCTTCACGATGCCCGAGGCGCGCTTCACCTGGCCCGGCGTGATCATGATTGTGACGCCAACTCAATTGAAAACCGAATTCCTAGACGCAGGCACGAAGAAACCGAAGAATAGATTGCGCGGTAGGACTTCCTCAGCTATTTCGATGCATCACAAATATGATAGATGGCGTCGTTACACGTTTCTGCCAGCAGATCAGGAGGACATGAGATGGAAGTCGAGTGGCGGCGGTTGCGGGCTGACCAGTTGCGCGAACGCGCGAAGCAGGACGCGATTGTCATCCTTCCGGTCGGCTCGCTCGAGCAACACGGGCCGCACTTGCCAGTCGAGATCGATAGCCTCTTGGGCGAGGCGGTAGCGTTGCGCACGGCGCGCTTGGCCTCAGCGACGGATAACCTCATCGTCCTCCCGATGCTTTGGACCGGCATTTCTGAGCATCACATGTCGCTCGGCGGCACTATTACGCTCGATTTTGAGACGTTCTTCGGCTTGATCCGTTGTGTCTGCAAGTCCGTGGTTCGGCACGGCTTCCGACGCATCGTCTTGCTCAACGCGCACGGCGGCAATGACAACGCGCTCAGGGTCTGCGCGGACGAGCTCAGCCTCAAGCTGGACGTGCCGATCGTGCAGTTCACCTATTGGTACGCAGCCGAGAAGCCGATCGCTGCGCTGCTCGAGCGCCAGAGCAATCTCTGGCATGCCTGCGAAGCAGAGACGTCAATGTGCATGGCATTGCGGCCTGAATTGGTGGCGCAGGACCGTATCCGCCTGGCAGAGGTTAACTGCACGCCTGAAGTCGCCGACGTTGTCGGCAAAGGCGTCTATCGCTGGCGTAGTCTCGAAAGCCGATCCCCTGCCGGAGTTTACGGTTATCCAAGCGCGGCCTCGCCTGAGAAGGGAGAGAAGCTACTCGACGCGATCAGTCATGATCTTGCGAAGAAGATATGCAGCAAGGAACTCTGGTCTTTGCCTTGGCGCTAGGCGCCCTCGATTGGCATATCCGGCGAAGAGCTTAGCCCGGCATATCCCGAATTTCCACGCACTTCCAAGCATTTGGCAGTTAGGTGGTAACCAAAAAACCCCTTTGAAGAGATTGCGCTTTTTAACGCGCGATACGATGCCGTTGTTTGGTGCCGCGATATATCCCTCATAGCTCCCAACTATTTGTCGGATGCTGTCGAGAAGATCGCCATGCGCGATCCGATGGGCGAACGAAAGGCGCACGTATCTGGTGCGGCTTCTGGTGCGGTGATCCCGCTCCGCTGCCGATTTCATTGGTGGGCCCGGCAGGACTCGAACCTGCAACCAGACCGTTATGAGCGGCCGGCTCTAACCATTGAGCTACAGGCCCCGCCGCAAGCTGCCGCTTTCACGGCAGGCAACGGTGCCGACACCCCATACATTGCGGCTGGCGATCCGGCAATGCTGCGTTCCTCACCCCGGAACTTTTCTCAAGGCGCAGTTGACACGGCGTTACAACGCGTCATCGCCGGGCTTGACCCGGCAATCCATTTTCTTTGGAAAAGAGCTTTTAGAAGGCAGGTGGATGCCCGGATCAAGTCCGGGCACGATACATCGAATGTGCGGCAAGGCTGCGTCTAATCCACCGAGACGCCAGCGAATTCGACCACCTTGCGCCATTTCTCGGTCTCGTCGGCAACGAGCTTGCCGAATTCGGCCGGCGTCATCGGCTTCGGGATTCCACCGATATCGGCAAGCCGCGCGACCAGCTTGGGATCTTTCAGCGCCTCGCCGATCGCCTTGTTGAGAATTTCCACGATCTCCGGCGGCGTGCCCTTGGGCGCGGAGATGCCGTAGAACCCGACCGACTCAAATCCCGGCACAGTCTCTGCGATGGCGGGGACATCGGGCACGCCGGGCCAGCGCTGCGGCGAGGTGACGCCGAGCGCGCGCACGCTGCCGCCGCGCGCCTGCTCGAGCGCCGACGGCAGGTTGTCGAAGATCAACTGTACCTTGTCGGAAATGATATCGGGAAACGCGAGCGCCGACCCGCGGTACGGCACGTGAACCATGTCGATCTTGGTCATGGCCTTGAACAATTCCGCCGACATGTGCACCGACGTGCCGTTGCCCGAAGAGGCATAGGAGACCTTGCCCGGATTGGCCTTGCAGTAGTCGATAAACTCCTGAACGGTCTTGACCGGCATAGCGTTCGATACCACCAGCATATTTGTCAGCTGCATGATGTTCGCGACCGGCACGGTGTCGCGGATGAAATCGTAGGGCAGTTTCTTGTAGAGCGAGGTGCTGATCGCGTTGTTCGGCGCGACGAACAACAGCGTATAGCCGTCGGGCGGCGAAGCGATCGCTGCCGCTGCGGCGATATTGCCGCCGGAGCCGGTGCGGTTCTCCACCACAAACTGCTGGCCGAAATGTTCCGCCAGCCACTGGCTCACGATCCGCGCCACGGTGTCGACCGGACCGCCGGGGGCGAAGCCGATCAGCCAGTGCACCGGACGGTTCGGATAGTCGGCGGCGGACGATGGGGCGATACCGGCGGCGAGACCCAAAAGACAGGCAACCCCCGCTATCGCCGCACGCAAGAACCCGGTCATGAGTCATTCCTTTCGCATCAGGCTTGCGAAACACGCAACCTCTGGCGTTTAAAGCGATGGCGTATGCTTTCATACAAATCGGAATTTGCCTACATTGCCTTTTGGCGAATAGCCTGGATTTGATTTGCGCATTCGCAGCCGGATGCTGATGCCTGGGGTCAGTACATGAACATCGTCCGTACCGTTTGCGTCGGTATCTTTTTGCTGGCGGGTAGCGCCGCGGCGCAAGATGGAGGCAACGCCATTCAAAAGACCACGATCAATCTGGGGACGGCAACGCCGGGCGGCGGCTTTCCGCTCTACGGAAATGCCTTTGCCGAAGTCATGAACGAGGCCGACCCGACGCTTTCGATCCTGCCGCGCAACACCAAAGGCAGTAGCGAGAATATCCCGCTGCTCGAGGCCGGAAGCCTGGATATCGCGCTGGTCGCCGGAGAGCCTGCCTATGAAGCGTTCATGGGAATCGGGCGGCCCGCTACGCGTCTGAAAATCCTGGCAGCGATGTATTCCAGTCCAGGCATGTTCGTGGTGCGCGCCGACAGCCCGTACAAAACCATTCGCGATCTCGTGGGCAAGCCGGTCGCGTTCGGCGCGCGCGGCTCCGGTCTTCCGATCCTGTCGCGCTATCTGCTCGATGGTCTCGGATTAAAGCAGGACGAAGATTTTCAATCGGTCTATCTCGATCGCGCCGGCGACGGCCCGGCGATGGTGCTCGACGGGCGGGTCGCAGCCCTTTGGGGCGCCGGCATCGGCTGGCCCGGATTCACGGCCATGGCCGCAAGCGCCGGTGGCGCCCGCTTCATCGCACCGGATGCCGATGAAATCGCGCGTATCCGGGCCAAGCACAGCTTTCTCAAACCGCTGACGGTGCCGGCGGGCAGCTATCCAAACCAGAATGCTCAGATCAATTCGCTGGGATCGTGGAGCTTCATTTTGGCGCGCGAGAGCCTGCCGGATGACGTCGCCTACCGGCTGGCGCGCTCGCTGCATGGTGTCGAAAGGGCGTTTTGCAGGAAACTGGCGCAGGCCTGCGAAACCACGGCCGCCAACACGATCGCCGCTTCGCCGAGCCCCGAACTGATCCATCCCGGCGTGATGCGCTACTTCCGCGAGGTCGGCGTGACGAAGTAGTTCTGCGCGTCGCGCAGGATGACTGCTACACAGTCACTTCTTCACCAATGCGCACGCCGGATCGGGAGGTCCGAACGCATCCTCCCCCGAAATGCGCGAGAGAATCTTGTAGTAGTCCCACGGATATTTGGACTCTTCCGGCTTCTTGACCTCGACCAGCATGAGGTCGTGTACCATCAGATTGTCCTCGCGCAGCTTGCCGTTGCGCGAAAAGAAATCCTCGATCGGTTTCTCGCGCATCTTCGCCGCCACCTTGAGCGGCTCGTCGGTCCCGCTCTCCTTGATCGCGTTGAGATAGTGGATGACCGACGAATAGACGCCGGCCTGCCACATCGTGGGCATCCGGTTCATCTTGGCGAAGTAGCGCTTCGACCATTCGCGGGTTTTGTCGTCCATGTCCCAGTAGAACGATGTCGTCAGCAGCAAGCCCTGCGCTGCCGGAAGGCCGAGCGAGTGAATATCGGTGATCAGGGCGAGCAGGGCGGCCATTTGCTGGCCGCCCTTGAAGATGCCGAACTCGGCGCCGGTCTTGATCTCGTTCATGTTGTTAGGCGGCCCGCCGGCGATGCCGATGATCTTGGCCCTGGAAGCTTGCGCCTGCAGCACGAAGGATGACAGGTCCGGGGTCGCCAGCGGAGGATGTACAGACCCGATCACCTTGCCGCCGTTCTTGACGACGACGGTGGAGGCATCCCGTTCGAGAGAGTGGCCGAATGCATAATCGTCGGTGATGAAGAACCAACTGTCGCCGCCGCGCTTCACGACTTCCTGCGCGGTGCCGACCGCCAGCGCATGGGTGTCGAACACCCACTGCATCGCATAGGGCGAGCAGAATTTTCCGTGGAAATCCGCGGTGCCGGTGGAGTGGGCAATGAACAGCTTCTTCTTTTCGTTGGCGATATTTTGCACCGCCAGTCCGACCGCCGATACCGGCACGTCCACAATCAGGTCGACCTGTTCGGTGTCGTACCAGCGCCGGGCGATGCCGGCGCCGATATCCGGCTTGAGCTGATGATCGCCGACGATCACGGTAATAGGCTTGCCCAGAACCTTGCCGCCGAAATCGTCCACCGCCATTTGCGCCGCGGTCACGGAACCCTGGCCGGTGGGGGTGGACGCCGGGCCGTTCATGTCGGTGAGAACGCCGATCTTGACCAGGTCGTCCGAAACCTGGGCCAGCGCCGATGGCGACGACATGACCGCGGCCAACGCCACAAGCATGGATATTTTTCTGACGGAAATCACAAATGCTCTCCCGTTACGGTTCGGCGCATTGGCCGTGTTTTTGGTCGCGGGCAGTAGTTCACCCTGCCTGTGTTCCTGCAATTATTCTATAGTCGCCGTCCAGCCAGGCCGGATGGACGGTCACCTGTTGCAGGGGACCTTACCAGAGGTGGCGCCGGGTCTGCGCTCCCAATCCGAACCTGTTCGGCTGTCTCGCTGGTGGTCAGGAATGCCATTCTGCATCTGCATGCAATATTTTGTTCCCGCTCAATTGGTTGACAAATGATGCAATTCTTGCCGAACAAGACCTGCGGAGAGAACGATGTCTGATCAATTCAGCGCCTGGCAGCTTATCCTCAGCGGCGATGCGGCGCTGTTTGCGATCGTGAGGCTCTCGCTTGCCGTCAGCTTGTCGGCGGTCGCGCTGGCGGCGCTTGCCGGCATGCCGCTGGGCGCGCTGCTCGCGTTGACCCGCTTTCCCGGGCGGTCTGCGCTGGTGGTGCTGCTCAATGCGCTGATGGGATTGCCGCCGGTGGTGGTCGGGCTTGCGGTTTATCTTCTGCTGTCGCGGTCCGGACCGCTCGGGGGAAGCGGCATTCTGTTCACGCCGACCGCGATGGTGATCGCCCAGACTATCCTGATCGTTCCGATCATCGCTGCGTTGACGCGCCAGACCATCGAGGATCTCTGGGCTGAGTACCGCGACGAACTGACCGCGATGGATGTCGGCCCGGCCGGCCGCATGACAACACTGTTGTGGGACGCGCGCTACAGCCTATTGACTGCGTTGCTGGCAGGCTTCGGACGGGCCTCGGCTGAAGTCGGCGCGGTCATGATCGTCGGCGGCAATATCGACGGCTTCACCCGCACCATGACAACGGCGGTGGCGCTTGAAACCTCCAAGGGCAATTTGCCGCTGGCGATGGGGCTTGGGCTCGTTCTTGTAGCCATTGTTCTCGCGATCAACGCAGCCGCATGGGGGACGCGCGCGTGGTCCGAGCGGCAGGCGGCCTGACGATGCGGGCGCCAACAAGCGATCTTCCCCTGGCTTTGGTTGATGTCTCGTTGCGGGCGGGCGCCACCACGATTCTCGATCGATTGAGTCTGACGATTGCGCCGGGTGCGCCGACGCTCATTGTCGGGCCGAATGGCGCCGGAAAGACCACGTTACTCCGGCTCTGCATGGGGCTCATGGCGCCGTCGACCGGCCGCGTCACCTGGGGCGGCCACGCCGATCGCGCGCCTGGGCGCCGCGCGATCGTGTTTCAGCGTCCGGTGATGTTGCGAAGGACTGCTGCCGCCAACGTCGCCTATGCGCTGGGGCAGGCCGGCATTCCGCACAGCCGGCGCGCGCCGCGTGTTGCCGCATTGCTGGACCGGGTCGGCCTCGCCGATCTCGCGCAGCGGCCAGCGAGGCGGCTTTCGGGCGGCGAACTGCAGCGGCTGGCGCTGGCGCGGGCGCTGGCACGAGATCCGGAGATCCTGCTGCTCGACGAGCCCACAGCCAATCTCGATCCCGCCGCGACGCGCAGCGTCGAAGAGATTGTACTGATGGCGGCGCAATCAGGCATCAAGATCGTGATGGCCTCGCACGATCTCGGCCAGGTGCGCCGCCTCGCTGGCGATGTGATCTTTATGGTTCGCGGCGCCCTGTGCGAACGGGGCCAGGCCGCAGATTTTCTCGACAACCCAACGACACCGGAAGCCGCCGCCTTTCTGCGCGGCGATCTCGTAATTTGACCAGTCTGGACAGGAGAGGGTCGTGCCGAACCGTTTCTCTTTTGCATTGATGCTTTTTCTCAGCGCGGCAACCAGCTGCGCGCCCGCGATTGCCCAGGATCGATCGATCGTCGTGGCGTCGACCACATCGACCGAGGATTCCGGGCTGTTCGGGTATCTGCTGCCGATCTTCAAGGCCAAGACAAATATCGAGGTCAAGGTGATCGCGCAGGGCACCGGCCAGGCGCTCGATACCGCGCGGCGCGGCGATGCGGACGTGGTGTTCGTCCACGCCAAACCGCAGGAGGAAAAATTTCTCGCCGAGGGCTTCGGTGTGAAGCGTTATGACGTGATGTACAACGACTTCGTGCTGATCGGCCCCAAAAGCGATCCCGCCGGCGTCAAGGGCAGGGATATCGATACCGCGCTGAAAGCAATTCAGGCCAAGGCCGCGCCATTCGTCTCACGCGGCGACAGATCAGGAACGCACTCGGCCGAACTCGCGCTTTGGAAGCAGGCCGGCGTCGATATCGCCGCCGCGAAAGGCCCGTGGTATCGCGAGATCGGGCAGGGCATGGGCGCCGCGCTCAACACGGCGGGCGCGATGAACGCCTATGTTCTGTCTGACCGTGGCACCTGGATATCCTTCAAGAACCGCGGCGATCTCGAAATCGTCGTTGAAGGCGACAAGCGACTGTTCAATCAATATGGCGTCATGCTGGTGAACCCCGAAAAATATCCCTCCGTGAAGAAGGAACTCGGCCAGGCATTCGTCGACTGGCTCATTTCGGCGGAAGGCCAGGCGGCTATCGCCGGCTATAGGATCGACGGCCAGCAGCTGTTCTTTCCCGACGCGGAGAAGAAGGGGTCTTGAGCGGTTGCTGATTTACGAATTAGCCGCCATCCAGCTCCGCCAGCCTTTCGGCTGCGATGATGTCATCCACGGTGTTGGCGTTGAAGAACGGATCGAGCGGCTCCGCCACCCAGGTCACGGTCGCGAGCCGATAACGCGCGGTCCAGCGGTCGATCTTTCGGACGTCTTCCACCACCAGCGCGTGGCGAAGCTCCTCGCGCAGCGCAACGCTCCACAATCCGATCACCGGATGCGACTGTCCGTCGGACGCTGCGACCGCAAGCTGCGCGTTCTGTTCTGCGCGTGCACGGTGCAAACGCGCGACCAGATCGCGCGGCAGGAAAGGACAGTCCGCCGCGGCGCTCAGCACCCAGGAAACCGACTGCCGGTTGGCCGCGGCCCAATCGAGTGCGGCCAGAATGCCCGCGAGCGGTCCCGGAAAATTCTCCACCGTGTCCGATATGACGGGCAGGCCGAAGCTTGCGAAGCGTGCCGGATCGCCATTGGCGTTCAGAATGAGCCCGTCGCATTGCGGTTCCAGCCGCGCGATAACGCGCGCCAGGATGGTGCGGCCGCCGATCCGACGCATCGGCTTGTCGCCGCCGCCCATCCGCCGCGCCAGGCCGCCCGCGAGCAGCACGCCGGGCGTCACCGGCGATTCACTCGTCACGATCGCCGCCCTTGCGCTTGTGACGCGCGGATTCTTCTTCGACGAAGGCGAGATTTTGATCGTAGACGATACGCTCCTGACCCGACAGCACGATGAACCGTTTTCCCCGCGCGCGCCCGACCAGCGTCAATCCGACCTGCCGCGCCAGATCGACGCCCCAGGCGGTGAAACCCGAACGCGAAACCAGAATCGGAATTCCCATCCGCACCGTCTTGATGACCATCTCGGAGGTCAGCCTGCCGGTGGTGTAGAGAATCTTGTCGGCGGGATCGACGCCGTGGCGATAGATCCACCCCGCGATCTTGTCGACGGCGTTGTGGCGGCCGACGTCTTCGGTGTAGCAGACCGGCGTGCCCTCCTTGCACAATACGCAGCCGTGGATCGCGCCGGCCTCGAGATAGAGCGACGGCATGGTGTTGATGGCGTGCGTCATCTGGTAAAGCCACGACGTTCGCAGCTCCGCCTTCGGCAGCGCGACGCTTTCCACGGCTTCGAGCAGATCGCCGAAGGTGGTGCCTTGGGCACAGCCCGAGGTCTGCGTGCGCTTCTTTAACTTCTGTTCAAAATTGGTGTGGTGTTCGGTGCGCACGACCACCACCTGCAGGTCGTCGTCATATTCGACCTCGGTGACGACATCGTCGTATTTCAGCATGTTCTGATTGAGCAGATAACCGAGCGCCAGATATTCCGGATAATCGCCGATCGTCATCATGGTGACGATTTCCTGCGCGTTCAGATATAGCGTCAGCGGCCGCTCGACCGGCACATTGATCTCGATGGCCGCGCCGGCCTGGTCGGTCCCGGCGACGCGCTCGGTCAGCCGCGGATCGTGCGGATCGGGGACGATCAGGGGAACGGGGGCTTTATCGATCTTCATCATGGCTCACAGGCTAGCATGACATTGCCTATTGGCCGATATAAAGCACCCATGGGCAAAACCTAGCCCGGTTCCGTTGACGGCTCGGAGAATTAGATGAAAGTGATTGGCCTGGCGGGATGGAGCGGCGCCGGCAAGACGACGCTGCTGGCGCGCGTCGTTCCCCATCTGCTCGGCCGGGGTCTTCGCGTTTCCGTCATCAAGCACGCCCACCATAGTTTCGATGTCGACGTGCCCGGCAAGGATTCCTGGGTACACCGGCAGTCGGGCGCCGCGGAAGTGCTGGTGTCCTCCGCCAAGCGGTGGGCCTTGATGCATGAATTGCGCGGCGTCTCCGAGCCGAAGCTGCCGGAATTGCTGGCGAAGATGTCGCGGGTCGATCTTGTCATCGTCGAAGGTTTCAAGTCCGAGCCTCATCCCAAGATCGAGGTGCACCGATTTGCCAATGGCAAGGCGCTGCTGTTCCCTGACGATCCCGCTATCGCCGGCATTGCGACCGACGCGCACCTGGAAACCGTGTTGCCTACAGCCCATCTCGATGACATCCCGGCCGTCGCCGCTATGATGCGGAGGTCCGCGATCTCCGTCGAAGAGGTACTGGCGCGAAGCGTTACCGAAACCTGAGAAGCAAGATGGCGCAATTGTCAGACGACTGCTTTGCCTTCGGCGGCCCGATGATGTCGGTCGATGAAGCCGTCGCGATCATCGCCGCGCGGGTGACGCCGGTGCACGACATCGATACCGTTTCGCTCGTTGATGCCGATGGGCGCATTCTCGCAAGCGATATTTCCGCGCCGTTGCCGCTGCCGCCTTTCACCAATTCCGCCGTCGACGGCTATGCGGTGCGAAGCCGCGATCTTCCGCCGCGCGAGGAACGGGCATTTGCCGTGACGGGGCGCGTTCAGGCCGGTGCGTTGGCAAGCCAGGCGATCAGACCGAATCACGCCATGAGGATTTTCACCGGCGCCCCGATGCCTGAGGGAGCCGACACCGTTTTCATGCAGGAGGACGTGCGCATCGACGAAGCCGGCAGGCTGGTCGTCCCGGCGGGTTTGAAACCCGGCGCCAATGTACGGCCCGCGGGCGAAGACATTGCTGTTGGATCTTCCGCGCTCGCAGCCGGCCGGCGCCTGCGGCCGCAGGATGTCGCGCTTGCGGCCGCCTTCGGCCTGACGCATGTCGAGGTGCGCAGGCGCATCCGCGTCGCGGTGTTTTCGACCGGCAACGAACTGGTATCGCCGGGAGCGCCGCGCGCCGCCGCGCAATTGTTCGATTCGAACCGCTTCATGCTGATGGCGATGCTTGCCCGGCTTGGTTGCGAGGTCAGCGATCTCGGAATTCTCAGGGACGATCGTGCCTCGCTCGCTCACGGACTGAAAACGGTAGCCGATAGTCACGATCTGATCCTGACCACCGGCGGCGTTTCAACCGGCGAAGAGGACCACGTGAAGGCCGGCGTCGAGAGCGTCGGCACGCTAGTGCTGTGGCGCATGGCGATCAAGCCAGGACGTCCTGTCGCCATGGGAATTATCGGCGGCACGCCGTTCATCGGCTTGCCGGGAAATCCGGTGGCAAGTTTTGTCACCTTCGTGCACGTCGTGCGGCCGACCGTGCTGGCGCTGGCGGGCGCCGCGCAACAGCGTCTTGTTCCGATGCCCGTTCGCGCGGCATTCAGCTACAAGAAGAAAATCGCTCGCCGCGAATACGTCCGGGTCACCCTGCGCAAGGGCGACCACGGCCTGCTCGAAGCGGTCAAATTTCCGCGCGAGGGAGCAGGATTGCTCTCGTCGCTGGTCGACACGGACGGGCTGGTCGAACTCGGGGAAGAGATCACAAAGGTCGAACCCGGCCAGACGGTCGGGTTTCTTGGTTATGCAAGCCTGATGTGAAGCTCGTCGGTCCCGGCAGACCGTTGACGATATGTAGCCCCTTCGCCATGCTTGGACCCATGACCACGACAAAGCTCGACCTCACCGGACTAAAATGTCCGTTGCCTGCATTGAAGACACGAAAAGCACTGAAGTCGCTAAGGCCGGGCGACGCACTGGAAGTTCACTGCACCGATCCGCTGTCGGTGATCGATATCCCCAATCTGATCCGGGAAACCGGCGACAAGGTCGAGATCATGGAGCGCGCGGAGCACCGGATCGTTTTCCTGATTGAAAAGGCAGATGGTTCGTCGTTTGCCGGCGCGGGTTCGTCGGGGCGAAATCGGAACCGTTAACGCATCCTCCCGCATTGCAAACCCCGGTTCGACGGCGGAGATCGCGACCTTTTGCCTATCGACACAAGGACCGGCTTCTGCCCCAATCGCTGCTATTGCAGGGCTGCGGAGGTTGAGTCGCGCGTGTGCAAGCGCGGACGGCGCAGTTCTCAAATCGGGGCCGGCGGCATAACCTGTCGTATCGGGTGTTGGAATATCCGGATGCGATCAGCGATACTGGCGCATATCGAAAATTGTGCGGAGCAACAATACGAGTTGGCACGCTGTAACGCCAACAACAGGGATCATGGATCATAGAGGCAGACATGCCCGGAAAGGGCGGCTGCAGGGGAGGAGCATATGGCTACTATTGAAAGCGCCGGAACCGTCTCCGGCGCCGGGGTGGGAATTCTCGACCGCGAACACACGATTGCAAAAGCCGGCTTCAATCGCTGGCTGGTGCCGCCTGCGGCGCTTTGCATTCATCTGTGCATCGGCATGGCCTATGGCTTCAGCGTGTTCTGGTTGCCGCTGTCGCGCGCAGTCGGGCTTACGGCGACCAAAGCCTGCCCCGACATGTCGCTGTGGCAGGAGTTGTTCACCACCACTTGCGACTGGCGGGTCGCCAGCATGGGCTGGATGTTCACGCTGTTCTTCGTGCTGCTCGGCGTTTCGGCCGCGATCTGGGGCGGCTGGTTAGAGCGTGTCGGTCCACGCAAGGCCGGCGTGGTCGCGGCGCTGTGCTGGGGCGGAGGCCTGTTGATCGGCGCCTTCGGCGTCTACGTGCATCAGCTCTGGATCATGTGGCTCGGCGCCGGCGTCATCGGCGGCGTAGGTCTCGGCCTCGGCTACATTTCCCCGGTGTCGACCCTGATCAAATGGTTCCCCGACCATCGGGGCATGGCGACAGGTTTTGCCATCGCAGGGTTCGGCGGCGGCGCCATGATCGGCGCGCCGCTGGCGAATTTGCTGATCAACTACTACAAAACTCCGACGTCGGTCGGCGTATGGGAAACCTTCGCCACCATGGGCGTGATCTATTTCGTGTTCATGATGATCGGCGCCTTCGCCTATCGCGTGTCTCCAGTCGGCTGGCAGCCTGAAGGCTGGACGGCGCCGGCGAAAGCCAATGCGATGATTTCGAAGAACAACGTCCATCTCAAGGACGCGCACAAGACGCCGCAGTTCTGGCTGATCTGGTGGGTGCTCTGTTTGAACGTGTCGGCCGGCATCGGCGTGATCGGCATGGCTTCACCGATGTTGCAGGAGATCTTCGCGGGCTCCCTGATCGGCCAGCCAGCCGTCAAGTTCGCGCAGCTCACGGCTGAACAGCGTGTCACCATCGCGGGGATTGCAGCCGGCTTTGCAGGCATGCTGTCGCTGTTCAACATCGGCGGCCGGGTATTCTGGGCGTCGCTGTCGGATTATATCGGCCGCAAGAACACTTATTACTGCTTCTTCCTGCTCGGCATCGCGCTCTACGCGCTGGCGCCGACATTCGCAAATATGGGCTCGAAACTGCTGTTTGTCGGCGCCTTCTGCATCATCCTGTCGATGTATGGTGGTGGCTTCGCGACGGTGCCGGCCTACCTGGCCGACATGTTCGGAACGCAGTTCGTGGGCGCCATTCACGGCCGGCTGCTGACAGCGTGGTCGACCGCCGGCATCATCGGTCCCGTGGTCGTGAACTACATCCGTGAGTTCCAACTCGCGGCGGGGGTATCGCGCGACCACCTCTACGACACCACCATGTACATCCTGTGCGCGATGCTGATCGCCGGCCTTATCTGCAACTATCTGATCAAGCCGGTAGACCCCAAATGGCATATGAGTGCTGAGGCGGTCGCCAAGCTGCAGGCGGCGAGCGCGAAGAGCGATGCGGCGGTGCAGCATGGCTCGTTCGGCATCGGCAGGGGCGGCCTGGACGCCAAGGCAGCGCTGTTCTGGGCTTTCGTCGGCATCCCACTCGCCTGGGGTGTGTGGAAGACGCTGGAAAGCGCGATCAAGATCTTCTGATCGTGCCACGATATTAAATCGGGACAGCCGGCGGGAAGCCGTGATGTCCCGATTATCTGCTCAATTCACCCATCCTTTTCTTCTTGGCATCTGGCATGCCACGGATTAAAGTTGCATGGCTAGGTACAAGAGCGAGACGTTCCCATGAGTCATGATGTGCAAAAGGTCCGCTCGTTCGAACATCCCGGCGAGGGACGAAAGCGGGCCAAATCGACCCCCAAGGGGCGCCAGATCGATCCCCAGGCCGCCGAAGAGATCGCCCTCTTGCTGGGTGACCGGCCGCGGCGGCGCGATCTGCTGATCGAGCACCTGCACCTTGTCCAGGACAAGTATCATCAGATTTCCGCGGCTCACCTCGCAGCGCTTGCCGAAGAGATGAAGCTTTCGTTCGCGGAAGTATTCGAGACCGCGACCTTCTATGCGCATTTCGATGTGGTGAAGGAGGGCGAGGCCAATATTGCGCCGCTGACCATTCGCGTCTGCGATTCCTTGACCTGCGCGATGCTGGGCGCGGAAAAATTGCTGCATGAATTGCAGAACACCGCCGGCCCCGGCATTCGCGTGGTGCGCGCGCCCTGCGTCGGGCTTTGCGACGTGGCGCCCGTGGCGGAGGTCGGCCATCACTATGTTCTGCACGCGACCGCGTCCGAAGTGCGGGCGACGGCCGCGCGCGGCGACATCGAGCCCATGATTCCCCCTTATGTCGATTACGACGCTTATGTGAAGGACGGTGGCTACAAGCTGCTGGACGATCTGCGCGCCGGCCGCGTCAGCAAAGAAGACGTCCTCACGGCGCTCGACGATTCGAGCCTGCGTGGTCTCGGTGGCGCAGGTTTTCCGACAGGACGAAAATGGCGCGCTGTGCTCGGCGAGCCCGGACCGCGGCTGATGGCAGTCAATGGCGACGAAGGCGAACCCGGCACCTTCAAGGATCGCTTCTATCTCCTCCGCGATCTGCACCGTTTCCTGGAGGGCACGCTGATCGGCGCCCATATCGTCGATGCGACCGACGTCTACATCTACATCCGCGACGAATATCCGGCGACGCTCAAGGTCCTTCCGCTGGAACTCGCAAAGCTGCCGAAGGGTGGCCCTGCGCTGCACATCCGCCGCGGTGCCGGCGCCTACATTTGCGGCGAGGAATCATCGCTGCTGGAGAGCATCGAAGGCAAGCGCGGCCTGCCGCGCCACAAGCCGCCATACCCCTTCCAGGTCGGGCTGTTCGGCCAGCCCACTTTGATCAACAACATCGAGACGCTGTTCTGGGTGCGCGACATCGTGGAGAAGGGCGCGGCCTGGTGGAATTCGCATGGTCGCAACGGCCGCCACGGTCTTCGCAGCTACTCGGTCTCCGGCCGCGTCCGAAATCCCGGCGTGAAGCTCGCGCCATCGGGCCTGACAGTGCGCGAATTGATCGACGAGTACAGTGGCGGCATGGCGGAAGGACACAAATTCCGCGCCTATCTGCCGGGCGGCGCGTCGGGCGGCATCCTGCCGGCCTCGATGGACGATATTCCGCTCGATTTCGGCACGCTGGAAAAATACGGCTGCTTCATCGGTTCGGCCGCGATCATCATCCTGTCGGAACAGGACAGCGTGAAGGATGCGGCGCTGAACCTGATGCGTTTCTTCGAGGACGAAAGCTGCGGCCAGTGCACGCCCTGCCGCGTCGGCACCCAGAAAGCGGCGCTGCTGATGGAAAAGCCGGTCTGGAACCGCGAACTGCTCGACGAATTGAGTCAGGCGATGCGTGATGCGTCGATCTGCGGCCTCGGCCAGGCTGCCTCGAATCCGCTGACCACAGTCATCAAATATTTCCCGGAAGAATTCATCCCGAAGGAAGCTGCGGAATGACCAAGATCCAGTTCGAACTCGACGGCAAACAGGTCGAGGCCATCAACGGCGAGACCATCTGGCAAGTTGCAAAACGACAGGGTCGCGAAATTCCGCATCTGTGTCACTCACCCGAGCCGGACTATCGGCCTGACGGCAATTGCCGCGCCTGCATGGTTGAAGTCGAGGGCGAGCGCGTGCTGGCGGCGTCCTGCAAGCGCACGCCCAGCGTCGGCATGAAGGTGAAATCGGCGAGCCCGCGCGCGATCGCGGCGCAGAAAATGGTGATGGAGCTCCTGGTCGCCGATCAGCCGGCGCGCGGCACGTCGCACGATCCCGATTCCAAATTCTGGTACTGGGCCGAAAAGGTCGAGGTGACCGAAAGCCGCTTTCCCGCTGCCGAGCGCTGGCGTGGCGACGCCAGCCACCCCGCGATGCGCGTCAATCTCGATTCCTGCATCCAGTGCGGGTTGTGCGTGCGCGCATGCCGCGAGGTTCAGGTCAATGACGTGATCGGCATGGCCTATCGCAATCATGGCTCCAAGATCGTGTTCGATTTCGACGATCCGATGGGTGAATCGACCTGCGTCGCCTGCGGCGAATGCGTGCAGGCCTGTCCGACCGGCGCATTGATGCCGTCGGTGATGCTCGATGACAACCAGACCCGCGTCACCTATGCCGACAGGAAGGTTGACTCGCTCTGCCCGTTCTGCGGCGTCGGCTGTCAGGTCACCTATCAGGTCAAGGACGAGAAGGTGATCTACGCCGAGGGCCGCGACGGCCCGGCCAATCACAACCGGCTCTGCGTCAAGGGCCGCTTCGGTTTCGACTACATCCATCATCCGCACCGCCTCACCAAGCCGCTGGTGCGGCTGCCGAATGCGAAGAAGGACGCCAACGACCAGGTCGATCCGGCCAATCCGTTCACGCATTTCCGCGAGGCATCCTGGGAGGAGGCGCTCGATATCGCCGCCAAGGGCCTGGTCAAGATCCGCGACGAAAAGGGCGTCAAGGCGCTCGCCGGTTTCGGTTCGGCCAAGGGCTCGAACGAGGAGGCCTATCTGTTCCAGAAGCTGGTACGCACCGGCTTCGGCTCCAACAATGTCGATCACTGCACGCGGCTGTGCCACGCCTCCTCGGTCGCGGCCTTGATGGAAGGCCTCAACTCGGGCGCGGTGTCGGCGCCATTTGCGGCTGCGATGGACGCCGAGGTCATCATCGTGATCGGCGCCAATCCGGCCATCAATCATCCGGTTGCCGCGACCTTCATCAAGAACGCGGCGCAACGCGGCGCCAAGCTGATCGTGATGGATCCGCGCCGGCAAACTCTCTCGCGACATGCCCACCTGCATCTGGCTTTCAAGGCCGGTAGCGACGTCGCGTTGCTGAATGCGATGATCAACACCATCATCACCGAAGGCTTGACCGACGATCAATATATCGCCGGCTATACCGAAGGCTATGAGGATCTGAAGGAGCGCATCAAGGAATTCACGCCGGAGAAGATGGAGCCGATTTGCGGCATTCCAGCGGAAACCTTGCGCGAAGTAGCGCGGATGTATGCGCGCTCGCGCGCCTCGATCATCTTCTGGGGCATGGGCATCAGCCAGCATGTGCACGGCACCGACAATGCGCGCTGCCTGATCGCGCTCGCCCTGATCACCGGGCAGGTCGGCCGGCCCGGCACCGGTCTGCATCCGCTGCGCGGTCAGAATAACGTGCAGGGCGCCTCCGACGCGGGGCTGATCCCGATGTTCCTGCCGGACTATCAGCCGGTCGGGCGCACCGATCTGCGCGAGCCGTTCGAAAAACTCTGGCATCAGGACCTCGATCCGGTTCGCGGCCTCACCGTCGTCGAGATCATAAATGCGATCCACGCCGGCGAGATCACCGGCATGTATATCGAGGGCGAAAATCCGGCGATGTCGGATCCGGATTTGCAGCATGCCCGTGAGGCGCTCGCAAAACTCGATCACCTTGTGGTGCAGGATCTGTTCGTCACCGAAACGGCGTTCCATGCCGATGTGATCCTGCCGGCTTCGGCTTTCGCTGAAAAATCCGGCACCTTCACCAATACCGACCGCCGCGTGCAATTGGCGCGCGAGGTGATCAGGCCGCCCGGCGACGCGCGGCAGGACCTCTGGATCATCCAGGAGATCGCCAGGCGCATGGGGCTCGACTGGCGCTATGACGGGCCGGCAGACGTCTTTACCGAGATGACGCGGGTGATGCCGTCGTTGAATAATATCACGTGGGAGCGGCTGGTGCGCGAGGGTGCGGTGACCTATCCGGTCGACGATCCCCATAAGCCCGGCAACGAGATCATCTTCACGACAGGCTTTCCGACCGAAAGCGGGCGCGGCAAGATCGTGCCGGCGCGCGTGCTGCCCCCGGACGAATTGCCCGACGATGAATACCCGATGGTGCTTTCCACCGGCCGCGTGCTCGAACACTGGCATACCGGTTCGATGACGCGCCGCTCGATGGTGCTCGATCAGATCGAACCGGAGGCGGTGGCGTTCATGTCGCCGAAAGACATGCGGCGCATGAAGGTCTGGCCGGGCGATATGGTGCGGCTGGAGACGCGCCGCGGCGCGGTCGAGATCAAGGTGCGCTCCGATCGCGACGTTCCCGAAAACATGGTGTTCATGCCGTTCTGCTACGCGGAAGCCGCGGCAAACCTCTTGACCAACCCGGCGCTCGATCCGTTCGGGAAGATTCCCGAATTCAAGTTCTGCGCGGTCAGGGCCGAACGCGCCGAGGTCCGTACCGCGGCGGAGTGAGAGGGTTGCCGAACCCGAATACTACGGGCAACCCAAAAACCTTCACGAGGCCGATGACGCCGCAGAAGGTGATGGCCATCCACAGCAGAGCGGCGAGGCTGCTGCTGAAGCCGATGCTGCTGAACGCAGCCAAAGCAGTCAGGATGCCGATTCGCATGCAAAAGCGAACCAGCACCTGGGTCGACCTCAGTTCTCGCGGCAGATTCGGGAGCTGCGCCAAAACTCGAGACTCCGATGTCAGCTCGTTCGCGGCTTAGCCGAAATTGTCGCAGCAGACCGGCTCATAGAGCGGATTCGCGTCGCGCGATACGCTGGGAACGCTTGTCCGGCTCGCCGGAGCACTGATGCGCTGGGCATCGGCGAACGCGCCCAAGATCGCCAGCGCCAAATCCGGGTGGCGGGCTTCGATCGACCGGTCGAGCCAGTCGGGAAGCTCGCGCTCCCGCGACAGCGCGCAGTACCACTCGCCCTCGTCATAGGCGATGCGGCGAATCTGCCAGAGCGGCAGTTCCAGATCGATCAGCGCCAGCGCGGCGTCCGTCCAGGCTTGCGACGCAATCAATCGTTCGATCCGCGCGGTCTTCTCGGTCTGTCCGATGGACGGAAGGCGCCGGCACGCCTCGCCGATGACCTGCGACATGAGATTGCCGGTCACGGCATGCGCGTCGCGAAGCCGATCGCCGAGCTCAGGGGAGTCATGATGTTCTGAAAGGAGGGGCATGGCGGTATCTCGCATGGAGCACGGCCGCGACCTGCAGCCGCACCACGCAAGATGATCAAAGCCCCATTTGAAAGCGAGGTGAGGCGGGGCCCCAAGATATAGGGATTTCATAAAGGCGGACGGGAGGGCCTCAATCGCTCTTTCGCTACGTCGTCGCCGCGAAAGCGGGGCCCCATACGCCGTGCCGCATGGAGAGTGTACGAGGGTGGATGCCTTCCTTCATCGCCAACATCGTCGCTATGGTCCCTGCTTTCGCAGGGACGACACCTGTAAGTCCGCGCCCTTATGAGATTCCTATAACGTTGCCATTGTTCCCGCCTCGAAAACCTATGCGCCGGGTGGCACCTCTCCACCCGTGAAAGGCGAGAAGACCGTCCCTTCGGCGCCCGCAGATCGCACCGCATAGGAGCAAACTCATGCTGGACATCGTCATGCTGGCCCTCGGCCTCGGCTTCTTCGTGCTGGGCATCGGTTACGCCTACGCCTGCGAACGGCTTTGAGGAGAACAACCATGGTCTTCGATTATTCACTTGCCGGTCTCGTCTCCGCAGGCCTGCTGTTCTACCTGACCTACGCCCTGCTGCGGCCCGAGCGGTTCTGACCGCCTTACGCCACATCACGCGCAAACCCTAGGGCACACGACCATGACCGCCATTGGCTGGATTCAAATTATTCTGTACTGCGCCATCATCGTCGCGCTGACCAAGCCGCTCGGCTGGTACATGACGCGCGTCTTCAATGGCGAACGAACATTTCTCTCGCCGATCCTTCGGCCGGTCGAGGCCGGGATTTATTGGATCGGCGGTGTCGACGACAAGCGCGAGCAGCATTGGCTGACCTATACGGTCTCCATGCTGTTGTTCCACGTTGGTGGGTTCCTCATTATCTACGCGGTGATGCGGCTGCAGGCATTATTGCCGTTCAATCCGGCGGGACAATCCGCGGTCGCCGAGGATCTCTCCTTCAACACCGCGATCAGCTTCATCACCAACACCAATTGGCAGAATTACGGCGGCGAGAGCACGCTGTCTTATCTCGTGCAGATGCTGGGGTTGACGCACCAGAATTTCCTGTCGGCGGCAACCGGCATTGCACTCGCGGTGGCCCTGATCCGCGGCTTTTCCCGTTCTTCGATGCGTACCATCGGCAATTTCTGGGTCGATGTGACGCGCTGTACGCTATATGTGCTGATGCCGATCTGCGTCGTCTACACGCTGTTCCTGGTCTGGCAGGGCATGCCGCAGACGCTCGGCGCCTATGTCGATGCCACGACGCTGGAAGGTGCCAAGCAGACCATCGCGGTCGGTCCGGTCGCCTCGCAGGTCTCGATCAAGATGCTCGGCACCAATGGCGGCGGCTTCTTCAACGCCAATGCCGCGCATCCGTTCGAGAACCCGACGGCCCTGTCGAACTTCATCCAGATGATCTCGATCTTCGCGCTTGGCGCGGCGCTGACCAACGTGTTCGGCCGCATGGTCGGCAACCAGCGTCAGGGCTGGGCCATCCTCGCCGTGATGGGCGTGCTGTTCATCGCGGGCGTCACCGTGACCTACTGGGCGGAAGCGGGCGGCACCACCGCGCTTAATGCGCTGGGGCTGACCGGCGGCAACATGGAAGGCAAGGAAGTTCGCTTCGGCATCGTTGCCTCGTCGCTGTTCGCGGTCATCACCACGGCGGCCTCCTGCGGGGCCGTCAATGCCATGCATGACAGCTTCACCGCGCTCGGCGGCATGATCCCGTTGATCAATATACAGCTCGGCGAAATCATCGTCGGCGGCGTCGGCGCCGGCCTCTACGGCATGCTCATCTTCGTCATCATCTCGATCTTTGTCGCCGGCTTGATGGTCGGCCGTACTCCGGAATATGTCGGCAAGAAGATCGAGGCGCGCGAGGTCAAGATGGCGATGCTCGCGATTCTGGTGCTGCCGCTGATGTATCTGGGCTGGACCGCGGTCGCCGTTGTCTATCCGGCGGCCGTGGCCTCGATGGCGAATGCGGGCCCGCACGGCTTCACCGAGGTGCTCTATGCCTACACCTCGCAAACCGGTAACAACGGCTCGGCTTTTGCGGGCCTCACCGGCAACATCTTTTTCTACAACGTGACCGGCGCGGTGGCGATGTTCGTCGGCCGCTTCTTCATGATCGTGCCGGCAATGGCGATGGCCGGCTCGCTTGCAGGAAAAAAGTCTATTCCGCCGTCTGCCGGCACGTTGCCGACGACGGGAGGCCTGTTCGTCGGCCTGGTGGTCGGCGTGATCCTGATCATCGGCGGTCTCACCTTCTTCCCGGCGCTCGCATTGGGCCCGATCGTCGAGCATCTCGCGATGACCGCCAACACCCTGTTCTGATCGATCACATTTCGGAGTTACGTCCATGGAAGTCGTCAAAATGAACAAGCGGATGCCGGTTTCGGCGATGCTCGATCCGAAGATCGTGATGCCCGCCATCGGCTCGGCTTTCGCCAAGCTTGATCCCAGGGTCATGATCAAGAGCCCGGTGATGTTTGTGGTCGAGGTCGTGGCCGCGCTGACCACGGTGATCTTCCTCCGCGATCTGGTGACGGGCGGCGAGGGCCTCGGCTTCACCTTCCAGATCATCGTCTGGCTATGGTTCACGGTGCTGTTCGCCAATTTCGCCGAAGCCGTCGCGGAGGGCCGCGGCAAGGCCCAGGCCGAGTCGCTCAGGAAGACTCGCACCGAGAGCATGGCCAAGCTGTTGACGGGCTCCGACAAGACCTATCGTCTAGTATCCGGCACCAGCCTCAAGGTCGGCGATGTCGTGCTGGTCGAAGCCGGCGACAACATTCCGTCCGACGGCGAAGTGATCGAGGGTGTCGCGTCCGTCAACGAAGCCGCGATCACCGGCAAATCCGCGCCCGTGATCCGCGAATCCGGCGGCGACCGCTCGGCGGTTACCGGCGGCACGCAGGTGCTGTCGGACTGGATCCGCGTCCGCATCACCGCGGCGCAGGGATCGACTTTCATCGACCGCATGATCAAGCTGGTCGAGGGCGCGGAACGGCAGAAGACGCCGAACGAGATCGCGCTCAATATCCTGCTCGCTGGCCTGACCATCATCTTCGTGTTCGCAACCGTGACCATCCCGAGCTATGCCGCTTATGCCGGTGGCCAGATCTCGGTCGTGATCCTGGTGGCGCTGTTCGTGACGCTGATACCCACTACCATCGGCGCGCTGCTGTCGGCGATCGGCATCGCCGGCATGGACCGGCTGGTGCGTTTCAACGTGCTGGCGATGTCGGGCCGCGCGGTCGAGGCCGCGGGCGACGTCGATACCTTGCTGCTCGACAAGACCGGCACCATCACGCTCGGCAACCGGCAGGCGACGGCGTTTCGTCCCGTCCGCGGCGTGACCGAGCAGGAACTGGCTGACGCGGCGCAGCTTGCGTCGTTGGCCGATGAAACTCCCGAAGGACGTTCGATCGTCGTCCTCGCGAAAGAAAAGTATGGCATCCGCAGCCGCGACATGGCGGAATTGGCTGCGACCTTCATCCCGTTTACGGCGCAAACCCGCATGAGCGGTGTCGACGCCGGTGCATCATCTGTCCGAAAGGGCGCGGTCGATGCGATCCTCAATTATGTCGATGGCGGACAGTCACGCGTCGTTGCGTCGGGAAATGCCGCGCGCGTTCTGCAGCCCGCCATGTCGGAAGTGGCGCGCGAGATCCAGGCGATCTCGGACGAAATCGCGAAGGCGGGCGGTACACCTCTCGCTGTGGCTAAGGACGGCCGCCTGCTTGGCGTCGTCCACCTGAAAGATATCGTCAAGGGCGGCATTCGCGAACGCTTCGCCGAACTGCGCCGCATGGGCATCCGTACCGTGATGATCACGGGCGACAATCCGATGACGGCGGCCGCGATCGCCGCGGAGGCCGGCGTCGATGATTTTCTCGCGCAGGCGACGCCCGAGGACAAATTGAAGCTCATTCGCGACGAGCAGGCCAAGGGCAAGCTGGTCGCGATGTGCGGCGACGGCACCAATGACGCGCCCGCCCTCGCTCAAGCAGATGTCGGCGTCGCCATGAACACCGGGACGCAGGCGGCACGCGAGGCCGGCAACATGGTCGATCTCGACTCCAATCCTACCAAGCTGATCGAAGTGGTCGAGATCGGCAAGCAGCTATTGATGACGCGCGGCGCGCTCACCACGTTCTCGATCGCCAATGACGTGGCGAAGTATTTCGCCATCATCCCTGCGATGTTCCTCGCGTTCTATCCGCAGCTTGCGGTGCTCAACGTCATGCATCTGGCGAGCCCGCAGAGCGCCATCCTTTCGGCGATCATCTTCAACGCCCTGATCATCATTGTGTTGGTTCCGCTTGCCTTGAAAGGCGTGGCGTATCGCGCCATCGGGGCCGGCGCGCTGCTGCGCCGTAACCTGATGATCTACGGCGTCGGCGGCATCATCATTCCGTTTATCGGCATCAAGGCGATCGACCTCGTCGTCGCCGCCTTGCATCTGGCCTGAGGAGAAGCACCATGTTGAAAGAAATTCGTCCCGCCGTCATCGTCCTGATTCTGTTGACGCTGATCACAGGCCTTGCCTATCCGCTCGCCATGACCGCAATTGCCGGCGTGCTGTTTCCAAAGCAGGCGCAGGGCAGCCTAATCGAGAGGGATGGCAAGGTGGTCGGCTCCGCCCTGATCGGGCAGGAATTCAAGGACGACAAATACTTCCACGGCAGGCCCTCGGCGACCACAGCGCCGGACCCGGCTGATTCGACCAAGACCGTCCCGGCGCCGTACAATGCCGCCAACTCCGGCGGATCGAACCTTGGTCCGACCAGCAAGGCCCTGAACGACCGGGTCAAGGAAGACGTCGACAAGTTGAAAGCCGAAAATTCCTCGGCAACCGTTCCGATCGACCTCGTCACCACCTCCGGCAGCGGCCTCGACCCCGATATCTCGCCGGAGAGCGCGCTATTCCAGGTGCCCCGTGTCGCGAAAGCGCGGAATATGCCGGAGGATCGTGTCCGCCAGCTGGTCACGGAGAACACTCAAGGCCGCTTCGCCGGGCTGCTCGGCGAACCCAGGGTCAACGTATTGGCCCTCAATCTGGCGCTGGACGCGGCATCAAAATGACGCCAGCTAGGCTCGGCGCGGCCTGCGGACTATGATGTCTTATGCCGCAGCCGCGCCGCGACACCGAACAACGCCCCTCGCCGGAAGCCCTGCTGGAAAGAGCCCGGCGCGAGGACAGCCGCGAGGGCCGGCTGAAAATTTTCGTCGGCGCCGCCCCGGGCGTCGGCAAGACCTACGAGATGTTGCAAAGCGCGCACGCCAAGCTAAAGGCGGGCACCGATATTGTCGTTGGCGTCGTCGAGACCCACGGCCGGGCTGAGACCGAAGCGCTGCTGCAGGGCCTGGAAGTTCTTCCGCGCAGGCGGCTCGAGTACAAGGACCAGATTCTCGAGGAGATGGATCTCGACGCGCTAATCGCGCGCCATCCGGAGATCGCGCTGGTCGATGAACTTGCCCACACCAACGCGCCGGGTAGCCGGCATCCAAAGCGCTATCTCGACGTCGAGGAGCTGCTCTCCCGCGGCATCGACGTCTACACCGCGGTCAATATCCAGCATATCGAGAGTCTCAACGATGTGGTCGCCCAGATCACGCATGTGCGCGTGCGCGAGACCGTGCCGGATTCCGTGTTCGACCGCGCGGACGCGATCGAACTGATCGATCTGACGCCGGACGACCTGATTCAGCGCCTGAAAGAGGGCAAGGTCTACGTCCCCAAACAGGCGGAGCGGGCGCTTGAGCATTATTTTTCGCCGGGGAATCTGACCGCACTGCGCGAGCTGGCGTTGCGGCGGACGGCCGAGCGCGTCGACGAGCAATTGCTCACGCACATGCAGGCGAACGCGATCGCCGGCCCCTGGGCGGCGGGCGAGCGCATCCTGGTTTGCCTCAGCGAAGATCCGCGAGCGGCCGGGCTCGTGCGCTACACCAAGCGGCTGGCGGATCGCCTGCATGCGCCCTGGACCGCCATCAGCATCGAGACGAGGCGCAGCCTGCAATTGACGGATGAGCAACGGGACCGGCTTGCCGATACGTTGCGTCTGGCCGAGGCACTGGGAGGCGAGGCGCTCACCATTCCGGGAGTCGGGCGCCGCATTGCCGATGACGTGATCGGCTTCGCGCACGCCAATAACGTGACGCAGATCATCATCGGCAAGTCGACTCGTTCCTGGTGGTTCGAACTCACGCGAGGCTCGGTGGTGCACGACCTGGTGCGGCGGGCGGGCAATATCAGCGTCAATGTGATCGCCGGCAACGAACTGCCTTCCGGGCCGCCCGCCCTCAAAACCGCGGTGCAGACGGCCGCGCGGCCCGAACCTTTCGATCCCAGGCCATATCTGATGGCGGTAGCGATCGTGGCACTCGGCCTTGGCGCCGCCGAACTGATCCATCCCTGGTTCGGCATCGAAAACGTCGACCTGGTGTTTCTTACGGCCGTCGTGAGCGTGGCGGTTCGCTACGGCCTGTTGCCGTCAGTATTGGCAAGCGTCGCGGCTTCGCTCTGCTACAATTTTTTCTTTTTGCCGCCGATCTACACCTTCACGATCACCGATCCGACCAACATAGCCGCCTTCTTCTTCTTCATGCTGATAGCAATCCTGGTTTCCAATGTCGCCGCGCGAGTACGCACCCAGGCCGTCTCCGCGATCGGCAGGGTACGGACGACGGAATCGCTTTACGCCTTCAGCCGCAAGCTCGCAGGGACGGCGACACTCGATGATGTGTTGTGGGCGACCGCCTACCAGACCGCGCTGATGTTGAAAGTGCGGGTGGTCTTGCTGTTGCCCGAGGATGGCGTTCTCACCGTGAAGGCGGGCTATCCGCCCGAGGATCAACTCGACAAGGCCGACCTTGCCGCCGCGAACTGGGCATGGGGCAACGATCGCCCTGCCGGGCGCGGCTCGGACACCCTGCCGGGCGCCAAGCGTTTGTTCCTGCCGATGCGAACAGGACGCGGACCGATTGGGGTCATCGGCATCGACGACGACAGAACCGGACCGCTGCTTACGCCTGACCAGCGGCGCCTGCTCGATGCGCTGATGGACCAGGGCGCGCTTGCGATCGAACGGGTGCTGCTCGTTGAGGACATGGACCGGGTGAAGCGTACCGTGGAGTCGGATCGTTTGCGCTCGGCGCTGCTGACCTCGATTTCGCACGATCTCAAGACGCCGCTGGCGTCGGTTCTCGGCGCCGCCAGCACGATGCGGGATCTCTCCAGCGGGCTGACCGATACGGAGAAGCGGGATTTGCTCGCGACCGTGATCGACGAATCCGAACGGCTCAACCGGTTCATTGCGAATTTGCTCGACATGACCAAGCTGGAATCCGGCGCCATCGTGCCGAATACGGCGCGGCACGATATCGGCGAGATCGTCGGCAGCGCATTGCGGCGCGCAAGCAAGATTCTGTTGCGGCACAAGGTCTCGCTTGAGCTCGCCGCTGACTTGCCGATGCTGGAGCTCGACGCGGTACTGTTCGAGCAGGTGCTTTTCAACCTGCTTGACAACGCGGCGAAATATGCGCCCGCAGATACCACGATATCGATCAGGAGCTTGCGGGAAAAGGACATCGTCACCCTGCAAATCCTCGACGAAGGCGACGGCATTCCGCCGGCCGAACTGGAGAGCGTATTTGACAAATTCTATCGCGCCCAAAAGGGCGACCATATCCGCCCCGGCACGGGACTTGGCCTGGCGATTTCGCGCGGCTTTGTCGAGGCGATGCACGGCACGATTTCCGCGGCGAACCGTACCGATCGGAGCGGCGCCGTGCTGACCGTCCGATTGCCGATTCCGGCGGCATCGGACGCGCTGGACACCGCCGCATGAACGCTCCGATAAAGGTCCTCGTCATCGATGATGAGCCGCCGATCCGCAAGCTGCTGCGAATGGGCTTGAGCACGCAAGGCTACGAGATCCTGGAAGCCTCCAACGGCAAGATGGCGCTCGAGCTACTGGCGCAGGATCCCGCCCTTATCATTCTCGATCTCGGTCTGCCCGATATCCAGGGCCATGAATTGCTGCGCATGATCCGCGGCCGCAACGACAGCGTACCCGTGGTCGTGCTGTCGAGCCGCGGCGACGAGGCCGGAAAGGTGCAGGCGCTCGATCTCGGTGCTGACGACTACCTCACCAAACCGTTCGGGATGGATGAGTTGCTCGCCCGCATGCGCGCGGCGCTGCGGCATCAGCTGCAGGTTCATGGCGAACGCCCGGTGTTTCGATCGGGCGATCTCTCCGTCGATCTGGTGCGCCGCATCGTCAAGGTGGGCGACAGGGACGTCAAGCTGTCCCCAAAGGAATACGAATTGCTGCGCGTGCTGGTGCAGCACGCCGGCAAGGTGTTGACCCACAGGTTTCTCCTGAAGGAACTGTGGGACGAATTGACCGATGCGCAATATCTGCGGGTCTATGTGCGGCAACTCCGGCAAAAGATCGAAGCCGATCCGGAACGACCGCAATTCGTCCTGACTGAGACCGGGATCGGCTACCGCTTGAGGGCGGCGGACTAGCTAGTCTAGCGGGGCCGGCCTGGTTTGATCGCTCCTTTTTGTGGCGAGCCAGCGTAGACTCGTCCTGCCTGAGACCTGATCAATGCCTTTAACGATGCGTCTTCCGGGAGGGGCCATGAAAATCTTCGATCTGCTATCGCCGACGGATGTCATGATCGATGTTCGGGCCTCGAACAAGCGGCAGTTGTTACAGGAATTCGCGGCCAAGGCCGCCACCGGCCTCGGCCTGCATGTCGATCAGATCGCTCCCTATCTTCTCAAGCGGGAAGAACTCGGATCGACCGGGATTGGCCGTGGCGTAGCCATTCCGCATGCCCGGCTGCCGGACTTGCAACGGCCTTACGGGATGCTTGCGAAACTGAAGCAGCCGATCGAGTTCGATGCGATCGACGGCCAGGAGGTGGACCTCATATTTGTGCTTTTGTTGCCGGCGGCTGCGGAGAATAGACAGCTCGGCGCGCTCGCGCTGGTAGCTCGGGCGTTGAGACCGCCTGAGAACCTCGTTCGGTTACGCAGCGCAAAAAATGCTTCCGAGCTTTATTCGGCGATCACCTGACGGCCGAAAAAGCCGTCATTGGCGCCGCGCTCGACGAACAGGCGCATACGGCAATTCCTTCCGAAATCGGCCTTGCTCGAAACACGCGCTTTCAGCCCGCAAGTTCGCAGCCACCCCACGCGCCGGAAACGCCAGAACAGCGCCGCGCTCGCCACTCGCGGGAACCTTCTGTGGCCGCAAAGATTATTTTCTCGCAACCGGGAGAACAGCCATGGCTCGGAAGTATTCGAAACAAGCGTCCGCCAAAGTCGAGCGGGCGATGAAAAAGCGCAAGGCCGGGACCTTGAAGAGCGGCCGGTCCGGCAGGAAGGTTACCAGTCGCAAACAGGCGATCGCGATCGGTCTTTCCGAGGCGAGGGCGGAAGGAAAGAAAGTTCCGAAGAAGGCTGCGAGGAAAACCGCCGGCAAGAAAGTATAAATCGAAAAAGTAGGGCCGCCACATGGCTCGAAATTTTCGCGGGCGCTTGTTGGCGCGTGATAGGCTGTCCGCCATTCGACTTGTGTAGGATCGATCGTGTCCTTGAGAAACCTCTCAACCTATCGAAAAAAGCGGGATTTCGAAAAGACCGCGGAGCCGAGTGGCGAAGCGGCGGTCGCGCCATCGAAGCGCCGGCGGTTCGTGATCCAGAAGCACGATGCGACGCGGCTGCACTACGATCTCCGGCTGGAGTTCGACGGCGTCTTCAAATCCTGGGCGGTCACGCGCGGTCCTTCGCTCGATCCACACGACAAGCGGCTGGCGGTGGAGGTGGAGGATCATCCGCTCGATTACGGCGATTTCGAAGGCACTATTCCAAAGGGGCAGTATGGCGGCGGAACCGTGCAGCTATGGGACCGCGGCTATTGGGAATCCGACGACCCGGAACGGGGCTTCAGGAAGGGTGACCTCAAATTCACGCTATATGGCGAGAAACTCGGCGGGAGCTGGGTCCTGGTCCGCATGCGCCATGACCGCAATGGCGGCAATCGCACCAACTGGCTGTTGATCAAGCATCGCGATGAGTTCGCCAAAGAGGGCAAAGCCAATCATATCCTGGATACCGATCAATCCGTCGCCTCGGGACGGAGCATGGATCAGATCGCCGAAGGCAAGGGAAGAGCGCCAAAACCGTTCATGACGGCGAAGTCCGGTCGCGCCAGGGCTGACGCGGTCTGGAATTCGAACCGGGGCGATGCCGCGGATGCGCGCGCCAAAAGCAAGACGCCCGCATCGCGAATTCCCGCGGTGCGAGCGTCCGCGCAGGCATTGAAAGGCAAGAAGATCGCCAGGATGCCGGATTTCGTTGCGCCGCAACTCTGCACGCCAGTCGATCGCCCTCCCGGCGCGCAAGGGTGGTGCCATGAGATCAAGTTCGACGGTTATCGCGTGCAAGTACGCGTCGAAGGCGGCGTCGTCACGCTGAAGACCCGCAAGGGTCTGGATTGGACTGACAAGTTTCAGGCGATCGCGAAACAGGCACGCGCAATCCCCGACGCGCTGATCGATGGAGAAATCGTCGCGCTCGATCGTAATGGCGCGCCGGATTTTTCGATGCTGCAGGCCGCTCTCTCCGACGGCAACACCGAAAATCTGATCTTCTTTGCGTTCGATCTGTTGTTTGCCGATGGGGAAGATCTTCGTTCGCTTCCGCTCGGCGAGCGAAAGGCGAAATTGAAGAAATTGCTCGAGGCGCAAGATGCGGGCAAAGCCAAACTGATCCGCTATGTCGAGCATTTCGACACCGGTGGCGACGCCCTCTTGCAGTCGGCATGCAAGCTGTCGCTGGAAGGTATCGTATCGAAGAAGCTCAACGCCCCCTATCGTTCAGGTCGGTCCGAGAGCTGGGCCAAGGCCAAATGCCGGGCCGGACATGAGGTCGTGCTGGGAGGATGGAAAACCACTCACGGCAAATTCCGTTCGCTGATGGCCGGCGTCCATCGCGGCAATCATCTCGTCTTTGTCGGGCTTGTCGGCACCGGCTTCGGGCAGGACAAGGTCAAACGCATCATGCCGGCGTTGAAGGCCGCGGCATCGGACCAGAATCCCTTCGGCGGCAAGGATGCCCCGCGCAAAACCAGTGACGTGCATTGGCTAAGGCCAGAGCTCGTCGCCGAAATCGAATTCGCCGGCTGGACCGACGCCGGAAATATCCGGCAGGCTGCGTTCAAGGGACTGCGCCAGGACAAGCCAGCCGACGAGGTGCAGGCGGAAAGGCCGGCCATGACCAGAATCGCCAAACCCGCAGCCGCAAAGAACGCAGCCAAATCCGGCAAGACGGATGCGGCGCGGCCAAAGCCTGCGTCAAGCAAATCTGCCGAGGTGATGGGCGTGGTTATTTCGAAGCCCGACAAGGAGCTTTGGCCGGACGCTGGCGATGGCAAGGGCGTCACCAAGCTCGATCTTGCCCGCTATTTCGAAGCGGTAGGCGGCTGGATGATCGGTCATTTGAAAGGCCGGCCCTGCTCGATCGTCCGCGCGCCCGACGGTATCGGCGGCGAGAAATTCTTTCAGCGCCATGCCATGCCCGGTACTTCGAACCTGTTGGAACTGGTCAAGGTCTCCGGCGATCGCAAGCCATATCTGCAGATCGATCGCGTCGAAGGCCTCGCTGCGGTGGCGCAGATCGGCGGCCTCGAACTGCATCCGTGGAATTGCGCGCCGGATACGCCGGATATACCGGGCCGGCTGGTCTTCGATCTCGATCCCGCGCCTGATGTCGAATTCGCCGATGTCGTTGAGGCGGCCCGGGACATGCGGCAGCGTCTCGCCGATGTTGGCATGGAAAGTTTCTGCAAGACCACCGGCGGCAAGGGCCTCCACGTGGTGACGCCTTTGGCGCACGGCGCAAAGGACAGGGTGACGTGGAAGGAGGCCAAAGCCTTCGCGCAGGGCGTTTGCCGATGGATGGCCGATGAAGATCCCGAGCGCTATCTGCTCAACATGTCGAAGAAGCTGCGCAAGGGAAGGATCTTCCTCGATTATCTTCGCAACGATCGCATGGCTACCGCGGTAGCCGTGCTGTCACCACGGGCGCGCGATGGCGCCACCGTTTCGATGCCGCTGACTTGGGCGCAGGTACGCGGCGATCTCGATCCGAAACGCTATACGCTTCGCACCGTCCCGGCACAGCTCGCCAAAAGCAAGCCGTGGGATGGTTATGATGAGGCGGCGTCTTCGATCAAGGCGGCGATCAAGAAGCTCGGCGCACACTAAACTAGTCGTCATACGCCGCGAGAACGAAGTATCCACGATTCCAGAGAGCTTCAATTCATCATCGACACTCTGCAATACTCCACCACCCGCCTGCGCGGGTGGTGACGATCTATGGTTGGGATTAGCGAAGCTCAAAGTCTCCCGAGTAATAGCAGGATCAGCAGGATGACGATGATGAGACCGAGGCCGCCGCCGCCATAATATCCGGTGCCGTAGAACGGACCGCCTCCGATGCCGCTGAAGCCGCCGAGCAAGGCGATCACAAGAATGATCAGGATGATAGTTCCGATTGACATCCAACGTCTCCTCCAGCCCGGCAGTCGGCACCTGTTGCTCTGCCTTCGCCTGGAAAAACGAACGGCAACCCATAAGGTTCCATTTTCTCGCTGGCATTACTGTGTTCCCCTTTCTTTTCGAACGACGGGGAATTAGATGAGGTCAGGTCCGCTTTTGGGATTTGAAAAATGTCCGCACCTCTTGTCGTTTCGATTCCGCATCACCTTGGCCGCGAAGAGGCCACTCGCCGTCTCAAGGCGGGATTGACGCGCGCGGCCGCCAGCGTGCCTGTGTTAAAGGTCGATGAGGAGAGATGGGAAGAGAACCGCATGATCTTTCGCGTCCGCGCGCTGGGGCAGGCGGCATCGGGCCATCTCGATGTCGCGGACGATCATGTCCGGCTGGAAGTCACGCTGCCCTGGTTGTTGCAGCGATTTGCGGAAGTAGCGCAAGTTGCGATCAAGAATCGCGGCAATCTGCTGCTGACCAAACGGGGCTGATGAAAAGATATTAACCCGCTGCGACGCGCCAGGACACCGAATATGGCGGGATCACGTCGCCGGTTTCGGGGCCCCAGATCAGGGCGCCAGGCGTCTCCCTTCGTTCTCGGGCAATCTCGCCTGTCGACAGGTTGGCTTCAAGCTGGAGCGTCGCGCCATCGCCCATACGCCAGTAGGCCGTCAGCAGCCCGTTGTCCGCTGCATGCGCGTCGCCGAAGGCCGCGCCCGCAAGCCGGGGAACAACTTCCCGCTGGCGTATCGCAAGAAGTTCCCGCACCAGCGCCAGCCGCTTTTGTCCGGACCGTTCGTTACAAGTTTCCCAATCGAGGACTGCGGATCGAAACGTCGATTCGGCAAGCGGGTCGGGAACCTCGTCGCCGTAGGTCGCATAGGCCCAGGCGTATTCCCTGCGCCGCCCCTCGCGCACGGCGTCCGCTAACATGCACCCGAAATCGCAGAAGAACGGGAACGGTGTTTTCGAGCCCCACTCTTGCCCCATGAACAGCATCGGGATGGCAGGCGCCAATAACGTAATCGCCAGTGCTGCCTCGATCGCATGGCGGTCCACATTGCCTTCGAGCCGGTCGCCGAGCGCGCGGTTCCCGATCTGGTCGTGGTTCTGCAGAAAATTGACGAAGGCGGTGGGAGAAAGCATGCCGCTCGGCTCGCCACGCAATTGTCCACCGCGATACGCGGACGCTTCCCCCTGATAGACAAAGCCGGATGCCAGCGCGCGGGCAACATCCCGCATCGGCGACTTGGTATGATCGCCGTAGTAGCCCTGCGTCTCGCCGGTCAGCAAGACGTGCCAGGCGTGGTGATAATCGTCGTTCCATTGCGCGCGGTATTGGCCGCACGGTGGATCGCGCCCGGCATCCAGCAAGCTTGCGCGATTGTCACCGTTTTCAAGCACCAGATGGATGTAACGGTTTGTTTCGGCGGAGAGGTGACCTGCCGCGATGCTGAGATCGCGCAGCATCGAAACCTCGCCCGGTTCGGAGATGGCGTTCACCGCATCCAGCCGCAGCCCGTCGAAGCGGTATTCGTGCAGCCAATACATGGCATTCTCGATGGCAAAGGCGCGAACCTGCGGCACCCGGTAATCGATGACGCTGCCCCAGGGCGTCTGCGCACCGGTAAAGAAGCTCGGCGCGTATCGACCGAGGTAATTTCCTTCCGGGCCAAAGTGATTGTAGACGACGTCGAGAAACACCATCAATCCGCGCAGATGCGCTTCGTCGATCAGGGCCTTGAGATCGTCAGGGCGTCCATAGACGCTGTCGGGCGCGTACCACAATACGCCGTCGTAGCCCCAGTTGCGTTTGCCCGCGAATTCCGCGAGCGGCATTAATTCAAGCGCGGTGATTCCGCTCGCCGCGAGATGATCGAGCTTGGCGATCATGCCGCGGTAACTGCCTTCCTGCGTGAAGGTGCCGACATGGATTTCGATCAGGACGGTCTCACGCCACGGGCGTCCGCGCCACCCCGCGGCGCGCCACTGGTAGCTTGAGTGATCGATCACCTCGCTCGGCCCCGAGACGTCGTCGGGCTGAAAGGCGGAGGCAGGATCGGGGACATCGATCTCGTCGTCGATCCGGAATTTGTAGCGTGCGCCGGCCTTTACATCGGCGATTTCGGCAACAAACCAGCCGTCTTCACCGCGCCGCAGCGGGTAAAACTTTTCCAGCAGCAGGTCGACTCGTTTCGCCGCCGGCGCCCAAAGACGAAATGACGCACCGTCCAGTATCAGTCCTGCTCCGAATTGCCGCCCATTCATGCCGAACCCGTATAGGCAAGGACCGAGCGGGGAGGCGCTTTTGCTTCGCTTGCCGACGCGAAATCCGTGACCGTTTGCTTGCTGTCGGCGGTGTTCACCACCTGCTGCCAGGTCTTGTATTCCGGCATCTTCGGCAGCTTGAACGCGATCGCTTCAGGTGCTGCGTTCAGCACGATGAAAATCGGCGGCTGCTCGTGCTCGACCGGCCCAAGCACATAAGCGAGAAACCGGCCTTCCGGAAAATTCCAGTCCTGCTCCTTCATCTCCTCGCCCGCCGGCGTTAGCCATAACACGCCGTAAGACCCGTCGGCGCGCCGCCCATCGAGCCAGCGATGCGAACGGATTTGCGTAAATCGTTTTCGCAAGCCGGTCATATGGCCGACGAAATCGGTGAGGTCGTCTCCGTCGCGGCCGAGGCCGTCCCAATCGACCCAGCCGGTTTCGTTATCCTGACAATAGGCATTGTTGTTGCCGGACTGCGAGTTGCCGACTTCATCGCCGGCCAGAATCAGCGGCAGGCCCTGCGCCAGCAAGAGGCAGGCAAGCTGGTTTTTACGAAGCTGGCAACGAAGTGCGACAATCGCGGCGTCGTCGGTCGGGCCTTCATGACCGCAGTTGTTGCTGTGATTTTCGCTTGAGCCATCGCGATTTCCTTCGCCGTTGGCCTCGTTGTGCTTTTGGTTGTAGCTGAACAAATCCGCGAGCGTGAAGCCGTCATGCACGGTGATATGATTGACGCTTGCGCGTGGCGCGCGGCCGTGATGGTTGAACAGGTCGGACGAGCCGGTCATGCGGCCGGACACTTCGCCAATAAGGCTGCCTTCGCCGCTCCAGTAGCGCCGCATCGCCGTGCGATAGCGGTCATTCCATTCCGACCATTGCGACGGAAATGCCCCGACCTGATAGCCGCCCATGCCGAGGTCCCAGGGTTCGGCGACCAGCTTCACCGATGAGAGCACCGGGTCCTGCCGGACGGCGGTGAGAAAGGCGGAATTGCGGTCGAAGCCGCTCGGCCCACGCGCCAGGGTGGTAGCGAGATCGAACCGGAAGCCGTCGACGTGACACACCTCGACCCAGTAGCGCAGTGAATCCATCACCGTCTGCAGGACGCGCGGATGCGTGAGCTTGACCGAACTGCCGCAGCCGGTGAAATCGTCATAGTAGCGCGGATTGTCCGGTTTCAGCCAGTAATAGGAGGCGTTGTCGATGCCACGGAACGACAGCGTCGGGCCCATATGGTCGCCCTCGGCGGTATGATTGTAGACGACGTCGAGCATCACCTCGATGCCGGCATCGTGCAGCCGCGCCACCGTGGTGCGGAATGCATCGAGCGGATTGTCCAGCGAGTAGCGCGGCTCCGGCGCGAAAAATGACAAGGTGTTGTAACCCCAATAGTTCGACAGCTTCCTTTCGACCAGCGTTCTGTCGTCGACAAGGCCGTGGACCGGCAACAGCTCGATGGTGGTGACGCCGAGCCGTTTGAGGTGCTCGATCATCGCCGGCGAAGACAGGCCGCCATAAGTGCCGCGCAGATTCGGCGGCACATCTTCACGTTTCTGCGTCAGCCCCTTGACGTGCGCCTCATAGATGATGGTGTCTTCCCAGGGAATGTTGGGACGCATTTCGCGGCGCCCCCAATTGAAGGTTTCGTCGACGACGACGGCCTTCGGCATGCCGCGGGCATTGTCTCGCCGGTCGAACGAGAGATCCTCGCGTGCGCTCCCTGTACGATAGGCGAAATGGGCATCGCTCCACACCAGCCGCCCGGCAAGGCGCCTGGCATAGGGATCGAGCAGCAGCTTGTTGGCGTTGAAGCGGTGGCCGTGTTCGGGCTCATAGGGCCCGTGAACGCGATAGCCATAGAGCTGTCCGGGCGAAACGTCGTTCAGATAGCCGTGCCAGATGTCTTCGCTGCGTTCAGGCAATTCGATGCGTTCGAGCTCGCGACGGCCCTGACTGTCGAACAGGCAGAGCTCGACTTTTTGCGCGTTGGCGGAGAACAGCGCAAAATTGGTGCCCCGGCCGTCCCAGCTTGCACCGAGGCGCGAGAACGTTCCGACGGACAGTCGCATGCGTCAGCTTTCCGGTACGAGAAAAATGGCGGCCAGAGGCGGGACGGTGAGATTGAGCTCGGGCGCCGGACCATCCAATGCCCGGACTTCACCGACGTTCCCGACATTGCTGCCGCCGTAATGCGCGGAATCCGAATTAAGAACCTCGCGCCACTTGCCGGCGAACGGCACCCGGACACGGTAGTTGTAATACACATTTGGCGAAAAATTGATGACGACGAGACAGCACGCGCGGGTATCGTTGCCTTTGCGAATCCAGGCGAACACGTTGCCGCCGGCATCGTCGGTCACGACCCATTCAAAGCCGGATGGGTTGCAATCCATCTGGTGCAGCGCCGGCAGCCCGCGATAGAGGCTGTTGAGATCGCGGATCAGTGTGTGGATGCCGGCATGCTTTTTCTGGTCGAGCAGATGCCAGTCGAGCGAGCGATCGTGATTCCACTCGCGCTCCTGGGCGAATTCGCAGCCCATGAACATCAGCTTCTTGCCGGGATGTCCGAACATGAAGGCGTAGAAAGCGCGCAAATTGGCAAAGCGTTGCCAGTCGTCGCCGGGCATCCGGCCGAGCAGCGAGCGCTTGCCGTGGACGACCTCGTCGTGCGACAGCGGCAAAATGAAATTTTCCGAAAACGCGTAGTGCAGGCCGAACAGGATGTCGCCGTGGTGATACCTGCGGTGGATCGGATCCTTGCCGATGTAATTCAGCGTGTCATGCATCCAGCCCATGTTCCATTTGTAGCCGAATCCGAGACCGCCATATTCGACCGGGCGCGACACCTGCGGCCATGCGGTAGACTCTTCGGCAGCCGTAGTGGCCTGCGGAAAACGGGCGAACACTTCGGTATTGAAGCGACGCATGAAATCGATGGCGTCGAGATTCTCCCGGCCGCCAAATTTGTTCGGGATCCAGCCCCCGGCCGGCCGGCTGTAGTCGAGATACAGCATCGAGGCGACGGCATCGACGCGCAGACCGTCGATGGCGTAACGTTCCAGCCAGAACAGCGCGTTCGAGACCAGAAAATTGACGACTTCTGTGCGGCCGTAATTGTAGATCAGCGTGCCCCAGTCGAGGTGACGGCCCTGCTGCGGGTTGGCGTGCTCGTAAAGCGCGGTGCCGTCGAAATTGCCGAGGCCATGCGGATCGTCCGGAAAATGTCCGGGCACCCAGTCCAGCATCACCCCCAGTCCCTCGCGATGGCAGGCGTCGACCAGGGCTGAAAAATCCTCCGGTGTGCCGAATCGGCCGGTGGGTGCATACATGCCCGTCGGCTGATAGCCCCATGAGCCGTCGAACGGGTGCTCGTTGACGGGAAGAAATTCAACATGGGTATAGCCGAGATCGCGCACATAACGCGGCAGTTGTTCGGCCAGATCGCGATAGGTCAGCCATTCGTTGTTGCCCTTGCGCCGCCACGAGCCCAAATGGACCTCGTAAATCGACATCGGGGCGCCCAGCGCGTTGATTCCGGCTGGCGCCGGGCGCGGGTGCGATAGCCTGGTCTCGTCGAAAACAATCGATGCGGTGCCCGGGCGCATTTCCGCGGCAAAGGCAAGCGGATCGGACTTCAGCGGCAAATGCTGGCCCTGCGGACCGGTGATATCGAATTTGTAATGGTCGCCCGGTGTGGCATGGGGCACAAACAGCTCCCAATAGCCGACGCCGCGCACGCGCATCGGATGCCGCCGCGGATTCCAGAAGTTGAAATCGCCGACCACGCTGACCCGCCGCGCGTTGGGAGCGAGCACCACGAAGGCCACGCCGTCAACGCCGTCCATTGTCAGGGGATGCGCGCCAAGCTTGTCGTAAAGCCGCTGATGGGTGCCTTCGCCGAGCAGATACAGATCGAAATCGGTCAACACAGGCGGAAAGCGATAGGGATCGTCGAGATCGACCACGGTGTCGCCGAAGCGGGCGCGCAGCTGGTAGCGCCTGGAGCCGTTCGGCAGCGCGCCTGCGAATAGCCCGGCGTCGTGAATGCGCACGAGCGCGGCCGTTTCGCCGTGTTCGTCGATTGCATCAACCTTCGAAGCCTCCGGCAAGAACGCGCGCACCACCGTCTGGCCGCCTTCCATATGAAGGCCAAGATAGTGAAAGGGGTCGGAGTGGCGGCCTTCCACGATCGCATAGGCCTCCGCGGACAGTTTGGTCATGAGGCCTCGTCGGCGCGCTTTGACAGAGACAGTATTCGAAGCATCCCCATCAATGGAACGCGCAGCCATTCAGGCCGGTTGGCTAACTCGTACTCGATCTCGTAGAATGATTTTTCAAGCAAAAAGAAATTCAGCATCTGCTGGGCGGCATGCGGGTCTGCCGGCCATAGACGCGCATTCGTCATGGTCTCGCGATAGGCGGCCAGGAACGCCGCTGTCGAGCGATCGCGCCATTCCGCGAGCGCCGCGCCGAGCCTGCCGTGCTCGTCGGGCGTCACTCTCAACGCGCGCTCAAGTGCGACGTTAGCCGAATAATCGATCGAGCGAATCAGGCTTGCGACATCGCGCGCCGCCGGCGCCTTGCGTCGCCGCTCGGCCAGCGGCCGGTGGGATTCGCCCCCGAAGCCCTTGATGTAGATATCGTCCTTGACGATCAGCAACCGGCCGAGATTGAAGTCGCCATGATGGCGAATGTTCAGGCTGTCGATATCCGGGGGAAGCAGTTCGTTCAAACCGTCATGCAACGCCTGACGTTGCGCCAGTGCCTGATCGATGAGCAGACGATCGGATTCCTTTGCCATTTCGCGCCGTTGCTTCAAGGCGTCGAATACCCGTTCGTCGCGGGCGGATACATTGTCGATCCAGCGCTGCACGTCCGCAGCTCCTGTCGGTTCCGGCGCAAAATCGGCAGATTCATGGCTTCCGGAGAGCGCAAGGTGCATCTCGGCGACGCGCCTTCCGGTCTGCGACATATAACGCAGATAGGGGACCTGCTCCTCGCTTTCGCCGGGACGTTCGCTCGCCGCCAGCAGACGCTGCTCATCCACGAAGCGATCGAGATAGGCCGCTGTCACGGTCCAGCCGTCGCCCTGATTCTCAACGAAGGCGTGGACGATCGCGATCGCGCTTTTTTCATCACCCTCGACCAGTTCGATGCTGCCAAGAAGTGCCGGCGTGTTGGCAAAACCCGCGACCTCGGTCAGGAACCGGCCGGTTTCGATCTCGGGATTGGTGCCGAATTCAAGCCTGCGATAAACCTTGACCACATAGTCATTATCAACCATCGCCTTGCTGTTGGACCGCTCGCTTTCGATGGCGCGAATATGCACCGGCGGCTTGATCGGCTTGTCCGAAAGCCTGCTGGTCGGCCTGAACTCAAGGCGCACGCCGCCTTCCTCGATGGTCAGGGTCTCACGCAAATTGCGCAGCAGCAGGGCGATGAAAATCTGGTCGGTCGCAACGTCCAGCAACGTTCCTTCCCGCGCGCCCTGACGTACGGCTGCCAATGCGTTGGGGTTATAGCGCTCGCGATCGAAGCGCACCCACTCGATCTGCAAGGGCAATAGGTAACGCGTCATCGCGTCTTGCTGCGTCGCTTCAAAAAACGCCAGCCACGGCTTGTTGTCGCCAATATCGCAAAAGGGAATCGCCGAGGTCAGGATTGGACGAATAGCCTCTGCCGAACGCTCGGGATACCAGCGGGTTCGCGCCAGATGATCGGGCAAGACATCGCGTTCGAACACGCTGCGGGTACGGGCCAGCGAGACCCATGTCGCGCCCAGCGGCACCACGAGGGTCTCGAATTCGGGAACCACGGATGGTGCGACGCGCTCCGATTTGTCGCGCTCACGAAGCTGAAACCAGTAAAAGCCATAGGGCGCCAACGTGATCATGTAGGGCAATTCGCCGATCGCGGGGAAGCGGGTGCGTCCGAGCATTTCGAGCGGGACCCGGTCCTTCCAGGCCGAGAGATCGAGTTCGGTCGCTTGCGCCGATCGAGACAGGTTGGCGACGCAGAGGATTACCTCGTCGCCGTATTGCCTGACATAGGCCAGCACCGAGCGATTGACCGGGCGGATGAACGTCATGGTGCCGCGGCCGAACGCCAGCGTCGACTTACGCACCGAGATCAGCCGCTTGGTCGCGCTCAGCAGCGATGACAGGCTGCGCGACTGGGCCTCTACGTTGACCGACTCATAGCCATAGACCGGGTCCATGATGGTCGGAGCATAGAGCCGCGCGGGATCGGCGCGGGAAAAACCGCCGTTGCGGTCCGGCGTCCACTGCATCGGCGTGCGAACGCCGTTGCGGTCGCCGAGATAGATATTGTCGCCCATTCCGATTTCGTCACCGTAATAGATGATCGGCGTGCCCGGGAATGACAGCAACAGGGAGTTCATCAGTTCGATCTTGCGCCGGTCGTTGTCCATCAGCGGCGCCAGCCTGCGGCGAATGCCGACATTGATGCGTGCGCGGGGATCGTTGGCATAGGTCGACCACAGATAGTCGCGCTCGACGTCGGTGACCATTTCCAGCGTCAGTTCGTCATGGTTGCGCAGAAACAGTGCCCACTGGCAATTGCCCGGGATATCCGGCGTCTGGCGCAGGATGTCGGTGATCGGAAAGCGATCTTCCTGGGCGATCGCCATGTAGATCCGCGGCATCAGCGGAAAATGATATGCCATTTGGCATTCGTCGCCGCGGCCGAAATACTCCTGCACATCCTCCGGCCATTGATTGGCCTCCGCCAGCAGCACCTTGCCCTTGGCATAGGCGTCGAGTTCGGCACGAAGCGTCCTGATCACGGCGTGGGTTTCCGGCAGATTCTCGTTATTGGTGCCGTCGCGCTCGCAGAGATAGGGAATGGCGTCGAGACGGAAGCCATCGACGCCGGTATCGAGCCAGCGTTTCATGACCTGCACCAGCGCGCTGACCACGCGCGGATTGTCGAAATTGAGATCCGGCTGGTGCGAGAAAAAGCGGTGCCAGTAAAATTGACCCGCTTCCGGGTCCCAGGTCCAGTTGGACTTTTCGGTGTCGGTGAAGATAATTCGCGTGCCAGCATATTTCTGGTCGGTATCGCTCCACACATACCAGTTGCGCGCGCTCGATTTCGGATCGCTGCGGCGGGCGCGTTTGAACCAGTCGTGCTGGTCGGAGGTATGATTGACAACGAGTTCGGTGATAACCCGCAGGCCTCGCCGCTTGGCTTCGACGATGAAGCGGCGGAAATCCTTCATGGTCCCGAAATCGGGGTTGATGGCGCCGTAGTCGGCGATGTCATAGCCGTCGTCGCGGCCGGGCGAGGGATAGAACGGCAACAACCATAGCGCGGTGACGCCGAGGTCCTGCAGATAGCCGAGCTTTTCGGTTAACCCTGCGAAATCGCCGATGCCATCATTGTTGCTGTCGGCAAAGGCTTTGACGTGAAGCTGATAGATGATGGCATCCTTGTACCAAAACTCGTCGCCGTCCAGCGCGGTGACCGGCAGCTCGGTTGCATCGATGGATGAAAGCAGGTTCATGCAGCGCTCACGCCAGACCGCGAAAGAGCATGGCGGGATCGTACGCCAGATCGATCCGCAGTCGACTACCGCCCGACCCGACTGGATAGCGTTCGCCGGCTCCGACGATACGCTTCACCGGAAAGCGACCGCCGTCAATCAGCGGATAAACATCTTCAATATGAAAACCGCTGCCGGCCGCGGCGCTCTCGACAGTTTGAGTTGTTTTGTTCACGGTGATGCCATTGACATGGAAATGACGTCCCATTTCGATCGCGCGAAAGGAGACGCTTCGGACCTGTATACAAAGCCGTTTACCGGGCATTGGTTCCCGGGGAACGCCGGGGACGCCAGAGAGTTAAACACGGCTATCCTCTTCCTGTAACTAGAGAATTTCGCGACGCCTCTCACCGTTGCGTGCAAACCGTGTGCCGAATGGACCTTTTCGCCAAAGCCAAAGAGCTGGGAATCCAGACCGAATTTGTCGACGGTCAGGGTCACCGGCATGTGACGGCCGCAGCCGCGCTGAAAATCATCCTCGATGCCCTGCCGTTGCGGGTACCGTACCGGTTTCTCAATCAGGCGGTGGTGCTCCGGTCTGGACAGTCCTTGCAAACCGAAGTCAAGCAAGCTGCCAGGTTTCCGTTGCGCTGGAAAATCGTTGCGGGTCTTAAGGTTATCGCGCAGGGCGAAACCGGAGATCGCGTCATTGTCTGGCCGCCGGATTTGCCTGTCGGCTCGTACCGCCTGCATCTGACCGACGCCTCCTCATTCACTGAAGACGCCCCATTGATTGTGGCGCCGCCAAAGGCATTCGGCGGCGATTTCGACCGCTGCTGGCTGTTGGCGGTCCAGCTTTATGGCGTCCGGTCTGCGCGCAACTGGGGAATTGGCGATTTCACCGATCTTGAAGGGCTAATCGAACTTGCCGATCATTTGGGCGCTGATGGTGTCGGCCTCAATCCGCTGCATGCGTTGTTCGACGACCGGCCGGCCGATTGCAGCCCATATTCGCCCAACAGCCGGCTGTTTTTGAACGCGCTCTATATCGACGTCGAAAGACTCGGCGATTTTCAACCCGGCGCCTTCGGCGGGAGCAGCAACGCGCTCGCCCGGCTGAGAGCGAGCGACATTGTCGACTATGCCGCCGTCGCCGGACTGAAATGGCGCGCGCTGCGATCGGCGTTCGAGCAATTCCGGACGCACCCGGAAGCCGGCCGCCAGCGGGACTTCGAAAAGTTTCGCGCCGAGCGCGCACCCCTGTTGTCGCGGTTCGCCTGCTTCGAAATGCTGCGGCACAAATTCAACAAGCCATGGTGGGAATGGCCCGAGCAATGGCGGCAACCCGATGAGGCCAAATGCGCTCGCCTGCGTGAGGGGCCGGATAGAATCGAGATCGAATTCGTCGAGTTCGTGCAATGGGTCGCCGACCGGCAATTGCAGTCTTGCCGGGGTCTCGCGAACAAGCTTGGCATGAAGGTCGGTCTCTATCTCGATGTGGCCGTCGGCGTGCAGGCCGACGGATTCGATGCCTGGAACGAGCAGGAGGCGATTTCCCGCCATCTCGGCGTCGGCGCGCCGCCGGACCCCCTGAATGTCGCAGGCCAAAACTGGGGCCTTGCGGGCTTCAACGCCGCCGGCCTGGAAATTCAGTCCTTCGAGCCGTATCGGGAGATGCTTCGGGCTTCGATGCGCCACGCCGGCGCCATCCGGCTTGATCACGTGCTCGGGCTCAAGCGGCTGTATCTCGTGCCGCATGGTTTTGCCGCCGACAATGGCGTCTATGTGCAAATGCCGTTCGAGGCGCTGCTGGCGGCGACCGCGCAGGAGAGCGTGGCGCATCGTTGCGTGGTGATCGGCGAAGATCTCGGTACCGTGCCGGAAGGCTTTCGCGCGCAAATGGCCGATTGGGGCATCTGGTCGTATCAGGTCATGATGTTCGAGCGCGACGATCACGGCAGGTTTCGCGGCATCGATCACTATGCGTCAAACGCCCTCGTCACCTTCAATACGCATGATCTCTCGACCTATGCGGGCTGGCGCGCGTTCAGCGATCTCGCGCTGAAACGGTCGCTCGGAATCGACCCCGGCGAAAGCGACGAGGCGCGATGGCATGCGTTGACGATGCTGAGCGACGTGTTGCGCCATAACGCCATCGACCGTCATGATTTCTATGCGGTCGCGGGCTTTCTGTCGCGGACCAAATCCCGCCTGCTTGCGATATCGCTGGAGGATCTGTTGGGCGTGATCGACCAGCCCAATATTCCCGGCACCGTCAACGAACATCCGAACTGGCGACGGCGGCTGCCGTTTGCGATCGACGAGATTGCATCGGCGATCGATGTTCCCGCGCTGAAGGCGGCGACCGGGAATCGGAGGCACGCCTTGGCCTGACGCACGGATTTTTCAGCGGGGATGAAGCTTTGTCCTGCCGAATTGAAGATTATGGGTTGATCGGCGACTGCGAGACCGCGGCATTGGTCGGCCGTGATGGGTCGATCGACTGGCTGTGCTGGCCCGCGTTCGATTCCGATGCCTGTTTCGCAGCCTTGCTGGGCACGCCCAGGAACGGCCGATGGCTGATCGCGCCCGCGGAAGGTGTCACCAAATCCGCGCCGCCGCTACCGGGATAATACGCTGATTCTGGAGACGCGTTTCGAGACGGCGAGCGGCGTCGTCGCGCTGATCGATTTCATGCCGCCGCGCGGCAACGCCTCCGACGTCGTCAGGCTGGTGCGGGGCGTCAGCGGCCGGGTGAGGCTGCGGATGGAGCTGGTGATCCGCTTCGGCTTCGGCATCGATATTCCCTGGGTCAAGCGTACCGAGGACGGCGCGCTGCTTGCGATTTGCGGGCAGGACATGACCGTGCTGCGAACGCCGGTGGAGATGCGCGGCGAAGACATGACCACGGCGGCTGATTTCGAAGTGAACGAGGGCGAGGAAATTCCCTTCGTGCTCACCTACGGGCCTTCGCATCTGCCGCTGCCCGAACCGATCGACCCTGCACATGCCCTGCAGGATACCGAGGAATTCTGGACCGAATGGTGCAGCCGTTGCACTTACGTGGGCGACAGCCGGGATCTGGTGATGCGTTCGCTGATCACGCTGAAGGCGCTGACCTATGCGCCGACCGGCGGCATCGTCGCGGCGCCGACAACCTCGCTGCCGGAAAAACTCGGCGGCGCGAGAAACTGGGATTACCGCTTTTGCTGGTTGCGTGACGCCACCTTTACGCTATTGGCGTTGATGAACAGCGGCTACACCGAGGAAGCGTCTGCGTGGCACAACTGGCTCTTGCGCGCTGTCGCGGGTGCGCCGGCGAACATGCAGATCATGTACGGGATCATGGGCAAGCGGCGCCTGCTGGAATGGGAGGCCGGCTGGCTGCCCGGTTATGAAGGCGCACAACCCGTTCGGATCGGCAATGCCGCGCACGCCCAGTTGCAGCTCGATGTTTACGGCGAGTTGATCGACGCGTTTCATCAGTCGCGCATGGCGGAACTGAAACTTGACGACGGTTCCTGGGCGCTCGAATGCACAGTGCTTGACCACCTGGCGGAGGTTTGGGACCAGCCCGATCACGGCATCTGGGAGCGGCGCGGCGACGGCAGGCATTATGTCCTGTCGAAAGTGATGACATGGGTCGCGTTCGACCGCGGCATCAAGAGCGCGGAAAAATTCGGCTTCGAGGCGCCTGTCGATAGGTGGCGGATGTTGCGCGACGCCATCTGTCGCGAGGTCTGCGAAAAGGGCTTCGATTCCGTACAGAATGCGTTTGTCGAGTCCTACGGGTCGCAACTGCTCGATGCCAGCATCCTGCTACTGCCAGCAGTGGGCTTCCTGCCGGCCTCCGACCCGCGTGTTCGCGGCACAATCGCGGCGATCGAGAAATACATGATGCGGGACGGATTTGTGCTGCGGCACGATCCCCGCGAGGTCTCGGGCGAACAGCAACCGATCGAAGGCGCATTTCTCGCCTGCAGCCTCTGGCTTGCCGACGCCCTTGTGCTGGCGGGCGAGACGGCCAAGGCGCAGGCGTTGTTCGACCGGGTCGTCGCGGTCGCGAACGATCTTGGCCTCCTGGCCGAGGAATTCGATTCCGGCGAGGGGCGTCAGACCGGCAATTTCCCGCAAGCCCTGACCCACATCGCGCTGATCAACACCGCGCATAATCTCAGCGATGCCAAGAAGGCGGCTGAGAAGCCGGTGATGCAGAGGTCGAAATAGCGGCGCGGAAAAATGCTTTTCGTCGACCCGGCTCGCGCTTCGCCGGGACGACGCGCGGAGAGAACTGCGCGAGGCATCGCTACCCCGCTTCGTTGTACTTCAAAATCATATCGATCGCTGCCGCAAAACCCTCGTTTTCGTTCGACGCCGTCACATGCGTCGCCGCTTTCTTGACGTCGTCGGTGGCGTTGCCCATCGCGATCGACATGCCGCTGTTTCGAAACATCGCCAGATCGTTCTGCATGTCGCCGATGGTGGCGACCGCGTCGGTCGAAATGCCCTGACGCTTCGCGATCGCCTGCACGAATGTGCCTTTGTCGCAGCCCGGCGGCGTAACGTCGAGATAATAGGCCTGCGATCGCACCGCCGTCGCCTGCGCGCCCAAGGCCTGGCGCATCGCGACTTCGCAGCGTTGCAGCAATGCCGCATCGGAGCTCGAGCCGACGATTTTGCAGGCGGCCGACAAATACGGCGCGAAATCTCCAACGACGGTCGGATCGGCCCGGATGGCGCGCTTTTCAAGCGGGACATACTCGCCGTCGCCCCGGCGGGTGAGCCAGAGCTCGTTGGTGAACAGCCAGATATCGACGCCGAATTCGTTCAGCACGTCGAGGCTGCGTCGAGCCGCAGCCGGGGGAATCAGATGTTGTTCGATCGGATTCAGTTGCGGATCGACGATCGAGCTTCCGTTGAAAGCTCCGACCGGGAGCGTGATCTGGAGCGGCTCGATCAGGAAGCGCATACCGATGGTCGGACGGCTGGAGGTAATGGTGAAGCCGATGCCGGCGTCGTGCAGTCGCCGCACCGCGCCCCTGGCGGCGTCGGTCAGGGTCTTGTCTTTCGTCAACAGCGTGCCGTCGACATCGGAGACGACAAGAGCGATGCGGGTCATGGGCGGTTCCTGCGCGGCGCGCCGCTGTCAGCTGGACCAAGCCTGAGTTGCTTGACGATGGCATCGACGATGGCCTCGACCGAAGCGTCAATCGACACGGTCACGGGATTTTCACTGACGTCCGGCGGCTCGAGCGTCCTGAACTGGCTGTCCAACAACCCCGGCGGCATGAAATGGTTCTTCCGCAGGGCGAGACGGTTTGCGATCAACTCTTGCCTGCCCTTGAGGTAGATGATGCGAACGTCGTTGCGTCCGTGCACGAGCAGGTCGCGATAGCTGCGCTTCAACGCCGAGCAGGCGATCACGGCATGTTCGCCGGCCTTGCAAACCCGGTCGATCTCGTCGGCGATCGCCTGCAGCCAGGGCCAGCGGTCCTCATCGGTCAAGGGGCGGCCGGCGCTCATCTTGGCGACGTTGCTTGCGGGATGAAACCTGTCGCCGTCCTCGTAGGCCCAGCCGAGCCGTTTGGCGAGCTCGTCTGCGATGGTGGACTTGCCGGAGCCCGACACGCCCATCACGATAAGCGCGCAGGGTCTTTCGCCGGTATCATCGCCCACGGAAATTCTCCGCAAGCGCAGCTTTATCCACGAGCCAGATCGTCTCGCCGGTCGAACGCGCGCGGTTCGCCGGAAGGTTCTCGCCCGCGAGGACCCGCGTCAAGATCGCGCGTTTTTCCGGGCCGGAGACCTCGAACAGCATTTCGCGACATGAAGCGAGCGCCGCCAAGGTCAGCGTCACCCGCGGCACGAATGGCTCGACATGGGCTTGGGGGACGCCGACCACCCAGCGCTCGGTCTCTTCCATCGCTGGATAGCCGGGAAATAGCGAGGCGGTATGGCCGTCAGATCCGACGCCCATCAGCACGACATCGAACAATGGCCGGGATGGATCGAGGACTTCGGCACCATAGAAGGATTTCAACTCGGCCTCGTAACGCCGCGCGGCCTGTTCGGGATCAGCAGTATCGGTCGGAATCGGGTGGACGTTGGAAGCCGGTGCGCGGCGATCAAGAAAGACCCGCCGCGCCATGCCCATGTTGCTGAGAGGATCGTCCGCCCCGACAAATCGCTCGTCGCCGATGAACCAGTGCACGCGCTCCCATGGAATTTGGCTGCGATAGACCTCGGTCGCGAGCAATCGATAGAGCCGTTTCGGGCTCGATCCGCCGGTCAGGCAGATCGCGACGCGAGCGCCGTTCGCGGCGATCCTTGCCAGGAGCCGCTCCGCCGCCGCTTTTGCGAGCGCGGCAGAATCGGAAACCGCGATCACATGGGGTTTATGATCGGTGACCATATGATCTAACCGAGCTTCCGCCAGCTTCGGCCATCGCGCTTTAGCAGTTCCTCGGCGCCGGCCGGACCTTCGCTGCCGGCCTTGTATCTTTCCAGGCCCTTGCCGCCCGCCTTCTTCCACGCATCGAGAAACGGCTGCACCGCCTGCCAGCCGGCCTCGACGCTGTCGGCGCGTTGAAACAGGATGTTGTCGCCGATCATGCAGTCGTAGATCAGCGTCTCGTAACCGGTGCTGGGCTCCGCCTTGAAGTAATCCTTGTAGCGGAACTTCATCTCGACGCCGTCGATCCTGATCGAGGGTCCGGGCACCTTGGTATTGAATTGCAGCGCGATGCCTTCCGTCGGTTCCACGCCGATCACCAGGTAATTCTCCGCCAGCGCCTCCACGGGGGTGCAGCTGAACATGGTGAACGGCGCCTGCTTGAACTTGATCGCGACTTCGGTACGCTTGATCCCCAGCGCTTTGCCAGTGCGCAGATAGAAAGGAACGCCGGCCCAGCGCCAGTTGTCGATCGCCAATTTCAGCGCGACATAGGTTTCGGTGGTGCTGCCCGGTTTGACATCGCCGGTTTTGCAGTAATCCTCGATCACCGTGTCGCCGATCTTGCCGCCTTGATACTGGCCGCGCACGGAGTTTACGAGAGCATCGCTCTCACGCTGGGGCTGGATCGCCGCCAGCACTTCGGCCTTTTCCGAGCGCACCGTATGCGCGTCGAATCGCGCCGGCGGCTCCATCGCGACCAGCGACAGCAGCTGAAACAGATGGTTGGGCACCATGTCGCGCAGTGCGCCGGTCGAGTCATAGAAACTGCCGCGGTGGCCGACGCCGAGTTTTTCGTCGACGGTAATCTGCACATGATCGATGTGATTGCGATTCCAGATCGGTTCGAACATGCCGTTGGCGAAGCGCAGCACCAGGATGTTCTGGACGGTTTCCTTGCCGAGGTAGTGGTCGATCCGATAGATCTGGTGCTCATCGACGATTTTGAGCAGTTCGTCATTCAGTGCTTTGGCCGAGGCAAGATCGGTTCCGAAAGGTTTTTCGATTACCAGCCGCCGCCATGCGTCGTTTTTTTGTTGCAACATGCCGGTACGGCCGAGTTCGCGGCTGATCGGCGCAAAGGCTCCGGGTGGCGTTGCCAGGTAGAAGAGACGGCTGCCGCCGGTTGCCCGTGCCGCCTCCAGTTTCTCCAGTTGCTCCCGCATCTCGTCGAACGAGGACGGCTCCCTGGGATCGGCGGCGATGGAGGTGACGCATTCCAGCAGGCGCTTGGCGATCGCATCGTCCACCGGGCGGGTGGCGAATTCGCGCAGGCCCTTCATCAGGCTGTCGCGCAAGTCGTCGTTCGACGTGCCCTTGCGGGCGACGCCAACCACGCAGAATTTGCCGGGCAGCAGGTCGGTCGCCGCAAGGTTATAAAGCGCGGGGATGACCAGCCGGTGCGTCAGGTCGCCGGTGACGCCGAAAATAACGAACGAGCAGGGATCGGGCTTCCGTTGATTTGAGGGGACCTCCGTCACGAACGGCCGGCCTTTGGCTTGACGATGTCGGGCGCGTTCTGCCGCGCCGGATCCGGATGCTGCTGCGGCTCCTTGTGGCCGCCGAAACCATCGCGCATCGCTGAAAGAATTTTTTCGGCGAAGGTATGTTCCTTGCGCGAGCGAAAGCGTGCGAACAGGGCCGCGGTCAGGACCTCGGCCGGGACCGCCTCGTCGATCGCGGCGTTGACGGTCCAGCGGCCCTCGCCGGAATCCTCGACGAACCCCGAATAATTATCCAGCGTATTGTTCCTGGCGAGTGCTGCGGCCGTGAGATCGAGCAGCCATGACGGGATTACGCTGCCGCGCCGCCATACTTCGGCGATATCGGCGATGTCGAGATCGAAGCGGTGCTCAGCCGGCAGGGCGTCGATGCCGGCATTCTTCAGGATATCGAAACCCTCGGCATAGGCTTGCATCAGGCCATATTCGATGCCGTTGTGAACCATCTTGACGAAGTGTCCGGCGCCGACCGGACCGGCATGAATATAGCCCCGCTCGATCCTCGCGTCGCGTCCCTCGCGCCCGGCGGTGCGCGGAATATCGCCGATGCCCGGCGCCAATGCTGCGAAGATCGGGTCGAGGCGATCGACCACGGCCTTGTCGCCGCCGATCATCATGCAATAGCCGCGGTCGATACCCCAGACGCCGCCTGACGTGCCGACGTCGATGTAATGGATGCCGTGCTCCTTCAGCGCTTTGCCGCGGCGCACGTCGTCCTGCCAAAATGTGTTGCCGCCGTCGATGATGACGTCGCCGGCCTGCATCCGCTTCGACAGCGCGCCGATCGTCGCCTCGGTGATCTTGCCGGCCGGCAGCATCACCCAGGCGGTTCGCGGCTTCTCAAGCTTGCCGACAAAATCCTCCAGCGCGCCGGCGCCATCCGCGCCGTCGGCAGCGATCGCTGCGACGGCTTTCGGGTCCTTGTCATAAACAACCGTGGAATGTCCGTGCTTCATCAGCCGGCGGACGATATTGCCGCCCATCCGTCCCAAGCCGATCATGCCGAGCTGCATTTTTGTACCCTTAATTCAAAGCGTCCTGAATCGCGCTATCGAGCATCCTTAATCCCGATGTGAGATCGCCCTTGAGATGCACGCGCAACGCGCGGCGGCCGCGTTCGGTCAGCACGTCGAAATCGCCGCGTGCCTGCGCGGCCTTGATCACGCCGAAGCTGGCCTTTTGACCGGGCACGGCGAGATCTTTGGCATCATCCGCCGTGACCTGCAGAAATACGCCGCTGTCGGGGCCGCCCTTGTAGGCCTGTCCGGTGGAATGGAGAAAACGCGGGCCGAATTCAGCGCAGGTCGCAAGATGGCGCCTGTCGCGTATTTTGAGGCGCATGTTCTGCAATGCCTCGATATGCGCGCGATCGCGTTCGATATAGGCGAGCAGCGCCACATAGTCGTCCGTGCCGGAGCGACCGAGATGGGCCTTTAGCCACGAGCCGAGATCCCCGTCGGCGCCGGCCTTGCGCAGGTCCGCGGCATTCCTGTCGTCGGTGTAGATATCGGCGCGTGCGAAGGACATGACCGGCTTTTCCGCGGGCAGCGCGCCGGTTTTCTCGAACGCCGCGGTCAGCTCCCGCGTCTTGATCTTGGCGTCCTCGACGTCAGGCTGGTTGAACGGATTGATGCCGAGCACGGCACCCGCTACCGCGGTTGCCATCTCGAACCGGAAGAATTCCTGGCCGATGTGATCGATCGATTTCATGACAATGCGAACCAGGGGATGCCCGGCCTTTTCCAGCGCGGCCAATTTGTCATCGTGCGCGGCGTCGTTTTCGCCCTCAGTCCTGATGTCGATGAAAAATCGGTCTTTGCCGTACAGCGCGACATCATCGAGCGGTTCGCCGTCAATCGGGATCAGGCCCTTGCCGTCCTTGCCGGTTGATTCCGCGATCAACTGTTCGGCCCAGGCGCCGAAATCGGCGATCTTTTTCGAAGACAGGATGGTGACCTTGTCGCGGCCTTCCAGTCCGGCGAGGCCCATGGCGAGACCGAATTGTACGCCCGGATTCTCGTGCGGCGGCACGTCCGGTCCGCAGGAGCGAACCATCGAGAGTGCATGCTTCAGCAGCTTGCGAACATCGACGCCCGCGGCGGCTGCCGGCACCAGTCCGAACGGCGACAGCACGGAGTAACGCCCGCCGATCGTCGGGTCGCCGTGGAAGATACGGGCAAAGCCTTGCTTGGTCGCGACCTTCTCCAGCGACGAGCCGGGATCGGTCACCGCGATGAATCTGTGCCCAGCCTTGTCGGCGCCGATCGCCTCGCGGACGCGGGCGAAGAAATAATCCTTCATCACGTTCGGCTCGGTGGTGCCGCCGGATTTGCTGGATACAATGAACAGCGTGTTGGCGATGTCGATCGAAGCCTGAAGGTTGCGGACCTGCGCCGGATCGGTGGAATCCAGCACATGCAGTTTCGGGAAACCGGCCTTCTTGGCAAAGGTCTCCGCCAGCACTTCCGGGCCCAGGCTCGATCCGCCCATCCCGAGTACCACGGCATCGCTGAAGTTCTGTCCCTTCACGCGTTGTGCAAAGTCTTCATACTCGGCGGCTTCGGATGACGCGGCGCTGTTCAGCCAACCCAGCCACTTGTCCTCGTCGGTTCCGGTCCAAACGGATTTATCGTGTTGCCAGATACGGCGAATCCTGGCCGACGCGCGCCATTCCTCGGTGCTTTTATCGACCGCCTTGCCGATGCTGCTACCGAGCGCCAGCGTCTGCCGGTCGATACCGGCGCCGAGCACTGTCGCGCGCTTCTGCGCGACCGCGCCGTAGAGCTTGTCGGCGGCGTCGGCGAACAGCTTGACGCCCTCCTTGACCAGTTCGGCCGTGATCGCATCGAGCGAGATGCCGGATTTCTCAAGCTCGGCGAGGATGTGCCGGGCGTCCTCGATATTTTCCTCAAGGCTGTCGCGCGGCTTGCCGTGGTCGCGGAAGGCGTCGAGGGTTGCCGGCGGCACCGTGTTGATGGTGTTGGGACCGATCAACTCCTCGACGTAGAGCACATCGCGGTAGTCCTTGTTCTTTGTGCCGGTCGAGGCCCACAACAGTCGCTGCGGCCTGGCGCCTTTGGCCGCAAGCTTGTCCCAGCGCGTGCCGGAGAACAGGCGCTTGTAGTCCTGATAGGCGAGCTTGGCGTTGGCGATTGCGACCTTGCCCTTCAGCGCAGCCAGGCGCTCCTTCTCGGTGGGATCGTTAGCCCTTGCGATCTTTTCGTCGAGTTGCCTGTCGACCGCGCTGTCGATGCGGCTGACGAAGAAGCTGGCGACGCTGGCAACCCCCGAGGGATCGCCGCCGCCTTTGACATATTTTTCAAGGCCGGCGAGATAGGCTTCGGCGACTTGCACGTAGACCTTTTGCGAAAACAACAGCGTGATGTTGATGCTGATGCCCTCGCCAATCAGATGCTGGATTGCGGGCAGGCCTTCCGGCGTCGCCGGCACTTTCACCATCAGGTTTCTGCGCTTGACGTCCTTCCAGAGACGCTCGGCCTCGGCGATCGTGCCTTTGGTATCCATCGCCAGATAGGGCGACACCTCCAGGCTGACGAAACCGTCGTCTCCCTTGAGGTGATCGTAAACCGGGCGCAGCACGTCCGCCGCATGCCGGATGTCTTCGATCGCGAGATGCTCGAACAGGTCAGCAACCGGGCGATCTCGCGACTTCAGCGCCTTGCCGATCGCACCGTCATATTCGTCCGAACTGCCGATCGCCTTCTCGAAGATCGACGGATTGGACGTGACGCCCTTGACGCCGTCGGTATCGATCAGCTTCTTCAGGTCGCCCTTGGCGACGAAGCCGCGGGCCAGGAAATCCAGCCAGACCGCCTGCCCGTGGTTCTCGAGTGCTTTGACGGGATTCATGATGCCCTGTTCTGTTCGAGCCGGTCCATTCTCAGCCAGCACCATCTCTGGCGTAAAGCCGCATTGTCAACCAGCCGCCCGGAGATGGCGGCCGGGGGATATGCGTATCCCCCGGGCATAACGCGATCAACAACATATCGATCCCCGAGGAATTGTCCGACCCCGGATCGCGACGTGGCGTGACAAGGGTCACATTGGTTGATGCGGTATTGTTGTGGTGAGAGAATGACGGGGAGTTTCGCAAGGGGGACGCGGACCAAGGAATCTGCCCGGTCAACGCAGCGTCGTTGCCGCCAAACGCCGCTCACGCATCACTTCAAGGGCGAAAGCGCCCCGGCGTTCGGACTCGGATTTACGGGTACACGCCTAGCGCAGACTGGCGTTGATCTTGTCCAGCGCGGCGGAGCCGGGGCAAAGGTCCTTGGCGTCGAGCGCATTGAGCGGCGTGCCGACGGTGTCGAGATGGGCGTGCAGGTCATCCGATTCCGGGTCGACGTAAAGCAGGCCGGTGACGATCTGGCCCTTGGCGGCATGTTTCTGCAGGAACGACATCGCGCCGACCCGATCGTGAGCGTCATAGTCCGCATCGATCTTGCGCAGCGCTATTTTGGTGCCATCGTGCTGCTCGACCACCTGCACCGTACCCGGCGCGTAATCGACGATGATCGGGTCGCGTCCGGTGATTACGTCAAGGCGGTTCACCGCATCGTTGTGGTCGCGCACATAGTCGAAGCTCTTGGTCGAGCCGGCATGGTTGTTGAAGGCGACGCAGGGGCTGATCACGTCGATGAATGCTGCGCCATTATGCTGGATCGCGGCAGCGATCAGCGGCACCAGTTGGGTCTTGTCGCCGGAAAAGCTCCGTGCCACGAAGCTCGCGCCAAGCTGGAGCGCGATCGCCACCAGGTCGATGGCGTTATCGGTGTTCATCAGGCCGCGCTTGTTCTTCGAACCGCGGTCGGCGGTGGCCGAGAACTGGCCTTTGGTGAGGCCGTAAACGCCGTTGTTTTCGACGATATAGGTCATGTTGACACCGCGCCGGATCGAATGCGCGAACTGGCCGAAACCGATCGAGGCCGAGTCGCCGTCGCCGGAGACACCGAGGTAGATGAGATCGCGGTTGGCGAGATTGGCGCCTGTCAGCACCGACGGCATACGGCCATGGACCGAATTGAAGCCATGCGAATTGCCGAGGAAATAGTCCGGTGTTTTCGAAGAGCAGCCGATGCCCGAAATCTTGGCGACGCGGTGCGGCTCGATCGAAAGCTCGAAACAGGCCTCGATGATCGACGCGGTGATTGAATCGTGGCCGCATCCGGCGCACAGCGTTGAAACCTTGCCCTCGTAGTCCCGGTGGGTATAGCCGAGATCGTTCCTGGGAAGGCCGGGATGCTGGAATTTCGGCTTGGCGATATAGGTCATGACACAACCTTGCGGAGCGGAGTCAGTTTGAGCTGATCCTGATGGTCGGAGATGGCGCCGGCGATGAAGCGCGCGGTAATCGGCGTGCCGTCATAGTGCAGGATCGGAACCAGCCGGACGGGATCTATGCCGTTCTCGTTGACGATCAGCGAGCGAAGCTGCGCATCGCGGTTCTGCTCGACCACATAGACGAAGTCGTGGTCGGCGATGAAGCTAGCAACGCTGGAATGGAACGGGAAAGCGCGGAGGCGCAGCCTGTCGAGATGATGTCCGCGCGCATCCAATAGTCCGATCGCCTCATCCATGGCCGGCGCGGTAGAGCCGAAATAGATCACGCCGTATTTGGTGGGCTTGGCAGCGTTGGCCTGCAGCGGCCGCGGCACCATATCCTGGGCGGTTTCGAATTTGCGCACCAGCCGTTGCATGTTGTCGGCGTATACCGAGCCTTCCTCGGAATAGCGCGCGTAACGGTCGCGCGAGGTGCCGCGGGTGAAATAGGAGCCCTTGGTGGGGTGGGCGCCGGGATAGGTGCGGTAGGGGATGCCGTCGCCATCGACGTCGAGATAGCGACCGAAGTCGCGTCCCTCTTCCAGCATCTCCGCCGTCATCACCTTGCCGCGATCATATTGCCTGGCGTCATCCCACTTCAGCGGGCGGCACAGCCGATGGTTCATGCCGATATCGAGGTCGAGCATGACAAAGATCGTGGTCTGCAGGCGGTCGGCGAGGTCGAAGGCCTGGGCTGCGAATTCGAAAGCCTCGGCCGGGTCTTCCGGGAACAGCAACACATGCTTGGTGTCGCCATGCGAGGCATAGGCGCAGGCAATGATGTCGCATTGCTGGGTGCGCGTCGGCATGCCGGTCGACGGACCGGCGCGCTGCACGTTCATGATCACGGCGGGGATCTCGGCGAAGTAGGACAGGCCGATGAACTCCTGCATCAGCGAGATGCCGGGGCCGGAGGTGGCGGTGAATGCGCGCGCGCCGTTCCATGAGGCGCCAATCACGATACCGATCGAAGCCAATTCATCCTCGCCCTGGACGATGGCATATTTTGCTTTTCCGGTCTCGGGGTCGTGCCGCAGTTTCTTGCAATGGCTGCCGAACGCGTCGGCGAGGGAAGATGACGGCGTGATCGGGTACCATGCGCAGACGGTGGCGCCGCCATACACCGCGCCGAGCGCGGCTGCGCTGTTGCCTTCGATGAAAATGCGGTCGCCGACCCTATCGGATTTTTTGACGCGCAAGCCGGTCGGGCATTTGAGATTCTGCAGCGCCCAGTCACGGCCGAGATGCAGCGCGTGGACGTTCGACGACAGCAGCTTTTCCTTGCCCTTGTACTGTTCGCCGATCAGTTGCTCGATCAGCTTCGGGTCCATGTCGAGCAGGGCGCACAGTGCGCCGAGATAGATGATGTTCTTGAAAAGCTGGCGCTGGCGCGGGTCGGTATAGGTCGAGTTGGTGATGGCAGTCAGCGGCACGCCGATTACGGTGATGTCGGCGCGGAATTTCGACGACGGCATCGGCTTGGTGGAGTCGTAAAACAGGTAGCCGCCGGGCTCGATCGAAGCGAGGTCCTTGTCCCAGGTCTGCGGATTCATCGCTACCATCATGTCGACGCCGCCGCGCGCGCCGAGATGGCCGTCCTCGGTCACCCGCACCTCGTACCAGGTCGGCAACCCCTGGATGTTGGAGGGGAAGATGTTGCGCGGCGAGACCGGCACGCCATGGCGCAGGATCGAGCGCGCGAACAGTTCGTTGGCGCTGGCCGAACCCGAACCGTTGACGTTGGCGAAGCGGACGACGAAGTCGTTTACGCTGCTGATCGGCTTTTGGACGGGCATGATGTACCTGCGTGGGTCATATCGATGAGATATTTTTGCATGTCCCAGGCGCCGGTAGGACAGCGTTCGGCGCACAGGCCGCAATGCAAGCAGACGTCTTCATCCTTTATCATCACCCGGCCGGTCTTGAGGCCGTCGGCGACATAGAGGTCCTGGTCGAGATGCGGCGAAGGCGCCTTCAGCCGCTGACGCAGGTCGGCTTCCTCGCCATTCTCCGTGAAGGTGATGCAGTCCATCGGGCAGATATCGACGCAAGCATCGCACTCGATGCAGAGCGGCGCAGCGAACACCGTCTGTATGTCGCAGTTCAGGCAGCGTCGAGCCTCGGCGAGCGCGAGCTTGACGTCGTAGCCGAGTTCGACCTCCGCACGGATGTCCTTCAGGGCGACGACCTTGTCGCGATGCGGCACCCTGAAGCGTTTGTCACTGGAGACGTCGTTGTCATAGCTCCACTCGTGGATGCCCATCTTCTGCGAGGAGATCTGCACTTCAGGAAGCGGCCGCTCGGTGATGTCTTCGCCGGAGAGCAGCTTGTGGATCGAGAGCGCCGCGTCGTGGCCGTGCGCTACCGCCCAGATGATGTTTTTCGGGCCGAACGCGGCGTCGCCGCCGAAGAACACTTTCGGATTGGTCGATCCCATGGTCTTGGTATCGACCTTGGGCATGTTCCACTTGTCGAATTCGACGCCGCAGTCGCGCTCGATCCATGGAAACGCGTTCTCCTGGCCTACCGCCACCAAGACTTCGTCGCAGGGGATAGTCTGGTCCGGTTCGCCCGCAGGCACCAGGCTGCGCCGGCCGTTGGCGTCGTATTCAGCCCTCACCTTTTCGAAGGTGACGCCGGTAAGCTTGCCGTTGTCGTGAGTGAACGCCTTCGGCACCATGAAATTGAGGATTGGAATGTCCTCGTGAATGGCGTCCTCTTTCTCCCAGGGACTCGCCTTCATTTCCTCGAAGCCGGAACGCACGATCACCTTGACGTCCTCGCCGCCGAGACGGCGCGCGGTTCGGCAGCAATCCATCGCGGTGTTGCCGCCGCCAAGCACGATCACGCGCTTGCCGATCTTTTCGACATGACCGAACGACACGCTGGAAAGCCAGTCGATGCCGATGTGAATATTGGCAGCTGCTTCCTTGCGGCCGGGAATGTCGAGCTCACGGCCGCGCGGCGCGCCCGAGCCTATGAAGATCGCGTCGTAGTTCTCGCCGAGCAGCTTCTTCAGGCTGTCGATGCGATGTCCGCCCTTGAACTCGATGCCGAGATCGAGGATGTAATCGGTTTCCTCGTCGATGACGGAATCCGGCAGCCGGAATTTCGGAATCTGCGTTCGCATCATTCCGCCCGCTTTGGGATCGGAATCGAACACGGTGCAGTGGTAGCCGAGCGGTGCGAGATCGCGGGCGACAGTGAGCGAGGCTGGGCCGCCGCCGACGATCGCAATACGGCTGCCGTTTTTCGGCGAAGGCCGCGGCATGCGGTGTTTGACGTCGTCCTTGAAATCGGCGGCGACGCGCTTCAGCCGGCAGATCGCGACCGGCGTTTCCTCGACGCGGCCGCGGCGGCACGCGGGCTCGCACGGACGATCGCAGGTGCGTCCGAGAATTCCCGGAAACACATTCGATCTCCAATTGATCATGTAGGCATCGCCATAACGGCCTTCGGCGATCAACCGGATGTATTCTGGAACTGGTGTGTGCGCGGGACAGGCCCACTGGCAGTCGACAACTTTATGAAAGTAATCGGGTGCCGAGATATCAGTCGGTTTCATTCCTACCTTGTCCGCGCGATAGCAAGCCGCACGGCCTTTTGATTTCTGTTGTGAACGCTTATCACGGCGTTCTTTTGGTTCGCCTGCCATATCATGAGCTTAGTGAATCGGGCCATTGAATATGATCGGCGGTGCACTGAAAAGCCATTTTTCCTTAACCGCCATTCGCTATTGGTCTGACGCCCCGGCGTTAATGCTGCTCCGATGTATGTGGCACTGCAACATATGTCACGATCCAGGCTTTAAGGCTTGATTTACGACAACGGAATGTCGCTTTTCGCCAGGTCCCACATCAGATCGTAAATGCCTGACGAGATCCGGGCTGCGGATTCGAATGCCGCGGGACCGGTGAATCGCGCCGCGATCGCAGCCGAGATCGCGTTCACATGCGTTCCATCGATCAGCACAAACCAGTCGCCCGCGCCGGGATTGGGAATCGAGGGATCGCCGGCGATTGGTTTGGAAAGCGCCGCATCGCTTTCGATCAGATGCATGGAGATGATTCCGTCCGATTTCTCCGGATCGAGTTGCTCGCGAAGTGTGGCGCGCAACTTGTCCTCGCCGCCGGCGGAAGGGCGGACGCGGATGACCCCCAGCGCCGCGCCGCGGCCCTGTCCGCGGCTGATCGTAATGCGCCCGACCGCGCGGATCATGTTTTTGAAACGCGCCATGGTTTTCGCGGACCAGTCGGTCGGGTTTGCAAGTTTCGTGCGATAGGCCGGACTGTCGAGCACATCGAAAGTCGCCGTGGAGTACAGGCAGAGATATTTCGGACTGCCCTTGTGCGCGATGTAGCGCCGGGCCTCAAGGAATCCGTCGATGGCGACGCGCTCTTCGAGATGTTCGCGGTCGTACCATCGATTGAATTCGGCTTCGTCCGATGGATCGATATCCATCGAAGTCAGCAGCATTGCTTTTCCGGCCAACGGCATTTCCAACTATCCTTTATCCCGTAACCCTGGAGGCCAAATCCGCGATCGCCTTCATCACCGCATCTCTGACGCCGGGACCGTACAGCGAGTGGCCGGCGCCTTCGACGAAACGAACCTCGGACAGCGGCCACACCGCCGCGAGCGCATGCGAGGTCACGGGCGGGCACAGCAGATCGTAGCGGCCCTGCACGATGATCCCCGGGATTCCCTGGAGCTTGCTTGCTTCCGCCAGAAGCTGTCCCGGCTTCATGAAGCAGTCGTTCTGGAAATAATGCGCCTCCATGAACGGCGTGGCGGGCAGGGCACCTGTCGAGTTCAGCGAATTGAGATCGAGCCGGACGCGCCCGGATGTATGTTCGGAAAGTATCCGCTCGGTATCGTGCCAGGCGCGGGCGGCCGGGCCGTGCACCGCGGGATCGGAATCGAGAATACGGCGCCAATAGGCGTCGAGCGGCTTCGCGCGCTCAGCCGGCGGCAGCACGCCGAGAAAGTCTTCGCTGAGATCGGGATAGAAGCGCCGCAGGACATCGGCAAATGCACCTTCCAGTTCTGACCGGGTGCCGAGAAAGGTTGCGCGCAGAACGATGCCGCTGACCCGGTTGGGGTGCGCTTGCGCATAGGCCAGCGCAAGCGTCGCGCCCCAGGAGCCACCGACAATTATCCAGCGCTCGAAGCCGAATTTCTCGCGGATGATCTCCATGTCCGCGATCAAATGGGGCAGCGTATTGTCCTCGCGCCCGGCTTTGGGGCGGCTTCGACCGGCGCCGCGCTGATCGAATAAAATCACATGGAAGCGCTCGGGATCGAACAGCCGCCGGTGATCCGGTTGGCAGCCGCTGCCGGGTCCGCCGTGCAGGTAGACCGCGGGGATGCCGTCAGCCCGGCCGACGCTTTCGACGTAAATCTCGTGGCTGTCGCCAACCGGCAGCAGTTGCGACGTCAGCGGTGCGAACGGATCTGAGCGGCTGACGGTGGATTTGCCTGCGTCGGCGTCAGGCGCCATGGTCGCCGCCCGTCTCCAGCGTACCCCCGGCAAAATTGCGATAGATGAAACGGTTGTTGTTGCCAGCGGCCTCCTGTTCCGCCAGTTTGAAAATCTGCTCATGCAGCGGCGACAACGTGCAGGCCGGATCGGTATTGCCGGCATCGCCCGATAGCGCGAACGCCTGGCAGCGGCAGCCGCCGAAATCGACTTCCTTGAACTCGCAGCTGCGACACGGCTCCGGCATCCAGCCGGTGCCGCGATAGCGATTGAAGGCCTCGGAGTTCTGCCAGATCCAGGCGATCGAATGATTTGATCGCACCGATTCGAATTCAAGCCCGGTAATGGTTTCGGCGGCGTGGCAGGGCAATATCTTTCCGGCGGGCGAGATGTTGAAGAACTGCCGGCCCCAGCCGCCCATGCATTTTTTCGGTCGCAGCGCGTAGTAATCCGGCACCACGTAATCGATGGCGAGTATGCCTTTCAGCCGCGCTTCGGCTTCCTCCACGATGCGGCTGGCCTCCTCGATCTGCTCGATGGTCGGCATCAGCGCCGCGCGGTTCTTGAGCGCCCAACCGTAATACTGCACGTTGGCCACCTCCAGCCGGTCGGCGTCGAGATCGACCGCCATCTGAATGATGTCCGGGAGCTGGAACAGGTTTTGGCGATGCATGACCGCATTGACCGTCAGCGGCAGATCCAGTTCGCGCGTCCACTTCGCGACTTCGATTTTCTTTGCGTGGGCGCCCTTGAAGCCGGCAACCCGGTCGGCGACCACGAGCTCATTGCCCTGGAAGCTGATCTGGACGTGACACAGCCCGGCATCGGCCAGCGCGGAAAGCTTCTCGCGCGTCAGCAGCACGGCTGAGGTGATGAGATTGGAGTACAGCCCGACATCGCTGGCGTGCCGGACAAGTTCGACCAGATCCTTGCGCGCGGTAGGCTCGCCGCCGGAGAAATGGATTTGCAGCACGCCGATTTCAGCAAGTTCGGTGAGAACCTTTTTCCACTCCTCCGTTGTCAGTTCGCCGCCGCCGCGTTCCAGTTCAAGCGGATTGGAACAATAGGGGCATTGCAACGGACAGCGATGCGTCAGTTCGGCGAGTACCGCCAGTGGTATCCCGAATGTCTCCGCCCTCGAGCCGCGCGCCTCCAGCACCGCGACCCCGTCGGAGGGGTTGCTGGCGGCTGCGTCGGCGTCGGTGAAAATAGGACTCATGGCGTTTTCTCGCGTGCTTCTGTCAGGAAGCCCTTGTCGGCAAGGTCCTGCAGCATGGCGATAACGTCGGTGGCGATTGCACCGCGTTCGGCGGCATATTTTTCGGCAAGCTGATCGATCATCAGTTCGACGCTGCGGACGCCGTCGCAGAGCTGCAGCACTTCGACCGCGATCTCGTCCGGCGCCAGCACGCGCTCCGGTGCGAGAATAACCCAGCGCTGCCGTGTCTCATCGAACTTCAGCCGGGCGTGCCGCGGCAGAACCGGCCGGCTCGCTTCGCTGACGCTGATGTTGCGGCTGCGCAGGGCTGCCATCGGTTCGCCTCTAGTTTGCATGCGGGATAAACGCGCCCGGCGGCACATGGCCATCGACATAGGCAAGATACAGCGCGTCGAGCTGAACCCATAGCACATTGGTCTTGAAAAGCAGCGCATTGCAGACCGCCTCGCGCTCGGCAGGCGTTTTTGCATGGGTCTTGACGTAGTCGAGCGCGAAGTTGGCATCGCGCGGCGCTTGTTCCATCCGCCGGCTGAAATAACTCATGATATCGGGGTTGACGAAATCGTAATGCGCCAGCATTCCCGCGATACGCTCCTCGTGCAGGTTGGGCGCGAATAGTTCGGTCAGCGAGGAGGCGATGGCTTCAAGCGGTGTCTTGTCGCGGCAGAAATGCACATAGGCTTCGACCGCGAAGCGGGTCGCGGGAAGAATGCCTTCGGTGGATTCCACATAGGCGCTGTCGAGGCCCAAGCCTTCGGTCAGCTTCAGCCAGCGCTCGATGCCGCCTTCGGTGCCGAGATCGCCGTCATGGTCTTCGATTCTGTGCCGCCATTCGAGCCGGATGCCGCGATCGCGGAACCGCGAGATCACCACCGCGTCCTTGATCGGAATTGTGCTCTGGTAATAGTAGCGGTTCAGTGCCCAGGCCTGCACCTGTCCCTTGTTCAGTTTGCCGCCGTGCAGCAGCCGGTGAAACGGATGCAGATTATGGTAGCGCACGGCGCCGATGTGGCGGAGCGCCGCTTCCAGTTCTTCGGCGCTTTTCAGGGGGGCGCTGCCGCCGCGTGAAAAGGCCGTCATCCCGTCCGGGGTCATCGCGTTCAAAGTGTAATCTCCGTTCCATCGGCTGGAATTTGCCAGCCCGCGCGCTCGGCCATCTTGCGCTCGGGTGAGGCGCGCAGCAGCGCCGGGTTGGAATTATTGATATGCAGAAATATCTTCCTTCCGATATCTAGGTTGGCAAGGCTTTCGATCGACCCGGTATCGCCTGACATTGCGATGTGCCCCATGCCTTGTCCGGTCTTGTTGCCGAGACCGGCTGCGATCAATTCGTCGTCGCGCCACACCGTGCCATCGAAGAACACCAGCGGAGCGCCGGCAAGCCGCGACTTGAGTTCGTCGGTCACATGGGCGCAGGCGGCGAGAAAATAAAGATACTTGCCGGTTGCCTTTTCTGCGATGCGAAGCCCCAGCGTATCGCCAGCCCCACTGTCGCCTGCGGGGTGAGCCTTGCCTTCCAGATACCACGCGCTTTTGCCGGGAACGGCAAAAGGCACAATCTCGATGCCGGACGGCGCGCCGTCGGGCAGTGTCGGCTCGAACGTCTTGTCCACTTCGATCGGCTGGCGCCGCACATTCTTCTCGCTCAGTACATTGAAGATGCTGTTGTCCCTGAGGATCGAAAGCACTCGGGTGTGCGCATAGATCGTGAAGGGCCAGCCTTCGCGCATCGACAACAGGCCCGCAACCGCGTCGATTTCACCGTTGGTCAGGATGACGCCGGATATCGGACTGTGACGAAGCTTTCCTGCCTTGGGGTGAAGCTGCGGCGTCGCAATCAGTTGCTGGCGAAGATCGGGAGACGCATTGATCAGGAACCAGTGGTCGCCGTCAGCGCTGATCGCAATCGATGCCTGGGTGCTTTGAAGTTCGGGATGTTCGGTTCGCGCTTTCAGGCAAACCGGACAGCCGCAGTTCCACTGCGGAACGCCACCACCTGCCGCGGCGCCCAGGACGACGACGCGAAGCATGATTCGTCTCCTGGAGATTTCCAACGTTACGAAGGTGGACTCCGGCACGTGCACCATTCCGACTGTCCGGAACGTGTCACGCCTGGAGGTCCACCTGCGTCAAAACGTCAAGCTATCGCAGCCGCTTATTTGCGGGCGGCGCACGCATACATATTGATTTCCATGCCGACCGGCACTTCGACGATCTTTGGGGTCTTCCAGGCCATTTTGGCTCTCCTTTTGAACCGGACGAACTCCGCCCACCCGGGTAAACTAATGCGGAACGAAAAGTTCGCCAGTTAAATCTTTTGTCGTGAACCCGCTCCGTTTCATGCTGCAGCGCAAAAGGAGCTCACCGTTTTGTGTGAGCCGGCGCCAAACCAATGTGGGATCAACGGGTTCAGAGTCGTTTCACCAATCCGGACGCCGGCTTCGGTGCTGTTTCATCGGCTGGATTCCAGATAAAGAACTTGTGAGATGGCGCCGGTTCCTTGACGGGAGCCTTCAACCCAAAGTGGATTTCGACCGATGCCGCGTTATTTCTTCAACACTCGCATCGGGGACGAGTTGATTTCCGATCCGGAAGGCGAAGTGCTGCGCAACCCCGATCGCGCGTGGGAAGTGGCGCGGGCAATGATCCGGGAACTGCTGAAGAACGAAGGCGCCGAGACAGTCCTCCTGAATGCGATCCTCGAAGTGACTGACGACGAAGGCGAGATCGTGCTGGAGTTTCCGTTTGCCGAAGCGATTCTCGACGTCTCCGACACACCCGTTACGAGACACTGACATCGGCCGTCATTCTTCACCGAACCCATCTCACACCGTCATTCCGGGATGGTCCGAAGGACCAGACCCGGAATCTCGATGTTACTCACACGTCGCAGGACAATCTTGAGATTCTCCGGGCCCGCGCCTGCAGCGCGCCCCGTAATGACGGCGGAGATATGGTCGACAACCATCGCTGCGCGGCGCTACAAGACCAGCGATCAAACGGAGTTGGCAATGAAAGATCTCTGGCGTCTGTCGGCCGCCGATATAGCTGCGCTGATAAGGTCGAAGAAAATTTCGGCGAAGGAAGCGGCTTCCGCTGCGCTCGCCCGGCTCGATGCGGTCAACCCGGCGATGAATGCCGTGGTCGACCATCGCCCGGCGGAGGTGCTGGCGCAGGCCGCGGCCATCGACGCGACGATCGCGCGAAACCAGGACGCCGGTCCGCTGGCCGGCGTGCCGGTTACCGTCAAGGTCAATATCGATCAGGAGGGATTCGCCACCACCAACGGCCTTAAACTTCAACGCGACGTCATCGCGCGCAGCAACAGTCCGGTGATCGACAATCTGCGCAAAGCGGGTGCCGTCATTCTCGGGCGCACCAACTGCCCGGCGTTTTCCTATCGCTGGTTCACCACCAACCTGATGCATGGCGACACCAGAAATCCGCGCGACGCGGGCCTTACGCCGGGCGGTTCGTCCGGCGGCGCGGGGGCGGCCGTTGCAGCGGGCATCGGGCATATCGCGCACGGCACCGACATCGCGGGATCGATCCGCTATCCCGCTTACGCCTGCGGTGTTCATGGTCTGCGGCCGACGGTCGGCCGTATCGCGGCGTTCAATGCGTCGCTGCCAGAACGTACCATCGGGCCGCAGATCTCCGCGGTTTCCGGTCCGCTCGCGCGCACCGTCGGCGATGTCAGGATTGCGCTGGCGGCGATGTCCGGCAAAGACGCGCGAGATCCCTGGTGGGTGCCCGCGCCACTTGAAGGACCCGCAATGCCGAAGCGGGCCGCGCTGTGTCTCCAGCCGGACGGTCTGGAGACCGTCGCGGAGGTGAAAGCTGCCGTCGCGGATGCTGGCAAGCGCCTGCAGCGCGCCGGATGGGTGGTCGAAGAGATTGCAACAACCCCGCCGCTGCGCGAGGCCGCGGACCTTCAGACCAAGCTGTGGCTCGGCGATGGATTTGAGGCGCAACTGGACGCCGCCGAGCGCGAAGGCGATCCCGGCGCGCTCGCCTGCCTGCGCGGCAACCGGGCCAAGGTTTTTCCATTTGACGCGGCCGCGTTCTCGAAGGCGCTGACACGAAGGGCGACGCTGGCGCGCGAATGGCTGCAGTTCTTCGAGACCTATTCGGTTCTGTTGATGCCGGTATCAGGCGAACTGCCGTTTCCAGACGGGCTCGATACGCGCGATGATGCCTCGTTTGCACGGGTATGGCGGGCGCAACTGCCGCAAATTGCCATTCCCTTCATGGGGCTGCCTGCGCTAACGGTCTCCACAGGATTGGTGGGACGGGTTCCCGTCGGGGTTCAGGTCGTCTCCACCCGCTACCGCGAGGATCTGTGCCTGCTCGCGGGCGAGGCTATCGAAGCCGGCGGAACGCCGCCGGCGCCGGTCGATCCCGTCCGCTAAACGAATCTGGCTTCCGAACGAAAGTAAACGATGTCTGGCATTTACGATTTCACGGCAAAGTCGCTTGCCGGCGAGGACGTCCCATTGCAGCGGTACGAGGGTCGGGTCCTGCTGATCGTCAACACCGCGAGCGCTTGCGGGTTCACGCCGCAATACAAGGGTCTCGAAGCGCTGCAGCAGGAACTTGGTCCGCGCGGCTTTTCGGTTCTCGGATTTCCGTGCAACCAGTTCGGTGGTCAGGAACCCGGCGACGCCAGGCAAATCGGGCAGTTTTGCGCCAGCAACTATGCCATCACGTTCCCGATGTTTGCGAAGATCGAAGTCAATGGCAACAACGTACATCCGCTGTATCAATATTTGAAGAACGAGAGATCCGGATTGCTGGGTCCGTCGATCAAATGGAATTTCACCAAATTCCTGGTCGATCGTCTGGGCAGGGTGGTCGCGCGGTATGCGCCGACGGTGAAGCCGGAGGGATTGAAAAAGGAAATCGAGGCGCTGCTGTGAACGAAAAGAACGAAGCCGTGACCGACCAGTTGCCGGATCGTCTCTCGACCGATCCGAAGAGCCCTTACTACAATGAAGAGGTGCTTTCGCGCGATGTCGGCATTCGCTTCAAGGGCGTCGAGAAGACCAACGTCGAGGAATATTGCATCAGCGAGGGCTGGGTAAGGGTCACCGCGGGCAATGCCAAGGATCGCTACGGCAATCCGCTCACCATCAAGGTTCACGGCCCGGTCGAGCCGTATTTCCGCGACAAGGCCTGAGCATGTCCGTCCGCATTGTCGACGTTCGCGAAGCGACAAAACCGATCTCGTCGCCTATCCGCAACGCCTACATCGATTTCACCAAGATGACGACGAGCCTTGTGGCCGTCGTTACCGATGTCGTGCGCGACGGCCGGCCGGTGGTCGGCTACGGCTTCAATTCCAACGGCCGTTATGGGCAGGGCGGATTGATCCGCGAGCGATTTGCGCCGCGTCTGATGGAGGCCGATCCGAAGACCTTGCTCGATGACACCGGCGACAATCTCGATCCGGATAAAATCTGGGCGACGCTGATGTCGAACGAGAAACCGGGCGGGCATGGTGAGCGCTCGGTCGCCGTCGGCACCATCGACATGGCGGTGTGGGATGCGGTGGCGAAGATCGCGGACAAACCGCTGTTTCGGTTGCTGGCCGAGCGTCATCGACGCAATGCCGATCCCCGTGTGTTCGTCTATGCCGCTGGCGGCTACTATTATCCCGGCAAGGGTCTGTCGCTGCTGCGCGGCGAGATGCGCGGCTATCTCGATCGCGGCTACAATGTCGTCAAGATGAAGATCGGCGGTGCGCCGATTTCGGAAGATCGCAAGCGTATCGAGGCCGTGCTGGAGGAAATCGGCAGCCAGGCGCAGCTCGCCGTCGACGCCAACGGCCGGTTCGATCTTGAGACCGCGATCGCCTACGCCAAAATGCTGCGCGACTATCCGTTGTTCTGGTACGAGGAGGCCGGCGATCCCCTCGATTACCAGCTCCAGACCGCGCTGGCCGAATTTTATCCGGGACCGATGGCGACCGGCGAGAATCTCTTCAGCCATCAGGACGCGCGCAACCTCATCCGCTACGGCGGAATGCGCCCCGACCGCGACTGGCTGCAATTCGACTGCGCCCTGTCATACGGGCTCTGCGAATATCAGCGTACGCTTGCCGTGTTGCAAACACAGGGCTGGTCGGCCGGCCGGTGCATTCCCCATGGCGGCCATCAGATGTCGCTGAACATCGCGGCCGGTCTCGGCCTCGGCGGCAATGAGAGCTATCCCGATCTGTTCCAGCCCTATGGCGGTTTTCCCGACGGCGTTCGCGTCGAGAACGGCCATATCACGATGCCGGATTTGCCGGGCATCGGCTTTGAGGGAAAATCCGATCTCTATGCGGAGATGAAGGCGCTGTCGTCATAGCAGATCGGCCGTTCCGGGGCGCGTTGAAACGCGAACCCCGAAATTCCGGGATTCCTCGATGTGCAACTGCACATCTGAGGTCCGGTCCTTCGGGCGATCCGGGGAATGACGAGAGCATCACGACAACCGCATATCCAATCGTCGCCGGCCTTCGCCCTTCAGCAATTTCTTCACCGCGCTGGAAGCGGCGATCTCGCCCTGATTGGCGTAGGCTTCGTGGTGCTTTTCGATGTCCTCGAGCCGATAGAGATAGTTGACCATCAGCCCCGCGGATTCGCGCAGGCCCTTCGGGGAGAGATCGCCGAGCCAGTCGATCCGCTCCAGCCGCGCGCCGTTACCGATATGAAAACGCGCCACCGAATCGATCAGCCGGCCTTTCGGCGTGCGCGCTTTCAGAAAATAATATGCTGCGAGTGGTTCAAGAACAGAACGCAGTTGCGCCGCCAGTTCCGCATTCTCGAACCAGCCGGGTTCGTCGAGATGATCGAGCAGCGCCCGGTCTTCGTCGGATACGGGAACATGCGGCGCCTGCTTCAGCCATTGCATGAAGCCCGGCACCGGCGACAGCGTCACGAAATTCTCCAGCTTCGGCAATTCGCGCCGCAATTCCTCGACCACCTGCTTGATCAGGAAGTTGCCGAAGGAAATTCCGCCGAGGCCGCGCTGGGTGTTCGAGATCGAATAGAACACCGCGGTACGGGCGCGCTCGATCGGAACCGGCCGCCGGTCTTCGGCGAGCAGCGGCGCGATCGCCACGGGGATCGATTCTGTCAGCGCCACCTCAACAAAGATCAGGGGCTCATCGACCAAGGCGGGATGGAAGAACGCATAGCATCGCCGGTCCGCCGGATCGATCCGGCGGCGCAGATCGTCCCAGTCGCGGATCTCGTGCACCGCTTCATAGCGGATGATCTGCTCCAGGATGTTCGCGGGCGTCGACCAGTCTATTCTGCGCAGCACGAGAAACCCCCGGTTAAACCATGAAGACAGCAGGTGCACGACGTCGCGGTCGAGCGCGGTCAGGTCCTTGTGGCCATTCATGAGATCGAGCAAATCGGCACGCATCGCCACCAGTTCGCTGGTGCCGCCGGGCGCGCGGTTCAGCCGGCGTATTAATTCCTGACGCCGCGGTTCGGAGGCAAAATGCAGGTCGCTGGCGTCAGCATCATTCGGCTGCGCGCGCCAGGTCTCGATCGCCTGGGCAAGCGTCTCCCAGTCCGGGCCGAATTTTCGGGCCAGCGCCTCGAAGAACGACAGCCGGCCGGCTTCGTCCAGATGGCGATAGCGGTCGAGAACCTCGCGCGCCATCGCGGTGCCGGAGGCCTCGCCCCGGCCTGACAGCAACGCCTCGCACAATTCGATCAGGCCGGATGCGTCCTGCTTTGCATCCGATGACCCGGCACGGCGGAGCAGGATGCGGCCGCGCTCGGAAATCGAGGCGAGAAGATCGGAGAAGAACGCGTTGCTGCTCATGTCGGGCGGGTTGAATCCAAATTAATCTAAATCTTACATGGGATTTAGGGCGAAGCCGATCACAATCAAGCACATCAATTCGTCGCGCCCCGGCGAAAGCGGGCCATCCAGTACACACTGCCTTTCGAATGCTCGCCAGCGCCCAGGAATACTGGATTACCCGCTTCGCGGCTAATGGCGACCCTCGGGGGCGGCGGCCCGCCATCCATGACCGAATCGGGCTTATTTGGTTTCCGAAAACTCCGTCGGGGTCTTGCCGGTTACTTGCCGGAACGCGTGCGAAAACGCAGGCACGCTGGCATAGCCGAGGTCCGAGGCGAGTTGCTTGACCGAGACATTGGCTTCCATCGACAGTCTTTCGATCGCGGCCGCAATGCGCGCGCGCTGGCACCAGCTCTTGAAGCTGAGTTGCGTCTCCGACGAAAACAGCCGCGACAGCGTCCGCGCCGACGTGCCGACCTCGCGCGCCAGCGTTTCGATCCGATGCGAGCCCGTGGGGTCGCCGAGCACGATGTCCGCCGCGCGCCGGCAGCGCGGCTCGTGCGGCAGCGGAATAAAAGTCGTGGCATCCTCGGCGTGATGCAGTTCGAGCACGGCTAATCCAACAAGAAGCCGGGTGCGGTCGGGGTTGTTGCGGCCATCGAAGATCGCGAGAATCGCCTCATGCAACAGCCGCGACACCCGCACCACGAATTCCGCATCGAGGCTCGCGCTGCGCTCCTCGCGCGCCAGCCACGCAAGATCGAAATACAGCGTCCGCATTTCGATATCCGCAAGCACGTCGATGGAATGTTCGAGACGCGCCGGCACCCACACGGCGCGATCCGGCGGCACCAGCCAGCGCCCCTTCGGGGTAGTGACCTGCATCGTGCCTTTGGCGGCATAAACCAGTTGCGCCTCGCGGTGCATATGGGTGTCGAGCCGGACACCCTTCCGGTAATGCCGCGCGACCATATGGACGCCATCGGAGGTCGTTGGGCGGCCCCCTCTGATGGCAGCGATTGGCGTTTCGGCGATACTCATTGGCCACATCCCGTCAGGACAAGAACCTATAACTCATTTCGGGAAATTATAGGATTCGCCAGTGAACAGCCCGGCCCGGGTGATCGGTTTCGTCAACGCCGCTCACTTTATCGACCACTATTCCATGCTGATCTTCGCGGCCGCCGTTATCGTCATGGGGCCGGCGCTCGGCATGGCGTATTCCGAGCTGCTGCCTTACGCCACCCCCGGCTTCGTCGCTTTCGGTGCCGGCTCGCTGCTCACCGGCTGGCTCGGGGATCGCTGGAGCCGCCGCCACATGATGGTGATCTTTTTTGTCGGGATCGGCGCGTCGATGATCGCGGTGGGGCTGGTACGGACGCCGCTGCAACTCGGCGCCGCGCTGCTTTCGATCGGCCTGTTCGCATCGATCTATCATCCCGTCGGCACCGCGATGATCGTGTCCTATGCCGACCGGCTCGGCCGCGAGATGGGCCTGAACGGCGTCTGGGGCAATCTCGGCGTGGCGTCGTCGGCGCTGGTCACCGGCGTTGTCGGGCAGTATCTGGGCTGGCGCTGGGCCTTCATTGTCCCCGGGATCGTCACGGTCCTGATCGGCGTGGCCTTCATGCGTTCGGTGGTTCATGAGGATCGCTCCGGCCACAAGCAGGCCGCCGCACAGGCGCGTGTGGCGAAAGAGGACATGTGGCGGGTGATCGTGGCGCTGCTGATCGTGGTGATCGCGATCTCAACGACCTTCAACGCGGTAACAGTAGCCTTGCCGAAGCTGTTCTCCGAGCGGCTGGCCGACCTCACAAGAAGCCCGGCGCTGCTCGGGGTGATCGCGGCTTGCGTCTATGTGTTCGGCGCGATGACGCAATACACCATCGGCAAGCTGATCGACCGGTATTCGCTGAAGGCCGTCAGTCTGCCGCTGTCGTTCATGCTGGCGCCGTTCCTGTACCTCGCGGCCACATTGTCGAACCTGCCGCTGATCCTGGCGGCGATCGGCATCGTGATGGGCGCGTTCGGCCAGGTCACCATCAACGATGCCATGGTCGGCAAATACACCAGCGAGCAATGGCGCTCGCGCGCCTATTCGATCCGCTATTTCATCGGATTTACCGCGGCGGGCGCATCGGTCGGTTTGGTGGCGTGGCTGTACGAGCAGGGGGGGTTCGTCACCATGCTGCATGCCTTCGCGGCGCTGTGTTTGCTCGTAATAGCGGCGGCGATTATCCTGCCGACCGAGATCAAGGTGCCTGCTGTGGGCGCGAACTGATCGTAGGCGCCTGGTCTAAATTAGTGCACCGTTCTAAATCGTTGGTCGATCGGACTGGCGAGCGAAACAGCCGCATAGAGCTGATGCAGTTCAGCTTCCAAATGCTCATTGACAAGCAACAGCGCCTCTAGCGCTCCGCGCATGTTGCCATCGCATGATGCGATGATCCGTTCGATGGCAATTTCAGTTCGCTTGGTAGCCATGTGCAATCCCCTGCATTTCGCCCATTCACTATCCGGGGGGGATTGGGGCGGAATTCCGTGTCCGACGCGATTATTTGGTGGCGCGGCCGATTTTCGACTCTTTTTCACTCTACCTTGACGGCATATCGATGATTATTTCGATCTGTAATCGTCACGCGCGGGCTGACCCGCTTGCCGCACGAATGCAAGGTGCCGGCCGCCCATGCCGCCGCGCGACGAGAAGCTAGTCCGGCAAAGTCCCAAAGATATAGACCGCCGCACGCAGCAGATCGGGACGTGGGCCAATTGCAGAGAACCATTTCAGATAAATGTCGAGAATGTCGGTGCTGCTGTAGAGTTGCGAGAGTCCCTTGTTGACAGCAACCCGAAATGCCGAGTCGCCGCGGGGCAGGGCGATGGCATAGGGTTCGACCGACAGGTTCTCCGGAAGCATCTTGTAGTTGGACGCATCGGCGGTCGGGGCACCGATCAGCAAAAGCTTGTCGCTGGCAAAACTATCGACCGCGCCGCTTTCCAGTGCTGCCATACCCTCTCGCCGGTCCTTGACCCGAATCAGGGAAGCCTGAAGCTGCCGTCGCTGCAATTCCTTCACAAGCGCAATTTCGTTCGTCGTGCCGGCGATCACGGCAATCTTCTTGCCGCCCATATCCCCAACGCTGAAAATTCCGGAATTTGTTCGAACTACCAAACCGGTATTTTCCACGAAGGTAAAACTCGAAAAGTCCACTTTCGCCATGCGCCCGAAGGACACCGTACTTGAGCCGCATTCCATGTCGGCCAAGCCGCCGGCGACTGCGTCGAACCGGCTTTGAGTGTCGACGGGCACCCATGCGATCGTCAGTTTGGCGTTTAACTGCTGCTCGAGGGAGTGGACGACAAACTTGCAGAGGTCGATCGTGTAGCCGTCCGGCTGCCCCTGCGAATTCACGAAGGAAAAAGGATTCGCGTCAGATCGGTACGCGAGCTTTACAACCTTGGTTTCGCCAATCTGCTTTAGCCGCCCTTCCTGGGTTTGAGCCGAGGCGCCATTGATGGCGCAGGCAAGCACGACCCCGAACAGTAGAACGCGACGCATGTTGCTTTCCCCCGGAACGAAAGTGCCGATTGTGACCTGATGGAGCCGCCCCTGTCGGATTGTTTGAGCCGGTTTCCTCATTGGAATTCCCCCGGTTCTGCTGTCAACCCACAATTCGCAGCCGGCTAGCTACTACTTTTATCATAGCTGCCCCGGGCACTCGTGCCCTCGCTCCACACGCACCATTTACGTGCCTTGATGTAGGTGATGCCTTGGCACACGCTTCGCCAAATTTATCGGTTTGACCGGGAATTTTGGTTTCAAGGCTTTGCCCGATCGACCACAATTGCTTGCGAAGGCCCGGTGACCAATAACGAGCCCAGGGGTGGAGCCGTCCGATGTTCAATCAATCGCTGCCGCGCATGGCCGGCCTCATTCTGAGCGTCTCGGTGATGATGGCCGGTCCCGCATACGCCGATGCCCTGAAGGATGAAATCGCCCCAACCGGCAAATTGCGGGTGGCGATCGCGGTCAGCACGGCGGGCGGCGCATTCTGGTCCAACAAGAACGAGGCGGAGGGTTACGCCGGGGTGCCGGTCGATCTCGGCAGGGAGATGGCGGCGCAGTTCGGCATTCCCGTCGAATATGTCGCGTATCAGAATTCCGGACAGATCACCGACGCTGCGGCGAAGGACGCCTGGGACGTGACGTTCCTGCCGCAGGACGCGGTGCGGATGACCAGGATGAGGTTCGGACCGATCTATCAGGTTACGGACGCGACCTACATCGTCAAGGCGGGTTCGCCGGTGACAAACTTTCAGACGCTCGATCGGCCCGGCATCAAGGTCGCGGTGGAATACAACACCACCACCATGCGCGGCGCGATCGCGCACCTCAAAAATGCGAAAGTGATCGAGTATCAGAACTTCGATGAGGTGTTCACGTTGCTGAAGAACGGCGAGATCGATGCGTTCGCGCTGTCCCGCGATCAGCTCAACGACATGGCGAAGAAAATTCCGGGAACGCGCGTGCTGGATGAGACCTTCAAGCAGACCGTGACGGCGGTAGCGGTTCCGCTCGATCGTCCGCTGGCGCTGGCTTTCGTCACCAGGTTCATGACCGACGCGATCTCGAACGGAATGCTCCGAAAGGCCTTCGACAACAATGGACTGAAGGACACGCCGATCCGGGTGAAATAGTGAGAGCTCTTGGCGTCAACTAATCGTGCCTTCGACGCGCCCCGCCATGACCGAGCTTCAGGAATTGACGTGCACGAAGTCCCGCAGCAGCGGATAGATTTCGTTGTTCCAGCGCTTGCCGCTGAACACGCCGTAATGGCCGACGCCGGCCTGCATGTGATGCACCTTGCGATAGGCGCGCACGCCGGTGCAGAGGTCCTGCGCTGCCAGCGTCTGGCCGATCGAACAGATGTCGTCCTTCTCGCCTTCGACCGTCATCAGGCCCATCCGCTTGATCGAAGCCGGGTTCACCGGCCGGCCGCGATAAGTCAGCTTGCCCAGGGGCAGCAGATGTTCCTGAAACACGTCGCGGATGGTTTCGATGTAGAATTCCGCCGGCAGGTCCATGACCGCGAAATATTCGTCGTAGAAAGTCTTGATGGTTTCGGCCTTCTCCCTCTCGCCCTTTGCCAGATGACCGGCAAGATCGATGTGCGATTTGATGTGACGCTCGAGGTTCATCGACACGAAGGCGGCGAGTTGCACGAACCCCGGATAGACCTGCCGGAACGCGCCCTTGCATTGAAGCGGCACGTAATTGATCAGGTTTTCCTCGAACCATTTGAGCGGCTTGCTCTTGGCGAACTCGTTGACCTTGGTCGGCTGGATCCGCGTATCGATCGGACCGGCCATCAAGGTCAGGGTTGCCGGGCGTGCGGGGTGATTGTCCTCCGACATGATCGCGGCGGCAGCGAGCGCGGACACCGACGGCTGGCAGATCGCCACCATGTGCGAACGCGGACCCAAATGACCGAGAAAGGTGATGAGGTGTTCGGTATATTCGTCGAGGCCGAATTTGCCTTGATCGAGCGGAATGTCGCGGGGGTTATGCCAATCGGTGATGTAGACGTCGTGATCCTGCAGCAATGTCTTCACGGTGCCGCGCAGCAGCGTGGCGAAGTGGCCGGACATCGGCGCCACCAGCATCAGGCGCGGCTGTTGCGGTGAATGTTCCTTCTTGAAATGCAGCAGCGAACCGAACGGCGTCGCATAGACGACTTCCTCGGTTACCCCCAGCTCCTGATTGCCCACCAGCACCCTGTCGATGCCGTAAGCCGGCCGCGTATAGGTGAGCGAGGTGCGCGAGATCAACTCCAGCGCAGCGGCGAGGCGCCCAAACAGACGGTCGGAGACGCCCTGCGGGACGAGGTTGAGATATTTCAGCGCCGATGCGGCCCCGGTCCGCCATGGTGCGGTCAGGTCCATGTGGTTCTGATAGGCCTGGTACATCATAGACATCATCCGACATTCCGCCCGTGGCCCTATTGCCATGCAATATCGAAGCCAAAGCGGGGTCAGATAGCCTTGCAAACTGGCACGTCGCTTGCTGCATAAAATGCGCGAAGCATAAACAATGGGCACTTTTTGCGGTACGCTTTGGCCTAGGCGGTGCCGCGCGGCCCAAACGGGCGTTCAGGTGTGAGGGAAGCCATATGGGGAAAGCGACACTGACCATCAGCAGCAAGAATTATTCGTCGTGGTCGCTGCGCGGCTGGCTGCTGACCAGGTTTTCCGGACTCGAGTTCGACGAAATCGTTACCGCGCCCGACGATGCCTCGGCGCGGGCCGAAATCCTGCTGCTGTCGTCATCGATCCTGGTGCCGTGTCTGCGCCACGAGGGCGCTACCGTATGGGATACGCTGGCGATTGCGGAATATCTCAACGAGATCAGGCCGGACGCCGGTTTGTTGCCGGCGGACCGTGTATCGCGGGCGCACTGCCGCTCGATTTGCGGTGAAATCCATTCAGGATTCACCACCCTGCGCGCGTCTCTGCCGGTCAATCTGAAAGGTCACTTCCCCGGCTTCAAGATCTGGTCGCGCGCGCAAGCCGACATCGACCGGGTCTGCACGATTTGGCTGGAATGCCTGGCCAAATCCGGTGGGCCCTTCCTGTTCGGCGAGCGTTCCATGGCGGATGCGATGTATGCGCCGGTCGTGACCCGCTTCATGACCTACGATGTGAAGCTGGATCCGAGGCTAAAGGTCTATGCCGGCACCATCATGGCGCTGCCTGAAATGCAGGAATGGATCGAGGCCGCCAAAGCCGAGCCCGCCGACATCGAAGAGCTTGAGGTCGAATATTAGGCACCGCGCACGCCCGGTTGCCTGTTTGAAGGGCTCAAGCATCGGGCACGTTCTGCTTAACTTGGTGCCATCCGGGACACTTGCACGACCGGCCATGTTGAGCCGGCGATGACGCACAGAGATCAGCTCAATCCGGATTTCGGTCTGCCTCCAGCGGCTTCGGCGCCTTCACGGCAGCGATCCTTGAAATCGCCGCGGTGCAGCGCTGCTGGCGTGATTTTCGCATAGCACAATGAAGCTGCGAACACCGCGATCCCTGCTGCCAAAAAATTGGACGCTGACGATTGTCGGGATTGCATGAACAAGAACAGTGGAGGCTTACGATGAACCAGCACGCTGTCGTCAACAAATTTTCCCACGTCAAACCCGGCGATACCGAATTCACGGAAGGAGGCTTACGCGACTTCTTCCTCTATCGCGATCTCGGCATCGCCGCCGCCACCGGAGGCCAGGTGATCTGTCATCTGGTCAAGGCCAATCCAGAGATGCCTCCGGTGGACGGCACCGGCTGGCACCGCCACGATTGCGACTTCCAGATCGTCATCATGACCAAGGGCTGGGCGCGCTTCATGTATGAAGACAAGCCGACGCTGGTGCAGGCCGGCGACGTCGTACATCAGCGGCCGGGGATCGTGCACTATCTCTACGACTACTCGCCGGACATGGAGTATCTCGAAATCGTCAGCCCGGCGGATTTCAAGACCGTCGACGTGCCGCCGGCCACCGACAAGGTGCCGCCGGTGACGCCCTGGAAGTAGCGGCAAGTGTCGTCGCCCGAAGAATTAACGTTTGTCGTCGGTCGCTTGCTGCGGTGGATTTCTGTCGTGCTGGATGTGGTGAGCCGTATCGGATGGAGACCGACATCTAGCCGTGAACGCCGGAATACGGACCTCAACCGCTGATTCGGGCGCGGTTCGTTCCGGCCGCGTTCCGAACCTTAAGATACCATCGATTTGCGTCGCATTTTGGCACAGGGCGCGACTTCAGGAGGGCCTGCTTCCGACTCAGGGGCGGCGCAGTCGCCAGCCGACCACGGTCGCCTCAACGATGCCGCCGGACTCGTTGTTGCGCCATTCGCCATCGACCCAACGGCAGGCGAACGGCAATTGATAGGTGCCGCTGTGGTCCTCGCATAGCACCTGGACCGGCTGACCCGGCGGCGGTTCTCCTTCGCCATTGAATTCGGCCAGGCGTCGTTCGCGCGTTGCCATCTGATGATTCTCCCTCGGAAAGACGCACCAGCGTCCGCTTGAGTTCCGCACCCCTCGAGCCCAGTTCCGCTTTAATTGGGTGTCCTCGGCAAAACCTCAACGCGCGAATGAGGTTTCAGTATGATATCTTCGGGGCATCCCGCACCTGGCTCGCAACAAATTGACCGAGAGCGCCACCCGGAATGAGGACTTTGATGATCGGCCGGATCGCGCTCGGCGCATCAGTGGTTCTGGCGCCCTGCATGCTGACGCCCTGTGCAACCGCGCAGGACGTTCCCGGCATCGAAATCTGCACCGTCGAAAAGACCATGGAGCGGAGGACCAGTTGCCTGCAGAGCAATGTCGATTTCCTGCAGAAGACAATCACGAAACTCGGGACTGACCATCAGCAGAAGCTCGATGCCGCCAACCGTCAGATCGAAGGCTTGAAGAGTACGATCGCCTCCCTGCAGAAGATCGTGGACGACCTGCAGGCGGCGCAGAAGAAAACGGCCGAGGATCTAACGAAGAAAGCCGACACACCGCCGGCCAAGGACGCGCCGGCGGTGAAGGAGGGCGGGAAGTGATTTTAGCGTCACAAGCCGTCATTCCGGGTCGATGCGCATCGAACCCGGAAAGCGCGGTCAGCTCTTTTCGCCTGACATGAGCGGTCCGAACAACTCCCAGCTCTCGCCCTTGAACCGCATCATCTGTAGCTGCTCGAGCGGCGCGTAATCGGTCGGGCTGGTCTTGATCCGGGTGCCCGGCAGGTAGATGCCGATCTCGAAATTCAGATTGGCCGCCTGCTTCATCACGTTCACGCGCGTAAGATCGTCCTTGCATTGCCTGAGCACCTGCTCGAGCCCCTTGGCGACGCCGTAGGCGAAAACGGTTGCGGCGTCTTCCTGATCGCCTTCGGGATACCACTTCGTCATGAAGGCCCGCCATTCGTTCAGGCCGGGATCGTTTTTCCACTGCGGATCCTTGGGGTCCTTCAGATACGCCGCGCTGAGAATGCCTTCGCCGTTCTCGTAACCGGCCGGCTTCATGACGCTGCCGACGGACACCGAGACGTTGGTGAGAAAATGGATCGGCTTCCATTTAAGCTCGCCGGCCTTCTTGATCGACTGCGCGGCGAACTTTGGCGTCGAAATATTGATCAGGATGTCCGGATTGGCGGCCTTGATCTGCACGATCTGCGAATCGACCGTTGGCGAACTTGTCTCGTACGATGCCTCGATGACGATCAGCTTGTTGGCCTGATCTCCGAGACCTTCACGCATTCCGATTACATAATCCTTCCCGAAATCATCGTTCTGATAAAGGATTCCGATGGTCTTGCCGGGATAATTCTTCAGGATGTAGGCGGCGTAGATACGGGCCTCGACCTGGTAGTTCGGTTGCCAGCCCATGGTCCATGGAAAATTCTTCGGATCGTTCCATTTGGCGGCGCCCGTGGAAACGAACAGCTGCGGCACCTTCTTGGCGTTCATGTACTTCTGAATCGCGGTATTGCCGGGAGTTCCGAGCGGATTGAAAATCAGCAGGGCTTCGTCATCCTCCACCAGCTTGCGCGCCTGTTCCACGGTCTTCGCGGGATTGTAACCATCGTCGTACGAAATGAAGCTGATCTTGCGGCCGTTGATGCCGCCTTCCTCGTTGATCTTCTTGAAATAGGCGGCTTCCGTTTTTCCTATCGTGGCATAGGCGGAGAGCGGCCCGCTGTAGGGCATGATATTGCCGACCTTGATCTCCGTATCCGTCGCGCCGGGATCGTATTTCTTCTGCGCATTGGCCGCGGTCGCGACCGCAACGGCAAGAAGCCCCGCAAGCGCTGCGGACTTGGCGTAGCTCAAGACACGGTAGTGCATCATCGTCCTCCCTGACGTGCTGGCCGAGGCTCAGGCAGTCTCTTTGCGGTGCAGCTTGTTGAGCCGTCGGATTGAATGCGCGGGCAGTATGCACGATTGAGATGATGTTGCCAGCGACGCATTGGCTGCTATTTTCCGCAGAGCGGAAGAAGATCGCCGCGCTGGTTCCAGTCCCGCCCGAGCGGATGAGAGCAATGACTGTCAAATGAAGCGCGTGCGAAGCGATCATGATACGCGAGCTTCGAATGAAGGCTCATCGTCCATGAATCCTGCCCAGAAAGCGCTCTGGTTTGTCGAAAGCCATCTTGCCGACGAGTTGACCCTCGACGAGATCGCGGCGATCGGCGGTATCTCGCGCTTTCACATGGTCCGCGCGTTCGCCGCTGCGACGGGGCTGTCGGTCATGCGCTACGTACGGGCCCGACGCCTCACCGAGGCGGCGCGTGCGCTCGCAGGCGGCGCGCCGGACATTCTCAGCGTGGCGCTGGATGCGGATTATGGCTCTCACGAAGCATTCACCCGCGCGTTCCGGGACCATTTCGGGGTCACGCCCGAAGCGGTCCGCGCCGCAACGCGTCTCGACTATCTCAAGCTTCAGGAGCCAATCACCATGGATTCAACCGCTATCGACAACCTTCAGGCGCCGCGTTTTGAGACCGCCAAACCGCTGCTCGTCGCAGGCATCAGCGAGCGTTACTCCCGCGAGAACGGTGCCGGCATTCCCGGCCAGTGGCAGCGCTTTCACCAATCGGTGGAGAATATCCCCGGCCGGATCGGGCAGGTGGCTTACGGCGTCTGCTGCAACGGCGACGACGCCGGAAATTTCGATTACATCGCCGGCGTCGAGGTCTCCGATTTCTCCGATCTGCCGCGCGAATTCAGCCGCGTTCGCATCCCCGAACAGAAATACGCGGTCTTTACCCATCGCGATCATATCGCGACCATTCGCCGGACCATCAACACGATCTGGAATCACTGGCTGCCAGCTTCGGGCATGAAAGCGGCCGACGCGCCGAACTTCGAGCGCTATGACGAAAATTTCGATCCGCTCACTGGCAATGGCGGCCTCGAGATTTGGATACCGGTGAGGGAGTAGCCCGCGCGGGGCTGGGGCTGCCCTGCGCGGCCTCATGCCCGGTGATTGCTTGGCAATCGATATCGACTTTGCCATAACATCGCGCAACGAAATTGTTGCGCGTGCGGGATCGACGCTGAAATCCGCCTGCAGCCAGAAAAAGCCGGGAGGATTTTATGTCCAATGTTCGCGTTCTCGCCACCGATCTCGAATTCCCCGAGGGGCCGGTGGTCATGCCGGATGGATCGGTAGTGCTGGTCGAAATTCGCGGCCGGCGGCTGACGCGGGTTTGGCCCGACGGGCGCAAGCAGGTGGTCGCGGAAATTCCCGGCGGCCCCAATGGCGCGGCGATCGGGCCCGACGGCAAATGCTATATCTGCAATAACGGCGGATTCAGCTGGATCCCGTCACGCGGCACGATGATGCCGGGGCCGCCTTCGCCGGCGGAATATATCGGGGGCTCGATCCAGCGCATCGATCTTGCGACCGGCAAGGTCGAAACCCTGTTCGACAAATGCGGCGAGCATCCGCTCAAGGGTCCGAACGACCTGGTGTTCGACAGGCACGGCGGCCTCTGGTTCACCGACCTCGGCAAGCGCCGTGAGCGCGATCTGGATGTCGGCGCGTTCTATTATGTGAAGCCCGGGGCCAGGCAGGTAGTTGAAGGGGTGTTCGGCATGCTGCCGGCCAACGGTATCGGATTGTCGCCTGACGAGAACACCGTCTATGTCGCGGAGACGCCGACGGCGCGGCTATGGGCGTTCGACCTGTCCGCGCCCGGCGAGGTCAAGCCGCGCGACGTGATCTATCGCGGCGAACGCGGCAAGCCGATCGCGGGACTCGGCGGCTACCAGATGTTCGACTCGCTTGCGGTCGAAGCTTGCGGCAATGTCTGCGTGGCGACGTTGATCTCGGGCTGCATTTCTGTGATCGCGCCCGATGGCGCCATCGTCGAGCAGGTGCCGACCGGCGATCGCGTCACCACCAATATCGCGTTCGGCGGCCCCGACCTGAAAACCGCCTATATCACCCTGTCCGGCAAGGGCGAACTGATCGCGATGGACTGGGCGCGCCCCGGCCTGCCGCTGAATTTTCTGAATAAGTGACTGCGACCACAAACGGCAATTTTCGTCGTTGCGAGCGAAGCGAAGCAATCCAGGGCCGCGAAGTGAGGGTAGATTGCTTCATCGCTTACGCTCCTCGCAATGACGGGATAACGAATGGAGTACCGGATGGCCTGGCTTGAACCGGTTTCACTGCGCGGCCCGTTCACGCGGCTCGAGCCATTGTCGCCGGATCATTGCGACGGATTGACCGAAGCGGTGAAGGACGGCGAACTGTGGAAGCTCTGGTACACGTTCATTCCGCGCGCCGAAGATATGCGCAAGGAGATCGATCGCCGGCTCGGGCTGCAGGCCGCGGGGTCCATGCTGCCGTTCACTGTTTTCGATGCCGACGGCAAAATCGCGGGCATGACGACCTATATGAACGTCGATGCGGCGAACCGGCGTGTCGAGATCGGTTCGACCTGGTATGCCAAGCGCGTTCAGCGCAGCGCGGTCAATACCCAGTGTAAATTGCTGTTGCTCGGCCATGCGTTCGAAGAGCTCGATTGCATCGCGGTCGAATTCCGCACGCATTTTTTCAATCATCAGAGCCGGCGCGGCATCGAGCGGCTCGGCGCCAAGCTTGACGGCATTCTGCGCAATCATCAGATCGCGTCGAACGGCACGCTGCGCGACACGGTGGTCTACAGTATCATTGCCGGCGAATGGCCGACGGTGAGGGCGCATCTGACCTATCAACTTGACGAAAAGGCGCGGTAGCGTACCGCCAGAACAGATGACGGATACATTCGATTACGTGATCGTTGGCGCGGGGTCGGCCGGGTCCGTGCTCGCCAACCGGCTGAGCGAAGACGCCGGCACCAGCATCTGTGTGCTCGAAGCAGGGCCCCGTGACTGGCATCCCTACATCCATCTGCCGGCGGGCTTCATCAAGACCTTTCACATGAAGAGCATCAACTGGGCCTACCAGCAGGAGCCGGGGCCCTGGACCGGAGGCCGCAGCATCTACGCACCGCGCGGCAAGACGCTCGGCGGCTCCTCCTCGATCAATGGTCACATCTACAATCGCGGCCAGCGCCAGGATTTCGACACCTGGGCGCAGCTCGGCAATCGCGGCTGGGGCTATCAGGATGTACTGCCGTATTTCAAGCGGCTGGAGCGGCGCGTCGGCGAGGGCGACGACAGGTTTCGGGGACGCGACGGCAATCTGACCGTCACCACCATGGACTGGAAGGACCCGCTTTGCGAGGCGTTCATGGCCGGAGCGATAAGTCTCGGCATTCCGCGCAACCCCGATTACAACGGCGCAATTCAGGAGGGCGTATCCTACGCCCAGCGCACGATTCAAAATGGCCTGCGCGTCAGCGCGGCTACCGCCTTTCTGAATCCCGCGATGAAACGGCCGAATGTCCATGTGCGAACGCATGCGCACGCGACCGGGATTGTGCTCGAGGGCAAGCGCGCGATCGGCGTGCGCTACATCAAAGGCGGCAAGGGCGGCACTCCGACCGAGGTGCGCGCCAACAGGGAAGTGATCCTTGCCGGCGGCACCTACAACTCGCCGCAACTCCTTCAATTGTCAGGCGTCGGATCGCCGGAACTGCTGCGATCGCTCGGCATCGAGGTGCGTCACGCGCTATCGGGCGTCGGCGAGGGATTGCAAGACCATTACGCACCTCGTTCGGTCGCCCGCGTCAAGAACATCAAAACCATCAACGAACGCAGGCGTGGCCTCAGCCTGGCTTTGGAGGCGATCAAGTGGGCCACCACGCGGCGCGGCCTGCTCTCGCTGTCGCCGACGATGGTGTACTGCTTCTGGCACTCCGGCGAGACCACCGAGAGCTCCGATCTGCAGCTGACATTCACGCCTGCGAGTTACAAGGAGGGCGTGCAGGGACAGCTCGAAGACGAGCCCGGCATGACGGTCGCATCCTGGCAGCAGCGGCCCGAAAGCCGTGGTTATGTCCGCGCCCGCTCGGCCGATCCGTTCGAACCGCCGGTCATTCAAACCAACTACCTGGTCGAGGAACTCGATCGCCGCACCGTCGTCGCCGGCATGCGGCTGGCGCGTCGCCTGCTCTCATCCGCGCCGCTTGCGCCCTATTTTGCGTATGAAGATTTTCCCGGACCCGATGTGCAGACCAACGATGAATTCCTCGCCGCGGCGACGCAGCGCGGGACCACGACGTTTCACCCGGGATGCACGTGCCGCATGGGCCCGGCCGGCAGCGCTTGGGCGGTGGTCGACGACCGGCTGCGCGTGCACGGGCTTCAGGGCCTGCGCGTCATCGATGCTTCCATTATGCCGCGAATGATCTCGGCCAACCTCAATGCGTCAACCATGATGATCGCCGACAAGGCTTCCGACCTGATACGCGGCCGCAGCGTACCGGAGGCGGATGCATCGATCAGACGAGCGGACGTCTGAGCGCCGGCTCAGACCTCTCTTCGGCTCAGAAACGCCAGCCGCTCGAACAAATGCACGTCCTGCTCGTTCTTGAGGAGCGCGCCGTGCAGCGGCGGGATCAGCTTGCGCGGGTCGCGCTCCCTGAGCATCTCCGGCGTCATGTCCTCGTTAAGCAGGAGTTTCAGCCAGTCCAGCAGCTCTGATGTCGAGGGCTTCTTCTTCAGGCCTGGCACCTCCCTCACCTCGAAAAAGATCCGCAACGCCTCTTCCACCAGGCGTTTCTTGATGTCGGGAAAATGCACGTCGACGATCCGGTGCATGGTCTCGACATCGGGAAACTTGATATAGTGGAAGAAGCAGCGGCGCAGGAACGCGTCCGGCAACTCCTTTTCGTTGTTCGAGGTAATCATCACGATCGGGCGCAGCTGCGCCTTGATGTTCTCGCCGGTCTCGTAGACGAAGAACTCCATCCGATCGAGTTCGAGCAGGAGATCGTTGGGGAATTCGATATCGGCCTTGTCGATTTCGTCGATCAGAAGCACCGGGCGCTTCTCGTTGGTAAAGGCGTCCCACAACTTTCCGCGCTTGATGTAATTGCTGATATCGGAAACCCTGGCGTCGCCGAGCTGGCTGTCGCGCAGCCGCGATACCGCGTCGTATTCGTAGAGACCCTGCTGCGCCTTGGTGGTGGACTTGATGTGCCAGGTCAGAAGCGGCGCACCGATCGCCTTGGCGACTTCCTCCGCCAGCACGGTTTTGCCGGTGCCGGGCTCGCCCTTTATCAGCAGCGGGCGCTCAAGTACGATCGAGGCGTTGACGGCGATCTTGAGGTCATCGGTGGCGACATAGTCCTTAGTGCCGGTAAATTTCATCGAGCATTTGCCTTGTTGTTCGTTCTTGAGGGCACGAGCGCGCCTTTACTGAACAGGAAACGACCGCCATCCCGGCGGTCGTTGCGGGGATGATGGAGAGTGGTCAGGCGCGCCTGACCAGCGAGAGGATGACGAGAATGATGACTGCGCCGATGGTGGCATTGACGATATCGCGCACCGTGCTGCCGCCGAGGCTGACGCCGAGCTGCGGCAGCAGCCAGCTCGCGACCAGCGCGCCGATGATGCCGATCACGATGTTTCCGATCAGCCCGAAACCGGCGCCACGCACGATCAGGCCGGCGAGCCAGCCGGCGATCGCGCCAATCACGAGTGCCGCTAAAATACCCATTGATAACGCCCCGATGAAACCCTTGTTAGCCCAATTCTAGTTGAAAAACCCGGCAGGTCTAGGCCTGTCTGGCACCCGGAGGCCCTTGACGTCCACGGTCCGGCAGGCAATCTGTAATTCATGTTTTTGCAATTCTTCACATCATTGCGCGACGCGCAGGTCCCGGTGACCCTGCGCGAATACCTGACGCTGATGGAGGCGCTCAACGCCGACCTTGCCGAGCAGACGGTTGAGAATTTTTACTATTTGTCGCGCGCCTCGCTGGTGAAGGACGAGCGCAATCTCGACAAGTTCGATCGGGTGTTCGGCACCGTGTTCAAGGGGCTGGAGAGCCTGCTCGACGCCATGGAAAAGGCCGACATTCCCGCCGAATGGCTCAAGAAGCTCGCTGAAAAATACCTTACCGAGGAAGAGAAGAAGCAGATCGAGGCGATGGGCTGGGACAAGCTCATGGAAACCTTGCGCCAGCGCTTGAAGGAGCAGCAGGCCCGGCATCAGGGCGGCAACAAATGGATCGGCACGGCCGGCACATCGCCGTTCGGCGCGCATGGTTACAACCCCGAGGGCATCCGGATCGGCCAGGAGAAGAACCGCAATTTCCGCGCCGTGAAAGTGTGGGACCGACGCGAATTCAAGGATCTCGACGGCAACGTCGAACTCGGCATCCGCAACATCAAGATCGCTTTGCGGCGGTTGCGCAAATTCGCCCGCACCGGGGCCCCGGACGAACTCGATCTCGATACCACGATCAGGGAGACCGCCAACCACGGCTATCTCGACGTTTATATGCGCCCCGAGCGGCGCAACGCGGTCAAGGTGCTGGTGTTCTTCGATATCGGCGGCTCGATGGATTCGCATATCGAGCAGGTCGAGGAATTGTTCTCCGCGGCGAAGACCGAATTCAAGCACATGGAATATTTCTACTTCCACAATTGCCTCTATGAAGGCGTGTGGAAGCAGAACCGGCGGCGCTTTACCGACCGCACCCCTACCTGGGACGTTCTGCATAAATACCCGCACGACTACAAGGTGGTGTTCGTCGGCGACGCCTCGATGTCGCCGTACGAAATCATGGTCCCCGGCGGCTCGGTCGAGCATGTCAACGAGGAGTCGGGATCGGTCTGGCTCGAGCGCATCACGCGCACCTATCCGCATGCGGTGTGGCTCAATCCGGTGGCGCAGCGGCACTGGGACTATTCGGAATCGACCACCATTATTCGACGGCTGTTTTCCGAGCGCATGTACCCGATCACGATCGAGGGTCTCGAGGGTGCGATGAGGGAACTGGTACGGTAGTCGTCGTGCCGGACGTTATCGTCGTCATTCCGAACAGACCGCGACGCGGGCTGATCCGGAATCTCGATGTCGTAAGAACATCGACGGAGATTTTCGGGTTCAATGCTTCGCATTGCCCCGGAATGACGGACTTGGAGGAAGGTTCATGCCCCAGACCATTCACCGCGGCATCAAATCCCTGATCGACGAAGCCAATGCTCAGATCGAAACCGTTAGCGCGGCGGACGCCATCAAGGCCGCGCAAAGCGACGATGTGGTGATCGTCGACATCCGAGATCCCCGCGAGATCGAGCGCGACGGCCGGATTCCCGGCGCGTTCTCCTGCACCCGCGGCATGCTGGAATTCTGGATCGATCCTGCAAGCCCCTATGCGAAGCCGATTTTTCAGGGCGACAAGAAGTTCATCTTTCATTGCGCCGGCGGAATGCGCTCGGCGCTGGCGGCGAAAACCGCGCAGGACATGGGACTGAAGCCGGTCGCGCATATGGGCGGCGGGTTCGCCGCCTGGCGCGATGCCGGCGGTCCGGTCGAGAAGGTCGAGCCGAAGAAGCCGAAGGGTTGAGAGAATCTTTCGTCATTCCGGGACGCGCGCGAGCGAACCCGGAATCTCGATAATAACTCCTGGATTCCGGGTCTGCGCCTGAATGACAATGAGGATTCATCCATGACATCATCCGCCGACGATCCGCTTGTCTCGACCGATTGGCTCGCCGCTCGTCTCGACGACCCAAAAGTCAAGATCATCGATGCGTCCTACAAGATGCCCGGCGTGCTGCCGCTGCCGTCGGACGATTATCTGGGCGCTCATATCCCGGGCGCGGTGTTTTTCGATGTCGGCGCTATTGCCGATCACAATGATCCGCGGCCGCATATGTATCCGGACGCCGCGCAGTTTGAGCGCGACGTATCGGCGCTCGGCATTTCCTCGGGCGATACCGTGGTCGCCTACGATTCCGGCGCCTGGGTCGCAGCACCGCGGGCCTGGTGGATGTTCCTATCGTTCGACCATCCCGGTGTGAAGGTATTGGATGGCGGCCTGCAGAAATGGTTGCGCGAAGGCCGCCCGACGCATTCCGGAAAGGTCACGCCGAAGCCTGGAAAATTCCGGGCCAGGCTCGATTCAAGCTTCGTCCGCAGCAAACAGCAATTGCTAGGCAATCTGGAAACGCGCTCCGAACAGCTGGTCGATGCGCGTCCACGTCCGCGCTTCGAGGGCACGGTAGCCGAGCCGTGGCCGGGCCGCCGCTCCGGTCACATCCCGGGCAGCCGCAACGTTCCTTACGCCGAATTGTTCGATGCCAAGACCGGCTCAATGAAGCCGCTCGACGATTTGCGGAAAGCGTTCACGGGTGCGGGCGTTGACATGACAAAGCCGATCGTGACGACCTGCGGCTCCGGCGTCTCCGCGCTGGTGTTGACGCTGGCGCTTTATCGGCTCGGCGTGCGCGGCACCGCGCTTTACGACGGCTCGTGGGCCGAATGGGGTCTGCCCGACGGCCCGCCGCTCGCGACCGGGCCTGCCTGATCGTATCGGCGAAAACGTCAGCGCCTGCGATCGGGGGTTACGGGCTGGGCGAACGGGTTATTCGGCTGCTGAAGTGCCTGTTGCGCCAGTTGCGCGCGCTGCGCGATCCGGCGACGCCGGGCCGCCTGCCGCGCTTGCCTGCGCTTCTTGATGACGCTCTTGTCGGGCTTTGCGCTTGCAGGCTTGGCGGCCGGCGGCGTTTCGATGGCGAGGGGTGCGTCGCCCAGGGTGGCGATTTTGGTCGAGGCCGCATCCGCGTCGGAAATGGCCGGCGCGCTCGCCTGTTCAGAAGCGATCGGGCCGGCATCGCTCGCGGGAGGCAAGATTTCCTTCGCGGCAGGCAAAACCTCTTCAATTGCCGCGATCTTTGTTTCGCTGACGGTATCGGGCGCATCGGTTGTGTCCGGCGCCGCCTCGCTCCGCGCTGGAGTTTCCGATGCCGGGATTTCGGATTTGGCCGTCTCCGGCGGCGGTGATTCTTCGACCGTCAGCGCGGCGACCTTCTCAGGTTCGGCCGGCGCCGGATCGATCGCCGCTTGTTCCTCTGGGGCCGCATCGGGGGCCGCGCGGGCAGCAACGTCGTCCGAAGCCTTCTGCTCCGCGGGCGGCGGTTCGAACCGCAGCATCGCCAGAACGGGCCTTGCGGCTTCGCTTTGTTGCGCAAACACCGGTTCGGGAGCGGCGTGCCAGGATGGGGTGCTGGCAAATTCTTCGTGGGCCGCGCGCAGCAGCGCCGCCGCGCCAAGCCCGAAGACAAGTACCGAGATCGACAAAACGATCGCGACGAACAAAAACCGGAAGCCGGGCAGCATGGAGAGGCTAATTCCGCCTGCGCGGGGTTACCTGCGAAGGCTTTCGAGCGTCGGGGAACGCGGTGATCACAGAATTGGCCGCGTTCGCGACGCATCGGACAACGCCAGCGCGCAGCGAATCAGGCTAATTCAAGAATACCGCAACGGCTTTCGGGCGCTTGTGAAAAATTGCCCGAACAAATGGCCGGTTGCCTGCGGGCAAACTTTTCTCCAACGGTGAGGCAAGACGGCAACGGCGCCGCCGGATCACAAATGCCTGAATCCGGTGCGATTTAGCCGGATTTGTCTTGAATGTGCCGCTATCTTCCGCCATCTGCCGTTAACTATCCGGTGGGGCTTGGGGACTATACAAGAGCGATGATGATCAAAAGCATTCTGACGATTTGTGCTGCCGTGGTGGCAGGTGCGGCGGGAACCTCGCTCGCGCTGGCGCAGGGCTACCCGGTACCCCCCGGGGCGGTCTATTCGACGGTGCCGCAGCCTTATCCGCCCGGCGGTTATCCGAGCGACTATCGCCGCGCTCCGGGCGCGCCCGATCTCGACGGGCTGGATAATGATGATGATGAGGCTCCGAATGCGCAGAACTCGACTGCGCTGCCGCCGCCGCTTGGGCCCGTGCTTTCGCCTGACGATCCGCGCTATGGCCGGCCGATGGGCGCGCCTCCCGTATATTCCGACCGCGGTTCGCCCGCTGGGCCCGTGCTTTCGCCCGACGATCCGCGCTACGGCCGGCCGATCGGCGCGCCTCCCGTTTATTCCGACCGCGGCCCGCCTACCGGTCCAATCCTTTCGCCAGACGACCCGCGCTATGGCCGCCCCGATCGACCGCCGGCGGTGATCTATTCGGACCGTCCGTCCGGTCCGCCGCAACAGACCTATTCGGATCGCGGCAACGCCGACAATCGCATTCCCGCACCGGGCTTCATCGATCCCAATGAAGACATTCGCGTCTTGCGGCCGCCTGAGTCCATCGGCACTCCGGGGAACGTCACGGGATCGATTCAACCGCCGGTTCCCTTGGGAGCCGACGGCAAGCCGATGGTGCTGTCCGCGCTGCCGCCGGATGAACAGCCGGAGGTCGCGCCTGCGCAACTCGCGCCGAACCTGCGCCGGCAGGAAGTCGCTTTGGCCACCAAGGAGCCGGCGGGAACGCTGATCGTCGACACGCCGAACACCTATCTCTATTACGTGCTGGGTGGCGGGCGCGCGATCCGCTACGGCGTCCGCGTCGGCCGCGACGGCTTTACATGGACCGGTGTGCAGAAAATCTCGCGCAAGGCCGAGTGGCCGGATTGGCATCCGCCGACCGAGATGATCGAGCGTCAGCCTTATCTGCCGCGGTTCATGGCCGGCGGCCCGGGCAATCCGCTGGGCGCCCGCGCGATGTATCTCGGTTCCACCGTCTACCGCATCCACGGCACCAACCAGCCCTCGACGATCGGCAAGTTCGTCTCTTCGGGTTGCATCGGCATGTTGAACGAGGATGTCTCGGATCTGTTCGATCGCGTGAAGGTTGGAACTCGCGTGGTTGTGCTTCCCGGTGGCGCGCCGCCGGTGTCGACCACGACCGCCTCGGCGCAGCCGGTGCCCGGACCGAATGCCGGACCGCCGCTTGCGCAGTCGAGCGTTGCCGGAACGCAGCCTACCGTGGTGCCGCCGCTGCCCGCGCCGGTGACGGTGCGCTAAAAGCTGGCGTCAAGCGGCTTCATCGCGCAACTTCGACAACCGTCAGGGCTGTCGAACACGGCCAGGCCGGCAACATCTACAGGATTGTAGACGATGACCCTGCCCAGGTCAGGGAATGGCTTACTGCGCTCGCAGCAATGCTCGGCGCAAAGCCGCCATTTCATGTGCCGGCCTTGATCGCCCGGATGGTGGCAGGCGCGAGCCGCGCTCTCAGGCGAGCCGTCGCAGCGGCTCGCCTTTCAACCATGCGTCGATGCCCTCGACCATCTGGCTGTAGTGGCTGCGAAAGCCTTCCTCGGTGACATAGCCGAGATGCGGCGTCAGCACGATGTTGTCGAGCTTGCGGAAGGGATGATCGACCGGCAGCGGCTCGACCGAGAACACGTCGATCGCGGCGCCGGCGATTTTGCGCTGCTGCAGGGTTTCCAGAAGTGCGGCTTCATCGACGATCGGTCCGCGCGCGGTGTTGACGAGGTAGCTGGTCGGCTTCATGCGCGCCAGATCCGCGGCTCCGACCAGTCCGCGCGAGCGCTGGCTCAGCACAACATGGATGGTGATGAAGTCGGCGGTCGAGAATAATTGCTCCTTGGTGGCGTAGCCGACGCCGACTTCCTCGCATCGCTCCGGCGTCAGGTTTGGGCTCCATGCGATCACGTTCATGCCGAAGGCTTTCGCGAGCCCCGAAACCTTGGCTCCAAGCTTGCCGAGGCCGACCACGCCGAGCGTCCGGCCCTCGATCTCGATGCCGACGAATTTCTGCAAGCGTTCGCCGGCGTGCATGCGCGCGTTTTCACGGCCGATATTGCGGGTCAGTTCCAGGATCAGGCCCATCGCCAGCGGTGCGGTGGGATCGCGGCCAAATTGCGTGCCGCACAGCACCACCTGATGGTCTTTGGCGGCTTCCATATCGAGCGCGGCATTGCGCATGCCCGAGGTGATCAGCAATTTCAGTTTGGGCAATGCCGCAAACATGGCGCGCGGAAACGGCGTGCGCTCGCGCATCGCGCAGATAATCTCGAAATCCGCAAGCGCGCTGGCCGCGGCTTCCGGCGAAGCAAACGGCTCGTTGAATACCTTGACCTCGACGCGATCGCCGACCTTCGCCCAGTCCGCTATTCCCAAAGCCAGATTCATATAGTCATCGAGAATTGCACAGCGCAGCCGCGTCATGGGGAGATCCGTTCCTGGCGATGATGACGGTGCGAAAACGCGCCGCCGGGGAAGCGCTATGGTCGCGCGCAACGCTTACGCGCGCAAGCGCCCCCGCCCAGAAAAGTGCTGGCGGCTTCGATATCGCAGGTGATCAGGAACGCAGGCGCGACGACGCAATCTGCTTGGCGCGCCAGGCGGGACCCGGGCCGCGCATATAGTGCAGTTCGGGCCGGTAGGGGTTGAACGCCCGGCCGAAGAACTGGCGCCAAAAAGTCAGGATTTCAGCGAAAGGGTGGGACCGTCCGTCACGGCTGTCCGCCGGGGAAGAAAGAGATTCTGACGCGATCGTTGTCATGACGCGGCCTGCTGTTTTCGTTCGCGGCCTGGGCCGCGCAGAGCGCCTTTTGAGGTGCCGATCGACAGTTTTGGCCTGATTTATTAAAAGAAGGTTTCAATTGTCATGATCTGGCGCAAGCATGGTATCGGCCCCGTAATCAACTGTAGTGAACGGATGGAAAACGCGATTGTCCAAAATCCGAGGTTCGCTCGACCCGCGGCAAACTTCGGATTTGAAAGGACCCCAGAATCGATGATTCCAGGGTGGTTTGGTTCGGAGGTTCTCTTGAAGAACCCGGGGCAAGAATAAAGAGAACTTCAGCACCACCGCACTATCCGCGGTTGCCCTTTGGGAGCCGCGCCGCTACATCAGCGGCAGCAAATTTCCATAAATCCAACGGTTTCAGGGATCGCGATGGCCCGTCAGTTTGTCTATTTCATGCAGGGTCTGTCCAAGACCTATCCCGGCAACCGCAAGGTGCTCGATAACGTCCATCTGTCGTTTTATCCCGACGCCAAGATCGGCGTGCTCGGCGTCAACGGCTCCGGCAAGTCGACGCTGCTGCGGATCATGGCCGGCCTCGACAAGGAATATAACGGCGAGGCTTGGGTCGCCGAGGGCGCGCGGGTCGGCTATCTCGAGCAGGAACCGCAGCTCGACGCCACCAAGACCGTGCGCGAGAATGTCATGCTTGGCGTCGCCAAGCAGAAGGCGATACTCGACCGCTACAACGAACTGGCGGTGAATTATTCCGACGAGACCGCCGACGAGATGACCAGATTGCAGGACGAGATCGAGGCCGCAGGCCTCTGGGATCTCGACAGCAAGGTCGACCAGGCGATGGACGCGCTGCGTTGCCCGCCCGACGAATCCGACGTCACGAAACTTTCCGGCGGCGAGCGCCGCCGCGTTGCGCTGTGCCGGTTGCTGCTCGACCAGCCGGACCTGCTGCTGCTGGACGAGCCGACCAACCATCTCGACGCCGAATCGGTGTCATGGCTGGAAGGCCATCTGCGGCAATATCCCGGCGCGATCCTGATCGTCACCCATGACCGCTATTTCCTCGACAACGTCACGGGGTGGATTCTCGAACTCGACCGCGGCAAGGGCATTCCCTACGAGGGCAATTACACCGCCTGGCTGTCGCAGAAGCAGAAGCGTCTCGCGCAGGAAGGCCGCGAGGAAGCCGCGCATCAACGCACGCTGGAGCGCGAGAAGGAATGGATCGCGGCCTCTCCGAAAGCGCGTCAGGCCAAATCCAAGGCGCGCTACCAGCGCTACGAGGAACTTCTGAAGCAGGCCAGCGAAAAGCAGACCCAGACCGCGCAGATCACGATTCCCGTGGCCGAGCGCCTGGGTCAGAACGTGATCGATTTCGAGGGGCTGACCAAGGGGTTTGGCGACCGGCTTTTGATCGACAATCTGACGTTCAAATTGCCGCCGGGCGGCATCGTCGGCGTGATCGGCCCCAACGGCGCCGGCAAGACCACTTTGTTCCGGATGATCACCAAGCAGGAGACGCCGGACAAGGGCGCCATCACGATCGGGGAATCGGTGCACCTCGGCTATGTCGATCAGTCGCGCGACTCACTCGACGGCACGAAGAGCGTGTGGGAGGAGATTTCCGGCGGCAACGAACTGATCCTGCTGGGCAAGCGCGAGGTCAACTCGCGCGGCTATTGCTCGTCGTTCAACTTCAAGGGCGCCGATCAGCAGAAGAAGGTAGGCTCCCTGTCGGGCGGAGAGCGCAACCGGGTGCATCTGGCGAAGATGCTCAAGTCGGGCGCCAACGTGCTGCTGCTCGACGAGCCCACCAACGATCTGGACGTCGACACCCTGCGCGCGCTGGAAGAGGCGCTGGAGGATTTCGCCGGTTGCGCCGTCATCATCAGCCATGACCGCTGGTTCCTAGACCGCATCGCAACCCACATGCTCGCCTTCGAGGACGACAGCCACGTCGAATGGTTCGAGGGTAATTTCCAGGATTATGAAAAAGACAAGATGCGCAGGCTGGGCCAGGATTCCATCATCCCGCATCGGCTGAAGTACAAGAAACTGACGCGGTGAAAGTAATATGAATCGGCTGGCGTTCATTGTCGCGTTGATCGCCGGCCTCTGTGGATCGTCTCCCTCCCGCGCCGCCGACGCCGGTTTCACGCAATTCATCGCTTCGCTGTGGCCGGAAGCGCAAGCGGCCGGTGTGTCGCGCGCGACGTTCGATGCCGAGACCCGCGGCCTCGAGCCGGATTACAAATTGCCCGATTTGATCTTGCCCGGGCGACCCGCGACCGGCGCGCCGTCGCAGGCCGAGTTCGTGCAGGTGCCGGCGGATTATCTGAAGGAAGCCAGCATCATCAGGCTGGCCGCGGAAGGGCAGCGGCTCATGCAGAAGCATCGCGCGGCGCTTGCCGCGATCGAAGCGCGCTTCGGCGTGCCCGGCACGATCGTGCTGGCGATCTGGGGCCGCGAAACCGATTACGGCCGCTACACGCTGCCCTATGACGGCTTGCGGGTGCTTGCGACGCAGGCCTATGTGGGCCGGCGCAAGGATCAATACCGCACCGAGTTCATCCTGGCGCTGAAGATTCTTGGCGAAGGCGCGGTGGCGCGCAAGGACATGCGCTCGTCCTGGGCCGGCGCCACCGGTCTCACGCAATTCCTGCCGTCGGAGTATTACAAGCACGGCGTCGATTTCGACGGCGACGGCCGCCGCGACATCTGGAATTCGGTACCGGACGCGCTCGCTTCAGCCGCACAGCAGCTTGTCAACAAGGGCTGGCAGCCGGGCGTGCGCTGGGCCTACGAGGTGCGGGCGCCGGCGAATGCCGATTGCACGTCAGGTGTACCGGAGGTGACGAAGCCGATCGACGAATGGCTGCGGGCCGGATTCGTGCCGGTGCGTGGACAAAAACTCAGCGCGGCCGAACAGGCGCAGCCGGCGTCGCTGCTGCAGCCCGAGGGCATCTACGGCCCGGCGTTTCTCACCACGAAAAATTACTTCGTGATCAAGGAATACAATTTTTCGGATCTGTATGTGCTGTTCGTCGGACACCTCAGCGACCGCATGACCTCACCGCAACCGTTCGCGACGCCGTGGTCGGCTTCGTCCCAGTTGCGCACCGCCGACGTCGAAGCCATGCAGCGTCACCTCACGCGCATCGGTCTCTATGCCGACAAGGTAGACGGCAAGGCGGGGATGAAGACGCGCGCCGCGCTCGGGGCATACCAGAAATCGGCGGGACTCAAGGTGGATTGCTGGCCGAGCGAAGCTGTACTGCGTTCGATCAGTGCGGCTCGGTAGAAGGAATCCCCCGGAGATTGCCTCTTACGGCCAAAGAAAAAACCCGGCCGAAGCATCGGCCGGGTTTCAAAATCAGGGTGCGGCGGAAATCGACGCCGGTCCGTTCAGATCAGTTGCAGACCTCGATCCGGCGATAGCGCCAATCGTAGCCATCCCAGAAGCGTTCGCGAACAAGGCGGCAGGCCGGGGGAGGCGCCTCTTCCACATACACGGGGCCGCCGTATGCCGGGCGGCTGGCGGCGATGGCTCCGCCGACGATGGCGCCGCCGATCAGTCCGGCCGCCACGCCTGCAGCGACGCCGCGCTGCGCGCTTGCGGGTGTCGCTGCGAGCGAACCTGCGATCGTTGCGACCGCGACGAAGGCAGCAAATGTCTTCTTCATGTCTTGGACTCTCCTGAAGGATGGCGCCCTAGGTCGGCGCCGGGTTTATGGTGACTCACACGCCGTATTTCAAAACTGCCCGTTTCACTAGAAAGCGCACAACAGTCAATCCTGAGTAAACGTTACCGGATTGCTGGGCTGAAAAAGCGGTTTTTTCGGGCCATCACACAAATCGTCCCGGAAAACGGGCTGTTTTCCGGGGAGCGCTGGGCCTTTCTTCACGAAGATGAACGGGATCAGCCGCAGACCCGCACATTGCGAAACTGCCAGCCGAAGCCATCCCAAAATCGCTGTCGCTGCCAGGAGCAGCTGCCATAGTAGCCGTTGGCGACATAGCCTGGACCGCCGTAATAGCCGTAGCCGGGTCCGTAGTAGCGCGGTCCGTATGCATAATAGCCAGGCGCCGCAAGCGCGCTGCCGACGATGGCGCCGCCGATCACTCCGGCAGCTAGACCGGCGCCGAAACCTCGTTGCGCATGGGCGGGCGCGGGCGCTGCCACGGCCGAAACGGCCAAGGTCGCGACGGCAGCGAGCGCCATCAATGTTTTCTTCATGGCTTCACCTTTCTCGTTAAGCAGGGACAGCTAACAATGCCGTCTGTCGCAGCGAAAGTTTCATATTTTACTTGAATGATCAATGAACGGGACGGCCGTATTTCGTTAAGATTATTAACCGCTTGGACGTCTTTGTGCACCGCACAATAGTGGCCGTTCTGTGGTTCAGCCACCCGCTCGGCGCTACATCGCAGGTTTGCCGCGCGCAGGCACGACGCGCAGGCGGGACTGCCGCGCAACTCGACGATCATCTTACGGAAGCGGCGACCGCGGTGGCGATCAACGATGCGCGATCACCGCAAAAGCAGCGGCATTTTGATCTACCGCATTAGGAGTTTTTAGATCCGTTCTAGCCTGTAACAAGGCCAGTTTGGAATCACTTGAAAAGACGGTTTTTCCTTTTGCATCCCACTGCGGTCTTAACTATCGATGGCTCCGCATCACCGAAGGGCGTTTCTGCTTTCATGATTGTTTGTTCCTGCAACGTCCTTAGCGACGACGATGTCCGCAGCGCCGTCAGTGCCTCGGAACTCCTTCCGCGCAATGCCAAACAGATTTATGGCTGTCTTGGTTGCAGCGCCGAATGTGGCCGATGCGCGCGCACCATCAAGACCATCATCGATGAGGCTCTCGGAGCTTGCGCCGAGGCTTGTCATGCGGGATGCCCGCACAGCCAGATCGTGACGCATCGGCACGTCGTTGGCGAGTTTGCCCTCGAAGCAGCTGCCTGAAACTTCGAAATAATCCGTGGCTTGGCCGTTGGGCGCCTTCGTGGCGGAGGGTTGCCTGGCGGATCATGCGCTAGTAGCGTTTCCAGGCGCCATCCCGATGGCGCTTCGCAACGGGAGTGCACATGCAGGGCGACGCAAAAGTCATCGATTATCTCAACAAGGGGCTGCGTAGCGAGCTCACCGCCATCAATCAGTATTGGCTGCATTTTCGGCTGCTGAACAACTGGGGTTTGCTGGAGTTGGCCAAAACCTGGCGCAAGGAATCCATTGAGGAGATGAATCACGCCGACCGCTTCACCGACCGTATCCTGTTTCTCGACGGGTTTCCCAACATGCAGGTGCTCGATCCCCTGCGGATCGGACAGAACGTCAGGGAAATCATCGAGTGCGATCTTGCCGCGGAGGTTGGCGCCCGCGCGCTGTATCAGGAGGCGGCGACCTACTGCCACAGCGTCAAGGATTACGTCTCGCGCGATCTATTCGAAAGCCTGATGAAGGACGAGGAGCACCACATCGACTTCCTCGAAACCCAGCTCGATTTGATCGGGCGGATCGGGCTTGAGCTTTACACCCAGAAACATGTGGGCGGGCTCGAGAGCGAGCACTAGCCCGTGAAAGGTGGAGCTCGGTACTTCGTCGTCCGGCGGAGGCGGACTACTTCACAGCTGCGTCTTGTTGCGCGCCTCGACCTCGGCCTGGGTTTCCGGCTCGCCGAGCTTGGTCTGATCGTGGATCACCTGGCTGATGCTGGGAAATACCGCGCGTTCGACCCGCGCATCCGCTGACCACAGACGCGAGCGCATCAATGCCTTGCCGCAATGGAAATAAGCCTCTTGCACGGCGATGTTCAGCACCGCGCGAGGCAGCTTGCCGAACTCCTCCATCGAGGCCAGCAGATCCGGTTCCGCCGACAATTTGCCTTTGCCGCCGACGCGCAGCGTCTCGTCGATACCGGGCACGAAGAAGATCAACTGCACGGAGCCGCTGCCCTCGACAATATTGCGGAAACTGTCGATGCGGTTGTTGCCGGAGCGATCGGGCATCAGCAGCCGGTTCGGCCCGGCGACGCTGACAAAACCGGGATTGCCGCCGCGCGGTGACGCATCGACGCTGCCGTCGGAGCCTGACGTGGCGAGCACGCAGAACGGCGACATCGCGATGAATTTTCTCGCATGCGCGTCGATCTCCGGACGCGCCTTCGCGATCACGCGCGGCGAGGGTTCGGGGTAAATCGTCTTGAGGTCGCAGGCGGCGAATTCGGTCAAGGGCTGTCTCCCGGAAGAATGCGTCGTGACCGATCGAAGATATCATCGCCGTATTCAGCCGGCCACCCCTTATCTCCGCGGCCGCCGGGGGTTTCAGAGTGCTGGCAGATCGGCGCGGCGCGAAATGCGAGCGTCAACTCTTACATCGTGCGCTGCGGCGCCGTCTGCAGCAATTCCTGCAATTGCTGCTTGTAGAATGTCGCACTGCCGGTGGTGAGGTGTCCGCGCGTCTCGGTGCTCGCCGGAATCAGATAGAGTCGGCCCTTCCTGACGCGTTTCAGCGCGGCATCCGTAATGCCGGTTTCCGGCGGATTGCGTTCGTCATCGGCGGCATTGATCGCAAGCAGCGTGGCTTCGATCCGCTCCAGCGCGGCGGAGGGATTGTAATCGTGCGAGGCTTCCCATTGGTAGATGAAGTCGTTGGCGTCCGATGCAACCGGTATCGCCAGCCGGTCGTCGACCATCTTGTCGGCTTTCGCCGCGGTCGACGCCAGCGTCTGCCAGGCGCGCGTGCCGCCGCCGGTTGCGATGGCATAGGCGTTGATGGCGTATTTTATCATCCGAGGCTGCGCAGTGTAATTGCCGCCGTTGTAGTCGGGATCGTTGCGGATGGTCTCGAGCATCATCCGCCGCAGCATCCAGTTGCGTGAGGCCATTTCGGTCGGCTGCGACGCCATCGGCACCAGCGCGTCCATGAAACCGGGATACTTCTCGCCCCAGATCCAGGTGTGCATTCCGCCCATCGAGTTGCCGATCACGAGCCGCAGATGCTTCACGCCAAGGCCCTCGTTGATGAGACGATACTGCGCATCGACCATGTCGGCGTAATCGTATTTCGGGAAGCTCGTCTTCATGCCGTCGGAGGGCTTCGACGATTTGCCGTGGCCGATGCCGTCGGGAATGATGATGTAGTATTTCGACGCGTCGAGCGGCTGGCCGGGGCCGAACAACTCGCCCGCGAAACCAGGCGTCAGCATGCTTGCCGCCGAACCGCCCGACCCGTGCAGCACCAGCACCGGCTGGCCGGTCACCTCGCCCACGGTCGTATAATGCAGGCGCAACTCCGGCATGGTTTCGCCGGTGTGGAATTTGAAATCCCTGGCGATCCAGTCGCCTTGCCTTGACGCGGGATAGTCGGCCGCGAGGGCCGTGAATGACGTCAACGCAAAGAGCGCCGATAGCGCCGCGTAAGAAAATTTCATGAGTTTTTCCCCGTGCGCGGCCTCACCCGGGCCGCTGGGACGGGAGCGTATCATGCGGCGCGCAACCATCCGAGACGGCGGGGTTGCGGTCGCCTTCAAAAATTTTTCGCAAAAATTTCCGGCGCGAGGGGAATATTACGGCGTGTCCTCGACATCAGTCTCGGGACGGTCGCCGCCGGCCGCGGTCTCGATGTGCCATTTTCCGTCGGGCGTCTCGTACTGGATCGCCTCGGTACGCCCCGGCACCCGCTGCTCGGCGGCGGCGCGCTTGGCGGCCGCGAGCGCTGCGGCGTGGGTCGCGAACGGTTCGGAAAATACGCCGTCGACGGTGTAGGCCCAGCCGCCGTCGTGCTGAACGATCTTGTAGGTGACATGGGACATGGAGAGCTCGTTTTTATTGGCGCTGACGCGGCGACAGGGGGGGTGAACGCATCGCCCATTCTATGACAAAATGAGGCGCGATGTAGCCTATGCTTTGGGCTGTCAGCCTCGATGTGAGGGCAACAGGAAGCGGCCCCAAGGGGTCAGGCGGACAAAGGAGAAAACAAATGTGCCGCAACATCAAGACGCTGTTCAATTTCGAGCCGCCGGCGACCGACGATGAAATCCGCGCCTCCGCGCTGCAGTTCGTGAGAAAACTCTCGGGCTTCAACAAGCCTTCGCAGGCCAACGCCGAGGCATTCGACCGTGCCGTCGCCGAGGTGACAGCATCCGCCCGGCGCCTTTTGACGTCCCTGCACACTCATGCGCCGTCGCGCGACCGCGCGATCGAGGCCGAGAGGGCGAGGGAGCGATCGCGGCTGAGGTTTGGGTGAACGACGGCGAGCCGCCTAGCGTGACGTAGCTCACGGTGCGGCGAAATGGCGGCGCTCATGATGGCCTGAAGCGATTTCAGCCGTTGGAGAAGAGCCATGGATCCTGCAACCCGATTGAAACTCAGCGCCGTTGTTTTCACGGTTCTATGGACCGGGTGGATGCTGTGGTGGAGCGGCTCGCTCGAGCGCGCCAACGTCATCATTCTTACTATTTGCGGCGCCGCCGCCGGCTATGCCTGGTACCGCGCCATGCGCTGGCAATTCCGGCGCATGCGCCTGCGGCACGAACACCCCGCCGGTCCACCGGGGAAGCGGTAAGCACCATGGCGATCCGATGGATCGGCTGGACAGCGCTGATGGTGGTTACCGGCCAGGTCACGGCTTATTTGCGCAGCCAGATCGATCCGCTTGTTCCTTCGGGCCAATGGCATGGATTGCTTTCAGGCATTTTCGTGATTGTCGTCTGGCCTGCGTTGATGTGGTCGCTGCGGTCTTTCGCCAGAAACGGCTTTTGAGACCTGCCGTCGTGGCGTTGCCGAGAGGATCGGCTGCCTAAGCGGCGTCCCACTTCACCGGCAGATTGAGCAACCCGCGAAACGCCCAGCCGCCGATCCGCACCGGCTCTGTTGTGTCAAGCCGCAAGCCCTTCAATCGCCTGAAGATGTTGGGGAGCGCCACATCGGCGACCATCGCGCGCGAGGCAAATGCGCCGGCGCAATAATGCGGGCCTGCGCCGAAGGCGATGCTTTTCGCAGTGTCGCGCGTGATGTCGAAGGCGTCGGGATTGCTAAAACAGGCCTCGTCGCGATTGGCCGAGCCGAACATGAAGAACACGCGATCCTCCGGCTCGAAATCGACGCCGCCATAGGACCAGGGTTTTGCGACGCGGCGCGGCGACATCCCGATCGGCGCGATCCAGCGCGCATATTCTTCGAACACGTCGATCCATCCGGCTTTTCCGCCGCGCACCAGCGCAAGCTGATCGGGATGCGTCAGCAGCGCCCAGATGGTGCCGGAGACGGCGTCGCGCGGCTCGTTCTGCCCGCCGGATATCGCAAGCTTGACGTTGGCCCGCACGCTCTGCATCGGCTGGCCCGCGGCAAGCAGCACGCTGAGGATCGAACGGTTCGGATGCTTCGTCACCACCGGAATCATGTCGTCGATCGCAGCGTCGATTCCTGCCGTGGCGGCGTGGCAGCGCGCCTCTACCTGCTTGTTGCCGGTGTAGTTGGCGATGCCGTCGATCATCGCCTGCGACCATGCATCCATGTCCTCGAAGCGCATGTTGGTGAGGCCGGTGATGTCCTTCAGGCATTCGGCCGACAGCGGCAGCGCGAATGCCTTGCAGAGGTCGGCCCCGCCGGCGGGTGCAAGTTCGTCGAGAATGCGGTCGGCATGGGCCTGAAACTGCCTGCTCCAGGTGTCCCGCACCGTCCGCGGCGACACCGACGGAAACATCGCCGCGCGCTCCGACATATGCGCATCGCCATCCTTGCGCATCATGTTGTGACCCATCAGCGTGTTCATCAACCCGGCCGGCTGATGCGACGAAAACACGTCGATGCGTTTTTCCTGCGTAAAGATATCGTCGCGCCGCGTGAAGATGGTCGAGCCGAGCTGCGGCACGAATGCGATCGGCGCTTCCCGGCGCATCTTCGCCAGCGCAGGGTAAGGGTCGGCCCAGAACTCCGCGACGTCGATGTTAAAATGGGGGGCGTTGGACATGGGGCGGGCGCGTTTCCGTTTGGCCGGTTTGCGCGCAAGGGTGGCGAAGCGAAACGGCGCTGTCAATTCAAGGCGGCGCCCTGCGACATGGTGCCTAAATCGTCCGGTAGCCGCCATCCGCCATCACGATCGATCCGGTAACGTAAGCCGAAAGATCGGACGCGAGGAAAATCGCGGGGCCCACGATATCCTCCGGTTTCCCGGCGCGCCCCAGCGGCGTGTGGTCGATGAAAATCTTCGCCAGTTCCGGATTGCTGGCGCGCACCTTCTCGTTCAGCGGCGTCTCGATGAAGCCCGGGCCGATCGCATTGACGCGCACGCCGTCCTTGCCGAGTTCGGCGGCAAGCGCGCGGGTGAAGCCGAGCACGCCGTGTTTTGAGGCGGTGTAGGCAGGCGAACTCGGCGTGCGCAGATGCATGAATGACTGGATCGAGCCGATGTTGACAATGCGCCCCTTGGCGGCGCGCAGCGGTTCGAGAAACGCATGCGTCACATTGAAGACGCCGGTAAGGTTGATCGCGATGATGTCTTCCCAATCCTTGATCACGGCCTCGGTTGCGCCCAGCATGCCGTTGCGGCGGGCGATGCCGGCATTGTTGACCAGGATCGAGACTTTCCCGACCTTGTCGGCGATCACCTTGGCGACCGCGACGCAATCCTCGCGTCTGGTCACGTCGAGCACGAAGCTCTCCGCCTTGCCGCCGGAGTTGCGAATCTCCTGCGCCGCCACGGCGGCCGCCTTCTCGTTCATATCGAGCAGCACGACCCGCGCGCCCTCGCGCGCATAACCCAGCGCAATCGCGCGCCCGATGCCTGAGCCTGCGCCGGTGACAACAGCGATATGGTTTTGGAGAAGGGGCATGGGCGGGGTTTCCTCGGGTTTTGTGTTTTGAGCATTCGATACAAATTAATTCAAAATGGAAGGGGCGAAAACGGAAAGCTTTACCCGTGCGTTGTATTCATTCAGCCTGGTGTTGCCCATGGATAAACAGCTCTGGGAATGGAAGCTCGGTGTTGAGCGGATTTGGTCGGCGGCCGCGCCTGACTATGGCGAAGCCGCGCGCCTTGCGGCCGAGATCGCAGGAGCCAGCGAGGAGGCGATGCTGCGGCAGGCGGCCACGCAGGCGCTGCCGAGCCTGCGCAACGCCTCGCATGAAAACGCGGACCGAAGCACCCTGAGCGCCGCCCGCCGCCGCCTCTGTGTCATTCACGACGTCTTGATCTCCCTCACCGCCCCGCGGTTCGGCAAGCGCGGGAACGCTCCGAAGTTGCTCACGCCGGGGGAGCGTTATCGTCAAATGCTCGGGCTGCCGCTCGGCCGCCACCTGTCCGCACCGGAAATTCACCAGGCCTACAAGCGTGCAGCCAAGACCGCGCATCCCGACACGGGCGGCAATGTACGGGACTTTCTGGAGCTATCCGCGGCGCAGGATGCGTTGCTGAAGGAGAGATGAGATTCGGGTGGTTTAGATAGAGTCGTCACGTCTCATGCTGATTAATGGGATGCCCCAGTCACCTGGCACAAAGACGCGCTTGGCGCTTTCGCCCGGCCATGACGAATAAGGCCCTCATCCGGAGGTGCATCGCAAGGCGATGCGTCTCGAAGGATAAAACCCGGCGACATGATTCGAGACGAGCAGCGTTGCCGCTCGTCTCACCGTGAGGCTCGAGTCTCACAACACCCGATTGCTCTCCTTCACTTTCTCCGCATCGAGATACACCTGTGAGCCCATTTCCTTGAACTTGGCGCTCATCTGCGCCATGCCCGCCTTTGCCAAGGCTTCGGCGGGCAAGCCGTCCTCGAGGACACCCGACACCGACATGCCCACGGAGTTCGGATCGTTCAGCGTCGCAGCATAGTCGCGCACGTCCTGCGTGATCTTCATCGAGCAGAACTTCGGCCCGCACATCGAGCAGAAATGCGCCACCTTGTGCGCTTCCTTCGGCAGCGTCTCGTCGTGGAAGCTGCGCGCGGTGTCCGGATCGAGCCCGAGGTTGAACTGGTCCTCCCAGCGGAAGTCGAAGCGGGCGCGCGACAGCGCGTCGTCGCGCAGTTGCGCTGCCGGATGGCCCTTGCCGAGATCGGAGGCATGCGCCGCGATCTTGTAGGTGATGACGCCGACCTTGACGTCATCGCGGTTGGGCAGACCAAGATGCTCCTTCGGCGTCACGTAACACAGCATGGCGCAGCCGAACCAGCCGATCATGGCCGCCCCGATGCCCGAGGTGATGTGGTCGTAGCCGGGCGCGATGTCCGTCGTCAGCGGCCCCAGCGTATAGAACGGCGCCTCGCCGCATTCCTTGAGCTGCTTGTCCATGTTGATCTTGATTTTATGCAAGGGAACATGTCCGGGGCCTTCGATCATCACCTGGCAGCCCTTGTTCCAGGCGATCTGCGTCAGTTCGCCGAGCGTCTCCAGTTCGGCGAATTGCGCGCGGTCGTTGGCGTCGGCGATCGAGCCCGGCCGCAGGCCGTCGCCCAGCGAGAACGATACGTCATACTTGCGCATCAGGTCGCAGATTTCCTCGAAGTGCGTGTAGAGGAAGCTTTCCTTGTGATGCGCCAGGCACCACTTCGCCATGATCGAGCCGCCGCGCGAGACGATGCCGGTGACGCGGTTGGCGGTGAGGTGGATGTAGGGCAGGCGCACGCCGGCGTGGATGGTGAAATAGTCGACGCCCTGTTCGCACTGTTCGACCAGCGTATCCTTGTAGAGCTCCCACGTCAGCTTGACCGGATCGCCGTCGCATTTCTCCAGCGCCTGGTAGATCGGCACGGTGCCGATCGGGATCGGCGCATTGCGCAAGATCCATTCGCGGGTGGTGTGGATGTTGCGCCCGGTCGAGAGGTCCATCACGGTATCGGCGCCCCAGCGGATCGCCCACACCATCTTGTCGACTTCTTCCTCCACCGATGAAGTGACCGCGGAGTTGCCGATATTGGCGTTGATCTTGGTCAGGAAGTTGCGGCCGATGATCATCGGCTCCAACTCGCCATGGTTGATGTTGCAGGGAATGATGGCACGGCCGCGCGCGATCTCGGAGCGCACGAATTCCGGCGTCACGAAGGCCGGCACGGAAGCACCGAAGCTCTGGCCGTCGGCAATGGCGGCTTCCGCGCGCTCGAGCTGGAGCTTGCGGCCGAGGTTCTCGCGGGTGGCGACGTAGATCATCTCCTTGGTGATGATCCCGGCGCGGGCGAATTCGAGCTGCGTGATCATGTGGCCGTCGAGGCCGCGCAGCGGCTTGTGATGGGCCATGAACGATTTTGCGGCATGGGCCGCGCCCACATTGCCGTTGTCTTCCGGCTTGATGTCGCGGCCCTGATATTCCTCGACGCCGCCGCGCTCCTTCACCCACGCGATGCGCGCGCGCGACAGCCCGGCATTGACATCGATGGTCACGTCGGGATCGGTGTAGGGACCGGAGGTGTCGTACACCGGCAGGTTCGGCTCACCGGCCCCTTCGCTCAGGATGATCTCGCGGAGCGGCACGCGCATGTCCGGTGCTTCATCCGGCGTGACAAAAATCTTGCGCGAAGAGGTCAGCGGCCCTGTCGTGACGGCGGGCTTCACTTCGGCAGATGAGACGGGCTTGTTCATGGTGGTGCTCCCTTCCGGAGATGTGTTCTTTCAGCGCAGATATCCAAAAAAGCAAAACAGCAATCCGAATACGACCCAGATCGCGGCGGCAACCGACGTAAAATATGGTTGCTTCAGGATGGCGTGGCCGGCCCGCACCACGAACAGCGGCCCAAACAGCCGCAGCACGCCGCTGACGACGTTGAGCCAGCCGACGATGGTAATCAGCACGCGCCAGTCCGCGGTCCAGATATTGTGTTTCAGCACGATCGCAACGCCGACCGGCATGATCGCCAGGCCGCTGAGAAACATCAGCGCCCGGCTCGCCAGGAATTCCTCGGCAATGTCGCGGAACCTACGCGGGTTGGCGAACACAGCGAGCCCGACCACGAGCATCACCGGACCGATCAGCCTTGCAAGAAAGAGTGAGGTTTGCATCGGCCGTGTTCCTCATGCCGCCTGGGCGAACGTCCGCAGCCAGGCGCGTACCCGCGTGTCGGGATCGGCATTCTGGGTGACATCGCTGACCACAGCGATGGAGTCGGCGCCGGCGGCGAAAATCGCCGGCGCCTGTTCGAGCTTGATGCCGCCGATCGCGACCAGCGGGATATCGCCGATGCGTTTTTTCCATTCGGTGATCTTGGCAATGCCCTGCGGGGCGAACCGCATCGATTTCAGCGTGGTCGGAAAAATCGGACCGAGCGCGATGTAGTCGGGCTTCGCGCGCAGCGCATGTCTCAAGCTCTTCATCGTCGTGGGTCGAGAGGCCGAGCGTGAGACCGGCGTCGCGTATCGCCTGGAGGTCGGCGTCGGCAAGATCTTCCTGGCCGAGATGCAGATGCCTGGCGCCGGCCACAACCGCCGCGCGCCAGTAATCGTTGACCACGAGCTTTGTGTTTGTGCCCTTGATCGCGGCGAGCGCGTCGCTCACGAGTTGCAGCGACCTGGAATCATCGAGGTCCTTGGCGCGCAGTTGCACTGTGCCGACGCCAAGCGCGGCAAGGCGCGTGACCCAGGCGACGCTGTCGACGACGGGATAAAAGCGGTCAGGATACGGCATGCCAGAACGGGGTCCCAACGACAGGGGTGGAAGGGGAGGCGAAGTCGCGGGCTTCCATCAGTCCGGCTTCGTAGGCGGTGCGGCCGGCCTCGACGCCTGATCGAAACGCCTTCGCCATCACGACGGGGTCCACGGCCTTGGCAATCGCGGTGTTCAGGAGCACGGCGTCGTAGCCGAGTTCGAGAGCCTGCGCCGCGTGCGATGGCGCACCCAGGCCGGCATCGATCACCAGCGTGATATCGGGAAGGCGGTCGCGCAGCAGTTTCAGCGCGTCGCGGTTGACGATGCCCTTGGCGCTGCCGATCGGCGCCGCCCATGGCATCACCACCTTGCATCCGGCATCGACCAGCCGCATCGCGACGCTGAGATCCTCGGTGCAATAGGGAAACACCTCGAAGCCATCCTTGATCAGGATATCGGCCGCTTCGACGAGGCCGACCACGTCGGGCTGCAGCGTGTCGTTGTCCGCGATCACCTCGAGCTTGATCCAGGAAGTGGCGAACAGTTCGCGCGCCAGCTTCGCCGTGGTCACGGCCTCGCGCACGCTGCGGCAGCCGGCGGTGTTCGGCAGCACGGTGACATCGAGTTCGCGGATCAGCGACCAGAACGCGTCGCCGGTCTTGCCGCCAGCGGATTCGCGGCGCAGCGACACCGTCACGATTTGCGCACCCGAAGCGCGGATCGCAGCCTGCATGACCGCCGGCGACGGATACAGCGCACTGCCGACAAGCAAGCGGGAGGCGAATTCGCGGTCGTAGAATTTCAGCATCGGCATCTCGTCGCGTAGCTCCCTTCCCCCTTGCGGGGGAGGGTTGGGGAGGGGGGTCGACACAAGCACCAGCGCGCGTGGTTACCCGCACCCGCAACCCCTCCCCGCAAGGGAGAGGGGTGAAGGCCGCACCCGCGCTGCCGGAAGGCGTAAGTCATCATCCCTCACCCTCCCTGCCGTGGCGTGATGATCTCGATCTCGTCGCCGTTTTTCAGCGGCGTCTGCGCCCACCGGCTGCGCGGCAGCACGTCGAAGTTCAGCGCGACGGCAAAATGCGTGCCCTCATATTCGAGCTCGCCGAGCAGCGCGTCGACGCTGCCGGAGGCGATCTCCCGCTGCTCGCCATTGACGATCACGCGCATTGCATCACCTCATTGTCGATCTGGCCGCGCTCGACATAAGCGAGCGTCAGCTCCGCCAGCGCAGGCGCAATCAGGAAGCCGTGGCGATAGAGTCCGTTCACCGCGATCTTCCGGTTGTGAATGGCGATACGCGGCAGATTGTCGGGAAACGCCGGCCGCAGCCCGGAGCCGAATTCGACGATGCGGGCCTCGGCGAACGCCGGATGCACGGCATAGGCGGCCCCCAGCAGCTCCAGCGCGGAACGGACGCTGACGCCGTTGTCCTCGGCTTCGATCGAGGTCGCGCCCAACATGAACAGATTGTCCTCGCGGGGAATCACATAGAGCGGCCAGCGCGGATGGATCAGGCGCACCGGGCGCGACAGTTCGACTTCGTCGGTTTCGATCAGGATCAGCTCGCCCTTGACGCCGCGCAGGTCGGCTTGGATGTCGCGCGCGGCGAGGCCGCGGCAATCGATCACGATGCCGTCGATGTCGTCCAGGCCCGGTTCGCTGTTGAACTTGATGGTGCCGCCGGCGGCGACGATCCGTTCGTGCAGTTTGGGCAGCACCCGGCGCGGTTCGACATGGCCTTCGTCGGCAAAGAACAGGCCATCGCGGAAACGGCCGTCAAGTGAGGGTTCGAGGTCGGCGAGGGCCCTGGCGTCGAGCCGGCGGTGGCCGCAGGTGAGCCGCGCGAAGCGTTCGAAATCGTTGCGGTCGCGCGTATGCGCCACCACCAGCGAGCCGTTGAACGGCGTATCCGGCAATTCCCTGCGCCACAGATAGAGCGCGCGCAAACCAAGCCGGCTGATCAGCGGTTCCGATATCTCGCTTTCGCAATACGGCGCGAGCATGCCGCCCGCCCAGTGGCTGGTGGAGAGCATCATCGCAGCGTCGCTGCGCTCATGCAGCGTGACGTCGTGGCCGGCTTGCGCAAACAGCAACGCCTGCCACGCGCCGGCAATACCTGCGCCGATGACGGAGACGGGGGATTCCCCCCGCGGCGGTTGTGAACTCTGGTACATCCCTGTCCCTTCGCCGGCATGACCCGGATCAGGTTCAAAGGGTCACCGCGGTCTCGGACCTGGGCAGGTCTGAGTTTGCGGTATCTCAGCTCCTCATCGGAGCTCCCCTCGGAACAGGGCTAATGTAGGCCGATGCGGCGGGGTGTCAACGCGTGCATCGCCGGTTTGCACCGGCTTAGCGCGCGGGAACCTGACGGGCGTTGGCGTCGGCAGCAAGCCGCTGGCGCTTGGCGACGTAGTAGTAACCGCCGGCGTAATAGGCCACGGCGCGGTTGTAATCGCCGTTTGCGGCGCGGTAGGCGCCGGCGAGATACTTCACCGCATAGGTGAGATTGGTGTTGGGATCGCGCAGCCCTTCGGCATTGCCGGTGTAGCCGAGGCCGCGCGCGGTCGCGAGCTTGATCTGCATCAGCCCGATGGCGCCGCCACGTCCGACCACTCCCGGGTGATACCGGCTTTCACGCACGATCACGCGATGCACCAGGGCTTCCGGCACGCCGTTGGCCCGGGCATGGGTAGCGACCAGCGCATCGTATTCGGCGTGCTGCGCCTGCGCGATTTCCGGAAAAGGCAGCGCGGCCAGGGCGGCGAGCCAAACGAGAGATAAAAGATGTTTCATCTGGAGAGGCCTCGAAGCGAGCGTGATCGACCAGCGGTTGAACGCCTGGGCGCCCAGGTTGTTTCAATCGCCGGGCGGCTATGGGGCCAAATCCGGGTTTTGTCGAGGGGTGTCCCGTATCGGGTCACCTGATTTACCAAGAATTATGCCCTGCCGTGCTTCGATTGCGGGACCCACCGAGAATTCCGGCCGCCGATGACCATATCCGTTGCCCATGCTGTCGAGGATGCAAGGCCGATGCGCGGCCTGCTGCCGCTGTGGGTCGGCGTCGGAATCTACGTGCTGTTCTTGCTGGCCGGAAACCGGCTGCTGATCGATCCCGATACGATGTGGCAGATCACTGTCGGCCAGTGGATATCGGAACATCGCGCAGTGCCGGAAGCCGACGTCTATTCGTTCACCATGCGCGGCCAGCCGTGGATTTCGACACAGTGGCTGGCGCAGGTAGCCTTTGCGCAGGCCTATGCGATAGCGGGCTGGAGCGGGCCGGTGGTGCTCGCGGCATCTGCGATCGCGACAACCTTCACACTGCTTGCGAGATTCCTGAGCCGGCGGCTAAGCGAAAGCACGACGCTGGTGTTCATTGCCGCGGCGCTTGCGCTGACCGTGCCGCATCTGTTGGCGCGGCCGCACGTGCTGGCATTGCCGCTCATGGTCGCGTGGGTCGGCGGAATGATCGCAGCCGCAGATCGCCGCAGCGCGCCGTCATTCTGGATGCTGCCATTGATGGCGCTGTGGGCCAATTTGCATGGCGGTTTCGTATTCGGGCTGGTGCTGATCGCGCCTGTCGCGCTCGATGCGGTCTTGAGCGCTGAACCGCATTTGCGAAAATCGCTTGTGCTGCGCTGGGCGGCGTTCGCTGCCGGGGCCCTGATAGCAAGCTGCTGCACGCCATACGGCTGGAATTCGCTGCTGGCCTCGCAAAAGATCCTCGCTCTCGGCAGTGCGCTGCCGTTGATCATGGAATGGCGGCCCGCGGACTTCGGCAGCCTCGGCGCATTAGAGATTTGCCTGCTGCTGGGAATCGGGATGGCGCTGTGGCGCGGCATCAAGCTGCCGCCGCTGCGTATCGTGCTGATGCTGGGATTGCTTCACATGGCGTTGGGCCAGGGGCGGGCTGCCGAAATTCTGGCGCTGCTGGCGCCAATCGTTCTTGCGGCCCCGCTTGCGAAACAGCTCGGCGGCGCCGAGGTTTCAAATCCGGATGCCGCTCCGCCCGCGCACGGCGTGCTGTTTGCAAGCGTCGCCGTCTTGCTGATGGCGGGAACGCTGGCTTTTGCATCGGTACATCGCTTCGAGCCGCACACCCGCGGCTCGCCGGTCGAAGCCGTGGTCGCGCTGAAGAAGTTGAATCTTGCACGCGTGTTCAACGACTACGATTTCGGCGGCTACCTGATTGCCAACGGGGTCGCGCCTTTCATCGACGGCCGCACCGAACTCTACGGCGAAAAATTCTTTGTCGACCACAACGCCGCAAGCGGATTGATGGAGCCGGAAAACCTGTTCCGGCTGCTGAATGAGTACAAGATCGAGGCGACCTTGATGCGGACACAGAGTGCCGCGACCAAGCTGCTCGATCACATCGACGGCTGGCAAAAGGTGTATGCCGACGACATCGCCACGATCCACGTCCGCGAACACGGCGCGGTGCATACCGTAGAGCCAATGGTTGATCCGAAGCCGCGTTGAATATATCCTGCCGAGTATCGGACGCTTGATCGTTTCGCCGCCGTTCAAAAGACTTAATGCCCTCAAAGAATGATTGATAGCAGGGCGGCGCCTTCATCTCCGGCAGCAAACCTGTCCAATTCCGCCTTCGATAAAAGAAAAGCAAAAGGGGAGACGCGCCATGGCAAGAGTCGAGTTCCGCAATTTGCCCCACGAAAACCCCTGCGCCCAATGCGGCGAGCCGATCGCCTCACCGGACTGGATTGAAAATGGCCCCCGCCGCACCTCCTATCTTTGGCACTGCCGGGCCTGCGATTACCGGTTCGAGGCGGTAGCTTTTTTTGAGGACTCCGAGCAGGATCGTGAAGCTCTCGCGGCCTGACGGAACTCTTTCGCGGACATCACGTTGATCCGACCTCATCAACCCAAAAGGAGGGTGTGATGATGGATGCCACGACGAAACCGCACCAGCTGATCGCGAGCGATCGGGTTGAAGGTACCGCGGTGCGACGGCCGAACGGCGACAGGATCGGCCACATCGAACGACTGATGATCGACAAGATGACCGGCAAGGTGTCCTACGCGATCCTCAGCTTCGGCGGGTTCCTTGGCATGGGAACCAACCTGCTTCCGCTGCCGTGGGCGCGTCTCAGTTACAATCCGAAGTTTGAGGCCTACCAGCTCGACATCGACGACGACGAACTCAGGCGCGCGCCGTCTTTCCGAGCGGACAGGGAATTCGATTGGGGCGACCGCTCGCAGGAAGCGGAGTTGCACCGCTATTATGGAATACCGCCGTACTGGGGCGGGTTCTGATCGCTATTTGAAAAAGTCCCGCAAAGCAGCAATGTTGTAAGCGAGCTTGCGCGTGCGTGACCGCGCCGAGTTTCCGTGGAACCCCGGCAATCATCAGTTTCGCAGCGGTCGAAAATGTGTCCGGCAACTGGAACGGGCGGCGGAGTGGCGTGTTTTCTCCTCAATAGTTTCATATCAAGGAGAAAACGCATGTTTGCAAAATATACGATGACCGGTCTGGTCGCGTCCGCGCTGCTTGCGACCGTTGCGTCTGCGCAAACACCGACCGCGACCACCGACCGCGCCAACATGGCGCCGTCCACCGCATCCGACTCGTCTTTTCAGGGTGACTGGCGCGCGTCGAAAATGGTCGGCCTCAAGGTCTACAACGACAACAATGAGAGCCTCGGTTCGATCAACGATCTCCTGACCGACAAGATCGGAAACATCAAGGCTGTGGTAATCGGCGTCGGCGGCTTCCTCGGCGTCGGCGAGCATCTGGTCGCCGTTCCCTTTGACAAGATCAAATTCGTCAACGAGCCGGTCGCTTACACCGGCGCTGCCGGCGCTCCGAACGCCGTGGGCAGCCGCCCGGCATCCACGACCACGACGGGCGCGGCGGGTCCCAGCACAGCGCCGGCCGCCGCGACGGCGTCGAAGCCCAATCCGTGGTATCCGGATCATGCCGTGTTCAATACGACCAAGGATGCGCTGAAGGCGATGCCTGAGTTCAAATATTCGACCTGAGATACGAGGCATCACGCTCTAAAGCATTGAGACTTGATCCCAAATGGCCGGATGGCATCGTTGCCACCCGGTCATTTTTTGATCGCGCACGCGCGTCACCTGCCGGAAACAGAGGCATGGTGCGCCGCATCCTTTCAGCGCTGGTATCCCGATGTTAGGGTTCTCGGGCGGCAGGAGCACCTGCGTCCTGCCTAACATCGAACGGGAGGACGACATGGCTGAAAGCGTCTACAAGGTCATCGAGCTGATCGGTACCAGCAAGGATTCCTGGGAAAAGGCGGCCACGGCCGCCGTCAACAGGGCCGGAAAATCCCTGAGGGATCTTCGTGTCGCAGAGGTCGTCCAACTCGATCTGCAGCTGGATGCCAAGGGCAAGGTCGAGGCCTACCGCGCCAAACTCAAGGTCTCGTTCAAATTCGAGGGCTGACCGGTCGCGGCACGTTGCTTTCCCTCTCCCCGCGAGTGGGGAGAGGGGGCGGCTTACAAGCCCGGCAGCGCCGTCACGTAAACATTGATCGCGCCCTCGGCTTCGGCGATCACGCGCAGCGTTTTGGAATCGAAGGCAATGTCGGCAAGCTGCAGGCTGGTGATCTCAGCCGCAACCCGCACGCCGTCCTCGTTCTTCTGAAAATCGGCGATGACAGCGGCGATCTTTTTCTGCGCATTGGTTGCAAATGGCTTGAGGTCGAAGGTGGCCTTGTCCGCCAGCGCCCTTTGTAGATGCGGCATGACTGCGCGCGCCGCGGCCCCAAGCAGTCCGAACGCCGCCTCGGATTCGACGGCCAGTTCGATATTGGTCAGCCGCAGGGTCTGCTGCGCCTGATCGAGCACAGGCTTGCCCCAGATATGTACGGTGGCTTTGCCGCCAAATCCGAAAAGGCTTTCTTTCTCCTTCGCGTTCACCAGGAGCGAAATCAATAGGCGGTCGCCCGACGCTGCGACGCTCGCACGCTTCACGGTGATATCGACCGGCCCCGAGCCGTCCTCCGGAAATGTGCGGCCGGCGAACTGCGTCTCCAGGATCTTGTTGATCTCGGTAAACGGCACATCGATCGGCACGCCGATGCTGACCTGCCCGGGGATCGGCGGACCGATGGCGATCGTCGCGGGAAACGGGCAATCGGGCTTGGTCTGCGCTGAAGTGATGCGGGTCTCCGCCTCGATGCCCAGCGTCAGCGTGACCGCGGAGGCATCGACACGCGGCTGCGCGGCGATCGCGCGGGTCGGCCGCAGTTCCAGCCAAAGCGGCGGCAAAGACGACACGGCGCCGGTACCCTGCAGCGGGATCGAACGGCAGATCCTGGCCCATTGCAGCCGCGCGTTCTTCTCGAACGTGGGATCGTTGCGGATCCGCGACCCCACCGCATTGAGCTGTTCACCAACCGTCTTGTCGATCAGCGGCTTGACTTGCGCCGGGACGTTGACGCGGGCACCGGCCACCGAAACGCTGGTGTCGCCGAGCGTCACCTGCGCGGCCAAATTCGGCTCGATGCGCCAGGCCGCGGCGAGTTTCGGCCGCGAAGTGATCGTCACATTGCCTTTAATCGCGGCGCTGGCGTTGAGCGATTTGATGTTCACGCTGCCGATCTGCTTGGCCACATTGCCGCCGAGCAGACCGCCGAGTGCGTCACCGACCGCGCCGGTTGCCTTCGACGACAGCGAGCCCGTCACACTCAGCGCTCCCGTCAAGGGCGTTGTCAGCGACAGCACGTCCTCGGCACCGGTTGCGGTGATCGGTCCGCGCGAGGCGGTCCAGCCGATATCGGCATTCTGCAGAATCTGCGACGCCGGATTGTCGGCCTTGCCCGCGAATGTGCGCAACGCACCGCGATCTGCGGCGTCGCGAATAGCGCCAAGCGCAATCGCGACCGGGGCAATGATGCTGGAACTGCGCGCCGCGGGCGGCAGCGGCGGCAATTCGGCCAGCACCGGCGCTGCGCCCTCGCCGCGCGGCGAAAGCCAGTCCATCGTTTTCAGGCTGACGAAAAACGAAACCGCGACCACCGCAATTGCGAGCAGGATCGTTCTGAGGCTCACCGCCAGACGCATTGTCCCCCCGGACTGATTCAGCCGGAGAGTCTACAGGGCAGGTAATGGGGGCGCCAGAGTGGGGAAATCCGACTCAGTTGAAAGAAATCCCGGACTTGACCGCGTTGGATTACGGGCCCCGGCGTTCGCGGGACAACACCGGAATTTGTTTCAAGTCAGAAACAAAAATGGCGCGGACACCGCGCCATTTTTCCGAGCAATGGACTTGTTCGTGAATCAGCCTCGCTTGCCGTCCGCACTGTCGGCGCGGCGGTCCATCGGCAATACGATCACCTTGGTGCCGACATTGACCCGTGAATAAAGGTCGGTGACGTCTTCGTTGGTAAGGCGGATGCAACCGGACGAAACGTGGGTGCCGATGGTCGCCGGCGCGTTGGTGCCGTGAATGCGATACACCGTGCCGCCGAGATACATCGCGCGCGCGCCGAGCGGATTGCCGGGGCCGCCGGCCATTTGGCGCGGCAGATAGGGCTGGCGCGCGATCATTTCCGGGGGCGGGGTCCAATCCGGCCACTCGGCCTTTTTGGAAACCGACTGCACGCCGGACCAAGTGAAGCCGTCGCGGCCGACGCCGATGCCGTAGCGGATCGCCTGGCCGCCGCCGAGCACATAATAGAGATAAGTGTTGGGCGTATCGATGATGATGGTGCCGGGGGCCTCGCGGGTGGCATAGCTGACGATCTGGCGCTTCAACCGCGCGGGCATCGCAGCCACCGCGCCTTCATCTCCTGATGGTGCGGCCTGGATTGATGGCGGCGCCGATTGCGCCGGCGGTGTCATGATGAAGGGAAACAGCGGCAGCGGCGAGGCCGCGGCTGCGCCGGAAAATGCGATCGCGCCGATCGCCAGTGCGCCAAAGGCGACGGCACGGCGGGAATTGAACGTGAATCCATCCAGATTAAACATCGGTCGTCCCCTGTTTGAGCCCTGTCGCACCAGTTTCGGCGCGTTGTTAAGGGGATGAGTACCGGTCGACGGTTTCAGAATGTTTGCGTCAGGGGGGCAAAATGGTTTCATCGCGATGAGAAATGTTTCATCGCGATGTCGTGTGAAACCGTTCTTTCCAGATTCTTGCCCTGGGAATGGTGATTTATGCGACCGGATTTACGCGATCGTTGCCATTTCCGGAATGAGGTATCCTTCCGGAATGGCAACGCGATCCTAGCGTTTGCCCTTCGGCGGCTTGCCCTTTGGGGCGGGCGACGCCGGCCGCAGTTTCTGCAATCCGGGCCTATTCTGCAATCCGGGCCGGGGCGCACCGGGCACGCCGGGTTGACCATGCAAATCAGGCGATTGCTGCGATGGTCGTCCGGGCCGGTTTGGCGGCGCCGGCTGCTGCGGCGAACCGGGCCGCTGCGGCAAACCGTTCTGCTTCTGGGGGCCAGGCCGACGCGCCGGGTTGGCGCCTGGATTGTTCCTCGCCGGACTTTGCAGGCGCTGAATGCGGCGCTGGGTGACGATCTGGCGGCCCAGGGTTTGCGCGGCGTGGACCTGACGCACAAAACCCTGATCGCGCAGCGCTTGCTGCGGCGAAATCACCAGCGGCACCGCAGCAAAGCGTGCGCCCGCGCCGGGCCGGATCGTAAAGCCGCTGGCGCCCTGCGTCAGAAAACCGAGCCGCGCGCCGGCGCGATCGTTGACCTCGATGCGGCCGACTCTGCCGTCCGCGTCCGGATAAAGCTTGATCGCGACATTGTTCGCGCGCCCGGCGGACGCGCCTTCCGGCACCTCGACAAGCCCGGTGGTGCCGCGAATGCCGAGCGTCGCGGTCGGCGTTGATATTTTCATGTCGCCGGTCTTGGCGACCGCGGCGGCAACGAAGGCCACCGTGCCCCTGGCGACGTCAAACAGTGCGGAGTTCTGTTTGCCGCCGTCTTCATACACAAAATTGTCGACCGTAATGTTCGCGTTGGCGGTGAGATTGAAGGTGGTGGCGTCGTTGAAGGTGACGCCGAGCGTCGAATTCGCCGATGTCTGCAGCACGTCATTTAGGAAGATGTCATCCTTCAGCTTGAGCGGCGTCGAAGTGTTGTTGCGGGTGACGGTCGCGCTGCCGGTCAGCGTTGCGACGTTTCCGATCGGCTCATCGGCGGCCGGCTGGGCGGGCGAGGGTACAGCGGCCGGCGTCTGCCCCTGTGCCGGTTGGGCCTGTGCAAGTCTCATCACGCCGAACATGGCGTCCGGGCCGACCGGCGCATGGCCGGTTTCAACGGGAGCCGCAACCGCCAGGGCATTCGCCGTGCCGCCGAGCATGAGGCAAACCAGGAGCGGGAGCACGAATGGAAACTGGCGCGTCACACAGGATTCCGGGCAAGGATGAAGTCAACGATAGCAGATTTTGCGATTGAGAACCCGGCCGGCTGAATGCCGGATGAATAAGGCCCTGCGGGAAATCCGCAGGGCCTTATGCGAAAGCGTTGTCGCGACGCGTTTTCTAGCTGACCCGTTTCCAGATCTGACCGCCGCAGAACATTCCGCCGAAGGCGCAGCCCTGAACCCGCAATGCGTTCGGCCCTCTCATTGCGATCGTCGAGTCGTAGTCTCTGCCGCTGTCGGGATCGTGGATCTGACCGATCCATTTTGCGTCGGCCGGTTTCATGTTGATGAGAACTTTCTCGCCGGTCTTCACGGCATATCCGCATAAATTGTGGCCGCACTGCTCGACGCGAACGTTTCCCTTGTTTTCTTCCGTGGCCCAAATGCCGAGCGGGGTGGTCGGCGGCTGGACAGGCGCGGGCGCAACGGCGGCCGGCGCCGGCGCCGCGGAAGAAGCGGCAGGTGGAGACGACGGCGCAATATCGTTTGTGACAGTTGGCGCTGATGACGTCGATGCAATCGTGGTCGGGGCTGAGGGCGCGCTGCCGGCCGGAGCTACAGATGGCTGGGGCGCGGCCGCCTGATCGACCGGCGCTGTTGCGGATTTTGCCGCGGGCGGATCGTTGCGAAGCGGGGCATTGTCATCGTCGTCGAAGGATTTGGCGCTCTTGAAGCCGAAATTGGAGCCGGAGAGGCCGGGAGCCGATACCTGGATGCACGACAGCGAGTCGCAATTCCTCGGCACCTCGATGCGGACTTTATGTCCATCGATCTCGAAGGAGACCGAATTGCCGGCGTTGGCGGCAGAGCTGGTGGCAATCAGCAACGCGGCAAGAATGTAGAGCTTTTTCATGCGAGCCTCCTTGAGCGGGTTTGTGAACTCGCTGGAGACCCTATGCCCGGCAAACGGCGGTTTCTGTGACGCGCGTCACAAGACGATGGAGCAGGCGGCCGGCCTCGCGGGACTTTTTCACGGTGATTCAAATCACATTCAGGACCGCCTGCGGGGGTCTAGCCTTCCGGACATTGGGAGGCTCCGATGACCCGATTTTGCTATCTCCTTGTGCTGATCGTGCTCAGTTCACCCGCCTGCGCAGGCGAATCGCTTTCCTTCGTCGTCGGAGGACATCGGATTCGGATCGAAGCACCGCGGTATTGCAAATCTCGTTCGTGCGTCTCTCTATCAATTCCCGGAATTTATGGAACGCACCGCAGGCGCGACAGAAATGATGACGTCGATAGCGCCACCGACGCAGCGTCAGCGAAACCGCCTGCGCCGGCGCGTGAACAGGTTCGCCCGATCGTTGCGCTTGCAAGCCAACCTTCCGTCGAACCCACGGTCTCCGCGCCGCCGCCGGCGATTGTCCGGGCAGCCGCTCCGGCAACGCATGAAGTAACCGCGCCGCCGCAACCAAGCTCTCAGCCGCCCGCCGCACCACCAACGAAGGCAGTCGAGGTGACACCGGCGATCGAAACGCCAACCGATGCAGCACGCGTCCCCCCGGAGGCCGCTCCACAGGTCTTGAAAATTTCGCACGATGCAGACGACGAACCCGTGGATACACCGCTCGGCGATTGGCAGACCGAAGGCGAAAAAGGATCGGTTCGCATCGAACCATGTGGTGGCGCGCTGTGCGGGTATGTCCTCAATCCATCGTCGAACGCAGTTGGAGAGACGGTGCTGATCAACATGAAGCCGAAGGCGGCGTCCGAATGGTCCGGCAACATCTTTAGCCGGAATAGCGGGAATACCTATTACGGAACGATCGCACTGAAGGGGCCGAATTCCCTTCTGGTCAAAGCGTGCGCGCTGGGCAGATTTTTCTGTTCCGGCAACGTCTGGAGCCGGATCGCCGGGAAACCGGAGAAGCAGATCACCTCCCGGCAGACGTCGTCTGAGCCGCGGTCGTAGCAAGTGAACTTGCGACGATCACCGAGGCGGGTTCGCGGACGTCATCCGTTCTTACGCTGGCAAAGATATTGCGCGCTACGTGGTGAGCACGCATGAAAACGCCCGGCGGATGGAATGGTCCAAACCGCCGGGCGTCATAAATTCAAGACTGCGCGCGATCTAGATCACGCCGAGCACGATCGCGCCGACAAAAGCGAATGCTACATAGGCGGTAACAACGCTCAGTCTGCTTAAAGTCATGGGATACCTCCCGGGTTCACGTCGCTGCCCGCTTTAACCATGAAAGCTAGCAAAACGTTCCCGGTGGAAAAAGTCAGCGCTACTGTCTATCGCGCCATCTCCACCGCGCCCCACGTGGTTAAAAAGTCGTAAAATCAACCCGTTGAAGAGTCCTTAAATAAATTCCTTGAACGTGCGTGGATGACGCGCGGAGTTCGTTTGTATCTCGTCGGCTCCTTCGTCCTTTTCTCGTTGGCGGGCTGCGGCCGTGGATTTTTTCTATCCGCGGAGCGCGAACCGTGGCGGGCCGAGGCCGAAATCGCGTGCCTGAAGTCCGGCGCGGTGAAAGAAAACGCAGAGTTGGTGCGGATCAGTCCGATTTCGGGCCCCGGGGTTTGCGGCGCCGAGTATCCGCTTAAGGTCGCCGCGCTCGGCGAAGGCAGCGGATCGTTCGGCTTTGCGGATGAAATAATCCGGCCGCCCGGAAGCATCGGCAATCAGCCGCGCTGGCCGATCTCGCAGCCGCCGCCTCAAGTTCCGCCGCAGGCGATGCGACAGCCCGGCTATGGCGCGGTGCCCGGTGGCCCGGTTTCGCTGACGGCCCCCGGCGTTGCGTCCCAGGAGGATGAAATCGATCTGCTGCTCGAGCGCACGCCAGGGTTGCCGGAGCCGGCTGCCCGGGCGCCCCTTATGGGTACGCAAACCTATCCGCCGCGTGACCGCTATTCCGCGCCCTATTCGGAACGCCCCGATGCCGCCTCCGGCCGGCCGCAGGCGGTTCTTCCGCGGCTTGGGCCGGCACAAGGCAACTCCGTTGCGGCATTCGGGCCGGTCGCGGTGAAGCCGGCGGCGACGCTGGCCTGTCCGATCGTTTCTGCGCTCGATCGCTGGCTCGCCGATTCCGTGCAGCCCGCAGCGATGCGCTGGTTCGGCGCGCGCGTCGTCGAGATCAGGCAGATCTCGGCCTATTCCTGCCGCGGCATGAACGGCAATTCGCGCGCGCATATCTCGGAACACGCCTTCGGCAATGCGCTGGATATCGCAGGCTTCACGCTCGCCGACGGACGCCAGGTTTCGGTGAAGGACGGCTGGAGGGGCATGCCGGAAGAGCAGGGCTTTCTGCACGACATACAGGCCGCGGCGTGTCAGCAGTTCAACACCGTGCTTGCGCCGGGTTCCAACGCCTACCACTACGATCACATCCACGTCGATCTGATGCGCCGCGCGAGCCAGCGCGTTATCTGCGAGCCGGCAGCGGTCTCGGGCGATGAGGTCGCGGCGCGGGCATCGCAGCGCAATCCCTACGCTTCACGTGAGCCGTTCGTGACGGGATCGCTGGGCGGCAGGAAAGCCCCGTCGCGTCGGCATAAGCCGAACGACAAGGTCAACGAGGAAGACGAATTCGAAGACGATTAGCGCCCGCTTCGAGCGGCGCGGTCAGGCGGAGTTCGTCCTGTATAGCCCGCGAGAAACATCCGAGTGGCGCTTTCGACCACTTGAGCGATGCGCTCCGCCGAAGGCGCGGGCGCCGCCTGAAAAATAAAAGGCATGAACAGCGAAGCCTGACACATCTGCATGAACTGCGTCGCCGCCAGTTGGCAGTCTTCAATCTCAAGATCGCCTGACCTCGTGCGCACCTCAAGATAGGCGGCGAGCCTGGCGATGGTGTGCGCCACCACGTTGTTGTAGAAGCGCCGGCCGACCTCCGGCATTCGCTCAGCGATCGCCATCACCGTGCGGGTGGCCGATCCGCCGCCTGGCCGGCACAGCATATGAATATAGGCCTGTCCGAATTCCGTCAGCGTCGTGGTGACGTCCCGTTCGGGATCGAAGTTGAACGCCACCTTGGCCTGCTCGAGTGTCTCTTCTTCGACGATGGCTTCGAACAGCCGGTTCTTGTCGGCGAAATAGACGTACAGCGTTCCCTTGGAGACGCCTGCCGACCGGGCGATCTCGCCCATGCTGGCGCCGTCAAACCCCAGGTCCATGAAGACCTTGCGTGCACCGTCGAGAATTTGCCGGCGTTTTGAACTGTCCTCGTCTCCGATCAGGTGGAGTGTAATGGGGTGGGTTGCAACCATTGGTTTAGCTTCTCCGAAAAGATTTCGGCCCTGGACCGCCCGCGAAGGCTATTGGCGGTCTATCGTGCGTTCATAGGATATAACTTGACCGAACCGTTCGGTCAATGCTAATTTGAAAGCTAGCGACGTCGCGGGGCCTGGTTTGGCTGCGCTTGCATCGCGACATCGTATTGGGGAGGCCTTGATGGCCGCAGCGAGAGACCAGGCCGCACGCATCCTTCGTCCGGAGCAGGATGCGGCTGAAAACAACGCTGCGCGCGACGCGAGCCCGTCTGCCGACCAGACCCGCTCACATCCTCGGAAGAACCTGTTGCGCGCCGCCCTGCGGAGACGCCTGACCGGCCGGTTATCGAAAAACCGGTCGCAGCACCCACCGCACCCGCGGGCACCGCCGTATCCGGGGCGCCGAAATCCGGCAAGCGCAAATTGATATTGATGAGCGTCGGCACCTTGCTCGCGCTCGCCGCCGCAGCCTACGGCGTACATTATTTTCTGGTCGGACGCTTTTACGTCAGCACCGACGACGCCTATGTGCGCGCCAACAACACCATGCTCGGCGCGCGGGTTTCAGGACACATCGCGGCGATCCTTCCCGGCGACAACACACTGGTCCGGACCGGCGAGGTAGTCTTCAGGATCGATGACGGCGATTATCGCATTGCGGTGGACGCCGCTCGCACCAAGATCGCTACCCAGCAGGCCACCATCGACCGTATCGGCCGTCAGGTCACCGCCTTGGAAAGCGCGGTCGAGCAAGCCAGTGCACAGCTCGCCTCGGCGGATGCCGCCTTGAAGCGCGCCGGCCTCGACTTCGAGCGTCAGCAAGCGCTGAGCACCAAGGGATTTGCCTCGCGCGCGACGTTCGAGGTGTCCGAAGCCGGGCGCGATCAGGGCATGGCGGCGGTCAAGGCGGCGCAGGCGGCCTATGACGCGGCGCGCGACAACGTGGAGGTCACCAAGGCGCAGCAGGCGGAGGCCCGCGCGCAGCTTGCGGAACTGCAGACATCGCTTGCCAAGGCCGAGCGCGACCTCGACTTCACCTCGGTGCGCGCGCCGGTCGATGGCATATTTTCCAATCGCCTGGTCAACACCGGCGACTTCATCGTAATGGGGCAGCGGCTGGGCAATGTCGTGCCGCTCAATGACGTCTTTATCGATGCCAACTTCAAGGAGACGCAGCTCAAGCGAATCCGCCCGGGACAGCCGGTGACGATCTCGGTCGACGCCTATGGCCATCGCAAGTTCGCCGGCGTCGTCGACAGCATTGCGCCCGCGGCCGGCTCGGTGTTCACGCTGCTGCCGCCGGACAACGCCACCGGCAATTTCACCAAGATCGTGCAGCGGCTTCCGGTTCGCGTTCGCGTGCCGAAGGATGTCGCCAAGCAGAACCTGCTGCGCGCGGGCATGTCGGTTTACGCGACCGTCGATACCAGCAACGGCGCCACGGATGCGGACAGCGAAGCCGACCTCGACGCGCCGGCGATGGTCCAGCCGAAATAGTTTGCGCGTCGGGCGGCGCGCCCGGTTCATGAGCACGTCCTGACCTGAGCAGATTATGGCCGACGCTACCACCGCCCCCCCGACGATGATGGCCGCCGCCGCGGCGCCGTCCGAGCGCATCGCGCCGCGACGGCTGGTTGCGTTTCTCATCATGGTATTCGGGATGTTCATGTCGATTCTGGACATCCAGATCGTGTCGGCATCGCTCAACGAAATCCAGGCCGGCCTGTCGGCAAGTTCGAGCGAGGTATCGTGGGTCCAGACCTCGTATTTGATCGCGGAGGTGATCGCGATACCCCTGTCGGGATTCCTGTCGCGCGCGCTCGGTACCCGGTTACTGTTCGCGATTTCCGCGTCCGGCTTCACCTTCGCGAGTTTCCTTTGCGGGTTCGCGACATCGATCGAACAGATGATCGTCTGGCGCGCGATCCAGGGATTCCTCGGCGCGGGCATGATTCCGACGGTGTTCGCATCGGCCTACACCGTCTTTCCGCGTTCGAAATTCTATATCGTCGGCCCGATTATCGGTCTGGTCGCCACGCTGGCGCCGACCATCGGCCCGACGGTCGGCGGATTCATCACCGATGTGTTGTCCTGGCACTGGCTGTTCTTCATCAACGTCATCCCCGGCATCGGCATCACCGTGGGTGTGCTGACGCTGGTCGATTTCGATCAGCCGAACTTCAAACTGCTCGACCGCTTCGACTGGTTTGGCCTGATTGCGATGGCGGGATTTTTGGGCTCGCTCGAATACGTGCTCGAGGAAGGACCGCAATACGAGTGGCTGCAGGACTCCTCGGTTGCGTTCTTCGCGATGGTTTGCGCGATCTCCGCCTTCGCCTTCTTCTATCGTGTGCTGACGGTCGATGAACCGATCGTCGATATCAGGGCCTTCACCGACCGCAATTTTGGTATCGGCTGTCTGATCTCGTTCTGTGTCGGCATAGGCCTTTACGGTCTGACCTACATGTATCCGCGCTATCTCGCCGAGGTGCGCGGCTACAGCGCGCTGATGATCGGCGAAACCATGTTCGTGTCCGGCATCACCATGTTCCTCACCGCGCCGATCGTCGGGCGCCTGATGCTGAAGGTCGACATGCGCCTGATCATCGCGGCAGGCCTTATCATCTTCGGGCTAGGGTCCTGGCAGATGACGTGGATCACCCGCGATTACGATTTCTATGAGTTGCTGGTGCCGCAAATCCTGCGCGGGATCGGCATGATGTTCGCGATGGTGCCGACCAATAACATCGCGCTCGGAACCTTGCCGCCGGATCGGGTGAAGAACGCCTCGGGACTGTTCAATCTGACGCGCAATCTCGGTGGCGCGGTCGGGCTAGCGGTCATCAACCAGGTGCTGAATGAACGCACCGACCTGCATATCGCGCGATTGCAGGAAAAGGTGACCTGGGGCAACACCACCGCGACCGAGACGCTCAATATGCTCACCCAGCGCCTGCAGGGCATGGGGGACGCCGGGCTGATGGCGATGAAGCAATTGTCCCAGATCGTTCACCGCCAGGCGGTGGTGATGGGATATGGCGACGCCTTCTTCATGCTGACGATGTTTTATTTCGGCCTCAGCCTGCTGGTCATGCTTTTGAAAAAGCCTGCCGTGCTTAGTTCGGCGCCCGCGCATTAGGCAGCCGATGTTGTCTGCCGTGGCGGTTCATGCTTGAACGCTTGCATGATGCGCAGCCTTTCCATCTCCCCGGGACGATCGCTTCTGCGTGTGCAGGCCGCGTCCGCGCGATGGATCGCTGGCGCGCTGGTGCTGACGGCCGCGGCGTGGCTTGCGGCGTTGGCGGGATTGCTGACGATCGCCAACCGCATCCATGACGATGTACCGGTTCTGCTGGCGGTCAAGCTGCCGCTGTTGCAGTCGCGGCCGGAATTGATTTTCGCCGGCGAGAGCCGCACGGTCTATCAGGTCGATGCCGGTCTCGCCGCGCAATTGATCGGCAAGCCGTGGGGCGCGGCCGTCAACATTGCCTATGACGCGGGCGAGCCGCTGGCGCTGCTGGCGGCGATGCATCGCCAGCCCGATCGCTTCCTGAGAGCCCATGTCGTCGTCAGCGTCGCGCCGTTCCTGTTCAATGAGGGCGTGCGGTCGGCAGCGGTGTACCCGCAGGACGTCGTGGCCCGGCTTGGCGTTGCCGAACAAATGCGTTCGTTTCTGCCGCTGCGCGTGGGCACACTGATCCGCTACATTCGCGAAGCCTTCGCCGCGCGGCTCGCCGCCGATCAGCGCGTCGCCGCTCTCGGTTCGCAGCCCGCGACGCTCGGCTTGAAGGTCATTGATCGCACTCAACCGGACGATCGGTGGCCCGCGGAGATCGGTTCGCACGCGCATTACGCCGACTGGGATCTTTCCGGCCCCAAAGCGCGCTTCGAGATCGGCGCGCTTTGCGACATGGTGGCTCTGACAGGCAGGCTCACGGTGGTGGTGCCGCCATGGGCGCCGCGCTATGACCGCGCCCGAGATCCGTCGTGGCGCGAAAAGGACGATCAATACGCAGCGCTTGTCGCCGATGCCGGCCGCCGCTGCGGCTTCGATGTCCTCAACATTCAGTCGATCCCCGGACTGGAGCAGGGCAATTACGCCGACGAGATGCACGTCAACGCTTCGGGCGTGCCGATCTACACGCGCTATATCGTCTCGCGGCTGAAGCGCTAGCTGCTCGCGATGCTGTTCAGCTCCTATACGTTCCTGTTTCAATTCCTGCCCGCAACCGTGCTGGCGTTCGCGGCCGCGCGGCGCCACTCGCCGCGTGCCGGCATCATGGTGCTGGCGGGCGCATCGCTGTTTTTTTACGGCGCGTGGCGCCCGATCTATCTGCTGCTGCTCGTCGCCTCGATCGCGGTAAATTTCGGGCTCGGCTTGCGGATGGAAGATCCGCTCCGCCGCCGCACCATCGGCGCGTTTGGCGTCGCGCTCAATCTCGGGGTGCTTTGCTATTTCAAATACACCAATTTCATCTTCGACAGTCTGAATACGCTGAGCGGCGTGCCGCTGCCGTTCTTCAACATCATCCTGCCGCTCGGCATCTCGTTCTTCACCTTCCAGCAGATTGCCTATCTAGTCGATGTGATGCGCGGCGCCAAGGTCGAGCGCGACATCGTCAGCTACACATTGTTCGTGTCGTTCTTCCCGCATTTGATCGCGGGCCCGCTGGTGCACCACGCCGAGATGATTCCGCAGTTCAAGCGCGGTCGCACCGGCCGTTCCGCGGTGCTGGCGGCGCGGGGACTTGCCATATTCGCCGCCGGTCTGTTCAAGAAGGTGGTGATCGCCGACAATCTCGCGCAATTCGTGTCGCCGGTATTCGCGCATCTGGACGCCGGCGGCGGCGTTACGACGCCCTGGGCGTGGCTCGCAACGCTGGCCTATAGCCTGCAAATCTATTTCGATTTCTCCGGCTATTCCGACATGGCGATCGGGCTCGCGCTGCTGTTCGGCATCCGGCTGCCGGTGAATTTTCGCTCACCCTATCAGGCGATTTCGATCATTGAATTCTGGCGTCGCTGGCACATCACGCTGTCGCGCTTCCTGCGCGACTACCTCTACATTCCGCTCGGCGGCAATCGGCTTGGCGAGCAGCGCCGCTACATCAATCTGCTGGTGACGATGCTGCTCGGCGGGCTCTGGCACGGCGCAGGCTGGAATTTTCTGGTCTGGGGCGGCCTGCATGGCATCTATCTCAGCATCAACCATCTCTGGCGCGGATGGCGCGGCGGCGATGCGCATGCCGCGAAAGCTTTGGTATCAAAGGGATCGGCTTCAAAAGAACTGGCTTCAAAAGGACTGTCCTGGGCGATCACGTTTTTCGCCGTGGTCGTCGCCTGGGTGTTCTTCCGCGCCAGGACAGCCGATGGAGCGTGGCAGATGCTCGGCGGCCTGTTCGGATTTGAGGCCGGCAGTTCCGCTTACGCATCTTCCGGCATCCTGCGGCTGATGGATTTGCCGATTCTGGTGGGCGAAGAGCGCCTGCTGCTGATCGGCGGCTGCGCCGTTGCACTAGCGCTGGCGGTTGCGCTTTGCCTGCCCAACGTCCCGCGACTGTTCGGCTATCGCGAATACCGCCGCGCGCCGGAGCAGGCGGCGTTGCTGCGGTGGCGGCCGAATGCCGCCTGGGCGCTGGTATCAGCGCTTGCACTGGCGATCTCGCTGTTTGGAATGTGGCAGCGTCTTGAATTTTTGTATTTTCAGTTCTGATCGCCGTCGCCGGCCGGCGAGCCGGCCATATTGCAAAAATCCCGTGATGCATTTATAAGCGGTGCGTTGTCGCTCGAACCGGGGAGGGATTTGCATGATTTCGATGTATTCGCAGATCGCACCCTTGCGTCCGAAGCCTGTGCTGGACGCGCCTCTCGCCCTTTGAGGGCCGTTTCCGTCAGCATCGATCGGGCCTGACGTCCCGATCTCCAAGCTTCCCAGTCTGTACCGACAATTTTCATCGATGCTTGCGTTCGGCCTCATGCCGTCGCTCGTCAACCAACGGAGCCGGTCCGTGCGCGAGCGCAGCCGGATGACGCCATGACCTCTCAAATCAACAAGCGCCCCGCAGCGATACGTGTGGTGTTGCCCTTTGTGTTTCGTCACTGGCTCGGTCAGCCGGTAGGCGCGGCGATCGTGGCGGGCGGTCTGCTGGGCGCGACCGTGGCCGACCTGTTCATGCCGGTTTTCTCCGGCCATCTCGTCGATGCGATGACATCCGGCGCGTCGGACCCGGCTGCCCGCCATGCGGCGTTGATGGCTTTCGGCGCGATCGTGGCGCTCGGACTGGTGTCGATGATCCTGCGCCTGATCGGGCTGCAGGCGATCGTGCCGTTCACGCTGCGGATCATGTCCGACGTGTCGCGCGATGCGTTCAAGCGCGTGCAGCGCTTCTCCACCGACTGGCACGCCAACAGCTTTGCCGGCTCGACGGTGCGCAAGATCACCCGCGGCATGTGGGCGCTCGATCTGCTCAACGACACCATCCTGATGGCGCTATTGCCATCGCTTGCGGTGTTGCTCGGATCGATGATCCTGCTCGGGCTGCACTGGCCGTCGCTCGGCCTGGTGATCGCCGTCGGTGCGGCGGTCTACGTTCCGATGATGATATTTTTCTCGACGCGCTACATCGCGCCCGCCGCCCGGGTCTCCAATGCCTGGGACACCAAGGTCGGCGGCACGCTGGCGGACGCAATGACCTGCAATGCGGTCGTGAAATCGTTCGGCGCGGAAGCCCGCGAGGACGCGCGGCTGGCGCGCGTCGTCAGCCGGTGGCGCACGCGCGTTCGGCGGACATGGCTCCGCTATAATTACACCTCCACGGCGCAGCTCACGGTGCTGCTGTGCCTGCGCGCATCCGTGATCGGCGGCGCGTTGTTGCTGTGGATGGCGGGTCGCGCCTCCCCGGGCGACGTCACCTATGTGCTGACCAGCTATTACATCATCCACGCATACTTGCGCGATGTCGGCATGCACATCAACAACCTGCAGCGTTCGGTGAACGACATGGAGGAGCTCGTCGCCATCCATGACGAGGCGATCGGCATTGCCGATGCCCCCGGCGCCTTGCCGATCAGCGTCCACCGCGGACGCATCGTGTTCGAGGATGTGACGTTCCACTACGTCGGACATCGCGCGCCGCTCTATGACGGCTTGTCGGTCGACATCCGCGCCGGCGAACGCGTCGGTCTCGTCGGCCGCTCCGGTTCCGGCAAGACCACCTTCGTCAAGCTGGTGCAGCGGCTCCACGATGTCTCCGGCGGACGAATCCTGATCGACGGTCAGGATATCGCTCAGGCGACGCAGCATTCGTTGCGCAGCCAGATCGCCATCGTGCAGCAGGACCCGATCCTGTTTCACCGCTCGCTGGCCGAGAACATCGCCTATGGCCGGCCCGGCGCCAGCATGGCGGCGATCGAGCAGGCCGCGCGCCTCGCCAACGCCCATGAGTTCATCCTGCGGCTGCCCAAAGGCTACGGCACGCTGGTCGGCGAACGCGGCGTCAAACTATCGGGCGGCGAGCGGCAGCGCGTCGCGCTGGCGCGCGCCTTTCTTGCGGACGCGCCGGTGCTGATCCTCGACGAGGCGACGTCGAGCCTCGATTCCGAATCCGAAGCGCTGATCCAGCAGGCGATGGAGCGGCTGATGAAGGGACGCACCTCGATCGTGATCGCACACCGACTGTCGACGGTGCGCAGTCTCGATCGTATCCTCGTGTTCGATCGCGGCGAAATCGTCGAGCAGGGCACCCACGCCTCGCTCGCCAGCCGAACGGGGGGAATCTATCGCGGGCTGTTCGAGCGGCAGGCGACCGAATTCGCTTCCATCTCGGCGGCGGAGTAAGTGATGCGAACCCGGATGCGCAATTGCGCATCTGGGAACTTCGTGATTCCGGCTCGGCTCGCTGTGGGATTGCGGCATGTCGGCCGTTTTCAACGAATCCGGCATAGGTTCGCGACTGCTGTACTGGCAGAAATCGCTGCGGTTTTTCGCCGAAGCTCCGGTGATCGGCCACGGCACCGGCTCCACGCGCGGCCTGTTTGAAGAGGCTGCGATCGGTGAGGTCGGCGCGCGCGCCCAGGTCGTCACCAATCCGCACAATCAAACATTAAACGTGGCGGTGCAGTGGGGCGTGATCGGAATCGCCGTGCTCAATGCGATGTGGGCAAGGCGGGATGTTGCGCAGGCTCGATGACCTCTAACGCAGGCCCAAACTACTCCAGACCAGACCGGCGCCGGACAGAAACAACAGGCCAAGCACGACATCGCGAAAATTTCCATCGCTGAGCACGCGATAGACGCGGGCGCCGAGCCAAGCGCCTAATACCGTGGCCGGCAAGGCGAGCAGCGCGAGCCAGAGGACTTCCCGGGTTACGAAGCCGGTGCCTGCCTGCAGGCACAGAGAGGCCGACAGTACGGTCCAGTTGAACGTCTGAAAAACGCCGCGCCGCTCATCCTTGCCCCAGCCCCGCACGCTTGCCCACAGCGTTGGAAGCGGGCCGGACAAACCGGCCAGGCCGCCAAGGATCCCGCCTGCAAATCCGACCATAGTGTCCGCCGCACGGCCGCCGAAGCTCAACGCAAGCGGATTGCGCTGGAAATAGAGAGCGGCCGGAAACACCAGCAGAAGCACACCGACGCTCAATTTGAAAATCCTCGGATCGGCATGCTCGATCATCATGGTTCCCAGCGGCACTCCCGCGAGGCCGCCGATCAGAAACGGCCAAACCAGCCTGAAGTCGATCGACTGCCAAATCGACGGCAGCGTCGAAGTTTGCGCGACGATGGAACAGATCAGCACGAGCGGCACCGCGATCGAAGGCGGCAACACGTAGAGCCAGATTCCCAGTGCCATGAGCGCGGTCCCGAAGCCGGCGAGACCCGACACGAAGCCGCCGGCCAGCGCGCCAACAATCAGAAGTACAAGCGCGATCGTAGACATGCCGTTCGGGATTTTCCTTCGTCATTCGGGGGCGCGAGCAAGACGAGCCTACCTCGATGGGCATTTGCCTGTCGGGGAATCCCGGGATTCGGGGGCCGGTCATTGGACCATCCCGGAACGATGGTTGCAGAGTTGGCGAAGAATGCTTTTTGTGCCTTATAGCGTCCAGTCGCGATTGCTAACGAGGAAACATCATGGGTGCAACCTTTCTGGTCTGCCACGGCGCGTGGTCGGCAGGATGGGCGTGGAAAAAGATGCATCCGCTGATGCGGGCGGCGGGGCATCACCTGGTCACGCCGAGCTACACCGGCCTTGGCGAGCGCGCGCACCTGACGAATCCGTCGATCGATCTCGAAACTCACATTCATGACATCCTCAACGTCATCGAATATGAAGACCTGCGCGATATCGTGCTGATCGGTCACAGCTATGGCGGCATGGTCGCGACCGGCGTGGCCGATCGGGCGCGGGATCGCATCGCGCAGTTGATCTACCTCGACGCGTTCGTGCCCGACGACGGTCAGTCTCTGCTCGATCTGAACGAAACGGCGCGGCCGCAGATGCGGGAACTCGCGAAAGCCGGCGATGGCTGGCGGGTGCCGCCCAATCCGACATCGCCGGATACGCCGCCGGCCGATCTCGAATGGCTCAGCGAGCGTCGCGTCGATATGCCGATCAGATGTTTTGAGATGAAGCTCAAGCTGCACGGAGGGGAACTGACATTGCCGCGCAGCTATATCTACGCTACGCGCATCACGCCGGCGGACACTTTCGGGCCGTTTGCCAGGCGTGCCCGGAGCGAGCCCGGCTGGCGCTACTACGAGATCGAAGCCAGCCATTCCCCGAACGTCACGGCGCCGGAAGCGCTGATGGCGCTGTTGCAGCAGATCGTCGCGGAGCGGGCGTAATTCGTGCAGCGTCATTCCGGCATCCGAGTGCGAACCCCGGAAATGGCGCATCTGGGAGTCCCCGGATTTCCGGGTTCGCGCTTCGAATGACGGTCGCAAATTCGGAAAACTCTTCCACGCGCGAGCCGCATGACATAAGAGCGGCCGCAACTTTCTTCGTGTGCACATGATTCGTCTCGACAACATCAGTAAACAGATTGGTCACCAGATCCTGTTCATCGAGGCTTCGGCGGCGCTCCAGAGGGGCGAGAAGATCGGCCTCGTCGGTCCCAACGGGGCCGGCAAGACGACGCTATTCCGGATGATCACCGGCGAGGAGGGTCCCGACGAGGGCCAGGTGGCCGTCGATCGCGGCGTCACCATCGGTTACTTCAGCCAGGACGTCGGCGAGATGTCCGGCCGCAGCGCCGTGTCCGAGGTGATGGACGGCGCCGGTCCCGTCAGCGCCGTGGCTACGGAACTGAAGGAGCTGGAGGCCGCCATGGGAGATCCGGACCGGGCGGACGACATGGACGATATCATCGAGCGTTACGGCGAGGTGCAAGCTCGCTTCGAGGAACTCGATGGCTATGCCCTGGAGGGTCGGGCGCGCGAAGTGCTCGCGGGTCTGAGCTTCAGCCAGGATATGATGGATGGCGACGTGGCCGCGTTGTCGGGCGGGTGGAAGATGCGCGTGGCGCTGGCCCGCATCCTGCTCATGCGCCCCGATGCGATGCTGCTGGACGAACCCAGTAACCATCTGGACCTGGAAAGCCTCATCTGGCTGGAGCAGTTCCTCGGGGGATATGAGGGTGCGTTGCTGATGACCTCGCACGACCGCGAGTTCATGAACCGCATCATTACCAAGGTAGTCGAGATTGATGGCGGCGCGCTGACGACGTATTCGGGCAACTACGAGTTCTACGAGCAGCAACGCGCGTTGAGCGAGAAACAGCAGCAGGCCCAGTTCGAGCGTCAGCAGGCGATGCTTGCCAAGGAAATCAATTTTATCGAGCGCTTCAAGGCCCGCGCCTCGCACGCGGCCCAGGTGCAGAGCCGGGTGAAGAAGCTGGAGAAGATCGACCGGGTTGAGCCGCCCAGGCGCCGCCAGACGATATCGTTCGACTTCCTGCCGGCGCCCCGCTCGGGTGAAGACGTGGTCAGCCTGAAGAACGTGCACAAGGGTTATGGCAGCCGGAGCGTCTACGAAGGGCTGGACTTCATGGTCAGCCGGAGGGAGCGCTGGTGCGTCATGGGCATCAACGGCGCGGGCAAGTCCACGCTGCTGAAGCTGGTGGCGGGTTCCACGCAGCCGGACGACGGCACGGTGGCGCTCGGGGGCAGCGTGAAGATGGGTTACTTCGCGCAGCACGCCATGGATCTCCTGGACGGCGAGCGCACCGTGTTCCAGTCGCTGGAGGACTCGTTCCCGCAAGCCGGGCAGGGCTCGTTGCGCGCGCTGGCCGGCTGCTTCGGATTCTCCGGCGACGATGTGGAGAAGAAATGCCGGGTGCTGTCGGGCGGCGAGAAAGCACGGCTGGTCATGGCGAAGATGCTCTACGACCCGCCAAATTTCCTGGTGCTGGACGAGCCCACCAACCATCTGGACATGGCGACCAAGGAGATGCTGATCACGGCACTGTCGCAGTACGAGGGCACCATGCTGTTCGTCTCGCACGACCGGCACTTCCTGGCGGCGCTGTCCAATCGGGTGCTGGAGCTGACGCCCGAGGGCATTCACAAATACGGCGGCGGCTACACGGAGTATGTGGCGCGCACGGGCCACGAGGCTCCGGGCCTGCGTAGCTGAAGAAGCAGCGCGCCCGGCATTTTCGCAGGCACGACATGGCGAGGGGTCCGGCGTGTTTGCGCCGAACCCCTCATTCTTGGTTAGTGAGACGCGTTGTCTTTGCGCGAACCGGAAATCCACTTCGCTCGAAAACGCCTTAGAGCATCAGCCGGCCTGTAAGCCGGGTTTTGTAGGGCGCCGCCCGCTTGCGCAGACGACACGTGACGGCCATTCCTCTGGGACAATGTTTGCACATTGCCTCGAGCAACCTACCCGGACGGCGAGCCTGACATCGCCCTGCGGTGTTTTCGCTCATCGAGCGAACGAGCCCGCGTTGCCGTCCCTATTCGGTCTTGCTCCCGGTGTGGTTTGCCATGCCGTTTCCGTTGCCGGACCCGCGGTGCGCTCTTACCGCACCTTTTCACCCTTACCTCATCCGGAGAGGAGGCGGTTCGTTCTCTGTGGCACTGTCCCTGGGGTTGCCCCCGCCGGATGTTATCCGGCACCGTATGTCGATGGAGCCCGGACTTTCCTCTCCAGCCACCTTTCGATGATTGCCGGAGCGGCCGTCCGGCCGACTGACGGCCTAGGCATGGGGGCTCGGGGCCGTCGCGTCAAGCCGATAACGCCAGCCGCGGGCGTCAAAATAAATTATCCTGAACATGTCGTTTTGCGGTTTCGCCGTTCGACTGGATGCCGCGAAACCAGCCGATCAAAAGGAGCTAACGCGATGCAGTATTTGTTGATGATCTATCAGAACGAAGCCGAGTACGGCAAAATCGACGCGGCGACAGGCAAGAAATTGCTGGAGGAATACGGCGCCTTCACCCAGTCCATCATCCAGAGCGGCAATTTCAAGGCCGGCGACCGGCTGCAACCGACAACGACGGCGACCACCGTGCGCGTCCGTGACGGCAAGACCCTGACGACGGACGGTCCTTTCGCGGAAACGCGCGAGCAGCTCGGCGGTTATTATCTTGTCGAAGCCAGGGATCTCGACGCAGCGCTCGCGATCGCCGCGCGGATTCCCGGCGCCCGGTTTGGTTCGATCGAGGTGAGGCCGATCTGGGTTTATAATTGACGGCTCCTCCATTCCGGGCTGCGCCGCTTGGCGCAGGCCCGGAATGACGGTCTGAATGGCTCACCGCATGACGCCCACTGAAATCGAAAAAATATTTCGCGACGAGACGGGCCGGGCGTTGGCGACACTGATCCGGCTCGTCGGCGATTTCGATCTCGCCGAGGACGCGTTGCAGGATGCGTTTGCCGTCGCGCTGGAACGTTGGCCCGCCGCCGCTGCGCCATCCAATCCGCGGGCGTGGCTGGTCAATGTCGGACGCAACAAGGCGATCGACCGGGTCCGCCGCAGAGTAGCGTTTCGCGGCAAGCAGGGTGAGCTCGTGCACGAGTTGCTGCTCAATGCGGCCGTCTCGCACGAAGCCACGGACACGATGGCGCTCGACGACGACATGCTGCGGCTGATCTTTACCTGTTGCCATCCGGCTTTCGCGGTCGAGGTGCAGGTGGCGCTGACGCTGCGCACGGTCTGCGGGCTTTCGACCGCGCAAGTCGCGCGCGCCTTTCTGGTCGGCGAAGACGCGATGGCCCAGCGCCTGGTCCGCGCCAAGCAGAAAATCCGGCTCGCCGGAATTCCCTACGAGGTGCCGGAGCGCGAAGCGCTCGAGCCGCGTCTGCGCGGCGTGCTCGCGGTGATCTATCTCGTCTTCACCGAAGGCTATGCGGCAACATCAGGCGAGGATCTGATGCGGCCCAGTCTGGCGCGTGAGGCGATCCGGCTTGGCCGCCTGCTCGACGCGCTGATGCCGCGGCGGGGCGAAATCAAGGGATTGTTGGCCTTGATGCTGCTGCACGACGCGCGCCGCACCTCGCGCCAGACCGCGGGCGGCGACATCGTGCTACTGGAGGAACAGGATCGCGCGCTATGGGACACTTGCCAGATCGCCGAAGGTCTGAAGTTGGTGGAAGACGCCTTGCGGCTGCCGGGCCGTCCGGAGGCTTACGCCGTTCAAGGCGCGATCGCAGCGCTTCATGCGCGAGCGCCGAGCTATCGCGACACCGACTGGCCGCAGATCGCCGGCCTCTATGAAGTGCTTCTACGGATCAGCCCGTCGCCGGTGATCGAACTCAATCACGCCGCGGCGGTTTCGATGGTGGACGGGCCGGCGCGGGCGCTCGACCTGATCGACGCGCTGGAGGCACGCGGCGGACTTGATGGATACGAGTTGATGCCGGCGGTCCGCGCCGATCTGTTACGCCGGCTCGGCCGGTATGATGCGGCACGCGAAGCCTATCTCGCCGCGACCGCTGCGACGCAGCTTGAGCCGTTGCGGCGGCTTTATGCGCGGCGATTGGCGGAAATCGGTTGCGGCAGCGGAAGCCTGAAGGCCTAACGCGAGGCGACGGCGGTAGTGTCGGCCGAAAGGCTGGCCAGCAGCGACTGCAATGTGGTCAGCGTCGAATGATCGGCGATGCCGTCGACGCGGGCAGGGCGAAAATGGCGCTGGAAGGCCGCGACCACTTCCATGGTCGACCCGTCGTATTTCCCGCTGATCGGAATGCCGTAGCCGTACTTGGCCAGCGCCTGCTGCAGGTCGCGGACGTCGTCGTTGATGGTGCCTAATTTGAGGGTCGCGCCGCGCACGATCGGCGCCGGCTGCACCCAATGGCCGACCCCCGAATTGGCCAGCGAATGCCACGGAAATTTCTCGCCGGGATCTTTCTTGCGCGATGGGGCGACGTCCGAATGCCCGAGCACGCGATGCGACGGCACCTGGCGGCGAAGCATGATGCCACGACACAGCGCGATTACGGCAGCGATCTGGCGCGGCGGAAAATCCGGATAGCCCCAGTCATGGCCGCGGTTGACGATTTCGACGCCGATCGAACAGGAATTGATATCCTCTTCGCCGGCCCAGGACGCCACGCCGGCGTGCCAGGCGCGTTTGTCTTCCGGAACGCACTGCACGATGCGGCCATCTTCCAGAACGACGTAGTGGGCGGAAACATCGGTGCCCGCGGTGCAGAGCTGCGTGATCGCGCCTTCCACGTCGGGCATTCCGGTGTAGTGCAGCACGATCATGTCGGGCAAACGGCCCTTGTTCCGCTCGCCATAGTTCGCCGACGGGATGACGTCGGACGCGATCGAGGAATCAGGGCTGAATGTCTGCATGTTCGCGGTGGCCTCGGGAATCGTGAGGGCACGTTGACGCTTTGAATCAAAACCAACAGACGCGAACGAACCGGGCGGCATAGGACAACTCAAACGGCAACAGTGCGCTTTCAAGCGAAGCTGCGTCACTATTCCTTCACGGCTAGCCGCAGCGCAATGCAAGAACCGGTCGGGACTTCACATTTTACCCAACTGTGTGCGGGAAACATCACACGGCCGGGCGAATTTTGGTCAAGCCTCCCGGCGTTCGCCGGGACGACCATCGAGGCGGTCGGATATCGATCTGCGACGCAGGGCGGGCGGGGCCACCTTGCGGCCCTGCCCCTCCAAATGCTCCCAATCCATCAACGCTTTCTTAACGCTAACTGACGTTACTAAGTGGTGAAGAGCCGAACCGGTTTTGGGGGACGGCCGAGGCCCTCTTTCACGCTCGAAATCCCATGGCAGCCCACCAAATTCCATGCGGAAATCAGGGTCTGCGGTTTGGGTCGCGCGGGACCGGAAATCGTGCCTCGCAACGGCTTTTCGAGGCGAAAAGCCCGGCGAAGCGCAGACATTTGAGGCGCTATGGGCCCGCTCGCGTCCAGTTTCCTTCTTCCCACCCGGACGACGCCCGGAGCCGGCGCATGAATCCGGCTGGCAAACGTCATATTCCCGTTCTTGGCCGCGAAGCTGTGGAGATGCTTGCTCCCCGCGACGGCGGCATTTATGTCGACGCCACTTTTGGGGCTGGTGGTTACAGCCGGGCGATTCTCGCTGTCGCCGGAACCCGGGTCGTCGGCATCGACCGCGACCGCTCTGCCGTATCGGCCGGGTTCGATCTCGTCGATCGGTCGGGCGGACGGCTGACGCTGGTTGAGGACCGGTTCTCGAATCTTGCCGGGATTTGCGCCGCGCAGGGCATTTCCGCAGTCGACGGCGTCGTGATGGATGTCGGGGTGTCCTCGATGCAACTCGACGAGGCGGACCGCGGCTTCTCGTTTCGCCTGGGCGGCCCGCTCGACATGCGGATGGGCCATGACGGCCCGACCGCTACGGATGTGATCGCGGGGGCGTCCGAGACCGATCTCGCAAACATCATCTACATCTTCGGTGAAGAGCGTCATTCGCGCAGCGTCGCCCGCGCCATCGTCGCCGCGCGCAAGCAAGCGCCGATCGTGACCACGCGGGCGCTGGCCGACATCGTCGCAAAAGTGGTGCGGTCGAAGCCCGGTGAAATTCACCCCGCCACCCGGACCTTTCAGGCTCTGCGGATTTTCGTCAACGAAGAACTCGACGAACTGCATCTGGCGCTGTCGGCGGCGGAGCGCACGCTGAAGCCGGGCGGCCGGCTGGTGGTGGTGTCGTTTCATTCGCTGGAAGACCGCATCGTCAAGAATTTCATGGTCGAACGCAGCAAGGCCGGCGGCGGATCGCGTCACCTGCCCGAGATCGCGCAGGCCGCGCCGAGTTTTCATATTCTGACCAAGCGTCCGGTTACGCCCGGCGGCGACGAGATATCGGCCAATCCGCGCGCGCGGTCGGCGAAGCTGCGTGCGGCCGAACGCACCGCCGCGCCTGCGCATCCTCCCGCCGCATTGCCGGGATGGCCGACGCTCACCGATGTGATGGGGAGGCGCTGATCATGCGGGTCATCCATCTCCTCGTCATCGCCGCTCTGGTGTTCGCCGCTGCCTATGTCTATCGGATCAAGATGGATTCCACTTCCCGTACCGAGCGCGTATTGCGGTTGCATGCGGAAATTCGCGAGCAGCGCGACGCCATCGCGGTGCTGCGCGCGGAATGGGCCAAACTCGATGCGCCGCTGCGGTTGCAGGGCCTCGCCGACCGTCATCTGGCGCTGAAGCCCATCATCGCCACGCAATACGATTCACTGAAGAACCTGCCCGAGCGGCCGCCGAGTTTTGTCAAGCCGGGCGACCGCGATCCGATCGGGGCAATGATCGAGACAATCGATTCCGTCGCCGTGACGGGGTCGGTACCCGCGCCGGCGCCGGAGGATCGGCCATGATCGGGAGGGCGCCTGCGGTCAAGCCTTCAGAACCGTGGCGGCAGCGGCTGGTCCGCGGCCTGCTTTACGGGCGCAACGTCGACCGCGCCGCGAGAGCGCGCGCCCGCGTCGGATTGGCGATCGTGGCATTCGCGGCGATCTATGCGGTGATCGGCGGACGGCTGATCATGTTCGCCGTCGGCGGCGACAGCCATGGCGCGCGCCGGACCGCGGCGCAGGACGCCATCGCAACGGCCCGGCCGGATATCGTCGACCGCAACGGCGAGGTGCTCGCCACCGATGTCAAGGCGCCAAGCCTGTTCGGTGAGCCGCGCCGTATCATCGACAAGGACGAGGCGATCGAGCTTCTGACCGCGACGCTGCCGGATCTCGACACCGGCGAAGTGCGCGACCGGCTGTCCGGGAAAAAAGGCTTCGTCTGGCTGAAGCGCGAAATCACGCCGCAGCAGCAGCAGGAAATTCATCGTCTCGGCATTCCCGGTATCGGCTTCCTGCGAGAGAACAAGCGCGTCTATCCCACCGGCGCCGAAGTCGCGCACCTGATTGGTCTGGTCAACATCGACAACCAGGGCATCGCCGGCATGGAGAAATGGCTCGACAGCAACGGCCTCGCCGATCTGCATCGCGCCGGATTTGCCACGGATCGCCTGCAGCGGCCGGTCGAATTGTCGGTCGACCTTCGCGTCGAGCACGCGCTGCGCGACGAATTGCTCAAGGCCAAGGAGAAATACAAGGCCAAGGCGGCCTCCGGTCTCGTCTCCAACGTCAGGACCGGCGAGATCGTGGCGATGGTGTCGGTCCCGGATTTCGATCCGAACAATCCGAAAGAGGCGCACGACCCCGATCGCATCAATCGGCTGACGACCGGCGTTTACGAGATGGGATCGACATTCAAAGCCTTCACGCTGGCGATGGCGCTGGATTCCGGCAAGTCCGATCTGAACTCGATGTGGGATGCGCGCGGCCCCCTGCACTACGGCAAGTTCGCGATCCATGACGATCACCCGCTCGGGCGTATGATCAACATGCGAGAGGTCTTTACCTTCTCATCCAACGTCGGCGCGGCGCGTATCGCGCTGTCGCAGGGCGTCGAGGCGCACAAGGCGTTCCTGCGCAAGATGGGGCAGCTCGAGCGGCTGCGCACCGAATTGCCGGAAAGCGCGTCGCCCATACTGCCCAAGCGCTGGGCCGAACTGAACACGGTGACAATCGCCTTCGGTCATGGATTGTCGGTCGCGCCGCTGCAGGCGGTGATGGGCATCGACGCGCTGGTAAACGGCGGTTATCTGATTCCGCCGACCTTCCTGAAACGCACGGAACAGGAAGCCATGGCGGTCGCAAAGCGGGTGATCAAGCCCGAGACCAGCGAGAAGATGCGATTTCTGATGCGGCTGAACGCCGAGATCGGCACGGCGAAGAAAGCCGACGTCAAGGGCTATTACATCGGCGGCAAGACCGGCACGGCCGAAAAGGTCATCAACGGCCACTATGCCAAAAAGCGCGTGCTCAACGCCTTCACGGCGATCTTGCCGGCCGACAATCCCCGTTACCAGCTTTTGATCATGCTGGACGAGCCCCAGCCGCTGAAGGAAACGTTCGGTTTCATCACTTCCGGCTGGAACGCGGTGCCGACCGGCGGCAATGTGATCGCCCGTATTGCGCCGCTTCTGGGCATCGAGCCGCGCTTCGATCTGCCGCCGTCCGACCGCCTTATTCTTGCGGCATCGAGGGGAACCCAGTAAGGCGTAAGCACGAGCGCCGGACGGACTGGAAGATAATGAAACTTCGCGACCTGTTTAGCGATGACGTCACGATCGACCCGCACGCGGAGGGGGCCGTCGCGTCAGGCCTTGCCGTGGACAGCCGCGCGGTCAAACCCGGCGATGTATTCTTCGCGCTCGCCGGCAGCAAGACCGATGGTTCGCGCTTCATCGATGCTGCCATTGCATCCGGCGCGGTCGCGGTGGCGGGCGATCATCCGCCGCAGGGCGCTTGCCGCGTGCCGTTTGTCGTTACGCCCAATCCGCGCCGCGCGCTGGCGCTCGCCGCGGCGAGATTTTATCCACGGCAGCCCGCGACGATCGCGGCCGTAACCGGTACCAGCGGAAAGACCTCGGTCGCCGCGTTTACGCGGCAGATCTGGCAGCGGCTCGGTCACGCGTCCGCCAGCATCGGTACCATCGGGCTGGTGTCGCCGAAACGCACCATCTACGGATCGCTGACGACGCCGGATCCGATTGCGCTGCATCGGCAGCTCGACGAAATCGCCGCCGACGGTGTTACACATCTTGCGCTTGAGGCGTCATCGCACGGGCTCGACCAGTATCGGCTGGATGGTGTCCGCATAACCGCCGCCGGGTTCACCAACCTTTCGCGCGACCACATGGATTACCATCCCGACATCGCGCACTATCTTGCCGCCAAGCTAAGGCTGTTCCGCGATCTGGTCGCAGCCGATGGCGTTGCAGTGATCTCAGCCGATCATGATTGCTCCCAGGCTGTAATCGATGCTGCGCGCGCGCGCGACTTGCGGATCGTCGCGGTCGGCAGCAAAGGCAATGGCGCAGGCGAGGGCATTCGTCTGGTCGGGGCTGACATCGACGGATTTGCGCAGCAACTCACGCTCGAACATCGCGGGCGCAGGTATGCGGTCCGGCTGCCCCTGGTCGGCGAATTTCAGGTCGAGAATGCGCTGGTCGCCGCCGGGCTCGCGATCGGCACCGGCAGCGAACCCAAAGCCGTTTTCGCAACCATCGAACTTCTGGAAGGCGCGAAGGGCCGGCTGGAGCGGGTCGCCGAGCGCAACGGCGCGCCGATCTTTGTCGATTACGCGCACAAGCCGGACGCGCTGGCGAAGGCGCTGCAGGCGCTGCGGCCCTACGCCAGGCGCAAGCTCGTGGTGGTGTTCGGCGCCGGCGGCGACCGCGATGCCGGCAAACGTCCTTTGATGGGTGCAATCGCCGCCGAGAATGCCGACAGCGTTATCGTCACCGACGACAATCCACGCAGCGAAAATCCGGACCTGATCCGATCGGCGATTTTGAGCGCCGCGAAGGGCGCAAAGGAGATCGGCGACCGCAGTGAAGCAATCCGGATTGCGATTGCCGGTCTGCAGCCCGGCGATGCGCTGCTGATTGCAGGCAAGGGTCACGAGACCGGACAGATCGTCGGCGACCGCACGCTCCCGTTCAGCGATCACGAGGCGGTTGCGGCCGCGCTTGCATCGAGGGTCGCATGAGCGCAGCGCCGTTGTGGACCTCCGGCGCGATGGCGCAAGCGATGCGCGCTTCGATCAACGGCACGTTGCCGGAAGCGGTGTCAGGCCTTTCGATCGACAGCCGCACCATTTCGCCGGGTGAAGCCTATTTCGCGATCAAGGGCGACGTCCACGACGGGCACGATTTCGTCGCGGCGGCGTTGAAGGCGGGCGCCGCGCTGGCAGTGGTCGAAGCCGCGCAGCGCGACAGGTTCGCATCCGACGCGCCGCTGTTGGTGGTGGACGATGTGCTCGCCGGTCTGGTCGATCTGGCTCGTGCGCGCGCGCGCGCGGCTGAATGCGCAGGTGATCGCGGTCACCGGTTCCGTCGGCAAGACATCGACCAAGGAAGCCTTGCGGCGTGTGCTCGGCGCGCAAGGCGAGACCCACGCCTCGGCAGCATCGTTCAACAATCACTGGGGCGTTCCGCTGTCGCTGGCGCGATGTCCGGCGTCGGTGCGTTTTGCAATCTTCGAGATCGGCATGAATCACGCCGGCGAAATCGAGCCGCTGGTCAAGATGGTGCGGCCGCAGGTCGCCATCGTCACCACGGTCGAACCGGTGCATCTGGAGTTCTTTGCCGGCATCGAGGCGATCGCCGATGCCAAGGCGGAAATTTTTGCGGGCGTTGAGCCCGGCGGCGCGGTGGTGCTCAACCGCGACAATTCGCAGTTCACCCGGTTGCAGCGGCGCGCCAAAAAACTCGGCATCTCGCGCATTGTCTCGTTCGGCGCCGACAGGAAATCCGACGCACGGCTGCTCGACGTGTCGCTGCACGCCGCCTGTTCAGCCGTGCATGCCGATATCCTCGGGCATGACGTGACGTACAAGCTCGGCATGCCCGGCCGTCATATGGCGATGAATTCGCTGGCGGTGTTGGCTGCGGCATCGCTGGCCGGCGCCGATCTTGCGCTCGCGGCGCTGTCGCTGTCGCAGATCGAGCCGGCGGCGGGCCGCGGCGTGCGGCGCACGCTGGAGGTTGCCAATGGCGAAGCGACATTGATCGATGAGAGCTACAACGCCAATCCGGCGTCGATGGCGGCTGCGTTGAACGTGCTCGGCCGGGCCGCTATCGGCCCGCACGGCCGCCGCATCGCGGTGCTCGGCGATATGCTCGAACTCGGTCCAACCAGCGCCGCCCTGCATCGCGGTCTGATCGACGCCATCAAGGCCGACCATATCGATCTGGTGTATTGTTGCGGTCCGCTGATGTGCAACTTGTGGGACGCTCTTTCCACGGGCAAGCGGGGCGGCTATGCCGGGAGCGCGGCCGGTCTTGAGGCCCAGGTAGTCGCCGCGATTCGCGCTGGAGACGCGATCATGATCAAGGGGTCGCTCGGCTCGAAGATGAAAACGATTGTGAGTGCGCTCGAAAAGCGCTTTCCCGGCAGGACCGCGCTCGACGAAGCCGCGGTATGAGGCGGTTTGGATGTTTTACTGGCTGATCGATCTTTCCAACACGGTTCCCGGCTTCAGCATGTTCCGCACGTTTCTGAACGTGTTCCGCTACATCACATTTCGCACCGGCGGGGCGATGGTGACCGGGGCATTGTTCGTCTTTCTGTTCGGTCCCTGGATCATCGATCACCTCCGGCTTCGCCAGGGCAAGGGCCAGCCGATTCGCAGCGACGGGCCGCAATCGCATCTCGTCACCAAGATCGGCACGCCGACGATGGGCGGGTTGATGATCCTCTCCGGACTTGTGGTCTCGACGCTGCTGTGGGCAAATCCGCTCAATCCCTACGTCTGGATCGTACTCGCGGTGACGCTGGGCTTCGGCTTCGTCGGCTTCTACGACGATTATCTGAAGGTGACCAAGCAGACCCACAGCGGCTTCGCCGGCCGTGTCCGTCTTGCAATCGAAGCGGTGATCGCGCTGGCGGCGTGCTACGCGCTGATCCGGCTCGGACGCGACCCGTTCTCGACCTCCCTGGTGATTCCGTTTTTCAAGGACGTGGTGCTGAATTTCGGCTGGTTCTTCGTGATGTTCGGCGCGTTTATCATGGTGGGCGCCGGCAACGCGGTCAATCTGACCGACGGTCTCGACGGTCTCGCCATCGTGCCTGTGATGATCGCGGCGGCGAGCTTCGGCATGATCGCCTACCTCGTCGGCAACGCGGTGTTCTCGGACTACCTGCAAATCAACTACGTCGCCGGAACCGGCGAACTCGCGGTGCTGTGCGGCGCGGTGCTTGGCGCTGGATTGGGATTCCTGTGGTTCAACGCGCCGCCGGCGTCGATCTTCATGGGCGACACCGGCTCGCTCGCGCTCGGCGGCATGCTCGGCTCGATCGCGGTCGCGGTCAAACACGAGATCGTGCTTGCGGTGATCGGTGGATTGTTCGTGCTGGAAGCGGTCTCGGTGATCGTGCAGGTCGCCTCGTTCAAGCTCACCGGCAAGCGCATCTTCCGAATGGCGCCGCTTCATCATCATTTCGAGCAGAAGGGCTGGACCGAGCCGCAAATCGTGATCCGGTTCTGGATCATCTCCGTGATGCTGGCGCTGGCCGGCCTCTCCACGCTGAAGTTGCGGTGATCGGGTTGAACTGGTTATGGCGTATCATTCCATCTGAACGATGCGCTGAAGCTCTTTCTGCTCCCTCTCCCCTTGTGGCGGAGGGTTGGGGAGGGTGGTGCAACGCTCGTGATCTCATCATTGCACCGGTTACTCCCCTCCCGGCACTGCTGCGCAGTACCGATCTCCCCCGCAAGGGGAGACGTAGCAAGAATTGCGAGGTCTTCTCATGATTCCCGTCACCTCCTTCGCGGGCAAGACGGTCGCGGTGTTTGGCCTCGGCGGATCGGGGCTGGCGAGTTGCCGCGCCTTGAAAGCGGGCGGGGCGGAAGTAATCGCCAGCGACGATGGCGTCGAAAGCCTTGTCGAAGCCGCGCAAGCGGGCTTCATCACCGCGGATTTGCGAAAAGTCTCGTGGGCGAATTTCGCGGCGCTGGTGCTGACGCCGGGCGCGCCGCTCACCCATCCCAGCCCGCACTGGACCGTGCTGGCGGCGCAACAGGCCGGCGTTGAGGTGATCGGCGATATCGAACTGTTTTGCCGGGAGCGGCGGCGTCATGCGCCGGATGCGCCGTTCGTCGCCATCACCGGCACCAACGGCAAATCGACAACGACGGCGCTGATCGCGCATCTGATGCGCGTCGCAGGTTACGACACGCAGATGGGCGGCAATATCGGCACCGCGATCCTGTCGCTGGAGCCGCCGCGAATGGGGCGGGTACACGTCATCGAGATGTCGTCGTATCAAATCGATCTTTCACCGTCGCTCGATCCCTCGGTCGGCATCCTGCTCAACGTCAGCGAGGATCACATCGATCGCCACGGCACGCTTGAGCATTACGCGGCCGTGAAGGAGCGCCTGGTCGCCGGCGTGCAGAAGCAGGGCACCGCGATTGTCGGCGTCGATGACGGCTGGAGCCGCAATACCGCCGACCGGATCGAGCAGGCCGGCCAGCGCGTGGTCAGGATATCGGTGAAAAATCCGCTTCCGGACGGCGTCTATGTCGAGCGCGAAACCATCTGGCGCGCATCCGGCGGCGCGCGCAGCGAGATCGCACGGATCGGCGGCATCGGGTCCTTGCGCGGACTGCACAACGCCCAAAATGCGGCGTGCGCTTCCGCCTGCGCGCTGGCGCTGGGCATCAGCACCGAAACCTTGCAGGCCGGCCTGCGCAGCTTTCCCGGTCTCGCTCACCGCATGGAACAGGTCGGCCGCCGCGGCAATGTACTCTTCGTCAACGATTCCAAGGGCACCAATGCGGATGCCGCAGCGCATGCGCTGTCGTCCTTCGCCGATATTTTCTGGATTGCCGGCGGCAAGCCGAAGCTCGGCGGCATCGCCGGTTTGACCGAATATTTCCCGCGCATCCGCAAGGCCTATCTGATCGGGGAGGCCGCACAGGAGTTTGCCGGCACGCTCGGCGATTCGGTGCCGCACGAAATCTCGGAAACGCTTGAGGTTGCGGTCGCGAACGCGGCGCGCGATGCGGAAGCCTCGGGACTTTCCGATCCGATAGTGCTGCTGTCGCCGGCCTGCGCGTCGTTCGACCAGTACCGCAATTTCGAAATCCGAGGCGCGCGGTTCCGCGATCTCGTCACGGCGCTGCCCGGTGTCAAACCGGTGGTGTGAAGCCGAGGCTCGCGCGCCGAAGCCGAGACCCGGTAGCGTGACAGGCAATCAAAAGTTACGAGTTGCGTTAACCCTTCGGAAACCATCATGGGCGACCAATGGGCGAGCCTCTGCCTTTGGGAATGCCCATGCTTTCTCGTGAACAACGCAACCCCCTCAGTGAATGGTGGTGGACGGTAGACCGCCTGCTGCTCGGGGCGATCATTGCGCTGATGCTGGGCGGCATTATTCTTTCGCTCGCGGCGAGTCCACCGGTGGCGACCAGGATCGGCCTCGATCCGTTTCACTTCTTCAACCGCCACGTATTGTTTCTGCTGCCTTCCTTCATCGTGTTGATCGGCGTGTCGTTCCTGTCGCCGCGGCAGATCCGCCGCACCGCGCTCATCGTGTTCGCGGTTAGCATCGTGCTGATCGTCGTGACGTTGCTGTTAGGCCCCGAGGTCAAGGGCTCGCGGCGCTGGATCACCCTGATCGGCATCAACATCCAGGCGTCTGAATCCGCCAAACCGGCGTTCGTTGTGATGGCGGCGTGGCTGTTTGCGGAATTGGCGCGGCGGCCGGAAATGCCCGCGACGTCGATGGCGCTGGTGTTGCTGCTGATGCTGGTGTCGCTTCTGGTGATGGAGCCTGATTTCGGACAGACCATGCTGATCCTGATGGTGTGGGGCGCTCTGTTTTTCGTCGCGGGCATGCGGATGATCTGGGTGCTGGGTCTGGCGGGCGCGGCGGGCGGTGGGCTGTTCGGCGCCTATATTTTGGTGCCGCATGTCGCAGGCCGCATCAAGCGCTTCATGAATCCCGCGTCCGGAGATACCTTTCAGGTCGATACCGCCATGGAGGCCTTCTACAACGGCGGTTGGTTTGGGCTGGGGCCCGGTGAAGGCATCGCCAAGCGCAGCCTGCCGGATAGCCACACCGATTTCGTGTTCGCGGTGGCGGCGGAGGAGTTCGGGATCATCCTTTGCCTGGCGTTGCTGGCGCTGTTCGCCTTTATCGTGATCCGCGCGTTGTCGCGGGCTTATGCCACGGAGGACATGTTCGCGCGGTTCGCCGCGTCGGGTCTGGCGATCTTGTTTGGCGTGCAGGCGGCCATCAATATGTCCGTCAACCTGCAACTGATACCGGCCAAGGGCATGACCCTGCCGTTCATCTCCTATGGCGGGTCGTCGATCATCTCGCTGGCGTACGGCGTCGGCATGATGCTGGCTCTGACGCGCCAGCGGCCCCGCACCGAGATGGACTCGATCGGCGACGCCAACGCAGCGCGCAACTACGCCTGATGACGAACGCCGCTCGGTCGGCTATTTGAAAACCATGGACACTGCGCCCCTGATTCTGCTGGCCGCGGGCGGCACCGGCGGCCATCTGTTTCCCGCCGAGGCGCTTGGCGTCGAGCTGATCCGGCGTGGCCTGCGCGTGCGCCTGGCCACCGATTCCCGCGCGCTGCGCTACAGCGGCCTGTTTTCCAAGGACATGATCGACGTGGTGCCGAGCGCGACCGTGCGCGGACGCGCGCCGTGGTCGCTGGCCCATACCGGCGCGATGCTCGCCGCCGGCACTGCTGTCTCGCTCAAACTGGTGCGACGGTTGAGGCCCGCGGCGGTGGTCGGATTCGGTGGTTATCCCACGGTACCGCCGCTGTTGGCGGCGCGATTGCTCGGCACACCCGGCATCATCCACGAAGCCAACGCGGTGCTCGGTCGCGCCAACCGTTTTCTGTCGGGTCGCGTCAGCGCAATCGCAACCTCGCTGCCGGGCGTGCTCGATCGCGATCCGGCGCTGGCGGGAAAAACAACCACGGTCGGCACGCCGATGCGTCCGGCGATCCTCGCGGCGGCCGCGGTGAAATTCGTCTCCCCGGAAACGGCGGGGCCTTTTCGGTTGCTGGTGGTCGGCGGCAGCCAGGGCGCCCGCGTGATGGCAGATATCGTGCCTGGTGCCATCGAGCGTCTGGAGCCTGCGCTCTGGAACAGGTTGATCCTCACACAGCAGGTTCGTGAAGAGGACATGGCGCGCGTGCGCGCGATCTACGACCGGCTCAAGATCGGCGCCGAGCTTGCACCGTTCTTCAACGATTTGCCGGCGCGGCTGGCGTCGAACCATCTGGTGGTCTCGCGATCCGGCGCCGGCACGGTGGCCGAACTCGGCGCCATCGGTCGTCCCTCGATCCTGGTGCCATTGCCCGGTGCGATCGACCAGGATCAGTTCGCCAATGCCGGCGTGCTGGCGAAGGCGAACGGTGCGCTTCGGATTGCGCAGGCGGATTTCACGCCCGACCGGCTGGCGGCTGAAATATCCGCGCTCGCCGCTGAGCCCGGGCGGCTGACCGCGATGGCGGCCGCCGCCCGCAGCGTGGGTCGGCTCGATGCGGCCGAACGGTTGGCCGATCTGGTGATGAAAGTGGCGGAGATTTAGGCCAAAAACGACGAATTTTCATTATTATGACGCCATGGCCGGGCTTGTTCCGGCCATCCACGTCTTGCATGAAGTGATGGAGATTCGTGGATGCCCGGGACAACCCTTGGGCACGACGAGGGTAGGAAAATATTCGATGAGACTACCGCGCGAGATCGGACCCATCCACTTCGTCGGGATCGGCGGTATCGGCATGAGCGGCATCGCCGAGGTCTTGTGCAATCTCGGCTACACCGTGCAGGGCTCGGATGCTTCCGAAAGCGCCAACGTCAGCCGTCTGCGCGACAAGGGGATCACCATCACCATCGGCCACAAGGCGGAGAACGTCACCGGCGCCGACGTGCTGGTGGTGTCGACCGCGATCAAGCGCGACAATCCCGAACTGATGGCGGCGCGCGCGCAGCGCATCCCCGTGGTGCGCCGTGCCGAAATGCTGGCCGAGCTGATGCGCCTGAAGAGCTGCGTCGCAATCGCGGGCACCCATGGCAAGACCACCACGACCTCGATGGTCGCAGCCCTGCTCGATGCCGGCGATCTCGATCCGACCGTGATCAATGGCGGCATCATCAATGCCTACGGCACCAACGCCCGGCTCGGCGCCGGCGAGTGGATGGTGGTGGAGGCCGATGAGAGCGACGGCACCTTCCTGAAGCTGCCCGCCGATGTCGCCATCGTCACCAATGTCGACCCTGAACATCTCGATCACTTCAAGACCTTCGATGCGGTGCAGGACGCGTTCCGCAATTTCGTCGAGAACGTGCCGTTCTACGGCTTCGCCGTCATGTGCATCGACCATCCCGTGGTGCAGACTATCGTCGGCAAGATCGAAGATCGCCGCATCATTACCTACGGCGAAAATCCGCAGGCCGATGCACGGTTGATCGATCTCAATCCGACGGGCGGCGGTTCCAGTTTCAAGGTTGCATTTCGGGATCGCAAGACCGACGTTGCGCATGAAATCGCCGACCTCGTGCTGCCGATGCCGGGGCGGCATAACGCGCTCAACGCCACGGCGGCGATCGCGGTGGCGCACGAACTCGGACTCTCAGATGAAATGATCCGCAAGGCGCTGGCGGGCTTCGGCGGCGTGCGGCGGCGCTTCACCAAAACAGGCGAATGGAACGGCGTCACGATCATCGACGATTACGGCCACCACCCGGTTGAGATTGCGGCGGTGCTGAGGGCCGCGCGGGAATCCACCAATGGCAAAATCATTGCCGTGGTGCAGCCGCATCGCTTCACGCGGCTGCAATCGCTGTTCGAGGAATTTTGCACCTGCTTCAACGACGCCGACACCGTTGTCGTCGCCGAAGTCTATCCGGCCGGCGAGGCCCCGATTGACGGTATAGACCGCGACCATTTTGTGCTCGGCTTGCACGCGCACGGTCATCGCGAAGTCATTCCACTGCAGAGTTCCGCCGATCTCGCCGGCATCATCAGCGGCATCGCCGGCCGCGGCGATCTGGTCGTCTGTCTCGGCGCCGGCAATATTACGCAATGGGCCTATGCGCTGCCGGGCGAATTGAAGGCACTGGTGTTCAGCAAAGCATGACCTTCCCCGACATCACGCCCGATCTCAAAGCCGCGATGCCTGAGTTGCGCGGGCGGCTGTTGGCGAACCAGTCGCTCGCCGAGCTGACCTGGTTTCGGGCCGGCGGTCCGGCACAGGTGCTTTTCACGCCGTCGGACGAAGATGATCTCGCTTATTTCCTGGCGCACCTGCCGCGCGAACTACCGGTTTGCGTCGTCGGCGTCGGCTCCAACCTGATCGTGCGCGATGGCGGCATGCCGGGTGCGGTGATCAGGCTAGCTCCGCGCGGTTTTGGCGAGACAACCGTCGATGGCGATATTGTCAGCGCCGGCGCCGCCGCGCTCGACAAGCGCGTGGCGGAGGCGGCTGCGGCCGCCAACGTCAGCGGGCTGGAGTTTTTCTTCGGTATTCCCGGCACCGTCGGCGGTGCGCTGCGCATGAATGCGGGTGCCAACGGCGCCGAGACCAGAGATGTCCTGATCGAGGCTGTCGGCATCAGTCGGGATGGCAAAAAACATGCGTTCACAAATGCCGACATGAAATTCGCCTATCGCAATAGCGGCGTCGATCCCTCGACGGTTTTTACCTCGGCCCGGTTTCGCGGGCTGATCGCAGCACCGGAGAGGATTCGTGCGCGGATGAACGAGGTGCAAAATCACCGCGAAACCGCGCAGCCGATCCGTGAAAAAACCGGCGGCTCGACTTTCAAGAATCCGCCTGGAAACAGCGCGTGGAAACTGATCGATGCCGCCGGCTGCCGCGGCCTGCGCGTCGGCGGCGCGCAGGTGTCGGAAATGCACTGCAATTTCCTGATCAATACCGGTAGCGCCACCGGCCATGATATCGAAACCCTGGGCGAGACCGTTCGGGCGCGGGTGAAGCAGAATTCCGGGATTGAGTTACATTGGGAAATCAAGCGGATTGGGATTCCAGAATAGTTGTCATTCCGGGGCGCGCGCGGCGCGAACCCGGAAAATGACGAAAGAGCGGAACGAAAATGATGCGGATTACCATTCTTTTCGGCGGCACGAACAAGGAGCGCCTGGTGTCGGTGGCCACCGCTCAGGCCCTGCATTCGGCGTTACCTGAAGCCGATCTGTGGTTCTGGGAGGTCGATGACACTGTCCATGAAACGCGACCTCAGACACTTGAGAACCATTCGCGGCCGTTCGAGGACCCCTTCAAGCCCGGCACTCCCAGCATCGGCCTTATCGAACGGGCGCTCGATAAGGCAAAGGCCGAAGACCGCGTGCTGGTGCTGGGCTTGCACGGCGGCATGACGGAGAATGGCGAGCTTCAGGCGATGTGCGAAATGCGCGGAATTCCGTTCACCGGTTCCGGCTCGGCTTCCTCGCATCTCGCCTTCGACAAGATCGCTGCCAAACGCTTTGCCGCAGATCGCGGGCGTGAAGGTGCCGGCCGGTGTGGCGCTGGAGGAGATCGAGACGGCTCTCGCTGAGTACGGCAAGCTGATGGCCAAACCGGTACGGGACGGTTCGAGCTACGGACTGATCGTCGTCAACTCGACCCAGGATGTCGTCGCCGTTCGTCTCGCGGCCAAAACCGAAGAATATGTGATCGAACCGTTCATCGCAGGGACCGAGGCGACCTGTGGCGTGCTGGAGCAATTGGATGGCTCGCTCATCGCGTTGCCGCCGGTGGAAATCATCCCCGCGGAAGGCGAGTTCAATTACACGGCAAAGTATATCGCCAAGGCGACGCAGGAAATTTGCCCTGGACGTTTTGCTCCGGAAATCAATGCGCAAATCATGGATCAGGCGATCAAGGCGCACATGGCGATGTCGTGCAGCGGGTATTCGCGTTCCGATTTCATTGTGTCGGACAAGGGCCTGATTTTTCTGGAGACCAATACACTGCCGGGCCTGACCAAGGCCTCGCTCTATCCGAAATCGCTCAAGGCTCAGGGTATCGAGTTCGCCGATTTTCTGAAGGACCAGATCGCACTGGCGGTAAAACGCGCGCGGAAGTAGTGCTGGCACGCTCTCCAGGCCCGTTTTTCCTCAGATCAGCGGCCGGTCGAGAGGTGCGGCGTCGGCTGGGAGCTGACCTGACACGGTGCCAAGGGCGAGCCGGCCGGCGGGATCGCGATCATTCATCGGTAAAACTTTACAATTTCAGGGCAAACCACTCAGAAGGCGGATCAAATCACATCCCGCCTGCGCCTGATTTACCCTTTGTTTACCAGGAAGTCCGAAGGTTAACGCTGGCGGCGCATGTGGCGCTTGGCTGCCGGGGCGTGAGCCGAGCGGATTTCCGCTTCGACGACCGCATCGAGGGAACTGGTGGCCTCTTCTGCCTTGAGGCCGACCCCCAACCCGGCATCACCGAGACGTCATCTGTGCCTGAACTCGCAGCGTTTGCGGGCACAACATTTGACGAGCTCGTGCAATGGATGGTGGAGGACGCCTCGCTCGATCGCTGAGATCGCTGAGGCCCCAATCTGACCTGAAGGCCGCCGCCATCGGCGCGGTCATACTGTTGCGCAAGCGGCTGGGCTTAAATCGCGCCCCCGCCAAACCATCTCTCGAGCGTGAACAGCCGCACCGGCTGATCGCACTGCTCGAGCGTTACCTTCCGCACCGCGCCGGCGTCGCCGCGACCGTCCTGATGCTGCTTGGCAGCGCCGGCTTCGGCATCGTCAAGGGCGGCCACGCCGCGGAACTGACCTCCGCCATGAGCGACACGCGCAATGCGATCGCAAATTCCGCCGGATTTCGGATCACGGCGGTCGCCATCAACGGCCGCAAGCAACTGACCCAGGACGAGGTACTCGCGATCGGCGGCGTCAATGGCCGCTCGTCGCTGCTGTTCCTCGACGCCGCCGCCGTGCGCGACAAGCTGAAAGCCAATCCCTGGATCAGCGAAGCGACGGTGCTGAAACTTTATCCCGGCCAGCTCCAGATCGATATTGTCGAACGTTCGGCATTCGCGCTGTGGCAGCAGGATGGCCGCCTGTCGGTGATATCCGATGATGGCGCGGTGCTCGAGCCCTACGTATCGCGCCGCTTCATTTCGCTGCCGCTGGTGGTCGGCAAGGGCGCCGAAGCCCACGCGTGGGAATTCCTGGCGCTGCTTGCACGTTATCCACAGGTGCGGTCAGCGACGAAAGCTGCGATCTTCGTCGGCGAGCGGCGCTGGAACCTGCGTCTCAAGGACGGTCTCGACATCCGGCTGCCGGAAACCGATGTCGGCAACGCCCTGGCGGCATTGAGCAGGCTCGACAAGGAAGACCGGCTGTTTTCCCGCGATATCGTCGCCGTCGACATGCGCCTGCCGGACCGGCTGACGGTGCAATTATCGGAGGATGCGGCCAAAGCCCGCGAAGAGTTGTTCAAGGACAAGAAGCTGAAGAAGAAAGCCGGTGATGCATGACCGGCCTTGATCGCAATCAGACGCCGAAGACGCGCCCGATGCCGCAGAAGCGCACCGCGCTGGTGGCGTCCCTGGATATCGGCACCAGCAAGATCGCCTGCATGATCGCGCGGCTGAAGCCGTGTCCTCCGAGCGACGCCTTGCGCGGACGAACCCATGCCGTCGAGTTGATCGGATACAGCCAGATCCAGTCGCGCGGCGTGAAGGCCGGAGCGGTGGTCGATCTCGCCGAATGCGAACAGGCAGTGCGCCAGGCCGTGGCGCTGGCCGAACGCATGGCCAAGGTCCGGGTCGAGTCCGTGTTGCTCTCGGTATCGGGCGGCCGGCTACAGGGTCAATTGATCGAGGCCGCGGCCGACATTCGCGGCGGCGCGGTAACAGCCGCCGACGTTACCCGCGTGACCTCTGCCGGGATGCGCCACGCCACCGGCGAGGGCCGCACCGTGCTGCACGCGCTGCCGGTCAGTTACGCGCTCGATGGCGTCAAGGGCATTCGCGATCCGCGCGGCATGGTGGCGCGGCAATTCGGTGTCGACATGAACGTCGTTACGTCGGATGCAACGGTCGCCAAGAATCTGATGCTGGTGGTCGAGCGCTGTCATCTCAACGTCGAAGCCATGACGGCGAGCCCCTATGTGGCCGGCCTGTCCGTTTTGACCGACGATGAGGCCGATCTCGGCGCCGCCGTGGTCGAGATGGGGGCAGGCACTACCACCATCGCGACTTATTCCGGCGGGCGCTTCGTGCACGCCAGCGGATTTGCGGTAGGCGGGCAGCACATCACCATGGATCTTGCTCGCGGGCTCAGTGCATGCATTGCGGATGCCGAGCGAATCAAGACGTTATATGGCACTGTGCTGACCGGCGGGTCAGACGCGCGCGAGCTGATGTCCGTGCCGAGTGCCGGCGACAGCGAGCGTGATGTTCCGCAGATCGTGTCCCGCGCCACGATCGCGAATATCGTCCGGCACCGCGCCGAGGAGATTTTTGAAATGGTCCGGGACCGCCTCGCGGATTCCCCCTTTGCCCAAGAGCCAAAGGCACGCGTCGTCTTGAGCGGTGGCGCTTCGCAGCTCACCGGCATTCCCGAACTTGCAACCCAGATTCTCGGCCGGCCGGTGCGTATCGGCCGTCCGCTCGGCTTTGGCAGGCTGCCCAGCGAGGCGAAGAGCGCGTCGTTCGCGGTTCCTTCGGGCCTGCTGGTCTATCCCCAATACGCTCATCTTGAACACGTCGAACCGCGGCATACGCGGCTGCTCAGGACAGGGACTGACGGTTATTTCGGAAAGGTCGGACGATGGCTTCGCGAGGGCTTCTGATAAATCTTTTCCGGCCCATTCGACTTCCACCAACGCCCGCGGCCGTCGGCCGGGGCGAACCAACGCGCGCGTAATCGAGAGGCAACCATGGCACTCAATCTTACTCCCCCTGACATCAGCGAGCTGAAACCGCGGATCACCGTCTTCGGCGTCGGTGGAGCCGGCGGCAATGCCGTCAACAATATGATCACCGCCGGATTGCAGGGGGTCGATTTTGTCGTCGCCAATACCGACGCGCAGGCGCTCACCATGTCCAAGGCGCAACGCATCGTGCAGATGGGCACCCAGGTCACGCAAGGCCTCGGCGCCGGTTCGCAACCGGATGTCGGCGCGGCCGCGGCCCAGGAAGTCATCGACGAAATTCGCGACCATCTCTCGGGCGCCAACATGGTCTTCGTTACCGCCGGCATGGGCGGCGGCACCGGCACAGGGGCAGCACCCGTCATCGCCAAGACCGCTCGCGACATGGGCATTCTCACCGTCGGGGTGGTCACCAAGCCGTTCCACTTCGAAGGCCAGCGCCGCATGCGCACCGCCGAGTCCGGCATCGCCGAACTTCACAAGGTGGTCGATACGCTGCTGATCATTCCGAACCAGAACCTGTTCCGGGTCGCCAACGAAAAGACCACTTTCGCCGACGCCTTTGCGATGGCCGACCAGGTGCTCTATTCGGGTGTCGCCTGCATCACCGACCTGATGGTCAAGGAAGGCCTGATCAATCTCGACTTCGCCGACGTTCGCGCCGTGATGCGCGAAATGGGCAAGGCGATGATGGGCACCGGCGAAGCCTCCGGCGACAAGCGCGCGTTAACCGCGGCGGAAGCCGCGATCGCCAATCCGCTGATCGACAATTCCTCCATGAAGGGCGCCCGCGGCCTCTTGATCTCGATCACCGGCGGCAAGGACCTGACGCTGTTCGAGGTCGACGAAGCCGCAACCCGGATTCGCGAGGAAGTCGATCAGGACGCCAATATCATCGTTGGCGCCACCTTCGACGAGACCCTCGACGGCGTGATCCGCGTTTCCGTCGTTGCCACCGGCATCGAACAGGCGCTGATCGCGCGCAACACGGCGCGCGCCGGCGGTAACCGCAACCAATGCAGCGGCTTCGACCGCGACGCCGGAAAACCGCCTGGCCGATCTGACGGCGCGGCTGCGCGCCGACAATCAGCGCCTTGCCGAGCGCGCCCAGAAGGTGGAGCCGTCGAACACGGTGCAGAAGGCTCCTACCGCGCCGCAGCGCGCCTCAAGCGGTGTCGAACGTGCCGCGCTGGCGGCCATCGCCGCGGCGGTCGCTCCGGAGGTTCCGCAGCCGGTTCAGCCCGCTTCCTACGGCGATGTCACGGTTCGCCCGATCGCGCAGAAGCCGTCATTGTTCCCGGATCATGATATCGCCCGTGTCGAGACCCATGAGCCTGCGACGCCTGAGACCTTCATCCCGCAAGCTGCCGAACGCGCACCGATTCGCACGCCAAGGATGCCGAAATTCGAAGACTTGCCGATGCCTGCGCAAAACGAAATTCGGCAAGCCCGCGGGGAAGTCGAGGAGGAACATCCGCAGAAGACCCGGCTGTCGTTGCTGCAGCGCCTCGCCAATGTCGGCCTCGGCCGTCGCGACGAAGTGACCGAGCCGCCGATCGCGGCCCGCGCCTCGGGTCCAGCCATGGCCTCGCCGCCGCAGCCTGAGCGGAAGCCGCAGCGCTCGGGCACGCAGCAAATCACGTCCAGCGAACCGGTATCTGAATATGCGCGTCGGCCCGCGCCTCAAGGGTTGGACGCTCATGGGCGCCCGGCACCTGTTGCCTCGGCGCCACAGGGCGACGATCATTTAGATATCCCCGCGTTCCTGCGCCGGCATTCCAGTTGAAGTTTGTTACAATTCTGATGACGAAAAAGGTCCCGGCTGTGCAAGCCGGGACCTTGTTTTTTGGCTGAGAAGAGTATCCGGATCACCAAGCAAGCGATTGATATTAAATGGTTAATTATGTATTTCGGGGCGAGGTGGCAGGGCCGGATGGACCTTCAGCCGCGGTGTAATTTGGTTAAGCTTGGGCGCGAATACGGCCGAGATGGGGTAACAATCGGTAAAAAAGCGTGAGTTGGCGGGCTTTGGGGCAGTGACTATTGTCCGCCGTGACTTGGGGAACTTGAAGCACGAATCGGCACGCGCGATCGCGCCGGTCTGATCTTTAGGTAAGTCGGTAGTGGGCGGTTCTGGAATGAAGTTTAGTCGGCAAACAACGCTTCGGTCGCTGGCCACCGTAACGGGTGTCGGCGTTCACTCCGGTTTACCCGTAAGTCTAACCCTCGGACCTGCACCTGTGGATGCAGGTTTTATTTTTGTCCGCGCCGGCTCGGAAGGCTACGATCGCGAAGTTCAGGCCACCGCTGAATCAGTGATCTCCACCGAATTTGCAACCGTGCTGGGCGACCGCGAAGGTCCGCTGGTTTCCACCGCGGAACATGTCCTTGCAGCCTTGCGCGGCATGGGCGTCGATAACGCCACGATCGAAGTTGACGGGCCGGAAGTTCCGATCATGGACGGCAGCGCCGCGGCTTTCGTCGCCGCGATCGATCAGGCCGGTACCGTCGAACAGTCCGCATCGCGCCGCTTCATCCAGGTGTTGAAGCCGGTGCAGGTCGCGATGGGTGATTCGTTTGGCGAATTGCGGCCTTATGCGGCCGGCTTCCGGGCCGAGATCGAAATTGACTTCGCCAATCCGGTGATCGGCCGCCAGAGCTACGTGCTTGATCTCAGCCCCGAACGGTTCCGCCGCGAGATTTCCCGCGCCCGGACCTTCGGATGCATGAACGATGTCGCCCGACTCTGGAGCGCTGGCTTCGCGCTCGGCGCCTCGTTCAAGAATTCGGTAGTGTTCGACGAAACCCGCCTGCTCAACGCCGAGGGGCTGCGCTTCAGCGACGAATGCGCGCGCCACAAGGTGCTCGACGTTATCGGCGATCTCGCCCTCGCCGGTCTGCCTCTGCTCGGCGTCTATCGCTCGGTGCGTGGCGGCCACAAGCTCAATCACGCGGTACTGACGGCTTTGATGGCCGATCGCAGCGCGTGGCGGGTGATCGAGTCGGAGGCGGCACGTCGTTCGCGCGTTCCGGCCGAAGTCGGCAGCGGAATGGTGGGCGGCATGACCGCCCCCGCCTATGGACCGGACGTTTCCTGACTTTCGCCTTTGAAACGTCTGGGCGCCCACTCTGAGGCCCCCAGAGCACCGCCGGGTCGCTAGCCCGATCCATCATTTATCACGTTTGCCGTGACCCGCCGCGATCCGTTCGGACCGCCTTAATCCGGGCGAAATGCCTGCGTATTCGGTTGGTTAACGAGCTTTTTTCGGCTACACAGGCCGCGGTTGCATGACAGGGCGCCTGGGGCGCAGCTATCATTGCGTCCATGACCACGCTCAGGGCGCGCGGCGGGTGCCGCTTCACAGACGTCAGGTCCAGAATTCATGTCGGCACGGCGTATGACGCGCGAATTACGCAAGACATCGGCGGATGCGGATCGTAACCCCGTTGCGGCCCGCACCATGATTGGCCGGCGGATGCGGTTGGCCGCCGGCCTGCTTGTGCTCGCGTTTCCCCTCAGCGGATGCGGCACCGGTTCGATGTGGGACAAGTTTCTGGCCAAGGACGATACCTTCGTCGAGGAGCCCGCGGACAAGCTCTACAACGAGGGCCTGTACCTGATGAATCAAAAGAAGGATCCCAAGGCGGCGTCGAAGAAATTCGAGGAAGTCGACCGCCAGCATCCTTATTCCGACTGGGCGCGCAAATCGCTGCTGATGTCGGCTTACGCTTTCTACAATGCCGGCGACTACGACAGCTGCATTGGAGCTGCGACCCGCTACGTCACCTTGCACCCGGGAAGTCCCGACGCCGCCTACGCGCAATATCTGATCGCGGCCTCGCACTACGACCAGATTCCGGACATTACCCGCGATCAGGGTCGGACCGAGAAGGCGATCGCGGCGCTTGAAGAGGTAATCCGCAAATATCCGACGTCGGAATATGCCGTCAGCGCCAAGAGCAAGCTCGAAGGCGCGCGCGACCAGCTCGCAGGCCGCGAAATGAATGTCGGCCGCTATTACATGGAAAAGCGCGACTTCACCGCCGCCATCAATCGTTTCAAGATCGTGGTCACCCAGTACCAGACCACGCGGCACGTCGAGGAAGCGCTGGCCCGGCTGACCGAGGCCTATATGGCGATCGGCATTGTCAGCGAGGCGCAAACCGCGGCCGCCGTGCTTGGACACAATTTTCCTGACAGCCGCTGGTACAAGGACGCCTATAATCTTGTAAAGTCTGGCGGTCTCGAGCCGAGCGAGAACAAAGGTTCCTATATCTCTAAAGCTTTCAAGAAACTGGGTCTCGGCTAGGAATTGATCTCGCATGCTGGCGCGTCTTTCGATCCGTGACATCGTCCTGATCGAACGGCTTGATATCGAATTTTCCCGTGGCCTCGCGGTGCTGACCGGCGAAACCGGCGCGGGCAAATCCATCCTTCTCGATGCATTCGCGCTGGCGCTCGGCGGACGCGGTGACGCGGGCCTGGTCCGTCATGGCGTCGAGCAGGGACAGGTCATTGCGGTGTTCGATGTGCCAAAGGGTCATCCGGCCTCGGCCATACTCAGCGATAACGGGCTCGACGACACCGGCGAAATGATCCTGCGCCGCGTGCAGCTTGCCGATGGGCGTACCCGCGCATTCATCAACGATCAGGCGATCAGCGTGCAGACCCTGAAAGCAGTCGGCTCCGCGCTGGTCGAAATTCACGGCCAACATGACGAGCGGGCGCTGGTCGATGCCGCCACCCACCGGCGGTTGCTCGATGCGTTTGCAGGTCTTGAGAAGGACGTCGCGGCGCTGGAGGTGCTCTGGGACGCAAGGCGCGCGGCGAACACGGTTCTCGACGAGCATCGCGCTGACATGGAGCGTGCGGCGCGCGAGGCGGATTATCTGCGCCATGCCGCTGACGAGTTGAGGAAGCTCGCCCCCAGCGACGGCGAGGAGACGGCACTCGCCGGGCGCCGCACGACAATGATGCAGGGCGAGAAGATCGCAGCCGATCTGCGCGAGGCGCAGGACGCCGTGGGCGGCAATCATTCGCCGGTCCCGGCGCTGTCGGCGGCGGTGCGTCGGCTGGAACGCCGCGCCGGGAATTCGCCTGCGCTGGTGGAACCCGCGGTGAAGGCGATCGATGCGGCGATCAATGCGCTGGAGGAGGCCGACCAGCACCTCACCGCGGCACTTATCGCCGCGGATTTCGACCCCAGCGAGCTGGAGCGCATCGAGGAAAGGCTGTTCGCGCTGCGCGCCGCGTCACGCAAATACTCGACGCCCGTGGATGATCTTGCCGCGTTGGCCGCCAAATACGCCGCCGACGTGGCGCTGATAGATGCCGGCGCCGATCAATTGAAGAAGCTGGAGATTGCCGCGGCTGAGGCCGACAAACGCTACAGCACGGCAGCGACCAAACTCTCGGCCGCGCGCGCCAAATCCGCCGAGAAGCTCAACAAGGCGGTCAATGCCGAACTTGCGCCGCTGAAACTGGAGCGCGCAAAATTCATGACGCAGATCGATACCGATGAAAAATCGCCGGGCCCGCAGGGTTTCGATCGCGTCGAGTTCTGGGTACAGACCAATCCCGGCACGCGGCCGGGGCCGTTGATGAAGGTTGCCTCCGGCGGCGAACTGTCGCGGTTCCTGCTGGCGCTCAAGGTCGTGCTGTCCGATCGCGGTTCGGCGCCCACGCTGGTGTTCGACGAAATCGACACCGGTGTTGGCGGCGCCGTGGCCGACGCGATTGGCGCCCGCCTGGCGCGACTCGCGGGCAAGGTCCAGGTAATGGCGGTGACCCACGCGCCGCAGGTCGCGGCGCGCGCCGACCAGCACTTGCTGATTTCAAAGGACGCGCTCGACAAGGGCAAGCGCGTCGCCACCCGCGTCAACGCGCTCGTCGCCGATCACCGCCGCGAGGAAATCGCCCGCATGCTGGCCGGCGCGGAAATCACCGCCGAGGCGCGCGCCGCCGCCGAGCGGTTGCTGCGCGCGGCGACGGCGTAAGTTTGGTTGTCATTCCGGGGCGCGCGTCGCGCGAACCCGGAATCTCGAGATTCCGGGTCTGGTCCTTTGGACCATCCCGGAATGACGAGGCCAATAATATAGGAGTCACTCTGGGACGCGCACAGCGCGAACCCCGGATGTGCAATTGCACATCGGGGAATCTCGATCTGCGCCGCTAGACTAACTTGTGATAAATTCGTACAGATGGCCCCACTGCGGATTCGTCGCTTCAATCAACCGGGTCTTCCAGATCCGCTTCCATTTCTTTAATTCTTTCTCGCGGGAAATCGCGGAAATCGGATCATCGTAGATTTCGAACCATACAAGCCGTGTGATATTATATTTTGAGGTAAAGCTGCGGACGGCCTTTGTTCGGTGTTCAAAAACCCGCCGCACGATATCGTTGGTCACGCCAACGTAGGTTGCTCCATCTTTCCTGCTTGCCAGCATATAGACGTAGTAGGTCATGACATCGATCGCTCATAACATCGTCATTCCGAAGCGCGCGCGGCGCGAACCCGGAATTTCGAGATTCCGGGTCTGGTCCTTTCGGACCATCCCGGAATGACGGACCACAAACTCGATCATATGATAGCAAAATCAAAAACATTGTCGCCCGTAGATGAGCTCACCAAGGCCCAGGCCAAGGTCGAGCTGAAACGGCTCACGCTCGAGCTCGAGAGCCACGACAAGCATTACTATCAGGAAGACGCGCCGAAAATTACGGACGCCGAATACGACGCATTGCGCAAGCGCTTCAACGCCATCGAGGCCAGATTTCCGGAATTCGTCACCAGCGACTCGCCGTCACAGAAAATCGGTGCGCAGCCGTCCGGCCGCTTCGCCAAGGTCCGGCATGCGGTGCCGATGCTGTCGCTCGACAACGCCTTCGCGGAAGACGATGTCGTCGATTTCGCCGCGCGGATCCGCCGTTTCCTCAGGCTCGGCGACGACGACAAGATCGACTTCAGCGCCGAGCCGAAAATCGACGGGCTCTCGATGTCGCTGCGTTACGAAGGCGGCGAACTCGTCACCGCCGCCACGCGCGGCGACGGCGCCGAGGGCGAAGATGTCACCGCCAATATTCGCACGCTTAAGGACGTGCCGAAACTGCTGAAGGGCCGCAATGTGCCCGAGATCTGCGAGGTGCGCGGCGAGGTCTACATGACCAAGCAGGCCTTTTTGGCGCTCAACGAGCGGCAGAAGGCCGCCGGCGACACCGTCTTCGCCAATCCGCGCAATTCGGCGGCGGGCTCCCTGCGCCAGAAGGATGCAGCCATCACCGCCTCGCGTCCGCTCGGCTTTTTCGCCTACGCCTGGGGGCAAATGTCCGCGATGCCGGCAGACACCCAGTCCGGTATGATCGGCTGGTTCGAGCGCTGCGGCTTCAGGACCAATCCGCTGACGAAACTTTGTCACTCGGTCGAGCAACTGATCGCCTTTCATCGCAAGATCGAGGAACAGCGCGGCAAGCTCGATTACGATATCGACGGCGTCGTTTACAAAGTGGACCGGATCGACTGGCAGGAGCGTCTGGGGTTCGTGTCGCGCACGCCGCGCTGGGCGATCGCGCACAAGTTCCCGGCCGAGCGCGCCATCACCGTGCTCAGGGATATCGAGATCCAGGTCGGGCGCACCGGCTCCTTCACGCCGGTCGGCAAGCTTGAGCCGATCGGCGTCGGCGGTGTCATCGTGCAAAACGTCACGCTGCATAATGAGGACTACATCAAGGGCATCGGCGGCGACGGCGAGCAATTGCGCGAGGGCCGCGATATCCGGATCGGCGATACCGTCATCGTCCAGCGCGCCGGCGACGTGATCCCGCAGGTGGTGGACGTGGTGCTCGACAAGCGGCCGAGGAACGCGAAGGTCTTTCATTTTCCGAAGAAATGTCCTTGCCCGCTGCACACCGACGTGGTGCGCGAGGAAACCGCGACCGGCGAGGAGGGCGCCCGCGCCCGCTGCACCGGCGAGTTCGCCTGTCCGTACCAGAAGATCGAGCATCTGAAGCTGTTCGCCTCGCGCCGCGCCTTCGATATCGAAGGACTGGGCGAAAAGCAGATCGAATTCTTCTTCGAGAAGGAATGGGTAAGGGAGCCGGCTGATATTTTCACGCTGCCGGCGCGCAACAACAGGATCAGGCTCGAGGAGAATGAAGGCTACGGCGAAACCTCGGTACGCAATCTGTTCGCCGCTATTGAGGAGCGGCGCAGGATTGCGCTCGAGCGTTTCATCTTCGCGCTGGGCATGCGCCATGTCGGCGAGACCACGGCGCTGGCGCTGGCGCGCGGCTACGGCTCGTGGAAGGCTTTTCACGACGCCTGCCTCAAGGTCGCCAAAGGCGACGAGGAGGCCATCGCCGAGATGGATGCGCTGGACCAGATCGGCGACACCGTGATCGCCAGCATCAAGGCCTATTTCGGCGAGAGCCATAATCGCGGCATCGTCGAGCGGCTGACGAAAGAGGTCACCATCGTCGATGCCGAAAAGCCGAAAAGCAACTCGGCCATCGCCGGCAAGACGGTCGTCTTCACGGGCTCGCTGGAGAAGATGACGCGCGATGAAGCCAAAGCCATGGCCGAGCGGCTCGGCGCCAAGGCTGCGGGCTCGGTATCGAAGAAGACGGATTATGTGGTCGCCGGTCCCGGCGCCGGTTCGAAACTCGCCGATGCCAAAAAGCATGGCGTTGAAGTTCTGACCGAAGACGAGTGGCTTGATCTGATCGGGCAGTGAGGCCGCGCTATTCGCCGCACATACAAACGTCATCATCCGCGAAAGCGGATGATCCGGATTCCAGAGCGCCGGTGATGGAATCGAGAAACCGCAGCGTACTGGATACCCCGCTATCAGGATACTCCGCTATCGCGGGCTATGACGAGCAGCGAACTCGCTACAACAGCCCCGACTCTTCCTCTTCGGCTTTTTCGATCAATTCTTCGCTGATCATCACGGTGCGGCGTGGAATCAGGAAAACCACCGTCGAGGCGCAGGCGATCGATAAAATGACGATGGCGAGATTGAGCGCTACCGGCGTTGCGAAGTGGCCGCCGAGCCAGGCGCCGAATTGCGAGAACAGCGAGCCGAGCCCCATCTGCAGGAATCCCATCGCGCCCGATGCTGTGCCCGCGGCTTCCGGGCGGATGCTGATGGCGCCGGCTGCCGAATTCGACATCACGAAAGCGTTGGCGAACATCACCAGCATCTGGGTGCCGAACAGCCATGATGGCGCCTGATTGAGCCCGGTGACGCCCCACAGCAGGTTCAAGAGGCTGCCTGCCAATTGCAGCGCCAGCCCGAACCAGATCAGTTTTTCCAGCGAATGCCGCGGCGCGAATCGCACGCAGAACAGATTGCCAATCAGATAGGCAAAGCCCGTTGAGGCAAACCACGCGCCGTATTCGGCGCTGGAGCGACCCATCTGCGTAACCACCACATAGGGTCCGCCGCCCGCGAACGTGAAAATGATCTGCGAAGCCAGCACCTGACACAGCACGTAGCCGATGAAAGCACGGCTCTTGAAAAGACTGCCGACATCGCCGCGAAATCCACCGGCCTCGGCGCGGTCGCGGCGTGTCTCCGGCAGCATCATGGCGATGGCCACGGCGATCGCGAGCGACGCCGCTGTGATGACGTAGAAGATCGAGCGCCAGCCGAAGGCGGTCTCAAGCAGACCGCCGGTCAGCGGGCTCAGCATCTGCGCGATCATCATCACCGCGATCACAAGGCTGATCATGGCGCCGACGCGATCGCGGCTGTAGAGATCGCGGATAATGGCGCGGCTTACTACCATGCCGGTGGCGCCGCCCAGCGCTTGCAGAAAACGCGCCGCGATCAGTTGCGGCAGGGTCTCGGCAAAGATGCAGGCAGCGCTCGCCGCCACCATCAGCCCGAGACCGGCCAGCAGCACCGGGCGGCGTCCGAACCGATCCGACAGCGGGCCCATGATGATTTGCGAACAGGCGATCCCGACCATGTAAAGCGACACGGTCATCTGCGCGATCGAGATATCGCGTCCGAAAGCGGTGGCAAGCACGGGCAGTGCAGGCACCAGCATGTAAAGGGAAATCGGCGCGACGCCGGTCATCGCGACCAGCAACAGCAGCATGATCCGGGGTGTCGCGTTGGCGGTGCTGTCAGTTGCCGCCGGCTTGCCCGTCACTCCGTGCATTGAGGTCTGATCCAATCTCGTGAATCAGACTGTAACGGTATCTTTCAACGGCGACATGGCCGTTTCGGAATGCGGCTATTCCGTTTTCGGGAGGCGGTCAGTCAGAGCGCCGCGGTCGCGGCGTCGAGCCACAGCTTGGTGGCCTCGTCGACATGCGGCCTGACCTCGCGGCGGACGCGAGCGTGATAATCGTTGAGCCAGTTGAGCTCTAGTTGGCTCAGCATTTTCAGGTCGATCAGCCTGGCGTCGATCGGCGCCAGCGTGAGCGTCTCGAATGCGTTCATCGGTTTCTCCGCGCCCGCGACGTCAGCGCCGATGACCAGCTCAAGATTCTCGATCCGGATTCCGAACCCATCGGTCTTGTAGTAGCCGGGCTCGTTGGACAGGATCATGCCGCGCCGGAGCGGCGTAGTGCCGAGCTTGGAGATTCGCGCCGGGCCTTCATGCACAGAGAGATAGCTGCCGACGCCATGGCCGGTGCCGTGCTCGAAATCGATGCCGGCCTGCCACAGGAATTGCCGCGCCAGCGTATCGATCTGCGCGCCGGTGGTGCCGTCGGGAAATACCGCGCGTGCAATCGCGATATGGCCGCGCAGCACGCGGGTAAAGCGGTCGCGCATTTCGCCGGTCGGCTCGCCGATCGCGATGGTGCGGGTGACGTCGGTGGTGCCGTCTTCATATTGCGCGCCGGAATCGATCAGCAGCAGATCGCCTGGCGAGATCCGCCGGTTGGTCTTGCGGGTGACGCGGTAATGCACGATGGCGCCATTAGGTCCGGTGCCGGCGATGGTCGGAAACGAGACGTCCTTCAGGACGCCGGTCTCGCGGCGGAATGTCTCCAGCGCCTCGACGGTATCGATCTCCGTCAGTGCGCCTGTTTGCGCTTCGCGGTCGATCCAGGCGAGGAATTGCGTCAGCGCCACCGCATCGCGCCGGTGCGCGGTGCGGGTGCCTTCAATCTCCGTCAGGTTCTTGACGGCCTTGAGCAGGCTGACGGGATCGTTGCCGCGCACCGCCTTGCCACCGGCAGCGCCAATCAGCCGGCTCAATGCGTCGGCGGCGGTGGCGCTGTCGAGCGCAATCGATGCGCCGCTTCCGGCGAGTTCGGTAAGTTTTGGCGTCAGTGCTTCCGGCTCTTCGACATCGGCTGAGTGTTCGAGATGGTCGCGGGCGCTGTTCGACAATTTGCGGTGATCGATGAACACCGTGGGACGGCCGTCTTTCGGCACCAGCGCATAGGACAGCGGCAGTGGCGTATGCGAGACGTCGGCGCCGCGGATATTGAAGGTCCACGCCACCGCGTGCGAGTCCGACAGCACAAGCGCATCGACGCCAAGCTTGTCGATCTCAAGCCGGATGCGCTTGAGCTTGTCGGTCTCCGCTTCGCCCGAAAATTGCGTGCCGTGAATGGCGACGGGTCCGAGCGGCGGCGGCGGGCGTTCGGTCCACACCGAATCCAGCGGGTTGCTGTCGACCGCGATCAGTTCCGCGCCGGCCTTGGTGCAGGCCGCCGCCAGCCGTTCGGCTGCCGCAGAAGTATGCAGCCATGGATCAAATCCGAGGCGGTCGCCGGCCGCAAGATGCCTGTCCAGCCAGTTCTCGGGCGGCGGATCGACCAGCGGCTCGACGCTCCAGGCGTTGCTATCGACCTGCTTGGCCGCCTGCAACGTGTAACGGCCATCGACGAACACCGCGGCCTTGAGGCCCAGCACGATCGCCAATCCAGCCGATCCGGTAAAGCCGGTCAACCACGCCAGCCGCTCTTCGGACGGGGCGACATATTCGTTTTGTTGCTGATCTGCGCGGGGAATCACGAATCCGGTCAGCTTCCGCCGCGCCAGTTCCTCGCGAAAAGCGGCCAGCCGCGCCGTCAACGCAACGCCGCTTTCGGGCTCTTCGAATGTCTGGAAATGGGCTTCGAACATTGCCTGACCACCTTAGGATTGCGTGGAGACGTCCGCAATGCGACGGAAATTGCCCCGATTTGGCATGGATTATGCTTGTATAATTACACCTGCATCAGACGGGATGGGGCGATTTGCTCTCACAAGCAGTTCATCCAGCGATATCTGGGGGAATTCCAGGAGTGTTTCAACTCAACGACGAGGGGATACACAATGCCTGCTTTTACGTTTGAGAAGATTTCGCCGCCGATCCGCCGCGGCCCACTTCCTCCAATCGCCAAAAAACAACGCGGTCTCATCGTTCAAATCCTGGACCGTTTCGTCGAGGCGCGGGTGAAGCGCACAGTGCACGAAGAGAAGGGCGTCGTCGCCCGTCGCCGGCGCAAACCACCGGATTAGGTTCTTATCCCGCGTAACGCATCAGCAGGCTGCTCCAGCCTTCGATCTGCAGATGCCGCAGTAGAACAAGCCGGCGCGCGCGGTAGGCCGCGATTACGCCTTGAGCCTGATGCGGCAGCAAGCCCGAGAGAATAACCAACGCCGATGGCGCCAGATGCCGCACCATCGGCGTTGCCATTTGCCGCAGCGGATTGGCGAGAATATTCGCCAGCACCAGATCGAATGGCCCGCGCTTTCCGAATTGCGGCGCTGAAAATCCGGTCGCGCGGATCGTCTCCACCAGATATCCCGTGCCGTTGAGCCGCGCGTTGTCGCGGGCCACCCGAACCGAAAGCGGATCGATGTCGCTCGCCAGTACCTCGCCGTGCAGCGCTTTCGCCGCCGATATCGCGAGCACGCCGGTGCCGGTTCCGAGGTCGAGCATGCGGCGGGGATGGCCTGCCTTCAGCACGTGATCGAGCAGCAACAGACAGCCGCGCGTGGTGCCGTGGTGGCCGGTGCCGAACGCCAGCGCCGCCTCGATCTCGATGCCGAGCTTGTTGGCGGGAACCTTTGCGCGGTCATGGTGGCCGTGCACGATGAATCGCCCCGCGCGCACCGGGACGAGTTCGTCGAGCGTAGCCTTGACCCAGTCCCTGGCTTCGACCGTGTCGAAGGCGATGTCATCTGCGACCTCGCCGCCGGCGGCGAGACGGACCAGTTCGCGGATCGAGGCCTGATCGGGCGGCTCGGCGAAATGGACGGTGATGTCCCAGCGTCCGTCGGGACCCTCGAACGCGGCGATGGCGGCCTGGCCTTCGAAGAAGCTCTCGGTCAGGAGATCGACGACGCGCCGCGCCGTCGTTTCATTGCCGATCGCGAAGGTGGCGCGGCTGGTGCTCGGTGTGAGTGTGGAGTTCATCGGGGGTCCGGAGAAATGAAGCAGTCGGGCAATTCGTTGTCGTCAGCCGTATCGATTACAAGGTAAGCGGAATGGCGCAAACACCGCACCGCGTGTTCATAGCCTGTCACAGCCGCGTTCTTGATTTCCGGCCGGCCGGGCGTTGCCCTTTACCATGGCTAGCGGCAGGAGCGCGACCAGCCAGATTTCAGCGTCATCGCATCAGTTTGTGCGATCAGTCGCTCTCAGCCGCTTCCTGCGAAGGTTGCTGGCGCATGCGCTGGAGACGGCAGGGGATGCGCTTATCATGCCGCGGGCAGTCGAGGCAGGATAACGCCGGCCAAGGCGGTCCGGCACACGACAAAGAAAAACCCGGCCAAGTTTCCTTAGCCGGGTTAAAACATGGAGTTAAGTTCTCCCCCTGAGAAAGGGAGCATCCTGGATTTATTGTAGTTGGGTTTTTACACTCTGGAGTTTGGTGTTCAGATTGGCACCTATGCCGTTGACCGCGGCAATAATCGCGAGCGAAATGCCCGCTGCGATTAGTCCGTACTCGATTGCAGTGGCGCCGGATTCATCGGCGAGAAAACTCTTGAGAATTCTCTTCAACTAGACCTCCCTGTTCATGGTGTTGGACTGTCCCAACAACTAGAAGGTATACTCAAAGTCCTAAAGGTTGCTGAATTGCACTAGATCAATTCGAGATAGAAACGTCCTCCGATCAGAGGATACGCAGATTGCGTTACTTACGGCCGCACGACATCGTGCAACCGAATTCCGGTAGTGTCTCAGTTTGAAATTTCGTGAGGTTTAGCTGGTCGCGCTCCTGCCGCAAGCTATGGTATGCTCAGCGGAAAGCAGGAGGGATATCGCAATGCCCAATTCGCCTCAACGGCTGCTTTTCACCACTCCGAAGCGTCCATATTTTATTGGACCGGAGGACGCCATTGCGTTGCGGGAACTTTATGAAGAGCTGCCCTACGCCGCCATGGGTGCGGCAGCAGCGCTGCGCACGGATGGAACCATTCTGAGGGGAGATGACTTGCTCGGTTTCTCGCGTGCGGAAGATGCTGTCACGGAAATCATCCGGCGAATTGACGAGATTCTTGCGAACCTTCATGCCAAGAGGCCCTAAAGGCGTCCGCAGTCAGGTTCATCTGGAAGTCATGCATTGAAAATGTCGGACGCGATTGGCCTGCTCGACGGGCAGGAAGTGCCTGCGGTCCGTGGATCTTACCAGAAAAAAGGCCGCCGGATTTCAAACTGAGGCACTACCGGGCATTCGGGTATGGTAATGCTTAGCGGCTCCGCAAGCATGGAGAGCGATATGAGAAAACATCATCAGGGATTCGAAGGCCGCATTGTGCAGGTCATCGATGGGCCGTTTACTGGCTTTCGGGGCGAAGTGAAGGAAGTAAACGAACAGACCGTCAAAGTGGACGTTCAGACATACGGCCGCGCTACGCCAGTGGACTTGGCGCTTAGGCAGATCGAATTGGTGCCAGAAATTTCAAACTGAGACACTACCGCGTGTTCACAGCCTGTCGGCGTCAAATGCAGCGGTAGCTCACAGGGCTTTGCACCGAAACGTACAGTGGTTTCCAACAGGCTTGTCCTACAGGCTTGTCCCCGCGATCTCGACGGCCCATGCACAGGCTTCTCCCGGGAGTCATCAACCGGTTTTCCACAGGTTATCCACCGGTGGCGTTCCCTGGATTACCACCGATCCACTCACGCAAACAGCGCCCGGTGATCCCCGAGGATCACGCGCGCGGCGTTGTGGCCGGGCGCGCCGGTAACACCGCCGCCGGGATGCGCGCCGGAGCCGCAATGATAGAGGCCCTTCAAGGGCCCGCGATAGTCGGCGTGGCCGAGCATCGGCCGCGCGGAGAAAAGTTGGTTCAACGTCAGCGCACCGTGGAAAATATCGCCGCCGAGCAGGCCGAACTGGCGCTCCAGATCGAGCGGCGTCAAAATCTGCCGCCCGATCACGCTTGCCGCGAAGCCCGGCGCATAACGATCCACCGTCGCGATCATGAGATCGGCGACTTCATCGCGATGGTCGTCCCACGACCTGCCATCGGGCAGTTGCGGCGCGACGTGCTGGCAAAAAAGGCTCGCGACGTGCTGGCCCGGCGGGCAGAGCGAATCGTCCAGGGTCGAGGGGATCAGAACCTCGATCACCGGCTCGCGGCTCCAGCCGTGCGCTCGCGCATCCTGCCAGGCGCGATCCATATATCCGAGGCTCGGCCCGATGATGATGCCCGCGCTGAGGTGATCGCCTGCGCCTGATAGCGCCGTGAACGAGGGCAGGGCGTTCAGCGCCACGTTCATCCGGAAAGTGCCGGAGCCGTTGCGCCAGTTCTTGATGCGTCCGAGAAATTCCGCAGACAGCGCATCTGCCGGCAACAGGCGCGTATATAGCAGCTTCGGGTTGACGCTGGAGGCTATGTATTTGGCCCTGACGGTTTCGCCATTGTCGAGGATGACGCCCACCGCGCGATCGCCTTCGACAATCACCTCGCGTACGCCGGCATCCAGCGCGATGTCGACGCCGTGGCCACGGGCCACGCTTGCCATCGCCTGCGTGATTGCGCCCATGCCGCCGATGGCGTGGCCCCAGATGCCCTTCTTGCCGTTCACCTCGCCGAAGGCATGATGCAGCATCACATAGGCCGAGCCGGCCGCGTAGGGACTCGCGTAATTGCCGACGATGGCGTCGAATCCGAACAGCGCCTTGACCAGATCGTTCTCGAAGCGATCGTCCAGCATTTCGCCGGCCGAACGCGTGAACAGATCGAGCAGGCTGCGCTGCTGCTCCAGCGAAAGCCGGCGCAGGATGTTCGCGGTACCGAGTGCATTGAAGGCCTCACGGATCGAGCCGGCGCCGAACCCCTCGACAATGTTGGGCGGCGCGCGCAGCACGAACTTGCGCAGCATGTCGGCAATCGCCTCAAGTTCGCGCGTGAACGCGTCGATACGATCGGCATCGCGTTCGCTGAGCTTTGCAACCGATCGATGAGTGCGGCCTTCGCCTGTCAGCAAATAGCTGCCGTCGGGGGAGGGCAGGAAATTCTGCGCGCGGCGTTCGACGATCCGCAGGCCGTGATCATGCAATTTGAGATCTGAAATAATTTTCGGATTGAGCAGGCTGACGGTGTAGGCCGCGACCGAATTGCGAAAACCCGGATGGAATTCCTCGGTCACCGCAGCACCGCCGGCCACCTTGCGACGTTCGACGACCCTTACGCGAAGACCGGCCATCGCCAAATAGGCCGCGCATGTGAGGCCGTTGTGCCCCGCGCCGATAATGACGACGTCCGTCTCTGCCATATCCGCTTCAAAAATTGTTGATCGGGCCTCGCGCCGCGCACGCCCCGAATAACGTTCAATACTCCCGCCGCTTGGCGCCGTAACAGGACTTCGGTAGTTCTATCGCAGACGCCAATGCGAGCACAGCGTTAAGTGTAATTCTGGTTCCGCACCGGTCGCATTGCTCGCCGCGCCGCCGTATGCTCCATTGCGCGTTCCGGCTCAAGTCTTGCCGGAAATCCCGCCGCCGGCGCCCGCCGGGATCGAGCCGGAGATTCCATGCTTTCACGTGATCCGTCCGCCGTTACGGACCAGCCTTCCGCGAGCCGAAACAGGCTGGTGCTGATCGTCTACACGTTTGCCATCTTTGTCAGCGCGCTGCTGTTGTTCTCGGTACAACCCTTGTTCACCAAGATGGTGTTGCCGCGGCTCGGCGGTTCGACGGCGGTGTGGTCGGTGGCGATGGTGTTCTTCCAGTCGCTGCTTCTCGCCGGCTATGCGTATGCGCATTATTTGATGCAACTCCGCAACCGCTTGATTCCGGTGGCTGTTCATCTCGTGCTGCTGGTGATCGCTTTGCTGACATTGCCGCTGTCGATTGCAAACGGGTGGGGCGAGCCGCCGACGTCAGGCTATGCCTTTTGGCTGCTCGGCCTGTTCGCGGTTTCGATCGGGCTGCCGTTCTTTGCACTCGCCGCCAACAATCCGCTGCTGCAGGCCTGGTTTGTCCGCACCGGCCATCCCAGCGGTCCCGACCCGTACTTCCTCTATGCCTCGTCGAATATCGGCAGTTTCCTGGCGCTGTTGTCCTATCCGGTGCTGCTGGAGCCGATGTTCACACTGCGCGCGCAGAACCTGATCTGGACTGGCGGTTATGCGTTGCTGATTGTCCTGATTGCGAGCTGCGGCGTGTTGTTGCTGCGTTCGCCTGCGGTTGCCGGTGTCGATTTGGACGCCGACGATGCCGAGGCGCCGGCGCCGCCATGGATATTGCGCGCGCGCTGGATTTTTCTCGCCGCGGTGCCGTCGGGCCTCCTGATCGCGGTGACCGCGCATATTTCCACCGATGTCGCCGCGGCGCCGTTGCTATGGGTGTTGCCGCTGTCGCTTTATCTCCTGACCTGGGTACTGGTATTCCAGTCGCATCCGTTGCTGCCGCACAAATGGATGCTGATGGCCCAGCCGCTGGCGATCACGGGCGTGATAGTGCTGCTCGCGGTCGGCGGCGAACAGAATTTGCTGCTGACGCTGGGCGGCCACCAGCTTTGCTTCTTTGTCATCGCGATGGCATGCCATGGCGAACTGGCGCGCACCCGCCCGGCCGCGAAATATCTCACCGGCTTCTATGTGGCGCTGTCGTTCGGCGGCATGGTCGGCGGTTTTTTCGCGGGCCTGCTGGCGCCGTTCATGTTTTCATGGATCGCGGAATACCCGATCCTGCTGGCGCTGGCCGCGTTGTGCCGTCCACCCGGAGGCGAGGAGCGCTTTCCCCGCTGGAGTAGCTGGTATTGGCCGTTTCTCGCCGTGCTTGCGGTTGTCTTGATCGCGCCATCCTGGTCGAACGGCAAGATCATGAGCTGGCTCGTCGCGCACCGGGTCTGGGTCGCCGCCGCGGTCGGCGCGCTCTCGGCATTGCTGGCGCTCGGCCTGAACGCGAACCGCTGGAAGATTTTCGCAACCGTCGCGGTAGCGCTGGTGCTGATCCGCGCCTATCCGGCCGATGAGGGGCGCGTGGAAACCGTGCGCAGCTTTTTCGGCGTCCACAAGATCGTGGTGACGCCGCGCGGCCAGTATCACGTCCTGATGCACGGCACCACGATTCACGGCGCCGAGAAATTTCGGAACAACGACGGCACGCCGGTTACCGGACGGCCTGAGGCGATTACATACTACCACAGGGACGGCGGCATCGGGCAGGCGATCGCGGCCGTTCGCGAGCGCAAGGGCGGTCCGCTTCGTGTGGCGGTAATCGGTCTCGGCGCGGGCACGCTGACGTGCGCCTCGGAGCCGGGCGAGAATTGGAAGTTCTTCGAGATCGATCAGACCATGGTCGACACCGCCCGCGACCCCAAATATTTCACCTACATCCAGAACTGCGAGCCGGATCTGAAACCTGTCATCGGCGATGCACGCCTCACCTTTGCCAAGGAGCCGGACGGTCTCTACGATCTGATCATTGTCGATGCCTATTCATCGGACGCGATCCCGATTCACCTCGCCACCGTAGAGGCGATGAAGATCTACAAGGACAAGCTGGCGCCGCAGGGCGCGGTTGTGATGCACGTTTCGAACCGGCATCTGGAATTATCCAGCGTCGTCGTCGGCATCGCCGAGGAAAACGATCTCAAGAGCTGGGTCTATAGCGAGGATTCCAACCGCGACAACGAATACATCTTTGCGACGTCGGTCGTGGTCTCGGCGCGCGAGGAGGCTGATGTCGGCAAGCTGGCGTCGTCGGAAAATTGGACGCTGGATGAAGCCGAAGAGAACCAGCGGGTCTGGACCGACGATTATTCCAACGTGCTCGGAGCGGTGTGGCGGCGGTTGCGGGACGGCGAGCAGTAGAACATAAGACAGGTGAGAGGAAAATTCGATGCTTGATAAAGTCGATGTCCTGATCATCGGTTCCGGAGCATCGGGCGCCGCGGTAGCGTGGAGTCTTGCCGATACGAGAATGCGGATTCTCTGCCTGGAGCAGGGCGATTGGGTGAAGCCCACGGACTATCCGAGCAACGGACGGGATTGGGAGGCGCGCCTGTTCAGCGATTTTGCCATAAATCCCAACCGCCGCGCGCGGCCTACCGACTATCCGATCAACGACGCCAATTCTCCGATCAAGGTCGTGAACTTCAACGGCGTCGGCGGCAGCACCATCATGTACACGGCGCATTTTCCGCGCCTGCACCCCTCGGATTTCAAGGTGCGCACGCTCGACGGCGTCGGCGAGGACTGGCCGATCGATTACGCCACCCTGGAGCCGTTCTTCGCCGAGAATGATCGCATGATGGGCGTGTCGGGTCTTGCGGGCGATCCCGCCTATCCGCCGAAGCAGCCGCCGATGCCGCCGTTGCCCCTGGGCAAGTCGGGCGCACGATTCGGCAACGCGATGAACCAGCTGGGCTGGCACTGGTGGCCGTCCGACTCCACGATCGCCACCACCGACTACGAGGGACGCGCGCGCTGTATCAACCTCGGTCACTGCACCCCCGGTTGCGCGCAGGGCGCCAAGGCAAGTACCGACATTACCTATTGGCCGCATGCGATCCGCGCCGGCGTCGAACTCCGCACGCTTTGCCGGGTCCGCGAGATCACGACCGATGAGCACGGCATGGCCTCCGGCGTCATTTATTATGACGCCAAGGGTCAGGAACAATTCCAGCCTGCCGAAGTGGTCATCATCGCCTGTAACGGCGTGGGCACGCCGCGCCTGATGCTGAACTCGGTTTCGGCGAAATTCCCGAACGGCATTGCCAATTCCAGCGGACTGGTCGGAAAGAACCTGATGTTTCATCCCTATGCCCTGACATACGGCTACGTCGATGAACCGCTCGACGGCAACCACGGCCCGCCGCTGTGCATCTGGAGTCAGGAATTCTACGAGACCGACCCCCTGCGCGATTTCGTGCGCGGCTATACATTTCAATTTGGCCGCGGCGTCGGTGCGATCATGGAAGCCATCGTCAGTTCCGCCGCGGGACGGCTGCCCTGGGGCGAGGATCATCACCGGGCATATCGGAAACTTGTCAACCGCCGCATCGGTCTATCGGCGATCTGCGAGGACCTCCCCGAGGAGCACAACCGGGTGACGCTCGATCCTGTCCTGAAGGACTCCAGCGGCATCCCTGCGCCAAAGCTCGACTATACCATCAGCGCCAACAGCCTGAAGATGATGGACCATGGCATCGCGCGGGCGAAGGAGGTACTTGCCGCTGCCGGCGCCAGCAACATCGCCGTCGAAAGCCCGATCCTGAACGGCGGCTGGCATCTTCTCGGCACCGCGCGCATGGGCAGAGATCCCGAGCGTTCGGTGGTGAACGAATGGGGTCGTTGTCATGACGTGAAGAATCTTTTCATCGTCGACGGCAGCATCTGGGTGACCTCCGGCGGCGTGAACCCGACCTCGACGATCCAGGCGCTGGCGCTCTACATTGCCGACAGCATCAAACAGCGCCTCGCCAATCTGTTCGACTGAGAGCGATTCCCATGCAGGATGATAACCTCACCGTCGAACAGGTCCGCGACTTCAGCGCGCTGGCCGGCACGATCATCCCGGCGAGTCCGGCCTACGACGTGCCGGGCGCCGACGACGACAAGATCTTCAAGGACATTCTCAGGAGTGTTGAGCGCGATCACGACGATGTATGTCGCGCATTGACGCATCTCGCCACGCTGGCCGGCGGCCCGTTCGCCGACCTCGGAGCGAAGCGCCGCGCTGAAGTGGCCGCCACCTTTCGCGAAACCGGCGGCGCACCGCTCGCCGCGCTCGTTCGCGTGGTTTTGCTTTGCTATTACCGTGACGACCGGGTGATGCGATCCCTCGGCCAGGAGCCGCGCCCGCCTTTTCCCAAAGGGCACGTCGTCGAGCAGGGCGACTGGTCGCTGCTCGATCCGGTTCGCGCGCGGGCGCGCATGTATCGGCTGGTTGACTGAACGAAATAGCCGCCGGCCTGGATGGCGCCGCGCGACTGCGAAGTGGTACGTATCGCGATTGCAGGGCTCGCGTTGTCGGCCGGCGCCGCAACCGCGATAGACAGGAGTGCGGCGAGATGCCGGGATAGCGCGTTCTCATCGCGACGATGGTGACGTTGATGCTCGAACAACCCGCTACGGCCAAGGATTTCCTCGCGGGAGCCAATCTCTACAACGACGTGGCTCGTTACGCCTCCTTCGGCTCGCACCGGTTCGGGTCGCCGGGCGATCAGGCGACCGCCGACTGGATCGCCGCGGAATTACGGGCTGCAGGCTTCGGCGTCGAGTTCCAGCCCGTTGTTCTCGGCCGGCAATATTTTGTGGACCGCGCAACCGCTCAAGTGGAGGACACCACGGTCGAAGCGACGCCGTTCTGGTGGCCGCCCGAAAACCAAAATTCGTTTCGCCTGACCGCGCAGGTCGCTCGCGAGGGCGATGTGGCCGGCAAGATACTATGGATTGAATTGTCCTATGACCGCGGCGCCTATCTCGGCCCGGCCCATCGCGCGGCGATTGCGCAAGCGGCAGCGCGCGGTCCCGCGGCGATCCTGCTGACGATCGGCAACCCCGGCAATGATCGTTTCGCCTACAACGTGACGCAGGAGGACGCGCCCTGGCCCGTGCCGGTGATGGTCGTCGCAGGAAAGGACAGGGGTGTGTTTGAGCGCGCGATGGCCTCGGGCGCGCCGGTAACTCTGGATGTCGTTGGCCGCTATGAGCGGAATGTCGTCGGCCGCAACGTTGTCGGCCGGCTCGGTGCAGGCACCGGGCCTGCGGTTGTCGTGTCCACGCCGATGACAGGTTGGTACAGTTGCGTTTGCGAGCGCGGGCCGGGAATCGCCAATTTTCTTGCGCTTGCCCGCACCGTCGCCGCGGAAAAGCTGCCGGGCGATTTCTTCTTCGTCGCGACCGCCGGCCATGAGATCGGGCATGGCGGCATGGAGCTTTTTCTAAGGAAGGGGGCGCCACCACCGCGGGACACGCTGGTCTGGGTGCATTTGGGCGCGTCCAACGCCTGCTACGGCTGGACGGCGGGACCGGAAGGCTTCACCCGGGAAGATAAGGTCGACGATGCGCTTCGCTTTATGGTGTTCAGTCCGTCCGCCGAACCTCTTGTCGGCGAAACATTCGCCGCGATAAAGGCGACGCGTCTTGTCGCGGAGAAGCAGGCGGTCGGCGAGCTGCGCGATGTGCACGCGGCGGGTTTCCCCAATTTCCTGGGGATGGCCGGCTTGCATCGCTTCTTCCACACGCCGGCCGACGATCTCCGCACGACGGGTCCTGAGATTCTCGAACCGGTGGCGCGCGCCTTCGCCGATGCCGTCCGAAAAACCGTGGAACGAGGGCAGCACGCGTTCAAATAGGGCTTGATCGCGGGCGGGTTCGACGACTGCGCAAACGCGCTAGTAGTCCTGATAGGTGTACACCCTGCGCTGCTGATAATACGGCCGCGGCGCGTAGACCTGCGGCGCGTATTGGGGGCCGTAGCCGCGGTTGTCGTAATATTGCGGCGCCTGCTGATAGACCTGCGCGTCATAGGGGCGCCGGCTGCTGCGCGGGGTCGGATAGCGTGCTACGTCGGGGTTGCCGTCGGACGGGTAGATGTAACCGTCATCGGCCCGCATCTGAGGCTGAAATTGAGGCGCATACTGGCCGGGCGCCGGGGTCAGCACAATGGGATCGCCGGCGCCGTTATATTGAGGGTCGCGGCGCGCGAGGGCGGTATTGCCCCGGCCCCTCGGATTGCGCGCCAATGCGACCTGGGACGAACCGGTAAGCGTCACGGTGGTGTTGAGCACGCCTTCCTCTTCCACCAGCGCATATAGCGTCGAGGCGTTGGCGCGCGACAGCCGCACGCAGCCATGAGAAGCCGGCGTGCCGAGCCGGCTTTCTGAATCGGTGCCATGAATGGCGTGACCGATCTTGGTGAAGAAGATCGAATGCGGCATCGGCGCGTCGTCGAATTCCTTGGAGTAGTGGTCTTCCTCCATGCGGAAGGTACGGAAGCTGCCGTTCGGCGTCTCGTACGACGGAATCCCCGTTGAAACCGGCCACTGATAACGCTCGACGCCGTCGACGGCGACGGTCATCAGCTGCGCATCCTTGTCGACGGTGATGGAGACTTTGGCCTGAGCGGCGCCGGTGGCGCACAACATCAGACCAGCGAAAGCAACGAGGAAGGAACGCATTTTACCTTGGCCTCCGGGCCTTGACTGCAGCGCCGCCGTCCCCCGCATCAATATGCCCGGAATCCGGTTTCTGTTCCAGTGGCCTGTCGGGCCATCGTTAATGTGCAGGCAGGCACAAACAAGGCGAAGGCCGGCCGCAATCCGGCGTGCCGCGCGTTTATTCGCGGATGCCACCGGGCCGTCCCGCGGCGAATTCGTCACGGACGCAACCTTTTGGCGTCGCCGACGTTACACACCAGGATGATCGGCCTGTCGCGGCCTGCCCCAGAGGAATTCAGATGAAGACGAAGACATCGACGCTGCCCCACGCTTCACCCGCAAAGCTCCGTCTTGCGGCCGGGGCGCTGGCTCTCGCTTTACTCGCGATTCCGCATATCGGGCATGCTCAGGGGATCGTTCGCGGCGCGCAGGAAGGTGCGGCGGAAGGCAACCGGGTCGCCGGCCCGGTGGGCGGCGTGGTCGGCGGAGCGGTCGGCGCAGGTGTCGGAGGCGCAATGGGAGCCGTCAAGGGCGTGTTCGGGATCTCGGATCGCGGCTATCGCTGCCGCGGCTATTACGATCGCTACGATAACTTCCACTGCTATCAATAGTTCTTGAGCGGTCAATTCCGGGGCGCGCGTCAGCGCGAACCTGGAATCTCGAGTTCCGGGATTCGCGAGTTTCGGGGTTCGTTGGGTCGTCGCGCCCCGGAATGACGCGTGACCGCGTCAATTCTTCAAACGATAGCCGGTCTTGAAGATCCACCACACCGTGAACATGCAGATAACCAGGAACGTCAGCGTGATGCCGACGCTCAGGGCGACGCTGACGTCGGCGATTTCGTAGAAGCTCCAGCGGAAGCCGCTGATCAGGTAGACCACGGGATTGAGCAGCGTGATCGTGCGCCAGCCTGACGGGAGCATATTCACCGAGTAAAAGCTGCCGCCGAGAAACGTCAGCGGCGTGACGATCAGCATAGGGATCATCTGCAGCTTCTCAAAACCGTCGGCCCAGATCCCGATGATGAAGCCGAACAGGCTGAAGGTCACGGCGGTCAGAATCAGAAACGTCAGCATCCACCAGGGATGATGAATGTGCAGCGGCACGAACAGGCCGGCCGTGGCCAGAATAATCAGGCCGAGGATGATCGATTTGGTCGCGGCCGCTCCGACATAGCCGAGCACGATCTCGAAATACGAGATCGGCGCCGACAGCAATTCATAGATCGTGCCGACGAATTTTGGAAAGTAGATGCCGAAGGAGGCGTTGGCGATGCTCTGCGTCAACACCGACAGCATCACCAGCCCCGGCACGATGAAGGTGCCATAACTCACGCCCTCGACCTGTGTAATGCGCGAGCCGATCGCGGCGCCGAACACCACGAAGTACAGCGACGTCGAAACCACCGGCGAAACGATGCTTTGCAGCAGCGTGCGCCAGGTGCGCCCCATTTCGAACAGATAAATCGCGCGGACCGCCCTGAAATTCACGGCGCCCTCACCAGGCTGACGAAGATATCTTCCAGCGAACTCTGGATCGTATCGAGGTCGGAAAAGCGGATGCCGGCGCCGCGGAGGTCGCTGAGCAGGCTGGTGATGCCGGTGCGTTCGCCCTTGGTGTCGTAATTGTAAGTCAGTTCGCAGCCGCCGTCCGACAGTTCGAGGTTGTAGGGCGCGAGCGCCGCCGGGATCGCGTCGATCCTGCTCTGCAGATGCAGCTTCAGCCGCTTCTTGCCGAGCTTTCGCATCAGGCCGGCCTTGTCCTCGACCAGGATGATCTCGCCCTTGTTGATGACGCCGATCCGGTCCGCCATCTCCTCGGCCTCTTCGATATAATGCGTGGTGAGAATGATGGTGACGCCGGATGCCTGCAGCGTCCGCACCACCTCCCACATGCCCTTTCGCAGTTCGACATCGACGCCCGCGGTCGGCTCGTCGAGAAACAGGATCTGCGGCTCGTGCGACAGCGCTTTCGCGATCATCACCCGGCGCTTCATGCCGCCGGACAGCGTGACGATCTTGGCGTCCTTCTTGTCCCACAGCGAGAGGTCCTTCAGCACCTTTTCGATATGCGCAGGATTTTTCGGTTTGCCGAACAGGCCGCGGCTGAAGCTGACGGTGGCCCACACCGTTTCGAAGGCGTCGGTGTGCAGTTCCTGCGGTACCAGGCCGATCAGCGAACGCGCCGCCCGATAGGATTTGATATTGTCATGGCCGTCGACCATGACCTTGCCTTGGGTCGGATTGGCGATCCCGCAGATGATGCTGATCAATGTGGTCTTGCCGGCGCCGTTCGGCCCGAGCAGCGCAAAGATCTCGCCGCGGCGAATCTCCAGGTTGATGTCATTCAGCGCCTTGAAGTCGGAACCGTAGGTCTTCGATAGATTTGCAACAGATATGATGGGGGACATGGCGAACCGGATCGTCTCGATTGCAAGTGCGGGAGAAGGCAGGCGGCACTTCAGCCGGTTCGAGGGACAGCAGAGCAGCGAGGTCAAACAGATAGGAACGCCCCTGCTATCGTGCAAGCGCCGCAAAGCCATGCCGTGCGAGCGGAAAGGAGGCTAGTCAGGCGGGAATTGGCCAATCTGCGCGAAGCGACGGACGGTTCCGCAATGATGAGGTCGAACGCGTCATATGGGCGTGCCAGTACTCACCTGAAATAATCGAAGATGATGCGCAAGTCGGATTGGGAGGCGCGCGAACCGTTCAGGTGTGCATCGAGGACGCGGCGACAGGATTCGACGGTAGCATCGTCGCCGAGATCGTTCGCTGCTTCGAGAACCATCCAGGCCGTATCCGTGGGTTCGTCCGGCCTCGGCCCGGCGAAAACGATACCGGAGCGTTCATGTGCGACCGCGCCAAGTGAGATTGCATCCATTGCCGGTAATCCAAAGCCAATATTCAAATCGGTAAGGGCAATACTAATGAAGCGAGGGCTGAACCCTCAGGTTGGAATCCCCGGCATTCTTGCGAGACCGATAGAATTGCAGAACGCTCCGGGATGTCTCGACGTTGAGGCGACTAAACTCGCTTTCCAGATCTTTCAGGTCTTTTGCGGTGATGCGATGATCTTTTGCGCCAAGAAAAAGCAGTGACATTGTAGTCGCCCACGAAAAATCGAGGGCTTTGGTCAGAACCAGCAACATTTCCCTGTTCCTGTCCACCATAGCACGTTCGATCACGTCGCCCGGCAATGAGCACAACAAGGACAGCCCGATCGTAACCTCTTCGAACTTATGGGATCGAGCATATCCCGATATGCTGTTTTCGTTCAGGTTGCCCTGCTGATGCTGCGTCGCCACGATCCGTTTTGCGACAAAATAGCTTCGCGATACGGGGCCGAACTTGGACTGCAGCTCGCCCGCGACATCTGCCACCGAGGTCTGAATTTGATCGACCATCTCGGGACGCTCGCGTTCGAGCCGTTTTTTCACGTCGTCCGACGCCTTTGCGATCAGTTGCTGGAAAAGATGCCTGGGAATGTCCTTACGGAGACCGAGTTGCTCGGCGAGAATGGAATCGCCTTCGGCCCGTTTGATCATGTGTAAAAAGCCGAACCCCGAGAAACGCGCGCCGTTGTTATTGGCGACGGAGTTCACGACGTCGCGATTGCCGCGCGTTACGAGCACGTCTGTAACCGTCTCCTCAAGGGACTTTCGCTTTGAGATCGCGAGCAGATGCGGCTGGCTTTTGGTTCTGGCGTTGGCAGCCAGGGTTTTGGCATCGAGCCGCTCGGACTCCCGGAGCACCGGGCCCGCGACGTCGATCGAATTGTCGAAGGCAAGTTTGTGGATGATATTGATCGGGGCATTGTCGAAGCGGGCCAGCCGCTTTGCAAGCTGTGCGCGGGCCGCAACTTCGATCTCATCGGCGAGCCGTCCAATAACCTCGCCGAAGGTCCAGATCTCGTCGTCACTATACCGGCCGGCGATCAATAAATCGGTGGTATGCCACAAGGCCCGGATGCGGCTTTCGGCGCTTCCGCGCAAGACTGCGTCGTCGAGATCCCTTAGAAAGGATTTTACCTCACTCATTTCTGGCAGACCTTAAATCGCAACGAACGCTCACAGGCGAATTCAGTTGCGAAGCATACGCTGCACACGCAAGTTTTTGGTAAATGTGGCGGATAAGTATTGTCGCTAAAAATTCGCTAAAAATGAGTTTGTTTGCCTCGCGGTGTGCATGAGGCGTCAGCGGTGCCGGCTTTGTGGCTCACACCCGCTCCACGAAGCTATCGACCACCTTTTTCTCGCCGGCCTTTTCGAACGCGATGGTGAGTTTGTTGCCGTCGATCTTCACCACCTGGCCGTAGCCGAATTTCTGGTGAAACACGCGATCGGACAGCGAGAACTCCGATGTCGCGCCGGTGGATTTCGCGACCAGCTCGCCTTCGATGGTCACGGGTGCGCGCTTGCCGCGGGAGAAGCCGTCGCTGCGCGAGCCCGAGAACGGCGACTGGCTTTCGTTGAAGCCGCCGCCGGCCTGTCCGTTGCGGCCGCCCTGGCCGCGTGCGCGATTGGCCTGAGCGCGCTGCCAGCCCGGCGTCGAATAGCTCGATCCGAACGATTCCACATTGTCGAAGCGCGAGGGGCCGTAGCCGCTGCTGCCGCCCCAGCCCGAACCGCCCTTGGATTCGGTGATCTCGACATTCGGCGCCGGCAGTTCGTCCAGAAAGCGCGACGGTATCGTGGTCGACCAGGTGCCGTGAATCCGCCGGTTGGTCGCGAAGTATAATTTTGCGCGCCGCCGCGCGCGCGTCAGCCCGACATGGGCCAGACGGCGTTCTTCCTCCAGACCGGCGCGGCCTTGTTCGTCAAGCGTGCGCTGGCTCGGAAACAGCCCTTCCTCCCATCCGGGCAGGAACACGTTGTCGAACTCCAGCCCCTTGGCGGAATGCAGCGTCATCAGCGATACCGCATCGTCTTCAGCGCCGCCGTCGCGGTCCATCACCAGCGAGATGTGTTCGAGAAAGCCCTGCAGATTTTCGAATTCCTCCATCGAGCGCACCAGCTCTTTGAGGTTTTCGAGGCGGCCGGCGGCATCGGCGGAGCGATCCTTCTGCCACATGTCGGTGTAGCCGCTCTCGTCGAGCACGATTTCGGCCAATTCGGTGTGGGAAACGACCTCGCGCCGTGCGCGCCAGCGATCGAAACTGACGAGGAGGTCGCGCAGGGAACCGCGGGCTTTCGGTTTCAGCTCATCCGTCTCGACCACGGCGCGGGCAGCCTCGGAGAGCGGAATGCGGCGCTTGCGGGCGTGGTCGTGCAGGAGTTGCACGGTGGCGTCGCCGAGTCCGCGCTTGGGCACATTGACGATGCGCTCGAAGGCGAGGTCGTCGGCCGGCGAGTTGATCACGCGCAGGTACGCCAGCGCGTCGCGAATTTCCGCCCGCTCGTAGAATCGCGGACCGCCGATCACGCGATAGGGCAGGCCGAGCGTGACGAAACGATCCTCGAATTCGCGCGTCTGGAACGACGCCCGCACCAGGATCGCGACGTCATTGAGCTTGTGGCCGGCGCGCTGCAGCTCTTCGATCTCTTCGCCGATGGCGCGGGCTTCCTCTTCGGAGTCCCAGGAGCCGGTGACGGTGACCTTTTCGCCGTCGACATCCTCGGTGCGCAGAGTTTTGCCGAGCCGGCCTTCGTTGTGCGCAATCAGATGCGAAGCGGCGGCGAGAATGTGGCCGGTGGAACGGTAGTTACGCTCCAGCCTGATAACCTTGGCGCCGGGGAAATCGTGCTCGAAGCGCAGGATGTTGTCGACCTCCGCGCCGCGCCAGCCGTAGATCGACTGGTCGTCGTCGCCGACGCAGCAGATGTTCTTGGGGAGCGGTTGCGACGATATTCCGGGAGACGCAGCAAGAGCAGGCCCGGAATCTCGAAGCGATTGATCGTCATTTTCGATGCGCCCTGGAATCACCGGGGAGCCGCCGGCTCCCGGAATGACGGAGGAAAGTGCCATACCCGGCTTTACCGGCGCCTGCGCGAGTAACCGCAGCCACAAATACTGCGCGACGTTGGTGTCCTGATATTCGTCCACCAGGATGAATTTGAAGCGGTGCTGGTATTGCCTGAGCACGTCGGGATGTTCGCGGAACAGCCGGATGTTTTCCAGCAGAAGATCGCCGAAATCGGCGGCGTTGAGGATCTTCAGCCGTTCCTGATAGGCCGCATAGAGCTTGCCGCCGCGGCCGTTGCCGAACATTGCGGCTTCGCCCGGCGGCACCTGCGACGGCATCAAGCCGCGATTCTTCCAACCGTCGATCAGGCCGGCGAGCATCCGCGCCGGCCAGCGCTTGTCGTCGATGTTGTCGGCCTGCAAAAGCTGCTTCAGGAGGCGAATCTGATCGTCGACATCGAGCACGGTGAAATTGGATTTCAACTGCACCAGTTCGGCATGGCTGCGCAGAATGCGTCCGCCGATGGAATGAAAGGTGCCGAGCCACGGCATGCCTTCGACGGCCTGGCCCAGCATCTGGCCGAGCCGCAGCTTCATCTCGCGCGCCGCCTTGTTGGTGAAGGTGACCGAGAGGATTTCGCCGGGCCGGGCCCGGCCCATGCTGAGAATGTGGGCGATGCGGCAGGTCAGGACGCGGGTTTTGCCGGTGCCGGCCCCCGCCAGCACCAGGACCGGCCCGTCCAGCGTCTCCACCGCCTCGCGCTGCTCGAGATTGAGGCCCGCGAGGTATTGCGGGGTCGCGGTTGCGCGGGCGCGCGCGGCAATGCCGCCCGCTGCGGGCTGATGGTCGGGAACGCCGGAATGGGTCAGCTTGCTCGGCTCGGTCATGCGAATCGTCTTCCGCCCACGATGGCACCGCGGGGCCGTGAAGGGGAGCCTTCATAGCAGGATTAAAGGGCATATAGGGCGTTGGCGGCGGATTTGACAGGTTTTATCCCGCCCCGGCCGGCCCGCTGGTTTCGCCTTCCAGGTGCGGAATTGTTCCCGGAAAATCTGCTTTTTTTGCGGTTCCGGGGTCCGAAACAGCGCGGAACATTCGTTCCCGGGCTGGATTATTTCCGCAGCCGATGCGCGCCGATTTAAGTCGCGCTGATATCGAAACTGAACGCGGAAAAACGGAGCTTCGTCATGCTGAGCTGGGTCGTCACGTTCCTGGTTGTTGCCCTGATTGCAGGCATTCTAGGCTTCGGCGGGGTCGCCGGAGTATCCATCGAAATTGCCAAAACCATTTTCTTCATCGCTGTCGTGCTGTTTTTGGTGTCGGCCGTAATCGGTCTGGCGCGCGGCCGCACCCGAATTTAGCCGAAGGGCTTGACGGTATTTTCTTAAAAAAGGGGCCCGGTGCTGACGCGCCGGGCCCAAGTTGAAGACACTTCGGGGAGAAAGATCGAAGCGTCCTTTTGTTCCGACCTTGTTGGCCGGAAAGGCTGAAGCCCGCTAAATTCAAGGTTCAAGTTCTGGAGTACCCGTCGGCCGAACTTTACGTGACTGCCGCCGTGGGCAGTAGTGCGCCGCCGATGACGCGCGAATGCGCGCGAAATTCCGCTATCGCCGTATCTTCCAAAGTCACGCTGACATCGTAGATGCCGGATCTGCCGGAACGCACAACTTCCGTTGCCGTCGCCACCAGACGGTCGCCGAGCTTGGTCGGTCGCAAATAAGAAATGCTGCAATGCGCGCAGACGGTTCGTTCGTTGTAGGCGTTGCTGGCAAGCGAAAAGGCCGAATTGGCCAGGGTGAAAATCGCGCCCCCATGGGTGATGCCGATACCGTTGACCATGGCAGGCAGCACGGTCATCGCGACCGTGGCTTGCCCTGCCTTGATCGACAGCCGCTCAAGGCCAAGGCTTCGAAGTGCGGCGTCTTGTTCCCACAAATAATCCGCGCACGCCTGCGCCAGGTTGTGAGACGGCATGCAAGCCACCTTGCTCACTAAAAGCTCCTCGAATGTTTTTGCGAAGGCCGCGACAGAGATCGCCGGCCGATGAATTGGTTGATGATCTCGCACGCAGCGAACTTCGGAGGGACCGTAACGCCGTACGAAATGCGCCGCGTCATACGCTCGGAGGATACGAGCCGCGAAATTCGAGTATTCCAGCCAGCCGACGCCAACATAAGACTCGATATGGAATTCCAGAGCCTTCGCGCTCAAGTCAGATTCTCGAGGAATCGGATTTGACGCGTGCATCCTTCAATTGGTGGACGCCGCACTCCGATCGATTTGCTAACGCAAAGACGAACGTTCCTTTGCCAGCGAACGCGCAACAAACCAATTCAAAAAGGAAGAGCGATGGATCACATCGGAAGCTGCTTCTGTGGGGCAGTTGAACTGGAGGTCACCGGCTCGCCTCAGGCCATGGGGTATTGTCATTGCAGGTCTTGCCGTTCGTGGTCCGGCGGGCCGGTGAATGCCTTTAGCCTCTGGAAGCCCGACGCGGTGCGGATCTCATCGGGAGTTGAAAATGTGGCTACCTTCCAGAGGACAATGCTCAGCCAGCGTCAATATTGCAGGAGATGCGGTGGACACCTGATGACCAAACATCCGCCGTTAGGTCTCGTGGACGTATTCGTCGCGACAATTCCCACGCTTGATTTCGTCCCCGGCGTTCACGTCAACTACGCCGAAACGGTGCTGCCGATAAGAGACGGTCTGCCAAAGCTGAAGGATTTCCCGGCCGAGTTTGGCGGCTCTGGCGAGGTCCTTGCGGAATAGCAGGGGGGCCTCGTGGTCGAGGCGGCGCCAAGGCGTCCCTCGCCACGAGTGCTTATCTCCTCATCCAGAGGAGCTGCCGCTTGGCCGCGTCTCGAAGGATGCCGAGTTCTTGTGGTCCGATACGACGCTTCGCAGCAGCGGGGCGTTTCGATCGACGCACGCGTTTCTGAGCAGCGCGGCAATTATCTTTCCCAAGACGTACAATCCTTCCAGCTCGGCGTTGAACGGCAATAGGTAACCTTTGCGCCGCGCTTGTTGCCATGATCTCGGCCACACGCGCTCACTGCCAAGCTCTAATATGTCAGGACCTCGAAGCCGGTGCGCCCATCGCTCTCGGCATTTGAGTTTTGCAAGGCCAATGCATGTGCAAATGCAAGGACAATCAACACAACAGCCCACAGGAAACAAAATCGCATCAACACTAAACACTCCTCCGCAGTTTCAGTTTGCCGCACCTCCGGGCGCGGCAGCGACGCCGACCTCACGCCCGGCCCTAATATGCGAGGACCTCGACGGGATCGATCCCGTCGCTTTGCCTTGCATTTGATTTTTGCGATTCCTGGAAGTGCATGATCGCAACGACGATCATCAGAACGGACCAAAGGTAAACCAGTCGCAACATGGAACCATCCCTCCGTTATTCGTCGCGGCTCAGGCCCCCGTAGCATTCGAGCAACGAGGGATGCCGATACTTCGGTAGCGTTGAACGAAATGCCGGTTGTCGATCTCTCAGGCAAGACGCTAATCAGTTTCACCGGTCATGAGGTGTCCTCATCGATATGCACGACGCGACAGCCCACTCGCAGGCGACGATAGGATTCAGCCGGCGGATCGTCGTCATTCGTTCAGACGATGGCAGATGACGATCTCTTGATCGTGCGCATGATGATGCGGATGCGTATCACGCACTTGTGAGTGCGAGATCGGCGAGTGAGGTCGATAGTAGCGTCATCACCGCATCGCGTCGCGCAATGGTGAGGCAAAATCCAACCGCCTCGGAAATGCCGTTCGAATCGCAATCTCCGAAACGGGGTAACGCAGTCGCCAATTTCGCCGCGCCATTTTCCTCCACTTTCACCGAGGCAAAAAAAGATGAACGATAGAGAGCAACTGTCGGCGTTGATTGATGACATCTATGATGCGGCACTCGACCCTGCGCAACGAATCGACGTGATCGATAAGATCGCGAGCTTTGCCGGGGGGCAATCCGGCGGGATTTTGTCGAAACATTCTTCGAGCAAATCTGAAAGCCTGTACTGTTATATCGGGGCCAACCCCGAGAGCCTGCAGGTCTATTCGGAGAGCTATCCGAAACTCGATCTGGCCGCCGACCTGCCGTGCACAGGCGTCGAACAGGTCGTGAGCACGGCGGATCTCGTGCCCTATGAGGAATTTCGCCGGGGCCGCTTTTATCGGGAGTGGGCGCGGCCGCATGGCTGGGGCGACGTCGCCAGCGTGGTGATCGATAAATCGGCGACCAGCTGCACGTTTCTCAGTGTCGTCCGGGACGAGGCGAGGGGGCCGGTCGATGACGAAATGCGCCAGCGCATGGCGCTCGTCGTGCCCCACGTCCGCCGCGCGTTGCGTATCGGCAAGGCCGTCAATTTGAAGCAGGGCGAGGCTGCGTGTTTTTCCGATATCCTGGACAGGTTGAGCGCCGGCATTATTTTCGTCAACGCCGGCGGCTGCATCGTCCATGCCAACGCCGCGGGAAATGCAGTTCTCGACGCCGCCGATATCCTGCGCGCAGTCAGCGGCCGGCTCGTCGCCGGCGATGCACAGATCAACGAGACCTTGCGCGAAATTCTCATGGTCGGGGATGGATGCGACCCGTTTCCCGGCTTCAGGCACACCGCGCTTCCGATGAGGGCGCGTGATGGCGAACGCTACGTCGCTCACGTGTTGCCGCTGACGTCGGGCGCACGCCGTCGTGCCGGAGTGCCTTACGACGCGGTCGCTGCATTGTTGGTGCGCAAGGCCGCGCTGGAAGCCTTCTCGCCTTCCGAAGTTATCGGCACGATGTACAAGCTGACGCCGACCGAGCTTCGTGTGCTGCTGGCCATTGTCGATATCGGCGGCGTCCCGGAAGTGGCGGCGGCCCTGGGTGTCGCGGCTACCACCATCAAGACCCACCTCAGCCGGCTGTTTCAAAAAACCGGCGTAGGCCGGCAGGCGGATCTGGTAAAGCTCGTCGCCGGATTTTCCACGCTGCTGGCAGGCTGACGTAATCACTTTTCAGGGTAACAACCGCGGGCGCCGAACTTCAGGCGCCGTCCGCGGCGCGTGCCGATGCCTTGCGGTCGCGCTTCTCCATCGTCGCGAATGATCGGCAGATTTAAAATAAACGTCTGCCGGATCCGTTACCGATGCCCTCGATGGCTTGCGATCGAAGAAAATAGGATTCAACAAATCGTAATCGGGATTCGTCCGAACGCATGATGACGGCGCGCCGCGCGATACCTATGTCTCGCCGGGCTTGAGACGAATCTCCGCGCGCCAGCGTCGCTTGTTCGAGCGCGCGTTTGGGACGTGTAAGCGTAGTGCATTTGTCCTGTTCGGGAGTCGTAATTGAAGTTCGGTCGTATATTTTGCATAGTCGGCGCCGTCGTCGGCATTGCATTGGCACACGGAATTGTGTTGTACAAAATCGATGCCGGGTTCCACTCGAGCGATGGAACGAATACCGTGGCCTCGCGCGCCCGCAGGGCCTACTGGTGAGTGTTTCCGGGCGCGGCCAAGAGGCTGCTCTCTCCTTTCGCCCACGCTCGCACGAGCGCTTTCCTTTGGGGTGCGATTTATTCCAGGCACCCTCATGGCGAGGAGATGCCCTAGCTTTGTCTCGAACCACGAGGTTCCAAGGCTTTCTCATTCTTCGAGAAGGCGCTTTGCGCCTTGGATGAGGCTTCGGCCGCCTCGCCGGCGGGGGCGATCGAGGATCGGTAGACTTCCTTTCTGCGCTCGTCCCGCACGCGGATCCAGCTGCTGCTGTTGCGCAGTTCGGCGCGCGAGACGAGAAGATGGCGCGCCATTTCGTCGGCCGCCGCCGTCGCGCTGGTGGGATATTCGAAGAACAATCCGCCGGGATCAAGAACGACATAATGCTCAAAGAAGAGATCGAAGAAGAAGCGAGGCATATTCAATGACACCATAAAAGAATAGACGCGGCTGAAAGAAGGGACGCCGCATCGGGGATTTTTAATAACGGCAACGATGGCGAACCGGCTTTCCCGATCAAACAGGTCAGGCAGGCAGCGCCCCGTCGCGCAAGGCGGGCGGTAACGTTGAACTTATAGCTGCGCGCAACAGACCCTGCTTCATCCGAACGCAGGAGAACGGCGCCACGCACGCAACGGTGAAGTGCCATTAGCTAGGCGATCAGCGGAGTCGCAAATCCCGCGACGATCTTGACAAGATCGGCCTGGCGGCCGGCGCCGGTTTTGACGAACAGGCGGCCGAGGTGCGTCTTGATCGTGGTTTCGGCGACGCCGAGCGCGGCTGCAACTTCTGGAACGCCGCCAATCTCGACAATGGCGAGCAATACATTCAATTCGGTGGGGGTCAGCTTGTAAGTCCGGGCGATGACTTCCGGAGGCGACAGGGTATCGAGCGCGGCCCGGCGAATGAACATTGCCGCCGTCGCGGCATAGGCCAGGCCGGCAATGTGCCGGGCGCCCGAGGTGAGCGGCAGCACATGGGCGACATAGCACGCGCCGTCCGCCGCCCTCAGCGGCAAGGCGATGCCCTGGGTTCCGATAGCCGCGTCGCCACTTCCCGCCGCCGCGAACACCTCCTGCAAGGCCTGATTGATCTTGACGTCGCGTGCGACGATGCGTCCCCCGGCTGCGGACAGGAAATCTCCGGCGTCGAAAATGACCTGACAGGCGACGTTAGCATGGACGATGCGTCCGGTCGCATCGACAAGGCATATTCCTGCGCCCAGGCCGTCCAGCGTATCCGCGAAAGTCGCAGCCTCCGCGGATTTGTGATCGATAAGTCCGCTGACGAGCACCGCCCGGCGGATGTGCGGAACGATGAGGCGCATGCGCGCCCGCATTTCATCGTCGGCAATGCCCTCGCGTTCGCTGCGAAACACCCCGAACATCGCCGCATTGTTCACCGATTTGTCCAGCACCGCGGAGACGAAATCCACCAGGCCCTGTGGCTGCACCCATTCCTTGTAAAACTGCGTTTCCAGAAAATCGCTGTATGGCATCAGATCCGATATGGCGATCGGCTGCCCGATATCGGCGAAATATTGGCCGGTCGTGGCAGGGTCGAGTGCCAGATATTTGTCGAAATAGAGCTGCCGGTAGTGCGGGTCGGTGCCGTACTCGCAATGGAGATTGCCGTTCGCGGCGACAGGGCTCTTTGAAAAGATCGCCGCGCCTGGTCCGCCGACGAAACGCGCGGCCTTGCCGACCACCTCTTTCCACAGCGAGGCATCGAGCGCTGCATCATAGATCCCGCTGATGAGTTCGGAGAGCTCTTCTGACTGATCCATCGGTTTTCGAAGATGTATACTTGCGTCATGCCATGGCGCCGGCGGCCCAGGGCAATTCGGCTACGCTTACCTCGACGATCTCGGACCCGCACGTCCGTCTTCGAGGATGACCGGGGACCGTAAATACGGCGGAGGGCATAAGCTTGGACAGAAGTGACCACGAGTAGGACGAAAGCGAACGGAGCTCCTGCGATTGGCCGATACAGGGCGATCACACAGAGATGTGATCGAGTAGGTGCGGTCGATGTATCCTCATTGCGGCGCCGCCGAAGGCATCGCGATTTTTCGCCCCAGGCCATCGGGGCGCGGGACGGGTGCGTGGGCCTTTGCCAATGCCTGGATGCGGGCGCGAATATCGGGGGGAAACGGCGCGGTCTTTCGCGCGGTCATGTCGATGTGGATGGTCATGTTCTCCGAGGTGGCGGAGAGCCAGCCCTCGGTGGCGTGCCGCAGTTCCTCGAAGGTGTGCAACCGCTTCTCGTCCGCGCCCGCCAGCAGGATCGAAACCTGCACGGGATCGCCGAGGTGAATTTCGCGCAGGTACCGCACATGGCATTCGGCGGTGAAGGTCGAGCCGTGGCGCTCCTTCATGTAGGTGGGTCCGATCCCGAGCCTCAGCCATAATTCGTCGATGGCGCGGTCGAACATCACGTTGTAATAGGCCATGTTGAGATGGCCGTTGTAGTCGATCCATTGCGGCTCGATTTGCATCACCGACGCGAGAAATGGCGCGGGCCGGAACAGCACATCGTCGCCGGCGGCAAAGGCCGTCATCCTCAATCCCCGTTTGTTCGATCCAATCCCTTGACCCTTTATATATCCTTTGTCACGGTCATCATCTGTTTGGAGGGCATCGTTTGGGCCTGACTGTCACCAATAATTTAAAGCGCCCGGAACCGCAGGCGCTGGCGAGCACCGTGGAAGCGCTCGCGGCGCGATTCGGCAACCGGTTGATCACCTCGCAGGCGGTCCGCGACCAGCACGCGCATACCACGACGTGGCTGGCCTCGCAGCCGCCCGATGCCGTGGTCATGGCGCAGGAGACACCGGATATTCAGGACGTGGTGCGGATTTGCGCCAAACATGGAGTTCCCGTGATCGCGTTCGGCACCGGCACCTCGCTGGAGGGGCAGATCAACGCGCCCGCGGGAGGCGTATGCATCGATCTTAGCGAAATGAACCAGGTGCTCGAGGTTCACGCCGAGGATCTGGACTGCGTGATCCAGCCCGGCGTTACCCGCAAGGCGCTGAACGAGCATTTGCGCGACCAGGGCCTGTTCTTTCCGATCGATCCCGGCGCCGATGCGTCGCTGGGCGGCATGGCGTCCACCCGGGCGTCCGGCACCAATGCGGTGCGTTACGGTACCATGCGCGACAATGTGCTGGCGCTCAAGGTGGTGCGCGGTGACGGCGAGATCATCACGACCGGCACCCGCGCGAAGAAATCCTCGGCCGGCTACGACCTGACACATCTGTTCGTCGGCGCCGAAGGCACGCTCGGGATTATCTGCGAACTCACCATCAAACTGCGCGGCATTCCCGAAACGATCGCAGCCGCAGCGTGTTCGTTCGAGAGCGTGCGCGGCGCCTGCCAGGCGACGATTCTCGCGATACAAACCGGTATTCCCGTCGCGCGGATCGAACTGCTCAACGCGGCGCAGGTGCGCGCCTGCAATTCCTATTCGAAATTGTCGCTGCCGGAGACGCCGCTGCTGCTGCTCGAATTTCACGGCAGCGAGAACGAGGTCGCCGAGCAATCGAGGAATTTCAGCGAGATCGCCAGGGAGTGCGGCGGCGGCGATTTCAGCTGGACTACGAAGCCTGAGGATCGCACCAGGCTCTGGCAGGCACGCCACGACGCCTATTGGGCGGTCAAGAGCCTGCGTGCGGGCGGCGGCATGGTGGCGACCGACGTGTGCGTGCCGATTTCCCGGCTGGCCGATTGCGTCACGGAGACCGAGGCGGATCTGAAGCGTCTCAACCTGATCTCGCCGATTGTCGGTCATGTCGGCGATGGCAATTTCCACTGCTCGCTGCTGTGCGACGTCGACGATCGCGACGAGATGGCCCGCGGCGAGGACTTCATGCATCGCCTTGTCGAACGCGCGCAGGCGATGGGCGGAACCTGCACCGGTGAGCATGGCATCGGGCAGGGCAAGCAGAAATACCTGAAGGCCGAACTCGGCCCGGAAGCCATCGACGCAATGCGCGCGGTGAAGCAGGCGCTCGATCCGCAGAATATTTTCAATCCCGGCAAGATCGTGCCGGCGGTTTAGGCCTGTATTTTGTAATATACCGGCCCGCGAATTTTGCCATCTTTGCTTGCGGATATTTCAGGGCACGGCGATGCGGTGGTTCGACAAAGGCAGGCGAAAGGAAATCTGGGACGAAGAAATCCAGTGGCCGCTTGGCGATATTGAAGCGGCACACAGGATACGCGACATCTGCCGTTCCGCGCTCGATAGCGCCGAAAAAACAGGCGGCCTTGCCGGCGGTCCGGTGAGCAAGAAGGACCAACACGAGGTCGAACGCTACGAACACGCCGCCAAGGCCGCTATGGAAATCGCCATCAGGATTTCCGACGACCTATTGCGCGATTCCTCCGTGCGACACATCGTGAACCTGTGCGTGAAGGCCAACGATTTGAGGACGGCGCGGATACTGTTCCGCGCAATTCAGGCCGTATCAATCAGAGAAGACGCGCTGAACGAGCATCCGGCACTCCGGGAGTGAAGAGATGCCCGATTGCGCGTGCGGCTATCTCCGATAGCCGTCGTTATGCGGCATCTCCTCGCCGCGGCCTCGTCCACCACCCATGCCGCCTCCAAGACCGATGCCGATACCGATTCCGATGCCTTCCATGACGGCGCCCGGCGGAACTTGACCCGGCGGCGGACCGGACGGCCGGCGATCGACGACCTCTTCGGTCGGGTGTTTGCGCTTCGGCGCGGTATCCACCCGCTTGGTCGGCGTCGTATCCACCTTCCTCTTGAGCGGCAGTGTCGGCGGGGCGGTGCATGGACAGGTCGGAGCCAGCGCAACATTGGTCGGCGGCAAGACCGGCGGCGTGAGCGCGGCGTTGGCGCCGAGCGAACGGTTGCGGACGCGCTCCTGCATCTTGCGCGCCGTGGCCGCCAGATCGCTGTTGCCATAGCTCGCCAGGAACGCTTCGAACGATGCCGCGGTATTGATCGCGACAGCGGTTTCCCATGCCAGCATCTGGCGCCGGCGTTCAAGCAGCGAGCGCATGCGCGGGCCGTACGGCGACTGGGCGAACAGTTCGGTAAAGGCTTCAAAGGCGGCGACCGAGTTATCGGCGATCACGAGATCGTAGGCGACCTTCGGCTCCTTGCCCTGTAGATCCCTGTGCCAGTCATTCACGGTTCGCGCGGCGGTTGCGGGTGGCTTGGGCGCCGCCGCGGCCTGCTGGCCGGAGTCGCCGGGGAAGAATTTGAAGTCGCTCGTCAGCGACGAACTTTCCCAGGGAATCTGTCGCCCGTCGGTCACCTGATTTACCGAGATTCGCACGCGCTTGAAGGCTTCTTCGATCGGCAGGTTCGGTTCCTTTGCGACCGAAAGCACCGCTGTTGTGTAAGGACTGTCGGCGCCGGTGCCGTCCTCCGCCTCCGAGCCCGGCGAGGTCGAAAAGGAAATGAACGACCCGGATGCGCCGGCCTTGGTATCGACGATCGCGAGCCCATGGCCTGTGGTTCGGTTGAGCGCCGGGAACGGGTTGTTGCGGCAGGCGTCGAGCATGAAGATGCGCATCCGGGTTGGCAGCGCCCCCAACGTGTTCATGAGATCGTTAAGCCGGACGGCCTGCAGCGGAATGTCGGCTTCGCGTTTCGGATCGACGTCGACCGGCACGAGATAATTCTCGCCGTCGATCTGCAGCCCGTGGCCGGCATAGAATATCAGCGCCACCGTGTCGGGTCCGCCGCTAGCGACCTTGGCGGCGAATTCGCTGATCGTCTGGCGCATGTCGTTTTGCGACAGATCGGGAGCCGAGGTTACGTCGAAGCCGGCACTGGCGAGCAATTCCGCCATTCGCTTGGCGTCGTTCTCGGCGTTGGGCAGCGGCGGCACGGTGCGGTAGGCCGACTGGCCGATGACGAGCGCCAGACGGCTTTCCGCGGCCGCGCCGTCGGAGGCCGAAATCTGGAAAGAAAGCAAAAGTCCGGACAAGAGCAGAAGATCGCGAAGAACAGGACGGCGCATGATCACACCTCCGCGGCGATATTTCCCGGATGATGTCAGCTTTTTTGCATTTCTGCCATTCCGGAGTTTGTGAGCCACCCCACAGCAGGCCGGAAAATCCTGCCGAAAGCGTGCGGCAGCAAGGCTGTCGTGCAGCGGGCACACGTCCGCTGCTTGCAAGGCGGACGCGCGAACGCCGTGCAGGATGACGGTGGACGCCGCATAACACTCCGCCCGGCATGACATGCAGCGTTTCAAAGCGGACGCGCCGAAGCGCTCCATCAGCAGCAACGCGACATCCAAAATCGCAGTGGGTTAAATCCTCAAATCGTCGATGCTCTTACCGGCTTTTAGCAGTTCGCCCACCCAACGCGGTTGTTTGCCTCTACCCGCCCACGTCTGCGAGGGCCGCTCGGGATTATGGAATTTCGGGTAAACCTTGGGGTACGGCCGGCGCGGCCGTTTCTCCTTCAAAGGAGGCGGGAACTTTCGGCCGAGTTCATCGAGACGATTTTGAAGCTCGCGCTTTTCCGCCTCCAGTTTAGTCGCAAGCATTGAACCGATCGCCTTGTGCAGGGTCCAAAGTTCGTCGAGGGGCATCAATTGAAAATCGATGCGTTTCATGACGTGCCCCCTGCGTGCCACTCAACATGATCCAGGGTTCCCGGATATAGGGTTCCCACGAAAAGGCCGCCACGGAGGCGGCCTTTCCCACATTCAGCAAGGTCGAGCGCTGATGCTGCGCCGATGCCGAGAATCGCGCCAACTGAGATGGCGGCAAAACCGATCGAGTCTAGATTTCGCATTGCGTCCTCAAATTGAACAGGAGCGTTCGGACACGAGTATGCCTCTAAAGTTGCAATAGGGGTGTCGCCCGTTCGGATGACACTCGTCGATTTTAGATTGAATGTTGCGAAAATATCGCGTTGTCCAAAAAACGGACAGGCCGACATCTTACTTCAAGGTCGCGATTGCAGATCGGACCTTGGCGTCAGGTGTTGCCTGTAGCCAGGCTCGCCAACATGATTTCACCGTCGGTAACGTAATGGTTGACCCGTTCGGTGGGCAGATGTTCGCCCGAGCGATACACTTGCACCGCCTCGATAGATCGATTCTTCCTCAATTCGGCGATGATGTAGTCGCGCTCTGCATTCGTGTCCGAATCCGTGGCGTGGGTAATTTGAAATGTGAGGCGGGTTAGCGACAAGCCGGTGTCTCTTGTGCCGGCTCCGACCCAAAGAACGGGTTCACCGGCCGGTGGCCGGTCGGTGTTAAGCCAGAAACCCGCCGCTCCCCAGGTTTTCTGAGCACGCGTCAGACTCAAAGCCCAGAATCGTATGTGATGGCGCTTCCGCGGGCTGTTATCGATGGCCTTCTGGAAACCGATGTCCTGGCCGCGTCCGAAAAGATAGAGGGTGCTGAACGGGGCGGTCGGATAGGGCGAATTGAGCACGAACGCCCGGGTCATGCGCCACGAGCTCGTCAGGCCCAGTCGATCCGCTTCCGACCATCCGAGTGCCGTGAAGGCCGTACGAAGCTGATCCAGCGTGCCGACGAGCGCGATATTGACGGGATCGCCGGGCAGTCCGTCGCCCGTAATTGTATAGCTGGGCACAAGTCTGTGCTGGAGGATCTTAAGGCCCATGCGAATGACGCGCGGGAGAATAACATAAGCGGCGACTCCGTAAGTGATGCCTACAGCCAGAACCCACGGCAGCCTGTTGTCCGCGGTTTCGAAGACCACAAAGACGATCAGCCAGACACTGAAAATGCCCAACCCGAAGATCAGCAAGCGCTGAATAAGGCGTCTAAGCAATCTCACGGTCCCGGCACCTTTTCATCCGCGGTGCCCGACATGAGCACGCCAATACTCGGCATCGTTTGCGGAAGCGATGCTTCAGTCTCATTTCCCGAGCGCCAGCGCATAAGATAGGCCCGGGGCTCGAAAGTTAAAACGCAACCCGCATGTGTCCAGCTTTCCTTCATACGCCGTGGAAAATCGCGCCGGTTCAGTCGATCACCCGGTCGGCCATCGCAAGCAGGTTTGGCGGTATCTCGATCGCGAGCGCCTTTGCGGTCCTCAGGTTGATGACCAACTGGAATTTGGTTGGCTGCTCGATCGGCAAATCCGCGGGCCTGGCGCCTTTCAGGATCTTGCCGACAAAGACAGCCGCTGTCCGAAAAACCTCCTGGTAGTCGGGCCCGTACGACATGAGCCCGCCCGCGTCGACATAAGAGCTGTCCTCGAACATGGCTGGAATTCCATTCCGGTTGGCAAAATCGAGAATACGGGCGAGATGCTGTCGCGTGAAAGTCTCGGTCGTCACCAGCAGCGCGTCAGGCCGCTGATTGAGCAGTTCAGCGAACGCCGCCTCCAGTTCGTCAAGGCTTCTGGGCCCCACGGTGCGAAGCAGAACGTGCGACTGATCGGCGGCGATTTCCGTTTCGCGGACACGTGCCGCCATGCCGGGATTTGACGAATCCCACAGGATCGCAAAGCGGGAAATTCCCGGGGCCAGCATGCGAAGTATTTCGAGACGTTTGGCGCTCAGCTCAGGCGCCATCAGCGAGTTGCCTGTGGCATTTCCGCCGGGCCTGGCGAGACTCGTGGCAAGACCGACGCCGACCGGGTCGCTAATCGCTCCGAAAACGATGGGGATCGTGCTGGTGGCCTGCTTGGCCGCGAAGCCGGCGGGCGTCCCAATTGTCACGATGACATCAACGTGTTGTCGCACCAGGTCTGCCGCGAACTCCTTCAGACGCTCGGCGTTTCCTTCCGCGAATTTGCGTTCCACGACGATGTTTTTGCCTTCCTGATAACCGAGCTCCTCCAGCTTGCCCATGAAGGTGGCAACGAAAAAAGGGTCAGCGCCCGTATTGAGCAGCCCTATTCTGAAGTGCTGTTGCGCATGCGCGGTCAGCGGCCAGGCAGCCGCCGCGCCGCCGAGAAAAGTGATAAACTCTCGTCTTTGCATGTGACCTCAAGGCTGCCACCTTGAAGACTACCATCTTGCGGCCGGGCGGCGAGCGAGAAATGGCAAAAAATCGGTTCCTGTGGCGGGCATGCCGAAGTCCGAAATCCTTATGCCTCCGGATTCGTTCTGGGATCAGCAGCGTGCCCGCCCGGCTTGCTGTCAGTTCCTCCGCGACGCTCGGCCGCCGCGGTGGGTTCTGCGCCACTGCATTAGGCTTTGCGAGATGACAAGAACGAGAGCTAAATGCCGACCACAAGCAGGTCGCGAAGGAATTTTTTCAAATGAACGAGGACATTCTGGCCAAGCTGGAGCAGCGCCTCGGTCGACTGCATGCAAGACAGCGATTGGGAATAGAGACGGACCATGAAGCCCAGATCTTCGGCCAGGGTCTCACCTTCTTTCATCCGGAAAACTGGTATCCGACCAAGTCGATCATTCGAGGCGCGCTGAAGCTGACCGGTCTTTATTGGCGCGCACGTCGGAATGCAGAACGTATTGTCGTCAGGCACAACGACATCAGGTTCGAGGATTTGCCGCCGCTATTCGATGGCTTCACCATTCTGCACATCAGCGATATGCACGTGGACATGAACGAGGTCGCGATGCAACGTCTTATCGAACTCGTTGGCGAAATGCGTTACGACCTGTGTGTTCTGACCGGCGACTATCGCGGCAAGACTTTCGGACCCTTTGAGGCTTCCCTGGATGGCGTCGCGCGAGTGCGAAGCCACCTGAGGGATCCGGTCTATGGAGTGCTCGGCAACCACGATACCATTCAAATGGTTCCAGGGCTGGAAGCCATGGGGATACGAATGCTGATCAACGAGTGCGAGGTGATCGCGCGTGCTGATCAGCGGATCCATCTGGCCGGAATCGACGACGCGCACTTTTATCGAATGGACAACATCGAAAAAGCTGCGTTGCAGATACCTGCCGGTGAGTTTTCCATATTGCTGTCGCACACACCTGAAATTTACCGCCAGGCTGCCCATGCGAATTTCAACCTGATGCTCAGCGGGCACACCCACGGCGGCCAGCTCTGTCTGCCCGGATCTATTCCGATTACGCTGGAGTTGGCGTTGCCAAGACGGTTGGGGGCGGGACCTTGGCAGTATCGCAATATGATTGGTTACACGTCCGTGGGTGCCGGATCGAGCGTCGTTGCGGTGCGCCTGAATTGTCCGCCGGAAATCACGCTGCATTGCCTTCGGCGCGGCTGACGGCGGCCTAGTACGGTTCGTCGCGCAAGTGGGCGCGGAATAAAAGACGGGACAGCATCAGCCCGCCGGCAAAAAAGATCACGACGCCAAGCACAATATCCACGACCGTCAATGCGAGCGCGTCACGGCATGCCAGCATGGGAAACAGGCATTCGGGGATCTGATCGAGTTCCGAGCGCCTGACTGCTCGGCGGAAAGTTCAGGCGGCGCTTGACGAAGCTGGAGAACAGATCGCCCGCCATGGCCGCAGCTGCCACGATCGCGCCGATCGCCGGCTCCAGACCGACTAGCGGCGCACTCGCCGTGGTAACGAGGATCGAGGCCATAATTCCGCGGATAGTTTTCGATGACCCAAATACGGGCCGCCCATCGAAAAACGTAAGGCCGAAGTCCAGCGGAAAGGCCGCACGCCGTCCGCCTAGCTTTTTGGCGATGACTGGTGCACCGTTCGCTATCGTCAATAGCGCCACTAATTGCAGAACAGGCAAGATATTCATCCGCCGAGCCTATCCCGGTCCGCATCGTTCGTCATTCAACTGTAGAAATCTATCGGCCGCCGCTGTGGGTTTTCCGTGGCCGGTGCTAGGCTTTGTGAGACGACAGCAAGGAGAGCTAAATGCCAACCAACAGCAAACATCCGGAAACGCTTGTGCTGCATTCCGGCTATCGCAGCGATCCCGCAACTACCGCTGTGGCAGTACCGATCTATCAGACGACAAGCTTCCAGTTCAACAACACGCAGCACGCCTCCAACCTGTTCGCGCTGGCCGAACTCGGCAACATCTACAGCCGAATCGGAAACCCGACCTGTGACGTACTCGAAACTCGCCTAACTGCGCTCGAGGGCGGCGTTGCCGGCCTTGCACTGGGCTCGGGACAAGCAGCCTCGCTGTTCGCCGTTCAGAATATCTGCCACGCTGGCGACAATTTTGTCGCCTCGACGGATCTTTACGGCGGTACATGGAACCTGTTTGCCAATACGCTGAAGACGATGGGTATCGAATGTCGTTTCGTCGATCCGGTCGACCCCGAGAATTTCCGCCGTGCCACCGACAAGAATACGCGCTGCTACTACGCCGAGACCCTGCCCAACCCCAAGCTCACGGTGTTCCCGATCGCTGAGGTGGCGAGGATCGGCCGCGAGCTCGGTGTACCCCTCATCATGGACAACACGGCCGCGCCCGTGCTTTGCCGACCGCTGGATCATGGCGCGGCGATCGTGCTGCATTCGACCACCAAGTATATCGGCGGACATGGTACGTCGATCGGCGGCATCCTGATTGACGGCGGCAATTTCGACTGGGCCAGGCACAAGGATCGCTTCCCTATGCTGAATACGCCTGACCCCAGCTATCACGGAGCGGTGTGGACCGAAGCAGTGAAGCCACTGGGGCCAATTGCCTACATCATCAAGGCCCGCGTCACGTTGCTGCGCGATGTCGGAGCTCCAATGAGCCCGTTCAACGCCTTCATGTTTATCCAGGGATTGGAAACGCTGCCCTTGCGCATGCGCGTTCATTGCGACAATGCCGATGCGGTAGCCAAGCATCTCGCCAAGCACGCCAAAATTACCAAGGTGATCTATCCTTCGCTGATGACCGGCGAGATGAAGCGTCGGGCTGATGCTGCGCTGTCGCGCGGCTATGGCGGACTGCTGGGCTTCGAGCTGAAGGGCGGCATGGAGGCGGGCCGCAAGCTGATCGATGCGCTGCAGATGTTCTACCACGTCGCCAATATTGGCGACGCGCGCAGCCTTGCGATTCACCCCGCTTCGACAACGCACTCCCAGCTCACGCACGAAGAGCAAGCCAAGACCGGTGTGACGCCGGGCTATGTGCGGCTGTCGATCGGCATCGAACATATCGATGACATAATCGCCGATCTCGACCAGGCGCTGGCGAAAGTCTGAGGCATCTCACGAGCAAAGAGAGGCCCGCGGTTCAGCGGGCCTCCCTTGTATCGAACGCAGATCAGCCTTGAATGAAGCGTTTCATTCGTTCCGTTACGAACGCTCGGCTTGTTGCCTCTGGATTCGAGCCTTGGCGGCTTCCGCCAGACCGTCGCCGATTTCACCGCGTGAGAGGCCGATGTCTCTCAGTTCACGATCGCTGAGCTGGCGGAGGGCGAAAAGTTCGGCCTGGCGCTCGTGGCGCGCGATTAGCGCGGCGATCCAGCGGCCGATGAGGCGGCCAAGGCGCGCCATGATAAGACTGACCCCTCGCCGGATCGCTGGCGCAGCGGTTGCGTGCTGGGGAGTGATGTTAAGCATTGTCATTGCAATTTTCCTTCGAAAGGCTGGCGCTTCGAGCGCTTTTGCCCTTCTTTAAATGGTGTCAACGATTAGCCCCTGGGGGCGTCGCGTGAATAATCGTCGATCGTGTGGGTTGATGGCCGGCAGCGTGATTTCTGACGGCTCAGGTAGTCAGCGGCTGACCGCCGATACCTGCTCGCAACTATCGACCTCTAAAGGCCGACTTCTAACAAGCGCATTGTCCTGCTCCTTTTATTTATGCTGGCCCCGCCTTTGCGGGGACGACGACAAAATGCACGTTGCGGCATAAAAAGACTTTCAGAGAACTGCGATTTATTCTCCAGACGAGCATGAGATGCGCTTGAGATAGGTTCCCGCCTTTGCATGGCCCGGTGTCGGCCATGATCGGCGCCAAGAACGATCTGCATCCGGTGTCCCGCAGAGGTGCTTGGCTTGAAATGAAAGAGCAGGCAAAGTCGGCATTACCTGATGTGGCAATTACAGCGTTCACTCCACAACTGGCTAAAGCGAGATGAATGTCGTCGGCCCGCAAAAACTGAAGCTGAACGTCGATAGCGCGAATTCCGTATCCGCTCTTCTTCTTCGGCCGTCGGGCGCGCGTGCGTGTTTTGTCTTTGCCCATGGCGCAGGTGCCGGGATGACTCACGAATTCATGGAGCGGGTGGCGAGCGGCCTTTACGACCGCGGTATCGCGACATTGCGCTATCAGTTCCCGTACATGGAAAAAGGAAGCAAGCGACCCGACGCACCCGCGCTGGCCCATGCGGCGGTGCGGGCCGCCGTGCAGGAAGCCGCGCGATGCTGCCCAGGTTTGACCCTTGTTGCCGGGGGCAAATCATTCGGCGGCCGCATGACGTCCCAGGCGCAGTCGATCGCGCCGCTGGCCGGCGTCCACGGACTTGCGTTTCTGGGCTTTCCCTTGCATCCGGCGGGCAAGCCCTCCGACCAGCGGGCTGAGCACCTTTCAGATGTTCACGTCCCCATGCTTTTTCTGCAGGGCACCCGCGACAAGCTTGCGGAGCTGCAGCTGCTTGAGCCAGTTGTGAAGCGTCTCGGGACATCGGCATCACTGCATCTTGTGCAGGAGGCCGATCACTCCTTCCACGTCATGGCGCGCTCAGGACGAAATGACCGCGACGTAATGAGCGAAGTTGCAGGTGCGTTGTCGGCCTGGATCGGCGCTACGTCGGGTTGATGGCGCGTAACTGGACCTCAATTGCGAGCAAGGTTCGCTTCCGCTCTGGACAAGGCCGCCACATCAGGCTCAAATTTGGATCGGCAAACCAGAATGACTGCAACGGACGCCCGCGGGAACGACGGGCGCCGGAAATGACAAAATCGGGGAGAAATACATGGCCATTTCACGTCGTGATGTTTTATTGGGCAGCGCCGGCGCGCTCGGCGCTGCAACATTTTCGTTTCCGAAGGCTGCCATTGCCCAGTCGGAGCCGATCAAGATCGGCTTTCTTGCCGCGATGACCGGGCCGAGCTCGGCGCCGACTATCGGATTCAACCGCGGGGTGATCTTCGCGGTAGATGCCATCAACGCCGCCGGCGGCGTCAAGGGCCGCAAGATCGAGGTCATCACCCGCGATACCCAGGGCGATCCGACCAAGGCGGTGAACGCCACGCAGGAATTGATCAGCCAGGCCAAGGTCCATGCGATCTGGGGCCCATTCAATTCGGGCGAGGCGCTTGCCACCACGCCGATCATGGCGCGCGCCAAGATCGCGAACCTTCACCCCTGCGTGGTCGAAACCCTGATCGACACGACGAAATTTCCGAATGCGTTCCGTCTGGCGCCCTCAAACAGCCAGTGGGACGACGCCGTGCGCAATTATTGCCTCAATATCCTCAAGGCGAAGAAGGTTGCCGTGATCGGCGACACCACGGGCTATGGCGTAACCGCGCTCGGCGCGTCGGTGGCGGCGTTCAAGAAGGACGGCGCCGATGTGGTCTATCAGGCCAATATCGATTCGACCCAGCCCGACATGACCCCGGACATGCTGCGCGCCAAAAATGCCGGCGCCGAAGTAATTGTGGTCTGGAGCGTCTCGACCGGCATGGAAGCGCGTATGTTCAACACCCGCGCGGCGATGAACTGGGACGTTTCGTTCGTCGGTCATCCCTCAATGTCCTCGGGCGAAATCGCCGGTCTCGTCGACAAGCCTGCCAACTGGAAGAAAGTGTACGTCATCGGCTACAAAAGCTGCAGTTACGATGCCGCGGGCAAGTTGCCTCCAAAAAACCAGGAACTCGTCGACCGTCTTCTCAAGGCCAACGTCGCCATCAACGACACGCTGCTGTGGTGGGTTGCGGGCGGCATCGATGCAATCGACCTGATTGCCAAGGGTGTCGCAGAAACCGGATCGACCGAGAGCGAAGGCATCATCAAGTACTGGAATACGCTGTCGAAATATCCGGGCTATTTCGGCACCTACACATTTTCGCCGACCCAGCATAACGGCTATTCGACCGAAGAGATCGTGATGTCGGAGGCCAGCACCGCCAAGAACGGCACCTTCGCGGTGGCGCCGGGGTATACATAAGGGCGGCGGAGAGCGCGTCGGATGCTCGCCTCGATTCTCGCATCTGGTCTCGCGGCGGGCGCGATCTACGCGCTCGTCGGCGTCACCTACAACACCATGTTCTCGACCTCGAGGGTGATGAGCTTCACCGCCGGCCAGCTCGCCATGCTCGGGGGCGTGTTCGGCTCGATGTTCGTGCTGAAGTTGGGCATGCCGATCATCGCCGGATTCCTTCTGACGCTGCTGGGATGCGCGATCATCGGAGTAATCACCGAATTCGTCGCCGTGCGGCCGGTGCTCAAGAGCCTCGAACAGCACCTCTATGTACTTTCCACGCTGGCATTGGCGCTGATGATCCAGCAGGTGGCGGCGATCAAATGGGGCACCGAACCGCAGCCATTTCCCCGCCTGATCGGGTGGGAGAGCGGGTTCTGGGATGAAAAGTTCTGGCTCCCGGTGATTGCCTGCGCGATCACCATCATCGGCCTCGAATATCTGTATCGCCGCACGCTGGTGGGCCGTGCGTTCCTGGCGATCGCGGAAGACAATTTCGCCGCGCGCGCGCTCGGTCTGCCCGAGCGCAACCTGCGCGTCGCCAGCTATGCCCTCGCCGGAATCATCGGCGGCGTTGCCGGATTTTCCGGCGGCGAATTGATGCTGGCATTCTTCGCCAATGGCGCGCTCCTGAATTTCTACGGCTTCGTGCCGGTGGCGCTCGGCGGTCTCGGCAACAACCGTGGCGCCATCATCGGCGGTCTCGCGCTCGGCCTGTTCCAGCAGGCCGCGAATTTCCTGGTCGGCGGCATCTTCTCTTCGGTGGCGGTATTCACGCTGTTCATCGCGGTTCTGCTGGCGGCGCCGCAGGGCCTGTTCGGCTCGGCTACGGCCCGGAGGGTGTGATGGCCGCAGTCACCACGACTTCTTCTACACGCGGTGAGAGCCAGGTCCTTCGCGCGGTGCTGCCGCAACTCGCGCCGTTTGCCGGCATTCTCGCGGTTGCGATGATCCTGCCGTTCGTCAGCAACGACTATTGGGCGCTGATCGGCACACGGGCCGCGATCTACTGGGTGCTGGTCTCCGGCCTCAACCTTATCGTCGGCTTCGCCGGGCATCTGGCGATCGGCTATGTCGCGCTGCTGACGCTCGGCGCCTATACCACAAGCGTGCTGGTTGCCGGCAATGTCATGGCGCCGGTGCCGGTGTTCGCGGCATTGCCGATCGCGGGCTGCGTCGGCGCCGTGTTCGGTGTGATCGTCGGCTTGCCGGCCTTGCGGTTGCGCACGTTCTATTTCGCAATGTCGACGCTCGGCTTCGCCACTATCGTCGCGCAGATTGCGCTGGCCTGGCAGAGCGTCACCGGCGGCGGCATCGGTATTGTCGGTCCGGAATTTCCTGCGCCCTTCAATACCGCATGGGGCTACTACTATCTCTGCGTCGCATTCGCGGCCTTCTGCACCTGGATGAGCGCGAACATCGCTCACAGCCGGTTCGGCCGCGCCCTGATCGCGGTCCGTGATGCCGAAGTCGCCGCGGAGGCCACCGGCATTTCCAAGTCGCGCATGCTGATCGCGATCTTTCTGTTCGCCGGTGCGCTGGCGGCTATCGCCGGCGGACTATTCGCGAGCTTGCAGACCTACATCACGCCGGATGCCTTTACCTTCGATCTGTCGATCCTGTTCTTCATTGCGATCCTGATTGGAGGACGCGGCTCGATCCTTGGTCCGATGCTCGGGACCATCATCCTGACCATCCTGCCTGAGATCGCCGCACCCTTGGCGGCATGGTCGACCTTCCTCTACGCCGTGCTGCTGTTGGCGATTGTGCTGGTGATGCCCGGCGGCATCGCGGCACTGCTGGATTTTCGTAGCCGCCGTCCGCTCGCCAGCAACCGCGCCATCGTTCCGCGTCCTGCGGCACTGGGCGGTGTTATGCGCGCGAGCGCAGGTAACAGGATCCTCAGCCTGCGGGGTATCGCGCTGAGTTTCGGCAACGTGCGCGCCATCGATGGCCTCGATCTCGACGTCGCGCCGGGCCAGATTCATGGCCTGATCGGCCCCAACGGCAGCGGCAAGACGACGACGCTGAACGTGATCTCCGGCTACTACACCGCCATGGCCGGGACGATGAAGTTGGGAGCGGAGGCGCTTCCGTTGGGCATGCCTACGCTGCGCGCCTTCAGGGGCATTGCCCGCACCTTCCAGACGCCGCGTGTGATCGGCGAAGCTTCGGTGCTGCAGAATGTCATGATCGGCGGCACCATCGAGGGACAGGCGACGTTCGTCGAAGCATTGCTGGCGCTGCCGCGGAACCGGCGCGACGAGCGCATGCTCGCGACCAAAGCCCGCGCGCTGCTCGGCGTCGTCGGACTTGAAATGCTGGCCGACGTCCGTGCAGATCGCCTGCAGCACAGCGAATTGCGTTTCATCGAGATCGCGCGGGCCTTGATGCTGGAGCCTGATTTCCTGCTGCTTGACGAACCCGCCGCCGGTCTCTCCAGCGACGAAATCGAACGGCTTGCGGCGCTGATCAAGGCGATCAGCCGGCGCGGCGCCGGCGTATTGCTGGTGGAGCATCATGCCGACCTGATCTTCGACATCTGCGACCATGTCACCGTGCTTAATCTCGGCCGCACGCTGGCCGCTGGAACCCCCGCGGAAATTCGCATTCACAAGGAGGTGGTCAGTGCTTACCTCGGCGGCTGAGTCCCTGCTCTCCGTCGGCGCGCTGGAGTCCGGCTACGGCAAAATCCGCGTGCTGCATGGAATCGATTTGACGGTATCGAAAGGCGAGGTTGTGGCGCTGCTCGGCCCCAATGGCGCCGGCAAGACCACCTTGCTGCGCGCGCTATCGGGATTGTTGCCGGTCAATGCCGGACATGTGCGCTTCGATGGCCGCGACATGACCAACGCCACGCCGCGCGAGGCTGCGCGCGCCGGGCTTGTGCACGTCATCGAAGGCCATCGCGTGTTCACGCAGATTTCCGTCACCGACAATCTCCTGCTGGCGGGCTACGACCTGCCGCGCAACGAGCGCGCCACACGGGTCGACGAAGCGTTGTCGTTCTTTCCCGAGATCGCCGAGAAGCGCCACGAGCGCGGCGGCGCGCTCAGCGGCGGGCAGCAACAAATGCTGACCGTGGCGCAGGGGCTGGTGCGCCGTCCGCGCCTGTTGATGCTCGACGAACCTTCAGCCGGCCTGTCGCCGGTGCTGGTCGATCGCGTGCTCAACGTCATCGCCCAGCTGCGCAGCCAGGGCACCGCGGTGCTTCTGGTCGAGCAGTTGCTGGAAAAGGCGCTCGCCACCGCCGACCGCGTCTATGCGCTGGTGCAGGGGCACATCGTGCTGGAAGCGCCGACGAACGAAGCCAACCTGCCGCAGCGGCTGGAGCGTGCCTATTTCGGACACGAAAGCCACATGGCGGTATCTTGAATGCGTCGACGCAAGGAGGCCTTGACCCGGTCAATTCGGGATAGTCCGAAACACCAGACCTCGGAGGGACGATTGTACGCCGGGGAATCCCGCGATTCCCCAAATTGCTCCACTGAAGTTCGCTCGTTTCTTTCACGCCCCGGACCGGCAAGATGCGAAACCTGACGCGGCTTCCCTTCTACTACGGCTGGATCATCATTGCGGTGACATTCGTCACCATGGCGATCGGGGTGAACGCGCGCACGGCCTTTTCGCTGTTCTTTCCTCCCATTGTCGATGAGTTCGGTTGGGAACGCGGCGTAACGGCCGGCGCCTTCTCGTTCGGCTTTCTGGTTTCCGGAGCCGTGAGCCCGCTGATCGGCCGCATGATGGATCGCCTTGGCCCGCGCGCCGTGATGGAACTCGGCGTCGCACTGATGGCGGGAGGCCTGTTGATGGCGCCCCTGACGTCGCGGCCGTGGCATCTGTATTTGACCATCGGCGTCATGGTCGGCGCCGGAAGCGTCTGTCTCGGCTACTCCGGTCAATCCCTGTTTTTGCCCAACTGGTTCAACCGCCGGCGCGGCCTTGCCATGGGGCTTGCATTCGCTGGCGTCGGCATCGGTTCCATGACGCTGCTGCCGTGGGTGCAGCATATGATCGAGCAGACCGGCTGGCGAACCGCCTGCACCGCGATGGGCATTCTGATTCTGGTCGTGCTCGCGCCGATCAACCTGTTGCTGCACAAGCGGCCGGAGGACATCGGACTTGAACCGGACGGAGACGCGGCACCTTCGGCAACATCGGCCAAGCCGATATCGAACATCGTCGATCCCGATTGGGCCGGCATCGACTGGACCCTGAAGCGCGCGCTTCGCACCGCACGCTTCTGGTGGCTCGCTTCAGGCTATTTCGGCGCGTTGTATATCTGGTACGCGGTGCAGGTTCACCAGACCAAATATCTCCTGGACATCGGCTTCAGCCCGAGCGTCGCCGTCTGGGCATTAGGTGCGGTCAGCCTGCTCGGCATTCCCGGCCAGATCGTGCTCGGACACGTTTCCGACCGGCTGGGGCGGGAATGGATATGGAGCGCGAGCTGTCTGGGCTTTGCGATCTGCTTCGCGGCATTGATCGCGCTGAAATCCTTTCCGACTTTGATGCTGGTCTACCTCATGGTGCTGGCGCAGGGCGCGCTCGGCTACGGTCTCACCTCCATCATGGGTGCGGTGGTGGTGGAAATATTTCAGGGCAAGCACTACGGCAGCATTTTCGGCACCGTGATGCTCGCAGCTCTCGCCGGAGGCGCCGCGGGACCCTGGGTCACCGGCATTCTGCACGATGTTTCAGGGAGTTATAGGTTAGCCTTTGTCATCGGCATTGGCGTGAGCGGATTCTCTGCCTTGGCGATCTGGATGGCGTCGCCCGGCAAAATCCGGGCGGTCGCGGGCCAGTTGCACCGGGCACGGACACTTTAGCTTGAGCCCGAGGACGGCCGTGATACGGGGGCTTGCCGATATCGGCGGCTTGTGGGCTTAATCCGTCTCCAAACCGACGTTGACGCACCGAGGGCGCCCATGAACGAGCATGTTCAGACTGCGACGACCGAGCCGCTTTTCAATCCGCTGTCGCCGGAGTTCATTCGCGATCCCTATCCGTCCTATGAGCGGCTGCGCGCCACCGATCCGATGCATGTCACGCCGTTCGGGATGTTCCTGGCGAGCCGGCATGCGGAAGCCAGTCTGGTTTTGCGCGACAAGCGCTTCGGCAAGGATTTCGTCGATCGGACGGTGCGGCGGTATGGACCGAAGGTCATGGAGGAGCCGGTCTTTCGCAGCATGCGTCACTGGATGTTGCAGCAGGACCCGCCCGACCATACCCGCCTGCGCGGCCTCGTGGTGAAAGCGTTCACGGCGCGCCGCGTCGAGGACATGCGTCCACGCATCCAGCAGATCGTCGACGAGACGCTCGATGCGATCGTCGGACGGGGCCACATGGACCTGATCGAGGATTTTGCGTTCCGCCTGCCGGTGACGATCATCTGCGACATGCTTGGAATCCCCGAGGACCACCGCGAGACCTTCTACAAGAGTTCACGCGACGGCGGGCGACTGCTCGACCCGGTACCGCTGTCGCCGGCTGAAATCGAGCAGGCCAATGCCGGCAACACGATGGCCCAGATGTATTTCCAGCAACTGTTCGAGTTGCGGCGGCGCAATCCCGGCGACGACCTCACGACGCAGCTGGTGCAGGCCGAGGAAGATGGCAGCAAGCTCTCCAATGAGGAGCTGACCGCCAATATCATTCTGTTGTTCGGCGCAGGGCACGAGACCACCGTCAATCTGATCGGAAACGGTCTGCTGGCGCTGCACCGCAATCCCGACCAGCTCGCCTTGCTCAAGGCCAATCCGGCCCTGATCGAGAACGCCATCGAGGAATTCCTGCGTTACGACTCCTCGGTGCAGTTGACCGGCCGGGTGGCGCTCGAAGACATCGATGACCTCGGCGGCAAGAAAATCCCGAAGGGCGAAAGCGTGCTGTGCCTGCTCGGTTCGGCCAATCGCGACTCCGCGGTCTATCCCGACCGGCCGGATCGTCTCGATATCACCCGCCCCAATGTGCGTCCGCTCTCGTTTGGCGGGGGCATTCACCATTGCCTCGGCGCCCAACTGGCGCGCATCGAGGCGGCGATCGCGATCGAGACGCTGTTGCGCCGTCTCCCGGAGCTGCGGCTGGACGAAGCGCAGAATCCGGAATGGCGGCCGACCTTTGTGCTTCGCGGCCTCAAAAAGTTGCCCGCAAGCTGGTGATGGCGCTGTTGCTGTGACTTCGCTACAGTTGTCTCTATATATGGCTCTGGCGCTGCTCCGGCGTTGATTTCACTGCGGTGGCAGGTGGGCGGCTCCGGGGTCACCATCGCGGTGGCGCGGCGACCCGGCGGATGGACCGCGTCATGCCGCGCGAGTCCGGTTGGCCGGAACGCGCTCGAGGGGAGACGCCGTGCAGACGACGCTGCTCGGATTGGCGATTGCTTTTATCATTGCGCTGATGGCCGCGCTGATCGGGCCGTACTTCATCGACTGGAATCAGTTCCGGCCGCAATTCGAGACCGAGGCCTCGCGCGTGGTCGGCGCGCCGGTGCGTGTCGGAGGTGAACTCGGGGCGCGTCTGTTGCCGGCGCCGTCGTTGCGGCTGCGCTCCGTCGTGGTCGGCGGCGCCAACGATCTCGGCAAGGTCCGTGCCGACAAGCTCGATGTGGAGTTCAGCCTTGGCTCGCTGATGCGCGGCGAATGGCGCGCCACCGAACTGACGATCAACGGCATGGCGCTCGATCTCGGCCTCGATTCCCAGGGCCGGATCGATTGGCTGGCATCGAGCGGAAAGTTCAATCTCGGATCGCTGTCGATCGACCGGCTGAACCTGACCGGCCGCATCGCGCTGCATGATGCCTCAAGCCGCGGGACACTTGAGCTGAACGATATCGCCTTCAGCGGCGATGTGCGCTCGCTGGCCGGCTCGGTTCGCGGCGACGGCAACTTCATGCTGTCCGGCACACGCTACCCGTTTCGGGTGTCATCCGGTCAGAGCGCTGACGGAAGCGGCACCCGGATTCATCTCAACATCGATCCCGCCGCGCGTGCACTGTCCGCCGATCTGGAAGGCGTGCTGAGCTTCGAGGGGCGCGCCCCGCGCTTCGAGGGTGCGATGATTTTGGCCGCTCCCGCTGCGCCCAAGAACAAGGATGACGTCCCGATAACGCCCTGGCGGATATCGGCAAGGGTCAAGGCCGATCCGGTTGCCGCACGACTCGATCAGCTCGAGGTTATCTATGGTGCGGAAGAGACCGCGCTGAAATTTTCAGGACTTGGGGACATCCGCTTTGGCGCATCGCCGCTGCTTCACGCTGCGCTCTCGGCGCGGCAGCTCGATGCCGACAGGTTCATCGCCAAGGACAACAACGCCGCCGAGCCGGTCCGCTTGCTGCCGGCGCTGCGTGTGTTGATGGCGGGGATTCCGCAAGCCCCGATTCCGGCGCAAATCGAATTCGGCTCCGAGCAGATCATGCTGGGCGGACGTCCGGTGCAGAACCTTGCCGTCGATCTGCGCGCCGACACCAAATCCTGGACGATCGACCGGTTGGATTTTCGCGCGCCCGGTGCGACGCATGTGGGCTTGAGCGGCACGAGCGCGCAACCAGGTTCGTCCGGCGGGTTCACAGGAGCGCTCAACATCGAGTCAACCGATCCGGATGCGCTGGTGGCGTGGTTGCAGGGCCGCAGCGAGATCACATATCGCAGTCAAAAGCCGCTGCGCCTGAGCGGCACTGTCTCCGTGGCCTCGAACCGCGTCGCCATCGAAGCGATGAAAGCGGAGATCGATGGCGCCGCCGTTGACGGGCGGGTTGCGGTTTCAACTCAGGCGGCCGGTGGCGGTTCCCGGTTCGAGGGCGAACTGAAAGCTGAACGTCTGGATCTTGATGCGGCGGCCGCGTTGGCGCGTTCGCTGGCGGGCCCGCAAGGCGAGTGGCCGGATGAGGCGCAGCTATCGCTGGACATTGGCCGCGCCACGTCGGCCGGCCAGGAGTTGCGGCCGTTCTCGGCAAAGCTGGGCTACGGAGCGAAGATGATTTCGGTGGATCGGCTGAAAGTCGGGGCGGCCAGCGGCGTAATGCTGGATGGAGCGGGGAATTTCGATCGCGCCAATGCAACCGGAAGGCTGGCGCTGGATTCGACCGCCGCTTCCCTTGGTCAGGTCACCGGCCTGATCGCGCCGCTTGTGCCAGCATTAGCGACAAGGCTCAATTCGATAGGGACGACACCGGGCCCTGCGCGCATCAAGTTGACGCTCGATCTTGACAGGAATGCCGAACATGCCGACCGCGTCGACGCGCGCGCGGTGTTCGACGTCGACGCCCCGCAACTCAAGGCCGTGGCCACGGTCACGGCCAAGCCCGATATCGCGACGCTGCGCGGGATCGATCTCGATGCACTCCGGCGCATCGAATTCAGCGTTGATTCGAAGCTATTCTCGAAAAGCGGCCGCTCGTTGGCTGTCTTGCTGGGGCTCGATCGCGCTCTTGCAGCAGGCGAAGGCCCGGCGCAATTTGAAGGATCGGTAACGGGCATGTGGCGTGCGCCGCTGCGGCTGAACGTCAAGATGGCGGGCGCCGGGCTGGATGCGGAAGCACAGGGGACTGCCGAGCCGTGGGCTTCCGACCCCAGGGCCAATGTCAACTTGAGGCTTCGCGGCGTCAATCTTGCGCCGCTGATCGATCTAAAGCCGTCCGACGCGATTGCGCAAAATATCAGCCTGTCCTCGCGCGTCTCGCTTGCCGGCGGTAAGCTCACCTTCGACGATCTGGACAGCGCGATTTCGGGTTCGCGGCTGCGCGGCCGCTTGGCGGTTACCCTTGACGACGAAAGGACCGTCGAGGGCGAAGTCGGCCTTGACGCGCTTGATCTCGCGCCGGCATTCGCGCTCGCCATTGGCGCGGCCGGTCATGACGCGACGGAGCCGCTCGGTTCGGGGTTGTTGAAAGGCTGGCGCGGCCGCATAGCGTTTCAGGCGTTGCGCGGCGTGCTTCCGGGCGGCGGCGAATTGCGCCCCGTGAGCGGCACCGTGAAGAGCGACGGCCAATCGCTGACGTTCGATGCCGTCAGGGGCACAATCGGCGGCGGCGAGGCCACGGCAAATATTGACGCGAAACAGAGTGTGAATGGAATTGCGCTAAATGCGCGCGTTCAGCTCTCGGGTGTCGATGGCGCGGCCCTGCGTTATCGCGCATTGGCGATGCCGGCCGGTCGCGTGTCAATGCAGATGACGCTGGCGAGTCAGGGCCGCAGCACCTCGGCACTGGCGGGTGCGTTGTCCGGAAGCGGAACCGTGACGCTGGAATCCGTTCGTGTCGCCGGGCTTAGTCCGCGCGCCTTCGATGCCGCGATCCACGCCAGCGATAGCGGACAGGCGACTGACGACATCCGGTTGCGGCAGATTGTCGAGCCTGCGTTGTCGGCCGGCGCGCTGTCCATCGCGTCGGCGCAAATTCCGTTCACTATCAGGGACGGCCGGATTCGGATCAGTGCGACCACGCTCGATGCCGAAGGTGCGAGAGCCATCGTGTCGGGTGGGTACGACATTCCCGCCGATCAGGCCGACATCCGCGCCAGTCTTGCTTCGACGGCGGCGGGGCAGGCGATCAGCCGTCCCGAAATTCAGATGTTCGCCGCGGGTTCACCCGATGCGCTCAACCGCACGGTCGACGTGGCGGCGTTGTCGTCATGGCTGGCGGTGAGGGCGATCGATCGCGAAACCCGCCGGCTGGATTCGATCGAGCGCGGAGGTTCGCCGCCAGCATTGCCGGCGTCGATTCCGCCGCCTGTGACGATGCAGCCTTCCGCCACGACGCCGGAGGCATTCCCTTCAGATCAACCGCTTTCCGAAGGGCAGCTTCCGGACCGCGGTCCGCGCCGGACTCCGTCGAAGCCCCGGATCGGCGTGCCGCGTCCACCGGGCGCGCCAGCCGGTCCACCGCTAAATCCCAATCCACCCGTCGTCAGTCAGCAGGTTGCGCCGCTGCCGCCGCCGATCGAGGTCCGTCCCGCACCCGGCGTCGCGCGGCCGCCGAAGCCGCGGCCGCCGATGGTGCTGATGCCGCCGGCTGCCGGTCCGCAATGACCGGCTTTAGAGCCTGATCTCCCGCTCCACCCCTATCGCTTGCAAGAATCTCTGATCGTGACTCACCGCGATCAGGGCTCCATCAAATCCTGACAGCGCGGTTTCCAGCACCTCGATGGAAGTCAGGTCGAGGTGATTGGTCGGCTCGTCCAGCAGCAGGAGGAGCGGCGGTTTCGGCCTCGCGAATACGCAAGCCAACCCCGCGCGAAGGCGCTCGCCGCCGCTGAGCGTGCCCGCTATCCGTAACGCCGCCTTGTTGCGGAATGCGAAGCGGGCCAGCGCCGCTCGCGCTTCGTTGTCGGACAAGTCGGGATTCAGGCGGTGCAGATTGTCCAAAATGCTTGCTGCCGGTTCGAGCAGGCCCACGTGCTGATCGAGAACGGCGACGCGATCGGTCAGACGGCGGACATCTCCGGAAACGGGCTGTAGTTGACCCGTCATCAGACGAAGCAGGGTCGTCTTGCCGGAGCCGTTGACGCCGCGGACGGCGATGCGTTCGGGACCGCGTAGCTCGAACGACAGCGGGCCGAACAGGCGGCGGGTGCCGTAGGCCATCACGACGTCCTTGAAGGCGAGGAGTTCGCGGCTGTCGGGCAGACCTGTTTTGGGCAGGTCGATCGAGAGCGGTGTCAGCACTTCAACTCGCGCGCGGGCTTCCGCGAGCGCCTCGGCGCGGTTGTCGATCATGCGATCGGCGATGTGGCCTTCGCGGGAATCGCTGTTTTCCGCGCGCTGCTGCTCGGCGTCGAGGAACATCTTGTCGTCGATGCCTTTGGCGCGCCAGGCGCGGCCGGCCTTGTCGCGACGGGCCTTCTTCTCCCTGGCCTTCTGAACGGCGCGTTCCGCACTGCGCAAGGCGTCGGACGCCCGGCTGAGTTCGGTCTCCGCGCGCGCCCTGGCAGCATCGCGCGCTTCGGCGAACTCCGGCCACGCGCCGCCAAATACGGTGACGCCTATGGGGGTGAGTTCCACGATGCGGTTTACGCGCTCCAGCAGGGCGCGGTCGTGACTGGCGACGACCACGCCACCTCTCCAGCGTTCGAGCAAGTAAGCCACGGCTTCGCGGCCATCGGCGTCAAGATTGTTGGTGGGCTCGTCCAGCAGCAGTACATCCGGCGCCTCGATCAGCAGGCGGGCCAGCGCCACGCGCGTTCGTTCGCCGCCGCTGAGCGAAGCGAGGAGGCGATCCGGTGGTAAAGCGGGCAGACCGGTTTCAACCAGCGCCGCATCGAGCCGGGTTGGCAGCGTCCAGTCGGCCTCGGTCGCGTCATCCAGCGAGCCATCGCCGCTTTCGAGGCGACGCAGACGGCCGAGGTCGTCCGCGACGCCCAGGGCCTGTGCGATCGTCAGGCTGTCGTCCGTCAGTTGGGCAAGTACGCCGACGGAGCCCGTGCGCCGAACCGATCCTCCGTCAGGTTCGATCTCTCCGGCGATCACGCGCAAGAGCGTGGATTTGCCGCAGCCGTTGCGGCCAACAATGCCGATCCGCTCCGCTCCTAATGCGAGCGTCAACCCGTCGAATAGATGGCGGCCGTCAGGCGTGGTGAGGGAGATGGAGTCCAGAGTGAGAAACGCGGACATGCGGAACTTCCGAAATGGACGGGATTCGCGGAGCGGTTTGCTTTGCGACGTCCATTTCAGTCTCCATGAGCGTTATCTGGGTTGGAACGATCTTCCTTAGAAATTTGGCGGCACCGGCGCAAGGGGGTGCAAGGGCTGAACGTTCACTGTCGGATATGGCGATAGGATTACCCGGCACCGAAGGCGACGGCGATGTTGTAGGTCGCAAAGCTCGCCGCATAGGCCAGCGCCAGCATATAGCCGAACGTGATTGCCATCCATTTCCAGCTTCCGGTTTCGCGGCGGATCACAGCCAGCGTGGAGGCGCATTGCGGCGCGAAGATGTACCAGGCCAGCAGCGATAGCGCGGTTGCCAGGCTCCATTTGGTGGCGAGCACCTGGCCGATTTGATCGGCGGCTTCCTTGCCGCCCTCGATGGCATAGACGGTGCCGAGTGCGGCAACCGCGACCTCCCGCGCCGCCATGCCGGGAATCAGCGCAACGGCGATCTGCCAGTTGAACCCCACAGGCGCAAGCAACGGCTCCAGCGCTTTGCCGATCATGGCTGCGAGGCTGTAGTCGATAGCGGGTCCTTCAGCGCCGGCGGGTGGAGGCGGAAGCGACGCCAGAAGCCAGATCATCACCATCATCGAGAAGATCGTGGTCCCCGCACGCTGCAAAAACATCGTCGCTCGCGTATAGACGCCGATGGCGATGCTGCGCGCGCGCGGCATTTTGTAGTCCGGCAATTCCAGCATGAATGGCGCCGGGGCGTAGTCACGCAACATGAAGAACTTGATCACGAACGATACGCCTAACGCACTGACGATGCCCGCGGCATAAAGGCCGAACATCACCAGGCCCTGCAGACCGACCCAGCCCCAAATCTGCCTGGCGGGGATGAAGGCGGAAATGATCAGCGTGTAGACCGGGATCCGCGCCGAGCAGGTCATTAGCGGCGCGATCAGGATGGTGGTCAGCCGGTCGCGGCGATTGTCGATCACCCGTGTCGCCATGATGCCGGGGATCGCACAGGCGAAACTCGACAGCAGCGGAATGAAGGCGCGGCCGTGCAGGCCGGCGCCGCCCATGATGCGGTCCATCAGGAACGCCGCGCGCGCCATGTAGCCGAAGTCTTCCAGCAGCAGGATGAACAGGAAGATGATGATGATCTGCGGCAGGAACACGATGACGCTGCCGACGCCGGAAATCACGCCGTTTTGAAGAAAACTTTGCAGGAAACCCGCGGGCAACGTGTCATGAACGAATTGCCCGAGCGAACCGAAGCCTGACGACAACAACTCCATCAGTGGCTGCGCCCATGCGAAAACCGCCTGGAACATCACGAACAGGATCAGCGCCAGGATCGCAAGCCCCGCCACCGGGTGCAGGACCACGGCGTCGATCCGCGCGGTCCAGGAGTCGGGCCGTGCCGGCAGGCTGACGGTGGCCGCGATGATGCGATCAGCCTCACGCTGGGTCGCCCGCAATTGGGCGATCGTGAGCGGCTGCCAAAGATTTCGCCGGTGTTGCGTCAGCGCATGCGCTTGCGCCGCGATCTCGTCGGTCCGGCGCAGTAAATCGGCGGTGCCGCCCTTGCGCACCGCGACGGACGTGACGACCGGCACGCCGAGCGCATCGGACAGCCCCGCGACATCCACGGTCACGCCGCGGCGCGTAGCAATGTCGAACATGTTGAGCACCAGCATCAGTGGACGGCCGGTGCGTTTGAGTTCAAGCACGAGGCGGATCGTCAGCCGCAGATTGGTGGAATTGGCCACGCAGAGAACGAGGTCCGGGACGGCCTCGCCGGGAGTGCGGCCGAGCACCATATCGCGGGTGATTTCTTCATCCGGGCTGCGGCCACGCAGCGAGTAGGTGCCGGGCAAATCGACCAGCGAAACCTGACGGCCCAGCGGAGTGACGAACGAGCCTTCCTTGCGTTCCACTGTAACGCCCGGATAGTTCGCGACCTTTTGACGGCTTCCGGTGAGTGCATTGAACAGCGAGGTTTTGCCGCTGTTCGGCGTGCCCACCAGGGCGAGATGCATCAACGGCGCTTCCATGGCTCAAGGTCCGCTCGCGTCAGACGACAATAATGGCCATGGCCTCGCGCCGGCGCACAGCGATCGTGACGTTCTCCACGCGGACCGCGATCGGATCGCGCCCGACGATGCCCTCGTGCAGCACCTCGACCCTGGCGCCTTCGACGAAGCCGAGTTCGATCAATCGGCTTTCGAGTTCGACGGCCGACAACACGGAGCCCGTATCACCGGCGGCGAGGTGATGGATCACCCCCGAATAGCCGCGGCTGGCGAGTCCGAGCGGCAACTGCGCGCGAGCGTTGTTTGGTTCCGTCATGACTTGTCTTTCCAATCGCGGGCCGGCAGGTCAAGCGCAGCGATTGGAATGAAGCCGTACCTTAGAGCGATTATAAACAAGCGTCACGGCCGCTGCGGTCTTTGGAATAAAAAGCGCAACTCGGACACTCTCGGGCGTGAAACTTCGTCGGGAATGTCCTGGGTGAAGCGGGGTGGGCGCCGGCCTCGTCTACTGAGCCTGCGATGCAACTCAGCGGGCGTTTCCATCTTGAAGCGCCCGCGGCTGATAAGGCTCTGGCTAGACCTGCGGTTTCGAATCCGGCGCGGCGGATACGGCGCGGCTTCGAAAATAATCGAGCACGAAGAGGCGAATCGCGGAAGACAGATTGCCTTGCTGCCGATTGCTGTCGATCTCGCCAACCAGTTCGGACAGTGTCATGTCTCGAAGTCCGGATATTTCCTTCATGCCGTTCCAGAACGCCTCTTCAAGGCTGACGCTGGTCTTGTGTCCGGCGACGACGATCGAACGTTTTACGACGGGCGATTTCATGATGCGTCCTCGCCGTCGATCCGATGTTGATCCAGCAAGTCGTCAGCGCGTTTCGCGCGCCGTTCGTCGACAATGCGTTCGGACTTGGTTCGGCCAAACCGCGTCCGGTTGGCTTCGGCCTGTTTCGCCGACTGTTCTCGCTCAATGCGCTTCTTAAATCGCTTCAGGTTGACCAATTCCCCCATGCTCGCCCCCGTCATCCGACAATCGGCGCGCGTGCGGCAATTTTAGTGGGGCGCAATTGGTCGCGATTCGCCGGCTCGATGGTCATTGGAAATCCTCGTTATCGCTATCTGATAGCATCAAAAAATATGTTCCGCTCTGCGAAAACGAAACATTTTGTGCTCTACCACGCCGCCGCGCAACGACGATAGTCGATCATTCTCAGCCTTTAGGCGGTATCTCTCATAATTATTTTCCGGCCCGCAATTTCAGGGGCTTGCCGTGTTCGATCAGCCCGGGTGTGTCATTTTGTCCGGCTGCACCAGCCGGTCGAATTCGTCAGCCGATACAAAGCCCAGCCGCACAGCCTCTTCTTTCAACGTGGTTCCGCGGGTATGAGCCGACTTGGCGACCTTTGCGGCGTTGTCGTAGCCGATCCTGGGCGCGAGTGCGGTCACCAGCATCAGCGAGCGCTCCATCAAATCCCGGATGCGTTTTTCGTCGGCGCGTATTCCCTCGACGCAATGCTCGGTGAACGAGCGGGTGACGTCGGCCATCAATCGGATGGAATGCATCATGCAATATGCCAGCACCGGCTTGTAGACGTTCAGCTCGAAATGGCCCTGGCTGCCGGCGACGGTGATGGCCGTGTGGTTGCCGAACACCTGGCAGCAAACCATGGTCATTGCTTCGCACTGCGTCGGGTTGACCTTGCCCGGCATGATCGATGAGCCCGGCTCGTTTTCAGGCAGGATCAATTCGCCTAGTCCGGAGCGCGGACCTGAGCCCAGCAGGCGGATGTCATTGGCGATCTTGAACAGGCCGGTCGCCACCGAATTGATGGCGCCGTGCACGAATACGTAGGCGTCGTTGGAGGCCAGCGCCTCGAACTTGTTGGCGGCGCTGGTGAAGGGCAGTTTGGTAATCCTGGCGGCGTGTTTGGCAAACAGCCGGGCAAATCTCGGCTTCGAATTGAGCCCGGTACCGACGGCCGTGCCGCCTTGCGCCAGCGGGTATAGATCCCTTACCGCCACGTTGAGGCGCGCGATGCCGCTTTCGACCTGGGCTGCGTAGCCCGAAAATTCCTGGCCGAGCGTCAGGGGCGTAGCGTCCTGGGTATGGGTCCGGCCGATCTTGACGATGCCGGCGAACGCCTTTTGCTTTTTGCGCAGCGCGCGATGAAGTTCGCTCAAAGCCGGAATCAGATCGTCGACGATGCGCATCGCCGCGGCGATATGCATCGCGGTCGGGAATGAATCGTTCGACGACTGGCTCATATTGACGTGATCGTTGGGATGAACCGGTTTCTTGGCGCCGAGCTTGCCGCCAAGCAATTCGTTGGCGCGATTGGCGATCACCTCATTGAGGTTCATGTTGGTTTGCGTGCCGGAGCCGGTTTGCCAGACCACCAGCGGAAAATGATCGTCGTGCTTGCCGTCGATCACCTCGCGCGCGGCGCGAACGATGGCGCGGGCGCGCCGCTGGTCGAGCAGCCCAAGCTCGCGATTGGTTTCCGCCGCTGCAAGCTTGACGATGCCGAGCGCACGAACGATCCCGATCGGCATCCGGTCGTGGCCGATGCGGAAATTCTGCCGCGACCGTTCCGTCTGTGCGCCCCAGTAGCGGTCGGCCGGAACCTCGATCGGACCGAAGCTATCGGTCTCGGTGCGCGTGGATGCGGAATTGGATCGCGATGCGGGTTTCAGTCGAGCCATGAATCATGTCCGTTACGCCGGGCGTTTTCCTGGAAACCAGCTCATGCTGGCTTTCGCGGCGGCACGTTCATTCTACACGGTTGCGGGGATTTCCCGCGCGCGGATTATTTCTTGCGGAAGCGGTCCAGCCGCACCACTTCGGCGCCCTCGCTCGGCTTCGCCGGCTCTTCCTGACTCTCAACGGCCGGCGCTGGAACCGACAGGGCAGAAGGGGCAGGGGCCGCCGGAAGATTTTTCGCCTGCGGTTCGGCCACGGTTTCGGATGGCTCGAACTGCAGTCCGAATTGCACCGATGGATCGAAGAAGCTTTTGATGGAATTGAACGGCACCACCAGGCGTTCGGGAATGCCGCCGAACGACAGCCCGACTTCGAACCGATCCTCTGTCACCACGAGATCCCAGAACTGGTGCTGAAGAATGACCGTCATTTCTTCGGGATACTGCGCCAGCAGACGCGGCGACAGCTTGACACCCTCCGCGGTGGACAAAAAGGTTATGAAGAAGTGATGCTCCCCGGGCAGACCGTGCTCGGCAGCGTCGGTCAATACGCGGCGAAGCACGCCGCGTAACGCGTCGCGCGCCAGGACATCGTAACGGATATGATCGGTAGCCATTGTCGGTCCTGTCACGTTCGGATGCTGCCAGCGGATCGGCGGCGACGTCGGTAGCCGCGACTCGCCCTCGCACAGATGTTACCTCGGCGGCGGCCCAAGGTCAGCAGGCGTTGCCGCCGGTGGCGGAAATTCCAGCAATCAGGCCGGGAGGAAAATGCACAAATTGAAGTGGAGGCTTCTGTTGCCAGGTGCCTCCGAACCCCGCCAAATGGAGCTTAACCCATCAGGACTTCAGACTTGGTTTTTCAAACCGCTTACGCGGCCTGAGCAACCGGAGCATAGTTGTCGTTTGCAACTATTGCATAGCCCGATAACGGCGGAACCATACCGGGAAAAAACACGCCCTTTACGCCCTCGTCGATCCTGTTTCGCCCCCGCCCAAACCCGCGCCATTTGCGGCGGGCTTGGGTGGAGGCGCCGGGTGCTGCCCCCGGGTCCGAATGGTTTATTGCGACGGCAATTTATTTCCATAGCCGGCGAACCGGCAGCCTCAATATAGGGTGCAAAAGTTGAGAAAAACAGAGCCTTCGCGGACCATTCCGGGGGGAAACAGGGGTGGAAACTGCCGAATTGGATTGGCGTTGCCCATCCGCCGTTCTAAATCTCGGGCTATGCCCCCGGATTCGCCGCCTGCCGTTCCGGCGCTGGACAAGCTGACATCAACCCCTCCCGGCCTGATCGCGCTGTTCGTCGCGTTCGCCAAAATGTCGCTTGCAGGCTTTGGCGGCGTACTGGTCTGGGCGCGCCGCGGCATCGTCGAGCAGCACCGGTGGATGACGGCGGAGGAGTTCAACGAAACCTTCGCGCTTTGCCATTTTTTGCCCGGCCCGAACATCGTCAACCTGTCGGTGGTGTTCGGGTCGCGCTTTCGCGGCATTGCCGGCGGCGTGGCGGCTTTTGCCGGGCTGCTCGGCCCTCCCATGGTTATCGTGATGATCCTGGCGGCGCTATATCAGCGCTTCGGCGAAATCGATGCGCTGCGGCGCATCTTGGCCGGCGTCTCCTGCGCGGCCGTCGGCCTGCTGATCTCAGTCGTTCTCCGGATGATGATGCCGCTGATCAAAAAACGCGACATCATTGGTGTTGTGACGCTGGCTGCGGTGTTTACCGCTGTCGGACTGCTGCGGCTGCCATTGCCGGCGGTATTGCTGGTGGCGATCCCGCTCAGCATTGCCATTACCGTTGCCTTGCGATGGCGAGTTCCGGCATGAATTCAGACGCCAATCCGATTTTGACGCTTGTCTGGACGTTCGCCTTGATGTCGCTGTTTGCGGTGGGCGGCGCGAATTCCGCCATTCCGGAAATACACCGGGTTGCGGTCGATGTTCGCCACTGGTTGACCGACCAGCAATTCGCCGATGTGTTCGCGATATCGCAGCTGTCGCCGGGGCCCAACGTGCTGATCGTAACCTTGATCGGCTATTCCGTCGCCGGTGCCGCGGGCGCGCTGCTCGCAACGCTGGCGATGTGCGGCCCGACGGCCATGCTTGCTTATTATGTGAGCCGCCTGCTGACGCGGCCGGGCCGTGAGCGCTGGCCCGCCATTATTCAGGCCGCGCTGGTTCCTCTTTCGATAGGATTGATGGGGGCTAGTTGCCTGATTGTAGCGCAGGCCTCCGATCGGACCTGGATCGCCGTCCTGGTCACCGCCATGTCAGCGGTGCTGGCTTTTTCGACGCGGCTCAATCCGCTCTGGATATTGCTGGCCGGGGGTTGTTTGGGTTTTGCTGGCGTTATCTGACGAAAATCGGTAGGCAGGACCGCCGGAGCAGCATCAACGCGATCCAAACGGAATGGGCGAGTGTGCGGGGGGAGATACCGATGAGTGATACGCCGAGCCATGTGCCGGTCAAATCCATCATGCCGAAATGGGTCCGCGGTCCGCAGGATTTTGTCGGCGGACTAGCGCTGATGGCAATCGCGTTGTTCGCCTTGTGGGCATCGAGCGATCTGCAGGGCATGCATGGGTTTTCGTTCGGAGCTGGGACCGCGCCCCGCATGTTTGCGGTGCTGTTGCTTGGGTTGGGCTTCGCCATCACGGTCGTCGGCATCTTGACCGAGGGCGCGCACCTGGCGACCTATGCCTGGCGGGGTCCGCTTTTTGTCTCGCTGTCGATTCTTTCCTTCGCCATCACGATCCGCCCTCTGGGTCTGGTGATTTCAGCCTTCCTCACCTTCATGATTGCCGCGCTCGGCACGCACGAAACAAGGTGGAAGGAAACCATCATCGTCGGCGTCGTGCTGACCGCATTTTGCAGTTTTCTTTTTCCTTACGGCTTGGGGCTGCCGATGCAGCTCTGGCCCCGCTTCCTGGTTCAGTGAGGGACGATGCTCGATCTCTTTTCCAATCTTGCGCTCGGCTTCCATGTCGTTTTCCAGTTCGTGCCATGGTCGCCGGCGTGGCTCGGCGGCGCCTCGATTCCGATCCCGGCCAATATATTGCTGTGCCTGGTCGGGGCGCTGGTCGGAACGCTGGTCGGCGTACTGCCGGGCATCGGCACCATCGCGACCGTCGCCATGCTGCTGCCGATCACTTTCGGCCTGCCGCCGGTCGGCGCGCTGATCATGCTCGCGGGTATTTATTACGGCGCGCAGTATGGCGGTTCTACCACCTCGATCCTGGTCAATATTCCGGGCGAGGCGACATCGGTGGTGACGACGCTCGACGGTTTCCAGATGGCCAAACAGGGCCGCGCCGGTCCTGCGCTCGCGATCGCAGCGATCGGGTCGTTCTTCGCCGGCTGTGTCGCGACCGTTTTGATCGCCGTATTGGGCGCGCCGCTGACCAAGCTCGCGCTGGCGTTCGGACCCGCCGAATATTTCTCGCTGATGGTTCTCGGCCTGATTTTCGCGGTCGTGCTGGCGAAGGGCTCGGTGCTCAAAGCCATCGCGATGATTGTGTTCGGGCTGCTGCTGTCGATGGTCGGCTCCGACATCGAGACCGGCGCCTCGCGCATGGCGTTCAATGTTCCCGAACTGGCCGACGGTCTCGGCTTCGCCACAGTGGCGATGGGCGTGTTTGGTTTCGCGGAAATCATCCGCAACCTCGACGCCGGCGCGGAGATGGACCGTCAGCTCGTGCAGCAGAAGATCACCGGGCTGATGCCGACCAGAAAGGACATGATCAACTCCGCGCCGGCCATCGTCCGCGGCACGATCCTGGGATCGATTCTCGGCATTCTGCCGGGCGGTGGTGCGGTGATCGCCTCGTTCGCGGCCTATACGTTCGAGAAAAAGATCGCCAAGGATCCGTCGCGGTTTGGCCGCGGCGCGATCGAAGGCGTTGCTGCGCCCGAAAGCGCCAATAACGCGGCCGCGCAAACCTCGTTCATCCCGCTATTGACGCTCGGCATTCCGCCCAACGCCGTGATGGCGCTGATGGTCGGCGCGATGACCATTCACGGCATCGTGCCGGGGCCGCAGGTGATGCAGAAACAGCCCGACCTGGTATGGGGCATGATCGCTTCGATGTGGGTCGGCAATCTGATGCTGATCGTCATCAACCTGCCGCTGGTCGGCATCTGGGTGCGGCTGCTGCGGGTACCGTACCGCCTGATGTTTCCCTCGATCGTGATTTTTTGCGCGATCGGCATCTACTCCATCAACAACGCCCCGGTGGATGTTGTCCTCGCCGGCGCGTTCGGACTGCTCGGCTATTGGCTGATCAAGCATGATTTCGAACCGGCACCGCTGCTGCTCGGGATGGTGCTCGGGCCGCTGATGGAAGAAAATCTGCGCCGCGCACTGTTGATCTCGCGGGGCGACTGGACGGTTTTCCTCACCCGTCCGCTCTCGGCGGTGCTGATGGCGACCGCCGCGTTCCTGCTTGTTCTGGCGGTGTTGCCGTCGCTGCGCAGGAAGCGCGACGAGGTATTCGTGGAGTCGGAAACCTGAGTGCGTCGACGTAATCGACGTCCATGCGCAAGGTTCCAGCCAACTCCCTTGATCCTCGCCTGCCAAACGGGATTACCGGCGAAACACCGCTCCATAACGGCGACACCTCTACCGTGTCGACGTGCTGCAAACCGCCTGGTTCAACTGCCGCAATCGTTGCGGCGGGAAGTCATGCGAAGTTCTGTCGGAGGGCCCTGGGTTCACCCAAGAATCGGCTCTCTTTTAGAGCCGGTGGCCTGATTTGAAAGTACCTGAAACCGGCTGAGAAGGGCGGAGCGCAGGTTCCGTCCTTGTTGTTTATCGGCCGGATAGGCATTTTTCAGGGTATAATCGATAATGTCAGGCAAATCGCCGCTGTCGATCGGCCGGTCCGGCCGCTAAAATTCGTGCTCTCGCAGGACCATATCGTAACGCCATGAATCAGTATCACGACCTGCTCGAACGGATTCTCAGTGACGGCGCGGAGAAGCACGACCGCACCGGCACCGGCACGTTGTCGATATTCGGCCATCAGATGCGCTTCAATCTGGCTGCCGGATTTCCGATGCTGACCACCAAGAAGCTGCCGCTCAAGTCGATCGTGCACGAGCTGCTGTGGTTTCTCAAAGGCGATACCAACGTCAAATATCTCCGGGATAACGGCGTTTCGATCTGGGACGAATGGGCTGATGCCAATGGCGATCTCGGTCCGGTCTATGGGTCGCAGTGGCGATCCTGGCCGGCGCCGGATGGGCGCAGCATCGATCAGATTTCCAACGTCATCGACATGATCCGGCGCAACCCGGATTCGCGCCGCCTGATCGTGAGCGCCTGGAATCCGGCAGATGTCGACAAGATGGCGCTGCCGCCGTGTCATTGCCTGTTTCAGTTCTACGTCGCCGGCGGCAAATTGTCGTGCCAGCTCTACCAGCGTTCGGCCGACGTTTTTCTCGGCGTACCCTTCAACATCGCGTCCTACGCGTTGCTGACGATGATGGTTGCGCAGGTGACGGGCCTGAAGCCGGGCGACTTCGTTCATTCCTTCGGCGACGCGCATCTCTATTCGAATCACCTCGATCAGGCGCGGCTGCAACTGACGCGCCCGACGCGGCCGCTGCCGGTGATGAGGATCAATCCGGCCGTGAAGGATATCCTCGCCTTCCGCTATGAAGACTTCGTGCTCGAAGGCTACGACCCGCACCCGCACATCAAGGCCGAGGTCGCGGTGTGACCGCGACTGCCGAAGCTTTTCCTGAAATCAAGACTCGTCCGCAAATCGTCCTCATCGTCGCGGTTGCCGACAACGGTGTGATCGGCTCTGGCGGCGCCATCCCATGGCGGCTGAAAACCGATCAGCAACGCCTCAAGACGATGACGATGGACAAGCCTGTGGTGATGGGTCGCAAGACCTTTGTCTCGCTACGCCGGCCGCTTCCCGGACGCACCAACATCGTCGTCACGCGCGATGCGAATTTTCGCGCCGCGGGCGCGGTGGTGACGACGTCGTTCGCGGACGCCCGCGCGATCGCGACGGGCGATGCGCTGCGGCGTTTGGCCACTGAAATCGCCGTGATCGGCGGCGCGGAAATCTACGCGCAATGGATGGAATGCGCCGACCGTCTTGAAGTTACCGAAGTGCACGTCCGGCCCGAGGGCGATACGCATTTTGCCGCAATCGATGCGGCTGACTGGGAAGAGGTTGCGCGGGTGCGGAATCCGGCCGGTTCGGACGACAGCGCGGGCTTTTCCTATGTGACATATCGTCGACGAAAGTCGCATTAACTCCGTTCGGCGATGTTTACATTGACAATTATCGGCTCAGGCATAGCTCCTTCGAGTGAGAAGCTTGCGTTGTAAGGGCCGAAGCGGTCCCCTATAAAGCCGTCGAGATATTGCGAGGCGGGGCGTCCTGGTCCTGAAGCCCTTGCGGAGGAGACTGTCGATGCCGTGGAAGAATCAAGGCGGAGGCCCATGGGGCTCGGGTCCGAAAGGGCCGTGGGGCTCCGGACCGCAACCGGTGGGACCGCGGCCGCCCGATCTTGAAGACCTTCTGCGCCGCGGTCAGGACCGGCTTCAGCAGCTATTGCCGGGCGGGTATTTCAGCGGCGTCGGCATTGCGCTGATCCTGCTCGGCGCATTGGCGATCTGGGGACTGTCCGGATTTTTCCGCGTCCAATCCGAAGAGCTTGGCGTCGTCCTTCGTTTCGGCAAGCACGTACGCACGGTGCAGCCGGGTCTGAACTATCATCTGCCTTACCCGATCGAGACCGTGCTGTTGCCGAAGGCGCTGCGCGTCTCCACCATCAGCATCGGCATGACTTTGATCGACGATCCGGCGCGGCGCGGCAGAACGATGCGCGACGTTCCGGAAGAAAGCCTGATGCTGACCGGCGACGAAAATATCGTCGACGTGGATTTCACCGTGCTATGGCGGATCAAGCCCGATGGCGTCGGCGATTATCTGTTCAACATCCAGAATCCCGAAGGCACCGTGAAAGCTGTCGCCGAAAGCGCGATGCGCGAAGTCATCGGACGCTCCAACATCCAGCCGATTCTCACCGGCGCCCGTACCACCAACGAGGCCGCCGTGCAGGAATTGATGCAGAAGACGCTCGACAGCTACGGTTCGGGCATTCTCATACAGCAGGTGCAGATGCAGAAGGTCGATCCGCCGGCGCAGGTGATCGATTCGTTCCGCGACGTGCAGGCGGCGCGCGCCGATCTTGAGCGGTTGCAGAACGAAGCCCAGACCTACGCCAACCGCGTCGTTCCCGACGCGCGTGGACGTGCCGCGCAAATCGTGCAGATCGCGGAAGGTTACAAACAACAGGCGGTTGCCGAGGCCAAGGGCCAGAGCGCGCGGTTCCTGAAAGTCTACGACGAATACAAGAAGGCGCCCGACGTCACCAGGCAGCGCATCTATCTGGAGACGATGGAGCGTATCCTCGGCGGCTCCGAGAAGCTGGTGTATGACGGCGGTTCGTCATCCCAGCAAAGCATCGTGCCGTATCTGCCATTGAGTGAGCTGACGCCACGACGTCAGGCGACCCCTGGCACAACGGGTCAGCCGCAACAGCAGGGCGGAGCCACAAGATGAAGTCCCCGGTTGCAGGCATTGTCGCGCTGTTCGTGCTGTTTTTGGTCGTTATCGTCGGCTACAGCTCGGTCTTCACCGTGACCCAGACCGAACAGGCATTGGTGGTGCGGCTCGGCGAGCCGGTCAAGGTGGTTACCGAGCCCGGCCTTAATTTCAAGGCGCCGTTCATCGACACCGTGATCTCAATCGACAAGCGCATTCTCGATCTGGAAAATCCGTCGCAGGAAGTCATCGCGTCGGACCAGAAGCGGCTGGTGGTGGACGCCTTCGCCCGCTATCGGATCAAGAACGCGCTGCGCTTCTATCAAAGCGTCGGCTCGATCCAGGCCGCCAACATACAGCTGACGACGCTTCTGAACGCGTCGCTGCGCCGCGTGCTCGGCGAGGTCACCTTCATCACGGTGGTGCGCGACGAGCGCGAAGCGCTGATGGCGCGAATCCGCGACCAGCTCGACAAGGAGGCCGACGGTTATGGCATCCAGGTGGTCGATGTGAGGATCAGGCGAGCCGATTTGCCGGAGCAGAACAGCCAGGCGGTCTACCAGCGCATGCAGACCGAGCGGCAGCGCGAAGCGGCCGAATTCCGCGCGCAGGGCGGCCAGAAGGCTCAGGAGATCAGGTCCAATGCCGATCGCGAAGCGACCGTCATTGTCGCCGAAGCCAATTCGACCGCCGAGCAGGTGCGCGGCGCGGGCGACGGCGAGCGCAACCGGCTATTCGCCGAAGCCTATGGCAAGGATCCCGATTTCTTCGCCTTCTACCGCTCGATGACGGCGTATGAGAACGGCCTGAAGAGCAACGACACCCGCTTCCTGCTGCGGCCGGACTCGGACTTCTTCAAGTTCTTCAGCAACTCCTCCGGCAAGCCGCCGGTAGCGGCTGTTCCACCGGCTGCGGCGGCTGCGGCCGCGCCACCGGCCGCGCCGAAGCCGTAAGGCGCCGGAATCCGGACGACAAAGGGAGCGAAGCGAAACAGCTTCGCTCTCGCCAAAATTAAAAGAACATCAAACGGGGGGTTCAAGTCCGATGAGGTCCATAGCGTTCGCCGACTTCCTCATCGGCGTAGGCATTCTGTTTGTGCTTGAAGGCCTACTGTTCGCGGCAAGCCCGGCCTGGATGCGCCGGGCCATGAAAAGCGCGCTGGCGACGCCGGACAACATTCTTCGCGTTGTCGGCATCGGATCGGCGGTCGCGGGCCTCATCCTGATCTGGGCGGTGCGGCACTAATATCCTACCCGGTTTCGAGTTCCGGCAAAAAATGCTTAGGGATCAACGCTATCGTGAGTGGCGACGTCCTGCTTTTCGCCGTATTGAGTAGCGCTTATTGCAGCGAAATGTCCGGCTCAAATGCTTGCGCCGTGGCCCCGTTCGGGCGCACTGTGGATTTCAAATTCCGACCCGTTTTTCAGGAGAGAGATCGAACATGACCGGTGCGATTCCAGCCTTGAGTCATCGCCTGCGTCCGTTGCTGGCCGCGATCTGCCTCAGCGCCACGACCGTCCTCCTATCGGCGCCGGCCTCGGCCCGGGGGCCCGATGGCATTGCCGACGTGGCCGAGAAGGTAATCGACGCCGTGGTCAACATCTCTACATCGCAGACCGTCGAAGCCAAGGGCGGCGGCGATGGCCGGGGTGCGATGCCGCAATTGCCGCCGGGTTCGCCGTTCGAGGAATTTTTCGACGATTTCTTCAAGAACCGCCGCGGTCCGGGAGGCAACTCCAAGGGCGGTGACAAGGGTGGCGAAAAGGGCGGCGACAGGAGCGGCGACCTGCAGCCGCGCAAGACCAATTCGCTCGGCTCGGGATTTATCGTCGATACCTCGGGGATCGTCGTGACCAACAATCACGTCATCGCGGATGCCGATGAGATCAATGTCATCATGAACGACGGCACCAAGATCAAGGCCGAACTGGTCGGCGTCGACAAGAAGACCGATCTCGCGGTGCTGAAATTCAAGCCGGCGAAGCCGCTGGTGGCGGTGAAGTTCGGCGATTCCGACAAGCTGCGTCTCGGCGAATGGGTGATCGCGATCGGCAATCCGTTCAGTCTCGGCGGCACTGTCACGGCGGGCATCGTCTCGGCGCGCAACCGCGACATCAACACCGGTCCCTATGACAGCTATATCCAGACCGATGCCGCCATCAACCGCGGCAACTCCGGCGGACCGCTGTTCAATCTCGATGGCGAAGTAGTCGGCGTCAACACGCTGATCATATCGCCCTCGGGCGGCTCGATCGGTATCGGCTTTGCGGTGCCTTCGAAGACCGTTGCCGGCGTGGTCGATTCGTTGCGGCAGTTTGGTGAGCTTCGCCGCGGCTGGCTCGGCGTCCGCATCCAGCAGGTCACCGACGAGATCGCCGAAAGCCTCAACATCAAGCCCGCGCGCGGCGCGTTGATCGCCGGCGTCGAGGACAAGGGTCCGGCGAAACCGGCGGGGATCGAGCCTGGCGATGTCGTGGTCAAGTTTGACGGCAAGGACATCAAGGAGCCAAAGGATCTGTCGCGTGTCGTGGCCGATACCGCCGTCGGCAAGGAAGTCGACGTCGTCATCATTCGCAAGGGCGTGGAAGAGACCCGCAAGGTCACGCTCGGCCGCCTCGAGGATACCGACAAGGCGGTGCCGGCGTCAGCCAAAACGCCCGAGCTCACGGAGAAGCCCGTGACGCAAAAGGCGCTCGGCCTCGATCTCGCCACCCTGAGCAAGGACCTGCGCACCCGCTACAAGATCAAGGACAGCATCAAGGGCGTTATCATCACCAATGTCGACGGCAACTCCGACGCCGCCGATAAACGCCTCAGCCCCGGCGAGGTGATCGTCGAGGTGGCGCAGGAGGCGGTAAGCAATGCCGCCGACGTCAAGAAGCGCGTCGATCAACTGAAGAAGGATGGCAAGAAATCGATCCTGCTGTTGGTATCCAACGCCGACGGCGAACTTCGCTTTGTGGCGCTAAGCGTGCAGTAGGGCCTGTCGCAGCGACGCACAGGCGTTGACTGCCTCACATGAATGCGTCGTCCCCGCGTTCGCGCCGCTTTCGCGGGGACGACCTGGAGGAAGATCACGTCCCCACGAACTCATCCCGCCGATACCCCTGCGCATACAGCAGCGCGGTGAGGTCGCCGTGATCGATCCGCGCCGCGGCCGCGGCGGCGACGGCGGGTTTGGCGTGGTAGGCGACTCCCAGGCCGGCATGCCGGATCATGCCGAGATCGTTGGCGCCGTCGCCGACGACAAGCGTGTCGATGTCGTCGAGGTCGAAGGTCTCGCGCAGATCGATCAGGGTTGCGAGTTTTGCGGTGCGGCCCAAGATCGGCTCTCTGACCTCACCGATCAGCTTGCCGTCCTCGACAAGCAACTCATTGGCGCGGTTTTCCTGAAACCCGATCATGGCGGCGACCGCATTGGTGAATAATGTAAAACCGCCCGAGATCAGGCAGGTCCAGGCGCCGTGGGCGCGCATGGTCGCGACCAGTTCGCGGCCGCCGGGCGTAGGCGTTATTCGTTTGGCCAGCACTTCATCAACCACGCTGACGGCCAGGCCCTTTAACAGCGCGACGCGCTCGCGAAGCGCGGGCTCGAACTCGATTTCGCCGCGCATCGCACGCTCGGTGATGGCTGCGACGAGCGCCTTCAGGCCGATATAGTCAGCCAGTTCGTCGATGCACTCCTGGCCGATCATGGTGGAATCCATGTCGGCCAGAAAAAGCTTCTTGCGCCGGAACGCCTGAGGCTGCACCACAATATCAACAGGCAAGTCGCCGCGCGCCTCGCGCAGGCGGTGCTCGATGCCATTGATGTCGTCGCTGCCGGCGAAGGGAATATCGACCGCCACTTCGTCGAACAGCCATTGCGCGGCGCCCGGCGATGGAAGAATGGCGCGCGCGCCATCCACCACCGTGCTATCGAGCGCGGGGTCGGCGGGATTGCATATGAGCGTGGCGACGAGAGACATCTGATGCATTCGCGGGAAGACTGCAGCAAGGCCGTGCTTATCGCAGGGCCGACCGCCAGCGGCAAGTCGGCGCTGGCGCTTGAGCTTGCGCAAAAAACCGGCGGCGTCATCATCAACGCCGATTCCATGCAGGTGTATCGCGATCTCCGCGTCATCACGGCGCGGCCGACACCCGAGGAAGAGGCACTTGTCCCGCACCGGCTCTACGGCCACGTCGATGCCGCGGTGAACTTTTCCGCGGGTCACTGGGTGGCCGATGCCGCGAGGGTGCTGGCGGAAGTGCGCGCGCAAAACCGACTGGCGGTTTTCGTGGGCGGCTCCGGCCTGTACTTCAAGGCGTTGACGCGCGGCCTTTCGGCGGTGCCGCCGATCCCATCGGAGATACGCGACAGCGTGCGTGCGCGGCTGGAACGCGATGGCGTCGAGGCAATGCATGCCGAGCTAAGGCAACGCGATCCGGCATCCGCCGATCGTCTGAAGCCGCGCGATCGTGCCCGGATCGCGCGAGCACTCGAAGTGGCGGAGGCGACAGGGCGTTCGCTGACCGACTGGCATCGGGAGGGCTTGCCGCCGCTATTGCCGCAGGGAGAATTCGTCGCGCTGTTTCTCGCACCCGATCGCGATCGACTTTATGCACGCATCGATGCGCGGTTCGATGCGATGCTAAAAGCCGGCGCGCCGGCGGAAGTCGCTGCATTGGCGGCGAGGCACCTCGATCCGCTGCTGCCGGCAATGAAGGCCCACGGCGTGCCGGTGCTGACCCGGCATCTACGGGGGAAGATTACGCTTGCCGAGGCGGCTGAAATCGGCCGCGCCGAAACCCGCCATTACGCCAAACGGCAGTTCACCTGGTTCCGGCATCAGCTGCCGGAATTCGCGTGGGTGAAGCCGGATGAGGCGGGGGAATGGCTGGATACGAGGCTTTGCAGCCCGGACCAGCGAAGCCACATCGGGGCATCGTAGGGTGAGACCGCCCCCGGATTTCGCTTTGCGCATCCGGTCTCTGGGGGCAGTGCGATGGCAGGAACGAGCAATTTGCTCTCGCCGAGGGCAAAAAACCCCGCTAAGCTTTAAATTAAGCACGTCCTGCCGCCTTCCCTTGACTTTCCGGGGTTGGTCGCTATGTTCGCGCAACCTTTGGGAAGTCCGAGCGGTCATATGCGTAATATAATTACCAAATTGCTTATCGTCGTCGTACCCAGGCGCACCGCCGGGGATGGCTAAGGCCATCCAAATTCGGGCGGTGTGCATGGGGCCTCTTGGGCCCCTTTTTATTTTCCAGAACAACGAAGCCCTCTTCAAACTGAAAAGCCGCGCGAGAACAGCGCATCCGGAGCAAGCCATGAGCGACAAGAACCACGATCCGAACCAGATGACCGGCGCAGCGATGATCGTGCGGGCGCTGATCGATCATGGCGTCAAGCACATCTTCGGCTATCCCGGCGGCGCGGTGCTGCCCATTTACGACGAGCTTTTCCAGCAGAGCGAAGTCGAGCACATCCTGGTCCGGCACGAGCAGGGCGCGGGCCACGCCGCCGAGGGCTATGCGCGCTCCACCGGCCAGCCGGGCGTGGTGCTGGTGACCTCGGGGCCGGGCGCCACCAACATGGTGACGCCGCTGACCGATGCGCTGATGGATTCGATACCGCTGGTTTGCATCACCGGTCAGGTGCCGACGCACCTGATCGGCAACGACGCCTTTCAGGAATGCGACACCGTCGGCATCACCCGGCCCTGCACCAAGCACAACTGGCTGGTGCGCGACGTCAACGATCTGGCGAAGGTGCTGCACGAGGCGTTTTACGTCGCGAGCACCGGGCGTCCCGGTCCGGTGGTCGTCGACGTGCCAAAGGATGTGCAGTTCGCGGTCGGCAGCTACCATCCGCCGCGCAAGGCCGACGTGCATGTGTCGTACGCGCCGCGGGTCAAGGGCGACGCGGCGCAGATCCGTAAAGCCGTGGCGCTATTGGCTTCCGCCAAGCGCCCGGTGATCTACACCGGCGGCGGCGTCGTCAATTCCGGACCCGAGGCCTCAAGACTGCTGCGCGAACTGGTCGAAGCCACCGGGTTTCCGATCACCTCCACCTTGATGGGTCTCGGCGCCTATCCGGCGTCCGGCAAGAACTGGCTTGGCATGCTCGGCATGCACGGCACCTACGAAGCCAACATGACGATGCATGGCTGCGACGTCATGCTGTGCGTCGGCGCGCGCTTCGACGACCGCATCACCGGGCGCACCGACGCGTTTTCGCCGGGCTCGAAAAAAATCCACATTGATATCGACCCTTCCTCGATCAACAAGAACATCCGTGTCGATGTTCCGATCATCGGCGATGCCAGCAACGTGCTGGGCGACCTGTTGCAGGTGTTCAAGGCGGAGGCGAAAAAGCCGGATGTCCGCCCCTGGTGGCAGGAGATCGCGAAATGGCGCGCGCGCAATTCGCTGTCCTATAAAAAGAACAACGATATCATCCTGCCGCAATTCGCGATCCAGCGGCTGTTCGAGGCGACGCGCGGGCGCGACGTCTACATCACCACCGAGGTCGGCCAGCACCAGATGTGGGCGGCGCAGTTCTTCGGCTTCGAGGAGCCGCACCGCTGGATGACCTCGGGCGGCCTCGGCACCATGGGTTATGGTCTGCCGGCTGCGGTCGGCGTCCAGGTCGCGCATCGCAACAGCCTCGTGATCGACATTGCCGGCGACGCATCGGTGCAGATGACGATGCAGGAGATGTCGACGGCTGTTCAATATGAATTGCCGATCAAGATTTTCATCCTGAACAACCAGTATATGGGCATGGTGCGACAGTGGCAGCAGCTGCTGCACGGCAACCGGCTGTCGCACACTTATTCCGAAGCGCTGCCGGACTTCGTCAAGCTCGCGGACGCTTTCGGCTGCGTCGGCATCCGGGCGATCAAGCCCGGCGACCTCGACGGTGCGATCAAGGAGATGATCAACGTCAAGCGTCCCGTGCTGTTCGATTGCCGGGTGGCGGCGCTGGAAAATTGTTTCCCGATGATTCCGTCCGGCAAGGCGCATAACGAGATGCTGCTGCCGGCAGAAGCCAACGACGAGGCAACCGCCGTGGCCTTCGCCGGCGGCAAGGCGCTGGTGTGACGGGAGGCGGCGCGATGTTTGATCTCAAGCAACTGGAACGCGCGCACGCCGTGGTCGGTGCGGCGATGCCCCCGACGCCGGCCTACGCATGGCCGCTCTTGTCGGAGCGGCTGGGCGCGACCGCGATCGTCAAGCATGAGAACCATACGCCGACCGGCGCCTTCAAGGTCCGCGGCGGACTTGTCTATGTCGATCGCTTGAATCGTGAACGTCCACACACCGCCGGGTTGATCTCGGCCACGACAGGTAACCACGGCCAAAGTATCGCCTTTGCGGCAGATCGGTACCGCGTCCCGGTGACAATCTATGTGCCGCACGGCAATTCGGTCGAGAAGAATCGCGCCATGCGGGCATTTGGCGCGAACCTGGTCGAGCACGGCAATGATTTTCAATCCGCTCGCGAAGAGGCCGATCGCCGTGCCAAGCTCGATGGCCTCGAATTTGTGCAGTCCTTTCATCCCGATCTGGTGATGGGAGTGGCGACCTACGCGCTCGAACTGTTGCGCCAGATCAGAGACCTTGACGTGCTCTACGTTCCAATCGGGCAGGGATCGGGCATCTGTGGCTGCATCCTGGCGCGCGATCTGCTCGGGCTGGCCACGGAGGTCGTTGGCGTGCAGTCGACCGAAGCGCCGTCGTTTGCGCTCTCGTTCGCGGCCGGCACGGTCGTGAGGACCAACAGCAGCAACACGCTGGCTGACGGCATGGCGACGCGTGTCCCCGATGCTGATGCGCTTGCCATCATTCGCAAGGGCGCCTCCCGTATCGTCCAGGTCACCGATGATGAGGTCGCCGCGGCGGTCCGGGCATACTGGACCGATACGCATAACCTCGCCGAAGGCGCCGGCGCCGCCGCATTCGCCGCTGCAATGCAAGAGAAGGCAAACATCCGTGGCAAGCGCGTGGGCCTGATCCTGACCGGCGGCAATATCGATCTCGATCTGTTCAAGCGTTGGATCATTCCGGAAGCCGCCGCGTTCGCCGGCAGCAAGGTGCTGGTGTGAGAATGGCAAAAAAGAATGATGAGGAACTAAAATGAACCAGCCCGCATCCGCCTACTTCATGGAAGATCGCCATGATCCGGTCGAGTCGCACACGCTCTCGGTGCTCGTGCAGAACGAGCCGGGCGTGCTCGCCCGCGTGATCGGGCTGTTCTCCGGCCGCGGCTACAACATCGAAAGCCTCACCGTCTCGGAAACCGAGAACCAGAAGCACGTCTCGCGCATCACCATCGTAACAACCGGCACGCCAATGGTGATCGAGCAGATCAAGCACCAGCTCGACCGCATGGTCCCGGTATTTCGCGTCGTCGACATGACGCTGTCCGGCCGCTCGATCGAACGCGAACTGGCGATGGTGAAACTGCGCGGCACCGGCGAGCATCGCGTCGAGGCGCTGCGGCTGGCGGAGGCGTTTCGTGCCCGCGTGATCGACGCCACCACCGAAAGTTTCGTGTTCGAGATCACCGGCAACTCGGCAAAGATCAATCAGTTCATAGACTTGATGCGCCCGCTCGGCCTGGTCGAGGTCTCGCGCACCGGTGTCGCCGCCATCGGGCGCGGGCCTGAGGGGATGTGATCGATGCTGGCGCGCGACTGGTACTACAATGAGCGGCGGCAGCTCGGTCTCGATTCGGCGGTAGCCTCGATCTACGACCGCCATGACGACAGCGACGTCCGCGCCCGCGCGGCGCTGACCATGCTCGGCGTGCAGCTCGGATGGCGGGTGGCCGACATCGGCTGCGGCAACGGCGTGCTGGCCTGCGAGGCGGCGCAGATGGGCGCCGAGGTCGACGCGATCGATATTTCGCCGGCCATGCTGGCGCTTGCGGAAATCCAGGCGCGGGACCGGAAAGTCGCGATCCGGACCCAATCGGCAGGCCTGTTGAGTTTCGCCTATGCGCCAAATTCGTACGACCTGATCGTCAGTGAGTTCGCGCTGCATCATTTGCCGGACTTCTGGAAGGCGGTGGCGCTGTCGCGGATCTTTTGCGCGCTGAAGCCCGGCTCATGCTTCTATCTGCGCGATATCGTCTTCGTCAGCATGCCTGACGGGCCCGAGCGCGACGTCGAGCAGTGGGCGGACTTCAACATCAAGAACCACGGCTTCTCGCGCAACAGCGTCGTCACCCATATGCGCGACGAATATTCGACCTTCGGCTGGGTGATCGAGCGTATGCTGACCGACGTCGGCTTTACGCTGGTCTCGGCCGATTATCACGCGCCGCTGCACGGCACCTATCTGTTGCGGAAACCAAAACACGGCGAGCAAGGCTAGGTTCGTGATATGAAGCCAGCCGACGTCAGTCTCGCTGTCATGGTGGCGGTGATCTGGGGCCTTGCCTTTGTGGCGAGCCGGATCGCGCTCGACGAATTTTCACCGGCGCTGATGACGGCGCTGCGGTTCGCCATTGCCGCTGTGCCGTGCCTGTTCGTCCGCAAACCCGGCGTATCCTGGCCGCTGTTGATTGCGATCAGCGGCACGCTGTTTCTCGGACAGTTTCTGGCGCAGGCCTATGGCCTCGCGCATGGCGTTCCCGTCGGCTTGACCTCGGTGATTGTGCAAAGTCAGGCCCTGTTCACCATCGCATTTGCGGTGATCGCATTTCGCGAAATGCCGACGCCCCTGCAAACCCTCGGCATCGGCATCGCCACCACAGGCCTACTGATGATCTGCGGCACGGTCGGATTCGATTTCAGCGTCGGCGCGTTCGCGGTGCTGATGATTTCGCCGGTCAGTTTCGCGATCGGCAATCTCTTGCTGCGGCAGGCCAGGGACGTGCCGATGTTCGATCTGTTCGCCTGGCTCTGCCTGGTGCCGCCGCTGCCGCTTCTGGCGTTGGCAATGGTTACGGACGGGCCGCAGGCGACCTTGAATTCGCTTATCCATATGTCGCTCACCGGCTTGGTCTGCATGCTTGGCCTCGGGGCGATTTCCACCAGCATTGCCTATTGGCTGTGGGGCCGGCTGCTGCGGGATTATACGGCCGCGCAGGTGGTGCCGTTCGCGCTGCTGGTGCCGTTCGTCGGCGCCGCGGCGTCGACCATCGTTTTCGGCGAGCGGTTCGGACCGCTGCGGCTTGGCGGAATGATCATCGTGGTGTGCGGCATCGCGATCATGATGCTGTCGAAGCGCCCGCAAGTCCTGCCCGAGATTGCGTGAGTGCACCATGTCGCAACCACTTCTGATCGCTTTCGTGATGTTCGCCGTCGTGATGTTCTTCACGCCGGGGCCGAACAACGTCATGTTGCTGTCCTCGGGACTCACTTACGGCTTCCGCCGCACGCTGCCGCATATCGCCGGCATCACCATCGGTGTCGCCTTCATGGTCGCGGCCGTAGGCCTCGGCCTGGGGACGGTCTTTATTGCCTGGCCGGCGTTGCAGACGATCCTGAAATATGCCGGCGCGGCCTATATGATCTATCTCGCGGCCACGATCGCGCTGTCGGGGGCATCGCCATCGGGGCAGGACAATCAGCGCGGTCCCATGACCTTCTGGGGCGCCGCGCTGTTCCAGTGGGTCAACGCCAAGGGTTGGGTGATGGTGATCGGCACCATTACTGCTTACGCGGCCATCGCCAGCTTCCCCTGGAACATCATTCTACAGACCGCCATCAGCCTCGTGATGGGTGCGTTGTCGACGGTGGCCTGGGCGTTGTTCGGCAGCGTGCTGCGGCCGGTCTTGACGTCGCCGAGGGCCGTGCGGGCCTTCAACATCGTGATGGCCGCTCTCCTGCTGGCCTCGCTCTATCCGGTCTTCATGGACGCATGATGCCGCGGTGCGCCATGCAGAAACGGGTTTCCCCTGAGGTTAAAAATGCTCTAGACAACGCCGGAATTCGCCAGCGAACCAGCGCTCTGGACCGGCGTCCCAAACGACGGCCGAACTTTCCGAAAACAGGACGATCCGGGCACTCCGCCCGGCCAGCCAAGAGGAACGACCATGCGTGTTTATTACGATCGCGACGCCGATCTGAACCTGATCAAGGGCAAGAAGGTCTGCATCGTCGGCTATGGCAGCCAGGGCCACGCCCATGCGCTGAACCTGAAGGATTCCGGCGTCAAGGACGTCGCTATCGCACTGCGCAAGGGCTCGGCTTCCGCCACGAAGGCGGAGACCGCCGGCTTCAAGGTGATGGAAGTCGCCGAGGCCGCCAAGTGGGCCGACGTCATGATGATGCTGACCCCCGACGAATTGCAGGGTGACATCTACCGCGATCACCTGCACGCCAACATGAAGAAGGGCGCGGCGCTGTTGTTCGCCCACGGCCTCAACGTGCATTTCAACCTGCTCGAGCCCCGCGCCGATCTCGACGTGCTGATGATCGCGCCGAAGGGTCCCGGCCATACCGTGCGCTCGGAATACCAGCGCGGCGGCGGCGTGCCCTGCCTGATCGCCATCCACAAGGATCCCTCGGGCAATGCCCATGACCTGGGCTTGAGCTATGCCTCCGCGATCGGCGGCGGCCGCGCCGGCATCATCGAGACTTCGTTCAAGGAAGAATGCGAAACCGATCTGTTCGGCGAACAGGTGGTGCTGTGCGGCGGATTGGTCGAACTGATCAAGGGCGGTTTCGAGACGCTGGTGGAAGCCGGCTATGCGCCCGAGATGGCCTACTTCGAATGCCTGCACGAGGTAAAGCTGATCGTCGACCTGATCTATGAAGGCGGCATCGCCAACATGAACTATTCGATCTCCAACACCGCCGAATACGGCGAATACGTCACCGGTCCGCGCATCGTCACCGAAGAGACCAGGAAGGAAATGAAGCGCGTGCTGGCAGATATCCAGTCCGGAAAATTCGCGCGCGACTGGATGCTGGAGAACAAGGTCAACCAGACCTCGTTCAAGGCAACCCGCGCCAAGCTCGCAGTCCACCCGATCGAGGAAGTCGGCGTCAAGCTCCGTGACATGATGCCGTGGATCAAGAAGGGCGCGCTGGTGGACAAGACCAAGAACTAAAAACGTCATTGCGAGGCGCGAAATGACGAAGCAATCCAGATCTGTCGTATCCATGCGCCGGATTGCTTCACGGAGCCTGTCATCGAAGCGGCGCTTCGCGCCGACCCGTTGGCTCGCAATGACGGTCCAACAGGCGGGCATGCGAGATCGCGCAAGCGCGATCTCGATGTGAGCGCGACCGCTCCCGATTGTGCCGTCAGCCCTTGAAGGTCGGCTGGCGCGGGTGCACGCAGTCCCTGAAGTTGTCGAACTCCTTCCACGCCGGCTCAGGCGGATCGCAGCCCGGTCTCGGAGCGTAGATCGAAGGATCGATCAGCTGCATGGTCGGGATATAGCGAGGACAATTTGGAAAAATCGCGCGTGCGGTGACACGGACGATAAGCTGTGCGCCGACGGTCAGGGCGAGGAGTGGATCTTCACGACTGACCGTTGCCGTACCGTTGACGCGCAGGCGCTGCGGCTTTCCATGCATGGCAATGAACAGCAGGCCGACGTCGGCATTGACCAGAATATTGCCCAGGCTTTTGAACATGCCGTTGCCGTCGTAGTCGGGGAAGACCAGTTCGGACGGCCCGGTGACGGCCACGAACCCCGGCAGTCCGCCCTTGAAGGAGCAATCAGGCCGCCCCCGGGCGTCCGCTGTCGCGAGAAAGAAATACGGCGCGCCTTCGATAAATGCCCGATCGTCGGGCGTGAACTGCGTGCGAGCGAATTTTTCCAGGCGGTCCGAAATCCGGCGGCTGTCGAACTGATCCTGCAGCCGGCGGTTTCCCTCCTGATACATGATGCTGTCGGCCATCAATCCTCTCCTCGGTCACGCGCTGGACAGATATTCGACGTCCTTCCGGCGAGTGTAGCACCGATCGAAATTTCCGCGAGATCCCGCGCGATGGAGGTTTCGCGGAGGTGACCCATCCGGACATCGGGCCAAGCCGGACAGCGGTCCAATAGGCTGCTATATTCGCCCTCAGGTTCCCGAGCCCGGGTGCGTCTTGAGCAGCGAGCAAGTAGAGCGGCGGCTAACGGCTATTCTGGCGGCAGATGTCGCCGGTTATAGCCGCTTGATGGGTGCCGACGAGGAAGGCACGCTGTCCCACCTGAAAGCCCTCAGAAAAATGCTTGTCGATCCCAAGATCGCCGCCCATCGCGGACGCATCGTCAAGACCACTGGCGATGGGGTGCTGGTGGAGTTCGCCAGCGTCGTTGATGCGGCGCGGTGCGCCGTCGAAATCCAGCACGGCGTGGCCGCGCAAAATGCAGACGCCTCTCAAGACAATCCGATCAGATTCCGCGTGGGCATTCACGTCGGCGATATCATCATCGATAACAACGATATTTTTGGCGACGGCGTCAATATTGCAGCACGCCTCGAAGGGATCGCCGAGCCCGGTGGGGTCTGCATTTCCGACGATGCCTATCGGCAGATTCGTGGCAAGGTCGACATACCCTTCGAAGATATGGGCTCGCAAACCCTCAAGAATATAGCTGAGCCGATGCGCGTTTGGCGAATGAGGATGAGCGGCGAGGCTGTATCAGCGTCCCCAAAGTCTGCTTCCTTTGGACCACTTCAATCCCGTTCGATTCCTGACAAGCCGTCCATCGCTGTGCTGCCGTTTCAGAATATGAGCGGCGACACTGAGCAGGAATATTTCGCCGATGGCATCGCCGAAGACGTGCTGACCACGCTATCGAAGATCCACGAACTGATGGTCATTGCTCGCAATTCGAGTTTTGTCTTCAAAGGACAGGCAAGGGACATACGCGAAATTGGACGCATTTTGGACGCTCGTTATGTGCTGGAAGGCAGCGTCCGCAAGGTCGGCAATCGAGTGAGGTTGACGGCGCAGTTGATTGACAGCCTGGACGGCCGCCATTTGTGGGGCGATCGCTACGATGGCGCTGTAGACGATGTGTTCGATCTCCAGGATCGTATCACGCAAGAAATTGTCTCGGCGCTTGAGGTTCGGCTGGCATTTGGCGAACAGGTTCGAGTGTGGCGAAAACGCTCCGGCAGTCCACTAGTTTACGAGTGTTTCTCGAAGGGTAGAAGTCTATACGTGAATTTCGACAGGCACACCCATGCGCAAGCCCGCGCTGAATTTGAACGAGCCCTGGAAATCAATCCGGTCTTTACCCCAGCGCTGTACATGCTGGGTCTCACTCTGACCGACCAGGCTCGGTTTGGTTGGGAGAAAGACCGAGCGGCAACCTACGAAGCCGCAATGGACTGCGCGAGGAAGGCTCTAGCGGTGGACCCTGGTTGCAGCGAAGCTTACCTGGTCATCGGCTATGTCCGCACTTTTCAACGTCGCTATGAGGAAGCGGTGGCTGCCGGAGAGAAGGCGATCACCCTCAGCCCAAGCAGCGCGCCCGCCTTTCACATGGCGGGGATGTATCACGGATACGCCGGCAATTTTCAAGAAGCTGCTCTCTACGAGGAGCAGGCGCAGCGATTAAGCCCGATTGAACTCAATGTATCGATGGTCGACGAAGCTCGGGCGAGGTTTCATTTAGGAGATTTCACCGCAGCGCGAGACACTGCCTTACGGGTCTTGGCAGAGAAGCCGCGCTGGCTGACCGCGCAAACAATTCTCGTGGCGGCACTCTGGAACTTTGGGAGCGAGGACGAGGCGCGCGTTATCGTAAGGGAATTGCTAGTCAGGCATCCCAGTTTTTCCGTCAGCCGCTGGGCACGCGGGCTGCCCTACCGCCGCCAGGAAGATCTCGATACATTGCTCAACCCATTGCGATTGGCTGGTCTTCCCGAATGAGCGGACCGAGGGGCTGCCGTCCTGGAGTTCGGCGGCATCTATTTTCGCACTGCAACCACATGACGCGACATATCGTCTTGGGTCAGGCGGCTGCTTCCGGTCAACCCGCGCCCCTGCTATCGTCCACGTCGCCCCAGAGCAGCCCCGAAGGAGACCGTCCGACAAAAAGCCGACATGCCTGGCCCACTTCAATAAGGTGCGTGTATTCTGATCGCAAAACCGGCACCCACTCTTGCGGAATACGCGCTGGGAGGAAATTTCATGAAGCGCTGCGCCAAGGATTTCTTCAGGACGCTTGGACTTTCCGGACTAATCATTGCCGCAGCCGCGCTGCCGGCCGCCGCACAGAAAAAATACGATACCGGCGTAACCAACACGGAGATCAAGATCGGCAACATCATGCCGTACAGCGGGCCGGCATCGGCCTATGGCATCATCGGCAAGACGATGAGCGCCTATTTCAGGATGATCAACGACAATGGCGGCGTGAACGGCCGCAAGATCAACTTCATTTCATACGACGACGCCTACAGTCCGCCGAAGACCGTGGAACAGGCGCGCAAGCTGGTCGAGAGCGACGAAGTGTTCCTGATCTTCGCGCCGCTCGGCACCGCGAGCAACGCGGCGATCCAGAAATACATGAATACCATGAAAGTGCCGCAGCTGTTCGTCGCCACCGGCGCGTCGCGCTGGGGCGATCCCGAGCACTTCCCCTGGACCATCGGCTGGCAGCCCAACTACCGGGCGGAAGCGCGCATCTACGCGACCTACATCCTGCAGCATCATCCGAACGCGAAGATCGGTGTGCTGTATCAGAACGACGACTTCGGCAAGGACTACGTGCTGGGCTTGAAGGATGTGCTGCGCGACAAGTATAACGCAATGGTCGTCGCCAGCATCCCCTACGAAATCAGCATGCCGACGGTGGACTCCCAGGTGGTGGCGATCAAGACCGCGAACCCGGACATCTTCGTCAATATCGGCACGCCGAAATTCGCCGCCCAGGCGATCAAGAAGCTTGCCGAACTCGATTGGCATCCGATCCATATCATGACCAACGTCTCGGCGTCGGTTGGCGCGGTGCTGAAGCCCGCCGGTCTCGATAACGCCAAGGGTATTCTCAGCGCCGGCTATCAGATGGATGTCACCGACCCGCAATGGGACAGTCATCCCGGCATGCAGAAATTCCGCGCTTTCATGGCAAAGTATTATCCGGAAGCCGACAAGTCCGAGAGCGGGCCGCTCACGGGCTATAATACGTCGACTGCGCTGGTCGAAGTGTTGAAACGGTGCGGCGACAACCTCACCCGCGAGAACGTCATGAAGGTCGTTGCCAACATGGATTTCGAGATCAACACCTATATCCCGGGTATCCGCATCAAGACTTCGCCGACGGATTTCTATCCGATCGAGCAGGTGCAGATGATGAAATTCAGCGGCGATAACTGGCAGTTGTTCGGGCCAATCATCGACGGCCACGCCGAATAGAATGATCTCTTCCTCCCCCTCCCTTTGTGGGAGAGGACGAGGCGGCCTCTCGCCGCCGCCGGCAGCGGCGCGCCACCGGGAGTTGCTGGCTGCAATACGAAACGATTACTTTCGCATCCGCCATGCGGCTAGTCTGCGGGTGGGATCGAGGTCGAGCGGCTCCAGGAAGTCGGCTCTCTCGCCGCGGCCGAGACGCGCCGCGAGCCCATCCGGAGCCAACTTGATGAAGTCCTGCTGATCGGGAGAGCCGGCGCAGATGACGACGTAATCGACCTGGCGGTCGGAAAGGATCAGGCGCGCAGCCTCGGGGGCGGACATCATCGCATTCAACATAACAAGGTTGCCATCGTTGTTGCGGTGATAGGGCGCCGCGAACACAGCGTGGTCCGTCGCCGCCAATATGGCTGGACCGAGATCGATCGGGGCCATCACGCGGCCGCGCGGCAGCGCTGCGAGCGGCGTGACGCCGGAAACAGTCTGACATGACGTCGCCGCGTCCGCCGCGGCAATGGTGTATTGCGGCTTGAGGATCCCCTCGATCAGGGGCCGCGCGGCAAGGCCAATGGCCGCAAGGCTTGCCGGCGAGACGATCAGCGCGGCGAGAACCAGCTGCCGTCCCTGTTCACGGACGGGCCAGAGGCTGGCGAGGCTGACGGCGAAGAACGGCGCCGCCACGATGTTGGCGGCGGCAGCGCCACGAACCTGCCAGATGCTGATCCCGATCAGCGCCGCAAGCGTGGGTATAGAGACGATCCACCGAAACCGTGCTGGCGGCGCGCAGCGGATCAGGGCGGCCACGGCAAAGCCCAGCGTCATCAGCGGAAAGCCGTAAAAGCCCGGAATTTTCTGCGGCTCAAGCTGCAGGACGGTTTGGAATGACATCGTCTCGGCGACGTGGTCGAGCCAAAACGTCGTCAGAAGCGGAGCGACTTGCGCATAAGGCGATGCAATGCATCCGGGATACAGCTTGAAGAACGATCCGAGAAGCACCGCTCCGGCGACCGCCGCCGCGACGAGCCGTGCGCTCGATGCCGGCCGGAACCGGTTGACGCCCGCCACCGCCATCAGGCTCACGCCGCCTCCGGCGGTCAACAGCAAAAACGGCCCTCCGAACGCATCGCATACGGGAGCCGCGGGCGAATGGGTCTGCTGCAGCGCCGCGGCGAGAACCAGGGACGATCCGGCCAATGCCGCGCCGAAGATGCTGATCGGGCGGCATACCGAGCTGCCTCGCCAGATCAGCAGCCCAAGTATCGCGACGCATGCGGCGGCGATCGCCGGCAGCATCTCCAGCCCGATCGCCAGCGACAGCGAAGCCGCGAACCCCGCGAGACATGCCTTGATGGCGCTTTGCTCGATCTCCGACGTCAGCAAGGCAAAAGCCAGCAGCAGAACGATCTGGGCATTGTGATGATCGATGGCGCCGGCCCGGAAATGGATGAGTGCCGGAACTGACAGCGCCGCCAGCAGAACGGCGGCAAGCTGTGCTTTTTGTCGATCGCCGCCGTCGCTCATTCGTTTTGCGATCGCCGCGACCAGCAGCAAAGCTGCGCCGAAGAGCAGCGCCGGCCACAGCACCAGCGTAATGGCTTCCGCACCATGTGCCCCCGACAGCGGTCGCAGGATCAGGATCAATGCAGCCAGAGGTGCGTCGATCACGCGCGACCAGTGCATCGTGACGCCGCCGGGCGGATCGAGCCGATGCTGGACCATGTCGAACCAGCCTTGCCCGCCGATCAGGTCGCGCACTTCGACCAGCCGCATCGCATCGTCGGTGGACATGGCGTCGAACACGCCAACTCTGAGGGCCGGTACGGCGAGCGCGATTGTGACCGCGGCCCACAGCACGGTCAACATTACTGCAGGGCTCGACGTGTCCCCGGCGCGACGCGCGGGGCCTGTCTTCACCGTCGATGAAATATTGAGCGTCATCGCTACCTCAGGACCGGTGTAGCCGAAGGCGGTTACGCAACACTTACCCGGGCGCCCATGTTCGTGGCAAAACGGCCGGCGCGAGGCCGGCCCGTTCAGGCAATCGGTCGATATTGGCGACCTAAGTCGATTGGGTCGATGCTGCGGTTGGATCGGCCGTGGCGATGGCTTCGTCCTGGCGCGCCAATCTCGCCCTCTTGACCGGCCTTGCACCGGATACGCCCATCGGGTTCGCCTGGCGGCTTACCATGATTATGAACGCGCATACGACGTAGAAGCAGGCGCCCAATGCGTACGTCCTGGCGATGCCGAATTCGATCGACAAGGCCATGCCCAGCACCGAGGCAAGCATCGAGGTAATCCCGTTGACGCTCCAGAAGAAAGGAAGAAGCTCCGAGTGGCGGCGCCAGATACCGAGCCCGAGCGGAAACATCATCCCCATGCAGAACGCAGGAGGGGCCAGCAGCAGTACCGACAACAGGATGCGCACGTCGGTGGCTTCCGATCGCGCCCAGGTGGTGAACAGGGGAGTCAGCAGTCCCGCCAGCACGACCGTTGTCAGAAGGGCGACGACCCTGGCGATTACCGCGCTCGATCGAGCGGCGTTCGCTCCGACCGTGGCGCTGCCGATACCGCTAAAGAGAAGAATTGTGAAAAGTACGACGCCCAGTCCGTAGACGGGATGTCCAAGGAAGACCATTAACCTCTGCATCTGGGATATCTCAATCAGCATGAAGCCCATGCCGATCGCGCAGAAATACGTTACGGGCGGCGTCAGCACCGACAGCGGCATGCGCTTGGCGAGACGGACAAAAGGAATGACGATGTAGTACCCGCAGGCGCAAAGCGCCACCAGGATCAGCAGCAGGGTCATGCTGATCGCGGCGTTGTTATTGGTGAGAGCCGCGGAGGGCCCGGCGGCAAGAGTTCCGAAGCGCGTCGTATAAAAGAAGAACGGATTGTCGTCGGTCGAGGGCGTGACATTTTCCGGTAGTGACGCGAAGAAGGCGGCGTCTGCCTTGCCGGACATCAACGTCGACGTGACGTTGTCGAACGTGACATCCGGCCCCAGCAATATCTTGAAGTCCTGGGCCAGAAGTCTCGTGCGCGCAGCCTGCCATTGGGAATCGGTAAAAGCATCGGGACGGGTAATCACCGTTACGATATTGCCGACGTTCAGGGCGACGACATGGTTCGACAACTCGGCCGCGGGTACGCCCTTGCGCTGGAGTGCGCTCGCCGCGATCGCCACCAGGCGATAGAACTCGCCGCGGTGAGAGTCCGGGTCGTACCAGCGCGATATCGACAAAAGGCCGCCGGGGTTCAGCGCCCGGTAGAAGTCACCCCACGCCTCTACGGTATAGAGGCGGTTTTCCGTGAGCGTTAACCCGCCGGCAGCGGTTGCGGCCCAGGTGTCGATCAGCGAAATCTGCACCAGGTCGTATCGATCGGATGAATGGTTGATGTAGCTGCGGGCTTCGGCATTGACCAGCGACACGCCGGGCTGACGATCGAGATGGCCGGAGAAATCGGCGAACTTGTCGGTGAGGACTTCGAAGATCGCGGGGTTGATCTCGATTCCGCGTATGTGCTTGGCGCCGAAAAACAGTCCGGAAAGTATGTCGCGACCGCCGCCCACGCCAACGACGGCGACGTCGGCCGGCGGCTGCACCAGATAGGCGGCATTGATGACGTCGTCCTTCAGGTAGGACAGCTTGCCGAGATCGCCATCGTGCCGGGTGATGACCGTCGCCGCATCCGCGTCGATATCGAGGTGGTTCTGGACTATTTTCGTCTCCGGCTTGCGGACAAGGCCCCAGCCGAACGGCGTGGTCTCTCCAAGCGCTGTCACCCTCACGCGCGAGTAGGTATTCCAGCGCTCGAACAGCGTTCCCGTCTGCTGGGTCCCCTTGGCCCAGAAGACGCCCAGATGGCTTTTGCCGAAAACGTCAAGTCCGGTATGCACAGTCGCCGCTGCGGCCAGCGCGAGCGCGACGGCGCCACTGAGGCGCAGGCTGCGTCGGTCGCCGCCGCCTCGCGTCACGATCCAGCCGGCACCGGCGGCAAAGGCTCCGATCCATAATGTGGCGCTCACGGGGTCGACGACGAGCAATACGAAGATGACCCCGAGGCATCCGAGCGCCGCCCCTGAAAGGTCGGCCGCGTAAAGCCATCCGCCGCTGTAGGGCAGGCGAGTCAGCAACAGCGATATGCAGACGCCACTTTCGGTAAAAGGTTGCACGAAGGCCATCGCCACGACCGCGAGGGCTATCGGCACGCAGTTGTCGGGAATGATGAGCGGCACGCACAGGAAGGCGATCATCGCGCCAACGCCGGAGATAGCGAACCACGATGCGTGGCGGGCGAACTCCACTCCTACCCGCTCGGGAGTGTAGCGGTGAGGTTTGTTGTAGACCTCGATCGCTCCACGAGTGAGTCCGAGCATCGCAAGTGAAATGGCGGCGAACGCAAAATGATAATACAGCATGACGCTGAAGAAACGAGTTATCAGTATCTGGTAGGACAGGGTGGCGGAGGCCAAGACAAAAATTGCGAAATAATGGCGGCCCGATATTCTTGGAAGTGCTTGCAAGATACTGTCCTCAATGATGTCTTGGGCCACCGTGCGTTGCAGCCGTTCCCGGCACGAACGCTGAATGAAACTTCCTAATAACCGGTTGATTTGGCGCCGGTCGGCCCACGGCGTGACCCAAAAAGGCACATCATCAAATCATCGTGGGCACGCTGTCGCCGATACGCTGCCTTGCGTAAGGTTTGCTTAATGATTTGGCGCGGATTACCCGATGGTTCCGGCCCAGCTTAATCCGCACAGATGGCGCGTGCCGCGTCAGTCTGTTGCGTCCGGTCCGACCCCCCGAGGTTGGACGATCGCGAGGCGATCACGGTCGTCCTCAACCAGATTTGCTCGGTCTGCCCAATGAAAACCCTTGCAAACCCTGCCCAAATTTCAGGTAACGTTACTTCGCGTCAGCATCGACGAGGGCGCGCTGATGAAAAGGGAGCATTGAAATGCCCAGGTATGATCTACGCGTCAACGGAAGCGTTCAGAGAGTGGAATCATCGGACGCCGATAAGCCGCTGCTCTATGTGCTGCGTGGCCTCGGCCTGACGGCGACGAAGTTCGGCTGCGGACTTGGCCAATGTGGCGCCTGCACTGTTCTCGCCGACGGCGCGGCAGTGCAATCGTGCCAGATGACTGTCGCGGATGCGCAGGGCAGGACGATCACCACGCTGGAAGGACTTGGGTCGGCGTCAAAACCGCATCCAATCCAGACTGCCTTTATCGAACAGCAGGTGCCGCAATGCGGGTACTGCACGAGCGGGATGATCATGAGCGCGGCCGCACTGCTGTCCAAAAAACAAAAGCCCAGCGAGGATGACATTCGTTCGGCGCTTGAGGTGAACCTCTGCCGCTGCGGCACTCATTCACGGGTCGTGCATGCTGTCATGGCGGCATCCGGACAGCGAGGCTAGCATGAACGCACCAGCCGAAAAAATTCAGATCTCTCGCCGCGCGGTCCTCAAGGGCGGCGCGCTTACCGTCTGCTTTGCGCTTGCCGGCGGACCAACCGGCGTCTCCGCACAAGGCGTAACCGGCGCGCCCCGCCGTCTCGACGCCAAAGAGGTCGATGCCTTTCTGGCCGTGAACGGCGATGGCACCGTGACGGTGTACTGCGGCAAGGTCGATCTCGGCCAAGGACTGCGTATCGCGATTCCCCAGATTGCCGCCGAGGAACTGGGCATCGGTATCGACAAGATAAAGTATGTTGAGGGCGACACCGCGCTCACGCCCAATCAGGGACGAACGTCCGGCTCGACCGGCATTCAACGCGGCGGCATGCAAATCCGCCAGGCCGCGGCAACCGCGCGCAAGGCAATAATCGATCTCGCAGCGCAGCGCCTCAACCTGAAGCCGGAAGACCTCATCTGCATCGACGGTGAAGTTCGGCCGAAAGCCGGCGGCGCCGGCATTCGTTTTGCCAGCTTGCTCGGCGGCCGTCAGTTCGACCTCAAGCTCGATCCCAACGCGCCGCTCAAGGATCCCGCGAGTTACACGATCGTCGGCAAATCCCTGCCGCGGCCCGATGTGGCGGCCAAAAGCCTCGGGACAGCCATATACGTCCATGACCTTACTTTGCCAGGCATGCAGCACGCCCGCGTGATCCGGCCGCCGGCGATTGGCGCCACGCTTGTTTCGGTCGACGAAGACTCCGTCAAGAGCCTTCCCGGCGTGAAGGTAGTCAGGATCAATAATTTCCTTGCCGTTGTCGCCGACGATGAATGGACCGCAGTGCGCGCCGCCCGCGGGTTGCGGGCGCAATGGAGCGAATCGTCGGGTTTGCCCGCGCAGGACAAGCTTGTGGAAACGCTGCGGACTGATCCCGGCATTACCGACCAGGCCCTCGTTACCAAGGGGACGGCGGTCTCGCCGCAGCCGCAAAACGCCATGACGCTTGCCGCCAGCTATTTTTGGCCGATGCAAAGCCACGCCTCGCTCGGTCCGTCCTGTGCGGTCGCCGATGTGCGTGCCGATGAGGCGACGGTTTGGACGGCGTCCCAGGGCATGCATGATAATCGCACCACCTTTGCCCGCTTCCTTGGCCTGCCGGAGGACAAGGTTCGCCTGATCTATCTCGAAGGCTCCGGGTGCTACGGCATGAACGGCCATGAGGACGCAGCCGCCGACGCCGCGATCCTGTCGCGCGCGGTCGGGCGACCCATCCGCGTGCAATGGTCGCGCGCGGATGAACACGGCTGGGACCCCAAGGGACCACCGCAATTGCTGGACGTCACGGGAGCTGTCGACGCCGACGGCCGCATCCTGGATTGGCGTACCGAGATGTGGATTCCTCAGTCCACCAAAGGTCTGCTCAATATCCCGCTACTCGGGCCGCAGGCAGCCGGGCTCGATAATATCGTCGGACTCAACCCCGGCCTGATCTCGCAGAACGGCGATCCACCTTATGCGGCAGATCGCATCCAGGTCATCGTGCATTGGCTGAAAGAAGCGCCGCTGCGGCCGGCGCCGCTGCGCTCGCCGGGCAAGCCGGCAAATTGTTTTGCTGTCGAAAGCTTCACCGACGAATTGGCGGCAGCGGTGCGTATCGATCCCATCGAGTTTCGCTTGCGCGGTCTCAAGAACCCGCGCGGCATCGAATTGATCAAGCGCGTGGCGACAATGATGAAATGGCAAACCCGGCCTTCTCCGGGCGCTAACGCAAATGCCGCCGTCGCGCGCGGTCGCGGCATGTCTTACGTCCACTATAAGCACAGTGAGACTTTCGTTGCGATGGGCATGGAGGTCGCGGTCGAACGCGCGAGCGGCAGGATCAAGGTCGAACGGGTTTTCTGCGCGCATGATTGCGGGCAAATCATCAACCCCGACGGCGTTCGCGCCCAGATCGAGGGTGGCATCTTGCAAACCATAAGCCGGGTGCTTCTGGAAGAGGTGAAGTTCGACCGCTCGCATGTGACAAGCCTCGACTGGTCAAGCTATCCTATTCTGAGATTTTCCGACGTGCCCGAACTGGAAATCGATCTTGTCGACCGGCCGAATGAACCGCCGCTCGGCGCCGGCGAGGCCACATGCGCGGCGGTCGGCGCCGCGCTCGCCAACGCGGTATATGATGCTGCCGGCGTGCGACTTCGTACCGTTCCATTCACGCCCGAGCGTGTGAAGACGGCGCTGAATGGCAAGGCAAGCTGACCGCCCAAGCCCTAAAGAATGAGGTGCGGTGGGGAGGACCGGGGGCAAGGTCAATCTGCTGAACCGCTTACTTGGGCTTCAGAACGCATGGGGCGAGAGCCGCGCAAAGCGGCGGATTGCGCTTGGCTCCATTCGCGTTACAAGGGCTCCTTGACACGAAGGGCGGGAGCCAGCCATGCAATCTGTTGTCATTACCGGGGCGTCCACCGGCATCGGCTGGGCAACGGCGAAGCTTTTGCTCGATCGCGGCTTTCGCGTGTTCGGCAGCGTGCGCAAGCAGGCCGACGCCGACCGCCTGAAGCGGGAATTCGGCGCGAATTTTGTTCCGCTGCTGTTCGATGTCACCGATGAGGCCGCGGTGCTATCAGCCGCCCGCGAGGTGCGCGCGGCGCTGGGCGGTGAGACACTCTTTGGCCTCGTCAATAATGCCGGCATTGCGGTGGCGGGGCCGGTGCTCGAACTCGCTGCCGACGAATTTCGCCGTCAAATGGATGTAAACGTCATCGGGCCGATCATCACCACGCAAGGCTTCGGCCCGCTGCTCGGGTCGGATCCGTCGTTGAAGGGGCCACGGGGAAGGATCGTCATGATCAGCTCGGTGGCCGGGAAAAACGGCAACCCGCTGATGTCGGCCTACTCGGCCTCGAAGCACGCGATCGAGGGACTGTCGGAAAGCCTGCGCCGCGAAATGATGCTGTACGGCATCGACGTTATCATCATCGCGCCGGGCGCGGTAAAGACGCCGATCTGGGGCAAGGCCGAGGAAGTCGACATTTCCGCCTACAAGAACTCGCCGTTTTTCCCGGCGCTGGAACGAATCCGCAAATTCATGCTGCATCTCGGCGAAACCGGGTTGCCGCCGGAGAAAATTGCCGAAGCGATCGCCGGCGCCCTGACGTCGGCCAGCCCAAAGGTGCGCTACCAGATCGCGCCGGATCCGATGCGGCACCTGATGACATCGGCCCTGCCGAAACGGATGGTCGACAAGATCATCGCCAAGCGTCTCGGGCTGTTGCCGCCCGCATAAGCTTTGAATATGCCGCCGGCCTGATCACGGGCGAAAGCGCCCGATATTTACCTAACTCGATAGCCGCGCGCCAAATTCATTGCGTGTTCATGACGGTTACACTACATTTTTATGACACGCCGCAGATTCCGGATGCGTCGTCCGTCTTCTGGTCAACGCCAGCCAAGGCCCAAAGGCAGCGCCGGGTTAAGTTGCGTCCCAGCCCATGGCGCCCGCGCCGAATCCAGGTCCATCCGCTACTGTCGCCGCCGCTGGCCTGGGCTCGGTCGGAATCTGGCGTCTGCTTGCCGTCGCGGCCCCGCATCTGGCGGCGCTGGCCATCATGCTCCAGACCGAAACCGATTTCGGGTCGCGCACAGGCTTCCTGCTGTCGTGGGGGATCCTGAACTTCTTCTGGATCGCGTTGCTGCGGCGTCCCGCCCTGTCGGGCGCATTGTCGCTCACTCTCGTCGTGGTGCTGATCCTGCTGTCGCGGCTCAAGCACGATATCGTGCAGATGACCGCGAACTTCGTCGATCTGATGGTGATCGACCGCGATACCGCGGCGTTCCTGTTTACGATTTTCCCCAATCTGCGCTGGTCGGTGATAGGAGCAGCCTTCGTCATCATTCCCTTGATGTACGCGCTGTGGTGGCTCGATCCGTTCCGCATCCGTCGCCTGCCGGCTCTGGCCTGCAAGCTGGCGTGTGTTGCGGCGCTTGTCGGATATGCCTTTGCGTGGCCCGATGAAGCCTGGCGCGGCTACTACGACGACGGCTATCTGTCGAAATTTTCCCGCTCCGGCGTGACAGCCGTTTCGGATTTCATCAATTACGGCTTCATGGAATCCGACGCCGTCGCCACCGAGCGCCTCAAGGTGCCGCTTGTGGATTCCTGCCATCCCGCGGGGCGGCGGCCGAACATCATCATGATCCATGATGAGTTCGAGCTTCGACATTCGTCAGGCCGATGGCGTCAAGGTGCCGGCAGGCTATGGCGGCCATTTCAAATCGTTCGATGGCAAGGAGCGCAAGTTCCTGGCCGAGAGCAATGGCGGTCCGAGCTGGTTCACCGAATACAATGTACTCGCCGGGCTCTCGTCGCGCTCGTTCGGCCGGTTCTCCTATTTCGTCACCCGCATCGCCTCGGGCCGCGTCGAACGCGGACTGCCGTTGGCGCTGCGCCGCTGCGGCTACGAAACAATCTCGCTTTATCCGGCCTTTGGCGCATTTATGGCCGCGCGCAATTTCCAGACCACCACCGGCATCCAGCATTTCTACGACGCCCACGATCTCGGCGCCAAGGATGTCGAACCCGACAGCTTCTTCTACGATAACGCCCTGAAGCTGATGTCGCAGGAAGCGCCGGCGACGCCGCTGTTCATGTTCGTCTATCTCGCCGCCAATCATTTTCCGTGGGAAACCCGCTTTCGCCCGGACCTGATGCCGTTCTGGCGCAAGCCCGGCAACGAGCCCGTGGTCGACGAATATCTGCGCCGGCAGGCGATGAGCGCCGACGATTACGGCGCGTTCATTGCGGGGTTGAAAAAGAAATTTCCGGCGCAGCCGTTCCTGATCGTGCGTTATGGTGATCATCAGCCGGAATTCTCGCCGCATATTCTCGATCCCGGTCTCGACGAGGCCGGTGTCGGCAAGAAGCTGGAGAATTACGACCCGCGCTATTATGCGACCTATTACGCCATCGACGCGATCAACTTCGAACCGGTCAAGAGTCCCGCTGTGATGGACACGATCGATGGGCCCTATCTGCCGTTGGTGATCCAGGAGGCCGCCGGCATTCCGCTCGATCCGTCGTTCGAGGAGCAGAAGCAGATCATGCTGCGCTGCAAGGGCTTGTTTTATGCCTGCAAGGACGGCGCGGAAGCCCGCCGGTTCAACAGGCTCCTGATCGACGCCGGCCTCGTGCACGGACTGTAGGTTAGGTTGACGCACAAGCGAATTGGGACATCAGGCAAATCGTGATTCCTTCTCCGACCGAGCGTGACGAACTGCTCAAGGGCTTCGCGCGAGCCCTGTTCAAGCACGACATGGATGCGCTCTACAGGGTGGTCGCGCCCGACTTTCTCTGGAGCTTCCACGACGGGCTTATGACAACGAAGTCTCTCGCCGGTCCGGCCGCCATTCTTGAGCATCTGGCAGAGCAGAAGGCGCGGTTTTCGGTGCAACGTTTCCACGAGGTGGCTTACCATCATGCTGCCGACGCAACCTTTATGACGTTCCGCGTCAGCGAGACCGTGAGAGCCAGTGGCGAACAGCGGGAGCAGCGCGGCATCGAGTGCTATACGTTCAGGGATGGCATGCTCGCGACCAAGGACGTCTATCGCAAGCCGGTCAGACTCTGATCGGGAGGACGCGCTCCTATCGTTTCCCGATCTTCTCCCAGAGCCAGCGCGCCACTGTATCGGGTGATGACGAGTTGTCGCCGCCGGCGGCGCGCAGGTTCGCCTCGCGCATTGCCGATATTTCGATTCTGCCGAGCAGCGGCTGCAGCGCCCTGCGCAACGCCGGATCGGAAGCGCGTTTCGGCGCGATCAGGATAATCGCGTCGTAAGGCGGAATCGCGCCTTTGGGATCGTCGAGCACCACCAGATCGTATTTCGCGATCAGCCCGTCGCTGGTATAGCCCGCGATCACATCGACCTCGCCGGACGCGACCGCGGCATACATGAAGTCAGGCTGCATCTGCCGTTGCGCTCGAAACGACAGCCCATAGGCATCTCGAAGCCCGGCCCATTCCGGCCGCGAGAAAAACTCGTAGTCTGCGGCGATTGCCATCGTTCCCGCATGCGAGGCGAGATCGGCGATGGAACGGATGCCAAGCGCTTCGGCGCGCTTTCGCGGCATGACCAGCGCGTAGGCGTTCTCAAATCCAAGTTCGCCGAGCAGTGTGACTTTCTGTTGCGCCAGCGTCGCCTTCAATTCGTCGAGCAACTGTTCGCGCGGCTTGATATCGGCATGATGAAACTGGTTGGCCCACAGCGTGCCGGAATAATCGACATAGACGTCGATATCATTCGAAACCAGCGCATCGAAAATCACGTTGGAGCCAAGGCCCTCGCGCGTGCCGGCGGTAAGTCCCGCCGCGCGCAGCCGCTGCGCGATCAGCGCCGACAATACATATTGTTCGGCAAAAGTCTTGGCGCCGACGATGTAGCTCGATTGCGGGCGCGCCAGCGCTGGCGCCAGTGTCGCCGCGACCAGCGCGGCAATGCCGATGCCGCCGAGCGCCACGCGCAGGCGGCTGCGTTCGCGAATGCCCGTCTCGATCAGGGCCAGCAATTGATCGACCGCGAGCGCCAGAACCGCGGCGGCAAGGCAGCCGAACAGCACGAATACCCAGTTCTGGGTCTGCAGTCCTGCGAAGATGTAATTGCCGAGGCTGGTCTGTCCGATCGGTGTCGACAGCGTCGCCGTGCCGATCACCCAGACCGCCGCCGTGCGAATGCCCGCCATGATCACCGGCAGCGCCAGCGGTAACTCCACGGTGAAAAGCGACTGCCGCGGCGTCATGCCGACGCCTTGTGCGGCTTCCAAAATCGCGGCATCGACGCCTTGCAGGCCGGTGATGGTGTTGCGCAGTACCGGCAGCATGGAGTAGAGCGCCAGCGCCAGCACCGCGGGCAGGAATCCGAAGGCGGAAAAGCCAAATCCGAACCAGGCCAACGACAATGCCGCAAGCGCCAGCAGCAGCGGATAGAACAACGCCAGCAGCGCCAGTCCCGGCACCGTCTGCACGATGCTGGCAAGCCCGAGCAGCGCGCCGCGCATCACCGGCCGGTTGCGCGCGGCGATCGCCAGCGGCAGGCTGATCAATAGTCCCAGCGCGAGCGCCGTGACGCTGACGCGCACGTGATTGCCGAGATAATCCGGCAGATGCGCCAGCGCCTCGCTCCAGCGGGGGTCGGAGAAAAAGCTCATGCCGCGCCATCCCGTGGCAACAGCACCTTAAGCCGCTCCGCCTGTCGCCGCGGCGTGCGCAGCAATTCGCCTACATAGGGGTCGTCGCTGTTCGAAAGCTCCGATGGCGTGCCCTGCGCCAGTAGCCGCCCGGCACGCATCACCGCGACGCGGTCGGCGAGCAGGATGGCTTCGGTCATGTCATGGGTGATCATGACCGTGGTCAGTCCGAGCTTCCGGTGCAAGGCGCGGTAGTCGTCGCCAAGCGCATCGCGGGTGAGGGGATCGAGCGCGCCAAACGGCTCGTCCATCAGCACGATCCGCGGCCTCGCCGCCAGCGCGCGCGCGACGCCAACGCGCTGGCGTTGGCCGCCCGACAGTTCATGCGGAAAACGATCGCGGTAGAGGGCGCGATCGAGCCGCACCAGATCGAGCAACTCGTCCACCCGCGCGGAAATCTCCGTCGCGGGCAAGCCCTGCAGCTTCGGCGTGATCCCGATGTTATCGGCGATGTTCATATGCGGGAACAGCCCGCCGCTCTGGAATACATAGCCGATCCGGCGGCGCAATCGAACCGGGTCGACCGTCCGCACGTCCTCGCCGTCGATCGTGATGCTGCCGTTGTCGGCGTCGATCAGCCGGTTCGCCAGCCGCAGCAGCGTGGTCTTGCCGGAGCCGGAGCCGCCGACGATGGCGAGCAACTGGCCCTCGGCGACGTCGAGCGAGACGTCGTCCACGGCCAGAACAGGTTTCGCGCCGCGGCCGCCGTCGAAGCTTTTGCCGACGTGCGCAAATGCGATCAGTGGCGGGGCGGCGGTCATATCGTGGGACTATCACACCGCCACCAAGCAACCAAGCCGACCCGGCGCTTGCATGTTGCCGCGACCGGTTGAATTGTCGCAGCGATGGCGGTAATCCACACGCCGCAATAGGGCATATCGGGGAAACGCGTGCAGGCGGATGTCACCGCAGGATCGACGGCGGTCGCGCTTGACGACACGACGGTGGCGTTTCGTCTCGCCGATGCGCGTATCTACACCGCGGTCGAGCGGGCCCGGCTTTCCCTGGAGCATGGCGAGTTCGTCGCTATCGTCGGGCCCACCGGATGCGGGAAATCGACGCTGCTCAATGTTGCCGCCGGCCTGCTCAGGCCGGCATCGGGAACGGTGCGGATTTTCGACCGGCCGCTGACCGGCATCAACCGGGAGGCCGGTTATCTGTTTCAGGCCGACGCGCTGTTTCCCTGGAAGACCGCGATCGACAATGTCGCCATCGGCCTCGAGATCCAGGGCGCGCCGCGCGCGCAGGCGCTTGAACGCGCGCAAGGCTGGCTCACTGCAGTGGGTCTCGGGGCGTTCGGCAACCGCTATCCGCACATGCTGTCGGGCGGACAGCGCAAACGCGTTGGCCTGGCGCAGGTGCTGATCCGCGATCCGAAGATATTGCTGATGGACGAACCATTTGGGCCGCTCGATGCCCAGACCCGGCAAATCATGGGCAATCTGTTGCTGGAGCTCTGGAATGCCGACCGCAAGGCGGTGCTGTTCGTCACCCACGATCTCGAAGAGGCGATCGCGCTGGCGGACCGCGTGGTGATCATGTCGGCAGGGCCAAGCGCGCGTATCATCGGAGACTGGCGGGTGCCGCTGGCGCGGCCGCGCGACATTCTGGAAGTCCGCATGGAGAAGGATTTTCACGCGCTGCACCGAGAAATCTGGAGCGTGCTCAAGGATGAGGTGATGAAGGGCTACGCGCAATCGTCGCAGGCGGGGGCTGCGTGATGTTGTCTTCACTGTTCTTGAACAAGGCGGCACCGCGAATGCGATCAACTTTCGGCTCCCTTGCGGTGGAGGTTTGGAGCGGGGGCGCCTTCGAGTCGTGGCGCTTGAAACCCCCATCCCCGACCCCTCCCTGCCAGGGGGAGGGGAGTCGAGAGGATCGCGGCGTCATGGTGCTTGAAAACCCCTTCCCGCAATGGAGAGCGGAGTCCGGAGGATCGCGGCCATGTCGCGCTTGACGCTTCTTCTCTGTCAGCTTCTGGTCGCGGTCGTGGTTCTGGGGCTGTGGCAGTTGCTCGCCACCGTGCCGGTCTTCGGACGCATGTTGCTGCCGCCGTTCTTCTTTTCCAATCCGGTCGATGTGGGCAGCCAGATATTCGACTGGTTCCGAACCGGTGTGATCTGGAAACATCTGCTGATCACGCTGTGGGAATCGATTCTCGCTTTCGTGATAGGCTCGCTTGGCGGCGTCTTGGTCGGCTTCTGGTTCGCGCGCCAGCCCCGGGTCGCATCGATATTCGACCCCTATATCAAGATGACCAACGCGCTGCCGCGCGTCGTTCTTGCGCCGATTTTTACGCTGTGGCTTGGCCTCGGCATCTGGTCGAAGGTCGCGCTTGGCGTCACGCTGGTGTTTTTCATCGTATTCTTCAACGTCTATCAGGGCGTCAAGGAGGTCAGCGCAACCGTGCTCGCCAATGGCCGCATGCTCGGCATGAGCGAACGGCAGCTGATGCGGCACGTTTACTGGCCGTCGGCACTGTCGTGGATGTTCTCCTCGCTGCATACGTCGGTCGGCTTCGCCGTGGTCGGCGCCGTGGTCGGCGAATATCTGGGCTCCGCCGCGGGGCTCGGCTACCTGATCCAGCAGGCCGAAGGCGTATTCGACGTCGCCGGCGTTTTCGCCGGCATGTTCGTGCTATCGGCCTTCGTGATCCTGATCGACCTCGCGGTGACGGTGGTCGAGCGACGCCTTTTGGTTTGGAGACCTGACGCGATTGAAATCCGCAACTAGAGTCTGATGGTGAGACACCTTCTCAAGTGGCGCGCGCTGCTCTATCGTGCGCGTAACAGATGATCGGTACGGAGGAAACCATGAGGATGATTTTTGGCAGACTTGCTGCGGCGTTTCTGGCGCTGTTTCTGATGTCCGATATCGCGGCCGCGCAAAGCAAGATCACCGTCGCGGTCGGCGGCGGCGCCTGCCTTTGCTATCTGCCGACCGTGCTGGCAAAGCAGCTTGGCGAATTCGACAAGGCCGGCCTTGCGGTGGAACTGGTCGATCTGAAGGGCGGCTCGGACGCGCTCAAGGCGGTGCTCGGCGGCAGCGCCGATGTGGTTTCCGGTTATTTCGACCACTGCGTCAATCTCGCCGCCAAGAAGCAGGAGCTGCAGGCTTTCGTTGTCTACGACCGCTATCCCGGGCTGGTCCTGGTGGTATCGCCCTCGCATAACGGCGAAATCAAATCGATCAAGGATCTGGCTGGCAAGAAAGTCGGCGTCAGCGCACCGGGTTCCTCGACCGATTTCTTTCTCAAATATCTTTTGAAGAAAAACGGCCTCGATCCTGCGAGCGCCTCCGTCATCGGCGTCGGTCTTGGCGCGACCGCGGTCGCTGCGATGGAGCAGGGTCAGATCGATGCGGCTGTGATGCTGGACCCGTCAGTCACCGTCCTGCAAGGCGGCCATCCGGACCTTCGCATCCTCAGCGATACCCGCACGCAGAAAGATACACTCGATGTGTTCGGCGGCGAATATCCCGGCGGCGCGCTCTACAGCACCGCGGCATGGGTCGCTTCGCATGAGAAGGACGTGCAGGCCCTGACCAATGCGATCGTGAATACGCTGGCCTGGATCCACGCCCATTCGCCCGAAGATATCATGGCGAAAATGCCGCCGGAGATAGTCGGCAAGAACAAGGAACTTTATCTAGCGGCGCTGAAGAACACGATCCCGATGTATTCGGAGAGCGGCAAGATGGACCCCAAGGGCGCGGACGCGGTGCTCGCGGTGTTCAGCGAGAGTTCGCCCGAAGTCGCCAAGGCGAATATCGACGTCAGCAAGACCTACACCAACAAATATGTCGAACAGGCCAGGAAGACGACAGGGATGAATGCGAAATAAAGGCTCATTGACAACGTCATGACGCCTCCGGTCATTCATCGCGTCACGACGCTCGACATGAGTTTCCGTCCCAGGCCCTGGCCGTTCGCAGAGGAGCGGCGCGCCGAGATCGACGCGCATTTCGCGATCAAGCAGCGTGAGACGCCCAATATCTGGAACGGCCGCATCTTGCTGGCGCGAGATCCGGTTTTCGCCGGGGACCGCTTCAGCGCCGGCTATTTCGAGGCCGATTTCGCCAGCTTCCTTGCGTGGCGCGACTGGGGTTTCCCCGACAGGGGCGTGTTCAACGGCTTCGGGATGGGCGCGCTGCGCTGCCGCGACGGCGCCTTCGTCATGGGCGAAATGGGCCGTCATACATCGAATGCAGGGCGCATCTACTTTCCATCGGGAACGCCAGATCTCGACGATATCAGCGACAGCGCGGTCGACATACCCGGCAGCGTCGTCCGCGAAGTCGAGGAGGAAACCGGCCTGACACCGGCTGATTATCGGGCCGGCGCGCATTGGGATTGCGTCGTCTCCGGTGCTGCGATTGCGATGATCAGGATATTGAATGTCGATCTGACCGGCGAAGAGCTGCGCGCGAGAATTGAGGCCAATCTTGCCCGGCAACGTCAGCCCGAACTCGTCGCGATCCATCTGGTGCGCGGTCCTGACGATCTCACGGCGGCGATGCCGCGCTTTGTCGCCGCGTTTATCGAAGCGCATGTGGGCCGCAGCGCCTGACCCGCTCTGGCGCCGCGCGCGCGCCCCATGTACCGTCGAGCACCCACGAGCAATCCGGAGCTGCCGACGTCATGAGCAAGAAACCTTCGCAGTCTCTCGCTGTCCGGCTGAAGCCCTTTGTTGCGCCATTTCGTGTCGATGGTTCGGAGGCGTTTCATCTCAAGGCGCACAGGACCAATGAGAAGGGAGGCCTGGACAAGGAAAAGGCTGAAAAGATTCTCGAAGCCAACCGGAAGCGGCTGAACGATTTCCAGGAAAAACTCTACGCGCAGGATCGCTGGTCGCTGCTCCTGATCTTTCAGGGCATGGACGCCGCGGGCAAGGACAGCGCCATCAAAAGCATATTCGACGGCGTCAATCCGCAGGGCTGCGAGGTCTATTCCTTCAAGCAGCCGACATCCCACGAACTCGATCACGATTTTCTGTGGCGCAGCACGATTGCGCTGCCCGAGCGTGGCCGCATCGGCATCTTCAATCGCTCCTATTATGAGGAATGTCTGGTGACCCGGGTGCATCCGGAAGTTCTCGCCAAGCAGAAGATCCCTCCGAGGCTGGTGACCAAAAACATCTGGCGCGAGCGGTTCGAGGATATTTCCGCGTTCGAGCGCTACCTCGCGCGCAACGGCACGGTGATCCTGAAATTCTTTCTCAACCTCTCCAAAGAGGAGCAGCGCGAGCGATTTCTCGATCGGCTGGACCAGCCTTCGAAGAACTGGAAATTTTCGATGGGAGACATCTCCGAGCGCGCGCTGTGGCCGAGATACCAGGCCGTGTATCAGGACATCGTCAGGCACACCTCGACCAAGGTAGCGCCATGGCATGTGGTGCCGGCGGATCACAAATGGTTCGCACGGGTGGTGATCGGCTCGACCATCGTCAGTACGCTCGAAACGCTCGACTTGCGGTTTCCGCGAGCCGACAAGGCGTCGCTGCAGGAATTCAAGCAGGTACGCGAGGCGCTGGAGAACGAAGGGAAGGGCGGAGCGAAGAGGGCTCCCCCAAGGAAGGTTTTGAACGCGAAGCCCGCGAACTGACAATCGCTGGGGCGACGAACTAGGTCAGCCCATCTGACCAACTTTTGGCATTGCGGTTTCGGGCATTTCTCGTTTAGAACGGCGTCGGAGCGCGCCTTTGGCAACAAACCGTCAATGGTTTTGGCCGAGGATGGCGCTTCCAAAGGGTCTGGCAATGTCGATTCGCAGCGAAAAGCACGGAGTTCAGGGTGGAGCGGCCAATACCGCCTGTCCCGAAGCGATTCCGGCTGCGTCCCTGCCCACCCTGCTTCTTGGCGGGCTGCTGCTTCTTATCTGCCCCTGAGGGCCGTCTGGGCGGATGTGCCTGGGCACTCAGGGGTTGCGCGAGATCACCAGATCCCCTTCAGCGCTAAGAGAGCAGCGCACCACTCACAAGGAATTTTTCCAATGACCACCGTGAACAAGTCCGACAAGGACCGCGTGATTATATTCGACACTACCTTGCGCGACGGCGAACAATGTCCCGGCGCCACCATGAGCTTCGAGGAGAAGCTCGAGATCGCCGAAATGCTCGACGACATGGGCGTCGATGTGATCGAGGCCGGCTTCCCCATTACCTCCGAGGGCGATTTTCAGGCGGTGAGCGAGATCGCCCGGCGCTCCAAGAATGCGGTGATCGCGGGGCTGTCGCGCGCACATCCGAAAGACATCGACCGCTGCGCCGAAGCCGTGAAGTTCGCCAAGCGCGGCCGCGTCCATACCGTGATCGCGACCTCGCCGCTGCACATGCGGGTGAAGCTCAACATGACGCCCGAGCAGGTGATCGAGACCTCGATCGCAAACGTCACCCGCGCGCGCAATCACATCGACGATGTCGAATGGTCGGCGGAAGACGGTACCCGCAGCGAGATGGAATTCCTGTGCCGGATCGTCGAGGCCGTGATCAAGGCCGGCGCCACCACGGTCAATATTCCCGATACCGTCGGCTATACGGTGCCCGAGGAATACACCGGCTTCATGCGCACCCTGATCGAGCGGGTGCCGAACTCCGACAAGGCGGTTTTCTCGGTCCACTGCCATAACGATCTCGGCATGGCGGTGGCGAATTCGCTGGCGGGTATCGCCGGCGGCGCGCGGCAGATCGAATGCACCGTCAACGGCATCGGCGAGCGGGCAGGCAATGCCGCGCTCGAGGAAGTCGTGATGGCGATCAATGTGCGCAACGACAGGTTTCCCTGGTGGAACAAGATCGACACCACCATGCTGACGCGGGCGTCGAAACTTGTGTCGGCCGCGACTTCATTTCCGGTGCAGTACAACAAGGCGATCGTGGGCCGGAATGCGTTCGCGCATGAAAGCGGCATCCATCAGGACGGCGTCCTCAAGGATGCATCGACCTATGAGATCATGCGGCCGGAAATGGTCGGCCTGAAACAATCGTCGCTGGTGCTCGGCAAGCATTCCGGACGCCACGCCTTCGTCCACAAGCTGGAGGAGATGGGTTACAAGCTCGGCGCCAACCAGCTGGAAGACGCATTCGTGCGGATGAAGGCGCTCGCCGACCGCAAGAAGGATATCTACGACGAGGACATCGAGGCGCTGGTCGATCAGGAAATCGCAGCCTCGCATGACCGCATCAAGCTGGCTTCCCTCACGGTGATCGCGGGCACCCACGGTCCGCAACGCGCCACCATGAAGCTCAATATCGACGGCCAGGTCAAAATCGAGGAAGCCGAAGGCAACGGTCCGGTCGATGCGGTGTTCAATTGCATCAAGTTGCTGGTGCCGCACGAGGCGAAGCTGGAACTCTATCAGGTCCACGCCGTCACCGAGGGCACCGACGCGCAGGCAGAGGTATCGGTACGGCTGGCCCATGAAGGCCGCTCGATGACCGCGCGCGCTTCCGATCCGGATACGCTGGTAGCCTCGGCCAAGGCCTATCTCGGAGCGCTCAACAAGATCGTCATGAAGCGGCAGCGCGATATGCCCGCCGCGGCGGCGGGCTGACTCTGCTCGGATTGAGTGGCCGCGCCGATACTACTTTTATACCCTCCCCCGATCGGGGGAGGGTGATCTCGCGAAATTGAAAGACCACTACCACGCGGCGCCCTCGCGCCGCGTTTTTGCGCTGCAACATTGCCATCCCCGACCCCTGCTAACGAGCAATGGCAATTCCGAGGGCTTCTCTGTATTGGTGCCGCTGGCATACGAGGTTGGGAGCCGCGCGGCTCGCGCGCGTTCCAAAGAAATTACGTGGGAGGAAACATGCGTAAATTGATATTGGCGGCTGCGTCGGTCGCCGCATTGGCGCTGGCCGGCCCGGCGTCGGCGCAGTCGCCGATCGTCATCAAGTTCAGCCACGTCGTTGCTTCGAACACGCCGAAGGGCGCGGCCGCTGAAAAGTTCAAGGAACTCGCGGAGAAATACACCGGCGGCAAGGTCAAGGTCGAAATCTATCCGAATTCGACGCTTTACAAGGACAAGGAAGAACTGGAGGCGCTGCAACTCGGCGCGGTTCAGATGCTGGCGCCATCGAATTCCAAGTTCGGCCCGATCGGCGTCCGCGAGTTCGAAGTGTTCGATCTTCCTTACATACTTCCCGATCTCGCCACCTTGCGCAAAGTCACCGACGGGCCGCTCGGCGCGAAGCTGCTCAAGCTGCTCGAGCCCAAGGGAATGACGGGGCTCGCCTATTGGGACAACGGCTTCAAGGAGATGACCGCCAACAAGAAGCTGGTCTCGCCCGACGACTACAAGAGCCTTAAATTCCGCATCCAGTCGTCGAAGGTTCTTGAGGCGCAATTCCGCGCGCTCGGTTCGATCCCGCAGGTGATGGCGTTCGGCGAAGTCTACCAGGCGCTGCAGACCGGCGTCGTCGACGGCCAGGAAAACACCTGGTCGAACATCTATACCCAGAAGATGCATGAGGTGCAGAAGTTCGCCACGGTAACCAATCACGGCTACATCGGCTACGTCGTGGTCGTGAACAAGAAGTTCTGGGACGGTCTTCCCGCTGATATTCGCGCTCAGCTCGATAAGGCCATGAAGGAAGCCACCGCTTACGGCAACGGGCAGTCGGCGAAGGAAAACGAGGACGCGCTTGCGGAGATCAAGAAATCCGGCAAGACCGAAATCGTCACGCTGACGCCGGCGCAGGATGCAGCCATGCGCAAGGCCATGGAGCCGGTTTACAAGGACGTTGCGAGCCGGGTCGGCCAGCCACTGATCGACGAGTTCATCCGGGAAACCGGCGGAGCCAGCCACTAACGCAAAATCTGGCGAGCTTTCGCGAAGAGCGCGGTACGCGCTCACTGCGCGTGAGCTCGCTTTCGATTTGGCCGGCGCCGGTCGCGGGGAACGAACGGCGCCTGCTTCGCAAGAAAATGGCGACGCGCCCGTGGTTCATGCAGGGCGCGTATGAGGGGGAGAGATGCTTCGTATCCTTGATCGGCTCGAGGAAATCATAATCACTTCGCTGATGGCAGCGGCGACGATTCTGATTTTCGTCTCCGTCGTGCACCGGTTCGGCACCGGCGTGCCGTTTCTGTATCCCTATCTGATCGCCATCCACATCTCCTGGGCGCAGGAGCTGTGCATCTACATGTTCATCTGGATGGCGAAGTTCGGCGCCGCCTACGGTGTGCGAACCGGTATCCATGTCGGCGTCGACGTGCTGATCAACCAGCTCAATCCGCGCTGGCAGAAGCGCGTCATCCTGTTCGGCCTTCTCGGCGGTGCGCTGTTCACCTTTATCGTGGGCTCGATGGGCGCGAAATTCGTTTTCGAATTGATGAGCACCGATCAGGTCTCGCCCGATCTGGAACTGCCGAGCTGGCTGGTCTATGCCTGCATTCCGCTCGGCTCGTATCTGATGTGCTTCCGGTTTCTGCAGGTGTCGTGGACTTACTTCAGGACCGGCGACCTGCCGCACCATGACGCGACGCATGTCGAAGGTATCGAAGTCAGTCCGAAGGCGCCGATCGCGCTGGGAGAAGCGTGATGAGCGCCGCTCTCATTTTCGGACTGCTGTTCGCCCTGATGCTGACGGGCATGCCGATCTCGATTTCGCTCGGCTTGACCGTGCTGACCTTCCTGTTCACGATGACCGAGGTGCCGATCGAAAGCGTCGGACTGAAATTATTTTCCGGCCTCGACAATTTCGGAATCATGGCGATTCCGTTTTTCATCCTCGCCGGCACCTTCCTGACCCGCGGCGGCGTTGCGCGCCGCATGATTGCCTTCACGACATCGCTGGTCGGCCATTTGCCGGGCGGCCTCGGCCTCGCCGGCGTGGCGGCTTGTGCGATGTTCGCCGCGATTTCCGGTTCCAGCGTCGCCACGGTGGTGGCGATCGGCTCGATCATGATGCCCGCGATGGTGGAACACGGCTATCCGCGCCGGTTCGGCGTCGGCGTGATCTCGACATCGGGCGCGCTCGGCATCCTGGTGCCGCCCTCGATCATCCTGGTGCTGTATGGCGTTTCAACCAACACCTCGATCGGGGCATTGTTCATGGCCGGCATCGTGCCGGGGATCATGCTGGCTTCGATGCTTGCGGTGGTGACCTGGTTCATCGCCTGGCGCAACGGCTACCCGCGCATGCAAAGGGCTACGTTCGGTCAGCGATGGACCGCCTTTCGTGAAAGCGTCTGGGGCCTGCTGCTGATCGTTATCGTGCTCGGGGGCATCTATGGCGGGATATTCACGCCGACCGAAGCCGCCGCCGTCGCCGCGGTGTATGCCTTCTTCATCACCGTGTTCGTTTACAAGGAACTGAAGCTGCGCGAAGTGTCGAAGGTGCTGCTGCAGGCGGCGAGCATGAGCTCGATGCTGCTCTACATCATCACCAATGCGGTGCTGTTCTCCTTCCTGATGACGCACGAGCAGATCCCGCAGGAGATGGCGGCCTGGATCATCGACAAGAACTTCAGCCTCTGGATGTTCCTGCTGGTGGTCAACATCCTGCTCTTGATGGCCGGCAACGTCATGGACCCGTCGTCGATCCTTTTGATCATGGCGCCGATCCTGTTTCCTCTCGCCACCAAGATCGGCATCCATCCGGTTCACCTCGGCGTTCTGATGATCGTCAACACCGAGGTCGGACTTTGCCATCCGCCGGTGGGCCTCAATCTCTATATCGCCAGCGGTATTGCAAAAATGGGCATCAGCGAAATCACGGTTGCGGTGCTGCCGTGGCTGTGCGCGATGCTGGTGTTCCTCGGGCTGATCACCTACATCCCCGAGATTTCGCTGTGGCTGCCGCGCGCGCTCGGCATGATCTGAAGGATTGGCCGACCAGGTGTCGCTCGACGCGGCAATCTGGTTAACAAAACCCGGCCGTGACCGAGATCACATACGTCCGCATGACCCACAAATAGCGTGCCTGTGACCAATCTCACGTCGAGATTTGCCGCAGGAGAACGTTATGAGCCTTTTCAAGCGTAGTTTGTTGGGTGCGTGTCTTTTGGCCAGTGTCCTGGCGGTCGGGCCGGCGCGGCCGGCTCATGCCCAGAGAGCGGCGACCGCCCTTGTGGATCAGCCGGCGCAATCGCAGCCGTCGACTCAGACATCGACGCAGGCGGTGCAGAAGCCGGCTAACGTGGGCAATCCCGTGGGCTTGACGGGGCCGGAACAGCGCGTCGCGCTGGTCATCGGTAATTCGCACTACCAGCATGTCACCCAGCTTCCAAACCCCGCCAACGACGCGAAGGCCATCGCCCAACTCCTCAATGCCGCGGGTTTTGAGGTGATTTCCGCGACGGATCTCAGCCACAACGAGATGATTCAGGTTATGCAGGATTTCTCCGCCAAGATTGCCGGCCGCGGCCCGAACACCGTGGCGATGGTGTATTATGCCGGCCACGGGGTGCAGCTCGCGGGTGAAAATTATCTCGTCCCGGTCGACGCAAAGATTTCTTCCGAGCCTGATCTGGTCAACGATTCGGTCCGGCTCATCGACGTAATGGCGACGCTGGAAACGATCCCGAGCCGCATGCGGATCGTTATCCTCGATGCCTGCCGAAATAACCCGTTCCCCTCGCTCAACGATGCGGGACGCGGGCTTGCGATCGTCGATGCGCCGAATGGCTCGATCGTGGGCTATTCAACCGCGCCAGGCACCGAAGCGCTCGACGGCGCCGGCGACCATAGTCCGTATACCGCCGCGTTCTTGCGGGCGGCGCGTGAGAAGAACCAGCCGATTGAGCAATTGTTCAAACGCATTCGTCTTGACGTGAACGATTCCACCGATGGACGGCAAACTCCGTGGGAAAGCTCGTCGCTGACAAGCGATTTCTATTTCTTCGGCGATACCGCGGTTGCCGCAACGAGGGCACCGTCACAGGCGAAAACCGTCTACGCGGCGGCCGATCTTCCGTCGCGGGCCGCGCGCCAGGCCTATGACTACGTATTGGCTGAAAATTCCATCGAGAACTATCAGGAATACATCCGGCTCTATCCTCGCGACCCGCTCTGCGACCGCATCCGCGCGCTGCTGGCAAGCCTCGTGCAGGCGAAAGCATGGCACAATGCCGTGCTCGCGAATTCTGCCGTCGCCTACAAATCGTTCTATGAAAAATTCTCGAACAGCCCCTATGCGCAGACTGCCTTGAAGCTGGAGGCGCAGCCGAAGATTATTCCGCTTTCGCAGCCGACACATATCATCGCGCCACCCTCGATCAGATCAGGTGGCTTCGGAATCTCGAAGGACAATCCCGGCCTCAATCCTGGTACGGTTGCCGGCAGGGTTGGCGCGGACAAGCTCGGCAACGGAGGTCGTATCCTCAACTTGCAGTCTCCCGGCGCAAATGCACCTTCCGGCAATAACGCCGGCAGCGGCAAGATCGTCGATCTGCCGGGCGGTGGTTTGAACAAGTCCGGCGCGCAGCAGAATTCGACCCTCAATGGCGGGGCAGCCCGTATTGACGACCGGCCTGCGAAATCGCTCTCGCCAATTCGCGCCAATCAGCCTGCCGCGGGGACCTCGCGCACCAACATCGGCGCGCTGCCAAAAAGCGCCGGCAACAATCTTCGCTTTGCGTCGACACAGTTCCATGCATCTGCGGTTCAACCGCAAGGCCGGTCCAATGGCAGGTTTTCACGATGACAAGCATCAGACCGGCCGCCAATGAGTCCTGACAAAACAAGGTCTCGCGCCGAACTTTGCCGCGGCCTTTAGAGCGCCACCGCCTTACCAAGATTACATCTTGGTAAGGCGGTGCACTCTTTCCAAACTGTAAGTTGATTGCGCCTGCGACCGCGCTCATGCTTGTGCAAACTTTCAAAGGAGGTTCGCATGAAGAAGGTGCTTCTCGCCGGCTTAGCTGTCCTCGCGATAGCCGGTTCGACCGCGGTCTATGCCCAGAACCGCCCGTGGTTTCACGACCACATGCGGATGAGTTCGGAGGACCGGGCGGCTTTTGCCGATGCGAGGATTGCAGCCGTCAAGGCGGGCCTGAAGCTCACGCCAGATCAGGAAAAGCTGTGGCCGCCGGTCGAGACCGCGGTGCGGGATTTCGCAAAACTGCGGATTGATCGTGCCAATGCACGGATGAATGCGAAGCCGGATAGCCCGCAGGATGCACAGAAGCCGGACGATCCGGTAACCCGCCTGCGCGAACGCGCCGAGACCATGGCGACCACGGCGGCTGCGATGAAGCGCATCGCGGATGCGGCTGACCCGCTCTACAAAACCCTCGACGATAGCCAGAAGCGTCGCCTCGCGATTCTGACACATATGAGAGGCCGGTTCGGAGACGGAGGCTGGCGGCACCATGGCTTCGAGCACGGCATGATGGATCGCGGTGACGACCGTGGTGACAATCGGGACCGTGGTTACGATCGCGGACCGGGCAGGGACCGTGGCGACCAAGGCGGTCCTGAGCGGCTCTAGCCGCGCCGCCTTCAATTACGGGAATGCTGCAAAAGCCGTCGGATTCCGACGGCTTTCTTGTATTTTCGACCGGGGGAATACGCCGCCGGTTTGCTGGACATCGGGGGGTCGCTTTGCTAAACGACGCCCTCTTGCGAAGGCTTTCCGGGCCTTCCGGGGCGCATAGCTCAGTTGGTAGAGCAGATGACTCTTAATCATCGGGTCCCAGGTTCGAGCCCTGGTGCGCCCACCAATCTTTTCAAAGACTTAGCTTGAATCGCCCACTTCAAGAAATCGACGTGTCCGCACTGTGTCCGCATTAACGTTGTGGGTCAGCCAACGCGGAGCCGTGCGTCACCGACGGATGTCGCCGTATTCATCGCGTGCCGGTACGCTGCGTAGCTCGTAGCGAACGGGCCAGTAGGCTGACCCGTCTGGCGAAAAGCCGCGCTGGCGAGAGCACCAGAACCAACCTGCGCCGCACCTGCCGAATGTCTCTAGCGCGCGGTCGGCGTAGAACACTTCGATAGCTGGCGCCCGTTCGCGGGTCGATGTCGTAGAGCGGTTCATGGGCGAAGCACTGCATGGTGGAAGCCTCCATCCGTGCCGAAGGTGCCTCATCTAACGCTCTCGGGGGCTGTGGGTTCGTTCAAGCTGCCGAAAGTGATGGCACCCGCGCGAAGTTATTCCGCGCGTTCAGCACACCTCTGGCGCGTCGGGCAGCGACAGCGCGGAACGGCGCAAATCTACCCCCCGGGGTAGCATGGACAGGCCCCCCGTCTCGCGCGCGCGAAGAGGTGGTTGAGAAATATCCCGGGGTCAAAAAGGGCCGTTAAGAAAGTATTAAGGTTTGACGGTCGAGCGGTTGTCCTCTGCGATCTCCGAAAAGAAAAAGCCGCTCAACCCGAGCGGCTTCTCCGTCAGCATTTGTTTAGCGCCTAACTTTACTCGACCACCTGAACGATGCGGTGAGTGCGGGGATCAACCAGCACAGGTCGATCGTTTACGACCGTGTAGCGATACTCGCGAACACCGTATTCCTGGGGAACTTCGTAGTAGGTCACGCCCGCTTCGGGAAGCTCTGCGCCGACCCGTATATCGCCCTGATAGCGGTAGGACGGGCGGTGCTGTTCAACTACATAACTGCGGAAACGAGGCTGCTGATCCACTCCCAATATTCCTGTTACGCCTCCGACGACCCCTCCGATCGTGCCGCCAACGATAGCGCCCACCGGACCTGCCGCGCGCTCGCCTTCGCGGGCACCGCGTTCAACGCCTCCGGGCACTCCCTGGGCCGATGCAGAAAGTGGAGCGACTATAGCTGCGGCAAGAAATGCTGTTCCGATAACCTTACGGATCATCTTGAAACTCCTATTTGAGCTGGGAAGCACTACAACCGCACCGAGACTGGTTGGTTCCCATTACGAAACGAGAGAAGGCCCGATCGGCCGTTAAGTCTCGCTCGAACAACGATGTTTTGCTGCGGGCACGTGCCCGATCAGATGATTGATGACGGCTGCTTTGCCCGGTGTGCGTATTGGACTTAGGCCTTGAAGTTAGCTAATCAGATTGCCTTCGCTGGCCTCAACGCATTTTTTGTTGCGCCATTGTTAAACTAATCGGGATCTTATGGACTTCGAGATGCTTGTCTCTCTGTCCGCAGCCATCTAAGCACTGGCACGGGCTCGTTTCCTGAAAGAGCCTGATATGATGGTCCTGGATCGCACTGTAGCCCCGCCGGTAGTTCTCATAGTTGAAGACGAGATGCTGCTGCGCATGCGCGCCGTCGATATGGTGGAGGACGCCGGCTATACCTCGGTGGAGGCCGTCGACGCAGATGAAGCCGTCACGATCCTCGAGGCGCGCTCTGATATTGCGTTGCTGTTCACGGACATCCAAATGCCGGGCAGCATGGATGGCCTCAGGCTCGCCCACGCGGTGCACGAGCGGTGGCCCCCGATCAAGATCATTCTGGTTTCCGGAGCACTGAAGTTGGCGAAGAGCGATATTCCCGCCGATAGTCGCTTCTTCGGAAAGCCGCTCGAAGCCAAGGAAATGATCGCCGAGATGCAGGAGATGATCGGGCACGGCTGAAATCGACCCCTAACAGGCTCGAAATCGTGTCATTCGTTCACATTTTGCCTTCGCTGCTGTAACCACGCTCCAAAAGTTATGTGCGGAACCGGACGGATGGTGATATCCGTCAGGAATGTTTGAAACGGACTTTCATCAGAAACGCCGGGGTCATACGGCTGAACCTACTTCCCACGATTTCCTGGAGGCGGAAAATGAAAGTCTGCGACTGCTGCTGGCGCAGGCCGAGATCAACGCTCAGGAGCTGCTTGATCAGGTCGGCATCGACGCCAAGGAGCGAGAGGCGTCAGACAAGCTTCAGAAGCTGATCCTCGAAGAGCTGCATCATCGCATCAAGAACACCCTGGCGACTGTAAGCGCCATCGCCTCGCAGAGCCTGCGCAACGTGCCGGGCGCCGAACATGCGCAACACGCGATCGAAGGCCGCCTGCTGGCGCTCGGCCGAGCTCACGACCTGCTGCTGCAAGCGCGATGGACCAGCGCCGACCTCGGTAAGGTCGTTTGCGGCGCCACCGAAGCCTTCGATGATCCGGATGCGGCCAAGTTCACGATCGACGGACCGACTATCCCGATCACCTCGGGCGCCGTAATCGCGATTGCAATGACGCTCAACGAACTCTGCACCAACACCACGAAGTTCGGCGCCTTGTCAGCCCCGACTGGCCACGTCGATATCGCTTGGACGCTCGACACTGAGAAGCAGCGCGTGCGCTTAACCTGGACCGAAAAAGACGGCCCCCCTGTCGAAGCTCCCTCGCGACGAAGCTTCGGCACCCGTCTGATCGAGACGCTCGGCAGGCAACTTAAGGGAGATGTTCAACTGACGTACGATCCGAGCGGCTTCGTTTACGCGCTCGATGTGCCGCTCGCGTCCTTAACATCGGCTCCGACTGCGTAGCCAAACGCCACTGTCGCTGAGCCATGCGTGGTGACAAGGTAAAACCGTCGAACGCTACGAGCATCAAGATGGTGGCTGAGAAATAACCTTGAGCGTGCGCCGACGTCCAAGATGACGTCTGTGGCGGACGGGCGTCGCCGGCGTATCGTTTGACTGCAAACATTTGTCCGTTCCTTCTCGCTGAACGGAACCAATTTCACGCCACTCGATCTGGTCCAGCCGACGAGCAGGCGCTGCAAAAATGTCGCATCGCCCTTCAAACTTATCGCTTCAGGTTGAAGCCCAGACTTTATTGACCACTGTGGCCGGTCGATCCTCTATGGATCGTTGGCGGAAGGGATTGAAAACATGGTCATCGAAACGGTTCTGTTTATCGCTTTCGTCGTCATCGTCGGGGCTGCCGTCGTGAAAGCCTACGAATGGCACCATGACGTTCTGTACGGCCCGTACATAAAGGTGCGATTGAAACAGAGGCCGCGATGATAGCCATCAGCTTCGCCCTTGGATTGCGCCAACTCCCCGCAGCGACAACGGCGTGGCATTTATGCACGGTCATCATTCCGAGACGCACAATTACCGGCCGGCTTGTGCGCGGACAGGTTTGGCGGCGCTACAATGGCCGTCACTGGTTATACAAAAAATTCATTTAGAGGCGTCGCGAACTCGGTCGTCAAACGCTCCATAAGCACTAAGATGGTGGCGGCGTGGAAGAGCAACGAAACAGTCTTAGTGTTGGCCGTCGTGACCACCGAAACGAGCCGTTTGAGATTAGCTTTTGAAATCCGTCACAATGCACTTGGATCGGGTAGCTTGGCTATCTATGAAGCCCATATTCATCTCGCGCACAGATAGGTACGACTTCCGATCAATGCTTTCATAAATTGTGCGTTTTGTTAAATTGATGATTGTGCCGCTGCCGGCCGAAAGTCCGCAGGATATCTCAACATCTCTTACCGACACCGGATTTTTGTTGTTGACCATGAACGTCGCGACCATGACGTTACCAAAGCCATCGGCTTCCCAAGAAAAACCGTCGATCCGTAGGTTAGCGAGCATTTGATCTCTCGTTAGCTGGATCGGTTTCGCCGCGTTCAATGCAGCCTCATTTGCTGCAGCTATTTCATCAGTCCGTAGGTATTTCATGGACTGATCTCGACCTGGAAGAGCAACGAACCCTTGCAATGTTGGGAGACGGTGTTTCCGCAGAGTTCTGTGATCCCGTTGCTCTACTTACCTTGAGGCGTATCGGTCTGGTCAGAGTTGCCCGATTGACGCCAGCAGCAGAGAAGATGCTGGCAACCGCGCTTTTGCACGAGTTCGCGTAAGCGCTCCGTCAATCCCCGTCCTTATCGCAGAATTGACGAGCGAGAATGCGGGCCGCAATCGCACCCGAGCCGCGCTGAGATGGGCGCCTCACCGATACCGCCGCTTTGAATGAGTGCGAACGGCAAAGTGGTGCACCCCGGCCAACTCTCGATCGATTGGATGGGGTAGGGGGTCTTCATCAACAATCGGTCACCACCGCGTCCGGGCCGCAAAGCCAGGGCACGATCGAAGGGGCTCGTCGGAAGAACCTACACCGGGGCGATGGAAAAGGATTGCCTGTGCCGTTCAGGTTTTGCGGTCCTGATGCGCGATAGAGCGAGGTCCCACAATTGATGGCAACGCACCACCTAGGACCGGGATTTGTGGGATCATTCGGGCAGGGCGGTCGCGTTGACCCTTTGTCACGCGAGAGTTGGCCGACTGCGCATCTGTCGGTCGCGATTTCAATTGCTTGACAGTGGGCGCCGGACATTTACTTGCGCCGCTTAATATGCCCCGGCTTCCGATAGCCGATCTTGCGCCTAACCCGTTCTAGTGGAGTCGTAAAATGTCCGATACACAGCGCCATGCTAAGATCGCTAATGAGATGGCTGACCGCCTACAGCGCAGCTCCGATGTCCCGCGCTGGAACAAAAGCGAGCGGCAAACCATCGGAGAATGGGCCGAGTATCACGAGATGACCTTCGTCCAAGCTATCCGCCGCCTGGTCCAGATCGCACTCAAAGCCGAGACGCCGGCGAAGCCTTCCGGTAAACCGGGGCGCCGTACGCGCGCCGCCGAACTGGCCACCAAAACGATCGAGAAGATCATCGATCCATCGGCACCCGCGGAAGAACGAGCTCAGCGCCGACGCCGCCTCACGAAGGGGCCGCCCGAGTTTCGCGAGGACCGCGTCGATCTGCCGAAAAAAAGCTAGCGGCGGAGAGAGAGATGTCCAAAAAACCGAAGATTGATCACGAGTAGCATGCCGGCAAGGGACAAGCTGACGAAAATAATTCAGCGGTTTTCCACGCGCGCACATGGCAGTCAGCGAGATTGCGCAAAAAGCCGATACTTGGATGATCTCTTCAATTGGATGAGGAAATTGCGCAAGAGTACTTTGAGCAACAGGATCCAACGTCGGGCGGCCTGCCATGCGCTCATGGAGACAATCCAATCCACTCCCTGCCGCCAGTGTCCGTAACCCCAAGCAAACAGTGGGATTTTCAGCAGTTTGCGGCGGCACAGTTGGAATAGACGTTCGACGATAACCAGTTTTAGTATCTCACCGATGGCCAACATCGTCATACCGGTTAATATTTTGCCCGTACCGATCAAATAGGCTGCGACCGGCTTGACCGGTTCGAGAACGATGAGTGGCACGGCAAAGAGTGCGAGTGAAGGGTACGGGCTTAGTGAGCCGATCCACTTCCGCAAGCGGATAAAGACTCTTTGTCTTGCCAACCATCTTGCTAGAGGGGTGGCGATCTTTAAAAAGACCGCATCCACTATGAAATACATAGTGGCTAGGACGAAGACTGCCGATTTTAAGATACGCTTCACGTCAATCCTGGAGGTCCAGCATTCCGCCGGCGGAGGAGTCGATCGAGCCAACTTGAAACGTTCGAACTGAACGAATCGTCGTCGCAAAATGCGACCGCGGCCTCAAGGATAAGCCCGCCATGTCAGTAATGTTTCTCCTTGGGAAGCGAATCCTGAAATAAACGTCCCTATTCAGAATATCCCGACGGAACTTATTCCGCATCGAGTACTTGGCTCGGTTTCAGCCTTTTTCGTGCCACTCGGGAACTCGCCGGCAATGCCTAAAACGAAGCTCTCACGAGCAAAAATGTGCAGGAATGTATTTGCAGCGATACAAGAATATCCGGGTTGCAAGGCGGCAAAAGAAGTCAAGATCTCGGAGGTGGCTGATGCGCGACCGACGCGGGCGAGCTAAAAGCGTGATGAATTCAGGTTCGATAGCCTGAGTTTGTGAGATAGCTGTCGCATTCCTGGGGCGTGAAGGCTTGGAGAATTTCGCCGATGACGACGCAAACGGCTTCGACGGTTCGCGCGGCCGCCTTTCGCAGGGAATGCTTGAGCGTGGCGAAGACCTGTTCACCGAGCGAATGAACTGACGCACGGCTTGCTGTAATAGTCTCGACTTAATCTGACAGTTTGGTTTGGATTGGTGGGCCGATGAGCCGGAGGGGCGAGCGGGAGCGCTCACCCGAGATGGCGCGCCCGCGGTGCCCCTCCGGCTCCTGCACAGGAGCCTACATCATGACGCAAGAACAGAAGGTCATCCGGGCCAAGGTCGGAGTATTGGAAGGAGAACCTTCTCCACATAGAGCCGAAAGCTATCGCCATCGATCGGTCCCTCGAGAAACCATGGCGCGTCGATGCGGTCATGGCGCAATGCCGCTCGTAAAGACAAATTGAAGTACTGCGCCTGAGTTCGCGGCCTCTGATTCAAGAGGAGCCCGCCCTTTACAAGTGCGGGGCACTTGCTCCTCGCAAACGTTCCGCAAACCAAAATGCCGCAATCGCAACGAAGGAAAGAACGAAAATCCCTCCGCACGCAAGGAAAGTTGACGCAAAACTTGTGGTCATGGCATTCTCCGGATGGGGTTGATCGCTTGAGGCGTGGCTTTACGACGGCGCTCGCAATTCACCGTGAAGCCATCTGCCCGTTTCCTCTGACTTCATCGGGTCTACCGGCGCTCGTATGTGCTCGCACACCGAGCACTCAAAAAAGTGAGGAAGTCGAAGCCTGACGCCGTCCAGGGTGACGCGAGTCAGCATCAACTCGGACTGACATTTCGGACAAGTTGGTCGTGCAACTGGGGTCATGATGCTCGCCTAGATCAGGCGGGAGCGCGACACTCTCAGTCACCGGCAGAAGCCGATACAGGGACGGTGATCGAACCACTATGATCTCGGGGGCTCCCGAGTCGATGGTCAATACAGCTCACATTCCAAGATTTAATGGTGAGGGTAACGCGCAAGGGCCGGGCGGGCAAGGCAGAGCGGGTGATCCTGTAATACGTAATGTAAATCAAACCAAGACTATCTCGACCATCGTAAAAATATCAATTGCAGATGGGAAGCCATGTGTTTCCATCTTAAGAACGTCGTTTGAATGGAGAAATTCGATATGAAACGGTTTGGTTCCAGGTTGTTCGGGCAGGCTATCAAGTCTGCTGGGGTCGGCGCCACGCTCATGTTGTCGGTGTCGGTAAGCCATGCCCAGTCGGGGCCATTTGCCGGTTTTAACGGATCGTGGTCCGGCAACGGCACAGTCGCGCTTTCCGACGGAACAACCGAGCGCATCCGATGCAAGGCCAGCTACGATGTTAACGGCACCGGACTGGCTATGAAGCAGACTCTTCGTTGCGCCAGCGACAGCTACAAATTCGACTTGAGTACCGACGTTACGAGCCAGGGTGACCGCATCTACGGCAACTGGAGCGAAGCGAGCCGGAATATTTTCGGCAATCTGCAGGGCACGGCGGGCGGTGGCCAGATCGAGGTGTTCGTCGAGGCTTCGGGATTTGCCGCCAGCGTGAAGTTGCGGACCACCGGCAACAAACAGACGGTGCAGATCAGCTCCAAGGGCGAGATCAGGGGCGTCAATATCACGATGTCGAAGGGCGGCTAACGCTCCCTCCTTCCGTTCACTCCGCCGGCTTCGCGCGACCTGCCGTCCCGCGAAGCTCCTGCGACAGGTTGATCAACCACATCGCCGTCGGCCGTAGGATTAAGAGATCCGCGACCAGGGCTGCGACCATTGCGAAAGCACTAAGCCAGCCGAACAGGCCTCCGAAGGTTAATCTATCATTCAGATGATCACTTCGGCTTTGGATGCTCGGTCGCCAAAGCATCGTTTTGAATGTGCATCGCGCGATTGAGTTGCGTCTAACGGCCGGCCTTCAGCTTCGATTATCTCGCCATGTTGGAAGGCCGGTCCACAGCGGTTACGCCGATGTCCAATAAGGCTTGGCATGATAAATTGTCGGCGCGCGACAATCTCACCGGTGGCCATGCCCGGCGAATAACGAATGAATATTCTGTACTGCGCGGACCAAGCGGTTACGCCGCATGTTCTTTTCGGTCTTGGCACAAAGATAGTCGGCGGCACCTGCGACAATCTCATCGGTAAGGCCAATCCGCGACGAGGGCTGGAATAGGGGTAGTCCATCTAGGTTGTCATCCTCGTCGTCTATGACAACATATCGACTAACCTCGGGATTTTGCCGAAGCCATCTGAGTATCTCCTTGCAACGGGGTTCAGTCGGCAAGTCTGGTGTTACATCTATGAAGGGGATGCCATAATGCGTGGCACTGAAAATGCCTGCTGGGTCGTATCGCCACGTTGATGAAAGCACGACAGATGCGCCCGTTTGTTCGAGTAACTGTCGCAGGCGCCCAAGCAGTGCGGCATCCACGATGTAAGGGAACTTGCGAGGATTAGGTGTGTTCTCGCAATTTAAGACCCCATCAATATCTAAAAAAATCACCTTCATAAAAGTCTGGTCCTTGGCGTTTTGCTTCGGGGGAGAGTCAGGATAACAGCGAACGGAACCGGGGGTTCCGTTTATAGGGTTCATGGAGTTGCATTACGCCCCTGTGGGAGGAACCCGAGGTCGCTATCCGACTGCGAACCTGCGGCACAAAGTTCAAATTAATTGGCGAGCCGGCGATTGCTGGACCTGTCCCGCTACCAAGAAGGTGCGTCCGGCACCGCGCCCGTGAATTCCGAAATCTTTAATAAATTCGGACCAACCTTCCAAATGGGAGGAGGCTCCGGACATGCCTAATCATGACTTCGTGACTAACGGATTTCTCGCATTAACTGCGGTAGGCCTCGTGTTGTTGTGCTCAAGCTTGCTGGCTATCGCTTTCGGCTGACAGGGTCCTGCGGCTAGGCAGCAAAAAGCCGCCACCGGATCTGACGACGGTGACGGCTCTTGCAATCTAAACTATGCGCCTTCAAAGACTGAGGAGGCATCACACACACCAGCCGATTTCGACGCAGCCTCAAAATGAGAGCCTGCGATTAAGGCTGAGTTACGGCTACAGAATATAGACCCAACAACACGCCCAGCCCCGGTCGAGCAAACTAAGGAACGCCGGTTATCAATGGCTGGTATGTCTGGTACCGGACGCGATTTAACTCGCAATTTGTTTCAGCGAGTTCCATAGTTCCACTATCACCGTCAATCATAGGCATCCATCGGTGATCCGGTGTTGTGCTCCCGCCTATCCTTGGTGAGGATTCATGTCCACTTCTCCCCAGCCCCGACCTTATTCTGTGATCGCCTGATGGAATCGCCATGCACGAAGTGCGGCGCGAAAATGACGCTTGCTCGCATCGAGCCGGACAAGCCGGGATACGATCTGCGCGCGTTCGAATGCACAAAGTGCAATAACGTCGATCAATATATCGTTGAATACGAAACATCTTCGCCTTGGGTACTGATCGTCAGGGGTAGTTAGGTTGCCTCAGTTAGCGCCCTGTTAAACCCAGCAAATCAGCGACACGGGAACCATTCATGGCGCAACGGCTTAGATCAACCCGCACTTGGCTATGGTAAGCGAGTGCAGGGAGACCCCGATGGCACAGCGCCCCCTGTCCACCTTCGGGTGTCTAAATTAGAGCGGCCTCGGTGCACGCCGCGCTGGGGCCGTTTTTTTGGGCGCGCCGGGGCCAAACCGCAGGCTTGTAGCGCTATGGCCAAAGGCTAGTAAAGCTAGAGAATGACTGCGTGATGCCGAGGATACGTTGGACACGAGAAGAGGACGAACGGCTTGTCGATCTAATCGCCGCCGGTAAGTCGTGGACATTAATAAGCGGCATTCTCAAGCGCAGCATGAAATCCGTCGAACTTCACGCGAAGACGCGCCGACTGGCTGACGCAAAAAAAGAACGAGGACTGAAGGAAATGAGGAAACGGGATGAACTGCACGCGATGGAAGCAACAGGAGCTGCGCTACAAGCGAACGCTCGTAAACTTCCGTCGGGACCAACCCGTGACGAACTACTTCAGGATATCGCGAGATTTCGTGCTGAGATATCTGCTCTGCAAAGTGCAGATTTACGGCCAGCAGGCTGAGGGCTGACAGCGAAGGGGAAAATAGGGCAGCTTCGTTATAGTTGTTTGCGCTGCTCGCTTGCAACCTTTGCGCGTCGGGCGCGTTGGTCCCGGTCACGTAACGGAGGGCTGCCCTACCGGGCGGTTCACTATTTCAATTTGCGTGGTAGGGGCCGTCGGTTTTCAAATCCGGCGGTCCCGGTTGGCCGACTCGACTCCGGTAATGAGCAGCCTGCGAAGGGCAAAAAGCCAAGCAAGGCGGTAGCCGGTCAGAAAGAAACGTTTGCTGCCCATCAGCGGCGAGTGCGCAGCAAAGGCAGAAACCAAAAGAGCTGCCAGCGGCGGCGCGAACCCGGAAACGAGCATAAGGGGCAAAACAGGCACGGACTGCCTCTTTCATTTCAAGGCAAACCTCGGGCAACATAGTTGGCGGGGCGGGCCTTAGTTCAGGATACCGAGAACCAATAGACCCGCCCCTGTACTCGCGCCGTCACTAAATTACTTGGTGCAAGTTTTGTCAGCCTTCCAAGCCGTCTCAGCTGATTCCTTTGTCGAGTGAGCAGCACCGATTACCTTCATGCTGCCGCCAGCAACAGGCTGGGCCTCGACGATTTGACATTTCATCGTCGCGGTATCTTGAGCCAAGTAGAATGATGGTGGCGCTTGACCGACGGTCTTGGCCGTTTCAGCCGCGAATGAAGGTGCAGCGAATGCGAGAATAGCAACCGTCGCTAAAAGAATTTTCTTCATGGTGTCTACCAGTTGTCGTGCGTCCAGTATTGGACACGGAGCAAATGGCGTCAGCTGATGAAGGTTCCTGGGCGTGGCTCCTATTTCATTAAGTTTTTGAAAGTGAGCAATATTGACCACCGACACCGGAATTCGGAAGCGCACACTGGTTCGATCATCGTCCCGCCATTGGCAACCATCGGTGACAGAGAGTTGGTAATGCTCCCGCCCAAAGCAGGGAAGCATTGTGCCCTCATCCCAACAATTCCTGACCGCTATTGAACGCCCCCGCTGTTCGCGTTGCCAAACGCGGATGATGCTGGAACGGGTTTCACTGGGGCCAATCGGTTTCGAACATCGATTGTTCGAATGCCCCAAGTGCGATCACGTTGAGATGAGCGTCATTGCATCGGACCCATTCAAATCGAATGCGGCGGGTTGGCTCGCTGGCGAACTCAGGGCGCCAAACTAAGCGCTGACTTCAGGGGAGCAACATATGCTCGACACACAAAACCAAGGTCCGCAATGCACGGCTTGCGGTTCTCCGATGAGGTTGACGGCGATTGAGCCGAGCATGTGGGGCCAAGACTTGCGAACGTTTGCTTGCCCACACTGCAAAAGGATTCAACGGCACATCATCGATAGCGCCGTGACTGAGGCTTGGGTAGCGTCAAAGAAGTAGCTGGCCTCAGTTGGCAATAGTCAAAGTCACCATGGCCCCCATAAATAAGGGATCAACATGCGCTTGTTGTCATACTGCGCGCTGGTGATGGTGGCCTGCACGAATGAGGCCGCACTTGCTGCAAACCCGGACAATGGCTCGACTCTAGCGCAGCGCTGGTGCACTGGCTGCCATGTTGTTTCAGGTGACCAGATCAAGGGGACCGACATCGCTCCGTCATTTGCCTCGATAGCGAAGAGACCCAATTTCAATGTCGAGAAGCTCGGCGCTTTCCTGCTTGAGCCCCATCCGAAAATGCCCAATATGGCGCTCAGCCCTGAGGAAACAAAAGATATCAGCGCGTTTATCGCCGAACAGCCTCGCTGATCAAGCCGGGGCAAGCCCAGCAAGCAATTTGTTTCAAAAATTAGCCGCAACTAGATCATAAGAACCTCTGCTTCCGCGAACATAGACCTTGGCAGCGGCGGCACATATCAAATCACGGTTGGTATCGAACGCGTTCAGAAAGCCTAACTCATCGGGGCGAGCATCTGGTTGTATTCGCTGCAACGCATCTTCGTTTATGAAAAACGATGCCTCTATAGCGCTATCGTATCCCCAAAATCGCACGGCATGCCGTGTTGAGTCATATGAACGACTATGATTTGGAAAATCAATCACGCGGTTGAGGCCCAAGTTGCATCGGGTCTACGACGCTTCTTACCAGAGCTGGAATCGGCGCATCGTCATTAAATGCGTGTTGCAACGCTCGCTCGGTTGCAGTGACAACTAGGCCGCGGATTTGTCTTAGCGACTTGATGCGTTCAGCCCACTGCCGTTCAATGCGGCGATGGATGCTCAGCGGATAAATGGCACTCATTAGGTCAACCTCGCTGACAAGAGCCTGCGTGAGCAAAAGGTTTCGACGGATTTGCGTTCTCTTGGATGAAGTCTCTGAGACCTGGAAGGTTCCAAGCCGAAGCGGCCAAATCGCTCGTCAACCTCCGCGAGGGCTTAGCTACCCGTGATTTCGAGCACAGACAGTATATCTGGTGACCAACCTGGCCTCGCATATCCACCAACGTTCGTCCAGTTCATCCCGGCTCCTACGGCCTTCGGAGCGAACAACCAATTCATCAAGGTATCTCACCGCATCCGCGCGGTTAGAAAAGCGAGACGTGAAACGACCCGCCGGGCTTTTGTTATTCGCGAGTCTATCCGCGCTGATGTCGAACATGGCCTATCGCCGATGAACGAACTCGCGATGAATCTCGCGACCGGACGCATTTACAACCAATATTTCAAGGTCTTGATCGTCGGCAAGGCTCTCATCGAAAAAATGCTGTGCGAGGACGCCGCAATGTGCAATCGCGTCGGCGTTCGTCTTGAATTCGAGTCCTATCCTATCTCTAAACGGAACACCGTCTATCATATCAAAGAAAAATTTCTGCATAGCCGTCATCCTTGATTTGTGTTGGTCGCCAGCCAATTCTTGTTCTGAATACCACGCGCAGCGACACAGCAATTTGCCGATGTTGATTCCGCTCAGCTCCCGGCGGCAAGGAGCGAGCATATCGCAGGATGTTGCGCCTTTTCTCTATGAGTTCATCTAGACAATAAAGCGGGTGATTAGACCTCTCGAGAGCGGTTTGTGTCATGAAGCTCCACCTAGATGAGGCGGGAGCGCTAGCGACTCTGCAGTCACCGATAGCAGCCAAAAGACAGTGCGGTGATGCAGGACCAATACCTGAGACCCCGTCCTGTTTCGCGAATTGGCCCCAGCTCACAGGTCCTCACGGTTAATCGGCCCGGACGTCTCTTTTCGTTCATTGTTCGGTATGACAGACCGTGGCGCAAGCCACACTGCCGTGACCAGGACACCTCGCTCCGACTCATCCGCCATCAATTGCAGCAGTTGCGCCTTTTTCTTGTCAGGCTCTTGCAGAGCGAGTTTCCGATATCTTAGGGCGCGCGAATGGTCCATGGCTACTCAACTCCAACGCAACAGAGTGTGGAGTTCAAGCGCTGTCAGGGCGTTTCGTTCCTCCGAGGAACAAGAGCCGATGTTTCCCGTTGTTCGTCAATCAACGGAGGACCCGATGATCAAGAAATCAACCGACTATCGCTATCGCTGTTGCTTCAGCGCTGCTGTTGCCGGTCAGCGTCTTTGCACAAGGTACGGGCGCTGGCGGTACCACGGCTGGCGGAGCGGCATCAGGTAGTGCAATAGGCACCCCAAACGCGGGCTCGGCAGGTGCCGGGACCACCGGCGTAAGTGGCATTCCGGCTGGTCCGGGCAGCGCGGGCGGCACAAACAACTCGGTCAACGATCCGAGCGGTATCGGCAACGCTGCCAAGGTGCCACCGCCGGCCACGTCGCCGAGAGGGAGTCGGTAAGCTTGCTTTCTAGTTTTCAAGGCGATGGCCCGTCGGTTCTCTCCGACGGGCTTTTCTTATCGCTACGCGAACCGGTCCGCTCCGGCCTGATCAATCGAGTGTCGGATGATCACTTGGCCATTGGACTTGGCGCTGGGGATTGTCTCTAAATATCCTCTTTTAGTTGCGGCTTCTCGTGCAAAACCGCACTCAATAGCGAATTGTGAACCTCGATGTGCCCGTTGTAGCTGATCAGGCCAAGCTTGCGAAACTTGTTCATGAAATGGCTGACGCGGGATCGGGTGGTGCCGATCATCTCCGCCAATGTTTCCTGACTAATGTTCGGACTGATCGGCTGCGGACTGCCTTCTTTCCCGAAATTCGCGAGCAGCAACAGCATGCGCGCAAGCCGCCGCTCGCTCGAATTGAATAGCTGATCGATCAGGTCCTCTTCAATCCGGCTGTTCCGGGTCAAAAGATATGCCATGAACAACTCAGAAAATTTCGGCTCGTCATGAAGGGCGGCGATCATCGCGGCTTTCGTAATTGCCGTGATCAACGCAATCTTCCATCGCCGTCGTGGTCGCAATGCGCAGCTTATGACCATTCATGCAACCTTCGCCAAAGAACTGGCCGGGCTCTAAAATCGCGACCACGGCTTCCTTGCCATGATCGGACATGACGGTAAGCTTGACCTTGCCTTTTTGAATGTAAAACACCGTGTCGGCGACATCGCCTTG
>CAVSZM010000017.1:0-172624 GCA_963732455.1 uncultured Alphaproteobacteria bacterium | reverse complement strand
AGTGGCTTTGAACGCGCTTGTAAATATTGATGAAGTCCCACAAGGTGTCGTGACGGGAGCGATGAAATGACCAGTTTTAAACGTGTGCGGGGAAATCACCAGTGTATGCCGATAGTCGGTCGGCGCCGAACGTTGGCCTAGTGGCGTTTGGAACAATTTTCATGATGTCGATACGATTACCTTTTTGGCTTCGCGTTGTGTCGCTTGTCGGCGTTGCGGTTCTTGTGACCGGCGCCGCTCTCTTCGGATACCGATATTATACCCGTCCGGTAACGCTGACCGTGGCGGTCGGCTCGCTCGACGGTGAGGCAGCCAAGGCGATGTCAGCCATCGCCGGCGAGCTCGTCTCGATTAATGCCGCGGTGCGGCTGAAGATTATTGACACCGGTAACGTGTTTGAGGCCGCCAAGCAATTTGCGGCGGGGAAAGTAGATCTAGCCGTTGTTCGCGGCGATATCGGTGACCTGTCACAAGCGCAAGCGATTGTCGTTATAAGTCATGTGGTCGCGCTGATCGTCGCGCCGCCGGGTTCGACTCTCGACAGCGTCGATAAGCTAAAGGGACGCCGGGTGGGCGTAATTGGGGGGGAGGCGAATAGCAAGATTGTCGATGTGCTGAGCAAGGAATACGGCCTGGATCGCGCAAAGGTATTTAAGGATATCGCCATACCGGATGCCCGGCGGGCGGTCCAATCCAAAGAGGTGAGTGCGCTGCTTGTTGTGATTCCGTTGGCTCAAAAGTATTTGTCGCTTGTACGAGGATTCTTTCAAGCGGGCCCGAAGGCATTGCCAGTCTTGATCCCCATCGATTCTGCTACGGCGATCGCCGAAATGGAACGAGCCTATGAAAGCTTCGATGTACCAAAAGGCACGCTACACGGAGCTCCACCTGTGCCAGACGATGATCTGACCACCCTCAGGACGTCACTCTATCTGGTTGCGAGAAAGAACCTTAGCTCCGACCTGATGGCTAACTTTACCAAAACGCTCATGAAGGTGCGCCGAGACCTTCTGGCGGAGCAGCCGATCTTCGCGCAGATTACCGCTCCCAGTACCGATCCGGATGCTTTCCTTCCTCTGCATCCTGGTGCGGCAGCCTTCTACAACGGCACGCAACAAAGCTTTATGGATGAGTATGGCAATTACATTTATTTGGGTCCGATGATACTGGGGGGCATCGCTTCTGTTCTTGCCGCGGCCTGGAAATTTTTGGGAATTGGGCAGCCCGAAACGATAGAAGGTCCTTTGGATACTCTTTATGCCTTGGCGCGCCGCATACGGAGCGTGGATACGGAAGGTGAGCTGTCGGAAATTGAGGAAGAAATCGACAATATCCTCAGAGCCCAGCGCGCTAAAGCAGATAGCGGCGACGAAAACGCCGTCGATGCGGCTACATTGAACGTGGTGGCTCATCGGCTGGAGAACTTGATTCATGATCGTCGGGAGATCCTGGCGAAGAATCCTGCCAAAGTTGCGGCCGCATAGGCGTTTCATCCGAGTGGCTGAACAGGTTTTGATAAAGGCGGTCAAAAATTTCGGAGAGCATGCAGAGGGTGCAGGGGACACAGCCGGGCGAATGAATGCAGAAAAATGTGAGCTAGCGTTGGGAAAACGGCGTCGGCCGCGCAACGCGCTGCTTGACGAACCTTCCATAAAAAAGGAGAACAGCGTTATTTCGTGAGTATTCCGTGGTAGCTACGTCATACTCAGGATGGCCGGCGTCGCGTTGTCGTCTTTTAAATCGTCATGAGGAGAAAACATCTCAATGTCAAAAATAGCTTCGATTTTGACTTGCTCCGTGGTGGCCTCGATATTTTCGTTTGGTGCCCAGGCCCTCCCAGGTTCGCCGACCCAACCGGCGGCGCCTGAAATCATGCAGGTGAGGGACTTTTGCGGGCTCGGCTTTCACCGCGGCCCCTACGGCGCCTGCCGGCCGAACGGCGTGCCGTACGCTGTGCCCTATGGTTATGCAGCGCCCGTGGTCGTAGCCCCGCCTGTGGTGGTCGCGCCGCGCGCGGTTTGCCCGTACGGCTACTACTTCTATGCCCCCTACGGCCGCTGCGTGCCGGCTCCGTAATAGGTGCGGTGCGGAACATCGCGACGATTATTGGCTGACCGTAGCGCTGACGCGGTGCCAGACTTGGTCCTTCAGCGCTACCAGCGGCGGCGGCGGCAGTGTCACCGGCGGCTCTGTGCGTTTGACGCCATCAACGACGAGCGTGGCGACGTCGATCTCTCCGTCCGTATAGTAAGGATCGCCTTCGCCATTTCGCCCCATCAATGTCGGGCCCCTTCCTGAAATTTGGAAAAAATTTTGAACCATCCCCGCCTCGCGCAAATCGCGCATCAGCAGGTCGCGTTCGGCGTCGATATCGGGTCCGATGTGATGGGTGACCTGCCCGGTATCGTGGCTCAAGCCGACCCCACGGTCGAACGTAACTGAACCGAGCCAGACCGGCCGGCCCGCCGTTCCTTTTTCGAGCACCAGCCAGAAGCGGACGTGATGCCGCTTGTCTGCGCTCCTGCCATCCGGCTTCTCGAAAGCGAGCTGTTCCTTCTTCCCCTCAAAATAGAGCGGGCTGACAGGCGCATCGTGGTATGGCCGGTCAAGCACCACGCTGCCGACGATCTCGATGCTCGTGCGCAATGTAATCGGGTCGGCGGGAAACCAGCCGGCCGCGTGCATGGCGCGGAGAACATCTTCCTTGCTGCCGACTAGCCCGACATTAAGCGCATCTCCGGGAATGCCGGTTGCGGTGCGCGTCACCATGGGTATCGATGCCAGGCCGGGCTCATGCTCGTGATGGCTCCATAGAGCGGGCAGTATAACATAGGCCAGCATGAGATAGACGATGGGCACGGCCGCGAGAATGACCAGCCATCGTCGGTTGCGTGCAATCTGCTTCATTTATTGGCTGCCCGCCGTGAAATTGGGTTTCAACAATCCGTTCGCCGCGTTTTATGGCGCATGCTCGTTCTTCCAGGGGCAGAGCGTCAACCCAGAACGATGGTCTGGTTTGTCTTGCGGATCAACAGTTTCGGGACCGGAGTGTAGAAGGCGCGAGCCTGAGAGTAGCGGGGCGGCGATGACGTGCCATTGCATTGTCGAATGCGGGCGGCACGGGATACCGTCGCGACGGCGAGCGCTCACCGGGCAGATGCGTGACTTCACGAGGGAAGTGGCCAGAGACCGTGACCGCAGGGCGCGTCAGTTCATCCGCGGAATGTGCCGTAACTGCATAGCGCGGGCGAGGGGCTTTGCGGTACCGCTCCCCATAAAGGCCCCGGGCCGATGTTGTTCAAACCCGCCGAGAGTGGGCGGCTAACTTCGTAGATACGACGGCGGCAATGAGCGAGCCATTCGTCGTACCTCGCAAAGAATGCCGGAGGACGGATGAAGTTTACTTGGTACGTTGCGTTTGAGGTACCCAAACCGCTGAAGCCGCGGGGCAGGCGAGTTCCCAGAGCAACGGAAACATTTGAGAGTGAATTGGAGGCCAAGGAATTCGCACGTGCCAAATACGCCGCCGGGCTAAAGCTCAACGCCGGCACGATCAATCCTCATTCACCCAAGCGAGCGATTGCCTGGACCGATATTCATCGCTGGATCGAAGAAATGAGCGAGCAGGAAACAACCTGATTTCCCGCGCTTCAAGGGTCATCAGGAATGCATCGGCGCACAAATCACCACTCGGGGGCCGGACCGCCTTCCAAAGTTCCGCCCGTACGGTCCAATCGCTGCTGAACGGTCGCTGAAAGAATTGGGTTCGTTCTGGCAAAAACGAAACCCGCTGCAATGATCCGCGGTTGTTGTGCTGAACGAAAATTGGGTTCGTTCTGCCAAAATCAGTCACCCCTTCGAACCGTCGCGGCTGCGGAAGCATCCTTCATTGGCGGCTGCCATCAAAATTGGCTTCCTGCTGACATGCTGACGGGCAAATTGGGTTCGTTCTGCCAAAACTGTACGAGCTGCGAAGCCTGCAGCGCGACGTTGGCGTTCTCGCCGTGCGCAACCGGTAAATTGGCTTCGTTCTGCCAAAACGGAGAAGTTGATGTTCTTGTTCTGTGCGGAGATCGCGAGTTGGAGACATTTCAGTCATTCCCCGCGAGGTCGTCGAAGCGTCGGCTGGCGAGTTTCCGTCGGCGCATGGCGAGATGCTCATAGCGATCGAGCGCGCAAAGATTGCGCACGGCGTTCTGATTTAGGATTGCCTCTACCAGTGTAGGGGTGGTCTCGGCGCGCTTTGTGCGAATTCGGATGATATCGATCTGCGCTTCCGCGACCATCATCGCTGCAACGAGCTGCTGCTCAGTCGGCGCTGTGCCGGCAATCGCGGGGCCAACCGTTCGATTTTGGCTTGCGTCTGTGGGTCCGCCGACAAGGGTAGAGACAACCCGTGACGAAAGGAGTTGCGGCTGGAGGTTAATCGTCCAGCCACAGTCTTCGGTCCCGAGCTTCGCTTCGCATTGGCGCGATTTGCGCGGATCTGTTTTTCCGTTGCCATGAGTGCTCCTAGTGCGAGACCGCTTGGGGTGGGGATGTTCGTGTCTCACGCTTATCGGCCTTCCGTCGGCGTTGCTCGTGTTGGCGCAGAACGGTGGATCGTTGGGCTTGCCGGGCAGCAACCAGCCGGTCCAGCGATGCCATGCTTTGCGCATGAAGCTCGGCGGCCTGGGCGTTGATTGCATGATCGCTAATACCGTATTGCAACAGCAAGCTCGTCGCATCATCTCGCGCTTTCTCATCGGTGCCGAAATAGTCTGCCGCGATTTTCAATGCTGGTAAGTTGAGGCGCTGGCAGATCGGCACCAGCAAACACGTCAATGCCTTGAAGCGGCTTGCGCAGGCGAGGTCGACCTGCTGGCGACGATAGCGCTGTTCCTCCCATAGAGCATGGGTGAGGTCCGCCACCGTCAGTTTTTCGAAGAAATCCTTTGGCGCGATGGCTGCGCCAATCTCTGACAATAACGCGATACGGGCTTTCCGAATCCTCGCCGACGGCGAGCGGGGTACAAGCAAAGAGGAGGGCTGACTCCAATGGAGGTCCGTCGTCTATCTCAGGTCCGTCAGGCTCGGGGTCTGCAATGATTGGGTGGTCTCTAGGGCCATTCACGGCATTGCTCGCTATAGTCGTAATATCGACATCACTAAGCTTTTGATTGATCGTCATTTTGGCTCTCCTTTTTGATAAAAATGAGAGAGATTAAGCACTCATATTAACCCTCGTAGCAAGCGCTTTCGGCGGAATCTAAATAATAAATAATTTTGCTTCAAAAACAGATACTTGAGTTGTAATTTGGGAGAAGCAAACCTATCTCTATTAAACTCCCAAAAGAGGTCAATTTGCCATGGCAAACTTGTTCGTCGATCAGGCCTATAAGCTGGACATCCGCTCGATGGTTGCGGCGGCTCGCAAGCGTGGCGCCAATCCAGTTTTGAGGAAGAAAACCCCGCTGTGGCTGGAGCCCGGCCGCCCCTGGGAGGAAAGACCCGACAACCACCTCACCGCGCGGGTCGATGATTGCGCAGGACGATCCAGGCGGACCAAGCGCGCGGACAAGCAACGCTAAATTTCGTCCAAGCCGACGGTCGCAAGAGCGAGCAAATGCTAATGCTCAGGGGCGTCAGGTCGAAGAACGGGCGGGTGGGATGGCGGGCGGTCTGCCCCTTGACCAAGCAATTGGTGCAGACGCTGTACCTCAGTCCAAACGAACAGCAGTTTATGTCGCGCGACGCGGCTCAGTTGACCTACCGCCGCTTGAGCCGCTCCAAACTCGGCCGGCACATCGACCGTGCGGAAGCGATCCTGCGCGAACTCTGCGCTACCCATAACGCGCCGGGAATTTATAAACCGTCGTGGATGACTGAGGCGCGTTACGACGAGCTGATGCAAAAGCTCGCCCGGCTAGACGTTGCGCGTTTGCATGCCATTGCAGGCCTTGGCCAGCCGGACTTTGGCGACATGGATGTGGCGCCGGAAATCCTGGATGCGCCGCCACAAGAAGTGCTCGAACCGGACGAAGTGCCGTTTGAGGAACCGATGCGGGTCAATAATCCGGAGTCGGCGTCGATGTACTACCGCGACAAGCACGGTACATTACAAATGAGAGCGGAAAGCAAAAGGAAATACGGCCTGCCGGAAGGCGCGTGACTCTGGTCGCTTGTGTGCAATTCGGTCCCGCAGCCCCACCATTTTCGTCGATACATTCGACTCCAGCCTGTTCGAGCGCTGCGCGGCTGGGTCCTCCTGTTTGAAGAATGAGTGAGAAGTATCACTCCGATCGACCTCGAGTGCAAGGTTGTAGCCGTCAAAAAATTCACTCATTGAGTGCAACAAATTCCTTCCAGTCCTGGCCGCGCGGAGTTACCAAATCCGGGCCGGTTTGGAGGTCGTGATGGCGTATGTGGATGAAGCGCTGAAGTTGGATGCCCGGGCTTTGATGGCCGTGGCCATGCAAACCGGCCGGCAAGGCACCTATGAGGTGCGCCTCAGCTACCCGACCGGCCACGTCATGTGTGGGGATCTGCGCGAAAACCCAGATCGGGCTGTCAGCGCCTATATTACGGTGAAATGGCCAACAAGAGCCGGAGATCCGGCCTCAGGCGATGTGCTCGTGGGCTACCGCCTATGGGGCGATCGGCCGGCGGCGCAGACGGTCACTCTCACCGGCACGCCGGCTACAGGTCGGCGGCTGGTTGTGGCGGTTCACCTGTCCCGAAACGGAGCAACAGGTTCAGGCGGTTTATTTGGCCCCGGGCGGCGACAGTTTTGTATCGCGGAGGCGGCCGGCCTGAAAGATCGGCGCACCACCCCAGCCGATCGCTATCTGCGCCGCTGTTTCAAGCTGATGAAAAAGCTCAAGACCGATCATCCTGGACCGGGGATCGGCAAACCACCGGGCATGAGCGACCGGACCTTCGACAAGCTCGATTGGCAGCTCACAAAAGAGCACACCCGTTTTCTCAGCGCTGTCCTGGGAAAACCCGCCCCTGACTTCCATGATGAGGAGCCGGCACCTGCAAAGCGCCCGCCGCCACCAACCCTTCCGCGTGCACCACGTGTCGATCACTCCCGTTATTTTCGCGATAAATCCGGCGCGTTAAAACTGCGCGCAAAATACAAAACGAAATTTGCAATGTGACCTCGCGACTAGCTCGCGTGATTGCTTAGTAATGGTACAGCGGAGCGTAAAATGACCACCCACCGAACAACATCCATCGCCGCTCTTTTATCGGTGGCTCCGATGCCCGGGTGATCATGGGCGACGACGAGGCGATGCTGGTTCGGCTGTGGCGGGAGAAGCGCGGCGAGGTCGAGCCGGAAGATCTCTCCGACAATCTGATCGTGCAGCTTGGATCGGTCACCGAGGACCTCAACCGGCGCTGGTATGAGCGCAACACCGGCCTTGCCATCAAGGACGTGCAGCGAAAAATCCAGCATCCCGTCATCAAATGGATGGCGGCGACGCTGGATGGCCTGGTCGATCCCGGTGGCGCGGTGTTCGAGGCCAAGTTCATGCTGCCCTGGACCTTCTCGGAGGAAGCCGCCGCCGAAAAACACATGGCGCAGCTGCAGCACAATATGTGGGTCTCCAATGCCCGCTCCGCGGTGCTGTCGATCATCACCGGTGGCGGCAAATGGGTCGAGCTCACCATCCATGCCGATCCGCTGTACCAGCACCTGCTGCTCACCGCGGAGAAGAAGTTCTGGCGCTGCGTGATGGATGGCGAGGAGCCCCGGCTGTTCGGGGTCGAGCCGCCACGGCCGCGGCTGGAGGCGGTCCGCATCGTCGACATGAGTGCCTCCAACTCGTGGGCCGAATTTGCCGCCGTGTTCCGGCGGACCCGGCCGGCCTTTGTCGAGCATGAGGGCGCCAAGGCCGATCTGAAGAAACTGGTGCCGGAGGACGCCAAGGAGGCGACCGGGCACGGCCTGCGGGCCAAACGCTCGAAATCGGGAGCGATCAGCTTCGACCTCTTGGACGTGGAGGCCGCCGATGCACCGCTCCAGTGAATCGATCGGCGCCATTGCAGCAGCGCTGGCCAAAGCCCAGGGCGAACTGACCAACCCGGAGAAATCCCTGATTGCCACCATCCGCTCGCCGTTCCCACGGGAGCCTGACCAGACCTTCCGCTATGCTTCGCTCGCCAGCGGCCTTGATATCGTCCGCAAGAGCCTGGGCCAGCATGAGATCGCGACCGTCCAGACCACCGCAATCGATCAGGACTCCGGCCAGATCCGGCTGACCACCCTGCTGGCGCACGCCTCCGGAGAGTGGATCTCCTCAGACTGGCCGGTCTGCCCGGCCAGCGAGACCGCGACCCCGCAGCGGATGGGAGCGGCGCTGACCTACGCCCGGCGCTATGCGCTGTTTGCGCTGGTCGGCATTGCCGGTGAGGACGATCTCGATGCTCCCGACCTGCTCACGGAACCTTCGCCTGCAGTTGCCACGGACACCAAGCCGAGAGCGCTCCAAACGGCCGCAAGCCGCCCAATGGCTCGATCCACAAGCCGCGGCAACCAAAGCCTCTGCTCGCAATCGAGCCATCCGCCGCGTTACGCGATCAGCTGATCGCTGAGATCCAGCAGCTCAAGGACCCTGACGATCTTGCTTTGTGGGCGCATCGCCGACTGCCCGCCAAGAACACGCTCACAGCGGACGATGCCCGTGCCGTCGAGGCGGCCTATCAAGAGCTGCTGATCCAATCAGATGCACAGCCGCAGGACGTGGCAGCCCTGGACCAACCAACTTCGCAAATTGGCCTCCCCGACTGCCGAAGGCCGGCCGCAAGCGCAACAAGGCCCATCTCGCGTTCGTCGCAGCGCAAGCCTGCCTGATCTGCCAGCGCTCGCCGTGCGATGCGCATCATCTCAAATTTGCGCAGCCTCGATCACTGGGGCGCAAGGTCAGCGATGAATTCACCGTGCCGCTGTGTCGTGAACATCATCGGGAACTGCACCGCCATGGCAACGAAGTCGCGTGGTGGGCCAATGTTCAGATCGCACCGATCGAGGTGGCAAAGGATCTTTGGCAAGCAACCCTGCTTGATCCCGAACTGTCGATTGCTCGCAAAGGACCGCATCAGCCTCACGACATGGCAATTCGGACGGCTGATTGATTGAGCCGCTATTTCTTGGCGGCCGTCCTGCTCTGAAAAAGTTGGCGAGCGGAAATCAGGTGAGGGCGCCGTGTTGAATCACAGAAACAGCCGACCCGCCAGGGCGTCCTGCGGATCTCTCACTGTACCAACTGAACTGATACCATCTTCGGAGCCGTTCCTCTTGCTCCCTGGCGAAGACCTTCGGGAATTTGAAGCCATCCGCCAGATGATGGTCGATGACATCCAGCCGGAAACCAACATTGAATGGCTGTGGACGCTGGATCTCGTCGAGCTCTCTTGGGAAATCTTGCGTTATCGGCGCCTGAAGAAGAGGATTCTGGACGCCCATCGTGCTGTTGCGATCGAGAGCGATCTTGCAGCGACTGGACGGCGAGGGAATGCCGGCCGAGGCCATGCCAATGGTGCGGGTGCAAGCCAGGCGGACGGCCACAGAATGGCGCGACGATCCAGAGGCCGCCGCCGAAATCGAAGCGCGTCTGGACCGAAGCGGGTTTGATCAGATCGACATCAATGCCGAGGTGTTTGTTCAGGCGCGCGAACTATTCGATATGTTCGATCAACTCATGCATGCAGCGCAACGTCGGCGCATCGGACTGCTGCGGGAGATCGGCAACCGCCGTGAATTTCTGAACCGTGCACGGCGTTTCGTAGACCGGCCGAGCAGATTGTGATGACCCCCGCGGGCTTGGATGCTGAAAACCGACGAGACTCCGACGTCAACTCGCCCGAACCGTGTTAGACATTTGCTGTGTCGCGCCGAGATTTTTATTTGCTGCTGGCTCGGCCCGGTCGCGAAGACCCTAAACCGGACACGAACGCCATTGCGCAGGCGACGCGGAGCAATAGCACGACCACTGGCGATGTCCGCAGTTCGGTCGCAAACGGGGGTAAACCCGACATGGCGCGGACAACCCAATTCGGTCGCTTTTGACCCATGCGCGACATGGGCGATGTCCGTCTACGCGCTCATCGATATTCTTGAGAGAAAAGCTAACGAATGCCGCTCTCGAAGAATACCTCGGGCCTATAAGATGGAACGTGTTACAGACAAGCGGAGGTCATCTGGCATTCACGCCAAGCCTCGGTTAAGGAAGGTCGAACATGCCGCTCTATATGTATGAGGCAGCCTACACCGCAGAATCGTGGGCCGCGCAGATGAAGAACCCGCAAAACCGTGTTGAAGCGGTTGGACGGGCGGCGTGCGAAGCCGTCGGCGGCAAACTGATTGGCGGTTGGTACTGCTTCGGCGACTATGATCTCGTCATCATTGCCGACGTGCCAAACAATGAAAGCATGGCGGCCATTGCGCTCGCAATTGGGGCGGGTGGTGCGATCAAGGCCAGTCACACCACGGCATTGATGACCGGCGCGGAACTCGTCGGCGCGCTGAAGAAGTCGGAGGCCGTCGCCAAGGGTTACAAGGCCGCTCGATAGTGGATGGTGACTGCCGCTCGTCGTGCGTGGGGCGAGCGTTTTTGAATTGAGAAGTCGTCTTCGGGCGGCTTTTCTTTTGCCGCCGGAGTGCCGCCCCCCAGGTCGCAATGACGTTCCTTCTTACATTGAAAGACTATCCGCCAAGCCAGACGCCTGGTTCATTCAATCTAGACACAGTCAGGAAATGGATCGAAGCAATGTCGAAGACCGAAAATTGACGCGACCATAAAAACAACCTGATGGCCGATTTGCTGCTGGTTCGACCCGGTCGCGGCGTTGAAACTCTTGATCCAAATCAAGGCTTTCATGTCGAGCATCATCCATTTAAAGCAAACGTGTGGTGCACTTTATGTCGAGTGTTGCCAAGAGGGGAAATTCGCCATGACCAATCGTCGATCGATCGTTGCGACATTGATGCTGAGCTTTCTGCTGTCTGGTTCTGCGGAGGCTCAACAGATCAACGGCATACCAGGCTCGCCAAGTGCCACGACTACGATCGACGGGAAACAGCTCCCGCCGCCAGATCCGAAGTTCGGCGGCGTGATCAAGGATGATGCCTTGCAGTCGAAGCCCTGGTGGGCGCCGCGCGTCGTGCCGCCGAAGGGCGCGCCGAACGTCCTGCTGATCATCACTGACGACGCCGGCTTCGGCGTGCCGAGCACTTTCGGCGGCGTCATTCCGACACCGGCGCATGGACCGCATCGCGAATGAGGGGCTGCGCTACAATCGCATGTTCTCCACCGCGCTGTGCTCGCCGACACGCGCGGCGCTTGATCACCGGACGCAATCATCACTCGGCAGGTTTTGGCGTGATCTCGGAGCAGTCGACCGGCTTCCCCGGCTACAACAGCATTATCGACGAAGGACAAAGCAACGATCGGCCGAATCCTGCTCGACAACGGCTACGCCACGTCGTGGTTCGGCAAGGACCACAACACGCCAGCCTTCGCGGCCAGCCAGGTCGGGCCGTTCGACCAGTGGCCGACCGGCATGGGCTTCGAGTACTTCTACGGCTTCGTCGGCGGCGACGCCAATCAGTGGCAGCCGAACCTGTTCCGCAACACGACGCAGATCTATCCGTTTCTGGGCAAGGAACCGGGAACGTGGAACCTGGTCACCGCGATGGCCGACGACGCCATCGACTACATGACGCGGATACACCAGACCGACCCTGACAAGCCGATCTTCATCAAATACGCGCCTGGCGCGCACGCACGCGCCGCATCACCCGACCAAGGAGTGGGTGGACAAGATCAGCGCGATGCACCTGTTCGACGACGGCTACGAGAAGCTGCGCGAGCGTATCTTCGAGAACCAGAAGCGGCTCGGCGTGATCGCGAAGGACTCGAAGCTGACGCCCTGGCCCAAGGACATGCTGAAGCCATGGGACCAGCTCAGCGCGGAGGAGAAGAAGCTCTTCATCCGCCAGGTCGAGGTCTTCGCCGCCTACGCCGCGTACAACGACCATGAGATCGGCCGCGTGATCCAGGCCTTCGAGGACCTCGGCAAGCTCGACAACACGCTGATCATCTACATCAATGGCGACAACGGCACCAGCGCCGAGGGCGGGCCAATCGGGACGCCCAACGAAGTGGCGTTCTTCAATGGCGTCAGCGTTCCGGTCGATGTGCAAATGAAGTTCTACGACGTCTGGGGCACCGAACAGACCTACAACCACATGTCGGCCGGCTGGTCGTGGGCCTTCGACACGCCGTTCGACTGGTTCAAGCAGAATGCGTCCAGGCTCGGCGGCATCAACCAGAACATGGTGGTGTCATGGCCCGCGCGCATCAAGGACAAGGGCGCGCTTGCGCGAGCAGTTCGTCCACGTGATCGATGTCGTGCCGACCGTCCTTGAGGCCGCCGGCATCCGTGCGCCCGAGATCGTCGACGGCATCAAGCAGAAGCCGATCGAGGGCACGAGCTTCGCCTACACCTTCGATGCCGCCAACGCCAAGGCGCCGTCGCGACACACGACCCAGTATTTCGAGATGATGGGTCAGTGGGCGCTGTACAAGACGGTTGGATGTTGAGCACCAAGGTCAACCGCGCGCCGTGGCAGGCCTTCGGTCCGGCCAATCCCGATCCGCTCAACAACCAGGAGTTCCAACTCTACGACCTAACCAAGGACTTCACACAGGCCGACGACATCGCCGCAAAAAACCCCGCGAAAGTAGCGGAGATGAGGAAGATGTTCCTCGATGAGGCGAAGAAGTACCAGGTCCTCCCGTTGGATGCTTCGGTGGCGGCGCCGCATCGTCGCGCCGCGTCCGAACATCACCGCCGGCCGCACCGAGTTCGTCTACACTCGGCCGATGGTCGGGCTGCCGCAGGGCGATTCACCATTCCTGCTCAATAGCTCCTACACCATCACTGCCGATATCGAGGTACCGCAAGGGGGCGCCGAGGGCATGATACTGACCTCGGGCGGGCGGTTCGCGGGCTACGGCTTCTACCTTTTGAACGGCAAGCCCGTATTCCTATGGAACCTGGTCGATCTCAAGCGGATCAAGTGGGAAGGCCCCGATGCGCTGACGGCCGGCCGGCACACGGTCGAGTTTGACTTCAAGTACGATGGAATCGGTGCCGGCACGCTGGCCTTCAACAATCTGAGCGGCCTTGGCCGCTCCGGCACCGGCACGCTGAAGGTGGACGGCAACGACGTTGCCATCCAAAGCATGGCGCAAACCCTGCCGATGATCCTGCAATGGGACGAGAGCTTCGACATCGGTTCCGACACCGCTCACCGGTGTGAATGACGCGGACTACAAGCCGCCGTTCACCGCTCACCGGCTAAGCTCAACAAGCTGACGATCAAGATCGATCGGCCCGAACTGTCGCCCGAGGACATCAAGAAGTTCCAGGCGACAATGCGAGCTGCCAGCGACGGACCATCGGGGGAGGATCTTGGAGTGCTCCAAAAGATCGAAATGCGGATCGACAAGAGAGATGACTGCCGCAAGCAGGCTGACGCCAAGAAGCTCGGTCTGGTCGAACGCATCGATTTTGTGCGGGAATGCATGAAGTGATGCATGGCGATCAAGAATTTCGGAAGGGGGGTCTGAAGCCCCCTTCTGTAGATCGTGTTCACTGCCAACGACTAAAAAGCCCCGGCCGCAACGCCGGGTTTTTTTGTCACAGACCGGATGTCGGCTGTTGGCTGCACCTTTCGGACATGCCAGCCACCCCGATCGATGTCCGGTTTCAGTTCCTGACCAAATCGGAAGTGAAGCGGAGATCGTCAAATCGAAAGCTGATGATCAGAACCCGACGTTTTCGCACCTAACTTATTTGACCTACCTCAAGAAGTGAGATCATCTCTTCATTATACGGTTGCCGGTCGCTTTCAGGAAAGCAGAGGGGAGTGCGGCCCGTCCAACTCACAGCCGCCGGTGAAAATTTGCAGCCCTTTTTAGCAATCAAGGGTGATGCTGTGCAAAAGGTTGTGTGGAGGCAGTTATCGATAGCCATCATGATCATGGCAACGAATACTTGCGTTTGGGCTCAAGACCTCGAAAAGGGACGGATCGAGTTTCTATCGAAATGCGCGGAGTGCCACGGAGCCGATGGCAAGGGCGCAGGTCGGATAAGCAACAAGCTCAAAATCAAGCCCGCCGATTTGACGCTGCTCGCCAAAAAGAACAACGGCGTATTTTCACCGAACACCATCGCCGAATTAATAGATGGACGAAGCGCGACTAGCGCGCATCTCAGTCCCGAAATGCCGATTTGGGGATGTCGACAGGGACCTCCGCCGGGCGGGCAAGGCAAAGCGTATAAACCGAAATCTATTGATTCATTGCTGGATTTGCCTTGCGACCCAGAGGAGGTTATCCAAAAGCAGATACAGGATATCGTCGCGTATCTGGCTCAAATTCAGGAGAAATAGGTTCGATTTTACGTTGGGACATTGATTGGCTTTGGAGCCTGCCCTTAATCGCGATTTGCGTCATCATCCATGTCGTGGGTCTTATGCCCATCTTTCGAGAGGTGGTGAATACAATGAACATAGCGACGGCTCGCCGTCGCTTTGTTCCGATGTTCATTGCCGTGATTGGCAGAGCTGCGTTACTTGCGACGGTGCTTCACGAACTCGAGGCCGGCTTGTGGGCAGTGGCATATCGAGGACTTGACGCGCTGCCAGATAGCAGGTCGGCTATGCTTTATTCGCTCAGTGCGATGAGCAGCTATGGTCACGCCAACCTTTATCTGAGAGATCAGTGGCAGCTTATGGGTGCCTTTGAGGCCTTAAATGGCATGCTGCTTTTTGGTCTGACCACTGCATCGTTATTCGCGATGATCCGCGAGGTTTGGGACATGGAAAGAAGAGAACGCCATCAGGCATCTAAACTGTAGACGAGATCGCGCCGAAAGCCCCTTCACGTTGAGTGAGGAGCACAATTCACGTTTGGCCTATACTGAAGGCGGCGTCATGCTATTGCCGGGGTTATTCTTGATGCGCTCATAATGCGTCGCAAGCTTTGAGTTGGAGGGTTTGAGAATGAGTCCGTTGCTGACGTCTTTGATTGTGTTCGCGATCATCTTTGCGGGTATTTTCCTCGGCATGTTCATACGGAACAGGCTGCCTGGGCACCATCTAAGCGGGGATACAAAGGACGTCGTCCGGCTAGGTACCGGCCTGATCGGCACGATGGCGGCTCTTGTGCTCGGCTTGCTGATATCTTCGGCAAACAGCACGTATCAAACCCAAAGTACCGAGGTCGAGCAGCTGACCGCCAACGCCGTGCTTCTGGACCGCACGCTCGGGCTCTACGGCCCTGAGACCAATTCGATCCGCATTTTGCTACGCAAGGGCATTGGCACCTTGGTCGATCGAATTTGGCACAAGAACAGTACAGATCCTCGCAAGGGAGCGCCGTTCGTCGAAAGCGATTCGGCGGGCGTGCTCTACCAGGACATCTTGAAATTATCGCCGCAGAATGAAAGTCAACGCCTCTTCCAGGCCAGAGCAATTGAGGCCACGACGGATATGGGAAAGACACGCTTGCTGCTTTTCGCCCAAGCAGGCGGGGCGATCCCTGCGCCATTCCTCGTGGTGCTGGTTTTCTGGCTTACCATCATCTTTTTGAGCTTCAGCCTGTTCGCTGACATCAATGTAGTCACGATCACGGCGCTCTGCATATTTGCGCTTTCTGCGTCTGCTTCGCTCTTCCTAATCCTCGAATTGAGTCAGCCGTTCACGGGCCTGATGATGATTCCGAGCGATGGATTGCGCAACGCACTCACACCCCTTGGCTCCTGAAGCGGCCCTGATCGCCCCGGTACACGCCGCTGATACGCGACGCGGTCGCGACCCCAGGTTTGCCCCGGGGCCGCACCGCACGGATCGGTGATCTCGGCTTATTTGAACGCACCCGACAACTTCTCTTCCTTTATAATCGTGTCAATCGCGGTGATGATCTTAACGCCTGGGTTTGCCTTGCAGTACACAATCACTTCGTGTTCGAACAGCTTGGCCCTTGTCACATGGATGTAGTGCTTCTTTGCCAGACCATTGTACCATCCGCTGTACCAGGTTGTAAGCATATCGGCATCTTCCTGAAACGTTCCCGCAAGCTGGGCGCAAGTCAGTGCCTGAACATCAATATATCCATTTGCATCCATATAAGCACTGAGCGGTACCTGTGCCTGAACGTTCGATCCCGCGAGCATGAGAGCGGTTGTCGCGAGAAGTAAGAGTCTTCGCATCTGATTTCTCCAGTTTATAGGAAATGTTTTCTATCACACATTTCATGAGTGGTATCGGCAAGCTTGCCGAATTGCTATGCGGCGTCGAAGTGCCTGTTCGGTCTCGGCTAACGCAAGATCACGTTATCGATTGAGGTTATGGGTGGTTTGACTTGAATCAAACATTTCCCGGCGCGAGCGAATGCGGCCGATGTCTGACTGTCCATTTTATTTTTGTTCGAGACGCCACGAGCCGTCCCACGCATTCTCAGGTGGATCAGTCAGCAGGTGATCCAGTCGCTTGATAAACGTCACCGACGGGCCGTCGTCAGGAACCGCCAAAAGTGCCGCGTTAAATGCGCGACGCGAATCCTCCCAGCGCCTAGCACGATAGGCAGTAAGCCCCTCGGAAAAACGATCGCGCAGTTCGCGTTGCGCGGGCGTTAACTCGCCCTTTCGTCCCATGATTTCGAACACCGCCTGCGGCTGGGTCTGACCGAGGATGACGACGCGATCGATTTCGCGTGCTTCGATGGAGGCGCCTGCACCGGCAATGGTGGCCTCGGATACAAGAATACGGCCGCCATACACCTTGTTGGCTCCCTCCAGGCGCGATGCCAGGTTCACGGTGTCGCCCATCACGGTGTAGCTCATCATCAGTTCGGATCCGATACTGCCGACCAGCACTTCGCCGGTAGCAATACCAATGCGTATGTCGAAGGTGTTTGGCAGCGTGCGAACGCCGAGCAATTCGGGAAGCTCGGCCCGCAGCTGCGGTACGAGCTGCAACATTTCCAGCGCGGCAAAGCTGGCGAGCTGCGCCTGTTCTTTATTGTCGGCGAATGGCGGCCCCCAATAGGCCATGATGGCGTCGCCGATATATTTGTCGATGATTCCCTGGTGATGGCGGATCGGCGCAGACATCGTCGAAAAGTAGCGGTTCATGACTTTGACAAGCCCCTGCGGGGTCATGCCTTCGCTGGTACTGGTAAATCCCTTGACGTCGCAGAACAGCACGGTCATGACGCGGCGCTGCCCTTCGGCGGCCAGTGCCGGCCCCTCGATCAGCCCCTCGACGACACGCGGATCGACATACTTGCCGAAGGTTTCGCGGAGGCGCTCTTTGAGACGCAATTGCTCGACCATCTGATTGAACGCGGTCGTCAAGTGGCCGATTTCGTCCCGCGAAGTGGCAACCAGTGTTCCGTCGAGATCGCCCGCCTCGACCGCCTTGGCCCCCTCTAGCAACCGCCGGACCGGTCGAGTTACGCCGGCGCTAACCAAGCCTGCGAACACCAGACCTAGTATGGCGGCAAGCACGGTCAGGGCCACAGAGATCAGCATCACCTGGTGCTGCTTTTGCACCGTCATATTGGCGTCCGTGCGCAGCAGGACCAACATATCAGCTCGAACGTTGTCCAGCTTCTGATTGAGTTCGTCGCGGAGTTCGTCGATGCGTTCCATTTCCTCGGCGAGTGCTTTCTTGTCGCCGGTATCGAGCACCGCCAGGAGGCGCTTGTTCTCTGCGTTGAGGCGGCGACGAGAATCGTCGTTTATGGTGTCGATACGGCTCTCGAATTGACTAAGCGTCGATACGTCGCCGAACGCAGGACCCGTCTCGATCAGCCCATGGATCAACGCCCGCGCGGCCAGGATTTCCAGCTCGACCTGTCCGCCCAGCGCGTCATAGCGGTTGCGGAGGGCTGTATATTGGCCGCTGTCCTCCGGGGACTGGAGCTTCTCAATGATGATGCGGCGTATCGCCAGCGCCCGCTCGAGCGAGCGGATATTCGCTCGCGCGAGGTCGCCATAGGCGGGCATGTAATTGTACGTCAGCTCTTCGATGCGCGCACCGACCTGCATCACCAGCACTACGGTCAGAACAGCGGTAATGGCCATCAAGGCGATCAGCGCCACGGCGATCCCCATGATCTTTCGTCGGATAGATAGTCGGATCACGTCGAAACCTCATGAATACACGCGCCGGAATCGTAGGGTATACTGCTTGCAGGGTAGAATAAGCCAGAGCCTTCCAGGACTTTCGACCCGTCGTGACACTGCGATTGCATCGGGATATGTTTCAAGGGAAGAAGGGGAGCGGCGCGCTGCCCGCAGGAGTATATCGAATGTCCATTTCGTCGATCTCGTCGTCCGACATCGGGTTTCCGCGCGTGCGTCGGGCGCTCGGCAAGAACGTCGCTAGTGTCTTTCCGGCCATCGTATTGTTGCTTTGCACGTCCCTACTGGTGGCGCTGGAGCCGCCCAGCAAGCCGTTTCTGGACAAGAACAGCTTTTATCTGTCCTCGGCCGGCTTCAAGGTGCATTTCGCCAATGATCCGGCGGGCAAGCAAGCGCTGCACGCGCTGCCGCCGCACCGCATTGTCGTTCATAATCTCGGCGGCGGAGATGTTCGCTACCTCTATGCCGAGCCCACGCATTGTGTCTGCGTCTTTATTGGCAACAAGGATGCCTATATCAGTTACCGCGATATGCTGAGCCAGCCGCTGCAGCCAGACAATAGCGTCGCGCCCGACTATAAGACTCAGGCCGGCGCGCTGCTGACGGGCGATCCGGTCGATATGAATGGCCAGCCACCGTATGCCGCCGAATATTTCAGGAATTATTATTAGGCGGCAACGCGAGAAGTTTTTCTGCGCATCAACTCCCGCTCGGGGAATGGAAACGTTCGCTCAGGACGACAAGCCGCAGCTTGGTTGATCCTAATATTTTCTGACGATTGGCTTTGTTGTCGGAGGCGCTCCCGGCGCGGGCGGCGAGATAGAGAAGGTGACCCAAGTATTCCAGCCCGCTGGCCGATTTGCATTGTCGAATTCGCCGTAGGCCTTCAGATTGAGATATCCCTGCATGTCTCCGACCGGAAACAGGAACCCGATCTGGGGACCGACGCCGAACACCTGGGACTGGAAGCAGCCGACACGGTCGCCTGAACCGCTGTCGCAGCCGATCTCCTTGTAAACATAGCCCACGAGGCCAACCATGACCTGCTTCGACAGGAACTGCGATGCACCCCAGTCGAAGTGCAAGTCGACGCCATTTTGATATTGCGTAGCCGTATTGATGAAATTGTAGGTGAAGCCGAGCACGCCGGAAAATTCGTGACCGGTCTGCGGATTGAAATAGGTGTAGCCACCGCCGGCGTCGATCGCGCCGTGTCCGATGCCTATATTCGACAGGCGCGTCGATTGGTAGGCGCCAACCGGGATATCGCCGGTGAGATAGGTCATGTAGTTGTGAACGCCGGCGTTCCATTTCAGTTGGAACATCGGCGCCAGATCCCCAAAGCCCCATGTCGTGTCGCTGATGGTGTCGGACCGCGCGAAGGGACTGCTGCCGAACGGCGGCGCCGAGATCACGCCGGACAAGGTCCCGGCCAGGCTGGTGCCGACGACGCCATAGGCTGCCAGGAGGGATACCGACGCCTGACCGCCGAGCACCGGCGTTGCAAATACATAACTCGGGAGCACCAAGCCAAGATCGCCGGTGGCATTCACGTGCAAATTCAGATTTGCGTTTATGGTTCCGTTGACCGGAACCCTGTTGAGCGTGAATTCACGCGCACCCGCGACGTCGGCGCCGGCGGATACGGAGGTGTGGTAGTAGATATTCGCCAGCGACCAACCCGGCTGCTGCGGCGTGGCCGCCAAGCTTCCAAAGAGGCCAGGGATCCAGAAACTGACGCCGCCTTCATCGGCCAACGCACACTGGGAAAAAAACATGATCGCGGGCGCCAGGACGATTGCAGCAACGCCAAGTCTGCGTCGACGTGCGGAGATTGGTCGTCCGCTTTTCGCCGCGGCCAATGCAGTTCTCGCTGTCATAGTGTGCCCCGTAGGGTATGTCGCCTCAGAATACAACTCGGCGAGATTGTAACCTTGGAGCAAGTGGGTCTCACCATATAAAGTTCAACCAGGATTGATTTGCCAGAAAAAAGATCAAAACTGCGACCAAAGAGCCACAGACCCTACAGCCGGGATATGGCCGGGGTGTGGGCGCTCCGGCGCCAGCCAATGAAGCAAGCCCATTTCGCGCTTTCGCCTACGAGATAGGTATCCGCTTTCGGATGAGCCTCTCGGCTAATGAAGTGAACATGTCACACGGCTTACCTAATGGTGATCGAGCACGACCAAGAGCAAAGTTACCGGACCATGAAACTCATCGCGCGTTCGGGTTCAGGCGGTCGCACAGCAATGATGACAGAATAAGAATGGCTTGATGCCACAAGGCTAAAGATAAAGAGATGAACGACTTCGATGTTGCTGGAATATCACAGCAGCGAGAATAGCTCGCATGGTTTGACCCGCACCAATCAAGACGCGTAGGCAGAAGGTGCTACTCGCAGTAACGTTTCGGAGTTGTGGCCGACCGTCAGGAGGAGGCGACAGTGCAGAAAATTTTCCTTGCAGGCATCGCTGCTGCAGGATTGTTGAGCGGGTCTGCTCTTGCATCGGACTTGCCTACCAAAGCCCCGCTGTACCAAGCACCGATCGCAGCGCCGCCCTATAATTGGTCAGGGTTTTATGTGGGTGCCAACTTCGGCGGGGGATGGTCCAACGGCAGCCTGAACATTCCTGGCAACAATCTGTATGGCGGCCTGACCGAATTCATTGGCGGCGTGCAGGCGGGCTATAACTTCCAGGCCGGGCACTTTCTATTTGGTGTCGAAGGTGATTTCGATGGGGCCGCCTTTAGTCATCCGGTCCTTCCTACTCCGACATTAGGCTATGTAGACCAGCACTGGATCGGCACCGTGGCGGGCCGCATCGGCCTCGTGAATGATCGATGGCTCGTATTCGCCAAGCTTGGCGGCGGCTGGGTGCAACAGCAACGCTACTTTGAACCTCCCTGGCACAGTTTGGAACGGGTCCAGCACCAGCAGCGGCTGGTTGGTTGGGGCTGGCATCGAATACGGCTTCAAGCCGCACTGGACGGTCAAACTCGAATACGATTATCTCGGGCTATCAAACTGGAATTCTCCCACGGTCCCTTCGGTGGCTTTGAACCGCGACCTTCAAATGGTCAAAGCCGGGATCAATTATAAATTTGAGAGCGGCGTTTCCGCGGAGGCCGAGGCGCCGAAGCATTCGCGCGAACCTTCAGAAGACGAAGACCTACAGAAGCAATCACAAAACCCGATCGCGGATCTGGTCAGCGTGCCGTTCCAGAGCAACACCAATTTTAACACTGGACCATTCAATCGCACCCAGGAAGTATTCAACATTCAGCCTGTCGTGCCGATGCACTTGAACGATGACTGGAACCTGATCTCGCGCACCATCATTCCGTTACTGAGCCAGCCGAGCCCGCTGTTCGACAGCAATACCAATGGCGTTGGCGACATTACTCAATCGTTGTTCTTTTCCCCCGTGCACCCCGGTGCGTTGATCTGGGGCGTGGGGCCAGTCTTCACTGTTCCGTCCGCAAACGATCCTATTCTGGGACCGGCAAATTCCTGTTCGGCCCCACGGCCGTCTTCTTGGTCACGCCAGGACATTGGGTGATCGGCGTGTTGCTCAACAATCAGTGGTCGGTCGGTGGCAATCCACTGACACCAGCCCGTGAACTCATTCCTCGCGCAACCCTTCCTCAACTACAACATGGCGCACGGCTGGTACTTGACCACGTCACCGATCATCACATCGAACTGGCTCGCGGCATCGGGTCAGCAATGGACGGTGCCGATCGGCGGTGGCTTCGGTCGGGTGTTCAGGGTGGGTGATCAACCGGTGAACGCATCGATTGCCGGCTATTACAACGCGGTCCATCCGACTGGTACATCAAACTGGCAATTGCGGGCTCAGCTCGCGCTTCTGTTCCCGGTCAAATAGCGGATCATCCTTTAGGATCAGTAGGGCAGGGTTTGCGCCTGACGGGCTGACGCGGTCGGACAAGAGAGCAGATCCAGACCGTTTACGATCAAGCGTTGCGATCCAGATATAAAGGTTCGCTCGATGCGCTGGATAACCGCGAAAACGAAGGCCGTGCTGATGCCGAACAGCAGCATCCCGTCGGCGGCTTCCAATGCGCCTAGCGTCTCGAGGCGCCGCGCGGTGCCTTTCATTTCGGGGGTCACGAACCTACGCGAGCGGGCGGCCTGTACCAGGCCGCCCGCCATAGCGTCATCTCTATTACTGGCTAGGGCCTTTGGTCGCCGCCTCCGCCTGCTCCATCTTTTTCGCCATCTCCGCTTTGACCGCGTCAAGATTGAAGCTCGCGCCCCGCTGCATCGGCGGGTAATCGAGGAAGGTCTGGATTTCCTTGCCCATCACCTGCTGGACGAACACGAAGCGCCAGAATTGGAACTTGAACCAATCGAAGTATTGCTGCGCGCCTTCTTTCGTCCCATTGTTTGGCCAGCCCGTGCGCTCGAACGGATCCAGGCGCAGGTTGGTGATGTAGGGCACGTCAGGCTGGGTCTTTTCGCCCAGCCAGCCAGCGGGCTGGTCGATGAAGCGGAACTTATAGTCGTCAATGCGCACCGCGCCGACCGTGCTTTCACCGAGGTAGAAGATTTCGTGACGCGCGGACGGCCCTTTGCCGGTGATGGCGGCCATCTGGTTGTAGCCATCCAGATGGTTCTTGTAGGTCCGGTCGCCGATCTTCTTGCCCTTCAGCAATTCCTCGGTGATGTTCGGATTTCCGGCCGCGGCCACGAAGGTCGGCAACCAGTCCAGGCCGGAGAAGATTCCGTTCTGCACCGAGTCCGCCGGCACATGGCCAGGCCAGCGAAGGATCGCGGGCACGCGGAAGCCGCCCTCGAGGACTGTTCCCTTGGACTGCGCGAACGGCGTCTGACCGCCATCGGGCCAGGTAAAGACTTCGGTGCCGTTGTCGGTGGTGAAGACGACGATGGTGTTGTCGTCGACGCCCATGTCCTTGAGCTTCTTCATCACCAGACCGACGTCGTCATCGAGCTGGGCCATGCCGGCTTCCTCTTCCGACCAGCCATTCTCCGAGTTGCGCATCGCTTCATACTTCGGGGAGAGATGCGTGACGATGTGCATGCGCGTCGGGTTGAGCCAGACGAAGAACGGCTTGTTGTCGGCCTTGGCCTTGTCCATGAACTTGATGGCGAGGTCGCGAATCTCGTCGTCCACCGTTTCCATCCGCTTGGGATAGAGCGGGCCGGCATCCTCGATCCTCTGCTTGCCGATCTTGCCCCAGCGCGGCATCTCCGTTGGATCATCCTTGTCGGTGGCCCAGCTATGAACCATGTTGCGCGGGCCGACGACATTCAACAGGTTCTGCGGATAGTTGGGATGTGCCGGGTCTTCCATCGCATCGAGGTGATACAGATAGCCGAAGAATTCGTCGAAGCCGTGGACGGTCGGCAGGAACTCGTTCTTGTCGCCAAGATGGTTCTTGCCGAACTGGCCGGTGGCGTAGCCCATCGATTTCAGCACCGTGGCAATGGTCACCGCTTCGGCCGGCAGGCCGATCGATGCGCCAGCCTGGCCGACCGTGGTCATGCCGGTGCGGATCGGCAGCTCGCCGGTGATGAAGTTCGCGCGACCCGCCGTGCAACTTGCCTCGGCATAGTAGTCCGTGAACAACATGCCTTCCTTGGCGATCTTGTCGAGGTTCGGCGTCCGGCCCGCCATCATAGCCGCGGTGGTAGGCGCCGATATTCCACATGCCGATGTCGTCGCCCATGATGACGACGATGTTGGGCTTTGCTGCTGCGGCTGTTGCGCCAATGCCGGCAACGCGATTAGAGCGCCGGCAAGCAACGTAACTAATCCAAGGCTTCGTGTAGCTAGCCTCATGCTTCGTTTCCTTTGTTTGATTAGCTGCGATGGGCGGGATCGGCTGTTCATCGAGTCATAGGACGACGGCGTCGTCCTTCATTTAGATGAACGGCAGCACAGGCTTAAGACGTAATGATCCAGTTCGCAGGCTATCCCGGATGTTCCGGCGCCCGCTATGCAATTCCGGCAGATATTGTGAACTATAAAAAAATCGGAGCGATAGTATCGACGTGCCTTATTTCTCCGCACAAAACAACGGCGTCGGTCACTAGTTCAGCTTTTTTGCCGCCGCTATGGCCTGAAGACACGTCAGTAATTCAACGTAGCTTGGTGGTATACCACTTATATCGGTCTCGTCTTTGGCGCACTGAGCCCGGGCGGACGGGCCAAACTGGGACCACTGCGTTTGCAGCTGATCTTTGGCATTTTGTTCATCCTTGATGCAACTTTTTGTCGTTTCATCCAATCCCATATTCATGCTGGCCGTATTGGTGTCGTCTACCCGGCAGCCCCGCTGAATATTGTAATTGGGCACGGTGTCCGCAACCGTAATCAACAATTGCGAAGTGAGCACGAGGGTCGAAAATGAGATCAGCATCTTTTCCTCTCGCCGTAATGATGAGGGCAAAATTAGTCAACCGCATGCCGCGTAGCGGGAGTTGATCCATGTCAAGCCGTAGCGAGCCGTGGTCAAAATTGATGTCGGGCGAAATGGTGCTGCAATTTGCGATTGTTTGCAAGGGCTTGTTGCGCCTTAATGTCAGCAACAGCAGTCATTTGAAACTATCTAAGGCAACGACGTCCCATTAGACGGTGGCGAGGGCATCGGATGTCCAGGCATTATTTTTCAAGCACTTTGCGGGCAACAACCGGCTTTTTGATCGGTGCGGCTCTTTGTTTGAGTTCTACATTTGCGCAGGCCGGCCCGTGCACCGCAGAAATTGCGCAATTCGAAGCTGCCGTACGTCAATCGGCAAGCAACCCATATGCGGGACTAACTGCACCCCAGTCGGTCGGCGCACAACTCGATCGTCAACCAACGGTGGCTTCCATGAAGCAAGCCGAACAGCAGCTGAAATCAAAATTCTCGGCGAACATGACCCGCGCCAAACGACTCGACGCAAAGGGCGATCGCGCAGGCTGCACTGACGCCCTCAATGCGGCGAAGCGTATGTATATTTTCTGAACGTCTAAAATACAGAAATTCGTTCGGCATCGGTGGGCCATATTTTAAAACGTTGAGAGCAATCCCGCATCCAAAGCCTCTTCGTGTTATCGCTTGGCTGCAATATTCGCTGCGATCTCAGTAGTCTTTGATGGCTCAAGTCACAAATCCTGCCAGCCGCTCGATGAACCAGAACGCTGCCACGCTTCCGATCGCATAGGTCACGACCGCCAGCGCGTGGCGTTCGACCACCGACGGAAGGCTGATGCGCGTGACGCAGGCCAGCACGCCGAGCACGCAGCCGATGAAGATCAGCTGCCCGATCTCCACCCCCATGTTGAAGGTGAGCAGGGCAAGCGGGATGTCGCCCTGTGGGAGCCCGATATCGATCAGCGCACTGGCGAAACCGAGGCCATGCAGAAGACCGAATAAAAAAGCCACCGCCCAGGGCCAGGTGGCGGTCAAGCTGGGCTCGCCCCGCTTGCCTCGCAGGATCTCGCTCGCCAGAAGCAGAATACTGAGCGCAATGCACGCCTCGACCGGCGGCCCCGGCACATGGAGAACGCCCAAGGTCGCAAGCGAGAGCGTAATCGAGTGTGCGACGGTGAAGCCCGTCACCGTCAGCAGGAGCATTCGCGTGTTGTGGACGATGAGGATAAGCCCGAGCACGAAAAGGAGGTGGTCGAAGCCGAACAGGATGTGCTCGATGCCATGCGACAGATAGGCGCCGGCAACCGCCAAAGCCCCCTGCGATGTCGCGATGTCGACCCACGGCTGGGACGGCCGCACCAGCGTGCTCGAATGTGTGCCGTCCAGCATCTGCACGCGCACCAGCACGTCCGTGACGGTTGCCTGAAGCCCCACGAACTCGATGCGCTTTCCGGCCAGTCCCTGGGTGCCGGCGTCGAAGACGCGGCGTTCGACAAGGGAATCGGACAGCTCTTGCGCGGCAGGCTCGATGACGTCGTGAATCTCGTCGGGGAGGCGCAGCATGACCGGCAAGCGCATGCCGGCCAGCACGGGCGTTCGCCAAAGCAGCTGGTAGCGGCCGGGCCCGACTTCATCGATCTGCAGATAGGCCGGCCGGACCTCGTGAGCGCGCGCAAGCGGCATCGGCACCATCAGCGCCGCCAGCAGACCGATCAACGCGACCTGGAGCCACCGCCAATGCATCGATCGCGGCCTCACTGCGGCAACACGCCGGTCGACGCGATTGGCGCCTGAGGATTCCGCAGGCTGCCAAAGTCGACCGATTCGATGGGCGGGACAACGACCGTGTAGCGCGCACGCATCGCTTCGAAAGCGATCCGTTTGATCTCGCGCTGCTTTTGATCGAGCCAGGCAGATTTGACGTCGGGCTCGACTTCCTCGAACGCAGGCACTCGGCCCGGCTCGATGGCATCGACGAAGACGAGATGCCAGCCATAACCCGACCGGATCGGCCCCTGCCATGCACCGGGCTTGAGCTGAAATACCGCCTTCGCGAAATCCGGGCCAAATTCCTTGGCGATCTGGTCGGGGGCGCGTTCCGCGTAATAGTCCTGGAACATGAAGGGGTCGGCAACCGTAGCGACCTCAGGTGCGTCGGCCGGCTTACCAGAGATCTTGTCAAGTATTCCGGCAGCCCGGTCGCGAGCACCAGGTCGATCGAAGGAGAAGTACAGGTGGCGAAAGCTCGCGCGCGGCCGAAGCGCAAAGTGATCCGAGTTCTGCGTGTACCAGGCTTTGAGTTCGGCATCGCCGGGATCCTGCAAAGTGGCAATATCCGCTGCCAGGAAATCCATCTTCTGCGCCAACCGGCGCTTGATGATCTCGTCATCCTTGTCGAGCCCGAGCGCCGCGGCTTCACGAGAGAGAATCTCCTCGCTTACCCGCTGCTCGATCAGGGCGTGCATCTGATCAGCCGTCGGTGGTGGCCGACCTTGCGCGAGCCAGTGCACCGCCAGTTGGCGGAGATCGTCCTTCGTCAGCACGACCTGATTGGCTCGGTCTGTCCGGTTGGCGGTCGGGTTCAACAGTTGATAGATCGCGAAAATCAGCGCACCGGCAAAAAGGAAATGGAGCAGGGGTTCCCGCAACCACCTGCGCACGCGCGGTGACGGCTTCGGCCGAGGCGGTGACTCACGCAGTGCCGGCTCCGGCGTTTCCAAGGTCGGCTGGGGTTTGACGAGCGGCTGCGGTGCCATGGAGTTTCGCCTGTCAGGATGGGGTGATCTATTGAACGGTCGCGTTGGCGGACGCGGCGCGCTGCAGATAGTTGACGACGGCAAATTCCGAGGCCGGATCCGCTATCGTGTTGGACTTGAGCAGCGCCGCGTATTCCGTCGCGGCGTCCCAATAGTCCCAGTCAGCCAGTTGCTGCGCCACGAACCCGGCCATTGGTGGGCGCTCCCTGATGAAGGCTCGATAGGCCTGGATCACACGCTGGCGGGGCACGGTACGATTCGCATCGCCGTGAACATTGAGCGCAAGCAGGACGGCCTCGATTTCTGGCATGGTCCGGCTGCGATCGGCAAAATACATCGCCTCGACCCAGCCAACGCGAGATGGCCCGCGCAATTCGAGGTCAGCGCCAATCATCGCGGCGAGGTTTGTGGCGCCGTGCGAACTTCGTGCGGCTTCGATGCGCTGTTCGAGCCGCGCGGCTTCGGCTGGACCGCCGACAAAACCAAGCAGGAGAATGTAGGCGGCTTGGCGTGAGGCGAGTTTTGGATCGTCCAGCCAGCTCTCAACCGCCGCCGCATCGATCCGCGATCTCGCAACGTCCATGGTCGCGTAAGGGGCGCGCGCCAATTCGCCCCATGCGATCCGGGCAACTAGCGGGTCGGAGTTTTCGAGGTAGGGCAGAACGAGTGCAACACGTTGCCGCCAGCCGGCGTAGCTGAGCGTGGACGAGGTCTGCATGTTCGACGGCCAGGTGGGCCGTGGACGGTCGCCTTTGACGAGAGAGGTCGCAACCAGTTGTCGAAGCCAATCCGCATATTCGGCCCGGATCGTGCCCAGGCTGGTCCATTGCGCAGCAAACGGGTCACGAATGAGCAGGTAAGGATCGGAGCCCGGTGCCGCTGCTGCGAGGTCCGCCACCGGGTCCGCGATAATATCGCCGACGGCATCCTTGCCCTTCACGACCTCGACCATCCGAAGTTGGTTGGCCCCGGCGACGGGCACGGCGAGCACCACTCGATCGGCCATATCCAGACGCTGGCCGATAGTCACCATTTGGCGAGCGGCTTCATAGCAGAGCTGGCACGCCACCCCGGCCGCTGCCGAGATCAGGAGGAAAAAGGCGGCCAGCGCGCACTTGAGCCACCCCGGAGCGGGAGACAGCAAAAGTCGAACCGACATCGAACTCCTCAACGCAGCACCGGCTGACCCGGCAACGGATTGATTTCGGGCACTGCGGGGATGATCTCATAATTCGCGTAGCCGAACTCGTTGCTGCGCGCGCCGTAATACTTGTCTCCCAGCTTGTAGGCGGTGACCTCGATCGGCGTTCCGGCGATCACGGTGACGAGTTTGCCGTTGTTGATGTAGTAGGGTGAGGGCGTGCCCAGATAGCTGCTCCGCGCCGGATCGCCGACAGCACTCGGCTGGACGGCGCCGCGTCCGGCGTGATCGATCAGGTTCTGACCCTGATTTTGAGCGAGCTTCGCCGTGACGTAGCCTGGATCGATCGGCGTGAGCGTTTGCGTAGCATTGGCAATCCCCGACGCACTATAGATGATCCTGAACTTCGAGCCGGTCACATTGTTCTGCAGCCACGGCGACTTGCCGACGATCAGTGCCTTGAGCTGGGTATCGTTGAGGGCGACGGCCCCTTGTTTCTTGAGATCGTCGATGGTGAGACCATTCTTGGCGATTTTCCGCGCCTCAGTGGTCGGGCTGTACCAGATCGGGGAGCTCCACGCCCGCTCCTGGACGGTTGTCGCCACCACGTCGGGCGGTGCGATGCCGAGTTTTGCGGCCTGGATCGTCGTCCAGCGCGGCGTCGGAATCTCGAGCACGCGGGCATAATAGAACGCCGGAACGCTCGGATCGAACTCGGGATCGCTCCACACCGTCTTCAATTCGACGGCGCCGGCGCTGTTCGCGTATGTGGCCTTTTCGATGTCGACCGTACTTTCGACTGGCGGCACGTCACCTGTCCACTTGTCGGGCTCGCGGTCACCGGCCCAGGCGACGTCGAAGATTTTCTCGAAGCTCTGACCGCCCTTGGTCCAGCCCTTGACGATCTGGATGCGGTCGAGATTGCCGGATATGGGATCCTTGACCGCCCACACCGCAAATGACGGTGTCTTGTCGCCCGCGGGCATCGGGGTCAGGTCTCCGCCCATTGGCACGCCCTGCGCATAGGCGGCCTTGACCCAATCGCGGTCCTTGATCCAGTCCGGCACGAACTTCCAGAACGCCCGCCGCTGCTCGGCTGTCGCCGTCTCGGCATAGTTCCAGCCGCCGAAGAAGCGAACCTTGATGTGCGGTCCGCTGACCGCGAAGGTCTCCTTGCGCTTCATGGCGTTGAAGATCGACTCGCGCGTGTTCTCCTCCGCCCACACGCCGGTGAGCCCGGCAGTGTTTTCCAGGCGGACATCGAGACCGGCGAACAGATGTCCCGACATGCGGGTCTGGATCGTTCCGTCGGCGATGCCATGGGCCCCGAAGAAGTTATCCTGGCGATAGGGCACCCCGGTGTCATGCGAGTCGGCGGCGGCGCCGAAACCGAACCTGTAGGGGTTGAAGCCCTTGGTGTCCTGGAGTGCGAGCCCGTCCTTCAGCGCCTGGCGGGCATAGCTGCCGATGACATGCGGAATACGGCCATCCGGATTGCCCAGCAGATAAGTAAGGATTTCGTAGTTGGCGAACTCGTCGTTGGGCGAGAGCAGAGGATGGGTCTCTGATTGCCCCTTGATCTGCTTAATCTCGATCAGAGGCTCATTGCGCATTCGGGATTTAGCGTAAGTCTTGTCGATCGGCCGCCCCTTAAGGTCGACATCGGTCGGATACATGCGCCCGTCCGAGAGGTTGGCGTTGTGCGAGATTGCGAGAAGCTCGTTGCCCGCCTTGCGCTGTCCGTCCATCCAGGTCCACAGGTCCGTCGGGTCAGACGAGTTGAGCGAACTGTAGGGCATCGCCGGCACATGCGTGCAATCCTTGAAGAAGATGTTGCGGTGGAGGTTCATGTTGTTCGGCATGGACGTCCACTCATAGCTGCAGAAGGTGGTGAACTTGCCCGGTTCGTTGGCCTTGTCCGCGAGTCCGATGTTTTGCTCCCAGACCGTGTGCGCGATCTCGGGACTCGCGAGCGCCGCGACCGGCGCGCCGCTGACCAATTTTACAGCGTAGAGATAGACTCTCTGAACCTCTTCAGGACTGTTGTTTTTCATGACAAGTGGCGATGCGGCAGGATTCTTGCTGATCGGCGAACTCGGATCATTGGCCAGCTTCATCACGCCGACATATTCCGAGTGATCGGTGACGCCGGCGAAATCCATCGGGGTGTCGATCTTGATGTCGTAGCCGAGCGGATGCTTGATCGTCTCGCCCTTGAAATATTTGTAGGCATCGCCGGGATCGGTGATCCGATTGCCCATCATCCAGGCATCAAGCGACCAGCTGGTGTGGACATGGGTCTCACCGAAATAGGCTTCGCGAAGGGGGTTACCCTGGCCGAACACGGGTGAGGCGATCAGACCGATCAGACCTGCGCCCAATATCATCGTTGCTAGGTAGCGTTGTTCGGACAGGCATTTCATCGTCCTCTCCTGTTGTTGTTCATCGCCCTACCGGCTTGCCTGATCTCCAAAAAAACCCGCGCGAACCAGGCGCTACGGCAATGCTACAATCCTCGGAATTGTCGTGGGTGACTATGCAAAAACGGCCGATCCGGGTCATTTGCGGTAAGATCGAGCCATCAGCAAGCGCGGCCACGTCCGCTATGCCGCCGAAAGCGCAAGTAAATTCAGAGCATTAGCGGCAACGCCATAGGCCATGGCGGGTTGATCGCGCTACCCGAGATGTGATTTCTGAAACCGGAGCCTCGAATTTGCGCTTCGACCTCAGCGATTATGATTGGACCGTCATCAAGCCGATGCTGCCGAATAAGCCGCGCGGCGTTCGCCGTGTAAATGACCGTCGCGTGCTCAATGGCATCTTTTGGGTTCTGCGTTCAGGTGCGCCATGGCGCGATCGCGCACGGAACTTGATCGAACGGTTCTTCAACAAGATCAAGCAATGTCGGCGTGTTGCGACCCGGAATTACAAGCTCGCAGCTAACTATCTGGTGTTCGTCAAACTCGCATCGATCCGAATTTGGCTGCGCGCTAATGAGTCCACGCCCTAAATGAGCGGACCTGCAGGCCGGCCCGCACCGCATTCGGACGCCTATTTCGCAAAGTTCAGACGTGGCCGCGCGGCCGGACACCACGCCGGACGATTTGTAAAAAAATATAATTGCAGTTTTCCGAAGTTGCATAGCCAACACCCGGCGAACCCTCAATCCTGCTGTTCGGAGAGCTGAGAATTTTGGGCAAATCGAGCCGGGGGGCTTGAGGTGGCTGGGCTTCCGACCAACAAAGCCATGAGGATGCTGGAGAGTGGTACAACCCGTTTTGGCGACGCGGACGAATACCCGTGCGCTTTTGGCGGAATTGGCTTCAAGCTCACGGTCACTGGCAGCGGGGATTTCAATGCACGCCTGACGTGGAAGAACTTGCACCATTTACAAGTCCTTCGCGGTTACGAAAATCTGGCGCGCATCGCTTACATATCGTTGCCGCCGTCGCGCTGTTTCGTTTCTTTTCCGACCAGCGAAGCACGATTGATATATGACGGGATCGAGCTACACCCCGGCGACCTCGTGTTTCACAGCCGCGGAGAGCGAATGCATCAGCGGACTGTCGGTAACGGCCGATGGGGCCTGATGTCCTGGCCACCGACGCAACTCGCTCACCACAGAAAATCTCCGAACGGACGAAAAATAATCTCGCCGCCTGTCGGTCGGGTGCTGCGGCCGCAGCGGGTTGCCGCAACACGCCTGCTGCGTGCGCATGCCAAGGCCTGCCATCTTGCCGAAGCAAAGGATAAATCATTCGGGCAGCCAGAGGCTATGACCTTGGAGCACGAATTGCTTGATGCGCTCGTTGATTGCTTGCGGGCCGAGGATATCAGTGACAAGTGGGTAACGAGGCGGCGTCGTGCCGATACCATGTCGCGCTTCGAGGATGCACTCACCGCCGATATCAGTCGGCAGCTTACGATGCCCGCGCTTTGCGCGGCTATAGGGGTGCGGGAGCGTACCTTTCGGGTATGCTGTCATGAATTTCTGGGTATGAATCCGACCCGTTATGTCCTGTTGCGTCGGATGAACATGGCGCGTGCAGCCTTGCGTCGTGCAGATCCGAAAACCGTAAGCGTCGCGGAGATCGCCAGGAGCTGCCAGTTCTCCGAGCTCGGGCGCTTCGCCGTGACCTACCGCACTGTCTTCGGAGAATTGCCTTCGGCCACGCTGCGAAGCACCCCCCGGGCAAGTTGAATTGATTGGCAACACGCCGCGCGTCCGGCATTGGCGTGTCGTGAATCAGCGATGACAGCTTTGGTGAGCCGTGGCACGGCGCGCCGGAACGCTATTGCAGGGTTGCGTTGATCGTGATCACTGACGTGCCGGAAGCCGTCGGACTCTTACCGGTCGCCTGAACGGAGAAGGTATCGCTACCCGTATATCCAGCCTGCGATGTGTACACAAAAGAAGATGCATTGAGCTGTTGCAGCGAGCCGTGTGCCGGATTCTGTGAAACGCTCGAACTCAATATTTCGCCGGTAATATTGACCGAAAACAGGCAACTGCTGCCGGAAGCGATCTGGATATAGCCTATCATGTTAACACCCCAGGGTGATGGTGTTCCCGACACCACGCACTGAGGAGCGTTCTGGGCAAGTGCGGGCGTCGCTGCAACTACTAATCCCAGCGCAGGCCACAACTAGTACTGAATACACGCGCATCATGTGTGTCATTTGGGTTGCTCCATCGGGTTGTTTCTCACTGACGATACGACGCTACAAGACGGGAGCGGAGCGATTTCAGAAATATTTTCCGACCGTCCGATGGCCGTTGCAACGACGTCGAAGGTGATTCGCCGAATAATGCTTTGTACTGGACGGCAAAGCGCCCTAGCTCCCAGAAGCCGTGGTCGCTGACAATCTGCGTGACGGTCGCTGTCGCAGGGCTTGCGCGCAGCAGGGCGCGCCTAACGAGGTGCATTCTCCGCAAGGCAAGATAGCGGATCGGCCCCATTCCGAGATGTTCCTCGCAAGCACTACGAAGGGTTCGCTCCGCTGTACCCAGAGCCGCACAGACTTCTGTCAAGTATAGCGGCCGGTCGGAATTTGCCTCTAAATACTCTTCAAATCTCCCGACGATCTATCGTGTCGGCGAAAACCATCGGTTATCTTTGTGGGTGTGCCATCTGTCAGGCATCTGATCATCAAATGGACCAACTGCTGTTCGAGTGCCCGCACCGGTTCAGGCAGTTCCAGAATTTCAGGAGTTGTTTTCGCAAGCTGTCCGACGGTCGCATGCAGGATTTTGAGCCGTGACAAGAGTTCGGGGCTCGGCCGAATGACGCGCTTGTCTCCTGGAAACTCGCGGCCGGTTAAGGCTTTGCACCCGGAGTGTAGCTCGCCGCGCGTTAGAGACATCGAGCCATAACGGATGTCAGATCCGAATCTTTGGTGCACCACATCGAAGTTATTGACAATGATATAACCCGGCGCGACCTCCATGCCGCAATGTTGCATGGCTGGTTGATGATCGTCGGTTAGGAATCCGAGAGCAACGCGACCAGACGTCATTCGTACCGCACTGACATGCGGAAGATTGACGTGAAAGCGCTGCATCCAAAGCCGGCTCATCCTGACTTGCGTGATTTCGGCTTCGAAGTTCCCTTTGGTGGTGGGTAAAAGCTCCACATCGGCGGCCTGAATCGCCAATTGACATGTAAATGGATCGGTAAAGGCAAGATTTTTGCTCCAAGGCATCTATGCTCTTCCTCCGGCTTCCCGAAAAAAGCTGATTGCCGGCATTTGAGCGAGCAATCCACGAGGGCCAACTATTCTAAGTCGCCAGATCACAGAACCGGTTCAAAATAACTTGATGGTACAACTGACCGAAGCCAGCAACTATGCGAAATCGGCCAGAGCGCCAAAAACATTATTCTGAATTTTCGCAGCAACTAGTGCATCTTGTGCGTGACAAACGTGTGACGCTGGGCGCGCACCTATGGCGAGCAAAAAAGAACCCCCGACTAATCTGACAATAGAACAATGCTTTGAACTAGCCGCCGCCATGTTCGAAGACGCCGCAGCACTACCGCCTGGACCGAAGAAGGATGAAATATTGAAGCTGGCGCAGGACTACCGCAATCTTGCCGAAATGAAGCAATGGCTTTCGCGCAAGCTGAATTAAATTACTTCTAAATTTCAGGCTTCTACAAATGTAAGAGTTGGCTAGCCGACCAATCTCGGACATTTCGCAGCCGCAGGCATCCTTGTTCTTTCCGGCCGAAATTGCATAGCGCGGGTCTGGCGGTTCCTGATAATTTTCCCAATCCGAGACCGCCGATGGGTGGTGGAGTGCACGTGACTTGCTTGCAACGGAGGTTCAGATCATGAAAATCAGTCGATTGATATGTAGCGCGCTGGCCTTGATCGGCCTCGCGATGGCCTCGGTGCCGGCGCTAGCGCAGGCGCCGGCCGGCAAACCCAATATCCTCTTCATCATGGGTGACGACATCGGCTGGATGCAGCCGAGCATCTACCATCGCGGCCTGATGGTGGGCGAAACGCCCAACATCGACCGCATCGGAAACGAAGGCGCGATCTTCATGGACTACGTCGCCATGCAGAGCTGCACCTCCGGCCGCAATGCCTTCTTCACCGGCATGTATCCGCTGCGCACGGGCATGATCCCGCCGCAACTGCCGGGCAGTCCGTCCTATCTGCGGCCCGGCACTCCGGCGCTGGCGCAAGTTCCTGTTCGATCTCGGCTACACCACCGGCGAGTTCGGCAAGAACCACCTGGGCGACCATACCGCGGCGCTGCCGACGGCGCACGGCTTCCAGGAATATTGGGGCTACCTCTATCACCTCGATGCGATGCAAGGAGGTAAGCTTCCCCGACATCAACAAGACCCCGCTGGTGCAGAGTGTCGCTCCGCCGTGCAAGAACACGCCGATCCCCGGTGTCCCCGAAGTTCCCGGCGCCGTGGATCCCAAGACAACGATATGCCTGACACCTCCGCGTCCGGTGCTCTGGTGCAAGTCCTCCGACGGCACGGAGAAGAACCAGATGTGCAAGGACGAGGGCCCGCTGACGCTGGAACGGTCGAAAACGGTGGACGAGGAAATCTCGGCCAAGGTCGTCGACTTCCTCGACCGCAACGACCCGAAGAAGACCAACAAGCCGTTCTTCGTCTGGTACAACCCGGCGCGCATGCACGTCACCACCGTGTTGTCGGACAAGTACATGGCCATGGTCGGAGAGCCCGGCGGCAAGGACTGGGGCGTCAACGAAGCCGGCATGAAGCAGATGGACGACAACATCGGCGTCGTTCTCAAGAAGCTGGAAGACATCGGCCAACTCGACAACACCATCGTCGTGTTCACCACCGACAACGGCGCCGAGGCGATCACCTTCCCCGACGGCGGCGTCACCCCGTTCAAGGGGCAGAAGGGCGAGGCCTGGGAAGGCGGCTACCGCGCGCCGATGGTCGTGCGCTGGCCGGGCCACATCAAGCCAGGAACCGTCAAGAACCAGCTGTTTGCGGCGCTCGACTGGGTGCCCACGTTCGTCGATATCGCCGGCGGCCCCAAGGGCGACGGGCTGAAGACGCAGATCGAGGCCGGAAGCTATCCCGGCATCGTCAAGACCACGCTCGACGGCTTCGACCAGCGCGCCTATCTCGAAGGCACGTCGGACAAGTCGGCGCGCGATTACTTCTTCTACTTCTCGGGCGCGACGCCGTCCGCGGTGCGCTACAAGAACTGGAAGATGTACTACACGATGTCGCAGCCCGGGCCGGCCGGCTGGATCATGCCGCTCGTTCCGTTCCACTTTACCCTGGTCGCAGAACATCAAGCGCGATCCGTTCGAGCAGGCGGTCGGCATCGACCAGAAGACCGCCATGAGCCTCGGCGGTGCGCTCGCCGGTCCGGTGACAGCCTTCCTGTATGACTGGAACATGCTGCCCATCGGTCAGCAGCTGTGGCTGGGACATCTGCTGAGTTACGAAAAATATCCGCCGCTGCAGGCACCGGAAACCTACAACCTCAGTGGGATCCTGGAGCAGGTCAAGAAGGCGAGCGCCAGTCACGCGAGCGACTAGCCGCGTGAGAACAGCCGCGATGCGAGGACGCGGGCGCCCCACATAGGGCGCCCGCGGACTGCTCAGAGACGCTGCCCGGCCACGATTCGGAAGTGCATTCGCGAGGCTGACCAACCGCCGAGAACGCCGTTTTGAAGCAGGAAGCCGCATGCAAGGTGAGGACCCAGCTCGACTATCAGACCTCTCGGCAGCTGATGGAGCGGACTATGATGAACTTTCCCAGGAATATCTGGGTGGTCGGGCTGCTCGCGTTGGTCATAGCCGCGACATCGGCGTGCATACCAGCTTGCGCACAACAACCGCAGAAGCCCAACATTCTCGTCATCATGGGCGATGACATCGGCTACTGGAACATCAGCGCCTACAACCGCGGCATGATGGGCTACCGCACGCCCAACATCGATCGTATCGCCAACGATGGCGCGATCTTTACCGACTATTACGGCCAGCAGTCCTGCACCGCGGGCCGGGCCGCCTTCATTACTGGGCAGAGCCCGCTGCGAACGGGACTTCTGAAGGTGGGACTACCGGCAGCGAAAGAGGGATTGTCGGAGAAAGACCCGACCATTGCCGAACTGCTCAAGCCGCAGGGCTACGCCACCGGACAATTCGGCAAGAACCATCTCGGCGACCGCAACGAATTCCTGCCGACGGTGCATGGGTTCGACGAGTTCTTCGGCAACCTCTATCATCTGAATGCCGAGGACGAGCCGGAAAATCCGGACTACCCGAAAAATCCGTCATTCAAAGCGCAGTTCGGTCCGCGCGGCGTGATGAAGTGCGTCGCGGTTCCGACGGATACGCCGGGCGACGATCCCCGCTTCGGCGCCTGGGGCAAACAAAAATGTGAGGACACCGGGCCTCTCACCAAAAAACGCATGGAGACGATCGACGAAGAATTCCTGAAAGCGTCGATGGACTTCATCGATCGTGCCAACCGCGACAAGAAGCCATTTTTTGTGTGGTTCAATCCGAGCCGCATGCACATCTGGACCCGTCTCAAGCTTGAATCACGGGACATAACCGGTCTTGGCATCTATCCGGACGGTATGGTGGAACATGACGTGCTGGTCGGGCAGCTGCTGAAGAAGCTCGACGATCTCGCCATCGCCAACAATACGATCGTGATCTACACGACGGACAACGGCGCCGAGACATTCTCCTGGCCTGACGGCGGCACCACGCCGTTCCGTGGCGAAAAGAATACCAACTGGGAGGGCGGCTATCGGGTACCAGCGATGATACGCTGGCCCGGAGTGGTGCCTGCCGCGCACCGAAATCAATGAAATCTTCTCTGCGGAAGACTGGGCGACGACTCTGGTCGCGGCCGCCGGCGAGCCTGCTATTAAAGAAAAGCTGCTGCAGGGCTACGACGCGGCGGGCAAGAACTTCAAGGTTCACCTGGACGGCTACGACCAGCGCGATCTGCTCTCCGGCAAGGGGCCGGACAAGCGCCGCGAGTTCTTCTACTGGACTGACGACGGCAACCTTGCCGGCCTTCGCTACGAACAGTGGAAGGCGGTGTTTCTGGAGCAGAAGGCCGAAGGCTTCGATGTCTGGCAGCAACCGCTCGTTCAGTTGCGCCTGCCGATGCTGTTCAACCTGCGTTCAGACCCGTTCGAGCGGGCTCAGCATGAGGCCGGCGACTACGTGCGATGGTTCATTGAGCACGCGTTCGTGATCGTTCCGGCGCAGGGGATCGTGGCGCAGCATCTCGCGAGCTTCGTACAATTTCCGCCGCGACAAAGGCCGGGCTCCTTCTCGGTCGAACAGGCGATGGAGAAGCTCAGGGCTCCGCCTGCGAATAACTAATCGTCATATGAAGCCTGAAAGGAAACCAAACTGAAACCGACTTCCACCATTTTCGGCTTGAACCGGCGTGCTGTTCTTTCCCTGCTGGCGGCGCTTCCGGCACTGACCGACACGCTCCTTACCGCGTCCGCTCAGGCGCAGACCGCGCCGACGGGCGGCGAACTGCCGTCGTGGAACGAGGGGCCGGCCAAGCAAGCGATCGTCGACTTCGTGCGAGTCACAACTGATCGTGCAAGCCCGACATTTGTTCCCCCCGAGGAGCGCATTGCCACATTCGACCAGGACGGCACGCTCTGGGTTGAGCATCCGATGTACAGCCAAGTGATTTACTGTCTCGATCGCGTCCCGGCGGTGGTGGCTAAAAAGCCCGAACTTAAGAACGTCGAGCCCTTCAAGACGGTGCTGTCCGGTAATCGAGAGGCGATGGCCAAATTTACGATGAAGGATCTCGAGATGATCCTCGCCGCTACCCTGACCGGTATGTCGGTGGACGAATTCAACGCGGAAGTGAAGAAATGGATTGAGACCGCCAAAGACCCGCGCTGGAAACGTCTCTACACCGACCTTGTCTATCAGCCGATGCTCGAAGTGCTGCGTTACCTGCGCGACAGCGGTTACAAGACCTACATCGTGACCGGCGGCGGCCAGGATTTCGTGCGCGTGTACTCCGAGCGCGTGTACGGCATTCCGCCCGAGCAGGTCGTCGGCTCGGTGGGCGGAACGAAGCTCGGCTATGACAAGGAAGGCGAGGCATTTCTGACCAAGGAGCCGAAGCTTTTGCTCAACGATGACCATGCCGGCAAGCCCGAGGGCATCCACATGATGATCGGGCGACGGCCCTATGCGGCGTTCGGCAACTCGGTCGGCGACCAGCAGATGCTGGAGTGGACGGGTGCTGGGTCGGGCGCGCGGCTGAAGATGCTCGTGCTCCACGACGATGCGGCGCGCGAATACGCTTATGGGCCGGCCCAGGGTCTGCCCAACAGCAAGGTCGGTACCTTCACGCCAGCGCTTTACGAAGAGGCAAAAAAGAACGGCTGGTCCGTGATCAGCATGAAGAGTGACTGGAAGCGGATATTTGCGTTCGAGTAACGACCCGTCAGCGCACTAGCATTATGCCTCCAGCACCGACTTTTTCAATTTGAAAATCCGCTTGTAAGCAAACAAGGAAAAACACAGGAGACGCAAATGAATCGCAAACTCGAACTCCTAGATCGTGCTCTTTGCGCTAAACGCGGGCGTGGTGGGCGGAATCACCTCCTCGCTTGCGGACGAGGCCGGAATCGAGGTGGACCTCGGCGATTTGCGCGGCGAAATTCTGTCGCTCTTTGCGCCTCGGGGTGCCGTCGCGACGGAAACGAATCCGAATTACAAGGGCGCTGCGGCGCCCGCGCCTGCGGCTCCTCCCTCGCCGGCCGCCGCGGACTGGCCGAGCTACAACAAAACGCTGACTTCCGAGCGCTTCTCCGACCTCAGCCAGATCAACACGAAGAACGTCGCCAAGCTCAAGGTCTTATGTACCTTCGACACTGGGCGATTGACTGCCTTCGAGACCGGCCTGATCATGGTGGAGGGCGCGCTCATCGGTACGACGGAATTCGATATTTTCTCGATCGACCCGTCGACATGCGCCGAGAACTGGCGCGCGCACGAGGAATCTCCGGCCTACATTCTGCCGACCAATCGGGGCGCGGCCTACCTCGACGGCATGTTGTTCCGTGGGACCCAGGACGGGCGCGTGCTGGCCTATGACTTCAAAACCGGCAAGCGGCTCTGGGAGGCGACGATCGGGGACGTGAAAAAGGCCGAAGACGTGCCTGCGGCACCGATCGCCTGGCAGGGCCTCGTCTTCATCGGCAACGCCGGCGGAGACTTCAAGGGCGCCAAGGGGCACATGTACGCGCTCGACGCCAAGACCGGCAAGATTGTGTGGCAATTCTTCCTCGTGCCCAAGACCGAGGGCGATACTGTTCGCGGGCCTGAGGGCGCCTCGCCGCTCGACAATTCGACGTGGAAAAACGTGCCTGGCGCTCCGATCAGCGGCGGGGGAACCTGGACTTCTACGACCTTGGACCCGGCTTCTGGGCTCTTGTATGTGCCCGTTGGCAATCCCGCGCCCGACTACGACAACAGCGTCCGCCAGGGGAACAATCTCTTCACCGGCTCCGTCGTTGTCCTCGACGCCAAGACCGGCGCTTACAAGAACCATTTCCAGCTTGTGCCCAGGGATTGGCACGACTGGGACGTCTCCAACCCGCCGGCTCTGATCAAGACGAGGGGGGGCAAGAGGCTCATGGCGGTGTCGCCGAAGGACGGACACCTTTACGGCTTTGATCTTGCCGACAACAAGCTCTTGTACCGGACGCCGGTGACGAGAATCGAGAATGTGGAAGAGCCCTTCGCTGTCGACAAAGACGTCCATTTTTGTCCGGGCGCCGCGGGCGGGGGGGAATGGAACAGCCCGGCCTACGACCCTCTGACCAATTTCATCTTCACCGGCCAGAACGACTGGTGCACCACGGTGAGGTTGCAGACCAGGGACGAAGTCGTAGCGGTCCCCGATCGGGCAACTGTGGACGGGAGAGAAGTCCCTCAATCCGGCCCACGTGTTCGGAAAGTTCACGCGCGCCGACGGCGTCTGGGCGGGATGGCTTCACGCCGTCGACGCCGACACGGGGGTGTGGAAGTGGAGGCTGAAGTCCAATTACCCGATCATCGGCGCCGTGACGCCGACCGCCGGGGGCCTCGTGTTCTTTGGCGACATGGGCGGCAATTTCTATGCACTTGACGCGGCAACCGGCCAGAAGCTGTGGGGCAAGAAGATCGGCGGCGCGATCGGCGGCGGGGTGATCACTTACGCGGTGAACGGCGCCCAAAAAGTCGCGGTGGCGACCGGCTACGTATCTCCCGCCTTTCCTACCGAAATCCGAAGAGCGACGATCGCTATCCTCGGTCTCGAGGGCGGACTGAAGCAGCCGATGGTGGCGCCGCACTCGATGGCGGTGCTGCGGGCCAATGACACGCGAGCTAGTCTGCCTGAGGCTGTTGGTTTTGGTCTAGAAGCAGGTGTTTGAAACCATAATATTGTAGCCCATTCGAAGAGGTTACCATGGCCTTCGATCCGGTCTTCCTGTCGCGGCTGCAGTTTGGCTTTGTCATCACTTTCCACATCATATTTCCGTCCTTCACCATCGGCCTTGGTGCTTGGTTGGCGACCATCGAGGGCGCGCGGCTGGCAACGGGAAACCCTGTCTACCGGCGTGTGTTCGACTTCTGGCTCAAGGTGTTTGCGCTATCGTTCGGAATGGGCGTGGTCACCGGCATCGTCATGGCCTTTCAGTTCGGAACGAACTGGAGCGTGCTGGCGGAGCGCACCGGGCCGATCCAGGGACCGCTTCTCGGCTATGAAGCGTTCACAGCCTTCATGTTGGAGGCGACGTTTTTCGGCGTTATGCTGCTTGGGCGTGATCGGGTATCGCCGCGCGTCTATTTCTTTGCCTGCTGCATGGTGTCGCTCGGCACCATGTTCTCGTCGTTCTGGATTCTCGCCAACAACAGCTGGATGCAGGTTCCGATCGGCCACACGATCGTCGATGGCAAGATTATCCCCTGCGGATTGGCGAGCAATCGTGCTGGGGCCGATCCAGATGGTGCGCTGGCCACATATGCTGCTTGCCGCGTTCTCTGACCAGCGCGATGAGCATCGCCGCCACTGGTGCGTGGTATCTGCTGCGCGGCGTGCATCGCCAGGAGGGCCGGGTGATGCTGCACTGGAGCCTCGGATTGGTGGCGGTGCTGATCCCGATCCAGCTCTTCTTCGGACACCTGACCGGTCTATACGTTCTCAAGCACCAGCCCGCGAAATTTGCGGCGATCGAAGCCCGATGGAAGAACCAACAACCGGCCAGCGAGGTGCTGATTGCGATTCCTGATCCGGTCAGCGAGCGTAATCTATTCGCGCTTCAAATCCCGCATCTCGGCAGCATGATTGCATCCGGAAGCTGGACCGCGCCCGAGGTCGGCCTTGAATCGTTTCCACCAAAGGATCGGCCCTCTGTCATCATTCCATTCTTCGGGTTCCGCATCATGGTCGGGATGGGACTGATCATGCTTGCCGTCTCGTGGCTGGGAAACCTGCTTCGTTTCCGTGACCGACTTGAGACAACGCGCTGGTTTTTGTGGTGTACTTTCCTTTCGTTTCCGACCGGCTTTATCGCCGTGCTCGCCGGCTGGTACACCGCCGAAGTTGGGCGTCAGCCCTGGGTCGTCTATGGCCTGCTTCGTACAGTTGACGCCGTAACGCCTTCGCTTGCGACCGGCACGGTGCTGTTCTCGCTTGCCAGTTATATGCTGGTATATGCGATCTTCATTGGGTTCGGGACGTACTACATTTTCAAATTGCTGATGCAGGGTCCCACCGTCGAGGCAACGGCGATCCCTGGCGCGACGGCCAGACGGCCGATGGCGTTCGCCGACGACGCCGCGAGCGCGACGGGCTACCAATCTCCGGCAAAGGGGTGATGGGCATGGAGCCGAGCAATCTTACGCTATTTTGGGCCGGCGCGATCGCGCTCTCAATTCTCGTCTACGTGATTCTTGATGGTTTTGATCTAGGTGTTGGCGTGTTGTATGGCACAACGAATGAAGATACCAAGCGCATTCAGATGATGAACGCGATCGCGCCGTTCTGGGACGGCAATGAGACCTGGCTTGTGATCATCGGAGCAAGCCTGTTTGCAGCCTTCCCGGTTGTCTATGCCGTGTTCCTCAGCGCTTTCTACCTGCCGGTGCTATTGCTGCTGTTCGGTCTGATCTTCCGTGGCGTCGCCTTTGAATTCCGCAACCGGGCCGGTAGCTTGCGATGGTTCTGGGATTGGGGCCTCTTTCTCGGCTCAGTGGTTGTAGCGTTTGTTCAGGGCGCGGCCATTGGCGCGATGATGCGCGGCGTTCCGGTCGTGAACGGCCAATACGCAGGCGACGCGTTCGGTTGGCTACATCCATTTTCGGTGTTGACCGGGATCGGCCTGGTGATCGGCTATGCCCTGCTTGGTGCGGCATGGCTTGTCCTCAAGAGCGAGGGGACACTGCGTACCTGGGCGTACGCGCGTATACCCTGGCTGGTCGGAGGAGTGTTCGTTAGTTTGGGACTTGCGTTCTTTGTGTCCATCACGGTCGATGCAGGCGCCATTGCTCAAAGCAACTTGCGAGATCGTTATTGGGGGCTTGCTTTCCCGATTCTCGCCGTCGCAGCCCTAATCGGCGTCGTAATGGGCGCACGGGCACGACGAGACGAGTTGCCGTTTCCGTTGACCGTGCTGTTTTTTCTAGCGTCATACGTCACGCTTGGGGTGATGTTCTGGCCGTATATGGTGCCCTATGCCATCACCGTGGCTGACGCCGCTGCACCAGATGCGTCGCTTGGCTTCATCTTCTATGGCGGCGTCATTGTTCTGCCGGTGATCTTCCTATACTCGATCGGCGTCTATTATATTTTTCGCGGCAAGGACCGCAAAGGCTATGGTTGACATCGTACTGCGCCAAGCGCGAAGCGCGCCGTCATCGCTAACCCGTCTCGCAAAAGGTCGGTTAGTAGGCGGGGAGGACCGCTCGCAATGATCTATTTTCCGGAATTGCATAACCAACAGCAGGGCAATGCTCGATCCTGCTGCGATAGGCATAAGGTCCGGACGGCGGCCAGCATCGGCTCACGTCTTGACTGGTGAAAGTTTGTACGATGGTAAAAACGGCGTCCAAAACTGAAATTCTGCTGGCCCAAGTGGCCATCATCCTGCTGATTGCATTTACAGCTTTTGGTGTGGTCGTGTATGGCCTTTCGGACGAGGTTCGCCACCGCATATGGGAGCAATTGATTGAGCGTCCAACCGGACCGATGGCGTTTCGCTTCATCCTCCAGCCCGTTATGGCGGCGATTGCCGCGCTGCGCGACGGTATCGAGGATGCAAAGTCGCGGCGCTCCGCCTATTTCTGGGCACTGCTCACCAATCCCTCGGAAGTTTTTGGTCGGCTGCACGAAGGACTGATCTCAACCGCGCGGGTCATTTTGCTGGGGCTGTGCATGGACGTGATCTATCAATTTATCGTGCTCAAGACATTCTATCCTGGAGAGGCGGTCATTGTTGCGATCGCGCTCGCCTTTTTCCCGTATCTGTTGCTGCGCGGCCCGATCGCCCGTATTGCGCGCTGGCGGCTTGACTCTGCATCTGTAGACGAAAATCGGTGATGGACGTGGATCGAGTTGTTCGATTGACATTCAAGAGCGTCCTTATTTTTGCTGCACTCGCCGAGTCGCGACTTGCAGGGTAATTCTGACCGAAATGACCAGACCGACGGAATTGCTTCTGCTTGGTATTGGGAGGGTCGTTCGAAAAGAAGGGCAACGGGCATGGCAAATCCGAGCAATAATACAGTCCCGGGAAGGTTCGAAGTGAGGGCGAACGCGTCAGATCATTTCTCCTGGATGCGGACACGGCTTAGTGTCGAACGCACGATGATGTCGTGGGTACGCACGTCAGCCTCTCTGATCGGATTCGGCTTCACCATCGTGCAGTTTTTCGAACGCATGCAAGACATACCCGGGATCGCTCCCGCCCATTTTCCAGAGGCGCCGCGCTATCTGGGGCTGACGCTAATCTTGTGCGGCGTCTTCGGGCTTGTTGTTTCGATTTGGCAGTACCAGTGGACGCTTCGCTACCTGTGGGGCGGAGATTTTGCGATAATCGCAGGAGCAACAAAGGAGGGCAAGAAAACACCACTTTTCGCAATTGCAATCGCGCTCATTCTCGTCGGCTTGTTCGCTTTCTTTTCCGTGCTGCTTCGTCTGTTGTAGCGGTGCATGCGGAGTAGGCGTCAAGGATAGAGGCTATTTATAAAAACAGGTCAAACAAAGGAGTATCTCATGGCGAAATCTAGCAAGCCCAATATTCTCATCATTTGGGGAGACGACATCGGCTATTGGAACATCAGCCATTACAGCAAGGGCATGATGGGCTACCACACCCCCAACATCGACCGCATCGCGCAAGAGGGGGCGACCTTCACCGATTGGTACGGCCAGCAGAGCTGCACGGCGGGCCGCGCGTGCTTCATCACCGGGCAGAATCCGATCCGAACCGGTCTGACCAAGGTCGGCATGCCCGGCGCCACGGTCGGATTGCATGCGGAAGATCCGACCATCGCCGAACTGTTGAAGCCGCTCGGCTACGCTACCGGTCAGTTCGGCAAGAACCATCTCGGCGATCGCGATGAATTTCTGCCGACCGTGCACGGGTTCGACGAATTTTTCGGCAATCTCTATCACCTCAACGCCGAGGAAGAGCCGGAACTGCCGGACTATCCCAAGGATCCGGAATTCAGGAAGAAGTTTGGACCGCGCGGCGTGCTCCATGGCTTGGCCGACGGCAAGGGCGGCCAGAAGGTTACGGACACCGGCCCATTGACCAAGAAGCGCATGGAAACCATCGATGAGGAGATCACTGCGCGGGCTCTGACCTGGATGGAGAAACAGGCCAAGGCGGAACAGCCGTTCTTCCTCTGGTACAATTCAACAGCGATGCATTTCCGGACCCACCTTGCCGACAAAAACCGCGGCAAAAGCGGGCAGGACGACTACGGCGATCGGATGGTCACGCACGACGAGCAGGTCGGTGAGTTGCTCGCGAAGCTTGACGAGTTGGGCATCGCTGACAACACCATCGTCATGTATTCCACCGACAACGGTCCAGAAAATGACACCTGGCCGGATGGCGCCAACACGCCGTTCCGCTCACAGAAGAACACGAACTGGGAAGGCGCCTGGCGCGTTCCAGCGTTCCTGCGCTGGCCGGGCAAGATCAAGCCTGGTTCGGTTTTCAATGGCATCGTCTCGCACATCGATATGTTCCCGACCTTGCTGGCTGCCGCGGGCGATGCGGACGTGACCCAGAAGCTCCTCAATGGCTGCACGGTCGGGGGCAAGAACTACAAGGTCCATCTCGACGGCTACAACTTGATTCCCTACTTGACGGGTGCAGCGAAGGAGAGCCCGAGAAACCACATCATGTACTTCAGCGACGATGGTGATGTCATGGCGGTCCGGGTCGGCGATTATAAGTTCAATCTGGCGGTGCAGCGCGCGGACAGGATGCAGGCCTGGGCCGAACCGCTGGTGAAGCTAAGGGTCCCGCTGATCTACAACCTGCGACGCGACCCGTTCGAACGCGCGGATTTCAACTCCAACACTTACTATGATTGGATGGTCGATCACATCCCCCAGATGTACCTCATGCAGGCTGTGGTCGCGGGGCAGATCGAGAACTTCATCAAGTTCCCGCCTCGTCAGAAGCCGGCATCGTTCAACCTGGACGCTGTGTTGGCGATGGCGCAAACCCACGGCGGGAATGCCTGATCCGGCGGCCTCCCGCGAGGATAGCCGCAAGCGGCGCCCGGCACATTCGCCGGGCGTCGAACTTGCGGATAGAGGCGCCTCGCGCGACAGTAAGCAAAAAGGCGCCGCGTGAGCGACCCGCTCAAGCGCGCCAATTGGGTTTGGGCGGAATAGCCGGCGTCTGGCGTCTGATATGGAGGCCCGAAGTGAACTGCAGCGACGAAGTCCGCAACTTCTACGAAAGGATGCCTTATCCAGCCCCGCTTACCGATCTGGACGAACATCGCAACCTCTACAAAAACCAGGACCGTCGCAGAGCCGAATTCCATCTGATCTGGTCCGCCAAGCAACCGCGAGGAGACCAGGAAATCCTGGTTGCTGGCTGTGGTACGTCGCAGGCCGCAAGATATGCTCTCCGCGAGCCCGACGCTCGAATCACGGCGATCGACGTCAGCGACACGAGCCTTCGCCACACGCGTGATCTTCAGCGCAAGTACAATCTTGAGAACCTCGAGCTGCATCAACTCCCGATCGAGCGCGTCCGGGAGATGGGCCGCTCTTTCGACCTGGTGGTCTGTACAGGAGTGTTGCATCACTTGCCTGATCCGGACTTCGGTCTTCGAGCACTGCGCGACGTCCTGCACCCGAACGGCGCGATGCGCCTGATGGTCTACGCACGCTACGGCCGAGCTGGAATCTATATGATGCAGGAATACTGCCGTCTGCTCGAAATAGATGCGTCAGTGGCGGATCTGCGAAGTCTTGGCGCCGCCCTCGAAACGCTGCCGCCTGATCACCCGATCTCGAGCCTGCTACGCCGGTCAAAGGATTTCTGGCGGCCGGAAGCGATGGCGGATGCGCTCCTTCATCCCCAGGATCGGGCCTACACCGTCCCGGAACTGTACGCATGGCTCGATCGGTGCGGCGTTTCCTTCGGCCGCTGGATTGAGCAGGCGCCCTACCTGGCTCAATGCGGCGCCATCGCGCGTAGCCCGCATGCCGCGCGTCTGGCCTCACTGTCCCCACGGCAGCAGCACGCCGCCGTCGAACTCTTCCGCGGGACTATGGTCGCGCACAGTTTCATCGCGCACCGGGACGATTGCTCGGACGATAGCCAGCCGATCACGTTTGCTGGCGATAGTTGGCGTGACTACATTCCGATTGCGCTGCCATGGACAGTGTGCGTCAGGGAACGTTTGCCGCCTGGCAGCGTGGCGGTGTTGATTAACCGGTCGCATACGTTCACCGATCTCATTCTCACCATTGATGCTTTCGAGGACCGGTTGCTCGGCGCCATCGATGGGAAACGATCTCTCGCCGAAATTCTGCAATTTGCAGCCGAGGGCAGCGACGACGGGCGCCGAGCCTTGAATTTCTTCGAGCGCCTTTGGCAATACGACCAAATCGTCTTTGACGCGTCCCGCGCCGCCGCGAACCATCGGGACCGTGAGAAGGAGACACGATGAATACTTCAGGCTACGGGGCCGCGCCATATCCGGCTAAGGTTGTCGACGGAAAGATCTTGGTGGCCCTCTCCGAGTTCTCGCTTGTCCCCAATTCGGAATGCAAATGACCCCCGGGCAGAACCTTGCGAGCGACCGAGATGGCGGCCATGGCAGCCTCCTGGTGCTTGCTGTTTTGGCGCTTATCGTTGGCGCGGTTTCAGGTTTCGTAGGAGCGCTGTTCCTGCTCTTGCTTGAACGGGCGGACAGGTTTCGCGATGCCCTCATCGTCTGGGCGCACTCGAAAGCTCTCGCCGGCTTTTTGGTCGTCAGCATCGCTTGTGCCGCCGGGGCGGCGGTAGCGGCTTGGCTGGTTCGCCGCTACTCGCCTCAAGCGTCGGGAAGCGGTATCCCACACGTCGAGGCCGTCCTGAACGAGGAACTGCCGCAGGCGCCGTTTCGCATCATACCGGTGAAATTCATTGCGGGGGTGCTGGCGATCGGTTCGGGGCTGGCGCTCGGCCGTGAAGGCCCAACTGTTCAGATGGCGGCGACCATTGGGCATCTGGTCGGCAAGGAATTTCGACGCGGCTGGCCCGACTGCAGAGTGTTGCTTGCCGCCGGCGCCGGGGCAGGCCTGGCCACGGCGTTCAACGCGCCGATCGCCGGAGCCATTTTCGTGCTGGAGGAATTGGTGCGGCGTTTCGAGCTACGCGTTGCGATAGCGGCGCTTGGCGCCTCGGCGACCGCCATCTCCGTATCACGTGTGCTCCTCGGCGACGCCGCAGACTTCCATATTGGAGCGTTGGCCTATGCTGATGCCGCAACGAGGCCGCTCTACTTTGTCCTTGGGGCGGTCGCCGGGCTTACGGCGATTGTCTATAATCGGTTGCTGCTCGGAACCATTGCGACGATCAGTCAACTGGACCGGTGGCCCGTCGAGCTGCGTGCGGGTCTTATCGGCGGAGCAGTCGGGATGCTCGCTTGGTTCGCGCCCGATCTTGTAGGCGGCGGCGATCCGATTACGCAGCGCACTCTGGTCGGGGCGGATACGCTCGGCCTGCTTCCGCTCGTTTTCCTACTCAGGCTCGGGCTCGGCGCCATATCGTATGCGGCGGGGACACCGGGGGGCCTGTTTGCCCCCATGCTGGTACTGGGAGCCCAACTGGGATTGTTTTTCGGTCAGCTCTGCCAGCTTGTATTTCCAGATTTGAACATTCAACCTGAAGGATTCGCGGTTGTCGGGATGGCCGCCTTTTTCACCGGTGTCGTCCGCGCCCCGCTGACTGGTATCGTCCTTGTCGTCGAGATGACGGCAAACGTCACAATGCTTTTGCCGATGTTGGGGGCCTGTTTCATGGCCATGCTGGTGCCAACGCTGATGCACGATGCGCCAATCTACGATTCGTTGCGGGAGCTCACTCTGGAGCGCGAAAGAACACGCCTCAAGCAGGCGGAAACCTAAAGATGCGTTGAAACCAAATGATGCCAATAGCTCGGCACTTCAATTTGGCCCGAGCGGCTCAATGGTCGGCGCGGCGCGGGGTGCATAATAGGGCCTGCGACCGTCTTCGGGCGATCCTTTTGTTTGCTGAGTGCCTAGGAAAAACCTGAATACTCTCTGCCGATTATCCATAGCGATATCGATTTTGCGGCTGATATATTGATAAGCCTATCTGGCCGATGGAGTGAGCGGATGATGCGCGGGATCTTGATTGCGTTGCTGACTATCGGTGGATTTGGATTGGCGGGACCTTGCTCGGCCCAGACTGCCACGCAATATCCATATTGCATCCAGGGCGAAGACAATCCCGGTTGGAGTGGGTGTTCGTTCAACACGTTGCAGGAGTGTCAGGAATCTGCCTCCGGGACATATGCTGAGTGCCTCTCCAACCCATGGTACAAAGCAAGCAATAGCGGCGCGCCAGCAGCGTACGGAAACCAGTCCGGCGCGAATGGCCCTGCCGGATTCGGAATGGCGGGCTCGGCTTCAGTCACCCAATATCCATTTTGCATACAGGGCGTTGATAACCCTGGTTGGAGCGGGTGCTCGTTCAATTCTCTCCAAGAATGCCAGGCAAGCGCGTCCGGCACGGAGTCCGAATGCCTCTCCAATCCCTGGTACAAAGCGAGGTGACGACGCAAATGTCGACGCGCTGCCCGGCACAAGATCTTCCGGCAACACCGCAACCGGATAGCGCGACGTGTCAATCGGCCTCCTCATTCGGCCCAAAGTGTTGCATTCTAAATTGCCAAAAAGCCCGATCCCAATCGTGAACGGTACTAAATCAGCAACCTCATTAGCGGGAGTTAAAGATGTCACTCATCAAGGATCTTCTTGAGCGACCGTTCGATCAGGCGATCACATCAAAATACACGGCAATGAACGGCGTGATCTATTTGGGGTTCGGAGCCCTGGTACTTATTTGGCCCGGAATGGTGCAGACCATCTTCAGGGATGCAGCTTTCGTTGGAAACGAGGCAGCACTCATTCGCGTACTGGGTATGACCGTGATGGTCATTGGCTGGCTCTATTTGTTCGGTGGCCTCTCCGGCGGCAGACGGATCGTCGCCGCTAGCGTATTGGACAGAGTGGTGCTCGTTCCCTTGGTGCTCGTACCCGTGGCCATCGCGGGAGTTTTTCCTCATTTTCTGCTGGCGTTTGCGGTTCTCGACCCGACGCTCGGCATTGGCGCTTGGCTGCTTCTCAGTCGATCGGACCGCCCTCGATTTCACTCGACCGCCGGTACGCCATCGCTGTAGCTCTTGCAATTGTCGCCGTCATTCGACGATCGGATACTTCAGCCCCGTTGATGCAACTGCCCGAAGTCTAGCGCGTGCCGATATTGCGGAAAGGAGATCAGCCATGAGCGACCCAACTCTGCCGTCGTTCCGCTACCGCTTGGAACAGCAACCGCCGCGCACAGGCTCTGGCGGTCTCGTACGGGGCGCATCTGTCCGCCAGTTCCCTGTTAGCCAGGGCATCGGCGGCGCCTCCATGCGCTTGCAACCCGGTTGCCTGCGCGAACTGCATTGGCACACGACTGCTGCCGAGTTGGGTTACGTTGTGTCCGGCAGTTGCCGCACCACTGTATTGAGCCCCGACGGAGCGGCGACCGATACGTTCGGGCCGGGCGATGTTTGGTATTTCCCTAGCGGCTGGGGTCATTCCATCCAGGGGATCGGGCCAAGCGAGTGCCATTTCATTCTGATGTTCGACAACGGCGCCTTCGCCGAGGATCATACACTCAGTATTACCGATTGGTTGGCCCATACATCGCCTGCAGTCGTCGCACAGAACCTCGGTCTCGGTATGGAGTGGATGGCCAAGCTTCCGAAGGGAGAGACTTACTTTGCAGAGGGGACCGTTCCTGATGACTCCTTCGCACGTGCTGCGCCCCGGGCTAAGCCGACACTTATGACGACGCACCGCTTTCCATTGGCCGCCCAGCAACCGCGGCGCGTGCCAGGCGGCGGCGCGCAATGGACGGTTACTGCGGATGAGTTTCCGATCTCGACCACAATGTCCGCCTCCGTGCTGGAGGTCGAGCCTGGCGCCATGCGTGAGCTTCACTGGCATCCCCACGCCGACGAGTGGCAATACTATCTTGAGGGTGCGGCCGAGATGGCTGTTTATTTGGGGATGGGTCACGCAGTAACCGAACAATTCGTAACAGGTGACATCGGTTACGTGCCAATGGGCGCCGGACACTACATCCGTAACACCGGTAGCGGCATCTTGCGCATGCTGATCGGATTCAACAACGGGCACTATCGTTCCCACGACCTCAGCGCATGGGTAGCCTCGAATCCGCCCGATGTGTTGGCTGCCAATTTAGGTCTGCCACGAACGGTTGCGGATGCGCTTCCTAAGGAGAGGCTATTTATCGCACGACCCCCAGATGCACGATGACAAACCCGTTGCTCGACGAAATCGAAATTCGCGGCCGAGTTATCGGAATCGAACACCACAAGGCAGGCGCAATTATTGATTATCCGTTGGAAGCAGATGGCGTAACGTTTCGCGCCCGACGCCGAGGAAGTCCTGGCGAAGCTGCCGGCGGGATACCAATAGTGCTTTGCGTTCTTAAAGAACGCCAAGCCGTTCGCGTTCAGCACCATGCAACACATCGTTCAGCGCATGCGTAAAGCCACCAGCAAGGTAGACTATGTTGAAGCACTTGCTCATTGACCTCATTGGTCATGTTTCCGGTCTCAGCGATGCACAACTTAGGCAGATTGAGAAATCGTTGCCGGCGAGCAAGGCGTTGATCGATCTTCTCAATAGGGCACAGCCGATCATCGAACAGGCGCAAAAGCTGTACGCGGAAGCTGAGCCGCTGATCGTTGAAGCAATGAAGGAATTGCAGACTGTCGGCCCCGCGGCGCAGATTTTGATCGATGTTATCGGGCATCATGTCAACCATGGTCGTTCGCCAGCTGAGGCCGCTGAGGCAGTCCGCACGGCGCTTGACGGCTCAATCAAGAGCGTCGCCCAGGATCATTGGATCGATCAGCGAATGAGCCGCGTAACCGTGTTTGGGGGAACTGGCTTTGTTGGCCGTCGCGTCGTGCGCCATTTGTGCGAGTCCGGCGCCACGGTGCGCGTCGCCTCACGGCATCCTAGGCGGGCTGAGGGCGACGACGTCAAACAGATCGCCGCCGACGCGCATGACGAGCGCGCCGTAGAAGCCGCCGTTGCGGGCGCCGATGGGGTGGTCAACGCGATTAGCCTGTACGTCGAGCACGGAAGCGATACATTCCATTCAGTGCACGTCGAAGCCGCCGCTAGGATCGCGAGCGTAGCGCGGCGGGTCGGGGCCAAACGGTTAGTTCACCTATCAGGAATTGGCGCCGACGCGGGCTCGTCTTCGCCCTATATTCGCAGTCGCGGCGAAGGCGAGGCGGCCGTGCAGGCCGCATTTCCTGGCGCGGTCATCATCCGCCCAGCGGTGATGTTCGCGTCGGACGACGGCTTTCTCACGACAATTCTCAAGCTGCTTCGGCGTCTGCCGGCTTATCCGATATTTGGCGACGGCAGGACGAGGCTCCAGCCGACGTACGCGGATGACGTTGCTGCGGCGATTACACAAGTTCTGCGGCAGAGCAAAAAGCCGTCTCCTATCTACGAACTGGCCGGCCCGCGCGTCTATTCATACGAGGAGTTGTTGCGGACCATTGCCCGTACCGCGGGTTTGCGGCCGGTGCTGATGCGGATGCCGTTTGCCGTGTGGGATGCACTTGCCGGTGTCGCTGAAATCTTGCCGCACCCCCCGCTCACCCGCAATCAGGTCGAGCTTATGCGGATCGACACCACAGCCTCGGACAACTTGCCGGGGTTTCGCGTCCTCGGCATTTCGCCGCGATCGCTCGAAGAAGAACTCGAAGCGATGCTCAAGCAAAGCAAATAAGGAATCTCAGCAAAACTGGACAAGAGGCCCGTACCAGCTAACGGCTGGGAGCGGCCGTTACCTCCGTTTTTGGGAAGTTCCTTTGCTCCAACTGGCCGAAATTGCATAGCGTGACCCCTGCGTCTCAACGACAATGCAATTGATACGTCCGGCATATTCCTGCCGGTTCGCATAGACGAAGCTGCCAACTTGAAATAAAAATGGAGGTCGGGCGCGCGGATGCGAGGGATCTGCCGCCAAGGTCCGTAAATCAAGAGGTTGGCGATACATTGTAGTAGTCTCTAGTTGTAGTAGTCTCTGGCTTAGATAACCACTAGCGCACCAGTCGCGCCTCGCGACCGCCGCCAAACCAGCGTGTTCAATATGACCTCAAACCCAACCAAGTCCCAGAAAGACACACGGACGCAATTCGAGCAAATTGTCCTGCTGCTCCAGGGAGGCGGTGCGCTCGGCTCCTACCAGGCCGGGGTATATCAGGCCCTGGCTGAGGCGGATCTTCATCCGAATTGGGTCGCGGGAATTTCAATCGGCGCGATCAATGCAGCAATCATCGCCGGCAATGCCCCCGACAAGCGCGTCGGTCGACTTCGTGAATTTTGGGAGGCCGTCAGCACGTCCCCTTTAGGCATCCCATATGTCAAATCCATTGAACTTCAAAACGCGTTTGTTCATCAGCTTGTCAATCAGGGAAGGGCCGTCAACATCCTCATGTTTGGCGCTCCGAATTTTTTTAATCCGCGTGTGCCACCGGCGACGCTGTGGCCCGCGGGCACCCCGGACAAGGCCAGCTACTATGATACTTCGCCTCTGAGGGCTACCCTCGAGCGGCTGGTGGATTTCGACCGGATCAATGCCGGACCCATGCGCTTCAGCGTCGGCGCCGTGAATGTCGGTACTGGAAACTTTGCCTATTTCGACACCACCACGGATCGCATAAGACCTGAGCATGTCATGGCCAGCGGCTCGCTCCCTCCCGGCTTTGCAGCCACCGAAGTCGACGGGCAGTTTTATTGGGACGGTGGACTTGTCTCCAACACTCCGCTGCAATGGGTGCTTGACAACCGACCGCGGAAAGACACGCTCGCGTTCCAAATCGACCTTTGGAGCGCCCGCGGGGCGTTACCACATGATCTGACCGAGGTCGAAGTGCGACACAAGGATATCGTGTATTCAAGTCGGACTCGGGCAGCAACCGATCAATACAAGGCGGCACAGAAGCTTCGTATCGCCCTCGCCAATCTCATGAAGCAGCTTCCCGATGAACTTCAGCACAGTGAGGATGCAAAAATACTGCAGCAGGAAATGGACGAGAAGGTTTGCAACATCGTCCACCTCATTTATCGTGCCAGAAGGTATGAAGGCAGCGCCAAGGATTTCGAATTTTCCAGACGAACGATGGAAGAACATTGGCAGAGCGGTTACGACAATGCCCGCCGCACGCTCGCGGAACCTGAAGTGATGCGCCTTCCGGATCCGATCGAAGGGGTTCGAATTTTCGATGTTTGCAAAGACGATTCCGAATAGGGTCGATGGAAGAGCTTTCTGCAGGCCTTAGTCACGCGACCGAATGGAGGAGCTAGCTGAAGCGGAGCGTTAAACCCTAGCCACCGTGTGCGATCCTGAAGGAGGCTTGCGGAAACTAGCTGGTGTTCGCCCGAACGCATTCGCAACGCAGGTCGTTCACGCTGCCGACGGGGGCTTGCTGGTCACTCAGGGAGTTAACCGATGAGATTTTCCCTTCGCACGCTCGTTGGCGCAATCGTTGTCGTCGGCATTGCCATAGCCGGTCTGTCCTATGTTTATTGGGACCAAACGGTTCAGATCGGGTCGACGGCGATAAATTATGTGCGCTATTGGTCGGCTCCCGCCGGGACCCTTGAAACGGAAGTCGCCCCGACCGGAGCGGCGGCGCAGCCATCAACCTCGACGGCTTCGGCAGCGCCGCAGGCTGCTCCTGGCGGAACTGAGGGAGACTGGCCAAGCTACAACAAGACGCTCACCTCGAACCGTTTCTCGCAGTTAAGCCAGATCAACAGAACAAACGCTGAGAAGCTCAAAGTTCTCTGCACTTATGATACCGGGCAATATACCGGCTTCAATTCCGGGTTGTTGGAGGTAAACGGCGCGCTGATCTTCGTGACCGCGTTCGACATCTTCTCCATCGATGCTTCGACATGCCGCGAGAACTGGCGCACGCATGAGGATTACGTTCCGGCTACGCCCCAGGAGGTCAATCGCGGCGCGGCGTATCTGGACGGCATGCTTTTCCGCGGCACCCAAGACGCCCGTGTCCTCGCCTACGATTTCAAGACGGGCAAACGCATCTGGGAAACCGTGATCGGGGACCCGAAGAAGGGCGAGAGCGCCCCGGCGGCTCCGATCGCCTGGAACGGTTTGGTTTTCATCGGCAACGCAGGAGGCGACATCAAGGGAGTGAAGGGGCGCATGTATGCGCTTGACGCCAAAACCGGCAAGATCGTGTGGGAGTTCTACCTCGTGCCGAAGGCTGAAGGCGATCCGACGCGCGGACCGCTCGGTGCTTCACCCCTCAATGCGTCGACTTGGGGCAACTCGCTGCAAGGCGTGCCGATAACCGGCGGCGCGACCTGGACTTCATACAGCTTGGACCCGGATACCGGCTTGTTGTATGTGCCGGGCGGGAACCCCGCACCCGATTTTGCAACCGACCTGCGTGAAGGGTCGAACCTTTATTCCGGCTCGGTCGTCGTCCTCGACGCGATGACCGGGGCTTACAAGAACCACTTCAAGATCGTGCCGAAAGATTGGCACGATTGGGACGTTTCCGGCGCTCCAGCCATTATCAAGACCGCAGGCGGCAAGAAGGTTCTGACGGTCGCCCCGAAGGACGGCCACCTTTACGGCTTCGATCTCGACACCAATGCGTTGCTCTACAGGCTGCCGGTCACCCGAATGGAGAACGAGAATGCGCCGTTTGTGGCCGGCGAGCCCGTCCACTTCTGTCCCGGCTCGACTGGCGGCGCTGAGTGGAACGGTCCTGCTTACGATCCCCAGTTGAACCTCGTTTTCATCGGCGAGGTCGAATGGTGCACCACCGTTACGCTTATGCCGAAGGAGAAAATCGCCAGCGTGCCGCCCGGCAAACCGTGGTCCGGCGAAGCATCGATCAACCCGTTCTATACCTGGGGTAAGTCGGACCCGGCTTTCGACTGGGCAGGTTGGACCTATGCCGTTGACGCCGACACTGGCGCTTGGAGATGGAGAGCAAAGACGAATTTTCCCGTTCAAAGCGGCATGACGCCGACGGCGGGCGGCATCGTTTTCTTTGGGGACATGGGCGGAAATTTCTACGTGCTTGATGCAGCCAACGGGCGCAAATTGTGGGGCCAAAATATCCGCGGCGCGATTGGCGGCGGCGTCGTTACCTATTCAGTCAACGGGACACAAAAGATCGCCGTCGCAAAAGGTCTCACAGAAATTCTGTGGCCAACCGAAATCACAACTGCCAAGGTATCAATACTTGGATTGGAGTAAAGCATCGCCAACCGCCTCACGGCGGGATAACCGCCGCCTCAGGCTGGGGTCTCGGATGCCGCGCCGCGCTTCGTGTTGATTATGTCTAAAAACGGTCGAATATTGCGTCGGCATTCTCGTATTTTATCAGATTTCGGGTTCCAGTGGTTTGACGGGGGTGATAGACACCTGGGAGCCAATAAGGAGATCTTTGGATGGTCACGTCACGTCATCTGATCTGGACTGTTGTAGCCACGATCGGCCTTTTTCTTTCTACATCGCAGAGCTTCGCCCAGAAAAACGATCCAGGCGACCAGCCGGGACTTCTGGCCGATGATTCCGTGGAACTGGATCCGGAATTCCGACGCACCGCGGTGCTGTATCGCACTTCGGAAGCGCCGGGGACTATTATTATCCAGACCTCGGAGCGCCATCTCTACGTGATCCAGGGCAACGGCCGCGCGCTACGCTATGGCATTGGCGTCGGCCGCGATGGTTTTCAGTGGCAGGGACTGCTGAACATTTCGCGGAAAGCGGAATGGCCGGACTGGACGCCGCCCCCAGAGATGATCGCGCGCCAGCCCTATCTGCCGCGCTTCATGGCCGGCGGACCCGGCAACCCGCTGGGCGCCCGCGCGCTGTATCTCGGCGCCACCGTATACCGTATTCACGGCACCAACCGGCCGGATACGATCGGCACCGCCGTCTCGTCCGGCTGCTTCCGGCTGGTCAATGCCGACGTCACCGATCTCTATGATCGCGTGCCCGTCGGCACCAAGGTCATCGTGCGGCAGAAGCCGGAACTGTAATCCGGCCACTGGCTTTCAGCGCGTCAATCGTTTCCCGGTCATTGCTGGAGAGATACATCCCATGCGGACATTTCGAACGGGCCTATTGATTGGCCTGGCGATTGCGGTTGCGGTCGGAGCTGCAGCCATCACGTACGAGAGATACGATACCAAAACCCTGAAGCGGACGATCCAGCGCGGCGAAGTGCTGTGCGGCGTCAACACCGGCCTGCCTGGCTTCTCGGCCCCCGACGACAAGGGCAACTGGACCGGCTTCGACGTCGATTTCTGTCGCGCCGTCGCGGCGGCGATCTTTGACGATCCGAAAAAGACGAAATTCATACCGCTCGATGCCAATGAGCGCTTCAAGGAGCTGCAGAACCGCAAGGTCGATATTCTCTCGCGCAACTCGACATGGAGCATGTCGCGCGAAACCACTTACGATCTGTATTTTCCGGCGGTCGCCTATTATGACGGCGCAGGATTCATGATTCCGACGTCGCGCAACATCGACTCCGCGCTGGCGCTGGATGGCAGCAAGGTATGCGTCCAGGAAGGAACCACGACGCAACTCAACGTCGCGGATTTTTTCCGCGCCAACAATATCAAGTATCAGGAGCTGAAATTCGGCAAGCTGGAGGAAGCCCTCAAGGCCTACGAGTTCGGGCCAATGCGACACCTTCACTTCCGATGTGTCCCAGCTTTATGGCCTGCGGCTGAGGCTTTCCAAGCCCGGCGACCACATTATCCTGCCCGACGTCATCTCAAAGGAACCGCTCGCGCCCGTTGTGCGGCAGCGGGACGACGACTGGATGATGATCGTGAAGTGGGCGCTGTACGCGATGATCAACGCCGAAGAACTCGGCGTTACCTCGAAGAACATCGACGAGGCGCTGAAGTCGAAGAAGCCCGACGTGATGCGGCTGGTTGGAACCGAAGGCGCCTACGGCGAGGCGCTCGGGCTCACCAAGGATTGGGCCGCGCGCATTATCCGGCATGTCGGCAATTACGGCGAGGTCTACGAGCGAAATGTCGGCAGCGAATTGCAGCTCAAGATTCCGCGCGGGCTCAATCAGCTCTGGAACGCCGGCGGCATCCAGTACGCCCCGCCGCTTAGATAGGCGACGGGAGCACCGCCTCCCGGCCGCGTCGCCTCTCCTTTTTATGTCATTGGGAGCCCTGGAGAGGGCTGCCACGGAAAACTGCGACCGATGGTGCGTCGCTACGGCTCTCATGCCTTAGCAAAGACCTCGACCAATATCTCGGGCTCGCGGCCGATGCGGCTTTCGAAAGCTCGCAGACGTTTATAGATCGAAATCAGCTCAACGATTCGCGGCCAGGAGTTTACAAGATATTGGAACGACGATCGCACCTGGGCGAAGGCATTCAAAATCTGGTTCATCGGTCCAAGCGTGATCTTTCCGGCAACGATGGTCGGCGCGAGAACGATGTACGGAAAGATATTGTCGGTCTGTAAATACAGGATACGGCCGACATTGAAGTACATGTAGTTGAGATAGATCCGGAAGTAATTCCGGCGCACGGCCGCATAGAGCTCGACCAGTTTGGGCGGCGCGGCACGTACCGAGTCATCTTCGCCAAATACGAGCTCTTTCCGATAAGCCGCTTCCACACGTTGATTGTGGAATTCGAGTCCGGGAAGCCGTATCCCGATCAGGGCGAGAAACACTGTCCCGAACATTGCCCAAAGCAAGGCAGCCACGACCAGGGGATAAGGAATCTCACCGATCAAAGGCAATTCAGACACGTTGCTCGAAAGCCTGACCAGCACGGGCAAAAATGCGATGAGCGTCATGACCGCATCGACGAGATTGACTCCGAGCCCCTCCATCGACGTCGCAAACCGCATCGCATCTTCTTGCACACGCTGTGATGCTCCCTCTACGGTCCGCAGTTGCGGCCAGTGCGCGACGTAATAGTCGTTCATCGCAGTGCGCCAGCGGAAGATGTAGTGGCTGACAAAAAATCTGGTTAGGACGCCGACAGTTACGGCGACAAAGGCAATCTCGGCAAAAGTCGCGAGCTGGACGTAAAACTGAGCCAGTGTGACGGGAGCCGATTTGGAAAGCGCCGCCTGAACGAGGTCGTAAAATGGCCCGTACCAGCTATTTATCGCAACGCTGACCTGAACCTGGAAGTAGGACGTGAATAAAATCAAGGCTGATCCGAATATCGACCATCGCGACCACGGGTGGGGAGATAGCACCATCCAGGCCGACGCGAACAATCCAACCGCCATTGCAAAGTAGAGATAGAACCAGAGAAATGGCGACGACCAGAATAAAGCGGCTCCCACTATCTTTTCACCGGAAGTCTGGAAGTGAAATCCCAGCGACTCGCCCAGTTGGGGGCCGAATGTGTACCAAAGACCGATGGTGAAGGCTGCCCACAGGATCGCCGACACTATGAAAATCAGGGGGCGTGGAAAGAACGATACGAACATGGTTTGGTCCTCGAATTGAATCGTGGAAAGTGCGCCTGGCGGTCACTTCCAGCTCAAGATAAGCAATACACTTTACAATGCCTGAAGAAGCCTGAAGCAACCTGCCTTGTACCCTGTCATTTGTGGCTCTCGCCAGACAGTGTCGGACTGGTCACGTCATGTTCTTTTCTTCCTCCAGAATGTTTTCCACAAGCTCTTCCAGAGTCTTCGACCCAGCGGCGTGAGCCGCATGGAAAGAAGGAAAGCCGCCTTCCGTCAGCTTCACTCCCAACGGGGTTTTCCGCCGGTAAATATTCCACCTGAAGAGATCCTGTCCATCGCTTTCACGGCGGACAAGAACATAAAGACCTCGATGCTTCGGATTGCGGAACATGGCGCGCCATCTAGTGGGAGGCGAGCGCCGCACCTAATGAAATTTTGTCAATCAACCTTGCAGCTTGCTCTGATACCCCAGATTAAAGTTTCGTAAGCAGGTTGTCTTGCAGGGCGGGACTGACCAACTTCGCCCTTGATCATCTCGGTCGAATGCGGCGCAGGCAATATTAAAGATACGAGAGATCCGGTTAAGGCGTTCCCGTAATTGCGAAAGAGTTGGAGCGACAATGTTTCGGTCGATCAAGGCCCTGATCTCGGATCTGGTGGGAGATGCAAGGCCGCGCGTCCAGGACGGCTACAATAGCTGGCTCGCCACGGCGGCATTGCTCACGCGTGTGGCAACTGTTCATCGAGAGATGTCCGAGGCCCGGCGAGAGAAACTTCACGCCATACTAAAGTCCAGCTTCGGCCTTGACGATCGCATCGCCGCTCAGTTGATCGAGCAGTCTGCGGCAGTCGACCGCAACGCCATCGATCTTTACCATTTCACCCGCCAGCTCAATGAAGTTCTCGATGACGAGGGCCGCAGCCGGACCGTTCGTATGATGTGGGAAATCGTTTACGCCGATGGGAACGTCAACGAGTTCGAATCCAACATCATCTGGCGTGCGGCGGACCTGTTGGGGGTCTCGTCGCGACAGCGTGTCGAGCTTCGCCAACTGGTTTCAGCTGAAAATACCGAATTGTCGTGCGCTGGTGTTGGCGGGCCGCGATCGCTGGGGTTGGCGACGATCGTCGGTAATTGATCCTCGCTTCGAGGCGATTCGAAAAATCGGATCGGTTATTTATTTCGAAACATTAATTTCCCGTCCAGCGCGCCGTAATGTGAGGACCAGCATCTGAGGGCGCCATAACGGCGAGCAATCGCGCGCTGAGTTTTCCAGGGAGACTTTCTTTATGACGGATCATCGTTCGCAACTCCGGCCTTCACAATCTTCCCAACCGTCCTTGTTGTCCGTGCGAAAGCTCGCACTGATGGCCTCTGTCGTGACCGGTCTTGCGGTTTACGGCTTCAGCCCGCTGTCGGGCAGCTTTGGTATCCTCGGCAGCGCCGCGCATGCTCAGGTCAATACCGCGGTGTCCGGCCGCGGCACAGCCCACCGGTTTCGCCGACATGGTGGAGCGCGTGAAGCCTTCGGTGATCTCGGTCAAGGTCACGATGAAAGAGAAGGCGGCCGCCGCCAGCGACAAGAGCGATGACGATGGATCGGGCTCGCCGATGGAGCGGTTCTTCCGTCAGTTCGGCGGCCCCGATGGCATGCCGCAGAATCCCGGCCGCGGCGGCCGGCACGGCGAAATGATGGGTCAGGGTTCCGGGTTCTTTATTTCGTCCGACGGCTATGCGGTGACCAACAATCACGTCGTCGATGGCGCCGACAAGGTTGAGGTAACGACCGATGCCGGAAAGACCTACACGGCGAAGGTGATCGGAACGGACGCGCGGACCGACGTAGCCTTGATCAAAGTAGAGGGCGGTTCGGATTTCCCGTTTGCAAAGCTGTCTGAGAGCAAAGCTCGAATTGGCGATTGGGTGCTTGCAGTCGGCAATCCGTTTGGCCTCGGTGGCACCGTAACGGCGGGTATTGTTTCGGCCAGCGGTCGCGACATCGGAAGTGGTCCGTACGACGATTTCATTCAGATCGATGCGCCCGTCAACAAGGGCAATTCGGGCGGTCCCGCCTTCAATATGCAGGGTGAGGTCGTTGGCGTGAATACCGCGATCTATTCGCCATCCGGCGGCAGTGTCGGCATCGCTTTTTCGATCCCGGCCCCGACAGTGAAGAACGTGATCGCTCAGCTCAAGGACAAGGGAAGCGTCAGCCGCGGTTGGATTGGTGTTCAGATTCAACCGGTAACGCAGGACATCGCGGATAGCATGGGCCTGAAGAAGGCGGAGGGCGCGTTGGTAGCCGATCCTCAGAAGGATGGGCCCGCCGCCAAGGCCGGCATTGACGCAGGCGACATCATTACCGCTGTCAATGGTCAGTCGGTCAAGGATGCCCGAGAACTGGCCCGCATCATCGGCGGCTTTGCACCCGGCACCACCACCAAGCTCGACGTCCTGCACAAGGGGAAGAGCAAGGTCGTCAGCCTGACACTTGGTCAACTGCCCAATGCCCAGGAAGCCAAGGCTGACATCGATGCCGATCGCAAAGGGTCAACCCAGGGTTTGGAGGTTCCGAGACTGGGCATGACGGTCGCACCGGCAGACAAGGTTGATGGAGCCGGCAAAGAAGGCGTCGTTGTCACGAAGGTAGAGCCGAAGAGCGCGGCCGCGGATCGCGGGGTGAAGAAGGGCGACGTGATCCTGGAAGTAGCCGGAAAGAGCGTTACAAATCCCGGCGACGTTCGTGAGGCGATCGAGGCTGCCGCGCACCGACAAGAAGAGCAGCGTGTTGATGCGCCTTCGCTCCGGCGACGCGTCCCACTACGTCGCTGTGCCGCTCGCAAACGGCTAAGACCAGACAAGAAATCGGCAGCGGTTGTTATGACCGCTGCCGATCTTCGTTCCCATCATCTTTCAACTGCGGTGCGCCGCCTGAGCGCTCCGTTGGATTTGCCGAGGCCGCGCATGATTGCTGACAGACATAATTTCAATTCGTCAGTTAACTCACTGCCAAAACCTGCGTGGGTCAATTCCTGGCATCTTTGGACCGTCATCTTCCCGCGGCGATCGATCGCGGGCCGCCTCGTTTGGGGCACGGTGTGGCGGCGCTGGGATGGCCGGCATTGGGCGTACAAGAAATTCGTCGAGTATTTGGACGACGGTGATCCGAAAGCTGGCGCTTAGGTCTATGCGCCGCTTTGCGGTCGACTTTTACCCGACATCATTTCCCGCGCGGAGCATCGTAGTCCTTGAAAACCGACAGTCGTGTCGTAACGCCGGCGGTGTTGGAAGTAATCCTTGTTCAGACGACGCTCCGAGGTTCGATAGTGTGCGACAGATCCGACAAAGAGTTTAGAAAGCTACGAATTACGCGAGCCTACATCAAGCTCCTATGCATTCCCGAAGGCGACGCGAGAATCGTTTCACTCGTGCGTATTGGAAACTACGAAGTGCGCATGCTCGACGCCTCGCAAACCGGTTCCGCCGATACACCGCTATTTTGTTTGGAACTGTTTGATCACGACGCACAATGCGGCAGTTGACAGTTCGTGTCTGCTACGACATCGAAGAAGGAGTGGCTACATTCGAAGAATTCATTTCGCGCTGAAAAGTTCAAATGAACAGTCATCGAACGGCAGGAGAGGAAGCGAAAGATGCTACCAGTGTGGACTGATTTTAGCGCGAGGACAAAGGGTCGGAGTTGGAGTAGGCTCGGTGCGTCGAACCGTTCCCGTCGGGTGAAGGGTGCTCCGCGATGCGCAGAGCGGTGCTGTTTATTGTCGTGCTAGCGGCCTTATCTTCCCGCGAAGCCTTCGGGCGAGACAGCGACGGGCAGGGCGGCTGTCGTAAGTCGCAGGTATATTGGGCACGGGGACATCGCGCCGGGCTTAACTACGGCCCACCACCTTTCATCCCTACCGGATCAATCGTAGCGCCCGTGACTGGTTGTTGGGGGTTCGATCATGGCCCGTTTTATAGCCCACATAGCTGCATCCTCCCGTATCCGTGCGAATACTATGGCACGTGTAAAAGATGACGCGATGATGCCGGGCGAACATGACCGCACAACGGTGTTTCACTGATAAACTCCTGGCCTCACGTGCGCCTTTGCATTTAGCAGATTGGCAGCCGCCATGGGTCGTGCGAAAGCTAACATCGGCACTAAAGCAAGAAGACCGAGAAGCCGCCGCACGTCCAACCCTCGTTTTCATGAGGAGTGTTGGGATCCTTATTGGCGCAGCTGAAGTGCGTTTTCCACCGTCATAGCGATCCAGGCGGGACCAGAAAGGCCTTGTTTGCGTGCCTTCGTGTTGATCGCGTCAACGACATCAGGTGTGAACGGTACGTTGATGATAATGTCCAAACCGCTTTCGAGGCTGTAAACGAGGTGGGTGACCTGACCCGAAAATCGCCGGACACTTACGGCCTTTTCCGCGTCGCTGAGCGAGCCTTCTTGCGCGACCATTGGACAGTAGGCGCCGATAAGATGATCTATGATTCCGGTCTTTGGCAGACCTTTCTGCCGCAAAACGTCGATGGTCGCGGTGAGGCGGCCAACATCAGTCATCGCCTTCACGTCAGGAAGCTGACTCTTGATTTCCGCGAGGGTCGCGGGCGCGCTGGGCTTTAAAGGGGAGGGGCATTCGAATTTTGCAGCCGCTGCACCGGGCGCAAGGAGAGCGAGGCCAAAAACCGCGAAACTTAGCAGCGATGGAATCTTGTTCATTTTATTCCTCCTTTTTTATTGTACCAACCGCCAAGCTAACAAGAGTCGCGACGATTTCAATCGTGTTGTCGGCCCGATGAATTTCCTTGGTTTCTCTGACAGGGTATTGGCTGCGTTCAGGTTTTCCAGCAACGTATCGTGAAGGGATGCGGCTGCATTCGCATCTGTTATCACATGGACTTCATAGGTCGCTTCGGAAGCCTGTTCACTTAGCGAAAACCGGTCAATAGCCTTGACCAATGGTCGCAGCAGGGTAATAGAGCTTGCAACCGTCGAAGATCTTTTCTGAAATCGGGCAGAACCACGCTCGATCGAAATCAGATTGGAGTAGAGCGCGTTCGAGGGAGAAGACCAAATGAAATTAGTGTATTCTGTGCTAGCGCTGTTTGCATTAACACAGCTTGCAGCAGCCCAAGGTACTTCCGGCGGCACGGGTGCCATTGCATCTATTCCCAGTAGCGTAGTAAGGGCCGGGGAACAAAAGACTCCTGTTACGCAGCCCGGCCTTATCAGCATTCTAACCAATCCAACTCAACCAGACGTCAATTTGAATTCAAAACAAGAGACGACACGCCGGAGTGGGAGCACGGTGCCTCCGAAATGAGAGAGTTCGGAAAAAACCAACGTCAGTCAGCGGCCCCGGTCGCGGAACACTCATGTTCAAGATCATCATATTTTTCATAGCGCTGGCGATTGCCATATATTTGTTTGATAGGCCCATCATTCCGGAGCCCATCGAACGTAATCCGTCGTCGCTCGCGCTAGCGGCGCAAATCGAGAAGTGCACTCGCATTTACGGCAACGAGAGCATCCGCGAAAAGCAGTTTGCGAACTGTCAAAGCAACTGTTCGAAAAACACGGATGATAAGATCAGAATCTGTATCGATGCGTGTCAGGCCATAGCGGATCAGTTCAGCAATTGCGCAAATCAAGCTATCACTGCCAAATAGCGTTGTAGCCTAAAAGTCGCTCAAAAATCCGCCAGCCGCAGGAGAGTTTAGATACCATAACGTAGGCAGATCACGCGGAGCCTTGAAACGCACCCGACACATTGTTTTGTCCCAGACGGTGCACCCTCAACCTCGATTCCGACTGCATACTCACCTGGACTACATTGGCTCTTTGAATTGCCGGGCTTTGCGCTCGTCCACGGTCCCTGCGTGATGCCGGGTGGAGTCGTTGTCGTAGGCGCGGCCGTTTGTGCGTCGGCAAAGCTGGATGCAATCATGATAAGGGTTGAGGCTGCAAGTATGATGTGCGGTTTCACAACCAACTCCTGTGCTTCCTGAGATGTTATCGCCCCAAGCGCCTGCGTAGATCGTCGAGCAGCCCGCGAATTTGCGGATTCTGGGGTTCGAGCAGGGCCAATTCCTGAGCATGGGTAATAGCCGCCGCAACGTCACCGCTGTCGCGTTCGAACGCAATCAATCCCAACAGGACGTTCCTGTCGGTCGGATGCTGCTTGTGTGTTCGCTCCAGGATTGCCTTCGCCTCAGTTGCTGAACCGGTAGAATTGAGTGCGACCGCGTAGACATAGGCATACCGCGCGTTGTCAGGGTCCAGCGCGGCGGCATCGCGCAATAGCGGCAGCGCTTCCGTGAGGTTACGTTGGCGCACCAGCAGAAGACCGAGGGAGTGCTTGATGGCAGCATTGTTAGGCTCGATTGCGATTGCCGCACGTAGCAGCTCCGCCCCTTCCTTGTCCTGGCCACGTTGCCGATCGAGGTCGGCCAGGTTTACCAGGGCCGGAACAAACTTGGGATCGAGACGAAGCGCGGTACGGTATTCCGCTTCCGCCTCGTTGAGTTGCTGACGCCGGGTCTTCAGGAGACCCAGGTTGAGATGCGCCTCCGGTCGGTCGGCATCGATCATCTCGGCGCTGATCAGCTCCTGGTAGGCGCCGGCAAATGCGCTGCGTTGCTCCGGCGTCATTGTTTGCGGGTCGATTCCAGCAATCACGCGCGCTGCCTCCACGCGAACCGCGCGGACAGGGTCGGCGAGAAGCGGCAAGATTGCCTCAATCATGGCGCGCGGCGCGGAAGGCGGCAGCGCCTGTGGCGCCGCCATGCGCACCAGCGGATCCGGATCGGCAATCGCCGCCTTGATGGCAGGTTCGGAGGCCGCCGACACATACTGAGGCAGAAGAGGCAGAGCGGTGGCCCGCGCAATCGCTGGCTGGCTTTTGTCGAGGATTAATTGATCGAGCTGACGTTCCGCATCAACTGCGCCGGTTCGGCCGGCATGGAGCGCCGTGCCGTAATGCGGCGTTGTCTGGCGGCCGTTCGGATACCACCCTGCGATCGCCTTCGCCGCCCACTCCGCCGAACGGTCGGTGTGACATTGGTTGCATGCGTTAGGTGTACCGATCGACACCGACAGGTCGGGGCGCGGGACGCGCAGGCTGTGGTCGCGCCGGTCGTGCACCACCATGTAGGTCTTAGTCGGCATGTGGCAGTTGACGCATTGGGCCCCAGCGCTACCGGACGCATGCTTATGATGTGCGGTGACGTCGAACTTTTCCGGCAGATGGCATTGGGCACACAGAGCGTTGCCCTCGGCGCGAAGTTTTGCAGCGTGCGGTTCATGACAATTGGAACAGACGACCCCGGCCCCGTGCATGGCGCTCTGAAGGAAGGAGTCGTACTCGAACACCTCGCCGTCGATCTGCCCATCTGCATGATACTGCCCCGGTATCAAGAGACTTGGCAGAGCTGCATCGAGGAACGGAGCGTCGGGCGCCAGCCCCTTGGCGAGAAGATGTCGTCGCGAATGACATGAGGCGCAAACGTTGATTTGCGTAGAGGCCAGCGGCTCGGTGCGGCGAGCAGTTCCGGTCGCAGGGTTCATTTCCCACTTGCCGTGATCAGTAGCCTTCAGCCAAGCCTCCAAGCCCATCAGCGGCCTTATCGGGGAGGCCGGACTTGTCGAGGGGGGCGGGGCCTGGATTTGTCTTCGCCCATGCCACATGCCGGGATCCCGCGCCATGGCAGGACTCGCAGGTCACGCCGAGACTGGCCCAGGTGGTCGCGAACGTGTTTGCGGTCAGATCAAAGTTCTTTTTGAGATCGGTGGTGTGGCAGTCTGCGCACTGATAATTCCAGTTCTGGTCGCGCCCAGTCCAGTGCAGCAGCGACCCCGGCGCGAGCTTTTGGTCGGGATAGAGGTGAAACCAGCGCTGGCCACCCTTGTCCTTTGGGCGGGTGTCCCAGGCGAGCCCGAGCATTTGGAAGCGCCCGTCAGGAAAGCCGATCAGATATTGCTGGAGCGGGTCGATACCGAATGTATGGGTGATTTCGTAATCGTGGAGCGCCCCGTCGGGACCGTCGGTACGGACCATAAACTTGTCACCGACGCGCGAAAATGTGCTGACCACGCCGAAATTTTCGATCGAAACGCCGGAAAAATCGCCGAGCACCGTTTCCGGCGTAGCTTTCTCCATCGCCAACGCGTGATGCGAAGTCTTCCAGCGTTCGGCCTGCGTCTGATGGCAACCGGCGCAAACCTCAGCCCCGACATAACTCGCTTTCACCGCATCGTCGGCCTGCGCATGCCGCGGTGCCATGATCACGAAGCTTGAAAGCATGATGATTGCCGCGATCACCGCGGCTATCCGACGGACACCACTCCACCAAAAAGCCGATTCACGATCGCGCGGCGAGGGAAGCAGCGCATTGGAGGTTTGGGTGACGTCGACAGATTCCTGTCGGACGTGTCTGTCCGGTCGATAAGCTATTCAAACTTGTTGCACTTTCAGTTTTCTTCTACCGTCAAATCAGTCGATGGTCTCTGTTCCTCGGCATAGGTTGCGCCCAGCGTCGCACGCTTGCCGCTCACAATAGGCGCTCTTTACGGCAAACACCCAGAACAATGTTTTTGCCGGTTCTGCCGACTTCGCATAGTTTTTGCGGATTCGGTCGCCTGTAGGATGACGTTATTTTTTGAACCCGTTCGGCAATCCCGCGACATAGAAGATGGGCCGCTCGTAGGATTACCTCGAAACGCCAGAAAGCGTCGTTTTTAGGAAATTCGGGGAAGAGCAGAAGTGCCTTGGGGTAAAAATCTCACCTTTACCGATCCATTTCCCTATCAGGCGGCTATCCGAGCCGCAGATTTGGAGCTTCTGCCTACGGCACGAGGAGAATTCCACGCCGAGTTGACGCAAGTCGTCATGAAACAACTCTGGATGCAGCGTTTCTACCAGCGTCTCCCACAGATTGACACAGGGACTATAAAGCCCGGTCGCAGGATAATTGGCTTTCTCGCCGACGCAAATTCGCCAACGCTAAGGCATTGCGGCATGCAGGTCTCGGCGGGAGACATTGTCGTCAACGACACGGACGTGATTCATCAGCGAACCGAGGCTGGTTTGCATTACGGTTCTATGTCTTTGCCGCTCGAAGTCTTCGATGCCTTCTGCAAATCCATAACTGGTCGCGACTTTTCAGGAGAGATGCGGCTCATTCAACCAGGCCCGGAGCTCATGTCGCGGCTATTGAATCTTCATAAGACGGCCGGACATATTGCCAAAACCGATCCTCATATTTTTGCGCTACCCGAGGCGGTTCGGGCGCTGGAGCAGGAACTGATCCATGTGATGGTCAGGTGCGTAACTGAAGGCACATCCACGAAGATGACCGATGGGGTTCGTCGGCACGATATGATCGTCGCTCGTTTCGAAGAGTTCCTGGAAGCAAACCCCAACACCCCACTTTACCTGTCAGAGATCTGCACGGCTCTGGGTACGGCGGAGCGAACGCTCCGTATCGCGTGCGAGAAGCATCTTGGAATGGGGCCGATCCGCTATCTTACTTTGCGGAGAATGCATCTTGCGAGACGTGCCCTGCTGCAAGCAGACGCTTCGACAGCAACCGTTACGCAAATTGTCACCGATCACGGCTTCTTGGAGCTAGGCCGCTTCGCCGTCACTTATAGAGCATTGTTTGGTGAAACACCCTCGATGTCGTTGCAGCGTCCGCCCGACGACAGGCAAATATTTCTGAATCGTCCGTCGTCGCTGGCGAGCACTCTCATGGCCGCACACGGCTCATGAGATCATTTCGACTCTACCATCCTTGAGCCGATAGATACCGCCAACGACCCTGAGCTTTCGCTGTTCGACAGCGGAACTCAGAATGGGTGTCGCGGATTTCAGCTTCGCGACATTGTCGATGACGTTTTGCCGAATGGCGTTGTCGAGTTGGTCGCCAGGCTTGCCCGAAACGGCTTTCACCGCGGGAGCGAGGCTGGAGACCAGGGAAGGCAGATGACCCGGCAGTGTGGTGCCATCCTTGAGCGACTTGATCGTTGAACTGACCGCGCCGCAGCTATCGTGACCGAGCACCAGAATTAATGGCGTGTCCAGAATTGCGACGGCATACTCCAGGCTGGCTATGGTGTCGTCGTTGGCAAAGTTGCCTGCCACACGGCAGACGAACAAGTCGCCTCTGCCGCTGTCGAAGGCATATTCAGGCGCGATGCGCGAGTCGGCGCAGCTAAGGATGCCGGCATATGGGTTCTGGCCTCCGACGAGTGCCTCACGCTCGTGCTTGAAATCGTGTCGACGCGAGATGCCTTCGACGTAACGTTCATTTCCTTTCATCAATAGCTCAAGCGAAGCATCGGGAGAGACAACATTTTGCGGCTTCGGCGGCTTCGGGGCCTCCTTCGCATTACCGGCGCCGCCCAATGCGAGCCCGACGGAGGCTGCGCCGAAAAATTTGAGCAGCCCGCGGCGTGAGGGTTGAGCATGTTTTTCATAACAACATTTTTCACACATGGTGGGTCTCCATTTTTGCTCGCTGTTCGTAACGCGGAAATCAGGGAGGCGCATGCCTAGTGGTTTGCTTGTGCTGCGACGCGCTTAGGCACGGCTTCTTCGATTTGGCTCAAAGAACAAGCGAATAAGTATTTGGTGGCCGACAACATCACCGAGAGCGCGAAAGGCGAAATAGGGAATGAGGACCAGCAGCAGGATGAAACTGGTGACGACAATTTGATACCAAGTTCCGCCTGCAATGTCGGAGATCGAGTCGAGGACCGTCTTGCCGTGAAGCATCCCGACAACAGCTTCCTCAATGACGTTTAGGACGATCAAGAGCGCCAGGAAGGCAAATGACCGATAGAGGGTCGAAGAAATAAGCGGGGGCTTTGCAAATCGTTCTCCAAGGTGGAATGCCGATCCCAAAACCATAAACTTGGCGCAGATGACGGCCTTTATGGCCGCTATACCCAGCGGCGCGTAAGGTATGTCTTCGGCATGAAGTACCGCAGCTTTCAACTGAATTAACGCGGCGAAGCAGACGTAAAGGTAGGCCGTGATAATGGCTAATTCTTTTAGCTCAGTGACGACCTTTTCGCGCACGGATGCCGGTTGGGTTTCACTTTCCACGGTTTTCTCCCGCTCCAGGTGATGGCGAAGCGATAATTGTATCCTTCTTGCTGCGCGAAATGCAGCGCTGCATCTTGAATCAGAACTGCCCGGGCCCGATGTCGCTTGTTAGCAAAGCCGACGGTCGGCTCGCCGCTACAACCTTAGGCGCGAAACCAAATGGGTGCAATTTGTACCTCAATGCGTCGCTCGCCTTTCGCGAAGCACGCAGCCCGGCGAGAGTGACTAGTTGTCAAAGCAGGTCATAATTGTTAAGCACCTGAGAGGGAAATAATGCGATAGCTTGTTCTTTACAGGCCGAGGCGCTTGATAAGCTCGCAAGCGACCCGTCGAGGAGCGTATAGTGATTAGTGTAAGCCCTCGGCAACCGCTATCGGCGCTCGCTGTTTTGGCCGCCATGGGGCTGTTGGCGGCATGCGCTACACGACCTGAAACTGGCTTTCTGCTTCCTGTCACCGAGACGGCAGCGGGTGCGACCGATCGCACGTTACTTGTGGCAACAACACGTGAGCGGGACGCGCGGCCCGGTACGCTTTACAACGGCGAGAGAGGGCAACCGTTGGACTATGCGGCAGTGACGGTTTCGATTCCACAAACCCACGTCGCTGGCGAGATCGAATGGCCATCGATTCCTCCCGGAAATCCAAGATCAGATTTCGTTGTGCACCAAGCCGCATATCTGGAAGGCGAAAAGGAATTTGTTCGAACCTTGAATGCTCAATTGGCGAAGCGTCCGCGTGGCAGCCGCAAGGTATTCCTGTTCATTCACGGCTTCAACACGATGTTTGCCGAGGGACTTTATCGCTTTGCCCAGGTTGTTCACGATTCGGAATCTGTGGCTGTTCCCGTGCTATTCACCTGGGCTTCGCGTGGAAAAATCGGCGCTTATATCTATGACACCAATAGTGCGACGACGGCCCGCGACGACCTCGAGCACACACTGCGGTTGCTCTTTGCAAGCGATGCCGACCAGATCAATATTCTGGCCCATTCGATGGGCAACTGGGTCACGGTTGAAGCGCTGCGACAGATCAAGATTTCAGGGCAGCGTCTGCCGACGGATAAAATTGGATCGGTATTTCTCGCGGACGCGGACATAGATATGGATGTCTTCAGATCGCAAATGCACCGCTTTGGAAAGCCGAAAAAACCATTCTATGTCGTCGTTTCCAAAGATGATCAGGCCCTTCGGTTCTCCAGCTTGATCGCAGGTGGCAGGACCCGATTGGGCGACGACGCAAACGTTGAGGAGCTGGCTGCGTTAGGAGCAACCGTGATCGACCTGACGGATGTCAAGGCGAACGATCCTTCCAATCATAGCAAATTCGCTCAACTCGCTGAAGTGGCCCCGCAGTTGACGGCTGTCTTGGCCAAGGGTGTCGGCGCAAATCCTGACTCCAAAGGAAAGCTGCCGCAGGGCGGGACTCTCGGGGGTATCGTGGAATTGCCAACGACGCTTCTCAACGCTCCGATCAGGATCATTTCCGCGCAATAGTTCAACGCCTTCAATTTCGCTACTTCCCGCTAAAGCGAACGTGTGCACTCGCGTGAAAACCAGTGCCTAGGCATCCGTTGCGCGTGTTTGAAACCTACGACGCCACGAGGCTTGGCGAACGCTCGTCGCTCAACCCAAGACAATCACCTCAATCGGGATGCGAGACTGGGCGCACGTATAACGAAATGCCACGGTCGGTGCCACCGCTATTGAGCGGCGGCCATAGCTTCGACCTTCTTAATGGCATCCGCACAACCGCTTGAAGCGGTCGATCTGTTCTCTATCAGACACGCTGCGATGCGACCCTTGCCGGGCACGATCTTTCCGCACACGCCCGTTATCTCGGGCTTGCATGCTATTACCGCTTCCTTCAGAGCCTCTGCTGAAGTTTGTATATTATCCGCAGCGTCCTCCAGTGCGAACGCGCATTTGGCGCTAATCTTGTCTTCATGAGCTTGCATGCAGTAGACCATGCGGCCCTCTCCGGGCGTGACCGTACTGCAGTACTTCTTGATATCACTGGCGCAGGCGCTTTCAAGCTTCTGAACTCGAGCCGTCAGTTTGTCCATGATTGTCTTCCCGAGATCCGCCTGCGCGGATGCCGAGCTGACCGACAACATGGCCAGCAATGGCAATAATCCAAGCTTGGCCAGCAAACGCATTGTGATTTTCATCGAACGTCCTCTGATGACTGGCTCCAAACCGAATGGCTTCTTAAGTCGCCGCAGGGTGTAATGGAGGCTTGAGAGATGCTTTTCGGTCATATCCTCATTGTGCCAAGGCAAGCGTCAGACTTGAAACGCCAAGAGACAAGTTGACCCCCACCGACCCCTCGACCGAAAGCGGCTGCAAGGAGATCGAACGTCCTGATCCACCGAACAAGACATTGGCGCCGACGCCGACGCCAACACCAATCGCGCCGCTCGCGCCGACATACGTGCCAGCAAGCCCTCCACGCATCGGACCCGCTGTGGGCGCAAATACGCCCCACGCCATCACGCCACCAGCGGTGATGCCGACATCGAGACCAATGGTGCCCATCACACCAACATAGGCCTCAGGCGGATAGGGACCACTGGGTTGGAAGCGGCAGGCCATCCGCTGCCGAGATCCAATGATCAAGCCGATGGAAGGGGCCAGCCTGCAAGTAAGGGCGCCCACGTTAGTCCCCTGCGGTTGCTGGGCAACTGCGGGCGAGACGAACGCCGCAGCGAGCGCAACAAGCCCCAGCGCAATGAGATGTTTGAACATGACTAAACTTCCCGGTTTCTGGAATTATTCGCTGGCGGCGCAAATCTACAATTGGGCGTCGAGATTGCTATGCAATTTCGGCGATTGCATGGTTTAATTGTTCTTGCTCAGAACTTGTAGCCAATCCTCGCGGTAACCTGATTGGTGTTCAGCTCCTGCTTGAACCCGATGAGTTCGAGATTCAAGATCGGTATCGGATAGGTGAAGGTCTTGTTCTCGTACTGCGAGTAGCGGTATTCGATACCAGTAAACCAGTTGTTGGTGAAGGCGTAGTCGATGCCGCCGCCGACCGTCCATCCCGCGCGCGTCCCGTCGCCGCCGACCGAGATGCCCGTGGTGGGGATAGAGGTCTCATTGGAGACAAACGCCGCGCCACCCGTCACATAGAACAAAGCATGATCGACAGCATAGCCGAGCCGCCCGCGGATCGAGCCACCCCATTTGCTATGGGCGGTCAGGAAATCTCCGGTGATCGCGGTGTAGTGAATTGTGCCCACCGTCCAGCCTGCGAAGTCGCCTTCGACGCCGAGCACCAAATTACCTGCCTGGTAATTATAGCCAGCCAGAGCCCCGTAGGTCACGCCATTCCTGTTAGTTCCGGACGTCACCGCGAACGGCGTCCCCAGCAAAAGCGCGCCGGTGGTGTATCTGGGGTCGGTTTGTATCCAGCCCAGTTCGCCTCCTAGATAAAAGCCGGTCCAGGTAAACAGGGCGATCGGCGCAGGGAGCGGCGCTCTGGTCGGGAGGTCTGCTGCGAAGGCGCTGGCAGAACTGATGGCAACACAGGCCGCTGCGACAATGTATTTTTTCACGTTTTTTCTCTCACTAAGAAAACCGCAGTCCAATGGCTGGGACGCTAATGAAGGCCGGCTGCGAAGCCGGCCTTCATCAATTAACTAGCGAAGATCAGTATTTCGCTATGTTCGGTCCGCCGAAGCGATAGTTGATACGCGCCGTGATCATATTGACATCTGCGCTGGCGTTGGCGGAAATGGAGGGAACATTGACCCTCCCTACGATTACGCTCGGCGTCAAGCAACGTTCTGGTATCGGTCGTCCGCCAGATATAGTCATATTCGATGCCGGCGGTCCAATTCGGCGAGAAGCCGTATTCCCAGCCAACACCGACCGTGCCACCCCAACCTGTCCGTTCTGTCGACGCAATTCCAACGCCACCAATCGTCGTGAAAAGATCATTCCGCTGTTGGGCGACCGCAGCGCCGCCCTTGAAATAAAGCAGACTTGCATTCCAGGCGTAGCCAATCTGACCCGTGAACAGACCCAATGCATTGGTGTTGGTCTTCCAAGTAGCCAACGGATCGAAGTTGCTGATGCGCGAGTTCCGGAGATTGGCCCAGTCGCCTTGGGCTTCCAGACCGAACACCCACTGACTGGCCTGCCAACGGTAACCGATCTGGCCACCAAAGACTCCACCCCCGGCGTTATTGCAACCTTCAGCGAAGACGTTGACGAACCCGACAGCCGTGACATCGATGCACCGATGGCTCCAGCCATATCCGCCGTTCGCGCCGATATAGAAGCCGGTCCAGTCATAGATCGGGAGCCACCATCACGGGGGGCGCCTTGTATGTCCGCGCAGGCAGATCGGCGGCGAAAGCAGGCGCCGCAAATGCAGCGAATGCAGCGGCTGTAAGCAGTATCTTTTTCATTGTTAGAATCCTCTGGGAAAACCAAGGACCGAGCTATCGCACTATTAGCCCAAAACATCTGTAACCAAATGGCCACACTCCTCAGTATTGCGCTCGCAGTCTCGGCGTCCCGGAAAACGCCTTTTTGGGCCTGAACGACGAGTGTTGATCCAGGTCAAGTAACGCGAAATTCTTGCGAAGAATTTTATGATCCGTGAAGGGAACCGCGACGAAGGAATTTTCTGAAAACGACGCTCGTGTTATTCGGTCCGAGAAGGGTACTTGCCGCCTCAGGTTAAAGTGAATTCTCAGCAATAACCATAGAGGCTGCAGGCATAGGGCAGGCGGATGCCGTCGGTGTAATAAGGCCCGCCGTAATAGGGCCCGGGGTAGAAGTACGTATTCGGTCCGCCATAAAGGTATCCGCCTGGCAGCATCGAGAATTTTGCCAGCGCATTGTACGTGATAATTTGCGCCGCAACCTCGTAGGAGCGGGGATAGGGATGGACCTCGTAAGGCTCCGCAAAAATCGCTCCCAGCGGACTCGGGCCGGGAGGTCGGCGGCATTCGCGGCTATCCCGGTAGCCGCGATCATCAATACGGATAGCATCATCTTGTTGCGCAACATTCTCGATCCCCCCGACTGATTTGAGATGATATCGCAGCACGGTAAGAAATCGTTAACGCTGCGGCGCCGCTATTTTCGCGCGGGCTCGGGTTGCCGCGCTGGCTCTTCGGGGCGAGAAGGCGGCGGCGAGGGCCGCGAGGGCAGATTTCGTCGCCAGGATTTGGCCTCACGCCTTGTCATTGGCGCGCCCCGATCGCTTTGGTGCGATGATTACACAAGGCTGTCACCTGATGCCCTGTCACAAGATTATTGCGAAACATTTCTAGTCGAACTCTACGCCGATCCGCTTTCGTTTGCGCCAAATGTTCTGACAAGGCCGGTGAGATCCATCGGCAACCTGGGTAAAATGCTCGGGGCTTCGGAACAGGGCTTGCCACATCCAGGGCCGCTCCGATGGCACGTCGCTCATCCATCGCTGCAATATAAGCGATAAGTCGTAAGGACTGGGTAAGTGCAACTCCAAAATCGAACAAAATTGAACAACAAGTTGGTAACCGAACGCGCGAAAGATCGCCGTGTTTGCAAGGCCATGAAACCGCCTCGCCCGGTTCATCAGAGAAAAGCTATCGTTTGCCAAACTTCCAGCGCTACGACACCGGCTTTTCGATTTATGGCAGGTTCGTAAGAGCCAGCTTTCCATTCATAGTAAATCTATACCGCATGGGACTCCGGAGTTCACCACGAGTAAACTGACGATCGAGAGGGACACGGAAACCTGAAGTTTGCAATTCTTGATTATACGGAAAGGACCTTGCAATGAAAATTTCCTTGGCACTGGCCGCCGCAACGTTGCTGCTTTGCCTGATGCCTGCCCGTGCCGGCATTATTTATCCGACACAGCGGTGCCGTGTGTTCGTTGACACCGACTATACCCAGATCCCGGACCAATGCGGGACGGTAGGGCGCTGGTATCCGCGCAGGCTATTCGTGTGGAATTCAAGGAAGGCGCAGTATTAATTTCAAATACGGAAACGATTATCGGCGATCGACGGCAAGTTTGGCGATCTGCGAGCAGGGATTTCGTGGAAAAGCGCGCTGGTCGGTCGTCTATTCGACGTCGGCGCCGCGGTGCAGATCGGCTTCGATCTGCAGCCGCGTACCGCCGCCAAATCTAGCCCGATAGACCTGCAAATTCTCGATGATCCGCTGCACATAGTTGCGGGTCTCGGAGAACGGGATCTGTTCGACCCAGTCGACTGCGTCGACCTTGGGATCGCGCGGATCGCCATAACGCTCGATCCATTTTTTGACGCTGCCTCGTCCGGCATTGTACGCCGCGAAGGTCATGATGTAGGAGCCGCGGTAATCCTCGATGAGCCCGCCAAGCTCCGCGGCGCCGAGTGCCGCGTTATAGACCGGATCGTTCTTCAGCCGGCCGAGATCGAAACTGGCGCCGTATCTTTTGCAGACGTAGCGGCCCGCGTCCGGCGTCACTTGCATCAGCCCGTAGGCGTTCGCCGGCGATACATCGTTGGGGTTAAATGCGCTTTCCTGTCGTGCGATGGCGAATACGATGCTCTGCTCGACGTTCGGCCCGATCGACTTGAACGGCGGAATTCCGGTGACCGGATAGGCATAGAAATCGAATGGCAGCCCGCGATTGAGCGCGGCCTTGCCGAGCAGCAGCATCCCGCGCGCATCGCCATTGCGGGAAGCCAGTTCGCCAAGCCCAACCAGCGCGTCGGGATCGCCGTTTTCGCCCATGTCGGCGAAAATCGGGATCGCGATCTCGCGTTCGTCCAGCTCAAAGAGCAGTTGTACCGCGCGGACGATCTCCAGCCGTTCGATCCCGCGCCCGCGTGCGGCGGGCGCGCCGTTCAACTCGATCTGCGGCAATCCCAGTTTCGCGCGCGCCAACTGGCCATAGTAGCTGGTCGACTGTCCCGCGGCCGCCGCGTACGCATTGCGGGCGTCCTGGGAGCGGCCCGCCGCTTCGGCGGCGCGGCCCTGCCAATAGCCGGCCCGCGCGAGCGCGGTCGGGTTGACGCTGCCGACGCCGATGCGCGCAAAATGCTGCGCAGCCGTCGCCGGGTCTGTCAGGAAGCGCAGCGCAATCCAGCCCGCGGTGAATTCCGCCTCGGTCTTGTAGATGTCGCGCGCGGGAAGCGCGGCATCGCGCGCGATCAAATAGGCGGTGCGGTGCTGCCCCAAGTCGAGCATTTTGCGCGACAGCAATCGCCGTTCGATCCACCATTCGTCGAGATTGTAAAGGCGGCCGGGGTCCTTCGGCGCGCCGAGCATGAGTTGCGCTGCCTCGGCGAATTTCTCTTCGCGGCGAAGCAACTGGATCTTGCTGAACACGTAGCCGGGATCGCCGTGCAGTTCGTGCGGAACCGCTTCGAGCAAAGCCCTGGTGTTGGAGGCCTTGCGATAGGCGGCAATGCGCGCCTTCGCTAGCGCGACCTGGTTGCTGCCGAGCCGCTTCGCGGCGCGCATCGCCGCCTCGTGCTCGCTGCCATAGAGCAGCAGATCCATCCGCGCCTTCTGATCGCCCGGGGTCAGCAACGCGCCGAACAGATCAAGCGCCGTGCTCTCGGTGTCCTCGGACATGGAATCGTTTCGCCAGGCGTCGCGTACCAGACGCTCCGCATTGGCGCGGTCGCCGCGGGCGATCATCGACCGCGCCAGCACGAGTTTGCCCTTGGCGGATATCGGCGATTCGTTTTCGAACCATGCCCAGACGGTGGCATCGTCGCGATGGTCATCCCACAGCGCCGCTTCGCCGCGCCGGCGCAGGAAGGTCTGCGACGGCCAGCTCGGATTGGCTGTTATGAATGCGCGATAGCGCTCGGCCGATGCGCCGTTGTCGTTGCTGCGCAGGATGATCCATTCCGCGAGCTTCCTGGCGACCGGATCCGATATTGTCGCTTCGGCCTGGGTCGCGTCGGCAGGCTTGTGCTTGCGCACCAGCTCGATGATGTTTTCCAGCGCATCGCTATCCGCTTGCGGGGTCGATGATGTCGCCGCCACCGCGGCCGGCGGCGGCGGCTTGCGCGCAGGCGGAGGCGGCAATGCCGCGCGCTGGCGCGTCGCGGGCGTGATGGCGGGAGCCGCAGGAGCAGCAGTCGCGACCGGTGCGGAATTTTTGGCGGCTGTGTTTGCAGCAGGTGCGGTCTTGGGCACGACGTTGCGGGCAATCGGCCGCGGCTTCGGCAATGGAACTTTGGGCTTGGCCCAGGCATCCGCCGCCAACGCGAATAATCCCACGGCGAGCGCCAGGCTTGTCGCCAATGCCGTCGATCGCAGCGCGGTTTTACGGGAGGCTGGGGTCACTGCATTCCTTAGCGGCGAATCGCTCAATCGCTCAAGTCCTAGGTCTATTTCATTGAATATGTGGACAAAATACAAAATATGTCGTGGCTACCGATGTCTGCGCCTTCACCGCGGCAAAATCGCGGCTAGGGTCGGGCAAGGTCGGGCTTTCGCCTGATCGCCAGACCCGATATGACTCGGTTGGTTCCAGCAAACGGCAAAAGCCGCAACATGCGTTCGGAGGAAATCCATGGCAGCCAAGACGAATTTCCGGGGATCCTTCACCGCCTTGGTCACGCCATTCAAAAACGGTTCGCTCGATGAAGCGGCCTTCCGCGGGCTGGTGAACTGGCAAATCGCCGAGGGCACCCACGGCCTGGTGCCGGTCGGCACTACAGGTGAAAGCCCGACGGTGAGCCACGACGAACACAAGCGCGTCGTCGAGTGGTGCGTCGATGAGGCCAGGGGCAGGGTGCCCGTGATCGCCGGCGCCGGCTCCAATTCGACCAAGGAGGCCATCGAGCTAGCGCAACATGCGGAAAGGGCGGGCGCGAGCGCCGTGCTGGTGGTGACACCGTACTACAACAAGCCGACCCAGGAAGGCATGTACCAGCATTTCAAGGCGATCAACGACGCGATCGGAATTCCGATCGTCATCTACAATATTCCGCCGCGTTCGGTGATCGACATGAGCGTCGACACCATGGCGCGGCTGTTCGAGCTAAAGAACATCGCTGGCGTAAAGGATGCGACTGCCAGCATGGTGCGGGTTTCGCAGCAACGCGCCAAGTTGGGCGAGGATTTCAACCAGTTGTCGGGCGAGGACGCCACCGTGCTCGGTTACATGGCCCATGGCGGTCACGGCTGCATCTCGGTCACATCCAACGTCGCACCCCGGCTCTGCTCCGAATTTCACGTGGCCTGGCAGAAGGGCGATCTCGCCACCGCTCTGAAGTTGCACGACAAGCTGATGCCGCTGCACACCAATCTTTTCATCGAGTCCAACCCGTCGCCGGTGAAATACGCGCTGTCGCTGCTCGGCAAGATTGACGAGACGCTGCGCCTGCCGATGGTGCCGGTGTCCGATTCCACCCGCGTGGCGGTGCGCAGCGCCATGGTGCACGCAGGCCTGATCAACTAAGCCGTCTTTCAGCGATGAATAAATCGGTGAGCGAAGTTGAAAAGAAGGGTTTGCGGATGCTGAAAGAATTCCGCGAATTCGCGATGAAAGGCAACGTGGTCGACCTCGCGGTCGGCGTAATCATCGGCGCGGCCTTTGGCAGCATCGTGACCTCGCTCGTTGGTGACATTATTATGCCGATCGTCGGCGCGATCTCGGGTGGCCTCGACTTCTCCAATTATTACACGCCGCTGTCGAAAGCGGTCATGGCAACCAATCTGGCCGATGCGAAAAAGCAGGGGGCGGTGCTGGCATGGGGCAATTTCCTCACGCTAACGCTGAATTTCATTATCGTCGCCTTCGTGCTGTTCGTGGTTATCCGCTTCATGAATGGGCTGAAGCGCAAGGATGAAGAAGCGCCGGCGCCGTCGAAACCGACCCGCCAGGAAGAGTTGCTGACCGAGATTCGCGACCTGCTCAAAAAGTCTTGACGTGCATGCGCGTGGACGGAGTGCTATCGCTGACCGCTTTGCTGGAACGATCTAATCATGGCCGATAAGAACGAGCGAGCGATCAAGGTCGTCGCCGAGAATCGCAAGGCCCGGTTTAATTATTCGATCGAGGATACCGTGGAAGCAGGAATCGCGCTGACCGGCACCGAGGTCAAGTCGATCCGCAACGGCAAGACCACCATTGCGGAATCCTATGCCGACTCCAAGGGCGGCGAGATATGGCTAATCAACGCCAATATTCCGGAATATCTGCAGGCCAATCGCTTCAATCACGAGCCGAAGCGACCGCGCAAGCTGTTGCTGCACAAGAAGCAGATCAACAAGCTGATGGGTGCGGTGGACCGCGACGGGATGACGCTGATTCCGCTAAAGCTCTACTTCAATGAGCGCGGCCGCGCCAAGCTGTTGCTGGCGGTGGCAAAAGGCAAGAAACTGCACGACAAACGCGAGAGTGAGAAAAAACGCGATTGGAGCAGGGAGAAGGGTCGCTTGCTACGGGCGCGGGGATAGAATCGTTGCCCTTATCCTGAGGGGGGCATTCTTTCGCGCGTCTCGAGGGATGAGACGACGCGGCTTCATGGTTCGGGACGGCGGAAGCCTGCTAGCCATGAGGCATCGCTGTATTGAAGGGTGAGTGAGGATGCGATGAATCAGCGAAATCTGCTTGAAGTCGACTGGAGCAAAATTCCGGCGCCAACCGACGACGGTGCGGCGTCGCATCTTGTGGGCATGACGATCCCGCCGCTCGGCCTGGTTGCCACCGACGACACCTCGGTGACGCTGTCGGCGTTGCCGGGGCGCATCGTGGTGTTCGCCTATCCCCGAACCGGCGAGCCCGGCAAGATCGCGTTGGTCGACGACTGGGATATGATTCCGGGTGCGCGCGGCTGCACGCCGCAAACCTGTTCGTTCCGCGACCTGTTTGCCGAACTGAAAGCTGCCGGCGCCAAGCACGTTTTCGGCCTGTCCACGCAGAGCAATGCCTATCAGACCGAGATGGCTTCGCGGCTGCATTTGCCGTTTCCGGTTTTGTCGGACGAGAAGTTGGCGCTGACGCGCGCGCTCGATCTGCCGACCATGCAGGTGGCGGGACTGACCATGATCAAGCGGCTGGCGATGATCGTGGATGCCGCCCGCATCACTCACGTGTTCTATCCGGTGTTTCCGCCGGACAGAAATGCTGGCGACGTGCTGGCGTGGCTAAAGGAAAATCCGGTTTAGTGGTCTGCCGTCTTCGGCATCCCCAGACTGAAATGGCTAGAAGACATCAATTGTCGGGAAGTGGGGCTCAGCCGTCAGGCAATCCCAAAGATAGATCGCGAGCCCCAGTCCCCGGTCCATAGCGAAAAGCGACCCCTTCCGAACTCCGACGGCGCTTCGCCGCATTGGGCAATCGCGGTCATTGCAAACGCCCTGGCACGATCAAGCCAGACGTGCTGCTTCGAGCATGGCGCGATCTATTCGTCGTTAGGCGCCCAAATCGGCGCGCACCCTTGCGAACACGCTGCGAAACATTTCCGGCGTCAGCACCCGCGTATTGGTGTTGTAACGCGAGCAATGATAGCTGTCGTAGAGTTTCACGGCGCCGGCCTGGTGAATCGCGCCGTGCGCAAACGGCGCTGCGGCGGCGCGAAGGCCCAACGCCTTCAGCGTCGAATCATGCGCCACCCGGCCGAGCGCCACGATCGCGCGCAACCTTGGCATGGTTTCGATGGTTGCGGACAGAAATCGCCGGCAAGTATTGATTTCCCCCGGCAGCGGCTTGTTCTGCGGCGGTACGCAGCGCACCGCATTGCTGATGCGGCAATCGACCAAGGACAGCCCGTCGTCGGGACGGGCTTGATAGAGGCCCCTGGCAAAACCGTATTCGAGCAGCGTCGCGTAGAGCAGGTCGCCGGCGAAATCGCCGGTAAAGGGCCGACCGGTGCGATTGGCGCCCTGCAGGCCGGGCGCGAGGCCTACGATCAGCAGCCGCCCGTCGGGATCGCCGAACGACGGCACGGGTGAATTAAACCATTCCGGCTCGCGCGCGCGAGCCGCCTCGCGGAAGCCGGAGAGCCTCGGACACAGCGGGCAATTTTGTTCGGGTTCGGTGCGGAGAGGGACAGCACCGGCGGGCAATTGCTGGCCGCGCGCCGGATCGTTCTCAGTCGTCGAAATCGTCGTCATCGCCCCTCGGCGCCATCGTGGTCGCGCGCTGCAGGAATTGGGGCGCGTGATGGCGTGGCTCGCGCGGGGCCGGGCGCTCGGATGGATCGCGGCCGAGCTTGGATTGCAGCTCCACCAGATCGGTAAAGACGTCGGCCTGGCGGCGTAACTCGTCGGCAATCATCGGCGGCTGGCTTGAAATCGTCGAGACCACGGTCACCCGGACGCCGCGTCGCTGCACCGCCTCGACCAGCGAGCGGAAATCGCCGTCGCCGGAAAACAACACGATCTGATCGACATGCTCGGCGAGTTCCATCGCATCGACCGCGAGTTCGATATCCATGTTGCCCTTCACCTTGCGGCGGCCGCTGGCGTCAATGAATTCCTTGGTCGCCTTGGTGACAACGGTGTAGCCGTTGTAATCGAGCCAGTCGATCAGGGGACGGATCGACGAATATTCCTGATCTTCAATGATGGCGGTGTAGTAGAACGCGCGAAGCAGCGTGCCGCGGCTCTGGAATTCCTTGAGAAGGCGCTTGTAGTCGATATCGAAACCGAGCGTCTTGGCTGTTGCATAGAGGTTGGCGCCATCGATAAAGAGCGCAATTTTGTTGGAAGAGGGGGACATTCAGTTTCTCGCATGTGTTGGTTGTTCTTGCTATAAGTTTCTGGCACAGCGGCAGTAAGCCGCGCATTTCAAGAATATGCTACCTGAAGTTGGCTGTCTGCGCGACATACATCACCGAAAATACGATGATACGGGGCGATCCATACCCAGGCTTTTGACGGTGCAATGAAGCGATTTCTTGTCCAGAATGTTTCTCAATTGCTCTGGACGCTCCGGCTTGTTTCGGCCCCAAATGGGACTATCAGAGCCGACGGAGTAGGCCAAATCACAAATTTGGTCTTGCGAAAAGCCCCTGGCACCTATAACTACCGGGCATAATCAGCATATTTGGTCCCATTTAGCGGAGCGACGGTCAATGGCGCGCGTCACGGTAGAAGATTGCATTGACAAGGTCGACAACCGGTTCGATCTGGTCCTTTTGGCGGCGCATCGCGCCCGCATGATATCGTCCGGCTCACAGCTCACGATCGATCGCGATAACGACAAGAACCCGGTCGTTTCGCTGCGTGAAATTGCGGATTCAACGATTTCCCCCGAGGATTTGCGTGAAGAACTGGTTCATTCATTACAGAAATTCGTTGAAGTGGACGAGCCGGAGCCGGATACGGTGCCTTTGATCGGGTCGGCGGGTGCCAGCGTCGATGCCGACGATACCGAGGTCGCCGTCGAACGCATGACCGAGGAGGAACTTCTGAAGGGCCTCGAGGGCCTGGCGCCTCCGGAGGAGCAGCCCGAAGAGGACGAGTGAGCCGTCCATGTTGCAATTTGGGGATGTCGCAACCCCGTCGAATTTACCAAAGGCCCGGACAATTGCCCGGGCCTTTACTTTTATTGACGTTTTCATGGTTACCCTGCGTCCAATCAGGGCGCGGACGAATTCTGCGATGGCTGCCTCCGATTTGATCGGGGGGCCGCCGAATTAGCGCTAGAATGTGCCCGGATGTCCGAAATCGAGCGTTTCCGCGACCCGGAGGGGTGCTAATTTGCTCGAGAAGGTACCAGGTAAGAGCGCAAAGCGGGCCGCATTCAGGGCCTGCACGTGAGGGCGATGATCCGATGGCGTATTGGCGCCGCAGCCCAAGGCAGATGCAGGCCACGACCGAATTGGTCGCGGTGGCGCCGTCCTCGCCTGTGTCGGTGAGGGCGGTCAAATCACCGCGCCCGCGCATGATGCGGCAATACGATCTGGTCGAACGCGTCCGGTCCTACAACCCGGACACCAACGAAGACCTGCTGAACCGCGCCTACGTCTACGCCATGAAGGCGCACGGCGCACAGACCCGGGCGTCCGGCGATCCGTATTTTTCGCACCCGCTTGAGGTCGCAGCGATCCTCACCGACCTCAAGCTCGACGATGCCACCATCGTCGCGGCGCTTCTGCACGACACCATTGAGGATACCGAGGCTACCCGCGCCGAAATCGACCAAACCTTCGGGCACGAGATCGGCGCGCTGGTGGAAGGTCTCACCAAGCTGAAGCGGCTGGAACTGGTGTCGCGCGAGGCCAAACAGGCCGAGAATCTGCGCAAGCTGCTGCTGGCGATCGCCGACGACGTCCGCGTTCTCCTGATCAAGCTCGCCGACCGCTTGCACAACATGCGCACGCTGGAATTCGTGCCGCCCACGTCACGCCGCCGGATCGCCGAAGAAACGCTCGACATCTATGCGCCGCTCGCAGGCCGCATGGGCATGCAGGAGATGCGGGAAGAACTCGAAGACCTTTCATTCCGGTCGCTCGATCCGGAAGCTTACGCTGTCGTGATGCAGCGGCTGGATTCGCTGGCGGACCGCAACCGCAACCTGATCGGAGAAATCGAAAGCCAGCTCTCCAAAAATCTTCAAAAGAACGGGGTGACTGCGCATGTCTACGGCCGGCGCAAGCAGCCGTTTTCGATCTGGACCAAAATGGAGCGCAAGTCGGTCGGCTTCGAACAATTGTCCGATATTTTCGGATTTCGGGTCGTGATGAACGACGTCGAAGCCTGCTACCGCGCGCTCGGCGTCGTGCACACCACATGGCCGGTCGTGCCCGGCCGGTTCAAGGACTACATCTCGACGCCGAAGCAGAACGATTATCGTTCCATTCACACGACTGTGATCGGTCCCGGCAATCAGCGCGTCGAATTGCAGATCCGCACCGAGGAAATGGACCAGATCGCGGAATTCGGTATCGCCGCGCATGCCTTCTATAAGGATGGTGTCGGTTCGCCGACCGAACTCTTAAAGCGCGAATCCAACGCCTTTGCCTGGCTTCGCCACACGATCGGGGTCTTGTCGGACAGCGCCAATCCGGAAGAATTCCTCGAGCATACCAAGTTAGAACTGTTTCACGATCAGGTGTTCTGCTTTACCCCGAAGGGAAAGCTGATCGCGCTGCCGCGCCAGGCCAATGTGATCGACTTCGCTTACGCCGTGCATACCGATGTCGGCAACAGCGCTGTGGGGTGCAAGATCAACGGCAAGTTTGCGCCGCTGTCATCCGAATTGCAGAACGGCGACGAGGTGGAGGTCCTGACCTCGGAGGCGCAGTCGGCGCCGCCATCGGCATGGGAATCGCTGGCGGTTACCGGCAAGGCGCGAGCGGCGATCCGGCGCGCGACGCGCACGGCCGTGCGCGACCAGTATGCGGGCCTTGGCCGCCGCATTGTCGAGCGCTTGTTCGTGCGCGCAAAAATCGAATATGCCGACGACAAACTCAAGGGCGCGCTGCCGCGGTTGGCGCGCGTCTCGATCGACGACGTGATGGCCGCGGTCGGCCGCGGCGAAATGAAGGCTTCCGACGTGGCGCGGGCGATGTATCCCGATTACAAGGAAGAGCGGGTCGCGAGGTATGGCGCAAAGAAAAGCCTTGCTGTCAAATTGAAGCTGAAATCCCCGCCCGATCCAGCGCGCAGTCCTTCGGCAATACCCGTACGCGGCATCAATTCCGATTTGCCGGTCAAATTTGCCCCGAACGGGGGCGCGGTGCCGGGTGACCGGATCGTCGGGATCGTTTCGCCGGGGGAGGGCATCACCATCTATCCGATCCAGTCGCCGGCGCTGAAGGATTTCGAAGAGGAGCCGGAGCGCTGGCTCGACGTGCGCTGGGATGTCGACGAATCGACGCCGCAACGCTTTCCGGCGCGGATCCTTGTCGACAATGTCAACGAGCCCGGAAGCCTGGCCCAGGTGGCCACGGTGATCGCCGAGCACGACGGCAACATCGATAACATCAGCATGTCCAGGCGCTCGCAGGATTTCACCGAACTCACCATCGATCTTGAGGTCTATGACCTGAAGCATCTCAGCGCCATTATCGCCCAGTTGCGTGCCAAAGCCGTGGTCGCACGGGTCGAGCGCGTCAATGGATAGGGTTATCCCCTCATGGCAAGGCGGCGCACTTGCGCGGTCCCGAGCCATGAGGCCACAATGCATTCTTCATTCTTCGAGACGCGGCGAAGACGCTGCTGCCCGGGGATGGGAAATCCAAATCTGAATTGCCGCGAGTCCGTCATGTCCGCTCCACCACTACGTCTTGGAGTCAATGTCGATCACGTCGCCACCCTTCGCAATGCGCGGGCGGGCGACCGGCCCGATCCGGTGCGCGCGGCGCTTGCCGCGATCGGGGCGGGCGCCGACAGCATCACTGCGCATTTGCGCGAGGACCGTCGGCATATCCGCGACGACGACATGGCTCGGCTCAAGGCGGAAATCCCAAAACCGCTCAATTTCGAGATGGCGGCGACCGAGGACATGTTGCGCATCGCGCTTGCGACCAGACCTCATGCGGCGTGTCTCGTGCCCGAGCGCCGTGAAGAACTCACGACCGAAGGCGGCCTCGACGTGGTTGGGCAGCACAACGCTCTGGCGCCGTTCATTGCAAGATTAGGCGATGCCGGGGTGCGCGTGTCGCTATTCATCGCCGCAGAGCCGCGGCAGATCGAAATGGCCGCAAGGCTGCGGGCGCCGGTGATCGAGATTCACACCGGCGCCTGGTGCGACGCCGTGGTCGATGGCCATGCGGCAAAGGCGGATGCGGAATGGAAACGGATCGTTGCAGGCGCAGCACTTGCGCGCTCGGCTGGCCTGGAAGTCCATGCCGGCCATGGCCTCGATTATGTGACCGCGGAGAGGATCGCGGCCCTGCCTGAAATCGTCGAACTCAACATCGGTTATTACATGATCGGGGAGGCGTTGTTCGTCGGGATCAGCGAGACGGTTCGCGCGATGCGGGCCGCGATGGATCGCGGCCGCAAGAATCCCGGAAGCCCAAATCTTGCGAGCCTGAATCATGCGAGCAAGGCATGATTATTGGCATCGGCTCCGACCTGATCGACATCCGCCGCGTCGCCAAGGTTATCGAGCGCCACGGCGACCGCTTCCTTGACCGCATTTTTACCGAAGCCGAGCGCGCCAGGGCCGACCGCCGCGCCAAAAACGAGAAGATGGTGGTGGCGACCTACGCCAAGCGGTTTGCCGCCAAGGAGGCGTGTTCCAAGGCGCTCGGCACAGGTATCCGGCGTGGCGTCTGGTGGCGGGATATGGGGGTGGTGAACCTGCCGGGCGGCCGTCCGACCATGCAACTGACGGGCGGCGCGCTGGCCCGGCTCGAAGCGCTGACGCCGCCCGGTCATGAGGCGCGGATCGACCTCAGCATTACCGACGACTGGCCGTTGGCGCAGGCCTTCGTCATAATTTCGGCGGTCAGTCCGGGCAAACCGTGACGGGTCGGGACGGTGGCGCTCGGCAGGCCGTGCAAACTAAAAATCATTGACTTATCAATGTCTTAGAAAGTTTTGATAAGGCCGTTGATTGCGCGGCTGCGAACAAACGTCTAAAACGCCGCAGGGAACATCGAGCCAGAGCGAATTCAGGTTTGCGCCGGGATTTGCTCTCAATATTCAGTATCAGGACCATTTTCTTGACGCGAAACGAAGGCGATTCGCGTGAGGAAAATGCTCTGCCACCGCGCGGGGAATCGCGACGGGGAAATGGGAAAGCGATGAGCGTGACATCCGGGACAAAAACTGAAAGCGGCTTGGGTGAAACCGTCCGCGTGGTCATCCATGCTCTGTTGATCGCACTCGTGATCCGCACCTTCCTCTTCCAGCCCTTCAACATCCCCTCGGGATCCATGAAGGCGACGCTTCTGGTGGGCGACTATCTGTTCGTCTCGAAATATTCTTACGGTTACAGCCATTATTCCATTCCGCTGTCGCCTCCGCTGTTTTCGGGGCGCATCTTCGGTTCCGAGCCGGCGCGGGGAGATATCGTCGTGTTCCGCCTGCCGAAGGACGATTCCACCGACTACATCAAGCGCGTGATCGGGTTGCCCGGCGACCGCATCCAGATGAAGGAAGGGCTGCTCTACATCAATGAGAAGCCGGTGATGCGCGAGCGCCTCAGCGACTTCGTCGGCGAGGATCCTTGCGGGTCCGACGCCACAGCGCGGGTGAAGCGCTGGAGAGAGACGCTGCCCAACGGCGTCAGCTATGAGTCGCTGGATTGCGTCGACAACGGATTCTACGACAACACCAATGTCTACACCGTCCCGGCCAATCACTTCTTCATGATGGGCGACAACAGGGACAACTCGACCGACAGCCGCGTGCAGTCGGCGGTGGGCTACGTGCCGTTCGAGAATATCGTCGGGCGGGCCCAGATGATTTTCTTCTCCATAGCCGAAGGCGAACACGCCTGGATGTTCTGGCGCTGGCCCACCGCGGTGCGCTGGAATCGCATATTCACAATCGTGCGATGAACGACGAATCACCCGACATCCGGGCCTCGTCGTCATCGGGCGAAGCAAGCCGTCAGCCTGACACCGATCACGAGCACGTGGCGGCGAAGAAAAAGCGCACCAAGATCAGCGCGAAGGCGGCCATTGCGGCGATCGAGGCGCGGATCGGGCACAAATTTGCCGACGCCACCCTGCTTGCCACCGCCTTCACCCACGTCTCCGCGCTGAAATCCGCGCGCAAGCGCGGTGACAGCTACCAGCGTCTCGAATTCCTTGGCGATCACGTGCTTGGGCTGATCGTGTCGGACATGCTGTATCGCGCTTTCCCGAGCGCCGACGAAGGCGAACTGTCGAAACGGCTCGCCGATCTCGTGCGCAAGGAGAGTTGCGCTGACGTGGCGAAGTCGCTCGGGCTGCTCGATGACATCAAGCTTGGTGCGGTCGGCGCCGGCGCGGGCGCCCGCTTGCGCAAATCCGTGCTCGGCGACATTTGCGAGGCCGTGATCGGCGCCGTGTTTCTCGACGGCGGCTACGCTGCCGCGGCGCAGTTCGTCGAGCGCAACTGGACCGAGCGGATGCGCAAGCCGCGGCGGCCGCTGCGCGATCCCAAAACGGTGCTGCAGGAATGGGCGCAGGGCAAGGGACTGCCGACGCCGGTTTATCGCGAAGTCGCACGCACCGGGCCGCATCACGATCCGCAGTTTCGCGTTGCCGTCGATTTGCCGGGGCTGGCGCCGGCCGAAGGCATCGGCGGCAGCAAGCGCGCCGCCGAAAAGGTCGCAGCCTCGGTGATGATTGCGCGCGAAGGCGTTGGCGGCGGCAACAACGATGGATAAGTCTCCCGACGATGCCGCGCCGGTCGCGACGCGCTGCGGCTTTGTGGCGCTGATCGGGGCGCCCAATGTCGGCAAATCCACGCTGGTCAACGCCCTCGTCGGCTCCAAGGTCACGATCGTCTCGCGCAAGGTGCAGACCACGCGGTCGCTGATCCGCGGCATCGTGATCGAAAACAATGCGCAGATCATTCTGGTCGATACGCCCGGTATCTTTCTACCGAAGCGGCGGCTCGATCGCGCCATGGTATCGACAGCATGGAGCGGAGCGCACGACGCCGATCTGGTCTGCGTGCTGCTCGATGCGCGCGAAGGCATTGACGAGGAGGCCGAAGCGATCCTCGGCAAGGTGGCTGCCGTTCATCACGAGAAGATCCTGGTATTGAACAAGATCGATCTGGTTCCGCGCGAAAAACTGTTGGCGCTGACCAAGGCCGCCAATGACCGCCTGAGCTTCGCCGGCACATTCATGGTCTCGGCGTTGTCAGGCGATGGCGTCGATGATCTCAGGCGGGCGCTGGCCGAGATGGTGCCACCGGGACCGTTTCATTATCCCGAGGACCAGATGTCGGACGCGCCGATGCGGCACCTGGCGGCTGAAATCACGCGGGAAAAAATCTTCCGCCAGCTGCATCAGGAACTGCCGTATCAATCCACCGTCGAAACCGACACCTGGACCGAGCGCAAGGATAAATCCGTCCGCGTCGAACAAACGATCTTTGTCGAGCGTGAAAGCCAGCGCAAGATCGTGCTCGGCAAGGGCGGCGCCACCATCAAGTCGATCGGTGCGGAATCGCGCAAGGAAATCGCTGACATCGTCGGGGCGCCCGTGCATCTGTTCTTGTTCGTGAAGGTACGCGAAAACTGGGGCGACGATCCCAATCGCTACCGTGAAATGGGACTTGAGTTCCCGAAGGAATAACCGGCATCCCGATGAATGTACCCAAACACGTGTTATGGTTTGAAGTGCTGCTCTATCTGTCGCTCGGGCTCGACGCGCTGTCGGTCGCGTTTCAGGACCGAACGCCAAGCGCCCAAATGACGGAATCGATGATTACGGTGGCAACCGTGATGGCGGCCTGCCTGATCGTCTTGCTGGTCTATTTCGTCTGGCTTGCCGCACAGCGGCGGAAGAACTGGCCGCGCTGGGCGCTGGTCGCATCATTGGTGCTTTCCGTCGTCTCGCTGGTGCACGCGGTCGGCGACGACGGCCTGCAACTCGATAGCGCGATCGAAATCGTTTCATGCGCCCTCACGGCGGCGGGGCTCTATTTTTCCTTCACCGGCGACGCAAAAGGCTGGTTCATCGCGTAGCCGTGACCGAGTTCCGGGTTCGATGCGTTGCATCGCCCTGCAATGACGGCGGTTGGACGGCTGCGCCTCTCATCGGAATCCTGTAAGCTTCCAGCCATGGAATGGACTGACGAAGGCATCGTGCTGGGCGTCCGGCGGCATGGCGAAACCAGCGCCATCGTCGAACTCCTGACCCGCGGCCATGGCCGCCACCTCGGTCTGGTGCGCGGCGGCGCCGGCAAGCGGATGCGCCCCTGGCTGCAGCCCGGAAACAGCGTGCGCGCGGTTTGGCGGGCGCGGCTCGATGAGCATCTCGGCTATTACGTGATCGAGGGCACAAGGCTGCGCGCCGCCACCGTCCTGGCGTCGTCGCACGCGGTGTACGGCGTGACGCATCTGGCCTCGCTGGCGCGGCTGTTGCCGGAGCGCGATCCGCATGAAGACATCTACGAGATGCTGGACCGTACGCTGGACGATTTCGACGATATCGGCGAAGCCGCGGCTCATCTCATCAGGTTCGAACTGGCGATGCTGGCGGAGCTCGGGTTCGGGCTTGATCTGGAAGCCTGCGCCGCGACCGGCGAGACCTCCGACCTGGTCTACGTGTCGCCGAAATCCGGCGGCGCAGTGTCGCGGCAGGCCGGCGATCCCTGGCGCGACCGGCTGTTGCGGTTGCCGCCGTTCCTGCGAGCGAGCGCAGGCGGCCCGAACCGCTGGTCGGACCAGGACTTGCAGGACGGCTTTGCTCTCACCGGATTGTTCCTGCTCCGCCACGTGCTGGAACCGCGTGGGCAAGGCCATTCCGACGCCCGCGACGGCTTTATCAATGCGGTGTCCAGGCATCTGGCGAGGGTCAGTTCCGCGCTTTGACGTCGTGCTGCGTTCGTAGGGACCCACGCTCCATTAAGCTCTTTTGGTACCCTGGCCTCAGTCGTTTTTCCACACAAACACCTGTAGTTATGGGTCCCTGCGTTCGCAGAGACGGCGGCAAGAGACGACGAATTACACTCATTCGCGCCTTGCCCGATTCACCCCAAAAGTTTAACCCCTCCCCATGGGAAAAAGACTGATTCCTCCGGATCCGGCGGAAATCCACGAGGTGATGCTGCGTGATGCGCTGGAAGAGCGCTACCTCGCTTACGCGCTCTCGACCATCATGCACCGCGCGCTCCCCGATGCCCGCGACGGTCTGAAGCCGGTGCATCGCCGCATCCTCTACGGCATGCGCCTGTTGCGGCTCGATCCCGGGACGCCATTCAAGAAATCAGCCAAGATCGTCGGCGACGTGATGGGCTCGTTCCATCCGCATGGGGATCAATCGATCTACGACGCGCTGGTGCGGCTGGCGCAGGATTTCTCCTCGCGCTATCCGCTGGTCGACGGGCAGGGCAATTTCGGCAACATCGACGGCGATAATCCCGCCGCCTATCGCTACACCGAAGCGCGCATGACCGAGGTCGCGCGGCTTCTTCTCGACGGCATCGACGAGGACGGCGTCGAATTCCGCGCCAACTACGACGGTCAGTCGAAAGAACCGGTCGTACTCCCCGGCGGATTTCCGAACCTGCTCGCCAACGGCGCCCAGGGCATCGCGGTCGGCATGGCGACCTCGATCCCGCCGCACAACGCGGCCGAGCTTTGCGAGGCCGCGTTGCATTTGATCGACAAGCCAGAGGCGAAGTCGAAGACGCTGCTGAAATGGGTGAAGGGTCCGGATTTCCCGACCGGCGGCATTATCGTCGATTCCAAGGAAAGTATTGCGGAAGCCTATATGACCGGGCGCGGCTCGTTCCGCACCCGCGCCAAATGGAGCCAGGAAGAGGGCGCACGCGGCACTTGGGTTGTCGTCATCACCGAAATTCCGTGGCTGGTGCAGAAGTCGCGGCTGGTCGAAAAGATCGCCGAATTGCTCAACGACAAGAAGCTGCCGCTGGTCGGCGACGTCAGGGATGAATCCGCCGAAGACATCCGCCTCGTGATCGAGCCGAAATCCCGCGCCGTCGACCCCGAACTGCTGATGGAATCGCTGTTTCGGCTGACCGAGCTGGAAAGCCGGATTCCTCTCAACCTCAACGTGCTGGTGAAGGGCCGCATCCCCAAGGTGCTCGGCCTTGCCGAGTGCTTGCGTGAATGGCTCGACCATCTGCGCGACGTGCTGCTGCGCCGCTCCAACTATCGCAAGGAACAGATCGAGCACCGGCTGGAAGTGCTCGGCGGCTATCTGGTCGCGTATCTGAACATCGACAAGGTGATCAAGATCATCCGCACCGAGGACGAGCCGAAGCCGGCGCTGATCAAGGCGTTCAAGCTTACGGAAATCCAGGCCGACGCCATCCTCAACATGCGGCTGCGCAGTTTGCGCAAGCTTGAGGAAATGGAAATCCGCACCGAAGATAAAAATCTTCGCAGCGAGCTGAAGGGCATCAAGGCCATCCTCGGCTCCGAGGCCGAGCAGTGGTCCAAGGTCGGCGAGCAGGTTCGCAAAGTTCGCGACATCTTTGGACCGAAGACGCCGCTCGGCAAGCGCCGGACGCAATTCGCAGACGCACCCGAGCACGATCTTGCCGCGATCGAGGAAGCGTTCGTCGAGCGCGAGCCGGTCACCGTCGTTGTCTCCGACAAAGGCTGGGTGCGCACGCTCAAGGGCCACGTCGCCGATCTCTCCGGCCTGGCCTTCAAGACCGACGACAAGCTCGATCAGGCGTTCTTCGCGGAAACCACCTCTAAACTGCTGCTGTTCGCGACCAACGGAAAATTCTATTCGCTCGACGTTGCAAAGCTGCCGGGCGGACGCGGCCATGGCGAGCCGATCCGGATGTTTATCGACATGGAGCAGGACGCCGCGATCGTCTCGCTGTTCGTCAACAAGGGCGGCCGCAAATTCCTGATCGGAAGCCATGAAGGGCAGGGCTTCGTGGTCAACGAGGACGATTGCGTCGGCAACACCCGCAAGGGCAAGCAGGTGCTTAACGTCGAGATGCCGAACGAAGCCTGGGCCATCACGACCGTCACGGGCGACACCGTCGCCGTGATCGGCACCAACCACAAGATGGTGATCTTCCCGATCGATCAGGTGCCGGAAATGGCGCGCGGCCGCGGCGTGCGCTTGCAGAAGTACACCAGTGCTGCGCTGTCGGATGTCGCCACCTTCGATTCCAAGGCCGGCCTCACCTGGAAGGACTCGGCCGGGCGCGACCAGGCCATGAGCTGGAAGGAATTGTCGGACTGGCGCGGTAACCGCGCCGATGCCGGCCGCCTCGCGCATGGCCTGCCGAAGTCGAACAAGTTCGGAAGAGGCGTAGAGTAACCTCCGTCTCCCCCTTTTCGCCGGGACGCGCGGCGAATCTCCTTTGACTGCGGCCCGGATCTCGCAGATGCTTCCTAAAAACCGGGAGGCCAAGTTGCGCGAAGCGGGATTGCGGCTGGCTGTAATACTCGGCGTCGCGCTGGCGCCGGGAGCACTCAATGCGCAGGCCATCCCTGGCGCACTCCCCGAATCCACCAAAGCGTTGGCGCAAGGTGAATGGCCCGCATACGCCGGGACCTACGCCGCGGCGCGCTATTCGCCGCTGGCGCAGATCGATCGCAGCAACGCCAGGGATCTGCACATTGCGTGGCACTGGATGTCGCCGGACCAGGCGATCAAGGACGCCAAGCCACAGATCGGTCCAAGCTTCGCAAACGAGTCGACGCCGCTGATGATCGGCGGCACGCTTTACACCTCTACTTCGCTTTCACAGGTCGCCGCCATCGATGCCGTGTCAGGCGTGACCAAGTGGGTGTTCGATCCCAAAGTCCATGAAAACGGTCTCGGTCTTCCTGCCAACCTTGGCTGGCTGCATCGCGGCGTTGCCTATTGGCGCAACGGCGACGACGAACGCATCGTGATTCTCACCGCGTTCGCCCAGTTGATCGTGCTCGACGCCAAGACCGGAAAGCCGGTGCCGACATTTGGGACCGATGGCCGGCTCGATCTCGCCCAGGGCCTGCGGCGGCCGGTCGACCGCGACTACTACACCATGACCTCGCCGCCGGTGATCGTGCGCGGCGTCATCGTGGTCGGATCGTCAGTCATGGACTGGTGGGGACACCGTCCGCCGCCGCCGGGCGATGTCAGAGGGTTCGACGTTGTCAGCGGACGCCTGCTGTGGACATTCCACACGGTTGCACAGGGAGAGGAACCCGGCGTCGAAACCTGGGAGAACGATTCCTGGAAGGAGACCGGTAACGCCAATGTCTGGGCGCCGATGAGCGCCGATGAGGAGCTTGGCTACGTCTACTTGCCGGTCAGCGCGCCGACCAACGACTATTACGGCGGCCACCGTCTCGGCGACGGCCTCTACGGCGAGAGTCTCGTCTGTCTCGACGCGGCGACCGGCAAAAAGGTCTGGCACTATCAACTCGCGCATCACGGCCTGTGGGATTACGACCCGCCGGCCGCGCCAAACCTGATCGACATCAGCGTCGGCGGAAAACGCATCAAGGCCGTCGCGCAGCCTACAAAACAGGCCTTCCTCTATGTATTCGATCGCGTCAGCGGCGAGCCGGTCTGGCCGATCGAAGAGCAGCCGGTTCCGGCATCAAGCGTGCCCGGCGAGCGCGCGTCAAAAACCCAGCCGGTTCCGACGAGGCCCGCGCCGTTCGACATCCAGAGTGCTCGTGACGAGGACCTGATCGATGTCACGCCGGAGATTCACAAGGAAGCGATCGACATCGCCGCCGCCTATGATCGCGGCGGCCTGTTCACGCCGCCCTCGCAGCGCGGCACGATTCTGGTGCCGGGCATCGCCGGTGGCGGCAACTGGACCGGCGCCGCGATCGATCCCGAAACCGGCATGCTCTATGTCAGTACCGTTCGCCTGCCGTTCGTCGTCACCATTAGCAGGCCCGAGCCGTGGGAATCCACCTACGATTTCATCGGCAAACCCGGCTATTTGCCCGGTCCGCGCGGGCTGCCGCTGCTCAAGCCGCCGTTCGGCAGCATTGTCGCGATCGATATGAACACGGGCGATCAGCGCTGGCGGATTCCCGTCGGTCGCAGCGAGGCGATGCCCTGGACCCAGGGATTCGGAATCCGCGAACGGCTCGGATTGCCCAACCGAAGCTGGGCGCTGGTGACCAAGACGGTCATGATCGTCGTACAGGCGGGATATTTTGGTCGGTCCCGTTTCGTGCCGGGGCTCAATTTGCCGATCAGGGACCTCCACAATCTCGATCCGCATTTATGGGTCTACGACAAGACGAGCGGCGAGATGCTGGCGGAGATCGAACTGCCCGCCAACGCGAGCGGCGCGCCGATCACCTATATGGCCGGCGGCAAGCAATACATCGCGTTCCCTGTCGGTGGCGGTCCGCTGGTCGAAGAATTGATTGCGCTCACGCTTTGATCAAATCACCCCCAATATCCGAAGCGCCACGCCCGCAGCGCACGATCCTCCCAGCACCGTCAGCATGCCCATGTTGAAGCGAAAGATCGCGGTCGCGGCCGCGATGGCCAGAATGAGCGCGGCAACATCGACGCTCGACAGCATCGGCATGTCGAATGAAAGCCCGTACGATCGCACCGGTGAGGTTTGCCGGAATACCGTATGCAGCGCGAACCAGACCGACAGATTGAGGATGACGCCGACGACGGCGGCGGTGATGGCGGTCAGTGCGCCGGCCAGCCCTTTGTTGCCGCGCAGGGTTTCGACGAACGGCGCACCCAGAAAGATCCAGAGAAAGCAGGGCGTGAAGGTGACCCATGTCGCCAGCAAGCCGCCGAGCGTTCCCGCCAGCATCGGCGACAGCGTGCCGGGATCGCGGAAGGCGGCCATGAAGCCGACGAACTGCAGCACCATGATCAGGGGTCCGGGCGTGGTCTCGGCCATGCCCAATCCGTCGAGCATTTCGCGCGGTTGTACCCAGTGATAATGCTCGACCGCCTGCTGCGCGACATAAGCCAGCACCGCATAGGCGCCGCCGAACGTCACCATCGCCATCTTGCTGAAAAACAATGCGATCTGGCTGAATACATTGGTCTGGCCGAAAGCGATCAACAGCGCGACGACCGGCACCAGCCACAATAGCAGCCAGACCGCGCTGACTTTGAGAGCGCGCGGAACGCTGGGGCGGACATGGTCCGGCAATTCGTCGAGCACGCTGTCGACCGCCGCGGTGTTTTTGCCGTTGCCGTGGGGCACGGCGGCAAATTCCGGCCGGCCGCTTTTCGCGCCGAAATATCCGATCACGCCGGCGCCGACGATGATGATCGGGAAGGGCACGTTGAAAAAGAAGATTGCGACAAAGGCAATCGCGGCCAGTGCGATCATGATGCGATTGCGCAGCGCACGTTTTCCCACGCGGACCACGGCCTGAATCACGATCGCCAGCACCGCGGCCTTCAATCCGAAGAACAGCGCCTCGATGAACCCGACATTGCCGAAGGCGGCGTAGATGTAGCTCAGCGCCATGATGGCGATGACGCCGGGGAGAATGAACAGTCCGCCGGCCATGATGCCGCCGGCAGTCCGGTGCAGCAGCCAGCCGATATAGGTCGCAAGCTGCTGCGCCTCCGGGCCGGGCAGCAGCATGCAGTAGTTCAGCGCGTGCAAGAAACGGCTTTCGGAAATCCAGTTCTTTTCCTCGACCAGGATGCGGTGCATGACCGCGATCTGCCCCGCCGGGCCGCCGAAGCTCAGGAGGGCGACCCGCATCCAGACCCGAAATGCCTCACCGAAGGAGATGCCGTGACCGGCACCCTCTCCGGTGGTCTTCTCGTTCGAAACGATATCGATCACGGCTTCGCCTTGTTGGTGGGCCAATTGTGAGTTTCGCCCGATGCGTCGCGGCACCAGCGATAGAACGCGTCGTAGAGCGTGATGCCGGCCTCGAGCTGTTCAAGGTCGTCATCGTACATTCGCGACAGCCCCAGCGAGGCCGCGAGCAACCCTGGCGCTTCCGGAGATAAATCGAGCCGTCCGGTATCGGCGGCCCGGACCATGGTTGCCAGCCGCAACAGGGGAGGCGTGGCGAGATCGAACTCCTCGACCATCACGTCGAACGTGCAGCGCTCACCGCGGTGGCTCCAGAACACGTTTTCGATATCGAACGGAACGGCGTTAAAGCGCTCGCCGACCGCAACAACTTCGGAAGGTGCCACGAACAGAAACACCGCGTTCGGATCGACGAACCGGCGTATCAGCCAGGGGCAGGCGATGCGGTCGATCTTTGGTCGTGCGCGCGTCACCCAGACGGTGCGTCCCTGCGCGTCGCGCGCCGGCATTTTCGATGCAGGCACGAGCGGAAGCTTGGCGGCCTTCCAGCCCTCGAAGCCGCCCTCAAGCGCTTCCGCCGTGACGTGGACGTGTCTCAGCCACGCCGCGGTACCCTGGGCGAGTTTCTGGCCGCGCAGGCAAACGACCACAGCCGAACTCCCGGAGAATTCTTCGCCCCAGTCGGCGGCCTCCTGATGGTTGCGCCTGACCGCACCGGGAATCAGCCGTTGATCGGCGGCAAAGTCCTCGTCGGTGCGCACGTCGATCAGGGCAGGCATATTCGCCGTGCCGATCAGACGGGCAAGTTTGTCTGGAGATATCGATGTAAAGGATGACATGGATGCGCCCTCGTGAAAGAAACGGGACGCGATACTTGGGCATGACGCCTCGTGGGGGGATCGCAGAACCCCCATGGCTGTATTACAGCGAAACCGGCGTCGGCTGTCAATGCGGTCGTCGGCCTAGCCGTCCTCAAGAAAATGGGGCTTCGAAATGCATTCATTTGCCGCGGCGGGAGCCGGTTTTCTGCTCGCCGTGTTGTGGTTCGATCTGATGTTTGACGTGCAAACACGCAAGCATGCCGGCGACCCGCTGCCGCCGGAAGTGCTGACGTCGATTTCGACCTACTACCGCCGCGTCACCACCGAAGCCTATCCGATGAACCGCCTGGTCGCCTTGGTGATGGTGCTGACGTTGGCCGCGATATGCGCGGTGATCGTGGAGGGCGAAAACCCGTGGTGGATAGGCTGGGGATCGATCGTGCTCGCCGGCAGCGGTTTTGTGCCCACCATGATCCGTACCGTCCCGAACGCCCGGCGGCTGGGGACGGGCGCGGATTTGCCCGAAGAGCAATCGAGGCTCGCGCGCGCGGTCTGCCGCGATCACATGTTCAGCTTTGCGCGCATGAGCGGGGTTCTTGTCCTGCAACTAATCGCGCGATAGCCGACACCGCGAGACACGGGAGGTACGGGTGGGGGGTGAATGGATCGGGGTGTCGATCGCATTGGCCTCGAGCTGCCTCGGCGGGACCGCGGCAGCCATTACCCGCTATCTCGTGGGCAATGCCGATCCGATCGCGCTTGCCATTCTGCGCTGGGGAATAGGCTTTGCGTGCTTATTGCCGACGGCGTTGTTCCTGAGGGTGCGATGGCCGCCGCGTCGCGATTGGCCTGCCGTCGCGCTCCTGGGGCTGTGTTTCTTCGGATTGTTTTTCGTCCTGTATAACATCGCGATCGGTTTCACGACCGCGGCCCGCGCAAGTCTCGCTTTGGCGACGTTGCCCCTTCACACCATGGTTGTCGCGGCTCTGCTCGGTATCGAGCCGCTGACGATACGGAAATCGGCCGGCGTCTGCGTGGCGGTCCTCGGGGTTGTCGCCGCGCTTGCGTCCGGCCTGTCGGCTGCGCCGCCCGGCGCGTGGCGAGGCGAGTTGATCATGACCGGCGCGGTAATTTGCATGGCCTTCTATAACGTGTTGTCGCGTCCGTTCATCCAGCGATCGAGCGCACTCGGCTTCCTCACCGTCGGCATGGGAGCTGGCGCAGCGGCGCTCATTCTGGTCGGATCGCTGACAGGCAGCATCGCGGTCTTAAGCAATCTCGGTGCACCGCAATGGATTGCCGGCGTCTATCTCGGAGTTGGCGGCGGCGCGCTCGCTTTCATCCTGTGGGTTATGGCGCTTGAGAGAGCGACGCCGACGCGCGTCGCTAACACCATGACCGTCAATCCGATCGCGGCGGCGCTGCTCGCCGCCCAACTCGTCGGCGAGCCAATCACTCCGAATCTTGTCGTCGGGTTAGGCGCCGTGTTTGCCGGGATCTGGATCGCTACAACGGAGGTCAAGAAGGCGTAGGCGGCGGAGATCGCCAATTCTTCTCTAAACAACCAGCGCAATCCCCGATGCCAGAAGCAGCACCAGCACGACTTTGCGGAACCCAGCCTCATTCAGGCGACCAAACAGCCTGAGACCAAGCCAGGTGCCGGCGAGCAGGGCGGGCAACCCGATTAGAAACAGTTTGACTATGTCTGCCGTGATTGCGCCCTTTGCCCCGATCCATAGCGCGCCCATGACAAAGGTTGCGACAGCCACCGGCTGAAATACGGTGCGCTGCACATCCTTGGGCCAGCCGCGCAAGCCGCACCAGATCGTGACGAGGATTCCGGCAAGTCCGGTTACGCCGCCGATCACGCCGTTGAGGAATCCGACGCCGGCGTCGATAGTCGCGCCGCCCGCCTTGACCGGAGTAAACGTCGGCCGAAACAGCGCATAGAGGCTATAGAGAACCAGAAACGCGCCGACGCCGGAGCGCACATGCGCGGGGTTTGCCCAGGTCAGGATGGTCACGCCGACGGGCACACCAACCGCCGCGCCGAGCACAAACGGCCAAAGCCGTTTCCAATCCAGAGCCCGACGGAGTTTCCAGACTGAATAGCCCTGCACGATCAGGCCAAACGCGATGATCAGCGTAGCCGTCTGCAGAGGTGTGAGGATGTAGAGCCAGACCGACGCAGCAACCAGGCCGAATGCAAAGCCGGACAGGCCCGCCACCAGTGCGCCTGCAAATGTCGCGCAAAGAAACAGCAGAAGTTCAAGGGAAGATCCATCCATGTGCTCGCTCCAAGCAAGGGCGAGCAGCGCTTGAATGGGATCGCCATTTCATGGGGAGGCTGCGACGTCCCCGCGACAGGCTACGCCAGGGGAATTCGCAGCCGCAAGGATTTTTCTCAGGTCACAGGCATTCCGATCGAAGCGTGCTCTCCTGATGGTGAGGCGCCCTTGCGCCGTCTCGAACCATGAGTTCGAAAGTCATCCTTCGAGACGCGGCGAAGACGCCGCTCCTCAGGATGAGGAAAGATGACGCAAAACCGACCTAGTTGCGCGGCGCGGACATTGGGGGAGGCCCCAAGCCGATGGGCTTCTTCGGCTTCAGCGTTCCCGCATAAAATGAAAGCCCGCCAATCAGGAAAAGGCAGACGAGATAGACCGCATAGGATTGCGGCGGGGTGGTCGCCCACCGCGCAAAAACCCTGATCGTGCCTTCCGGTTCGGTCTCGTTTTCCACGCCATGGTTTTGCTCGAAACAACCCGGAATTGGAAGGGTAAATCCATTGGGCTCGGATAGGGGTCATGTCCCCTCGGGCTGCTTCCGCAACAGCAACAGCGCCAGCAGGGCCGAGAGACTGAGCGCGGACGAGACGATCAGCACGCGGCTTCCCATCGTATCTATCAGTAGACCGAACGCCAACGGTGCCGCGGCCTGCGCCATCCGTGCTGGTGCGCCGATAATGCCGAGGCGATAGCCATAGTTTTGCGGGCCGAAGATCGCCAGCGGCAGCGTACCGCGGGCAATGGTCAGGACGCCGTTGCCGGCGCCATGAAATATCGCGAACACGCTTGACGCCGCTCCACCCGCCACACCGAGGATGGCGGCGCCGATCGGGTGCATCAGACATGCGAGCCGGGTCGATAGCAGCGGATGATAGCGGCTCAGAAAGCTCGCCTCGACGATGCGGGCAAACACCTGCGCCGGACCGATCAGCGCGCCGGCCGTCACAGCCTGTAGCGTAGTCGCGCCAGCGGCTTCAAGGATGCGCGGCAGATGCGCCGCCATTGCTCCTGTCACGCTCCAGGCCGCTGCAAAGGCGAACGCCAGCAAGATCATCGTTCGATCGATCGGGATGTGAGGCTTGACGGACGCCGCCACGGCCGCCTTCGCACCTTGCACGGCGGGCAGCATAAAAAAATTGATCGGCAGGCCGATCAGGATATGTGCCGCCGCCCATGCGAAGCAGGTGTTGCGCCATCCCATGCTTTCCAGTCCCCAGGCGGTCAGCGGCCATCCAACGGTGCTTGCGAAACCCGCGATCAGCGTGATGCCCGTGATCGAACGGCGCGCGGAATCACCATAAATTCGTCCAAGCGCACCGAAGGCTGCGTCGTACAGGCCAAATCCCATACCGACGCCAAGCAGAAGCCAGGCCACGATCAGCACCGGGATTGAATAGCTGCAGCCGAGAAGCGCCAGTCCCGCGGCAAGCGTCAAATTGGAAATCGAAAGCACGGGTCTGCCGCCGACGAGGTCAATCTGCCGGCCGACACGCGGACCCAGCAGTGCGGAAATCACCAGCGATGCCGAGAAAGCGGCAAATATCCAGTTCGAGGAAACACCGAGGTCGCGCGCGATCGGGTCCGCCAAAATTGCCGGGAGGTAGTAACTGGAGGCCCACGCCAGCGTTTGTGTCGTGCCGAGCGCCAGAATGATGGGAAGCTGGCGCACGCTCATGGCTTGAGCGTCGTGGTTCTGGACCAATAGAGCGCCACCGGACCAAGCAAGATACCCGCGGCCAGAACCGAGAACGCAGCCATCCAGGCGGTTGGACTTAGCGGACCGCCCGCAGCATCCAGCGCGACGCCGACGGCCCAAGCGCCCAAAGCAGACAGACTGAAACCGACAGTCGAATGCATGGCCATCGTCGCCCCGCGGTAGCTGGGATTCGCGGCCATCGTCATGCCCGATGTCAATGCGCCGGAATTGGCCGGCACCGTGACCGCATAGATCATCATCAAGGGCAGTAATAACCACGGCGACTTGTCTGCAGATACTCCAATCAGGAGCGCCACAAGAGCGGAACTGAACATGACGACCGTGATCGCGCGATGCCGGCCGAATCTGAGCGCGAATTCATTGCCGAGAATGCTTGCGGGCATGGCGAGCAAGGAAAAAAGAACGCTGACGACAACGGGCGTTAAAATAGAGGACTCTGAATTCTTCAGTGCGACGAACGTCCAGAATGCGACGAGCCAGGTTCTTATTCCGTAAAGCTCAAAGCAGTGAGCGCCATATCCGAGAACGAACCCCATCGCTCTTGTGTTCCTGAACACCGGCGCAAAATCCAGCAGGCGCCCCTGCACGGGCCTTGGTTCGACCGGCCGCAAAAGAAAACAAGCCAGCAGCATCACAATTGGGCCGGCCGCCGTAACAAAGAATGCGCTCCGCCAGCCCCAGCTTTCCGCGACCAGTTGAGAAACCAGGAAAGACAAACCGACGCCGAACGAAAAGCTGGAGGTGTAAAGCGTGATCGCGCGGGACGAATCGCCCGGCGCAAGGCGGTCGGTCAGCGCCTTAAGACCGGGCATATAGGCTCCCGCAAAGCCCACTCCCGCAATCGCGTTGAAGAACGCCCCCGACCAGAGGCCCGAAGCAAATATGCCGAATAACAAGGTGCCGAGTGCACTTAGTGCAGATCCCGCGATCAGTATTTTGCGCGCATCGATTCGATCGGTGAGCGTTGCGAGCACCGGCACTGTCAACATGTAACCTGCCGCGCCGGAACCTGCCAGGAGGCCCGCCTGTGCGCCGGTCAAATGCCATTCCGGAATCAGGAACGCCGCAAGAATTGACGGCACAACGACATGTGGAAGCAAGCTGCCAAGCTGGCCCACACACATCGCGACAATGACAGGTCGACCCTCTAACGAAATACTGCTCACCCCTGCGCGCCTGGGACGCGCACCCGCATCCGGTTTTGTCTTGTTGCACGGCATTTGCATCCGCCATGCAACAGGCGTCAACAGATGCGACACGCGAAATTCGCTGTCCTTTTTTGTCTGATCCGCCGCAACGAGCGCGTGCAAGGCGATGGGTATCACCGGTTCGCGTGCTGCGCGACGCCGAAGAGTACCGGGCTGTGCCGGCCATCCGAAGCGGTGCTTGAGCTGGTCGGCCATCCCCGCGGGCTCGCTTGTGAAAGAAGACGGCGAGGAAGCCCTGCAAGTCTTTCTTGACGCGTATTTACGCCCCATAATACGTTATGGACCTGGCGCCCCGACTGCATCTGATGAACTGGCTGGTCAGCCAGGGCCTGACCGGCGCGCCCGAGAACGACCTGATCCGCGGCTTTTGCGAGCGCTGTCGGGAAGGCGGTCTCGAGCTGTCGCGCGGCCTAGTCTTCATCGATACGTTGCACCCGATTTTCGAGGGGCGCGGATTTCGCTGGACCGATACCGAGACCAACGAGAGCGATAGCTTCGAGTATGGATCGAGCAGCGAGGGCAGCGCTGCGGAAAACTGGCGCCGCTCCACATTCTTTCACATGCTCGAAAACGACCAAGACGAACTGCGGATCGATCTCGCCGATTGCGCGTCTCTCGACTTCTCGATGATTGACGACCTCGCGGCCGTGGGCCATCGGCACTTCGTTGCCTTCGTGCATCGGTTCGGCGAAGCCGGAACCATCGGCCAGATGGACTGCGTTTATTCCTATTGGCTGACCAGGCGCGCTGACGGCTTCGGAGAGCAGGGCCTGTCGGCCCTGCGCGACCTCGTGCCGGTGCTGGGACTGGCGATCAAGTCCGCGGCCCAGGTTGAAATCGCACGCACGCTGGGTCGGGTCTATCTCGGGCGCGACGCTTCCGAGCAGGTGCTGCGCGGACGGATATCGCGAGGCGTAACCGAGCGCATCAGCGCGGTGCTTTGGTTCTCGGATCTGCGGGGCTCGACCGCGATCAGCGAAAACATCGAACCCGACGAAATCATTCCGTTCCTCAACGATTACGCGCAAGCCGCGATCGACGCCATCCATGATTCCGGCGGCGACGTGCTCAAACTGATCGGCGACGGCGTGCTGGCGATGTTTACCAACGAAGACATGACGCTCGCCAAGCGAGCAGCGCTACGTGCGGAACATCAATTCCGACACAACGTGACCTCCCTTAACGCGCATCGCTCCGCCGGCAGCCGGCCGACGACGTCGGCCTATGTCGGCCTGCATGTTGGCGAAGTGTTTTACGGCAACATCGGCAGCGAAGACCGGCTCGACTTCACCGTAGTGGGGCCGGCGGTCAACGAGGTCAGCCGCATCGCGTCGATGTGCCGTTCGGTGGATCGCGAACTGCTGGTGTCGTCCAACTTCCTGGCCGGGCTGGATTCAGCCGGGCAGGGCTACCTGGTTTCCACCGGCCGGTTTGCGCTGCGCGGCATCGGTCGTGCGCAGGATCTCTATACTCTTGATCCTGATCTTGCATCAGATGAGACGGTCGCCGGGAGCTACGAGCGCTATCTGGCGACTTAAACGGCCTTTGGCCGCATCGTATAAAGCCCGAACGCCGAGAGCGAAGCGACCGTCAGCACGATGCCGAGTGCGAACATGGCCTCATGCGACACAGTCGCGGCCAGCCAGAACTCCGATCGCCGCGCCCATCATTTGCCAGAAGCCGAGCAGCGCCGAAGCCGCGCCTGCCTTCTCACCGAACGGCGACAGCGCTTGTGCGGTGCCGAGCGGATTGACGATGCCCATGCCCAGCAAGAACACCGACATGGCCGCGAGGAACGGCAGGAAGGTGGGGTTGAACATCGAAACCAGCAGGATGGCGATGCTGCCGGCGGCCGCCGCCAGCAGGCCGCCGCGGATAGAACGGTCCAGCCCGAACCGTGGCGCCAGCCGCGTTGCCAGCATTCCCGCAGCGAACACGACCATGACGGTGCCCGCGAAGAACAGGCCAAGCTGGATCGGGGTGAAGTGCAGCCCTTCGATCAAAATGCGAGGTGCAGCCGAAAACATCGAGAATAGTCCGCCCATGATCAGGCTGACGGTCGCCGCCGGAATTAGAAAACGGCGATCACCGATGAGGGCGAAATAGTTCTTTGCGATGGCGAGCGGATTGAGTGGGGTCCGCGTCGAGCGATGGGTCTCGCCAAGAACGGCCTCATAGGCAACGGCCCCGATTGCCGCGAAGACTCCGACAAAGACGAATTCGGAACGCCAGCCGAAATAATGATCGAGCGCGCCGCCGAGCAACGGTGAGAAGCCGGGCGCCGCCGCCATCGCAATCATGATCAGCGCCATCGCACGGCCCAGTGCCGCGCCGCTGAAGAGATCGCGCGCGATCGCGCGCGACAGTACCGAGGTCGCGCATGCGCCGGCGGCCTGGATGACGCGGCCGGCCAGGAGGCTCGGCAGGTCGGTGGCGAGACCGCACCAGATGCTACCGGCGCAGAACACCGCAAAGCCGATCAGGACAGGCCAGCGCCGGCCATAGCGGTCCGAGATCGGCCCGACGACGAGTTGACCCAGCGCGAACACGGCGAGGAAAACCGTGATGGCTGACGTAACGGCCGCACTCGACACTTTCAGCGATACGGCCATCTGCGGCAGCGAAGGTAGCAGGATATTGGTGGCAAGGGTTCCGGTCGCTGCAAGCGCAGCGAGCACTGCTATCTGCAGGAATGTCGAAGACACTTCCGGGCGCGGCGCCACGGCTATCGCTGAAATGGTCTGGTCGGCCATGGAAGCTCCCGGTCAAGATCACATGATGTATATCATATAAAACGGGGCGGGGAACCTCCAATGGCGGCAGGGCGAAATAATGAAGGGCAGGGATGCGGAAAAGGGGGGTTAAACCCTCATTGCGCGAGCCAGCGGTCGGCGAAGCGCCGCCCGACGACAGGCTTCGCGAAGCAATCCAGCCTGAAAAGAAAGTCTGCTTCGTCGCTTTGCGTCTCGCTATGACACTCTCCGGCTGCCGCGCTAGGCTTGTGCCGGCTCGGTCACCATGTCCGGCTGCCGCGCCAGCGAAACCGCTGGCGACACCAGGATCACCAGTGCCTGCGCGCCGAAGATCGCGACCGCGAGATAGAGGCAGGTCTCCGCGCCGTAGAGTCCGCCGACGACGGCGCCGAGCGCGGAGCCGAGGGGCCGCGCGCCATAGCTCATGATGTTGATCGCGGAAACCCGCCCCAACAGCCGCGGCGGCGTTACCGACTGCCGCAACGTCGTGGTGCTGATCACCCACAAGATCGGCCCGACGCCGAGCAGGAAGAAGCTTAAGGCCGCAAGCCACGGCGTTGGAAGCAAAGTGGTCAGCGCCATGACCGCGGCGGCAACGAAGCCGGTCACCGGCCCGAGACCGATCACGGTGCCGAAGGGCAGCCGCCGCATTACGCGAGTCGCAAGTAGCGCACCGACCACCATGCCGGCACCGTACATCGCAAGCGTGGTACCGACACTCGCTGCCGATAGTCCGAGCCGACGAACGGCATACGGCACGAACACCGCCAGCAACAGGAAGGAGGCCGTGTTGAAGATGAATTGCGTGATGAACACCGGCCGAAGCAGCGGATGATGCAACACGAATTCAGCGCCTTCCTTTATTTCCTGCAACGGATGGCGTCGCGGCGCCGGCTCGCGGGCAGGCTCGTAAATGCGGGACAGCAGCACAACGGCCATGACCGAGAGTGCGGCGGCAAAACCAAAGGCTGGCGCTGCTCCAGCCCATCCCACAAGCACGCCACCCAGGGCCGGTCCGCTGGCAAACGCGATCGTGCGCGCAAGTTCGATCCGCGCATTGGCCGCGGGCAATTGGTCAGGCGAGACCAACGACGGCACCAATGCGGGCGCCGCCACGCTATAGGCGACCGTGCCGCATACCGCGACAAAGCCTGCTAACGCGAGCAGGGGAAGCGTCAGCAGGTCGAGCCAGATCAGTATCAAGATTCCGAGCAGGGCAGCAGCGCGTAAAGCCTCCGAGCCCGCCATCAGCCGCCGCCGCGAGATGCGATCGGTAAGCAGACCCGCGGGGATTGCGAACAGAATGAACGGCAGCGTCAGCGCGGTCTGCAAAAGGCCGGTTTGGCCTTCGCCAACGCCGAGCAGCAGCACCGCGATGATCGGAGCCGCGGCCAGCGCAACCTGCTCAGCCGACTGCGCCGCCAGATTGGACCAAGCCAGCCGGTTGAAGGTCGGCGGCAGGCGAGGAGGGTTGATGGTCGGGGACATGGTTGGCTTCCCGGCATTTGTCGTTCTGGTGGCATTGTCTGGTGGTCGATGTGGCCAAACCACCCGCTTCCCGACATATCCGGCACCGGGAACCCCGTCCCAGATGCAGATGCAAATGAGTTGCAATAAAAAGCATTATCCGCCATCTTGTTGAAATGGACGCTCGATCTCCCGATTTACCCTCGGATTCCCTGTCAAAGGTCGAAACGGGGCTTCCACCGGAGAGGACCGGTTGGCGCACCGCGCGGGGCGAGCCGTCGCTGGCAGGCATGTTCGCGTCGGTGCCGACTGCCAAGCAGGGATCGTTCTGGCGCAAGTTGCTGGCATTCCTAGGTCCGGGTTACCTGGTCGCCGTTGGCTATATGGATCCCGGCAATTGGGCGACCTCGCTCGCCGGCGGTTCCAAGTTCGGCTACGCACTGCTTTCGGTAGCGCTTTTGTCCAACGTGATGGCGATCGTGCTGCAGTCGCTGTGCACCCGGCTCGGCGTTGGCGCGGGGCGCGACCTCGCTCAGGCCTGCCGCGATTCCTATCCGCGCTATGTGTCTTTGCCGCTGTGGCTGTCGGCGGAGATCGCCATCACCGCCACCGACCTCGCCGAAGTGATCGGCACCGCCATTGGCCTCAATCTGCTCTTTCATATTCCGCTCGAGATCGGGGTGATTATCACCGCAGCGGACGTGTTTCTCATTCTTGCGCTGCAGGCCTTTGGCTTTCGCTGGATCGAAGCGTTCGTGGTGGCGATGTTGGCGGTGATCGCGGCGTGCTTTGCGGTGCAGATCGCGATGGCCGATCCCGATTGGGGCGCGGTGCTCAGGGGTTTTGCGCCGACGTCAGACATTCTAGCCAATCGCGACATGCTGTACCTGGCGCTCGGCATTCTCGGCGCGACGGTCATGCCGCATAATCTCTATCTGCATTCGGGGCTGGTGCAGACCCGCGGTTATGGCGATGGGATCGAGGAAAAGCGCGAAGCGATCAAGCTTGCGACCATCGATTCCTCGATCGCGCTATGCTTGGCGTTGATCATCAACGCCTCGATCCTGATTCTGGCGGCTGCGACATTCCATCGGGTCGGCAAGACCGATGTTGCCGAGCTCGATCAGGCCCATGCGTTTCTGGCCCCGCTGCTGGGCTCGACGTTGGCGCCGACGCTGTTTGCGGTCGCGCTTCTGTGTTGTGGGTTGAACTCGACCATCACCGCGACGCTCTCGGGTCAGATCGTGATGGAGGGCTTTCTCAATTTGCGCATCGCGCCGTGGCTGCGGCGCATGGTGACGCGGATGATCGCGATCGTTCCGGCGGTAGTCGTGACCGTCTGGGCCGGCGAGAGAGCGACCGGTCAGTTATTGATTTTGAGCCAGGTCGTGCTCAGCCTGCAACTGCCGTTCGCGGTGGTGCCGCTGGTGATGTTCACGGCGAGCCGCGACAAGATGGGGTCGTTCGTCGCGCCGCGCTGGTTGACGGCGCTCGCGGCATTGACGGCGGCTGTTATCATCGCGCTGAATGCGAAACTGGTGTTCGATTTTGTCAGCGGGTGAGAATGAAGGCGGCACCCGCACCCTCAAAGGCTGCGGCGTACCGGGTCACCCGCTTTCGCGGGTGAAGACGGATAAATCAATCCTGCGGCTCTGTCGGCACCTCGCCTGACGCGTCGATGCGCAGCCAGCCGGAGGGAGCGAGGCGCTGCTGCGGCAGGAAGCGGCCCTTGTAGTCCATCTTCTTCGAGCCTTCGATCCAGTAGCCGAGATAGACGTAAGGCAGCCCCTGTCTTCGGGCGCGCGTGATGTGGTCGAGGATCATGAAGGTGCCGAGCGAGCGATTTTCCTCCGACGGTTCGAAGAACGAATACACCATCGACAGCCCGTCGCTTAGCACATCGGTCAGCGCCACCGCCACCAGTTCCTCGCCGCGGCCGGTGATACCACCGTCGGCGCCGCGCCGGCGATACTCGATGATGCGGGTTTCGACATGACTGTCCTCCACCATCATCGCGTAATCGAGCACCGTCATGTCGGCCATGCCGCCATGGCGATGCCGCTGGTCGAGATAGGCGCGGAACACCGAATATTGTTCTGACGTCGGCACCGCGCTGCGCTGTTCGCCGGCGATGTCGGCGTTGCGGGCCAGTATCTTCCGGAAATTTCGCGAGGGCCGGAACTCGTTGGCGATCACGCGAACGGAAACGCAGGCGCGGCACTGATCGCAGGCCGGGCGGTAGGCGATCGACTGGCTGCGCCGGAATCCGCCATGGGTGAGCAGGTCGTTAAGGTCGCCCGCCTTGTCGCCGACCAGATGCGTGAACACCTTGCGTTCATGCCGGCCCGGCAGATACGGGCACGGCGAGGGCGCCGTCAGGTAGAATTGCGGGGTATCACGCGAGTGCTGGGTCACGGGATGTCGTCAGCCTCCGAAGCAGCTGAGCAGAGCATCGCGCCGCGGAGGCCAACGGTCAATCGGGCTCGGGTTCAAAAGGTTCGCGCCGGCTGCGCCATCTGGGTGCGGACCGAACTGTTAATGACCACGGTTCCCAGGATGATATCGTGCAGCAGCCGCCGGCGGCCGTTGAACAGCCCGACCAACAGAATAAGCGGCGTCAGGAACGAGACCGAAATCCAGAACAGCACGGCATGCATGGCTCCCAGCACGAAATAGCTTGGCGCGCCGTACCAGGTGCGCAGCTCCAGATCCATCACGCGCATGCCCAGGGTGGCCGAATGCGGGCCACCGAGAGAAGCGCCGTAATAGATCAGCGCCCAGATGACCGAAGCCGGCGAAACCAGCCAGAACAGCGCCCAGCCGAGTCCGAGTGTGACCACGCCGAACACGGCGATGAACATGACCGCCAGAATCACGGGGATTGAAAGCACCACAAGGTCGATCAGGAAGGCGAATACCCTGCGCGTCAGTACGCCGCGAAACAATTCCGGCTGCAGCAGGGGATCGAAGGCATGCGGCTGAAAATTCGCAGAACCCCCGTTACGCCACGCGCCGCCACCCGTGCTACCCGAACCCCTCTCAGACATGATCAGTCCCTTCGACTGTGCCGTCACTTCGCAGCACATGGATATCGCAAAACGCCCTTACAAGCCCCCCTGGATCGTTACAAAACAGCAACGATCCGGCGTCCCGCGACCGGGCCGGTCAACCCTGCATCTTCAGCTTTTCCGCCGCCTGCGGCGCGAAGTAGGTGAGGATACCGTCGGCGCCGGCGCGCTTGAACGCCAGCAGGCTTTCCATCATCGCCCGCTCGCCGTCGATCCAGCCGTTGCCGGCGGCGGCGGCAATCATCGCGTATTCGCCGGACACCTGGTAGACGAAGGTCGGCATCGCGAAGGTGTCTTTGACCCGCCGCACGATGTCGAGATAAGGCATCCCCGGCTTCACCATCACCATGTCCGCGCCTTCGGCGATGTCGAGTTCGACCTCGCGCAAGGCCTCGTCGGAATTGGCGCTGTCCATCTGATAGGTACGCTTGTCGCCGGTCAGCGTCTTTGCCGAGCCGATGGCGTCGCGGAACGGGCCGTAAAAGGCAGAGGCATATTTCGCGGCGTAGGACATGATCTGCACGTCGAGAAATCCGGCGGCGTCGAGCCCCTCGCGGATGGCGCCGACCCGGCCGTCCATCATGTCGGACGGCGCTATGATGTCGCAACCGGCTTCGGCCTGCACCAGCGCCTGCCGTACCAATACCGCTACCGTCTCGTCGTTGAGGATCCTGCCGTCTTCGATCAGGCCGTCATGGCCGTGGCTGGTGAAGGGATCGAGCGCGACGTCGCAAAGCACGCCGAGGCCGGGAAATTCCTTCTTGATGGCGCGGACCGATTCGCACACCAGATTGTCGGGATTGACCGCCTCCGAGCCGTGCTCGTCGCGCAGCGAAGGCTCGGTATAGGGAAACAGTGCGATGCAGGGGATGTTCAGTTTCACCGCTTGCTCGGCGTCGCGCACGGCCTGGTCGACGCTGAGCCGGTCCACGCCGGGCATGGATGCGACCGCTGTGCGCTTGTTGTGGCCGTCGACCACGAACAGCGGCCAGATCAAATCGTCCGTTGTGAGGACGTTTTCCCGCACCAGTCGCCGCGCCCATTCGGCCTTGCGATTACGGCGTGGGCGTACCACCAGATCGAGGGAATGGGCGGCGAGCGCGGTCTCCCGCGGTGGCGCGTCACGCATTTCGATCGGACGCCCGAATTTGATCGCCATGTTATTGTCTCTCCTAAGGCGGCAGACAGGATTTGACCGGTTCCAGTACTAGCACTTTGCATGGCTTCCGTCACCGCAGCCTTGACCTGCCGCAAGTCCGATTGATTTTGCCGCGCCGAGGGGCCATGAGTTGGTCGATGAACAGGTATTCCCGGCCATGAGCAGCTATTCGCATGTCTGAAACCCCTTCGCGCGACCAGTCGCGGGACAATGCCATGTCGGTGGCGGCGATTTCGTCCGAACGGATCGTATCCGACGACAATGTCTGGACCCGGCGGCTGGTGTTTTTTCTGCGCATCATGGCCGTGGTTTCCGTCATCAAGGGTCTCTATCATTGGGCGCAGGTCACGGGCTTCATCGGCGGCGAAGAAGATGCCTTCGAAAATCAGCCGATGGCGTGGCAAACCGCCACCATATATTTCGCGGTGATCGAACTCGTCGCCGCTGTCGGACTTTGGCTCGCGACGCCGTGGGGCGCGGTGGTGTGGCTGACAACCGTGGTGTCGATGGCTGTCATCGAATTGATGTTTCCGGGGATCTACGGTGGCAGCCTGACGGTGGTGGGTTTGGAAGTCGTGATGCTGGCGGCGTATCTCGCGCTGGCATGGATGGCGGCGCGCGAAAGGCCGCCATAGAAAATTCGCAGGGCTTGCGAAAATTCGCTCGCCTCGCATAAAATTTTCGGCATTTTCCGCGGTAACTTTTGAGTCACCCTAACGCTGCGGTCATACCTGTTACGCAGACGTTTCAATTTCTAGCGATGCTGTTCCCATATGCGACAGATGATCCAGACGAAGCGTGAACAAGAAGGGCGCACCGTCAACGAAGGGTTGCGAAAAGTCCTTTGTCCATGGGCTTAATCCGCCATTCACTGTCTTAAATTCATGATCTCTTTATTGTCTTATTTAAGCTGATCTTCAAACCGCTCCCTTAGGTTGTAGCTATCAGGCGGGACAAAAGTTTCGTCGAATAAAGTCGATAAAAACGACAACAGGGGAAGTGTAATGATGAAAGCCGTTGCAACGGCGGTGGAAGCCGCTGAACGCGCACCCGGCCAGGCTCCGGTGCAGCCGCTCTATCTCGAGGCGTTGACTTTGGTGGAGCGGCTGCATCGCCGCCTGCTCGACGTCATCAAGGACGAATTCGATCGCCGCGGTCGCGCTGATATCAATTCGGTGCAGGCTCTCTTGCTTTATAATATCGGCGACAAAGAACTGACCGCGGGCGAACTGCGCACGCGCGGCTATTACCTCGGCTCCAACGTCTCCTACAATCTGAAGAAGCTCGTTGAACTCGGCTTCCTCGATCATCAGCGCTCCCGCGTCGATCGCCGCTCGGTCCGTATCCGTCTCACCACGCAGGGTCAGGAAATTCGCCGTATTGTCGATGCGCTCTATCAGAAACACGTCAAGACCGTCGAGCAGGTCGGCGGCATCTCGAACGAGGAGTTCGCGACCCTCAACAAGTCGCTGCATCGGCTCGAGCGGTTCTGGACCGACCAGATCTTGTATCGTCTCTGAGACTTCTTCGACTGCAGGCTCGGCCAAACCGGCGTTTTAGAAGACCGGCGGCCCACAGGTTAAAGTCACTTCCCAAGCGCATCGGCCCGGGTTTCCGGACCGGTGCGCTTTATTTTTGACGGCAAAACAGGTTTCCCGAAACGGAACTTTTGCCCGGCGTCGCGCTTTATCAGTCCGTATCGGAGGACTGAGATCATGCTGGTCGAGCGCGGGTTGCGGGTCATGAACGTCGAAGTAGTTGGCGATGCCTATGCCATTGCTTCGAATTACCTGCGCCGGACCGGCGCAATTGCCGATACCTTCGTCACCGACGAGCGTCTGCTCGAAATCATCGTGCGGATGTTCGAACTCGGCGAATGCAACAGGATCAGGCTCGCCAACAAGGCGATAGCGCAGTTCGAAGCAGCAGAGTTCGTCTGACACATAGCCGAGAGGATGTCATGGAAGCCGCCATCGACCGCATCATGCTCACCTACGATCTCCTGGTGAACCGCTCCGCCGCGGCAAGCGAGGAGGCGCGCGCCAAGGTGACGGAATATCTGACCAAGCTGTTCGAAGCCGGCGAGAGGGATACGCACCGCCTCACGGTGTGCGGGCTGACATACTTGCGCGAACTCGACGGCTCAAGCGATCCGGTGAAGGCCGGATTTACCGGGTTGTAGGGGCCCGGAGAGTGCCAGCGCACCACGCCGCTCCACAATAGACCATAATACTCCGCGGACGCCGAACACGTCGAATCAGGTGCTCCGCGGTGAGTTGTTTGCATTACCGGCGCTCTGGAACATGGGATCGCCCGGTCGAGCCGGGCGATATGTTTGTATGCGTTGCTGACGCCTGACAAAAATATTGATAAAGCTCCGGGCTCAACAAACACCCCCAAGGAAATTCCATGCTCACGCTTCATCATCTCAACGACTCCCGCTCGCAGCGCATTTTGTGGTTGCTGGAAGAACTCGGCACGCCCTATGAGATGAAGCGCTATCAGCGCGATGCGACCACGCGCCTCGCGCCGCCGGAACTGACCGCGGTGCATCGGCTTGGCAAGTCGCCCGTCATCACCGATGGCGATGTCAGGGTCGCGGAGTCAGGCGCCATCGTTGATTATATCATCCGCCACTACGGCAAGGGTGCCATGATGCCGGCGCCCGGCAGCGCGGACTATGAAACCTATAACGAATGGCTGCATTATTCGGAAGGTTCGGCGATGTTGCCGCTGATGTTGAACCTGTATGTCTCAAGGTTGAAGGAGGCCGGCGCGCCCCTGCATCCGCGCATTGACAGCGAGATCGCCAACCATCTCGGTTATGTCGACGGAGCGCTGCGCGGCCGCGAATTCTTTGTCGGTAAGTCGCTGACCGGTGCTGACATCCAGATGAGTTTTGTCGGTGAGATGGCGAAAGTGTTCGACAAGCTCGGGCCGTATCCGAACCTCAGCGCGTGGCTGTCGCGCATGCATGCACGGCCGGCGTTCCAGCGCAGCGTCGAGAAGGGTGGGGCGTATCGTTTCGCGAAATAGGCTTCACATGCTTGCGAAGCCGGATTTGCGGGCTTATCGGCTGCGTAAGGGTTTGCTATGGATCGTCCTTCCGGGGCGCGAGCAAAACGAGCGAGCCCGGAATCCAGAACCATGACAGGATTCCGGACCAGCGCCAGGAGGCGCATCCCGGAATGACGGGTTGATGAATTAATGACGAAAGCACTCACCCGCCGCATTTTCCTTGCCAACGCCGGCGCCGGTGTCGCCGTGGGCGCGCTGGCGCGCGCGGCGCGGGCCGAGGGTCAGACGCCCGACCAGATGCTGGACCAACTGATCAAGGAAAATCAGGAAACCGGCTTCGACAGCTTTGACAACGCCTCGCGCAACGTCAAATTACCGAAGAAATCACTGCCGACGCTGTCGCCCTCGACCGCGGAAACGACGGAAGCCTCGATCGCGCAGTATGAGACCATTGTCGCCAGGGGCGGCTGGCCGGAAGTGCCCGACGTCACCGGACTGCGCGTCGGCGCCAAAAGCCCGGCGGTGCCGCCATTGCGCGAACGGCTCTCGATCGCGGGCGATCTCGAACTCAATTCCGGCGATCCGCTGGTGTTCGATTCCTATGTCGATGCCGCGGTGCACCGCTTCCAGGTGCGTCACGGGCTGAACGCCGACGGCGTGGTGCGCGAGGCGACGCTGCGCGCACTCAATGTGCCGGCGCAGACCCGGCTGGCGCAGCTCAAAACCAATGCGGTGCGGCTGAAGAGCCTCACCGGCAATCTCGGCAACCGTATCGTGGTCGCCAATATTCCGGCGGCGCAAATCGAGGCGATCGAGAACGGCGTCGCGGTGACGCGCCATACGGCGGTCGCCGGCAAGCCGGACCGGCCGTCGCCGGATATCCAGAGCAAGATCGTGCAGATCAATTTCAATCCGTTCTGGACCGTGCCGGTGTCGATCATCCGCAAGGACCTGATTCCGAAGATGCAGGCCGAGCCGGATTATCTTACCAAAAATCACATCCGCATCTTCGATGCCAGGAACAACGAGCTGCCGCCGTCGCAGATCGACTGGTATTCGGCCGAGGCGGTGAATTACAAATTCAAGCAGGATGCCGGCGACTTCAATTCGCTGGGTTCGATCCGGATCAATTTCCCGAGCGTGCACGGCGTGTACATGCACGACACGCCGTCGAAGAACCTGTTCGGCGAAGATTTCCGCTTCGCCTCGTCGGGCTGCATGCGCGTGCAGAACGTCCGCGAGCTGGTATACTGGATCCTCGCGGAGAGCCCGGGCTGGTCGAAAGCCGAGATCGACGAGGTTATCAAGTCAGGCGAACGCAAGGATGCGAAGGTCGCCAAGCCTTTGCCGCTTTACTGGGTCTATGTGACGGCCTGGGCGACACCGGATGGCGTGGTGCAGTTCCGCGACGATATCTACAACCGGGACGGGTTTGGCAGCCAGACCAACACCAGCCGGGGGTAGGGCGGCCGACTCGCGGGGTGGCGAGCCCACCATATCTGGCATAAATATCAAACGTGTACCGCAAGTGCTTGGCCCCGGCCGCCCGATATGGTATCCCGCCAGCGCCGCTTCCGATCGCCACAATGACCGTCCGCATCTCGCCTAACAGGCTGCGGCGGTGGAGATATTTCGCCCATGAGCTCTTCTGCCAGTAGCGCCAAGACTGCATCCGCACCCGACTCGTTCTTTACCGCCAGGCTCACCGAGGCCGATCCCGATATCGCGGCCGCGATATCAGGCGAACTCGGCCGGCAGCGCCACGAGATCGAGCTGATCGCGTCGGAAAACATTGTCAGCCGCGCGGTGCTGGAAGCGCAGGGCTCGGTGCTGACCAACAAATATGCGGAGGGATATCCCGGCAATCGCTATTACGGCGGCTGCGAATGGGTCGATGTGGTGGAAACGCTGGCGATCGACCGCGCCAAGAAACTGTTCGGCGCGGGCTTTGCGAATGTGCAGGCGAATTCCGGCAGCCAGATGAATCAAGCGGTGTTTCTCGCGTTATTGCAGCCCGGCGATACCTTCATGGGTCTCGATCTCGCCGCCGGCGGACATCTCACCCACGGTTCGCCGGTCAACATGTCCGGCAAATGGTTCAAGGCCTCGCATTACACGGTGCGGCGCGAGGATCAGATCATCGACATGGATGCGGTGGCCAAACAGGCCGAGCAGGTGAGGCCGAAACTGATCATCGCCGGCGGATCGGCCTATTCGCGTCCCTGGGATTTCAAGCGTTTTCGCGAGATCGCCGACGACATCGGCGCCTATCTGATGGTGGACATGGCGCACTTCGCGGGCCTCGTGGCCGGCGGCGTGCATGCCTCGCCGGTGCCGCATGCGCACGTTACCACCACCACCACGCACAAATCGCTGCGCGGCCCGCGCGGTGGCCTGATCCTCTGCAACGACGAGGCGCTCGCCAAGAAATTCAACTCGGCGATCTTCCCGGGTTTGCAGGGCGGCCCGTTGATGCATGTGATCGCGGCCAAGGCCGTGGCGTTCGCCGAAGCGCTGCGTCCGGATTTCAAGATCTATGCGAAGAACGTGGTCGAGAACGCCAGGGCGCTGGCGGAGGCGCTGCGCGCCCAGGGCCTCGACATCGTCTCGGGCGGCACCGACAACCATTTGATGCTGGTCGATCTCAGGCCGAAGGGCCTCAAGGGCAACGTCTCGGAGAAAGCGTTGGTGCGCGCGGCGATCACCTGCAACAAGAATGGTATTCCCTTCGATCCCGAAACGCCGTTCGTCACCTCGGGTCTTCGCCTGGGCACACCGGCAGCGACCACGCGAGGTTTCGGCGTTGCCGAATTCAAGCAGGTCGCCGGCATGATCGCCGAAGTACTCAACGCCCTCACGCAGTCGCAAGACGGCAAGGTGCCGCTAGTGGAAGCTGCAATCAAGGAACGGGTCAAGGCGCTCACCGACCGCTTCCCGATCTATCAGTAAGGTCCATTTGAATGCGATGTCCCAGCTGCAACAGTCTCGATACGCAGGTGAAGGACTCGCGTCCGACCGAGGATTCCGCCGTGATCCGGCGGCGGCGGGTTTGCGTCGCCTGCAATTTCCGCTTCACCACTTTCGAGCGCGTGCAGTTGCGTGAACTCACGGTCATCAAGCGCAACGGCCGCCGGGTGCCGTTCGATCGCGACAAGCTGGTGCGCTCGCTGCAGATCTCCCTGCGCAAGCGGCCGGTCGATCCGGAGCGGGTCGAGAAGATGGTTTCCGCCATCGTGCGCGAGCTTGAAAGCGGCGGCGAGGCGGAGATTTCTTCGGAGGCGATCGGCGAGATCGTGATGGAGCATCTGCGCCAGCTCGATGACGTCGCCTATGTCCGCTTCGCTTCGGTCTATCGCAACTTTCGCGAGGCGAAAGACTTTGAAGCCGTGCTCGGCGAGCTCTCCGGCGACGACGACGCGCGGCTGGCCACGTTGCGCAAATGATCTTCCGAATTCTGGAAGACCAGTTCGCCAAGAAATCCCTGATGTCGAAAGCAGCTGACCGGCGCTTCATGCAACTGGCGTTGTCGCTTGGGCGGCGCGGGCAGGGGCGCACCTGGCCCAATCCCGCCGTCGGCGCTGTCGTGGTCAAGGACGGCGTCATTGTCGGCCGTGGATGGACGCAGGCGGGCGGAAGGCCGCACGCCGAGCCGGAGGCGCTTGCGCGCGCCGGCGAGGCCGCGCGCGGCGCGACCCTCTATGTGACGCTCGAACCGTGTTCGCATGTCGGCAAATCGCCGCCCTGCGCCGACGCCATCATTGCGGCCGGCGTTTCGCGCGTGGTGTCGGCGATCGAGGATCCCAATCCGGAAGTCGCAGGCCAGGGCCATGCCAGGCTGCGCGCCGCCGGCATCACAGTCGATATCGGGCTTTGCGCGCGCGAAGCGGCGCACGATCATGTCGGACACTTCAGGCGCATCCGCGACAGGCGTCCCCACGTGATCCTCAAGCTCGCGGTATCGCCGGACGACAAGATCGGCGCCGCCGGCCGCAGACCGCTAAAGATATCGCGCGAAGGGGCCAAGGCGCGGGTGCATCTGTTACGCGCGCAGTGCGACGCCATCCTGGTCGGCATCGGCACTGTGCAGGCCGACGATCCGCGGCTGACCTGCCGCCTGCCGGGCATGGAGGCGCGCTCGCCGGTGCGCGTGGTGCTGGATCGCAGCCTGCGTATTCCCGGCACCAGCCGGCTGGTTCATTCCGCGCGCGAGACGCCGCTGTGGGTGATGACATCCAGCCTCGCGGAAGCGCCCGCCGCCATGAAGCTCGGCGCAGCCGGCGCGCAAGTGATCCGCGTCGCCACCGCCACGCCTCGGCCGGGGCTCGATCTCAGAAGCGTGCTGCATGCGCTCTCCGAAAGGGGCATCACAAGGCTGATGGTGGAGGGCGGCGCGCGCGTTGCATCGTCGTTTGTCGCAGCCGGGCTGGTCGACGAAGTTTGGCTGCTGCGCGGCGCCGATGCAGTCGGCGCCGGCGGCGTCGCGGCGCTGGACGCATTGCCGCTGACGTCAATCACGCAGTCGCGAGCCTTTCGAGTTCGTGCTAGCGAAATCCTGCAGAAGGATACTCTCACGATTTACGAGCGTGCTTGATGTTCACGGGCATTGTCACCGATATCGGCGAGATCGTCGCCTTGACGCCAACGGCGCAGGACCGTTTGCACCGGCTTCGCATCGCGTGCCGCTACGACCGCGCCACCATCGCGGATGGTGCTTCGATCGCCTGCAACGGCGTCTGCCTGACTGTGATCGCCTCGGGTGTCGAGAAAGGCAAAACCTGGTTCGAGGTCGATGCCGCCGCCGAAACGCTCGGCATGACCACGGCGAAGCACTGGATCACCGGAACCAGGCTCAACCTCGAGCGAGCGTTGAAGATCGGCGACGAACTCGGCGGCCATATCGTCGCCGGCCACGCCGACGGTATCGCCGTCATCGTCAAGCGCGACGACCTGCCGGACATGGCGCGGTTTGAACTGCGCACCACGCGCGAGCTGGCGCGCTTCGTCGCCGCCAAGGGCTCGGTGACCCTGGATGGCGTGTCGTTGACGGTGAATACGGTTGATGACGTCGTGTTTTCGGTGCTGATCATTCCGCACACGCTCCATGTCACGACGCTTGGCGGCTGGCGTGAGGGCGGCGAGGTCAATATCGAGGTCGACCTGATGGCGCGTTACGCCGCAAGGCTTGCGGAAATGAAGTAGGCGCAGCCCTTGGCTTTGCAGGCGGCTGCGCCTAAAACGCGCTCTCAATCCTCATGGTGAGGAGGCGCTCTTGCGCCGTCTCGACCCATGACTGAAACGGAACTATTCAATGGCGGACGCGCGGCGCGCACTGTTGAAGGATCAAACCGACATTTCAGGCGCGCGCGCGCTGATCGTCGAGGCGCGCTTCTATGACGACATCCAGGATGCGCTGCTGGAAGGCGCAGTCGCCGAGCTGAAAGCCGCCGGCCTGACCCACGACGTCATCACGGTGCCCGGCGCGCTGGAAATACCGGCCGCGATCGCGATTGCGCTCGAGGCCGCCGAGAACGGCGGCAAACCCTACGATGCCGCGATCGCACTGGGCTGCGTCATCCGGGGCGACACCATTCATTTCGAAATCGTCTCGATGGAATCCTCGCGCGCGCTGATGGACCTCGCGGTGGCCAAACGCGTTCCGCTCGGCAACGGCATCATCACCGTCAACACCGACGCGCAAGCCTGGGCGCGGGCGCGCGCCGGCGAACTCAACAAGGGCGGCGACGCCGCACGCGCGGCGCTGGCCATGTTGCGCATCAAGCGCCGGCTGACGCGGACCTGATCATGGCAGAGAACAAGAAGACGAAGCCAGTAAAGGGTCCGGACAAGAAAGCCAACCGGCGCGGCGCGGCCAGGCTTGCCGCGGTGCAGGCGCTCTATCAAATGGACATTGCCGGCGCCGGCATCAACGACATCTTCGCGGAGTTCGAGAGTCATTGGCTCGGAGGCGAGGTCGAAGGCGACAAATACCTGCCCGCCGAGGCTGCATTTTTCCGCGACGTTGTATCCGGCGTGGTCCGCGATCAGGCCAAACTCGACCCGCTGATTGACGATGCGCTGTCGAAGGGCTGGCCGCTGAAGCGGATCGACGCCATCCTGCGCGCGGTGTTGCGGGCCGGCTCCTACGAACTCGAGCATCGCAAGGACGTTCCCGGCCGCGTCGTGGTGTCGGAATATGTCGATGTCGCGCATGCCTTTGTCGATGGCGACGAGACCGGCATGGTGAACGCGGTGCTCGATCAGATCGCCCGCCGGTTTCGCGCCGACGAGTTCGCGCGTGCGGGAAGTTGAGCATGGCGGCCCGGTACACACGGCTGTCGTCATCCGCGAATGATCCAGTACACCGTGACGCTCATGTTTAATCACCAGCGCCGCGGAATACCGGGTCGCCCGGTCAAGCCGGGTGATGACCGCAGTGTTATGGGTGGCGCGTCATGACAGATCGCCAAGACAGTCCATCCGGTGAGGACGCGCTGATCGCGCGGTATTTCCGGCCCATCGCGACCGATCCCGGCGCGTTCGGGCTCGGCGACGACGCGGCGATCCTGAAAGCGCAGGGCGAGGACATCGTGGTGACGACCGACGCCATCGTGGAAGGCGTGCACTTCCTGTCTGAAGATCCGCCTGACACCGTCGCGCGCAAGGCGTTGCGGGTGAATCTCTCCGATCTCGCCGCGAAGGGCGCGGCACCGGCGGGCTTTGTGCTGACGCTGGCGCTGCGTACCGTGGACGATACGTGGCTCGCCGCGTTCGCGCGCGGGCTTGGCGAGGACGCCGCCCGGTCCGGTTGCCCGTTGTTGGGCGGCGATACCGTTTCCATGCCGGGTCCGCTGACGATCTCGATCACGGCGTTCGGGCGCGTACCCCCTGGCAGAATGGTTCACCGCAGCGGCGCCAAACCCGGCGACCGCGTCGTCGTGACCGGAACGATCGGCGACGCCGCGCTCGGTCTCGACATCATCAGGGACGGCGCGCTCGCCGCTGTTCTCGCCGATGATGCCGCGGCAAGACAGATGCTGGCCGGACGCTACCGGCTGCCGCAGCCGCGCAACGCTCTCGCTAAGGCCGTTCGCGATCATGCCAGTGCGGCGATCGATGTATCCGATGGCCTTGCCGGCGATCTCGCCAAGCTCTGCGCAGCCTCCGGCGTGTCCGCCGCCATCGATATCGAGAGCGTTCCCCTTTCGGCGGCGGCTGCGACATTGCTCGTGCGCGGCGCCGTAAGCCTGGACGCGATCGTTTCCGGCGGCGACGATTATGAGATCCTGTGCGCCATCCCGGAGAATCGCTTCGAGGTATTCGCGCAAGAGGCTGGGGAAGCCGGCGTTGCCGTGAGTTCGATCGGGACCATCATCGCCGGTTCGTCCGGCCCGAAGTTTTTGGACGCACAGGGTAGCGAGATAGCGCTAGAACGGCTGTCTTACAGCCATTTCTAGGGTTTCCGCGAAAAGCTCACAGTCCCACGCAAATACCTGCCGAAATCGACCATTTATGCCCTCCACGGCGTTGCGCAGGGCATATGATTTTGGCATGGTCCCGCCGATTTAAGGCCGCCCTTTTGGGCAGGGCAGGCCTTCTTTTTATGCGCCCGCCGCTCCCGCGGTGATCGGCGTGGGTGAGACCAGGATCTGAGGCAAATTCAATGACAGCATTATGGGCGATTGTGCTCTGCGGAGCGCTTTCCATCGTTTACGCCATCTGGGCGACGGCATCGGTTCTGAAAGCGGATGCCGGGAATCCGCGCATGCAGGAAATCGCGGCCGCGGTGCGTGAAGGCGCGCAGGCCTATCTCAAGCGCCAATACATGACCATCGGCATGGTCGGCATCGTGATTTTCGCGCTGCTGGCCTACTTCCTCGGAACGCTGGTCGCAGCAGGCTTCCTGATCGGCGCGGTGCTGTCGGGGGCCGCCGGCTTCATCGGCATGAACGTCTCGGTTCGCGCCAACGTGCGCACTGCGCAGGCCGCGACCATTTCGCTGGCCGGCGGGCTTGAACTTGCCTTCAAGGCCGGCGCCATCACCGGCATGCTGGTTGCGGGTCTCGCGCTGCTCGGCGTCACCATCTACTTCGCCTACCTCACGCAGTACATGGGGCTTGCCGCCAACAGCCGCACCGTGGTCGATGCGCTGGTCGCGCTCGGCTTCGGCGCTTCGCTGATTTCGATCTTCGCGCGTCTCGGCGGCGGCATCTTCACCAAGGGCGCCGACGTCGGCGGCGATCTCGTCGGCAAGGTCGAGGCCGGCATTCCCGAGGACGATCCGCGTAACCCCGCCACCATCGCAGACAACGTCGGCGACAACGTCGGCGATTGCGCCGGCATGGCCGCCGACCTGTTCGAGACCTACGCGGTTACCGCGGTCGCCACCATGGTGCTGGCCGCGATCTTCTTCGCGAACTCGCCGCTGCTGGTGAACATGATGACGCTGCCGCTCGCCATCGGCGGCGTCTGCATCATCACCTCGATCGTCGGCACCTTCTTCGTCAAGCTCGGTGCCAGCCAGTCGATCATGGGCGCGCTGTACAAGGGCCTGATCGCCACCGGCGTGCTGTCACTGATCGGCGTCGCCGGCGTGATCTACTGGCTGATCGGTTTCGGTCCGCTGGCGGGCGTGAAATATACCGGCATGGCGCTGTTCGAATGCGGCATCGTCGGCCTTGTCGTGACCGGGTTGATCATCTGGATCACCGAATACTACACCGGCACCGAAAATCGCCCAGTAAAGTCGATTGCGGCATCATCGGTCACCGGCCACGGCACCAACGTGATTCAGGGTCTGGCGATCTCGATGGAATCCACCGCCGGTCCGGCGCTGGTGATCATCGCCGGCATTCTCGTCACCTACAGCCTTGCCGGCCTGTTCGGCATCGCCATCGCCACCACCACCATGTTGGCGCTGGCCGGCATGATCGTGGCGCTCGATGCGTTCGGCCCGGTCACCGACAATGCCGGCGGCATTGCCGAGATGGCCGGCCTGCCCAAGGAAGTTCGCAAGGCGACCGACGCGCTCGACGCCGTCGGCAACACCACCAAGGCCGTCACCAAAGGCTATGCGATCGGCTCGGCCGGTCTCGGTGCGCTGGTGCTGTTCGCGGCCTACAATGAAGACCTCAAATTCTTCATCGCCAACGCCGCGAAGTATCCCTACTTCCAGGGCGTGCTGCCGGACTTCTCGCTGAACAATCCTTACGTCGTGGTCGGCCTGCTGTTCGGCGGTCTGCTGCCCTATCTGTTCGGCGCAATGGGCATGACGGCGGTGGGCCGCGCGGCCGGCGCGATCGTCGAGGAAGTGCGGCGTCAGTTCCGCGAGAAGCCGGGCATCATGCAGGGCACCGACAAGCCGGATTACGGCCGCGCGGTCGATCTTCTGACCAAGGCGGCGATCAAGGAAATGATCATTCCCTCGCTGTTGCCGGTGCTGTCGCCGATCTTCGTCTACTTCGCGATCTTCGGCATCGCGGGCGGCGGCGCGGCCGGCAAGTCGGCGGCGTTCTCCTCGGTCGGCGCGATGCTGCTCGGCGTGATCGTGACCGGCCTGTTCGTCGCGATCTCCATGACCTCGGGCGGCGGCGCCTGGGACAACGCCAAGAAGTACATCGAGGACGGCCATTACGGCGGCAAGGGCTCCGACGCCCACAAGGCCGCGGTGACCGGCGATACCGTCGGCGATCCCTACAAGGATACGGCCGGCCCCGCCGTCAATCCGATGATCAAGATCACCAACATCGTGGCACTGCTGCTGCTGGCCATCCTGGCGCACTGAGCGGCGATGCGTGATTGAAGCAAAGGCCCCGGGGCGCGAGCCGCGGGGTTTTTCTTTCTGTGGTTCGAGACGGCGCTGGCGCGCTGCCTCACTTGACCTCCATCTGCGGCCCTTCCTTTTCGATGATGCCGGCGAACTTTTGGGTTTCCGCCTGGACGAAGTCGCTGAACCGCTGCGGGGTGCCGTGGTCGGCGCGGGCGCCCATGGCCGCGATGTTGCGCTTGATCTCGTCGCGCTCGATCATGGCTTTGACTTCCTTGTTGAGCGCCTCGACGGTCGGCGCCGGCGCGCTCTTCGGCAGGAACACCCCGAACCAGGATGAGACGTCGAATTTCGCCAGCCGCGGGCAAGCTGACGGCTTGGCGCAGGCGTTCGCTAGTTGAAGCTGAGAAGCTTGAACAACGGCGTCAGGTAGCTGAGCTCCTGGCCGGATGTCGGCGTGGTGCGGCTGATGAAGTCGAAGATTCTGCCGTCCTGCAGCCCGTAATTGGCGAGCCGCTGCACCTGGCGGTTCTTGTCGAAATAAATCGCGATGACGCGCTGGTCGACGACCTTCTGGTTCATGAACGCGACCGGACGCTCGGCGCGCTGCGAAATGTAGTAGAACACTTCGCCGTTGAGGGTAGCGACCGTGGATGGCGTTCCCATCACGATCAGCACCTGATCCTGGCTCGCGCCGATCGGAATTTGCTCAAGCGCGCCCGGCGGCAGAATATAGCCCTTCTGAAACTGTTCGCCGGTGCAGCCGCCAAGCGCCGCGCATAGCAGCGCGACGGCAGCGACGGCGCGAATGCCGCGCCAGCGCGCGGCCGGGCCGCGCGGAAAGCACACGCGTGAACGTCTCTGGCTGGTCTCGGTCATTCCGGAACTGATCCCGTCCCCTTGCATCGCGCGACGCGTTGACGTACCGGGCAGCAGGCTGGATTGCAACATAATGCGCGGGCCCGGAGGGCTCGCTGGCGGAACCCACAATGCTTTGGCCGTTCAATCACTTCAGGAAACCCCGGAAACCGTCGCGCGGCACCATCGAGGCCATCTATGGCATGATCGTGACGCAAGCGCGAGAACCGTTGTTTTACCGGGACTTGGGCGTGCCGGACACGGTAAACGGCCGTTTTGATCTGCTGGTGCTGCATTTGTGGATGGTATTGCGGCGGCTGAAGTCGGTTGAGGGCGGCGCCGACCTTTGCCAGACGTTGTTCGATTGCTTCTGCGACGATATGGATGCCAATTTGCGCGAAATGGGCGTCGGCGACCTCACCGTTCCCAAGCGCATGCAGGCCTTCGGCGAAGCGTTTTACGGCCGGGCGGCGGCCTACGATCTCGCTTTGACCGACGGCCTGGAGCCCCTGGCGCAGGCGCTATGCAAAAATATCCTCAACGGTGAGCAGATCGAAAACGCGCGGCGGCTTGCCTATTATGCCGAGACCGCCATCACGACGCTGGCAGGACTGGACGATGCGACGCTGCAGGGCGCATCGTGGAGGTTTCCCTCGCCTGCGAGGGTGGGCCCACAGCAATGAACAGAACGAGTGGCATGACCGGCAGGGCCGATCCCTGGAGCGTTCCCGTCACGGTGGCGCAAATCCCGGAAGGCGGATTGCATCGCGACATCGAAGCGGATGCTGCTGCGCGTGCGGCGATGGCGGAAGTCGCGGGCTTGCGCGAAATTCTCTCCGCGCGTGCTTCGCTCGATGTGACATCCATCGGCGGCGGCCGCTTTCACGTCGCCGGTTACGTTCGCTCGCGGATCGGGCAGACCTGCGTCGTCACGCTGGATCCGATCGAGAACGACATCGACGAGCCGATCGATCTGATCTTCGCGCCGCCCGAGCAAATTCCCGACCTTGCCGATCTGGTCGAGGAGACCGCCGAAAGCAACGTCGAAATTCCGGACCCGCCGGAGCCGATCGTGAACGGCGTCATCGATCTCGGCCGCATCGCGACCGACGCGTTGTTCCTGGGAGTTGATCCCTATCCGCGAAAACCGGACGCGGTTTTTGAGCCGCCGGTGGTGGCCGCCGATCCCGACGATCACCCGTTCGCTGCGCTCAAGGCGTTGCAACTTGAGACAAAACCGCCGGGCGCGAAGAAGCCCGGGAAGCGCTGAAAGGTGCGGAACCGGCGTTGAGCGCGCATTCCAGTAAATGTGCAATTTTTTGGCCTAATATATTGAATTTGCTTTATTTATTATCTTGTGCCAAATTCGCGCCGCTTCGGCGCAGGCTTTGAAAAGGGAGCGGTCAAGAGGTTGTGTCGGAGCAGGGACACGCTATTGTCGCGGCCCGGCCGGGGTGCAGCATAGCGCTTCGCCGATCACCCATCCGTATGGGATTTCCAGTCAACGGCCGAGCGCTTCAAGACAGCAAGAGATCAGGTTTCCGGGACGTTCATGCCTCAAAAGGTTCGAATCGCGCTTGACGCCATGGGTGGCGATGTCGGCGCATCGGTCGTCGTTCCCGGCGCCGCGATTTCGTTGACCCGACACCCCGGCATCGAATTTCTGCTGTTCGGCGATCATGCGCTGATCGACCCGCAGCTTGAGAAGCATCCGGCGTTGAAGGCGGTCTCCCGCGTCGTTCATACCGACGTCGCCGTTAGCATGCACGACAAGCCGAGTCAGGCGCTGCGCCGTGGCCGCAAGACCTCGTCGATGTGGCTCGCCATCGACGCCGTCAAGAAGGGCGAAGCCGACGTCGCGGTATCCGCGGGCAACACCGGAGCCCTGATGGCGATGGCGCGATTCAACCTGCGCATGCTGCGCGGGATCGACCGTCCGGCGATCGCAGCGGTATGGCCGACGATCCGCGGCGATTCGGTCGTGCTCGACCTCGGCGCGACGATCGGCGGCGACGCGCATCATTTGATGGCGCTCGCGGTGATGGGTAGCGCCATGGCGAGCGTCTTGTTCGATCTCGAACGGCCGACCGTCGGCCTGCTCAATATCGGCGTCGAAGAGGTAAAGGGCGGTGAGGAAATTCGCGCGGCCGCGGAATTGCTGCGCGCGATGAACCTTCCCCAGCTCGAATATATCGGTTTCGTCGAGGGGGACGGCATCGGCAAGGGTGCCGCCGACGTCATCGTGACCGAGGGATTTAGCGGCAACATCGCCCTGAAAGCCGCCGAGGGGACGGCGCGGCAAATTTCGGAATATCTGCGCAGCGCCATAGCGCGCACCTGGCGGTCCCGCATCGGTTATCTGTTCGCCAGAGGCGCCTTCAAGGCGCTGCGCGATAAGATGGACCCCAGCAAGTCAAACGGCGGGGTGCTGCTCGGCCTGAACGGAATCGTCGTCAAGAGCCATGGCGGCACCGACGCCGAAGGCTTTGCCTACGCCGTCGATGTTGGCTATGAAATGGTCCACTACGATCTCCTGACCAAGATCAACCAGATGCTCGATGGTGGCGGCAGCGCGCTCGCCCAGGCGCCGAACGCGCAGGAGGCTGTCTCGTGACTGCAATACGTTCGGTCGTGCTCGGCTGCGGCTCCTATCTGCCGCGGCAGATCCTGACCAATGCCGAACTGGCGGCGCGGATAGATACCTCCGACCAGTGGATCGTGCAGCGTACCGGCATCCGGCAACGCCATATTGCCGCCGACGGCGAGTTCACCTCGCATCTGGCGATCAATGCGGCGCGCGCAGCCCTTGCCGATGCGGGGATCGACGCGCAGTCGATCGACCTGATCGTGCTGGCGACCTCGACGCCGGACCAAACCTTTCCCGCGACCGCAGTGGCCGTGCAGGACGCGCTCGGCATCCACCACGGCGCGGCGTTCGACCTGCAGGCGGTTTGCTCAGGCTTTATCTTCGCGCTCGCCACCGCGGACAATTTCCTGCGTACTGGCGCGTTCAAGCGCGCCCTGGTGATCGGCGCCGAGACATTCTCGCGAATCCTCGACTGGAACGACCGGGGCACCTGCGTGCTGTTCGGCGACGGCGCTGGTGCGATCGTGCTCGAAGCCGAGCCGCAGCCCGGCAAATCCTCCGACCGCGGCATATTGACCACGCATCTGCGCTCCGATGGGCGGCACAGGTCGAAACTATATGTCGATGGCGGCCCATCCTCGACCCGAACGGTGGGCTATCTCAGGATGGAGGGCCGCGAGGTCTTCAAGCACGCCGTCGGGATGATTACCGACGTGATTGTGGATGCGTTCAAGGCCACCGGCACCACCGCCGACGATATCGACTGGTTCATCCCTCACCAGGCCAACAAGCGAATCATCGATGCGTCGGCGCACAAACTGCATATTGCGCCGCAGAAGGTGGTACTGACGGTCGACCAGCACGGCAACACCTCGGCGGCGTCCATCCCGCTTGCGCTTTCGGTTGCGGTGGCGGACCGACGCGTGAAGAAGGGCGATCTGCTGCTGCTCGAAGCGATGGGCGGCGGCTTCACCTGGGGCTCGGCGCTGCTGCGCTGGTAAACGCCATGTTGAACTGTTCTCCGCAAACAAGGCTCTTTCATGCTATTGCATGGAGAGCGCTGTTGACCATCGCTTGTTAAGTTCATAATTTCAGATAAGAATTGTTCGCCGTGAGTTGGGGCAGGCGATGACCGGAACCGGAAAAACAGTGACACGCGTCGATCTGTGCGAAGCCGTCTACCAGAAGGTGGGACTGTCGCGCACGGAGTCGTCCGCCTTTGTGGAACTCGTCCTGAAAGAAATTACCGATTGCCTCGAAAAGGGCGAGACGGTGAAACTGTCGTCGTTCGGCTCCTTCATGGTGCGCAAGAAAGGCCAGCGTATCGGCCGTAACCCGAAGACCGGAACCGAAGTGCCGATTTCTCCGCGTCGCGTGATGGTGTTCAAGCCGTCGGCCATTCTGAAGCAACGAATCAATGGCCACATCCCCGGTAACGGCGAGAGCAAGGCCGACTAGGCAATTTATTCAACCGGGCGACCGTAGAGGAGGGGGCATTTGGACAAGGCGCCGGATGCGTTCCGAACGATCAGCGAGGTCGCTGCCGATCTCGAGATCCCCCAGCACGTTCTGCGGTTTTGGGAGACGCGGTTCGCCCAGATCAAGCCGATGAAACGGAGCGGCGGCCGCCGCTACTACCGCCCTGACGATGTCGACCTGCTGCGGGGTATCCGCCGTCTGCTGTACGGCGAGGGCTATACCATCCGCGGCGTGCAACGCATCTTGAAAGAGCACGGCGTTGCGTCGGTCCAGCGTCTGGCAGATTCATCCGCGGTTGCGTCGTTCGGCGCGATCGAAGAGGTAATCGGACAAAGCATTCTGGAACGGGATGACGATGATGCGCCCGGCATCGACGTCGATGACGACGATTATGAAGATGCGGACGGCATCGATTTTCGCCTGCTCGAAGGCGATGAAGACGGTATCCCGGCGGCACTGGACGCCGGCCCGATTCCGGGCGTCGCCAGCCCGGCGCGCCCGCTCGACGTCGCACGGCTGGAAGGCGTCCTGAAGGACCTGATCGCCTGCCGGGAATTGCTGGATCAGGTGCTGAAGCAAGCCTAGCCGCCCGCGGAACCGGCATTCGCTGCGTCCGCGAGCCCGCGCGTCTTGCGCGCAAGGCTGAACGAAGCTAAGGGAACGGCATCGGAGCGTGGCGCAGCCCGGTTAGCGCACTAGTCTGGGAGACTAGGGGTCGGAGGTTCAAATCCTCTCGCTCCGACCATTAAACCCTTAAAAATAAAGCAGAAAAAAGTTTTCTGCGTGGACGCGAAAGTGGGACCCTTCGCTGTGGGTTCAATGTGGGTCCAAATATTGGGACCTGTGAGTCCCCACTCGAGGTGGCAACTGTAAAGCATTCTTATGTTCTTCGGACCTTCTCCGTACAGCGGATCGCTGCGTCGCGAAGGCCATGACCCGCCGCCTCGTTCGAGAAGGAATGCTGTAACGCCTTTGCTTCACATGCTATGGCGCTCGCCTCCATACGTCGCGTTCCTCGTCTGTCGGTCGGATTGAACGTGAGAATAGTTCCGCTCCGCAGCTTCGCTTTCAACGTCGCGTTCGGTACTTCCGATATTGGCAGACATTGTTGCAAAAGTCTGTTTGGAGTGTCGAACGAAAATTCGTAGAACCGCTGATGCGTTTTACGCGTGGCGACGTGAGGGGCCATATCGCTTCATCCAAAATCGACCAAGGACCTTCCTGGCAGCTTTGAAAAGCTATGGAGCCGCAGAGAAGTCTAAAGATCAGCTTTTGCGAGATTTTTGGGGTTGTTCGATTTTCGACTTGGCGCGATGTCCGACTTGAGTCCGTTCCGTTATGCGCACAATAGCGGACATCGACTAAACATCTCGGCGATGGTGCCGACCAACACCCATTTCTCAGGATTTCCGGGCCAAGCGCGACAATAGGTTGATTAACCTCAGTGCTTGGATCGCCACTTTTGTGCATGTGCCATGCCGATAGTTTCCGTTCTTCTTGCCGGTCGGCGCGCCACCTCCGACGGCATGACCCTCTCCGTTCAGGACGGCAATACACCCAAGCATCTGCATAACAATGCAAATGAGATGCAGTACATCCTCGAAGGGACCGGAACGATCTGGCTCGGCGATAAGGAAGTGCAGATTTCCTCAAGGCCGTGTGGATAAGGGACGTTCCTTCAATGAACGAGGCGAGAGCGGGACGCGAAAAATCTTGAAGCCCGCGATATCAGGAAACCATTCCGCCGCTTCTGGAGACACCAAGGTCAAAACTGCAGCCGGCACCTCTCCGCTGATCAACCGATCGACCGCCTTCGTTTGACTGTCGTTCAGTTGGACTTCAGCAGCCCCCGCCGCCTCGATCGCGGCTCGGACATTGTTGTTGGATCCAATTTGCTTGCCGTCTATCGCAACGGTTTTATTGGCTAGCTCGGAAATCGACTTGATTTCCGCGCGGGCCATGACAAGGGCAACCAGATTGTCAATTTTGTTTGGCGAGGAAACGTCCGCACCACTCGGTTCCGGCGCCGAGACTGCCGTGGAGACCGTCACTCGCTCCGCAAGCGCTGTCGCGGCCGCGACCTGCTCCCGTATCGTTCTGCTGCTGGGAATGGCGGCTGGCCTCGGGAGGCGAATTCGCGATCTTTACCGGCGGCATATCGGACTTCGCAGCGGCGTCACCCGCGGGCTCCAGTCGTGCCTGCAGTGAACTGATCAATCGATCGACCGCCTTCGTTTGACTGTCGCTCAGTTGAACTTCAGCACCCCCCGTCGCCACGATCGCGGTCCGGACATTGTTGTTGGATGCAGTTTGCCTGCCGTCTATCGCAACGTTTTTATCGGCTAGATCGGATACCGACTTGATTTCCGGACGAGCCATTAGAAGGACAACCAGATGGTCCGTCTTGTTTGGCGACGCAGGTGCGGTCTTTTCGGCATCGCCACGCAGCACGGTTTCCGCGTGATTGGAACGGTCCTTGTTATTCGCTTTCTGTTCGGGCGCCGGTGCTGGCGTGGCGGCCGTCACGTGCTCCACGACCGCCGTAGTGGCCGCCACCACGGCGCCGCCTCTGGGCCAGTTGCACGCTGCCTCGATTTTGCGTCGGACCGGATCCAGGCCGGCCAATTTAAACGTTGTTTCATACGGCGGAGATTTTCCAGCGTACACTCTAACGAGAAACTGGCCGCCATCGGGTATTGAGCGCAGGAAGCGAACGACGTCGCCTGGAAAGGCCAATCCTTTCCCCGTCTTCGTGGGTCTCCAGCGCTGTTCCACAAACGGCTCTTCGTTGTTCCGGTATACGACCTTCACCTCACCCTCCGTGGCCGGTTTCCAGGACCCCGTCGTGGAAATTATCAGTTCCGTGCGCTGGTTGCGACAATGGATGGCGAGCGAGGACGGGGCGTCTTGCGACGACGCTCGCGCCGTCGTCAGTGCCGCGATCTGCGGGCTATAGTCCACCGGTGACGTCGTCTCGCTGATGATCCAGTTCGTGCCTTGAGGCTCGCGTGGAATCAGGTTTTTCAACCATCTCCCCCAAGAGCTCGTCGACGCATTTCAATCGCTCCATGCCTTCAAACTGTGAGCATGCCTTCAGGCGATCGACGGCATCTCGGCTTGAGCGCACACCGCTTGGCTCAGGCTTGAGAGCACGGTCACAGCGAGAACCCCCACACCCTTCATAGTCACTGCCCCGCCGTCACGGCCTGCGGACGATCAAGCCATTCCTGCGCTGGCCGGAACCGCTCCAGACTCGGTACCTTGGCGCGCAGGTTCACTTGCTTCCACTTCGGATCGAAGCCGGGAGACTGCAATCGGTCGAGGCGACTGAACAGCTGATCGACGAGGCGCGCCACCCGCCGGTATCGGTCGGACTGTTGAGGCCAGTTGTAGGCCGCAAGAATGGTGGGGACGGCGATCGTCGCGACCCGCTCACCCTTTGGCACCAGGTTCGGATAGTCCGTCGCATCGATGGATGACGGAAGATAGTAGTCCTCGAACTTGGTGTCGTATTCGACGGCGAGAAACTTGAAGCCCGGATCCCAGCGTCCCTTCAGAAAGGCGTCAACCGGCTTTGATGTCACAAACACGACGGCCGATACTTCGCCGCGCTTCATTTGTTCCAACGCCACCTGGTGTGGAATGAACATCTTTTCCACATTGAGGCCTAACCGGCTGAAGATCAGCGGACCGGAATAGGCGGCCGCCGTGCCTTGCGTGTTAAAGTTGACCTTTTTGCCCCTGAGGTCTTCGAGCGACCGGATCTCGGGTCGGACGAAGATGTGCAATTCGGAGGGAAACAGGCTCAGAATGTAGACAAGGCGCCGTTCGATAAACGGTACCTGAGCCTTGTACTCGTCGAGAGCATCCGTGTTGATGATCGCCGCATCAACACCCCTGAGATATAGCAGCGAATTGACATTTTCGGTTGCACCGCCCGACACGATCGGGATGACGTGAAGCTTGTCCTCCTCATTCACAACCCGGGCGATCTCCGCCGCGAGACGAAGCGGCGCGCCTTCGATGAACCCACCGGCGAGACCGACGGTCCATGCATTGATGCGTTCTTTCGCCGCTATGTCGACCTTTCTCGCCGCCGCCGCTTCGCGCGTCGGGCGGGATTGCGCATTGGCGGGCAACTGCAGGCCGAGCACGGCTAAGGTCATCGTGGCTAATGCCACGGTAGAAAACTTCTTGAGCAACATGGAATCTCCCCCCGTCCTGCTGACTGCCGCGAGCCGAGCTACGAGCCGATCGCTATTTCAAAGCTTCGATCCACTCCTTCGCATCGCTCCATGCCCTGCGTTCTCGATCATCATGGCCTCGATTGCGGCCGATGGGAGCGGCTCCATCGTATATTGCTAGCGCAAAACTCTGACTTACATCAGCAATAGCGCGCGCGAACGCGGGCATTACTCACTAGAACGCGCCTTTCTCAAGAATCACGCGCCAAGCGCGACAATAAGTCGACGTACCTCACTGCCTTGATCGATTCCTTAGTTCGCGCCCCATGCCGATAATTTCCGTTACGCTTGCCGGTCGGCGCGCCACCTCTGGCTCCATGCATCCGACAGACGCGACAGCCGCGTACCGCAGGCGCACGACAGCGCTTCCCTGTGCGTTTTGATTTAGCCTCGCAGCGAGGCGCGTCGTGGGCGCTTTGCATGGGGTTGATGGTCATTTCGATTTGGTACCTCCCCCCACCCCCACCAGGTCGGGCAGCCTTGTCTCGCTAAGGTTAGCCATAGGCATCTCGGAGCTCGCCGCCAGGAGGCATGTCTCAAAAGTGCCAATAACGGACTCATGCACCTCAGCAAAACTATTCGATCACCTCGTCGGCGCGCGTAAGCAGCGTCGGCGGCACTGTGAGGCCGATCGCCTTGGCGGTCTTGAGATTGATCGCCAGCTCGAACTTGGTCGGAAACTGAACTGGAAGATCCGCAGGCTTTTCACCCCGCAAGATGCGATCGACATACGACGCGGCTCGTCGATACACATCGACCGGGTCAATGCCGTAGGACATCAGGCCGCCACGCGCGACCCAGAATGAGTAGTTGTAAATTGCAGGTAGGCGGTGCTTGACCCCCAGTCCAACGATCAAGTCGCTATGAACAATTGTGGTAATGTCCCCGGGGAATAGAAGCCCGCCGTTCGGCTCTAGCGCGAAGGACTTCGATAGCGTGTTCGATGTCGGTTGCGTCCTTAATCGGCATTGCGACCGCGTCCACCGCGAAGGAAGCACTGACCGCGTTGATCACCGACAAGTATTTCGCGACATACGGTGCCGTCTCAGGATTGAACAGAATCGCGACCCGCTTGACGCTGGGCGCGATCTCCTTGAGCAGTTCGAGCAGCTTGCTACCCATCGTTGGCTCGGTGCCTGCGAACCCCGTCATATTGCCGCCTGGCCGCGCCAAGCTTTGGACGAGCCTCTGGCCGACCGGATCGGCGATCAGAACGAATACGATCGGTATGGAGTGGGTTTCGGTCTGCATTACCGACAAGACGGGCGTACTCTCAGCAACGATGGCGTCGGGGGCCAACCTCATGATCTCCCCGGCATAGGTTCGCAAGCGGTTGAGGTCGCCCGCGGCAAACCGATAGTCGACATGGATGTTGCCGCCGTCCGTCCAGCCGAGACCATTGAGGCGCTGCTGGAATGCCACGATCCGACGCTGTGCCTCCGGATCATCCTCGGCGTAAGCCAGTAGTACGCCAACCCGCCGCATTCGGCCGGGCTGTTGGCCGTGCGCCGAGAGCGGCCACGCAGCCGCTGCACCGCCGATGGAGTGTGATGAACTCGCGTCGTTGCATGTATCCCCCTGCGGGAAAACCTCATCGACGCCTCAAGTCTAACACTTTGCGACGGGGCGGCGAGTGCGAAGGGGTAAACAATCGGCCTAAGACGCTGCGACCCAATGTCCGGGTCGGGTCAATCGCGTTGTTCTGCTCTGCGCCGACCACTTCCGGTCCACCCCGGCAGACGGACGTCGTCAGATCAGTCCGGCGGAGTTCTATCGCTCTTATTCTATCGCAATCCTACGCCTGAGGCGAATTGTCCAACTCCAAGGCGGCGATCAATGGGCACGTTTGGCGTGGGCACCAAATCAATCGACAATTTTACGACAAAGTTATTGCCGCAACGCACAACGTGCATTTCAATTTTTTTCCGCGACAGCTTCCAATTTGCGTTGCCACCGGATTGGAACCCGAATCATTCTGCACGCAAGGTCGGCATCGGCCCGGTGGGTGTCAGACCATTAGACAACGTGAGTAGCCGCCGTAAGCGGCGTCATGCACCGGCAGGGGAAGAGACCATGCCTAATCTCAACATCAACGGACGGAATATGTCCGTCGACGCGGCGAACGATACGCCGCTGCTCTGGGCCATCCGCGAACAATTGCAGATGACCGGTACAAAATTCGGCTGCGGCGTCGGCCTGTGCGGCGCTTGCACGGTTCACGTCAATGGCGAAGCGGTGCGCTCGTGCCAGACTTCGCTCAGCGACGTCGTCGGCAAGAAAATCACCACCATCGAAGGCCTCAGCGCCAAGGGCGACCATCCGCTGCAGAAGGCGTGGATCGCCGAGCAGGTTCCGCAATGCGGCTACTGCCAATCCGGGCAGATCATGCAGGCGGCGTCGCTGCTATCCAAGAACTCCAACCCGACCAGGGAAGAAGTGGTGGCGCACATGGACGGCAATCTCTGCCGTTGCATGACCTATTCGCGCATTCAGAAGGCGATCATGCGCGCGGCTTCCGAAATGCGCACCGCCTCCAACGCTGCAACCGAGCGGAGGGCAACATGAATACGCACGTCAAAATCTCCCAGAGCGAACCCGCCGATCTTAGCCGTCGCTCGTTCCTCGTCGGTACCGCTGCCGCAGGCCTCGCGCTCGGCTATTCCGCCGTCCCCGGCATGCTCGGCGTCGACCAGGCGTTCGCCGCCACCGGCAACTTCGATCCCAGCGTCTGGTATTCGATCGCGCCGGACGGGATTGTCACGGTGACATGCGGCAAGGCCGACATGGGCCAGCATATCGCCTCGACCATGGCGCAGATCATTTCCGAAGAGCTCGGCTCAAACTGGAAGGACATGCGGGTTCAACTCGCGTCCAACGATCCGAAGTTCGACGATCCCGTGCTCGGTGCGCAGATTACCGGCGGTAGCTGGAGCACCATGATGAATTTCGACGCGATGAGCCGCGCGGGTGCCGCGGGACGTATCGCATTGACGGAAGCCGCCGCCGCCGCGATGGGCTTGCCGCCATATTTCAAGGACGAACTGATCGTCAGAGACTCCACGATCTTCCCACCCGAAGTCGAAGAAGTCGATGACGTTCGCGGAGATCGTCAAGAGCGGCAAGATAACCAAGACCTTCACGCCCGACGAACTCAAGGCGATCAAGCTGAAGAGCCCCGACCAATATACCATGATCGGCGTTTCGGTTCCGCAGCTCGATATACCTTCGAAGACCAATGGTACCGCCAAATTCGGCATCGACGTCATGCTGCCGGGCATGGTGTACGGCAAGATCGTCACGCCTCCGGTGCGCTTTGGCGCGACGGTAAAATCGGTCGACGACAGCGCCGCGAAGAAGGTGCCGGGCTTCATCAAGGCCGTCATCCTCGACGACAAGACCGCGACGACGACCGGCTGGGTGGTGGCGGTAGCCAACACCTATGCCAATGCCCGCAAGGCTGCGGACGCCCTGAAGATCACCTATGACGGCGGGCCCAACGCCAAACTGTCGAGTGAATTGCTGCTCGACGAGGCCAGGCGTTTGCAGGGGCTCGACGATTCCGGGTTGTTCTTCGTCAAAGACGGAGATACGGCCGCGGCTTTCGGTACGGCGGCGAAGGTGATGGAGGCGGAGTACACCACCAACATCAATATTCATGCGCCGATGGAGCCGATGAACGCCACGGCGCAGCTTCAGGGCGACATCTGGCACGTCTATTCCGGCAACCAGTTCGCGACCCGCTCCGGTGCGATCGCGGCAGGCGCCGCCGGGGTCGATCCCAAATACGTTGTGACACACCAGATGTGGTTGGGCGGAGGCTTCGGCCGGCGTCTTGAGGGAGACATGATGGTGCCGGCGGTGCAGGCGGCGAAGGCCGTCGGCAAGCCGGTCAAGGTCATCTACTCGCGCGAAAATGACATGGCCATGGACTTCTCGCGTCCGCTGACGTTCCAGAAGATCAAGGCAGGTCTCGACGGCGACGGCAAGCTGATCGCGATGAATTACGACGTGGTCAGCGCGTGGCCGACCAAGCGTTGGGGAATTCCCGATTTCCTCACCCCCTCGGTCGACAAGAAGGGCGGTCTCGACGGGTTTACCGTGAACGGCGCGGACTTCTTCTATACCGTGCCCAATCACAACGTCCGCGCCATCCTCAACGAGATGGCGCAGAACGCCACCCCGTCGGGGCAGTTGCGGTCGGTCGCACCGGGCTGGACCTTCTGGGCGGTCGAAAGCATGGTCGATGAACTCGCCCACGCGGTCGGCAAGGATCCCGCGCAGTACCGTATCGACATGCTCGATGGCAAAGGCGCCAATGCCGGTGGCGCGCAACGTCTGCGCAACACCTTGCTCGCGGCGATGGGCATGGCCGGATACGGCACCAAGCAACTTCCGAAGGGCGAAGGCATGGGTGTTGCCTGCGTCTCGTCACAGGAGAGGGCGAGCGCAAGCTGGACCGCGTGCGTGGCTCATGTCGCGGTTGCGCCGTCCGGCGAGGTCAAGGTCAAGAAGCTGACCGTGGCCACCGACGTCGGCACGCAGGTGCATCCCGACAACATCCGTGCCCAGGTCGAGGGCGCGGCGTTATGGGGACTTTCGCTCGCGATGTACGAGAAGGCGACGCTAAAGGACGGCGGCATCGAACAGACCAACTTCGACACCTACACGCCGTTGCGGATGAGTTAGGTGCCGGAAGTGGCTGTCAGCGTGATCGCCAACGGCGAAAAAGCCACCGGCGTCGGTGAGCCCGCGGTGACAGTGATCGCGCCCGCGCTTGGCAACGCGATCTTCAATGCCTCCGGCGCTCGCATCCGCTCGCTGCCGATCACGGCGGAGGCGGTGAAGGCGGCGATGAACAAGGCATAAGCCGATCGCACGTCAGGCGATGATAACAATCCGCCGGAGAATTCCTCCGGCGGCTTTTCTTGGCATCCATCGAAGCGAGGCGCGCGACTACGCCAGCAGCTTGCGCAATTCCGCTTTCGCCACATTGCAGCTCGTCGGCTGATCGCACGGCATTTTGGGAGTTTTGCAATAGTATCGACCCGCAACGGACATCGAATGCTTCTAAGGCTTTCGACCACGAGAAAGGGAGAGAAGTCACCTGGCCCAATCGGCCTGATAAAAAGACCAGAGGCGCTCCACGAATGAACAACCACTGCTTTCGCCATTGCCCTGGAGCATGCTAGATCAGGCGCGAAAGCGCGCCGGACAGGCGAACCAACCAAGAGCGAGAGCCGTGCCCAGTAACAATGAACCGATAACGCTCAAATTCCGCTGCCCGGCGGAACTCGACGGAAAGCTGCCGCCACCGGTGCCGGCGACATTAGGCCTTCCCGGCTGGCTCAAGGCGATGCCGGCGCAGGCCTTCAACGCGGTCAATATGCGCGAAGAGGATACCATCAAGCGCTGTCCCCCGTTCGTCGACGCCATGACCTGCGGGTTTCTGATACCGTTGATCTGCGATCTCAGGATCGAGAACGGTGCGATCACCTGGAACAATGATATCCCGCCCGGCGGAGCGCTCGATTTCCCGCGCTCGCCAATCGGATTCCATGACTTAAGCCAGGTCATCGGCACGCCGCTGTTCGAACCCGACCGGTTCGTGATCAAGTTTCACAATCTGTGGAGCATCGAAGCTCCGGAGGGCTATTCGCTGTTGTTCACACATCCGATCAATCGCTTTGATCTGCCATTCACCACACTGAGTGGTCTGGTTGATTGCGACCATTATCGCGACAGCTGGATTTATTTCCCGGCGCATTGGCATGACGTGAATTTCAGCGGCGTCCTGCCAATGGGTACGCCGATCGCGCAGTGCTTACCAGTGAAAAGGGAAAGCTGGTTGGCGCATACCGCACCATTCACGGCGGAGGAGACGCAGCGGGTGCACGAGCTGACGAAAGCGGTCAATCGCGAGCCCGGAACCTACCGCCGGAAATTCCGGGCGTAAACGGCTCAGACCGGTTAGCCCTGCAGGAATTTCGCAACCGCGCTCGGGCGAAAAAAGAAGCGACCGTGCGATGAAGCGGCGAGCGCGTAGGTGGTTCGACCGAGCATCTCGGGCCGATTGCGCAACGCCGAACGCAGCTGGGCCTCGCCGGCGTCGCGCTCACCCATTTCCAAAAGGCATGCGGCAAGATCGGCGCGTGTCATGGCATCGTCAGGACGCAGCCCCAGCGCATGCCGGCAGGCGTCGGCGGCAGCGGCGTATTCGCCGTCCAGCACCAGAACGCGAGCCAGCGCCGTCAAGATCTCGGGGCGCCCCGGCGCAGCATCGCGAGCGTTCAAAAGGATCTCACGCGCCTTGCCGCGCGCGTTATGGTGGAGGTGCAGACGCGCAAGGTCCAGTTGTAGGTCAATGGTTTCAGGCGCCAACGCAAGACCGCTTTCGACGACGGCGATGGCCTCATCGACGCGTCCCGCCTTGGCAAGCTGGCCGGCGAGTTCCTGGAAGGCCGGCATAAATGGCGGGCGCCGCGCCGTGGTCCGGCGCAATTGTTCAACCGCTTCTGCTCGGCGTCCGGCGCTGCCCAGCGCCGCACCAAGCAAGGTTTCGATACTCGCATCGCTGCTTCGGCGTGCTGCCTTTTCGAGGGGCGCGATCGCCTCCACTCCACGGTTCTGAGCGATGAGGGCCCGAGCCAGGATCGAGGCAGCGGCGGCGTCGGTCCGGCTCGCTATCAGGACTTCAGCGGCGAGTTGCTCGGCCTCAGCAAATTGCCGCATCCGCAGGGCGACGGCGGCGCGTTCGAGCACCTGGGCGCGGGAATGGTGGTGTCCGCGGCTGGCGGATGGGAAAGAAGGATGCTTCGGCACGGGCTTATAACCAGATGTCCATCAGAGTCACTACCACCGCCGAGCGTTCAGGAATAGTCGCGTGAAGAGGAGACCATCGGATTACGTGGTCCAGAAATATTCAGTTTGGCAGCGCCAGCCTCTTACGGCGGATTTGATTTGGAGGTCCGCCCCGGGGCCAGCCCATTACCCCATCTTTGTGACAGGCAGACGGCCTGAATTTCATGCGCGGCGCTTGCGCGGGCTCGCGCGCGAACGTGAATTGACCGAGATCAATATGGCCTGTCTGCTTCCACGCCCTGATGTTGTGCCGAGTTCGAAGGAGGTTCCGATGGGTATTCTGGCTTTGGCAATTTTGGCGATCGGAACGGTTTCGGCAGCAGGGCAAGCCTGGGCTCAGACATATGATCCGACCTTTCAGGTTTGTATGCACGTCGTCACCTGGGGAGGAGGCGCTTACGAGGATTGCACCTTCTCTACGCTGGCCCAATGCGCGATGTCGGCTTCCGGCCGCGCGGCCCAGTGCAACGTTAACCCGTATTACGCGGGCGCAACAGCGTCGCTGGGACGAATCGACCGGCGGCATCGCCGCGTCTATTGAGCTAATTCAGCTCGACAGCCTGGCCTGTCCACAACCCAACCACCAGATCTATCGCCGCGGGGGGATCGCCTTCACCGGCTACGTCGGCGCGAGGGGTGAAACGTTTGGGTCAACGAGGAAGAGCTCTTCGACCGCAACCCCACCCTTGGCGTCGGTGCAACAGCTTTTTATTGCGATTTCGACGCCCGTTTAGCAAATGCGCAAATCTCCAAAATCGGCAGCTTCGGCAGTATCAAAACGTGCGCAAATATGGCCGCGCCTGGACTAAGACTGTCAAAAAAGTCGGTTAGGGTGCCCAATCGAAGCCGGCCGGGGCTCAACGCATGGGAAGTTTGGCTCTTGGAAGTTGTAGCGATGAATTTTCAATTTGAGCTTCAGCTTCATCTCTTGGGCAACAACATTCGCCGCAGTTGGTATGCCAAGCGGCGGTATATCTCCAAGGTATTCGGACGCCACTAATGCGTCATAGATTCGCTTCGCGTGGATGTCTTCCCACGAAGGCTTTCTACCGAACCAGCCCATATCTGCTGCCAATTCGGATCGTATCACCGGGTTGTGGTTGGGAACAGATTACGGATTTTGGTTCAATGGGGTGTCGGCTTTGACACCCGACACTGTCGAACCGGACTAGACGGCCTCAGCTTGTCCCCGGGCTGGGGCCGCTTCTTTGGATCGATTCGACGGGTTTACTCGCGCATCACATAACGCATCACATAAGAAGGGGGTGGTCGATGGAGCAAATGCTATGCGTTCTGTTTTGGCCTTAGGCCTTTTGATCGCCTTCTGTGCATCTGCCAACGCCGCAAGGGTGCATCATTCCAAACCGAGACATGTCATCGTCCGTCCCAGCCAAGGTGTGGACCCACGCTTTCCGCCGGTCCTCCAAGACCAGACCCCTAGCTACAACGATCCCTCCAAATTTGGCGGCGCCTGATGGTCATCTGCCGACGCCCCCAAGGCTTCAAGCTCGGACGAGACGGCCGCTGGGGCCGTCATCGTATTGTGCGAAAACGCCATTCCCCGCCCGGGCCAGCGCCCCGGCGGGTTCGGAACGCCAAAGCAAGTAAGAACAAGTGACAAAGGATACTCACCCATGCGCCGCCGTGTTTCCTACGTCGTTCTGGCCACTATTTCTGCCTTGACTACAGTCGGGTCAATGTCACCTGCACCTGCTGAGGCCATACAGGATCGCTACTGCTTGCAATCGCACGAATGGGGCTATCCCGGCAATTGCCAGTTCTCCAGCTACGACCAATGCATGGCCACCGCGAGCGGCACTGGCGCCTCTTGCGGAATCAATCCTCAGTACCTGTTCGCGCGCCAGCGGAGCGGCACCTATCGGGACCGATACTGAAGAATCAGCCTCGTATGGCAGGGTATGGCCGCAGATATTCTTATTGGTGGATTATGTGGCATCATCAGTTGCGCTTAAGCTAAGACCCTCCAGATCGTTGGGACCTTGGTATCGCCGGAGCGCAATCCAGTTCGAGTTGTAGTCGGTGCTCACTTCGGGCTCTGCGAGTTGTTGAGCCGATCTAGACGAAGACGCTCGCCCACGCGCTATCGTTCTTGTCGCGATCAAGGTGTCGAACTTAATTTTTGACGCTGGTCAATAACGCCATGGAGGATCGCGCCTGCGCACAAAAGAACGGCATTCGACCGTAAGACGGAGAAATCCGCTCTTAATGAAGATCGACTACCGGCACACACAAAGACCGCCTTCGGGCGGTCTTTTTGTCTGCGGGGTCAGCGGCGTTGCCATCGTTGACGCAGCGGACGCCACCGCTGTTGATGTGCGATAGGTTTCATGGTGCTGCCCGTGGTCGGTGCGAACGAATAAGTAGGGCGCCGAACCACCGGCCGCCAAAAAAATCCCGACGAAACGGCAATAATCAAAATACCGAAGCCGACAAGGACGGCGCAAAACCGCATGCAGAAGTTTGTCTGTCATAATTTCCGCGCCTTCTCTGCCTCGTGCGTCAGCTCTTCAGCCGGCGTGCCGTTCTTGTTTCGGCTAAATGCGAAAACCGATAAACCCGAGCATCACCAAGACGGCTCCGGCTGCGATCAGCCAATGTGAATTTCCATCGCTGAGAACATCCTGTTTCCCTCTGCTATCAGCTGAAGATCTGCACGCTCGAACGGCTTTTCCGAAACCCAATCGATTATGGCCTAGATGAAACTCCTGGCCGAGGTCCGGCCCAGAGCCCGAGGTTAGGCGCGCTGATCGTTACCTTGCCTTCGTATCGGGGTTCTGGCGCGATACTGGCGACAACGCGGAGCGGAACGCGGAACCCACATTCTCGGCTGTCACAGTGCGAGGCACCACTATTTTGTCCGCGAGAACTTGATTGTCGTTGACATGGGCGATGCTGCTTATCGGAGGCGCAGACCCGTGGGTTTGCAGGTTCGAATCCTACTGGGATGTATTATTTTTCTATTATTACTAGCATACACTCACGACGCCGTGGGTTGCGATATCGAGGCAATTATGGCCTGTGTTTTGGCCCATCACTGATCTTGCGAGGGAAGAAAAATGACACGGGGCTGGGGTTTGCTGTTGGTGACACTCTTGATACTGGGAGGCGCCCGCCACGCGCAGGCCCAGGGGTTCTTCAACTCGCGCGACATCATGGGCGGCGGCCCGAACTTCTTTGGCGGCGGCGCCAGCCCGATTCCGCGCACCACCGTGATGTATCCGACCAATTATTCGCCCGGCACCATCGTCATAAGCACCCCCGAACGACGGCTCTATCTCGTGCTCGGCAACGGCCGGGCGCTACGCTATGGCATCGGCGTCGGCCGCGACGGTTTCCGTTGGGGCGGAACCCATCGCATCACCGCCAAGAAGGAATGGCCGAGCTGGACACCGCCGTCGCAGATGCTGCGCCGCCGCCCGGACCTGCCGCGCCACATGGAAGGCGGTGTCGAAAATCCGCTCGGCGCCCGCGCGATGTATCTCGGCTCAACGCTCTATCGCATCCACGGCTCGAATGAGCCGGAGACGATCGGGCAGGCGGTATCGTCGGGCTGCTTCCGCATGACCAATGAGGACGTGACCGACCTCTATAACCGTGTCTCGGTCGGCACCACCGTCGTCGTAAAAAACTAGGACGCGGCAAAATAGTAGCGTCGCCCCGACAATCGAGAAAGTCCAACAGTCATGCAATGTGTCGGCGCTACGCGTTGCTTTACTGAGCCCTTCTTGCTATCTCGTCAAGTTGAGAAGGCCCTGCCTCCAACAGAGATTTGCATTTCTCACCGTATTTTAGGAGGATCACCGCGATATTGGTGCAACTTTCGTCGATATCTTTCATCAAGCCGGCCATTACTAATTCGAAGCGTGCGGCGATCGCTTGATCAGACACTTCAGCAATTCGGCCGGTGTCAACGGCCAAGCGCCAAAAAAGGTTGGCGCCGCTCTGATACCTGTTCGTGAGCTCGGGGTCTTCTTGACTCTTGGCCAGACAAAGCCCAACGGTCGAATAGAATGCGTTACAGACGAGACACTCATGGGAGAAGTTGTTTAAATCTTGTCTCATGCGCGCTAGGTCAGATGCTTCGAGATTAGTGGAAGCCGCCAAAGACACAACGAGCACAAATACCGCCGCCGCGTGCTGCTGAATGTTTTTCTTCAAATCGCTATATGCGTTGTCCGCACTGCGGAGACCATCATCGACCTTTTGACCCAGCAAATTCCCAAGCGAAGAAATACCTTTGGCGAATTCATAATCGGCCATCGCATCAATTCCTTCAATAGATTGTTCAGCAACACGAGGGGACTGTGCCACGTGGGAAAGTCACTTTGGGAGTTTGTATCGACCCAATCGGACATTCGCAACCGGTCGCGATCACTGGCGACAACAAAAAAGCCCCGAGTTTGAAGTGATCGCAACGAGCGCGAATGTTCAGTTCGTCGTGTATTCGTCCGTCAGGATCGGCCCAAACAGAACCCAACGCGCGCCGTCGAATCGCATCATCTGGAATTGCTTGTTGATGCGCCAATCATCCGGTGTGGTTGAGATCGTCATGCCGGGCAGCGCGAGGTCTGCGACGTACCCCTTGATGTTTGTCGCCTGTGTCATGATATTTGCGCGCGTGAGATTGTCGCCGCATTGCCTGATTATTTGGACAAGCAGCGCCGCGGTCGAATAGCCGTAAGTCGCAATGCCGCTGTTGGCGTCCTCGGCCGGCGCATATTTCGTCATGAAAGCCTTGTAACGTTTCATGCCCTCATCGTCGGCCCATTGCGGGTCGAGCGGGTCCTTGCCGTAATTGACCGAGATGATGCCCTTGGCGTTTTCAACGCCGGCCGGGACCAGCGTTTGGCTGACCGGCGTAGCGTTGATGTCGAGAATCTGGACGGGCTTCCAGCCGAGTTCGGCGGCTTTCTTGATCGCCTGCGCGCCGAATTTCGGCGTCGTAATATTATAGAAAAGATCGGCGCCGGAAGCTTTCAGCGTCACCATCTGCGAGTCGACGGTCGGATCGGACAATTCGTAGGACGCCTCGGCGACGATCATGCTCGAAGCTTTCGCCCCAAGCCCGTCCTTCAGCCCCTTGACGTAATCTTTTCCGAGGTCGTCGTTCTGATAGAGAATGCCGATCTTCGCGTTCGGATGGTTGGCGAGAATGAATTTTGCGTAGATATGCGCTTCCGACTGGTAGTTGGGGTTGAAAGCGATCGTCCATGGGAAATTCTTCGGATCGGTGAAGCGTGTCGCGCCAGTCGAGGCCAGAAGCTGCGGCACTTTTTTATCGTTGAGGTATTTCTGGACCGAGGCGTTCGGCGGCGTGCCGATGATCTGGAAGGTGGTGAGAACTTCGTCGCCTTCGACAAGCTTGCGTACCTGCTCGACCGTCTTCGGCGGACTGTAGGCATCGTCGTACTGAATGAGATTGATCTTGCGCCCGTTGATTCCACCTTGCTCGTTGATCATGCGTATATAGGCGGCCTGCACCTTGCCGATGCTGCCGTAGGCGGAAGCCGGTCCGCTGAGCGGAATGGTCTGACCGACCTTGATCTCCGTATCGCTCGCGCCGGTGTCATATTTCTTCTGTGCGAGCGAGGGCGTTGCGAATGTCGCGCCGAGTGCCAACGCGATAGCAGCCGTCGACCTGAATAAAGTCATGCTTTCCTCCCGAAAAGGCGGGCGCGATACTTCGCCACACCGTTGTTCGTGTGCCTATACTAAAATGAATCGCGCGGAGGAAGGGATTTCACGCGACTACGCTTTGCCCGCCCAGTCCCGAATCGAACCTGGTCTCCAACCCCGGAATAGTAACTGACGGCTGGAGGCATTCCCAGTTAGCCCCGTGCGCTTTCTGCGGACGGGGCTTTTTCTTAGCCCGGCGCGCGCGATCGGCGAGAGCGGCCCGGCCCGCGAGGTTTCCGGCTGACGCGTGTCCTGGCGGGCAGGTGACGCGTTGCCGTGGCGTGCGCTTAACGTCGCTTGTAGAAGGGGTTCGCGATGCAAGTCAGACGTCTACCCGATGCTGTCGCCCGGCACTGCGCTAAGCTCGTGAAGCTGCAGTTGCTCAGGCCGGGAGACGTCGCCCCCCATACAAAAGGGATACCGGGTGCGGACCGCTTCTGCCGACCCGGCTCCGAGTACCGCCAGACTGCTGGTGGCCAGCAAAGCTAGTATGATCTTGCGCTTAGCGCCATCCCAGGGCCTATCATCCAAAGGTTCAAAACTTGGTGGCCCGCTCATCGTCCGGATCAGATGCCTCACCAGGACTCCCCGTGTGCCGCTGGTGCGTCCTTTCCGATCTGTGTCTGCTTGCGCTTCCGGTGTAGCTCTTCAAATAGGCGGATGATCTCACGAGATCGGTCTGATAGTATTATGACAATTTGGCGCTGGCGGTCTGGCTTTATCTCGCCAGGTTGAGAAGCAGCCGTTTGAATGATGTTCATGGTGTAACTCCACATTCATCGTTCAATTTGGGAATGCCGCCCACGATATCCCTCATGCAGTCATTCAACGGGGACTGCCAATCGACCAATTAATTTCGCGACTACACTCAATGTATTGTCGTCTCTATTTTCGACCAGAACTGCAAGTTTGCGAACACACTCATCATCGCTGAGTTGAAGAGGGAACTCGTTAGTAGCTGACTCAGCCTCTGTAGCCCTTTCGGCTCGCGCACTGCACCTCCTCGAAGGCTCGTTACGACTAATCCATACTATCGAGGGCGCGAGAATCCGGAGATCAAAAACAGGTGAAAAGCGCTCTTGTCCGGTAGGGAGGGACTGCAGACGCTCTCTCTCTCTCTCTCTCTCTCTCTCTCTCTCTCTCAGCCTCCCCAACTCAAGAGCGGAGGCTAATCGCTTCGGCCGATCTCGCTTTGAATTTTAACCACGATCTCTAGTAGACGCGACGATAATGTCGTCCCGCGTCGCCCGCGAAATACGGATTGATGACGCACTGTGCCCCGCGGCCCGATGCCGACGCGTTGCACTGGGGCAGCGACGTGAAGCTGCATTGATAATAGTTGGCCCCACGGCTGAACACGTGCAGGCACACCGGATAGGCCGGATCGTAGGTCTGGGCCGCCGCCGACTCAATTGAGACCGTCGCGATCGCTAAAATCGCCAAAGCCAGAACATCCTTTCGCATTGAGTCCTCCGTTCCTGTCTCGGCAGGGTTTCAGATCGGAAGCAGACAGGCCCCTTCATTCCCGGTCAAATCACGTTCGCCTGTTGCATAGGACCGAATATCTCGTGCCAGAAAACGAGACGCCATTTCGCCAAATCGGTCTGATTAATCCAACAATTCAAAGCCCATTAGGTCACGATGGCGGAAAAGAAAACGGCCCCAGTTCCGGGAAGGGCTGAGGCCGTCCAGTCTGGGGTAAAAGTGTCGGTTGTCGCGGGCCGACACAGCCCATTAAACCGTAATCTGTTCCCAACCACAACCCGGTGATACGATCCGAGTTAGCAGCCCCCTCGCTGCCGCGGTTTCCGACTGTGACCTAGCCCCACGCGCTCCCCGGCAGACGGGGCTTTTTCTTGACGCTATGTTGGCAAGCCCGTCGCGACGTAAGCGATAACTAGCATGGCCGGTAGGGCCGCTCAGAACCAAAGCCATTCTGAAGATTTGATCCAGGCCCCAGCTCGTTCAGCGCCGGCTCATCTAGGGGCGGCGGTTGAGAACGCCTGAGCGACCATTACTGCGGCCACGCAAATCATCGCTAGGCCGATGATGCGTGATCTCCACCGTCAATGCGCCACGGGCGACGCATAAATCAATTCTCCGGCGAACGTCGCAAAGAAAGGCAAAGTGTTCATGATCCGCGCCCAAGCCCTTCTGGGCAGCGATCAGACCACCAAATTGTTAAGGCCTTTTTGTAACGCATCATTGAAGCTTCACGTTCCCTTCGCCTTCAACCGCTCTTTCGCAGCTTCCGCAAGTTCAAGCGCTGACGCCAAACGCTCCGGTCCAATCTCGGACTTTAGAGCACGTCGCGAGACGATCCGGCGCGCAACGGCGAAGGACAATTTATGGCGGACCTAATGGATTTGTTCTGACGCCGCGCTGATCCCACCGAGCATGCTTGGCCGCATGCCAGGCAGCATCCTCCCGCCATTCCTTGAAGTCGGCTACTGCTGGTGGCAGAAGTTCCACTTGCGCTAGTTACGAGGTTATTTTACCTTTATTTTCTGCGGCAATTGTGCCCTGAGATCGGAGGGTATAGATGATCTGGAAATCTCCAAAAATCGTCGAAGTGCCAGTTGGCATGGAAATCAACATGTACGCTTGTGCGGCGCGCAAATAAAAAGCATCGTGACGCCAGCCCGGCTCAACGATCACGAAAACTCCGGGGTCGCGGTTGCTGCTGCAGTCGCCGCTTCCGGTACAGCGTGGTTCATGCCAAGACTTTAATGTTACACTTTTAGGTCTTTGGCTGTCATCGCCGACAAAACGTGGGCGAGCCCTCTCGGACTACTGACGAAAAAGTTCGTCTCTCGAAACCTTCAAAATAAATAACATGCGCAGCCGCTTAGCTGCATAGGGAGTGACGCGATGAAATCGGCTTTCAATCGATCTGTTCTTGCGTGTGCTGCGATCCTCGCCATCGTGGGGATCACTCAGGCTAGTGCCCAACAAAAGCTCAAAAGTTACGAGTCCGGCACCAAGGAGTTCTGGACCCATCCGCCGGAGGACTGGTTCCTCGGCGACGAAACCGAGGCCCAAAAGGGTCTCGCACCGCCATCGGGTCCGCCGACCGGCTCATCGGAAGCCGAACTGGCCGCCATGATGAAGAAGATCAAGCTGCCGCCCGGCTTCAAGATTGAAGTCTACGCGCCGGGTGTGCTGGCCGCGCGCCAGATGGCCTGGGGTGACAAAGGCACGCTGTTCGTTGGCTCGTTCGGCCTCGGCAACGTCTATGCCATCACCGACAAGGGCGGCAAGAAGGAGGTCAAGACCATCCTCAAGGGCTTGAACATGCCCACCGGCCTCGCGTTTCGTGACGGTGCGCTCTACGTCATCGCGGTCGACAAGCTAATCAGATACGAGAACGCCGAAGCCAATCTCGACAAGCTCGGCGACGGCAAGGTGGTCTATGACGATATGCCGTCCTATGCCGCGCATGGCTGGAAGTATATCACCGTTGACAAAGACGGCTGGTTCTACATCCCGTTCGGACCTCCCTTCAATGTCGGCATTCCACCGACCAGCGTGTCGCAGATCCGCAGAGTCGATCCCAAGACCGGCAATGCCGAAATTGCAGCGCTCGGCGTTCGCAACAGCGTCGGCGGCGACATCGATCCGCGCAGCGGCAGATTCTGGTTCACGGAGAATGCCCGCGACTGGATCAGCGACGACCTGCCGAGCGACAAGCTCAACATGATCTCGAGGCTGGGCGAGCACTTCGGCTATCCGTATTGCCACCAGGGCGACCTCCCGGACCCGAAGTTCGCGATGGGTCACCAATGCTCGGAGTTCACGCCACCGGTGCTCAATCTTGGCGCTCACGTGGCTCCGCTCGGCATGAAGTTTTATACCGGCGATCAGTTTCCCGCCGAGTACAAGAACAACATCCTGATCTCCGAACATGGCTCCTGGAACCGGCATAAATATCAAGGCGCGCGAATCATGCGCGTGACCGTCGATGCCGATGGCAAGAATGCCAAGCAGGAAGTGTTCGCATCCGGATGGCTCGAAGGCGATCAGGGATATCTCGGCCGGCCGGCCGATATCATTCTGGACAAGGACGGTTCGATTCTCGTCGCCGACGACTGGGCCGGCGCCATCTATCGCATCAGCTACAGCAAGTAAGAGCCAGCTGCTTTGGGGCTGCGGTTGCTCATATGGGCGGTCGCAGCCCTGTCATTGAGACGCGCGCCGGCACAGTGGACCACATTTAGGTCATTGGTCGTCGTTGACACGCTTGCGAGTAAGTCGGGCATGCGCCATTGAAGCGCGGTCGCGCAATAGTGGCGAAGGATCGCGGTCAACCTCGATCTCGTGCCCGTCGAACGGCGAAACGGTATTTTGAATAGGAGTACACCACGATAAGGTGATAGGCCTTCCTCCATTTTCACGGAGACCCGCTCGGGCTCTTCGCTGGTCTTGGAGGGATGATTGGGAGCGTTCCCTGTCGGTGACCAGCAGAAAAAAACTCAGTGTTGGCAAGGAAATCGAAGCTTTTCAACGCACGGATCGAACGGTAAGCGACGATGATCGATCACTTTAACTTGCCCGTTGCGGATTTGGACCGTAGTAGCAGGTTTTACCGCGATGCCCTTGCTCCGCTCGGCTATCCGTTTCTGATGCGCGACGGCGAGGCAATCGGCTTCGGCGTGAACGCTTGGCGTTTTGGTATTGTCGCCATTGCATCGCCGATCCCGCCGTTGCATTTGGCCTTTGAAGCAAAGTGCCGCGAGCAGGTCGATCGGTTTTTTGAGGCCGCCTTGGCGGCCGGTGGCCGTTCGCTCGGTGCACCCGGAATTAGACCCCATTACGACGCGAATTACTACGCCGCCTATGTCACCGATCCTGATGGGCACAATATCGAAGCGGTGTGTCGTCGTCCGTTATAGAGAGGCTCCAATGTTTCGGGTCGCGGCAGACAGTCTGGATGCCTATCTCGATTTCGATCCAGTGCGAAAACCTGATCTTGTTAGGCTGCACGAACTGATGCGCAAGACAGCGCCGGTCCTCAAACGGTATTTCCATAAGGGAACACCGGCTGGTGAGGCGGGTATGCGCATGCAGATGATCGGGTATGGAAAGTTTCGCTATGCAATCAAGTCGGGGAAAACGACTGAGTGGCCGGTTGTCGGGGTCGCCCTCCAGAAAAACTACATCAGCGTCTATGTGTCGGTCACCAGGGCGGGCGCGCCGATAGTGCCGACTTATGCAGGTAAATTGGGCGAGCTGAGAATGGGCGGTAACAACTTCAGTTTTGAGAGGTTTGACGATTTAAGAACCCCGGCCTTGTCGACGCTCCTTGCCGAGGTTGCCGGTATTTTTAGATCGGACCCCGAAAACCCCGTTCGATACATGCAGGGCATGTAAAATCAATCTTCCCGCCTGCGGTCTGCCTATGGCAGATACTGTTGCAAAACCCCCAAAATGCCGTGCGGTCAATTTCTCGCAAAAGGAGCAAACGAGCTTCAATCGCCGGTCGATGTTGCCTCCACGCCGTTGCCGAAGCTGCCTGACCTGATCTGCGGAGGGCATTATGGCCAGCGGTCACATGAACCTCGTCAAAAGGCCGGACACATGGCTGCACCGACCAATGCTGGAAAACTGAAGAAAGTCCTTGCCAACCCGGAGCTGTCCACACATGAGAACTGCGGAGTGTCCTAATTCGCGGACTTCTTTGGTATGCGCATTTCTTCGGTATCATGACGCAAACACCAAGCCCGAAAAAATAATGCCGCTCGGCGTCAATCCGTTCCGCCGTGGAAGCTATCCAGCCAATACCGCGTCTGTTCCTCAGTCCAACCGGGAACAGCGTAGCCCTTAGTGGCAGCAACGAGTTGGGCCGGGCGTAAGTGGCCTGCGCGCGGTTTGGAGTGATGCACCTTTGCGGCGTTGGCAGAAGCACAGAGGGCGATCAAAAGGCCTAAGGCCAAAACAGAACGCATTGCTATTACTCCAAGCAAACCAATGCTGTGCGAGGTAATGCGCGGGCGCACCGCCACTTCAGGACTGGAGCGAGGGCACTGCGCAACACTCTCCTCGCAATTTTGAAGAACCGGCAGGACGAGATCTCTCCGCGGATGAACAGTCTGATCGTTGGCCTCTATGAAGACTGGATTTGGCTCGATAGGGGTCGTTGTCGGTCATTTGCCACTTCGCCCTTCAGCCCGAGATAATCACGTGCCCCTCTCTCAAAAAACTCTCAGCACCGCTGCAAATTCGGGATCCGCAAAAAGGATATCGGCAACGCCGAACGAAGGGTCCGGCCTCCACGCTGCGCCGTTGCTGACATCAGACAGCGCGGCTGCGGTCCCATCGCGTAGCCTGTTCGGCCGCTGTTAACCTCGACGAATTTTCGAACTCTGCGCACTAACGTTTCGCCTTCTTTACGTATGAAAGAAGATAGCCGACCACCCCGAAAAAGCGAGTTCGGTCACCCTTGCTTTGGAACGCCACCCCAGGAAGCGCGTTTGTTGAAAGCAACCAAGGAGTTCACCCATGTGTCGCCCTCTTTCCGTCGCCATTCTAGCGGCTGTTTCCACCCTGACTACAGTCGCACAGGTATCGCCTGCGCCCGCCGAGGCCATACAGGATCGCTACTGCTTGCAAGGACGCAAGTGGGGCTACCCCGGCAATTGCCAGTTCTCCAGCTACCCCCAATGCATGGCTACCGCGAGCGGCACCGACGCCTACTGCGGAATCAATCCCCAGTACCTGTTCGCGCGCCAGGGGCGAGGCCCCTATCGGGGGCAATATTGAGAAGCACAGGGAAGCTCCTTAGCTGGGGCCGTCCTTCTTTGCGGCCAAGCAGGACTTGTATCGCGCGGCGCCCTTCCGGATTTGTGGAACATGCCGGCCGTCTAAGGCCACGCGGCCACCGATCAACCAAGGCAACTGGGGGATGCAGCTGCAAATAGACCAGCAACACGACAGCCGCGAGAAGTCCGATGATTAGATATGAAGGCGGACGGCGTGGTGCAGCGATCAAGATCGCAGATCAAACGACGGATGGGGGTCGGGGGGACTTTCGCATACAGCGGGTGACGCTGTTATGCTATGATTGCAGTCGGCTTAAGCCACGGTGTCCCCATCCTGGACTTGAGTTAGAGCCGGAGCGGAAGCGGCGAGGCTTTCCTCCGGTTTGCTTTTTATGGTAACCAAAAAATTATGAAGAAGTCAATAAAGGTTACCAAAAAATCCAGGGGGCGACCGGCTACTGGCCGAGGCACCCAAATTGGCGAGCGCTGGCACCCCGCCGAGCTGGCAGCGATTGATGCTTGGATCGCGTCATCCGTCGACAACACGATCACCCGGGCGCACGCGATACGACGCCTTGTGGCGCTGGGGCTGAAGGCGAAGGCTACGAAATAGAGATGATAAAGAAGCGCCCGAGAGGCCGGTTTGCCTACGCAGATGATCGGAAGCTGATTTAAATGGCAGCGGCCTCGGCAACTCTAGAGGAAGCTGCTGCAATGTTTGGGACCTCGATCGGCGTGATGGATCGAATGGCCAAAAGGCTGGGTCTTGCCTTGGAGAGGCGCAACGGTCGGAAGAGGCCGTCGCCGAAGTTGGGGTTGGAGGTGAGGGGGAAATGACCGATATCCTACGCAGTGCAGGGCCTTGGACACCCGAAGAAGACGGCGTTCGATGGCGGCGGCTGGCGAAAGCGTCCACGCGATTACAAAGCCTCTCAAGCGCACTGCTGATTCAGTCCGCAAGCGGGCTCGCGTACTCAAGATCAGGTTAGCCAGTGTCCCGCTGGGGCGCAAGGTGAAGGCGAAATGACCTTCACCGATAAATGGATGGCATCAATTGGCGCGGCGTCTTCGCTTGGTGCCGCCGGCTTCTTTTGGGCAAGCGTGATTCCCGTGCCGGACAATCTGGATACCTTCATCACAGCGCTACAGTGGATCTCGCGCATTAACGCCATCGCCGCCATATGCGCGACCATGGCTGCGGTCTGTGCAGCGTACAGTTTTGTCAAACTGAGCTGGGGCTGAAGGCGAAGGGGGATGACCTACGAATTCAGCAAGCGATCAATCATCATTTTTATTATCATCATGATCGCGGCGACTGCCCTCACGGTTGAGGAAGGGTACTATTTCATCAACACCTTCGGACCCGAAGATAAGAACGATCCGATCATAACGGCGGGTGGGCTGACTCCAGCCCAGAAGGAGGTTGGAAAGGCAAAGTGACAAACCTCGCCCCACTTTCAATCGGTCGGAATGACTATGCCGCCTGACGGCCATCCGGTCGAGCATTCGGTATGCGGCCGAGCGCACCTAACGAAATCTGGATGTGGAATGTCACCATCCCAGAACCGGGCGGCGGCCACCGAACCAGCCCAAACCTTCGAAGAAGCAAAATCGGCATTCAAGGAAACGTGTTTCAAAATCAAAGCCGAGATTAGTTTCTATAGGGGTTAGAGGTCGCCATCCGCCTCACGGTCCAACCCGAAAAGACGTTCCCGAACGACCCATCCTAAGCGCCTTGGAAGAAAAAATAAGAAGAAGTTAGTGTTGGCAGTCCTTGCCCTTCTTTCTAATTAGCGGTTGGATGTGGGCGGGGGGGACCAATGAAGCAACTCAGGAATCTTCGCCGCTATGGGTGTGGCTTTGCACTCGGGCTGATGACTGTCGGCAGCGCCATTTACGCGTTCACCTACTTCATGATCGAGGATTTTGTGGTCTTCGTTATATGAAGGGGAAACAACGATGAGATTTTTGCTCATTGTCGCTGTGATCGGCTTTTCTGCAAACGCATATGCGCAGGATGTGCCCAAGGTCGGGCATAAGCCGCCGGCTCAGGTGAAGCCGAAAGAACCAATAGGCTGCAAACTTGTCGGAACGGTCAGAGGCACCAAGCTATGGGCTGGCGACTGCACCGGGTCAGAGCTTGGGGGAACGACACCCGCGACGGAAACGCAATCCTTGCCCGAGCGAGCGATCGGAGTGATCCCACCCGGACAGAAACAGTAGACTCGGGCTCGGCGGAGCGAGCTTCTCGGACATAAGTGACGGCCTTCTGCCCGCAGTCAAAGCAAAAAGTGGCGCAAATCTGCTGAAAGAGCTTCCGGGCGGCGTGGCTATAGTAGCAGTCGAAAAAATAGCTGTCGTAATTGTAGAGAAGCGCTACTACGGCGTGTGCTGGATATCATTCAAGCGTGGGCGCATGAGGGTGCAGAGCCCGCGGCCGTATTCGAAACCATCGAGACTGCAGAGGGCTGAGTATGCCAAGCCAATTTTCAGGGGCTTATGCTGACGCCATTTTTCACTCACAAATTGCAGAGGTATCAGTCGGACCGACAAAGAATTTTTGCCCTTTCTTGCAGTCTACCCGGCATACGTTGGCTGCATCAGTGCCGGAGGGGCCGCTGTTCTCATTCAAATCTGAGAATCATGACGCGCCTTCCCGCAGGCGCCAATGGGACAAGTGCCACCATAGTTACCAAGATCGCGCTTCCCCGTCTTATTTTGCGCTGTTGCTGTCTCTCCAAAATTGAATACCAACAGCAACGTCGCAACAGTCACAAGCGTCAAGATTTTCAACATCTGCCCCTCCCGTTGATCCTGCCAAAGAAGTCAGAGTGATGGTCGCGTGTCCATGGTCACCCGCCGAATTACTTTGGCTTAGGCTTTGCCCTGCTCAATGCGTAAAGTCGTTTGGCCCGATAGTGCGCAGGGCGAGAAGAGTCATGACGGTATCGGGTGGCAAAGAGACCGCCCGGAAGGCGGTCTCTTTATAATGCCGATGAGGATCTCGATGAGCAGCTCTTTCTTCCTTACGGTCGAATGCCGTTCTTGTACGCGCAAGCGCGGTAGGCAGAATAGCCGGCAGATTGCCGCTCGGCTGTGGCCCCGCTAGTCATGTTACCCGCGGCTGCCGCTGCAGCTGCGTTCGCCTGCCTGAAGCATTCAGCACGTATCGCGTTGACGTCTTTCTTCTGCGCTTCCGCCGACGCCAAGAAGTGGAACAAGCAAAGCAATGCCGAATGCAGACTTTATATTCCACATGTTGATCTCCCCTGTTCAGCGTTTCTGTTGCAGCGCAACTTTAGTTTGCGCCACTTATTCTAACACCTTCATGGTGCTTCCATTCCAAAAATAGGTTCCAAAATCCGGAAAGACGCCGGGAACAAAAAGGTACCAGGATGACAACATCGCGCGGGAGTCGTAGTGGGAAGGTCGATCGGTCATTCCTTGGGGACCAATTCGAGACGAGCCGACAACCTTTTTTGACCGTTTGGTTCCACTAACAGAAGGCCCAGCCTTTTGGCCATTCGCTCCATCACGCCGATCGAGGTCCCAAACATTGCAGCAGCTTCCTCTAGAGTTGCCGAGGCCGCTGCCATTTGAATCAGCTTCCGATCATCTGCGTAGGCAAACCGGCCTCTCGGGCGCTTCTTTGTCATCTCTCTTTCGTTGCCTTCGCCTTCAGCCCCAGCTCTACGAGCCTGCGGATGGCTTCGGAGCGGGACGCAGTGTTTTCAGCGGCCCATTTCTCAATGCGGCCCATCAAATCGTCGGAAATGCGCACGCCATACAGCGGCTCTGTACCGGTGGCTGGCCTGCCGCGCTTTTTACGTTTAACGGATATTGACTTCGACATAATTGCGTATAACGTAAAAAGCGAGCCGGGGGAAGCTCGCAGCTTCCGCGCCCCGGCTCTAACCGCTGCCAGGGAGGTCAATCCGACGGCAAAGGCTGACACCATTAATACCACAACCACGCCAGATACGGCGAGCTCTGTCGTTACCATTATCGATAAGTACTGCACCAGCCTAGAACGGCAAAGAATGATCCCGGTTCGCACCGCTTCATCGTAATATCCGAATAAACCGCAAACGCTATGGTAATCAGGGCAGAAAAACGCCGCCCAGCCAACGCATGTCATTTTCTCGGTGTTGGCTGATTTAGGTCCATTAGAAAAAACGGCCCCAGCTCGGAGGCCGTCTACTCCGGATTACGCGTGCCAAGGCCGACATGCCCCATACAACCAAAATCTGCGATCTGTTCCCACCACAACCCGGTGATACGATCTGGACGGCTGCGCACGCAGCGCTTGCCATCTTCCAAAAACTAGCCCCGCGCGCTCCCCGGCAGACGGGGCCTTTCTTTGGACTGACGGAAGAGCAAGCTCGCGTCGTGAACACTCGCGGCTGAACCTTGGCGGGGCTAGCGGGGGCATTAGGAGGAATGGGTATGCCCAATCCTAATTTCCGGCGCTGGACTTCGGATGATATTTCCATCCTTAAGAAGCTAGCCCAGACACATCCCGCGGCGCAGATCGCCGCACAGCTCGGCAGGAGTCCCTCGGCAATTGCCCTAAAAGCCTATGAGATGAAGCTCACATTGAAAATGCATCACTCCAATATCCAAGAGCCAAACTTCCCCTGCGTTGACCCCGGACCGGCCGGGTTTGATTGGCGCGAGTAGTTTGACGTCTCCCGTGCGTTTAGCGGGGATCGAGGCCACCGCGTCCCGGTCCCTTTTTCCTTTGTACATTTGTTTGTGCGTAGCTTAGAGTTTGAAAGAAGAAGTCTAGGTTTTTCAATAGTTTAATCGAGAAATTGGCGGAGACAGAGGTTTCGGAAACCGGCGGTCGCAAATGAGCCGGCAACCCGGAAGGCCGACCGAACGGATCCCGCAACGCCACCACTCTTGCGCTGGAAACTCTTCTTGACGGCCAGGCGCAGGCGCTGACCAGAAGGCGATCGATGTTGCCTTAACCGGTGATATCCCGGCTTTGCGTCTCTGCCTGGATCGCATCCTGCCGCCCCGCAAAGACAGCCCAGTGGCCTTTGACTTGCCGGAGATGAAAACGCTCAACGACGCGGTTCCGGCCATGGGGGCCCTTGTCAAAGCGGTTGGGCAGGGTGACCTAACGCCGACCGAGGCCGGCGAGCCAACGAAAATGGTGCAGGCGTTCGCCAAAATCATCGAGACGGCGGAGCTTGAAGAGCGCGTTCGAAAACTGGAAGAGGCGATCGACAAATGACGCTGGATAGACGGCTCTCGAAACTGGAAGCGTCGATTTTGCCCGAAGCCCGGCCCCGCAAGGTCGTGACAATTCAGGGTTACCGAGACGGCGAGGACATGGATGCGACGCGAGATCGCCACTTCGCAGCCCACCCAGAGGACCGGGGTGCTACCCTCGTGGTTTTCATTCGAAAGATGGCCGGGGGCGAAGACGATGTCTGATAGTGCCGCCGGGCGCACAAGTAAGCGCGAATGGGGATAACTCTAACCGAAACCGCAGCCTCCACCTCATGGGCCAAGAGCTCGGCATGTTCGTCGAGCGCCGCGACGTCCGACTGGGAACCAAATACGAAGAATGGAACCGGCAAAAGCTAGTCGAGCATCTGCAGCATGTACCCAGCAATTGGCGATCGAGGACCGAAGCGAGCAGGCCGAGGCAGATCGTCGATGGGACCGTCGAAGGATGGCGGTCCCTCCGCGATCGGTCGCAAGGTACCGTGGACCTGAGCCCGCGCCCCGTCAGTGCGGCGTCGTTCTCTTCCGATTTGGGCTGTTGAAGGCGGCCTACCGGTCCGACTTCCGAGCGCGTGAGTTTGCTTCTGCTTTTTCAATCCTGAAGACCGATTTACAGCCTTCACTCAGCAACGCTCGCTGTCTCTGCATACACGCCGTAATTCGGTCGACGTCTGGAACGTCCGCGCTGCACAGCCGCATAGCGTCGTCGGAGCAAAGTCGCTGCTGTTCCGCAGTATAAGCATGAACTGATGCCGGTACTGTCACGGTGCCGATTGAGACCACAACGATCATCAATTGAAGCCGCTGGAAGCTCATCGATGTTCCCTCTCAGATTGCATTCTGTCATTGATTCGCAACCCCCAGAGTACCAGAGCCGGCATCCACGAAAGACGCGCCTCGGGCTTTCCCAGATAAATTCTTTCTATTGCGACGGCCCAGCTACCCGCCATCGTACCCCACGCGAATAGCTGGAGCCGCCTATGGGCCCGAAAACAACTTTCATTTGCGATTGCTACCTCCGTGAGGCTGACAGCAACTTGGGATGGGCTCGCGTTCAGGGGTCAGTCGACGAACTGACAAGCAAAGAAGCTTATCGGTTGCTGACGCTCACGCGGCGTTGACAGTTAGCTTTAAAGAAATACGCTGCCCGTAAATCTAAATGATGGCCCAGCGCGACTGGAGCCGACGGGGAAAAACGTCCGCCATGGTTTCGCAGTCGGCACTACCGCGACGTCAGCTGGGGCGGACCGCGATTCAGGTTTCGGCGCTGGGCTTCGGCACCGCGCCGCTCGGTGATCTCTATCGGCAGCTGGATGACGGCAGGGCCATCGCCGCAGTGGAGCGCGCGTTGGCGCTGGGCATCAATCTGATCGATACCTCTCCGCTTTATGGTCACGGCCTGTCCGAGCATCGCTGCGGCACAGCGATCAGGCGGCTGCCGCGCGACCAGGTTGTGGTCTGCACCAAGGTCGGTCGCTGGATGGACCCGTTTCACGGGCGAGGCAACGGCTCTGGCTTTTCCGGTGGTCAGCCACACCGAGCAGTGATCGACTATTCCTATGACGGCACCATGCGTTCGGTGGAGCAGTCGATGTTGCGCCTTGGCACCGACCGGCTGGACCTGCTGCTGATCCATGACGTCGATGTCTGGACCCACGGCGCCGATGCAATTGAGGAACGGTTTGCCGAAGCGATGGCCGGCGCCTACGTGGCGCTAGACCGGCTTCGCAGCGAGGGCGTGGTCACAGGCATCGGGATCGGCGTGAACGAGGCCGAGATGTGCGTGCGTTTCGCGCAGGCGGGATCGTTCGATACCATCCTGCTGGCCGGCCGCTATTCACTGCTCGAGCAGCCCGCGCTCGAGCATTTCCTGCCGCTCGCGCAACGACAGGGTATTGGTGTGATGCTCGGTGGCGCATTTAATTCCGGTATTTTGGCGACCGGGGCGGTGAAGGGCGCCAAATACAATTATCAGGACGCGCCGCCGGAGATTCTGGCCAAGGTGGCACGGATCGAGCGTGTCTGTACTGCCCATGGCGTCGCGTTGCCCACGGCGGCGCTGCATTTCGCCTTGGCCCATCCGGCTGTCGCCAGCGTGGTGCTGGGGGCGGAATCGCCGCAGGAGGTCGAGCGCAACGTGGCCGCATTGTCCTCTGCGGTGCCGGCGGCGCTTTGGAGCGATTTGAAGGCCGAACGCCTTCTGGATCCGGACGCGCCGGTACCGGCGGTGGCTGTCTGATGCGGATCGACGCGCATCATCATCTGTGGAGCCTCGCGCGGGGCGACTATGGCTGGCTGACGTCGGAGCTGGCACCGATCTATCGCGATTTCGGGCTGCCGGATTTGGCGCCGCATCTCGCCGCAGCCGGGATCGAGGGAACGATCCTGGTGCAGGCGGCGCCGACCGAAGCGGAGACGCAATATCTGTTGGATATCGCAGAGACCGCTGAGCTGGTGCGCGGCGTGGTCGGCTGGACGGATTTCGACGCCGCGGACGGCGCCGCGCGCATCGATGCGCTGGCAGCGCGAAAACTTCTGGTGGGGTTGCGGCCGATGGTACAGGACATCCACGATGATGATTGGCTGCTTGGCCCGACATTGGCGCCCCTGCTGACGGCGATGGTCCGAAACGGTTTGGTGTTCGACGCGCTGGTGCTGCCGCGCCATTTACCGAGAACTCCTGCGAGTGATCGACAGCCATCCCGATCTGGAATTCGTGCTGGACCATTGCGGCAAGCCGCGGCTTGCGACCGGCGAGATTGCGATTTGGCAGCGCGATATCGCGTTGCTTGCTGAACACCCCAACATCGTCTGCAAACTATCGGGCCTAGTGACAGAGGCCGTGCCGGACTGGCAGATTGCGGATCTCCGCCAAGCGGTGGATCATGTCCGCGGGTGCTTCGGGCCACAACGTCTGCTGTGGGGGAGCGACTGGCCAGTTGTCAATCTGGCGGGCGGTTATGCAAAGTGGTTAGCTGCCGCCGAAACCTTGCTGGCTGACCTGTCACCGGACCAACGGGCAGACATATTCGGTGCCAACGCAGCGCGCATCTATCTCTCGAGCCGAGGACGGCGGGCATGTTGAAGGCGATTGACGTGGCGTGTTGCGGTCATCGAGCGAGTCGCTTCTACGCACGCTGCCCTGATCGCACAGTCGCTACTTCGTGAGGATCACCACGATGCCGATCATGACAGACGCCGCATTCATTCTGCCGGACGATTTCGCCGACGCCGCCCTGATGGGGCGGATCTGGCGCCCCGATCTCGCCGGCCCCTCGGTAGTGGCGATCCGCCAGGACGGCGTGTTCGACGTCACCGAGAATTTCCCCACCGGAAGCCAGCTTGCCGAGGTTGCCGATCCCGCCGCCGCCCTGCGCGCCGCGCGTGGCGAGCGTGTGGGCGTGCTGCAGGACCTGCTGACCAACACGCCGCCAGACAACCGCGATCCAACCAAACCATGGCTGCTGGCGCCGATTGATCTACAGGTCATCAAGGCTGCTGGAGTCACATTCGCAGTGTCGATGCTGGAGCGGGTGATCGAGGAGCGCGCGCGCGGCAACCCGGATTCGGCGGCGGCAATCCGGGCCGAGGTGACGCGGATTGTCGGCACCGACCTGTCGCAATTGAAGCCGGGCTCGGCCGAGGCGCAGCATGTGAAGGACGTGCTCGTCGCTCAGAACGCATGGAGCCAGTATCTTGAAGTGGGCATCGGGCCGGACGCCGAGGTGTTCACCAAGGCTCCAGTGCTGTCTGCGGTGGGCACATGTATGGATGCCGGTCTGCATCCGAAATCGGTTTGGAACAATCCAGAGCCAGAGGTGGTTCTTGCGGTAGCAAGCGATGGTCGTATCGTTGGCGCTAGCCTCGGCAACGATGTCAACTTGCGCGACTTCGAGGGACGCTCGGCGCTACTGCTGTCCAAGGCCAAGGACAACAACGCGTCCTGTGCCATCGGACCGTTCGTGCGCTTCTTCGACGCTAGTTTCGCACTTGATGACGTGCGGACGATGGAGATCTCGCTGGAGGTGAGGGGGCCGGAAGGCTTTGTGCTGCACGGCGCATCCTCGCTGACCCAGATCAGCCGCGACCCAGTCGATATCGTTGCGCAAACGATTAACGAGAACCATCAATATCCGGATGGTTTTGTGTTGTTCCTCGGCACGATGTTCGCTCCGATCCAGGACCGTGCGGCGAATGGGCAGGGGTTCACTCACGTGGAAGGCGACTTGGTGACTGTCGCCACGTCCAAACTTGGCCGGTTGACCAATCGCATGCGCCCGAGCGGGGATTGCGAGGCTTGGGAGTTCGGCCTCACCGCGCTCATCGCGGCGCTGACGCGCCGTGTTCAGGATAGATCGAAATAGCAACTATAGTCTGGGCGGGTTTTTCTTCGAGTGCACCGCATCCAAATCGTCGATGCCGCCCTCTCGTCTCGTCGCGCAGTACATCGACATTTCGCGGCTCACGCGGACCCGCAAATCGCAGCGGTTCTGCCGTAAATTGATGCGGCGCTACTTTGGGCCAGCGGCGTTTCTAAGGATGATGCTCGACAGCTGACCTATAACTCCCCGGAGCCGAGCATCCTCCTCAAGCAGCGAGTGCATGTCGTCGCTGTGTTCGTCACCCCTAAGTGACGGTTCATCCTCTCGAAGGGCATTCTCCTCAAGTAGCGAAACAGCGTCGTCGTGACCGCCGGCATCGAATACGATTATCTCTTCAGGGAGAGCGATAGCCGCCAGTTTGGCTCGCACGGAAAAATCTTTGGCGGAGATCAACAGACCCGTGAGGGACTAAAGTGTATTAGGCCCCTTGGTGCGCACCGCTGGCACGAGGCAGCAAGCGCCGCTAATTGTGATCACGCGCCTAAAAGTTGTCCTAACTCGCCAATTTGGGGCGGGGTCGCAACACTGCCTTGACAATCGCGAAATTCAAAAATCAAATGAAAACTTCATTGAGGGGGTGACGCATGAAAATATTAGCAGGTATCTTTTCGCTCACGCTTTTTGCTGCAACACTGTCGGTTTCCTTCTCTTCTCCCGCTATCTCGAAACAGGCCCACAAGGGAAAATCGAACGCTAATCAAACGTCTGATGCAAAACCAACATCAAACGTTAAAAAGCCCCCCTGCGATCAAAGCGGGGGTAACCATAATACCCCATGCTATTGAGCCTTCCGCAAACGCTCGATTTCCGGTCCGCCTAACCGCTCTTCCGTCGGTGCGCCTTGGCTACCAACTCCTCGCGGAGTTCATTTAGCGAGTGTACCCCCTAGGAAGGTCCGCTAATGGGATGGTCCGGCCGTGCTCCTGCCCCGCCAGCCAGCGAAGCTGGCAAGGGGCGCCAAAGACAAGGAGCACGCCATGTCTCAGACACCCAATACTGCGATCGCCGTGATCGGCATCGATATCGGCAAGAACTCGTTCCACGTCGTGGGCCACGATGCGCGCGGCGCCATCGTGCTGCGGCAAAAGTGGTCGCGTGGCCAAGTGGAAGCGCGGCTCGCCAATATACCGCCTTGCCTGATCGGCATGGAAGCCTGCGTCGGCGCACATCACCTGAGCCGCAAACTTGCATCGCTTGGTCACGATGCCAGGTTGATGCCGGCCAAATATGTCCGCCCCTATAGCAAGGGACAGAAGAACGACTTCAATGATGCCGAAGCGATTGCCGAAGCCGTGCAGCGCCCGACGATGAAGTTCGTGGCGACCAAGACCGCGGAGCAACTGGATTTACAGGCGTTGCATCGGGTGCGCGAGCGGCTGGTGTCGCAACGCACCGGCATCATCAACCAGATTCGCGCCTTCATGCTGGAACGCGGGATCGCCGTGCGCCAGGGTATCGGCTTCCTGCGCACGGAACTGCCCACCATCCTTGCGACGCGCACCGATGCCCTGTCGCCACGCATGTTGCGTGTCATCGAGGAGTTGGCAGGCGACTGGCGCCGGCTGGATCAGCGCATCGATGGCCTATCCGGCGAGATCGAAGCACTGGCCCGTCAAGATCAGGCATGTTCGCGCCTGATGACGGTGCCTGGCATCGGACCGATCATTTCGAGCGCCATGGTGGCCGCGATCGGCACTGGAGACGTATTCTCCAAAGGCCGCGACTTCGGCGCCTGGCTCGGACTGGTGCCCAAGCAGATCTCGACGGGAGACCGCACGATCCTTGGCAAAATCTCGAGGCGCGGCAATCGCTACCTGCGCGTTCTGTTTGTGCAGGCGGCATGGGTTGTGCTGGTCAGAATAAAGAACTGGGAACGTTACGGGCTCAAATCCTGGATCGAAGCCGCCAAAAGGCGGTTGCACCACAACGTACTGGCGATCGCGCTCGCCAACAAGCTTGCCCGCATCGCCTGGGCGGTGCTGGCTAAAGGACGCGCCTTCGAACTGACGAGGATCGCCGATGCAGGCGTCCGATCCGCTTGATCCTCGCGCGCTCGACGTTCTGCGGGCCGGGACGAAGGAAAGGCCCTTGGCTCGAACAAAGGAACTGCGCGATATGAGGAGCAAGCGATGACGTAACCCTATCAACAGTTTCCAGCCGAGGTCTGCGAGAGGATGAGACGAGATGGAGGTTCGGTCTTCCCGGCGCATGTGAACACTGGTGACCCGAATGGCCCGTTGAGGCCTGTCCGCTAATGAGATCGCACGCGCGCTGATATCCATAATGGTCCGGAGCAAATCAGCTCCAATCAGAGACCGGATACATTGATGCAAGACCGCTGAACGCCAGCTCGACGAAAACCTCTTGCAACGCACGGCCGGACCATACATTCGGGTCAATCGCGTCGGTTCAGCGATGTCTGGTCGATGTCCGCTGTTCACCCAATAGCGACCACATCGCAGCCAGTCGAACTTGTCGCCTGAAGGGCGTCTGGCCTGTCCCCCTTCATCGGTAAGTTCAAACATCTCGCGCACGAGCGCGCCACGCTCAGCAATTATTGCATACGCCTTCGTCTCGTCATCCCACCGCAACCACGCGGGCAATCTCCGGGTACAAGGCTTGTCGAGGACCTGACCCCCAGCGAAGCTGTCGCGAAAGGCGGCGGCAACCCGAGAACCCTTGAGCGCGCTCTCTTCATTGGCGCGCGTGAACCTCAGTACCATCATGACAAAAAGCATCATGTCCTTCTCAAGCGTTTCCACGCTGTACTCGCTGCCACCATCCGATAGATCAACAACAATTACCCCGGCGCCAACGAGAGTGATGCCTACGTCCCCGTGGAAGTGCTGTCCGGCCGTGAACTGTTCGCGATCATTTGGAGCGGATCGCCCGAACCGGTGGATGTGCCGAGTTATCTGAGGAAGCCGTAGCCGCGCAACGCCAAACCGGGATCGCCTTGGGGACTGATTTGGGGGCTGAAGGCTAGATTGAGATACTTATTATATTTCAATATCTAAAGATAAAGGATGGCGGAGACGGAGTCCGACGAACTATTGCCCGCTGCCGTTCGCCACTGCCCACCATCGATTTGTAATATCCAATAAATATGGGGATTTCTTTCGCTAACGTTCGTTACTGTCTATTCCTGCCCGCCCCAAGCCGTGTTATTTTTGGGGACTGAGTTGGGGACCGGATTGGGGGGACGGACATGGCCAGCAAGCTTACTGCACGCAAAGTCGAAACCGCCAGTCCTGGCAAATACAGCGACGGTGGCAACCTCTATTTGATTGTTTCAGAAGCAGGCTCCCGCAAATGGGTGCTGCGCTTCACATGGCGCGGCCGGGCGAAGGAGATGGGACTTGGCAGCGCCGCCAGTGTTCCCCTATCGGACGCCCGCGAGAAGGCCGCCAGTGCGCGACGGAAGATTGCCCAAGGCCTCGAACCCCATTGACGAGCGCAAGCGCGACGGCGGCATTCCGACGTTTGGCGAGATAGCCGATGAAGTGCGGGAAGCCCTTTCTGCCGGTTTCCGGAACGAAAAGCACAAGGCCCAATGGAAATCGACGCTTGAGACCTATGCCGCTCCTTTGCGCGCCAAGCCGGTTGACACCATCGCCACCGATGACGTGCTGGCGGTCCTGAAGCCAATTTGGGCAACGAAGGCCGAGACCGCCTCCCGCGTGCGCAGGGCGGATTGAAAAGGTTTTAGACGCGGCCAAGGCCAAGGGCTTCCGTGACGGCGAGAACCCGGCCCGGTGGCGCGGTCATCTGGATCACCTGTTGCCGCGACCATCGAAACTGGCGCGGGGCCATCACGCTGCTATGCCCTACGAGGAGGTGGCCGCCTTCATCGCAAAGCTTCGCGGGGGCGGGGGAGCAGCTGGCGCTGGCGCTAGAACTGTGCATCCTCACCTACCAGGTCCAGCGAGATCCTGGAAATGTGGCGCGCAATCGATCTGGACAAGAAATCTGGACGGTGCCTGCCGAGCGAATGAAAGCCGGTCAAGAGCATCGCGTACCCCTGTCGCCGCACGCCGTCGCTATTCTTCGCGAACCGAGAAGCAGAAGGCGGGTTTTGTCCCGGGCCAGGCTCGCAACAAGCCGCTCTCGAACATGGCGATGGAAATGGTGCTGCGCCGGATGAAGATCGAACACGCCACTGTCCACGGCTTCCGATCCAGTTTTCGCGATTGGGCGGGTAACGTCTCTAACTTCCCACCCGCTGTGACTGCGCCCTGTCATCAGCAACGGCCGAACAAGCCTACCGGCGGAGCGATGCTTTGGAGAAGCGACGCAAGTTAATGGAGGCATTGAGCAGCATGTGCAAGCCAAGAGCCAAAAGCAACGTCCAGCGATTCGGCGGGCAACGAAAAAATGAAAACCTAGACGCTAAAAGCGCCCACTTCGCTGGAAAACGCTGTATAATGCTGACGAGCTAACGTTCCGGCCGACGGACGAACATCATGACTGCCACATCGATGAGCCGAATGGTCGTGCCGTCCATGGCGTTTGTTGCGGCCTGTGGCATGGCGCTTGTCTTCGCCATCCAGCACGTCCGCCGCGAACCGCCGGTTGACATAAAGGCCGCAACCGCCGCGCCGGCGGTCTCAAAGCCGGCATCGGGCGCGCGAGATCAGGGTCCGGCCGCGCTCGCAGCGGCGCAAGCGAAAGCAAACGCCGTGGCGGCCGCGCTGGCCGGATCGCCGCTACCGCCGGACAGCGACGACGGCGTGCCGGCGTTCGACATTGCCCGCATCGAGCCGACGGGCGAAGCGGTGATTGCGGGCCGGGCAACGCCGGGCGCAACGGTGGAATTGCTACGCAACGGCGAGCTGCATGATCGCGCGGTCGCGGATCAATCCGGACAATTCGTCATGGTCCCGCCCCGGCTTCCCTCAGGCACCTACGACCTGACGTTGCGCGCGAAGCAGCCGGACGGCAAGCAGGCCACGTCCAAACAGAGCGTGGCGGTGGCGCTTGAGCCGACTTCCGACGACCAGCCGATCGTGGCGCTGATGACGCCGGACAAACCCACCGTCGTGCTGTCGCAGCCGGCAGCGCCAAAGCCGTGGCCGGGGCAGTGGTTGTGGAGGCGGTCGAGATCGAACCGGGCGGCAAGCTCCATGTGAGCGGCCGCGCGCGTCCCGGCGCCGCGGTGAGGCTTTATCTCAACGACAGCTTTGTTGCGTCGGTAACGGCCGGCGCCGATGGACGTTTTGCGGTCACGATCAATGAAGGGGTAGCGCCCGGCAGCTACCGCGTCAGGCTGGACGAGGTGGAGTTCGAATTCCGGCGCGGTGCGCGCACGCGCCGAGGTGCCGTTCAACGTTCCCGACACGGTGGTCACCGCGTCCGTGCCGGCGCAGGCCACAGCGTCCAAGCGGCCGGACATTGCCGCTGCACAGCAGCCGCAGCTGGCGGCCGCCGTCGCGACCGTTCTGCCAGACGGAGGCTCGCCCTCCGCCGTGGTCGTGCCGAAGATCGCGACCACCACTGTCTCCCGCGGCGACAGCCTCTGGCGCATCAGCCGCCTCACCTACGGCGCGGGCACGCGCTACGCCGTCATTTACAAGGCGAACCGGGAGCAGATCCGCAATCCCAACCTGATTTATCCCGGCCAGATCTTTGTCCTTCCGACGCGGTGATGCGGGGAAATGGTCTTACGCCGGATGAAAATCGAGGACGCGATTGTCCACGGTTTCCGATCCAGCTTCCGTGATTGGGCGGGCAACGTCTCCAGCTTCCCGCGCGAGGTCGTGGAGACGGCGTTGGCCCATGTGATCGGCGACAAGGTCGAGCAGGCTTACCACCGCAGCGACGCTTTGGAGAAGCGCCGCAAGCTGATGGCCGCCGACATCCGACGTTGCGCGCGAGGCCGGACACAATGCGCAAAGTCCGCTCCGGGCGATCCGCGCCAAGTGCCTCGATTGCTCCTGCTACCAGGTCAGCGAGGTTCGGCTTTGCGAGGCGGTCAAATGCCCGTTGTGGCCATTCCGGGCGGGTAAGCACCCCTGGTGGGGTGAAGGCGAAAAACCGGCCAAACCCTCGCTGATTTGGAGCGGGAATGGCATCTGAGAGCGATGGGGGCGCGGCATGAGCAGCCGAAGCCCTCCCGCAACGGCGCGCCGCGAGACCTTCCACGGTGATGTTCACTGGAATCAGCCGTTCACCGTCACGGCCGGATTCTTCGACGACGGCGCAGTGGGCGAGGTGTTTGTCACAGCCGCAAGACCGGCGACGACGTCGAGGCGATCGCACGAGACGCCGCAGTGGTGCTGTCGCTGGCCCTGCAGCACGGTATCCCCGTCGAGACGATCCAGCACGCAGTAACCCGAAATAGCGACGGAGAGGCGGCATCGATCCTGGGAGCGATCGTCGATCGCCTGGAGGACGCGAGATGAAGGCGGACGCCGGACGCCCGATCTACATCACTGTTCGGCCGCTCCATGAAGAGAGCGGCGTGCGCTGTCACGGCCGGTTCTGCGTCTACTGCGCGGGCCGGAGGATGTGCATCAGCGACAATCCCATCCGCGATGCCGGACGCGGCTTCCTCCATGCGGGTGTGCCGCCCAACGTCATGCTCGTCGCTCGTCACGACCTCGGACTCTGGGATGTTGTGACGACGACGATCGGCGCCGCAGCACAGGGCATAAACCTTGAAGGCAAAACCATCTTAAACTTCCGCGATCAGGCCGCCGCGTTGCGCAAGGTCCGACGCCAAATCGCTAAATTCAGGGGGCAGATATGACTACTGCCCTGCAAGCCGCACAGGCCTATGTCGCGCGCGGATGGAATCCGCTGCCGCTGCCGTTCAAGTCGAAAATCCCGACCGACAAGGGCTGGCAGAAGCGCGTGATCGGCGAGCCCGACCTGCCCAGATATTTCAACGGCAAGCCGCAGAATGTCGGCGTCGTTCTTGGCCCGTCGCTCGAACGGCCTGACCGATATCGACCTTGACTGCCGGGAGGCGATCGAGCTCGCATCGCATGTGTTGCCAAAGACCGGCGCGATCTTCGGCCGGCATTCCGCCCCGGCATCCCACTGGCTCTATCGCAGCGACGCTCGCCTCCACAGTCGGAGGACGAGAAGGCGACGATCCAGTTCAGGGACCCGACACGACCGGCTGACGAAGCAATGCTGCTGGAGGTGCGCGTTGGCGGTTTCAAAGGCGCGCAGACGGTGTTTCCCGGATCGGTTCACGAGACCGACGAGGAAATCCGCTGGGACGAATCCGGCGACCCGGCCAAGGTCGACGACGACGACCTGCTGAAGCGCGCCCGCCTGCTGGCATCGATCTGCCTGTTCGCCCGCTACTGGCCCGGCAGTGGAGCGCGTCATGACGCGGCGTTGTCTCTTGGAGGCTTCCTGGCCCGCGCCGGGCTGAAGACGCCGCAGATCAAGTACCTGGTCGAGGCCATCGCGCGGGCGGCCGGCGATGCCGAGCACCAAGGACCGGCAAGGACACGGCCGAGGACGCGGCACAGGCGTTCCATGCCGGCAAGCCTGCGCGCGGATACCCGCTGCTCAGAAGACCTTCGGCGAGGAGGTGGCCAAACAGGTCGCGGAATGGCTGGAGTATAGCGGCTCAACGAGCGACGACGGCACCACCGCCGCACAAAGCAGCCTCTGGCCAACGACATCGTCACCGAGCAGAGCACCGCCCGGCAGTTTGCCGACGAACACGGCGAGCAGGTTCGCTTTCTGCCGTTCGGCCAGCAAGTGGTTTTCCTGGAACGGCGTGATCTGGGTCAGGGACGAACGCGGCCTTGCCTATCATTGGGCCGGCCAGCTTGCGAGCCGTCTGGGTGAGGATCAGAACGCCGCGACCCGCAAGAACCTCGGCCGGGCGGCGTTCGCGAACGGCGTCGAGAAGTTCGCCCAGCATGATCCGAGGCTGGTCATGGTTGCGGACGGCTGGAACAGCGACCCGATGCTGCTGGCACACCGGGCGGGACAGTGGACCTGCGAACGGGCGAGCTTCGGGAAAGCCGCCGCGAGGACTACATCACGAAGATGACGAGCGTCGCGCCGCTCGATGAACCCTGTCCGCGCTGGCTTCAGTTCCTGAACGAGGCGACCGGCAACGACGCCGACCTGATCAATTTCCTTCAACAGTGGTGCGGCTATGGCCTGACGGGCCTAACCCGCGAGCACGCGCTGGTGTTCGTCTACGGGCCGGGCGGAAACGGCAAGAGCGTCTTCCTGAACGTGGTCCAGAGCATCATGAAGGACTACGCGATCACGGCGGCGATGGACACGTTCACCGCGTCGAAGTCCGACAAGCACTCGACCGACCTCGCCATGCTGCAACGGCGCGCGGCTGGTCACCGCTACCGAAACCGAGGAAGGCGCGGCCTGGGCCGAGGCTCGCATCAAGCAGATGACCGGCGGCGACACGATCACCGCTCGGTTCATGCGGCAGGACAACTTTACCTTCACGCCGCAGTTCAAGCTGACCATCGTCGGAAGATCACCGACCGGTACTGCATAACGTCGACGACGCAGCGCGGCGTCGCTTCACATCGTGCCGTTCCTGCT